>NZ_QVQH01000009.1 GCF_003428645.1 Geodermatophilus marinus | reverse complement strand
CCGCCACGGCCGGCTTCCGCCGGATCGTCGTCACCGAGCCCGAGCACCCCTGGGTCGCCGCCTGGTGGCCGGCCGGGCACGGCCTGGGCTACGAGCACGGCTTCACCCACCAGGTCGTCGACCTGGTCCGCGCCATCGCCGCCGACGAGGACCCCGCGCCGTCCTTCGCCGACGGGCTGCAGGTCCAGCGGGTGCTCGACGCGGTCGAGCGCAGCGCGGCGGACCGCTCCACCTGGACCGACATCCCCGCCTGAGAAGGGACCCCGTCCTCCTCACCCCTCGCAGGCCCGGGGCGAGCCTCGGGACGGGGCCACCGGACCACCGTGAACGAAGGAGTGCACCATGCCCCGTCCCGTCACCCTGTTCACCGGCCAGTGGGCCGACCTGCCGTTCGAGGAGGTGTGCCGGCTGGCCTCCGAGTGGGGCTACGACGGCCTGGAGATCGCCTGCTGGGGCGACCACCTCGACGTCGAGCGGGCCGCCTCCGACGACGCCTACGTGGAGGAGCGGCTGGCACTGCTCAAGCGGTACGGCCTGGAGGTGTGGACCATCTCCAACCACCTCAACGGCCAGGCGGTCTGCGACGACCCGATCGACGAGCGGCACCGCGGCATGGTGCACCCGCGGGTGTGGGGTGACGGCGACCCCGAAGGGGTGCGCCAGCGGGCGGCCGAGGAGATGAAGACCACCGCCCGCGCCGCCGCGAAGCTCGGGGTGCGGACCGTCGTCGGGTTCACCGGGTCCAAGATCTGGAAGACCGTGGCGATGTTCCCGCCGGTGCCCGAGTCGATGGTCGAGGACGGCTACGCCGACTTCGCCGCCCGGTGGAACCCGATCCTCGACGTCTTCGACGAGGTCGGCGTGCGGTTCGCGCACGAGGTGCACCCGTCGGAGATCGCCTACGACTACTGGACGACGGTGCGCGCGCTGGAGGCGATCGGGCACCGCGAGGCGTTCGGGCTGAACTGGGACCCGTCGCACTTCGTGTGGCAGGACCTGGACCCGGTCGGGTTCCTGTGGGACTTCAAGGACCGGATCTACCACGTGGACTGCAAGGACGCGAAGAAGCAGGTGGGCAACGGCCGCAACGGCCGGATGGGCTCGCACCTGCCGTGGGCCGACCCGCGGCGCGGCTGGGACTTCGTCTCCACCGGCCACGGCGACGTGCCGTGGGAGGCCTGCTTCCGGATGCTGAACACCATCGGCTACGACGGGCCGATCTCGGTGGAGTGGGAGGACGCCGGCATGGACCGGCTGGTCGGGGCGCCGGAGGCGCTGGCCTTCGTCCGCCGGCTGGCCTTCGACCCGCCGGCGGCCGCCTTCGACGCCGCCTTCTCCAGCGGCGCCTAGGCGGGACGCCCGGTGGCCGGGTGGGCGGGACCGCTCACCCGGCCACCGTCACCGCCGTCTCCATGCCCTGGGCCCGGTGGTTGCCCACGGAGCAGTAGAAGGCGTAGTCCCCGGCCTCGAGCGCGACCTCCAGGGTCGCCGACTCGCCGGGGCGCAGGACCGGGGTGGCGGCGACGTCCGCGCCGTCCCGCTCCACGACGAAGTCGTGCGGCATGTTGCCGGAGTTGGTGACCTCGAAGGTGTAGGTGCCGGGCGAGTACGAGTCCTCGGAGAGCTCGTAGGAGAACTCGTCCGCCGTCACCGACACCGTCTCGGCTGCGGGAGCCGGGGCCTCCGCCGTGGTGCCCGGGGCCCCGGTCGTGGCGCCCGGTGCCTCCGTCGTCGTGCTCGGGGCCGGGGAGGACGTCTCGCCGGTGGTGGTGGCCGCGGGGTCGGCGGCCTCCGCCCCGCCGTCCCCGGAGCAGGCGGTCAGGCCGCCGAGCGCGAGCGCCAGGACGGCGGCCGCGATCCGGCGGGTGGGACGGGTGGTCGCAGGGTGCACGGGTCCTCCTCGGTGGGCGGCGGTGCCGTCGGGAGGGATCCTGCGGCGTTCCCGGACCCGGCGATACCCCTTTCCGGCTGATTCACAGGCGGGGTCCGCCGGCGACCCGCCGGCACCAGCCGACGACGGTGTCGAGCACCTCGGCGTCGACCGGGTCCCGCAGCTCCGCGCGGTAGGCCCGCAGCGACGCCGGGCCCAGCTGGCGGCGCAGCGTGTGGGTGAGGTCGGGGACGGCGTGGACCTCGACCGGGCCGGGGACGACCGCCTCCACGGTGCCGAGGTCGGCGACCGGGACCTGCAGGTCCTTGGTGCCGGTCAGGGCCAGCACGGGGGCGGTGAGCCGCGCCAGGTCGGTGCGCGGGTCGTGGGCGAGGAACTCCCGGTGCCAGCGGGCGTTGATGCGGGCGCCCCCGATGCGGGCCACGTCGGTGGTGGTCGCCTCGATCCGCACGTGGTTGGCCGCGACCTTGCGCTCGAGGTCGGTGCGGGTCAGCCGGAGCAGCAGCCGCACCGGCGCGGGCAGCGTCGGCCCGATCTGCCGGGCCTGCCAGCGCAGCAGCTCCCGGCCGGGTGTCGCGCTCATCGACAGCAGCACGACGCCGGCCACCGGTGCCCCGCGGGCCGCGAGCGCCGCGGCGAGGACCGCGCCCTCGCTGTGCCCGGCGAGGAGGACCCGCTCGGGGTCGACCTCGGGCTGCGCGCGCAGGGTGTCGAGGGCGCGGCCGAGGTCGTCGACGTTGTCGGTCAGCCCGGCGGCGCGCCAGTCCCCGGGCGTCGCGCCGACGCCGCGCTTGTCGTAGCGGTAGGAGGCCAGCCCGCAGGCGGCCAGGGCGTGCGCGAGCTCCCGGGACACGGCGAACCGCATCCGCCGCACGTTCGAGTCGCGGTCCAGCGGCCCCGAGCCGCTGGCGAGCAGGACGGCCGGCGAGCGACCCCCGCCGCCCGGGAGGGCGAAGGTCCCGGCGAGCTCCGGGTCGCCCGGCACCGCCAGGTCCCGCTCGCGCACGGCCTGCGCCGTGCCCGCCCCGCTCACGGCCGGGCCGCCAGGCGGGCGGCGAGCGCCTCGGCGTCGTCGGCGCCGATGAGCAGCGTGTCGAAGCGCTGGCCGGTCAGCCGGACCCGCACCGCGCCCTGCCCGCGCCGGACGGAGACCAGCGCCTTCTCGCCGTGCCCCCGCCAGGTGCCGATCTTGCGGACCCCGGGCACGCCCAGGCCGGGGGCGCGCAGCCCGCGCGTGGCCGCCAGCCCGTCCGGCAGCGCCTCGACCGACCGCACCGCCGAGCGCGGCACGCGCAGGTCGCGGAGCAGGCCGAGGACCTTCTCGGCCGGGGAGAGGAGGACGGTCAGGGTCTCGGGAGTGGTGCGGACGGTCGCCATGCGCCTATTGTTATCACCAGCGATACTGATGTCAACCATGAGAACGGTGTGACGAGCACGAGAACGGAGCGCGCGGATGGCGACGGCGGACCTGCTCCTGCACCCGGTGCGCCTGCGCGTGGTGCAGGCGTTCCTCGGGGACCGGCAGCTGACGACGGGCGACCTGCGGGGGGAACTGGCCGACGTGCCCCCGGCGACCCTCTACCGGCACGTCGCGGTGCTCGCCGAGGCCGGGGTGCTGGAAGTGGTGGCCGAGCGCCGGGTGCGGGGCGCGGCCGAGCGCACCTACCGGCTGGTGACCGAAGCTGCCTCGCTGGGCCCCGAGGAGGCCGCCGGGATGTCGGCCGAGGAGCACCGGCGGGCCTTCGCCACGTTCGTGGCCGGGTTGCTCGCCGACTTCGACCGCTACGCCGGAGGGGCCGGGAGCGGCCGGCTGGACCTGGCCGCGGACGGCGTGGGCTACCGCCAGGTCGGCCTCTGGCTCGACGACGCGGAGTTCGCCGAGCTGGTGACGGACCTGCGCGCGGTGCTCGCGGCGCGGCTGGACCGCGCGCCGGCGGGTGCCGCCGGCGGCGCGCGCCGCCGGCGGCTGGTCACCCAGGTGTTCCTGCCCGGCTGAACCGGGTCAGCGCGGGCGGTCGACGGTGCCCCGCGTCAGCAGCCCGACGCCGATACCGAGCAGCCAGACGTCCTTGGCCACCGCGAGGCCCTGCTCGGTGGGGGCCAGGCTGCCGGGCTTGCGCATGCCCGGGGTGTTGAGGTAGAGGCCGAGCAGCCCGCCGGAGAACGCGGTCAGCGCCGCGCCGGCCACCGCCGTCGGCACGAACGGGGTGAGCAGCGCGGCGCCGATCACGATCTCCGCGGTGGACAGCGCCCTGACGAACTGCTGCGGCTGCACCTTCGACAGCACCGGGTAGGTGCCGGAGGCGAAGCCGTGCAGCCCGGCCGCGGTCTCGGCGTCCGCGCCGCGCTTGCCGAGGCCGCTGTTGAGGATGAAGGCCCCGGCGGAGATCCGGGGGCCGATCTCGGACAGGGTGATGGGCAGTCGCACGGGGCACCTCGCGGTCGTCGTGGTCGTCCAGATCTCAACGACCACTCTGGTCGACCGGGCGACCGCCCACCACCCGGGGTCAGCGGCCCCCGCGGCGCGAGCGCCCGCTGAACGACGCGGCCGAGTGCGTCCCGGCGCGGGCGGCCAGCTCGGCCCGGGTGCGCGCCGGACCGGACGCCCGTCCGGCCCCGCCGGCGGTGCCGGTCCCGCCGCCGCCGGAGCGGCGCCTCCGGCCGCCCCCGCCCGGGCCCTGCGGCTGCGGGGCGGGTGCCGGGGCGGGCTCGACGTGGGGGGCGGCCGGTCCGGTGAGCGCGGTGATCTCCGGGGCACCCGGTCGCACCGCGCTCACCGTGGGGGTGATCCCCGCCTGGCGGGCCAGGGTGCGCACCTCGGCGGACTGGTCCGGGGTGCTGACGGTCACCACCGTGCCCCCGGCCCCGGCCCGCGCGGTCCGGCCGGAGCGGTGCAGGTAGGCCTTGTGCTCGGCGGGCGGGTCGACGTGGACGACCAGCGCCACGTCGTCGACGTGGATACCGCGGGCGGCGATGTCGGTGGCGACCAGCACCCGGGTGCCGCCGGTGCTGAAGGCCTCGAGGTTGCGCTCCCGGGCGTTCTGGCTGAGGTTGCCGTGCAGGTCGACCGCGGGCACGCCGGCGGCGGTGAGCTGCTTGGCCAGCTTCTTGGCCTGGTGCTTGGTCCGGGTGAACAGCACGCTGCGGCCCAGGCCCGAGGCGAGCTCCCGGACGACGGCGGCCTTGTCGCCGGCCTCGACCCGCAGGACGTGGTGGGTCATGGTCGCCACGGGGGCGACCGCCGGGTCGACCGACTGGGTGGTCGGGGCGGTCAGGTAGCGCCGCACCAGCACGTCGACCCCGTTGTCGAGGGTGGCGCTGAACAGCAGCCGCTGCCCGTCGCCCGGCGTCCGGTCCATGATCCGCTTGACGCCGGGGAGGAAGCCGAGGTCGGCCATGTGGTCGGCCTCGTCCAGGACGGTGACCTCGACCGCGCCGAGGTCGGCGTGGCCCTGGCCGATGAGGTCCTCCAGTCGGCCGGGGCAGGCGATGACGACGTCGACGCCCCGCGCCAGGGCCTGCACCTGCGGGTTCTGGCCGACGCCGCCGAAGACGGTGGTCGCCGACATGCCGAGGGCCCGGGCGAGCGGGTCGACGACCGCGAACACCTGGTTGGCCAGCTCGCGGGTCGGGACGAGCACCAGGGCCCGCGGCCGGCGGGCCGTCCGGCGGGTGCCGGAGGCCGCGAGGCGGGCCACCAGCGGCAGGCTGAAGGCGAGGGTCTTGCCCGAGCCGGTGCGGCCGCGGCCGAGCACGTCCCGCCCGGCCAGCGAGTCGGGCAGCGTGGCGACCTGGATGGGGAACGGCGCGGTGATCCCGCTCGCGGCGAGCACCTCGACCAGCGGCGCCGGGACGCCGAGGGCGGCGAAGGTGGTGTCCTCGGGCAGCACGGTCGGTGCGTCACCGGCCGGGACGACGGCGACGGGCACCGGGTCGGGGCGCGGGGCGACCGGCCGGGGCTGCGCCGCGGCCGCGGGCCGGGGCTGCCCGGGGGCGGTGGGGCGGCCGCGGCCGCGGCTGCCGCGGCGGCGGCGGCCGCTGGTCTCGCGGCCGGGGGTGGTGGGGTCGTGCGGGGTCACGGGAGGTCCTCACGGTCCTGGTTCGCCGCCGTCGGTCCCCTCGACCGCGGGCCCCGGCGTCCTGCGCTCGGCAGGGCGGGACCTCTCGTCGTCGGCGGGACGTCGGACAGCCGGGCGCGCCTCGGTGGCGCTGCCGCAGCCCGACGTCGAGTCCCGCGCTCCGGATGAGCGGCGGGGCGGCGCCGGTACACCCCACTCAACCAGACCGGGTGCCCGACTGTGCCGACGCGCGGGCGAGTCTCGCGTCACACCCCCTGGTAGGTGCGCCGGTAGGCGCCGGGCGACACGCCGATGGTCGCCCGCAGGTGCGCGCGCAGCGAGGCGGGCGTGCCGAAGCCGGCCAGGACGGCGACCCGGTCGACGGGGGCATCGGTCGACTCCAGCAGGTGCCGGGCGACGGTGAGCCGCTGGCCGGCCAGCCAGCGCAGCGGGGACTGGCCGGTCTCCTCGCGGAAGCGCCGGGTGAAGGTGCGCACGCTCATCCGGGCGTGCGCGGCCAGGTCGGCGAGGGTGAGGGGCTCGTGCAGCCGGTCGGCGGCCCACGCGCGGGTCGCGGCGGTGCCGGCGCCGCCGGGCTCGGGCAGGGGGCGCTCGACGAACTGGGACTGGCCGCCCTCCCGCCAGGGGGCGACGACGTTGCGCCGGGCCACGCGGTTGGCGACCTCGCTGCCGTGGTCGCGGCGGACCACGTGCAGCAGCAGGTCGATGCCGGCGGCGTTGCCGGCCGAGGTCAGCACCTCGCCGTCGTCGACGAAGAGGACGTCCGGGTCGAGCCGGACCGCGGGGAACAGGTCCCGGAAGGCGGCGGTGTGCATCCAGTGCGTGGTCGCCGGGCGCCCGTCGAGCAGACCCGCGGCGGCGAGGACGAAGGCGCCGGTGCAGATGGAGACCATCCGGGCGTGCGCCGCGGCGTCCCGCAGGGCGGCGGCCAGCTCGCCGGGCACCGCGCCCTCGCTCATCGCCGGCCCGCCGTACACGCCCGGGACCACCACGGTGCCGGCCGTGGCGAGGACCGACCCGTCGTGCTCGGGCAGCGCCGCGTACCCGGCCGACGTGCGCACCGGGCCGCCGTCGAGGGACGCCACCCGCACCCGGTAGAGGCGGCGCCCGTCGTCGTCGACCGCCGAGGACAGCAGGCGGTGCGGGAGGCCGAGCTCGAAGGCGATCACGTCCGGCAGGGCGAGGACGACGACCTCGTGCGGCGGCGGGGCCTCCGGGCCGGCGTCCCGGCGCGTGCTGGTCATGGCCGGATCCTTGCACATGTTGACCGTCGGGCCACTGTCGTCGTCCTCCGCCGTCCCGGCATGCTGTCCGCCGTGACCGCGCCCGCCCTGACCCGCACCCGCCGCGTCCACCCCGCGTGGTGGGTGGCGGCCGTGACGTTCGTGGCCCTGGTCGGGGCTGCCGCCTTCCGCGCGGTGCCGGGGGTGCTGATCGACCCGCTGCGCGAGGAGTTCGGCTGGTCGGTGTCGACGATCTCGGCAGCGGTCGCGGTCAACATGGCGTTGTACGGGCTGACGGCTCCTTTCGCGGCCGCCCTGATGGAGCGCTTCGGCGTCCGGCGGGTGGTGATCGGTGCGCTGCTGCTCACCGCGTGCGGCAGCGGGTTGACCGTCTTCATGACCGCGAGCTGGCAGCTGGTGCTGCTGTGGGGGTTCCTGGTCGGCCTGGGCACCGGCTCGATGGCGCTGTCGCTGGTGGCGACGGTGACCGGCCGCTGGTTCGTCGCCCGGCGCGGGCTGGTCTCCGGGGTCCTGACGGCCGGCGGTGCGACGGGGCAGCTGGTGTTCCTGCCGCTGGTGGCCTGGGCGGACGCGACGGCCGGCTGGCGGGCGGCGTCGCTGGGGACGACGGCGGCCGCGCTGGCCGTCGTCCCGTTCGTCGCCTGGCTGCTGCGGGACCGGCCGCGCGACCTCGGCGTGGCGCCCTACGGCGGGACCCCGGCCGACGACGTCGACCCGGTGCGGGCCGGCGCGGCGCGGACGGCGCTGCAGGCCCTGACCCACGCCGCCCGCACCCGGCCGTTCTGGTTGCTGGCCGGTGGCTTCCTCATCTGCGGGATGTCGACCAACGGCCTCGTGCAACCGCACTTCATCCCGGCGGCGCACGACCACGGGATGCCGGTGACGACGGCGGCGGGCCTGCTCGCGGTGGTGGGGATCTTCGACATCGCCGGGACGGTGCTGTCGGGGTGGTTGACCGACCGCGTGGACCCCCGGCTGCTCCTGCTGGCCTACTACGGGCTGCGCGGGCTGTCGCTGTTCCTCCTGCCGCCGCTGTTCGGACCGGAGCTGCACGTCAGCATGGTCGCCTTCATCGTGTTCTACGGCCTGGACTGGGTGGCCACGGTCCCGCCGACCCTGGCGCTGTGCCGGGAGCACTTCGGGGCCCGGGCGCCGGTGGTGTTCGGCTGGGTCTTCGCCTCGCACCAGGTCGGCGCCGCGATCGCCGCCTACGGGGGTGGGGTGATCCGCGACGTGACGGGCTCCTACGACCTGGCCTGGTTCCTCGCCGGGGCGCTGTGCGTGGCCGCGGCGGCGATGTCGGTGTCGATCCGGCGCAACCGGCCGGATGCGCCTGCCGGTGACGATCCGGGCCTGCCGCCCTCGCCGACGCAGGCCGCGGCCGGTTCGTCGCACGGCTGAGCCGGGCTCCGGTCACCGGGGAACGGGTGCGCGCCGACCCGGCGTCTCACCCGGGCGCCGGCGTGCCCTGGTGGAAGCGCAGCCGCCAGCCCGCCGCGCCGTCCCGCACCCACAGCGAGCTGCGCAGCGAGCCGCGGTGCCCGGTCACGCGGTAGGTGAGCAGGACGACGTCCTCGGCCAGCCGCACCACCTCGAACGCCTCGGCCGTGCCGCGGACCTCCGGGTCCGCACCCAGCGCGCGGACGATCGCCTCCCCGTCCCACACGCGGCCCGAGGCGCCGAACTCCCGGAACTCCGGGTGCAGCAGGGCCGCCACCCGGTCCGGGTCGGCGCGGGTGTCCGGTCGGAGCAGCAGCCGCTCGAGCTCGACGACGGCCGCCAGGTCGTCCCCGGTCACGCCGGGAGCGGGGGCGACGCGGCTCCTGGCCGCCGGGTCAGCGGTGCCGCCCGTGCACCAGGCGCACGAACCGGGCCAGCGCGGCCGTGGCGCCCGCCGGCCGGTCGAAGCTCATGAGCGGCACCGGCAGCGGTACCCGCTGGCGGGTGATGGCCTTCGCGCGGGTGAACTCGCGCAGGCCGTCCTCGCCGTGGATGCGGCCGAAGCCGCTCTCGCCGACGCCCCCGAACGGGAGCGCCGGCACGGCCGCGAACGTGAGCACCGAGTTGACCGACGTCATCCCGCTGCGCATCCGGCGCGCGAGGTCGAGCGCCCGCCGGCGCGAGCGGGAGAACACCGCGCCGGCCAGGCCGTGCGGGTTGCCGTTCGCCAGCGCGAGCGCCTCCTCGGCGTCGCGCACCCGCGTGATGGTCAGCGTCGGGCCGAAGGTCTCCTCGCGCACCGCGGCCGAGGTCTCCGGCACGTCGAGCAGCACGACCGGCGCGACGGTGCGCCCCGTGCCGGGGTCGGTGCCACCCGCCCCGATCCGGCCGCCCGCGGCCACGGCGTCCTCGACGTGCCGGCGGACGACGTCGGCCTGCGCGGCCATCGTCATCGGCCCGTACGAGGTGCCCGGCTCGAGGCGCTGCACCCGCCGCGTCACCTCGGCGACGAAGGCGTCGTGCACCGCCTCGGTCGCGTAGACCCGCTCGATGCCGATGCAGGTCTGCCCCGCGTTGCTCATCGCACCCCACACCGCGGCGTCGGCGGCGGCCGCGACGTCGGCGTCGTCGTCGACGATCATCGCGTCCTTGCCCCCGAGCTCCATGAGCACCGGGGTCAGCGTCTCCGCGCACGCCGCCATGACCCGGCGGCCGGTGGCCGCCGAGCCGGTGAACGCCAGCTTCCCGACCCCGGCGCGGCACAGCGCCGCGCCGGTCGCGCCGTCACCGGGGAGGGCCTGCAGCACGTCGGGCAGGTCCGGGACGGCGGCCCGCCACGACTCCGCCAGCCGGACGCCGACCGCCGGCGTGTGCTCCGACGGCTTGAACACCACCGCGTTGCCCGCGGCGAGCGCGTAGGCGATCGAGCCCATCGGGGTGAACACCGGGTAGTTCCACGGGCCGATCACGCCGACCACGCCGAGCGGCTGGTACTCCAGCGAGGCGGCGTGGTTGGCGGCCAGCAGCCCGGCGCGCACCCGCCGCGGGCCGAGCACCCGGCGCGCGTGCGCCGCGGCCCACGCCAGGTGGTCGACCGCCAGGGTGATCTCGAGGACGGCGTCCTCGTGCGGCTTGCCGTTCTCCCGGTGCACCAGGTCGGCGAGCTCGTCGAGGTGGCGGGCCAGGTGCCCGCGCCAGGCGGCCAGCCGGCGCCGGCGGCCGTCGTACCCGAGCGCGGCCCAGGCCTGCGCCGCCGTCCGGGCCCGGTCGACCGCGGCGCCGACCGCGGCGGCGTCGGCCACCGGGAAGCGGCCGACGACCTCCCCGGTGGCTGGGTCGGTGGACTCCAGGGTCGCGGCGGGCGGGGGAGCGGTGTCCGGCTGCGCGGCGAGCGGCATGCCCGGAGGCTACCGGCGGGTAGCCCGGACGGGGCGGCCCGCGGCGTCCGGCCGAGGCGGGACGGTGACGACCGCCCCGCGACTGAGTACCGTTCCGCGCCGTGAGCGCCGTACCGAGCGACGACCTCGCCGAGGACGAGGGCCCGCTGGCCCCCCACCCGGCGCGGCCGCAGACCCACGTGCTGCTGTTCTGCGGCGTCCACCTCACCGACCCGGCGCTCGCCGTCCCCACCGCCGGGCTGGTCGACGTCCTCGGCCGGGTGGGCGTGGGGGAGTACGCCGCCCGCTCGACGGTCAGCCGGATGCTGCGGCGCGGCACGCTGGAGCGGCGGCGCAGCGGCCGCCGGGTGCTGCTGTCGCCGTCCGGGCGCGCCCGGGCCGAGCTGGCCGAAGGAGGCGAGCGCGCCTGGCGCTCGCCGGTGAACCGCACGTGGGACGGCGAGTGGACCCTGCTGGCCTTCTCGCTGCCCGAGACCCGTCGCGCCGACCGCCACCTGCTGCGGTCTCGCCTGCAGTGGGCCGGTTTCGGCATGCTGCGGGACGGGATGTGGGTGGCGCCCCGCGAGGTCGACGTCCCCGCCCTGCTGGCCAGGGTGGACGTGCTCGACTCGCTCAAGGTCTTCCGCGCCCGGGTCGTCGAGCCCACCGAGGTCGCCGAGCTGGTCGACGACGCGTGGGACCTCGCCACGCTGGCCCGCCGGTACGCCCGGTTCCTCGACCGCTGGGACCGCCCGGACCCCCTCCCGGACGCCTCCGACGACCTCGCCCGCCAGCTGCACCTGCTGGGCGAGTGGACGCTGCTGGCCCGCGCCGACCCCGGGCTGCCGGTCGAGCACCTGCCGGCCGACTGGCCGGCGGTGCGCGCCGAGCACGTCGCCCTCCGCCTGCGGCGCCGCTACGCCGCGGGCGCGGGGCGGGCGGTCGCCGACCTGGTCGAACGGGTGCGCACCGTTGACGAGCGTCGCGGGAGTGGATAACTTCCGGGCGAGGCCGGACGTGCTGCGGAGCACGTCCGGCGGCCGTCCGCCACCCCCTCCGGGAGGACCCCATGCAGCTGTCCGGCAAGGTCGCCGTCGTCACCGGGGCCGGGCGCGGCCTCGGCCGCGCCTACGCCACCGCGCTCGCCGCGGCCGGTGCCGCCGTCGTCGTCAACGACCTCGACCTCGAGCTCGCCGAGGAGGTCGCGGCGGGGATCCGGGCCGCGGGGGGCGCCGCCGTCGCCGAGGGCTCGCCGGTCGGCAGCACCGAGGCGGCCGAGGCGGTCGTCGCCACGGCCGTCCGCGAGTTCGGCCGGCTCGACGTCATGGTCACCAACGCCGGCGTGCTGCGGGACCGCACGCTGGTCAAGATGGCCGACAAGGACTTCGACCTGGTCGTGCAGACCCACCTGCGGGGCACCTTCACCTGCGGCCGCGCGGCGGCCGCGCAGTTCAGGGAGCAGGGCGGCGGCGGCCGGCTCATCCTCATCGGCTCCCCGGCCGGCCAGCGGGCCAGCTTCGGGCAGACCGGCTACACCGCCTCCAAGGCCGGCATCGTCGGCCTGGTCCGCACCTGGGCCGCCGAGCTGCAGCGCAGCGGCACCACGGTGAACGCCGTCATCCCGGTCGCGCTCACCCGGATGGTCGCCACCATCCCCGGCCTGGCCGAGCTGGTGGAGCGCGCCGACCGCGGCGAGCCCATCCCGGCCGACGTCCGGGCCAACGGCCTCGGCACCCCCGACGACGTGGCCCCCCTCGTGGTCTTCCTCGCCTCCGACGAGGCCGCCGGCGTCACCGGCCAGGCCATCGGGGCCGGGGGCGACCGCATCTCGATCTGGTCGCACCCCAGCGAGGTCGTCGCCGAGGTGCGGGAGGGCGGCTGGACCGCCGACGCCCTCGCCGAGGCCTTCCCGACGACGTTCCAGCCGCACCTGCAGGCCTTCCTGCCCGACACCGTCCCCGGCCAGGGCTGAACCCCCGTGGACGTCGACGCGCTCGTCGCCATCGACGTGCACACCCACGTGCACCGGTCGGTGCGGGGGGAGACGCACGCCGCGGGTGCCGAGGACATGGGCGGGTACTTCGGGATCGGCACCATGCCGCGGTACACGGTGCCGGAGCTGGCGCAGCACTACCGGGAGCGCCGCATGGCCGCGGTGGTCTTCGGCGTGGACAGCGTCTCGCAGACCGGCGAGGAGATGGTGCCCTCCAACGAGGAGGTCGCCGAGCTCGCCGCCGAGCACGCCGACGTGCTCATCCCGTTCGCCAGCATCGACCCGCACCGCGGGGCCGCCGGCGTGCGGGCCGCCGAGCGCCTGATCACCGAGCACGGGGTGCGCGGGTTCAAGTTCCACCCCAACGCCCAGGCGTTCTCCCCCGACGACCGGCTGGCCTACCCGCTGTACGAGGTGATCGCCGGGCACGGCCTGGTCGCGCTGTTCCACACCGGGCAGACCGGGGTCGGCGCCGGGCAGCGGGCGGGCGGGGGCATCCGGCTCCGGTACTCGAACCCGATGCTCGTCGACGACGTCGCCGTCGACTTCCCGGACATGCCGATCATCCTGGCCCACCCGTCCTTCCCCTGGCAGGACGAGGCGCTGGCGGTGGCCACGCACAAGCCGCAGGTGCACATCGACCTGTCCGGCTGGTCGCCGAAGTACTTCCCGCCGCAGCTGGTGCAGTACGCCAACACCCTCCTCAAGGACAAGGTGCTGTTCGGGTCGGACTTCCCCGTCCTCACCCCGGAGCGCTGGATGCGGGACTTCGCCGGGCTCCCGATCAAGGACGGCGTCCGGCCGCGGATCCTCAAGGGCAACGCCGCCCGCCTGTTCGGGCTGACCGGTACGGCGGCGGGGACGGCGGCGCCGGGGACGACGGTCGAGGGGGCGCGGTCGTGAGGGAGAGCTTCGCGACGGTCCTCGAGACGATCGGCGACGTCCGCCCGCACCGGCTCGCGGTCAGCCACGGCGAGCGCACCCGCACCTGGGCCGAGCTCGACGAGCGGGCCGCCCGGCTGGCCGGGCACCTCGCCGCCCAGGGCGTCGGCCCCGGGGCCCGGGTGGCCGTGGCGCTCTACAACGGCATCGAGTACCTGGAGAGCGTCTACGCGATCCTCAAGCTGCGCGCCGTGCCCCTCAACGTGAACTACCGCTACCGCCACGCCGAGCTGGTGCAGCTGCTCGGCGATGCGCGGGCCGAGGCGCTGGTCCTCGACGCCTCCCTCGCCGACCGGGTCGCCGAGGCCCGCCCGGCGCTGCCGCAGCTGCGCGCGCTGGTCCAGGTCGGCGCGCCCGACGACGTCCCGGCCTGGGCGGCCGGCTACGAGCAGGCGGTCGCGGCGGCCGACCCGGCGCCGCGCACCGAGCGCGGGGACGACCACTGGCTCATGTACACCGGCGGCACCACGGGCCGGCCCAAGGGCGTGCTGTCCCGGCACTCCGGGCTCTACACCACCTGCTGCGCCAACGGGTTCCTGCTGCTCGGCGAGCCGTTCCCGCAGACCCTCGGGGACCTGCGGGCGGTGCTCGAGCGCCTCGGCACCGACCGGGACGCGATGGTGTGCCTGCCGGCCCCGCCGCTGATGCACGCGACGGGCATGTACACCACGTTCGGGGCGCTGCTGGCCGGCGGCCGGGTGGTGTACCTGACCTCGCGGTCCTACGACCCCGACGAGCTGGCGGCGACCGTGCAGCGCGAGCGGGTGGACACCGTCTCGATCGTCGGCGACGTCTTCGCCCGCCCGCTGGCCGACGCGCTGGACGCCGCCGCGGCCGCCGGGCGCCCGTACGACCTGTCCACCCTGCGCCGCGTGATCAGCGTGGGCGTCACCTGGAGCGCCGACGTCAAGCAGCGCCTGCTGCGCCACGCCGACATGGTCTGCCGGGACCTCGTCGCCTCCTCGGAGGGCGGGCCCTACGCCGTGCAGGAGACCCGCCGCGGCGAGCCCGCCGAGACCGCCCACTTCCGGCTGTTCCCGGGCGCGCGGGTCGTCGGCGACGACGGCGAGGACGTCGTCCCCGGGTCCGGGCAGGTCGGCCTGCTCGCGGCCCCGGTCGACGAGCACATCCGCTACCAGGGGGACGACGAGGCCACGGCGGCCACGTTCCGGGTGCTCGGCGGCCGCCGCTGGGCCGTGCCCGGCGACCTGGCCGAGCTCACCGCGGACGGCACCGTCGTCCTCCACGGCCGCGGCAGCCGGGTCATCAACACCGGCGGCGAGAAGGTGTACGCCGAGGAGGTCGAGCAGGCCCTGCTCACCCACCCGGCGGTGCGCGACGCGATGGTCGTCGGCACGCCCGACGAGCGCTGGGGCTCGCGCATCGTCGCCGTGGTCGCGCTCCGGCCCGGCGCGAGCCTCACGACCGACGAGGCCCGCGCGCACGTCGGCGCGGCGCTGGCCGACCACAAGCGCCCCCGGGAGCTGGTCGTCGTCGACGAGCTCCGCCGCAGCCCCTCCGGCAAGGCAGACCTCCGCTGGGCCCGTACCGTCGCCCAGTCGGCCCCGTGACCCCCGAAGGACAGGAGAACCCCATGGCCACCCCCATCACCGTCGACGGCATCGAGGGCGTCAAGAGCCTGGTCGGCCAGGAGATCGGTCCGACCGACTGGGTGGAGATCACCCAGGACATGGTCAACCTCTTCGCCGACGCCACCGGCGACCACCAGTGGATCCACGTGGACGTCGAGCGGGCCAAGAAGGAGAGCCCGTTCGGCGGCCCGGTCGCGCACGGCTACCTGACGCTGTCGCTGTGGCCCCGGTTCGCGCCGGAGCTCATGCAGTACACCGGCTTCACGCTCACCGTGAACTACGGCACCGAGAAGGTCCGCTTCCCGAACCCCGTGCCGGTCGGCGCCAAGCTGCGGGCCCGGGCCGTCGTCACCGACGTGACCGAGGTCGGCGAGGGCGTCATCCAGACCCTGCAGACCGCCACCTTCGAGGTCGAGGGCGCGAGCAAGCCGGCCTGCGTGGCCACGATCGTCCTCCGGCACTACCTCTGACACGGACCCCGCCCCGGCCGGCGTCGCGCCGGCCGGGGCGGTCCGCTGCCACCGCCCCGGAGCGCTGCTACCGCCCGGTGACCGTGCCCAGCACGGCTGCGGCGTCCTCGTCGGAGTCCCCGGCCCACGCGACGTGCTGGTCGGGGCGGACCAGCACCAGGTCGGCCGCGTAGGCGTCGCGGACGGCGGGGTCGACGTCCACCAGGTCCAGCGGGACTGCCGCCTGCCCGGCGGCCGCGGCCAGCCGGTCCCCGGCGGACCCGGCCCGGAGGAGGACGAACCGCCCGCCGGTCAACCGGTCGAACAGGTCCACGCCCGTGCCCGCGGGCTGGGCGGCCAGGTGGTGCCCCGGCCGGGCCCGCGTCTCGTGCCGGCCCGCGGCGCCGGGCCGCCCGGCGGGGCCGACGACGACCGGTGAGCCCTCGTAGTGCGGCTCGTAGGCGTCGACCTCGGCGGGGGCGCCCTCGGCGCGCGCGGCCCAGGCGGACTCGAACGCCGCCCGGTCGGTGCACGGGTCGTGGGTCGCCAGGAACTCCCGGTCGACCTCGACCGACCGGGCGATGAACTCGTCGCGCAGCGAGGCGAACACCGGTCGCCGCTCGGCGTCGTAGGAGTCGAGCAGCCGCGGGCCCGCCCACCCCTGCAGCTCGGCGGCGAGCTTCCAGGCCAGGTTCGCGGCGTCCTCGAAGCCGGTGTTGATGCCGTAGCCGCCGTAGGGCGGGTGGCTGTGGGCCGCGTCGCCGGCGATGAGCAGCCGGCCGGCCCGGTAGCGGTCGGCGAGGGCGAAGCGCATGTCCCAGAAGCCGACGTGCTCGATGTCGGCGTCGAACTCCGCGCCCGCCGCCCGCCACAGCAGCGGCCGGAAGTCCGTGGCGCCGTCCGCGGCGGCCCGGTCGACCGGGGCGTGGAAGAACCACGTCCCGCGGGCGTCGACCCGGCCGAAGAACTGCCAGTAGCCCTCCAGGGCGGGGTGCAGGACGTTGAAGTAGGACGTCCCCGGGTAGCGCTCCAGCAGGCCGTCGAGCTGCCGGGACCGGAAGACCAGGAGCACCATGAGCTGCTCGTGGTCGGTCCGGGTCTGCGGGATCCCGGCGGCCTCGCGGACCAGCGACCGGCTGCCGTCGCAGCCCACGGCGTAGTCGGCCTCGACCTCCAGCACCCCGCCCGAGGCGTCCCGCGCCCGGACGAGCACGCCGTCGGCGGACGCGCGGACCTCCTCCGCCCGCCAGGGGGCGAGGAACTGCACGCCCGGCACCTCCGCGGCGCGCGCCCGGAGGGCGCGCTCGGTGTTGTACTGCGGGAGGCGCTCGTTGTCCGCGGCGTAGAACGGCCGGACGGCGGCCCGCCGGTGCCACTCGTAGGCGTACTCCCCGAGCAGGGTGCCGTAGGTGGTGACGCCGCCGACCTCGTGCTCCCGGGAGGTGGTGCGCCCGGCGCGGACGCGGTCCTCGGCCCCCCAGGCCCGCATCAGCTCCATCGTCCGCTGGGTCAGGTTCTGCCCCTTCGGGACCGGCTGGGGCTCGGCGCGGCGCTCCACCACCGCGCACCCGACGCCGGCCTGCCCGAGCGCGATGGCCAGCGCCGTCCCGACCGGCCCCCCGCCGACGACGGCGACCCGGGTGCGGATCCGCCGGCCGGTCATCCGACCACGACCTCGTCGAGGTCGACGGGCTCCTCGATCAGGCCGTAGCGGAGCATCAGCTCCTGGATCAGCTCCAGCGACTCCACGTCGGTGCCGCCCTGCCAGCGGTTGATCCGCACGTCCTGCGCGACCTCTTCCGGGATGTCGCTGATCTCCGGGATGGCGGCGCGGAAGGCCTCCGGGTCCGCCTCGATGGCCGCCGCGGTGGCCTCGACGCCGGCCAGGAAGGCCTCGGCGACCTCCGGGCGCTCCTGGACCGCCTGCGCGCTCATCACGTAGGTGCCGATCTGCAGCCCCGGGCGCAGGTCGCTGTACGGGCGGCCGATGATCCGCAGGCCCTGGTCCTCGGCCGCGGTGACGAACGGCTCGATCACCGCGGCCGCCGCCACGTCCCCGGCCAGCACCGCCGCCGCCATGTCGGGGAAGGGCAGCTCGACGAACTCGACGCTGTCGTACTCGAGGCCGGCGTCCTCGAGCATCGAGCCGAGCACGATGTCGTTGATGTTGCGCAGGGTGTTGACCGCGACCCGCTGGCCCTCGAGCTGGCTGATGTCGGTGACCGGGCTGTCCGCGCGCACCATGAGCGCCGAGAAGTCCTGCTCCGGGTCCTGCGAGGTGCTCGTGCCGCCGGCGACCATGCGCAGCGGCAGGCCCTCGCCGACCGCGATGAGCACCGACACGACGTTGGACCCGGCGACGTCGAGGTCGCCGCCGACCAGCTGCGGGATGACGGTGGCGCCACCGGCCGACGCGGTGATCTCCAGGTCCAGGCCGGCGTCCTCGAAGTGCCCCTCCTGCTCGCCGTAGGTCAGGAAGACCAGCGGCGCGCCCGCGGTGTCGGCGACGGTGACCGTCGTCAGCCCGCCCTCCTCCCCGCCGCCGTCCCCGGACGCGGTGTCGGAGCCACCGCAGGAGGTCAGGAGCAGCGCCGCCGCGGTGAGGGCGGCGGCAGGTCGGGACCGGGTGGTCATGGGGTCTCCTCTCGCTGCGGGGCACCGTGTGGCCGGCGTCACCCGTCCCGGAAACCCTAACCAGCGTTCCGCTGGACGGACCAGGTATCCGAGAAGGTTTCGCAGAGTCGAATCCCCTCAGCCGCCTTCCTGCAGCCGGCGGTGCACCAGGTCGGCGCCGCGCAGGAGTACGGGCGCGAGGGCCTCGATGCCCGCCACGTCCCGCACCCGGCTGATCGGCGCCGCGATCCCCAGCGCGGCGCGGGGGTGGCCGAGCGGGGTGCGCAGCGCGACGCCCACCGCGCACATGCCGTCGGCGCTCTCCTCCCAGTTGACCGCGTAGCCGCGGGTGCGCACCCGGGCCAGCTCCGCGCGCAGGGTGCCGAGGTCGCCGATGGCGGCCGCCGTGGCGGCCGGGGGGAGCCGGCCGGCCGGGTAGAGACGGGCCAGCTCCTCCTCCGGGAGCGCGGCGAGCACGGCCTTCCCGACGGCGGTCGCGTGCGCCGGGCGGACGACGCCCACCCGGTTGCCGACGCGCACCGAGCGGGTGCTCTCCACGCCGTCGACGAAGCGGATCGTGGGCCCCTCCAGCACCGCCAGGCTCGCCGTCTCCTGCGTCTCCTCGCGCAGCTGCTCGAGCACGGGCCGGGCCAGCCGCCGGACGTCGACGCGGCCGGCCACCGCCAGGCCGACCTCGTAGAGGGCCGGCCCGGGCCGGTAGGCGCCGTTGGGCCGGTCCTGGACGACGAAGCCGCGCCGGCGGAGGGCGGTGAGCAGCCGGTGCGCGGTGGAGCGGGCCACCCCCAGCAGGTCGGCGGCCTCGGCCACGCGCAGCGCCTGGCGCTCCCCGACCAGCTGGAGGAGCCGGAGGGCGTTGTCCACCGAGGTCGCCGACGCCGGGGCGGGTCCCGGTGCCGACCCGGCCGGCGGCTCCGCGTCGGGGGGCGCGCCGGGGCCCGCGTTCGACATGGCGGAACCGTAGCCCCCGCCACCTGTGGCGGGCGGAACGCCGCCCCAGTCGGGCCGGACGCCGCCTCGGGGGGCCGGACGCCGCCCCGGGGGGCGGACGCTGCCTCAGCCGGCCGGGAGCAGGTCCTCGCGCTCCAGCGCCGCCCGGTCGGACTCCAGCACGTCGGCGGCGGCCACCACGACGAGCGGGTCGGGTCGGCCGACCACGGACTCGTCCTTGTCGTCGTAGGGCATCCGGCACAGCACGTGGCGCAGCGCCTCCAGCCGGGCCCGCTTCTTGTCGTTGCTCTTGATCACCGTCCAGGGCGCCCACTCGGTGTCCGTGGCGGCGAACATCGCCTCCTTGGCCGCGGTGTAGTCGTCCCACCTGTCGAGCGAGGCCAGGTCGGTGGGGGAGAGCTTCCACTGCCGGACCGGGTCGATGTGGCGCACGATGAACCGCGTCCGCTGCTCCCGGCGGGACACCGAGAACCAGAACTTGACCAGCCGGATGCCGCTGTCGACCAGCATCCGCTCGAACTCCGGCGCCTGCCGCATGAACTGCTCGTACTGCTCGTGGGTGGCGTAGCCCATCACCCGCTCCACGCCGGCGCGGTTGTACCAGGAGCGGTCGAACAGGACGATCTCCCCGGCCGCCGGCAGGTGCCCGACGTAGCGCTGGAAGTACCACTGGGTCTGCTCGCGCTCGGAGGGCTTGTCCAGTGCCACCACCCGGAGGCCGCGCGGGTTGAGGTGCTCGGTGAAGCGCTTGATCGTGCCGCCCTTGCCCGCGGCGTCCCGGCCCTCGAACAGGACGACGAGCCGCTCGCCGTTCTCCTTCACCCAGTACTGCAGGCGGAGCAGCTGGATCTGCAGCCGCCGCTTCTCGATCTCGTACTCGCGGCGGTGCAGCCGCTCGTCGTAGGGGTAGCCCTCCTTCCAGGTGTCGACCCGCTGCCCGTCCGGGCCGAACAGCTCCCGGTCGTCGTCCCAGTCCTCGTCGGAGTTCTCGTCCGGGAGCGCGTTGAGCCGGTACCTGGAGACGTCGATCTCGCTCACGGCGCACCCGGTACCCGCGGGGCCGGGTGTTCCACGCGCCCGAACGGCGCGTCCTTGGGATGCTGTCGCGCGTGCCCGACCCCTTCGACACCGCCGGGCTGCGCCGCCGGGCGCTGGCCGCCTGGGCCGACTCGCCGGCCCGGTTCCGCGAGGACGCCAACGCCGAGGAGGACCTCGTGCGCGGCGGCTACCGGGACCGGCTGCTGGTCGAGCTGGCGCAGAACGCCGCGGACGCGGCCGCGCAGGCGGGGCAGCCCGGGCGGCTGCGCCTGGAGCTGGCCGGTGACGGGGCGGGCGGGGAGCTGCTGCGGGCGGCCAACACCGGGGCCCCGCTGGACGCCGGCGGCGTCGCGGGCCTGGCGACGCTGCGGGCGTCGGCCAAGCGTGACGGAGCGGGCACCGTCGGCCGCTTCGGTGTCGGGTTCGCCGCCGTCCTGGCGGTCACCGACGCCCCGGTCGTGCACTCCACGACCGGCGGGGTGGCCTTCAGCGCCGCGCGCACCCGCCAGGAGGTCGCCGCGGTGCCCGCGCTGGCCGGCGAGCTCGCCCGGCGCGAGGGCGCGGTACCGGTGCTGCGGCTGCCCTGGCCGGCGGCGGGCTCCCCGCCGGAGGGGTTCGCCACCGAGGTGGTGCTGCCGCTGCGGGCCGGCTCGCGCGCCGCGGTCCGCGCCGCGCTCGGGGAGCTGACCGCCGAGCTGCTGCTGGCCCTGCCGGGGCTGGCGGCGGTCGAGGTCGTCGTCGACGGGGTGGTGCGCACCCTGGCGGCCCGGGAGCGGGGTGACGCGGTCGACCTCACCGACGACGGGCGGACGAGCACCTGGCGGTGCGCCCGGCGCTCCGGCGAGCTGCCGGCCGCGCTGCTGGCCGACCGTCCGGTGGAGGAGCGGGCGCGCCGCGGCTTCGCGGTGACCTGGGCGGTGCCGCTGGACGACGACGGCCGGCCGGCGCCGCTCCCGCTGCCCCAGCAGGTGCACGCCCCCACGCCCAGCGACGAGCCGCTCACCCTCCCCGCCCGCCTGGTGGCACCCTTCCCGCTCGGTCCCGACCGTCGGCACGTGCTGCCCGGCCCGGTCACCGACGCCCTGGTCGCCGAGGCCGCCGACGGCTACGCCGCGCTCGTCGCCGGGCTCGGCCCGGACCCCGCCGTCCTCGCCCTCGTCCCCCGGGTCGGGCTGGCCGGTGCCCCGCTCGACGCGGCCCTCGGGACGGCGGTGCTCGACCGGCTGCGGTCCACGGCGTGGCTGCCGGTGGCCGGGCACCCCGGCGCGCGCCAGGCGCCCGGGCGCGCCGCCGCCCTCGCCGAGCCGAGCCCCGAGCGGGTGGCCGCGCTCGTCGACGCGGTCCCGGGGCTGCTGCCGGCCGGCTGGTCGGGCCGCGGCGACGCCCCGGCGCTGGCCGCGCTGGGGGTGCGCCGGGTCGGCACCGCCGAGGTGGTGGAGGCGGTCCGCGGCCTGGCCCGCCCGCCCGCCTGGTGGGCCGCGCTCTACGCCGCGCTGGACGGCGCCGACCGGGAGGAGCTGGCCGCCCTGCCGGTGCCCCTGGCCGACGGCCGCACGGCGCACGGGCCGGCCGGGGTGCTGCTGCCCGACCCGGGCCTCCCGGTCGACCGGCTGGCGCCGCTCGGCCTGCGGCTGGCCGAGCCCGGGGCGGTCGCCCCCGCGGCGGCCCGCCGGCTGCTCGAGCGCCTGGGTGCCCGGCCGGCGACCGCGGCCGGGGTGCTCGCCGACCCCGCGGTCCGCGCGGCCGTGGCGGCGTCCCTGGACGCCGTCGACGACGCCGCGGCCGACCCGGGGGCCCTCGCCGGCGCGGTGCTCGCGCTGGTCGCCGCGGCCGGCACCGAGCCCGGCGAGCTGCCCTGGCTGGCCGACCTGGCGCTCCCGGACGCCGAGGGCGGGTGGGCGCCGGCCGGCGAGCTCGTGCTGCCGGGCTCGCCCCTCGGCGCCGTCCTCGCCCCGGGGGCGCTCGGGACGCTGGACACCGGCTCCCCGCTGGTGGGCGACCCCGCCGTGCTGCGCGCCGTCGGCGTGCTCGACGGCTTCGCCCTGGTCACCGCCGAGGACCCGGACGACCTCGACGTCGACGGCGCCGGGGAGTGGGCGGACGCGGTGCTCGACCGGCTGCCGCCGGACGCCCCGCCGCCGGTGTGGCCGGTGCTCACCGCGGTCCGCGACCTGGACCTCGTCGCCGACTGGCGCGGTGCGCCGGCGCTGCTGGCCGGGCTGCCGGCCGCGGCGTGGGCGGACGTCGACGTGGGGGGCGTCCGGGTGCCGGGGTACCTGCGCTGGTGGCTGCTGACCCACCCGGTCCTCGACGGGCGGCGCCCCGGCCGGCTGCGCCACCCCGCGGCGCGGGAGCTGCAGGGGCTGTACGACGTGGCGCGGGCCGGGGACCGGCTGCTGGACCTGCTCCGCCCGCCGGCCTCGGTGGCCGACGTGCTCGCCGACGTCGAGGGCGCCCTCGACCTGCTCGACCGGCTCGGCGACCCGCGCCGCACCGTGCGCCCCGAGGTGCTGGCGGGCGTGTACGCCCGGCTGGCCGCCGCGCTGGACGGGGTGGACGTCGACCCGCCGGAGCGGGTCCGGGTGGCGCCGGCCCGGGTGGTGCCGGCCGACGACGCGGTGGTGCTGGACGTGCCGTGGCTGCACCCGTTGGTCGACCGGCCCCTCGTCCCGGCGGGCGGCGCCCCGGCCGCGGTCGCCGACCTCCTGGACCTGCCGCCGGCCTCCGAGGTCGTCCGGGCGGAGGTGGAGAGCACCCCGGTGCGGCGGCAGCCGTGGGCGGAGCTGCCGGGTGCGGCGCTGGCCGCGGCGCGGCTCGGCACCGACCTGCCCGCGGGGGAGGTCGCGGTGCACGCGCCGCTGCGGGCCGGCGGCCGGCCGGTCGGCTGGTGGCCGGGGGACGGTGTCGACCACGTCGACGGCACCCCCGGCGCCCTGGGGCGGGCGCTGGCCTGGCGGGCCGGGGCGTGGGGACGCCGGCAGGCCCTGGCCGAGGCCTTCGCCGAGCCCGGCCGTTCCGACGAACTGGCCGCCGAGGACGCCGTCTGCCCGTGAGCCGACGGCGCCTCCCCCGGGGGGCGGGCCGGCCTACTGCCAGCGCGGGGCGGCCAGCGCACCGGGTGCGTGGCCGTGCGGCGAGGGCCGGCCGCTCCCGCGCCCCGGCCGGCCGCCGGACCCGCGGCCCCCGCCCGCCCGGCGGGCGCGGTGCAGCGACAGCCACTGCTCGGCGGTGAGGGATCCCGCGCGGGCCGCCGGGACCGAGCGGGCGAGGCGGTCGAAGGCGGCCACCTCGGCCTCGGGGAGGGTCGCGCGGGCGGCGGCGGCCGCGTCGGGGACGGGGCCGCCCGGGGAGCGGCCGGGACGGGGCGGACGGGACGCGCGACGTGGCATGCCGGCCTCCTGAGGAGCGCAGGGCTGCGCGACGGCAGCCGGAGGGCAGGGGCGCCCGGGCACCGGGCGGGGAGGGGACGGCGGGGAGCAGGGCTCGACCCGCGGCGCGACGCGGTGGCGTGCTCAGGAGCGCATGGCAGGACCGTAGGGACCCCGCGCCGTCCACGTCGACCGGATTTCCGGCCGTTGCCCCGGGGCCGCTCCGGCCGTCGCCCCGGCGGTGTCGGCTACCCGCCCGTCGGCCCGCTCCTGCGCCGCTGGTGGGCCTCCCACCGGGCGCGGTCCCGCTCGCGGGCCCCCCGGCTCCGCTCGCGCTGCGCGGCGCGGCGGCGGGCACGGGAGAGCTCGCGCTCCTCGAAGGAGGAGTGCCGGTCCCAGTCCCGGGCGAGCAGGGCCACCACCCAGGTGCACAGGCCGGTGATCGCGAGGAACGCGGCGAGGATCGGGTCGAGGAGGAGGAACGCCAGCGCCGAGCCGAGCGCCCAGGCGACGCCGCCGACCACGAGTCCTCGCTGCACGCGTCCAGTATCCGTCGCGGGCTCGGGGCGTGTGACGACTGGGTTGCAGGTGGGCCGGGGGTCCGCTGGGGCCCTTGCGGGCAGGGGGGCTGAGTCCCTACCGTCGCAGTCAGCGGTTCAACAGGTCAGCCGTGCACCACTGCCGGACTCCGCGCCGCGCCCCGGTACCGCCGGGGTTCTCCGTTCGGGTTCGCGCTCTCCGCTGAGAGGCGTTCCGTGACCGTGACCTCCTCCATCCCCGGCGACGACCTGGTGTCGGTCGCCGTCTCCGGGAACGACACCGCCCTGCACCTGACCGTCGCCGGCGAGGTGGACTCCTCGACGGCCCCCGCCCTGCGCGCCGCGCTCGACGAGGCGCTGGACCGGGCTCCCCGCCAGGTCGTCGTCGACCTCGACGCGGTGAGCTTCCTCGACTCCGCCGGCCTCTGCGTCCTGGCCTCCGCCCACCGGCGCGCGACCGAGCGGGGGCTGCAGCTCCGGGTCCTCGCGTCCGGCAGCGCCGTCATCCGGCCGCTGCAGATCACCGGGCTGTGGGACCTCCTGTCCGTCGAGCGCGTCGACCCGGGGACGGGCAGCGCCGCCTGACCCCGTCCACCCCCACCCGGCCCCGTCACCGCAGGTGACGGGGCCGGTCCGCGTCCCGGGCCGGCCGGCGGGGCCGTCCCCGGTCCGGCCGGGGCAGCGACCCGGCCCACCGAGACCTCGGCGTCTCACCCGGACGGGTGGCAGGTCTCCATAACCTGCTGGTCACAACCGGGCCGGGCGTTGCCCCAGAGCGCGGATCGCCCTCTACAGTCACCGCTCATGTGTTCTGGCTCACAATCCGTTGCCACGTGCAACCAGTGCGGGTGGGTGGCTGCTCCGTGCTGAGGATCGACTCCCTGCGGGTGACCTACGGCGGTGCCGTCCAGGCGGTCCGGGGCGTGACCATGGAGGTCCCCGACGGCAAGGTGGTCGCCGTCCTCGGGAGCAACGGCGCGGGCAAGTCCACGCTGCTGCGCACCATCTCCGGGACGCTCTCGCTGCACCGGGGGCGGGTCGAGGAGGGCACCGTGCGCCTCGACGACGTCGACCTGGTGCGCCGCGACCCCGGGAAGATCGTCCGCCTCGGCGTGGTCCAGGTGCCCGAGGGGCGGCGCATCTTCAGCCGCCTGAGCGTCGAGGAGAACCTCCGGGCCGGCGGGCTGAGCAGCCGGGACAAGGCCGCGAAGGCCAAGGCGCTGCAGCGGGTGCACGACCTGTTCCCGGTGCTCAAGGAGCGCGGCTCCCAGCGCGGCGGGCTGCTCTCCGGTGGCGAGCAGCAGATGCTGGCGATCGGCCGGGCGCTCATGACCAGCCCGAAGCTGCTGCTGCTCGACGAGCCCTCCCTCGGTCTGGCGCCCCGCATCATCGGGCAGATCGGCGAGGTCATCGCCGAGATCAACCGGCAGGGGACCTCGGTGCTGCTCGTCGAGCAGAACGCCACGATGGCCCTCGGCGTCGCCGACCTGGCCTACGTGCTCGACGTCGGGGAGGTGTCGCTGTCCGGGGACGCCCGCGAGCTGTCCCAGACCGACGAGGTGCAGCGCCTGTACCTGGGCCACGGGAGCGAGACGCCGCAGGAGGAGCGCCTGACCACCGGGCCCCGCAAGACCCTCTCGCGGTGGACGGCATGACCGCCGAGGTGCACCAGGACCAGGTGCGCAGCGACGTCCCGCCGCTCGAGGTCCGCGACGTCACCGTCCGGTTCGGCGCCATCCAGGCGCTCTCCGGGGTCTCGTTCGGCGTCGCGCCCGGCACCATCCACGCCATCATCGGCCCGAACGGGGCGGGCAAGTCGACGATGTTCAACGTCCTCTCCGGGGTCTATAAGGCCTCGGAGGGCGAGGTCCGCTTCGGCGAGCACCGGCTCGACACGATGCGGCCCTACAAGATCGCCGGGATCGGGGTGGCCCGGGCGTTCCAGAACATCGCCCTGTCACCCACCCAGAGCGTGGCCGAGAACCTCATGCTCGGCCGGCACCACCTGACCAAGGCCGGCTTCGTCGCCGCCGGGCTGCGGCTGCCCCGCGCGACGCGGGAGGGCCGCCGGCACGGCGAGCGGGTGGCCGAGATCGCCGACTTCCTCGAGCTCGGGCCCAAGCTGCACACCCCGGTCGGGGTGCTCTCCTACGGCGACCAGAAGCGGGTCGAGGTGGCCCGCGCGCTGTGCACCGAGCCGCGGCTGCTGCTGCTCGACGAGCCGGTGGCCGGCATGAACGCCGAGGAGACCGACCGGATGGCCGAGGCGATCCGGGAGATCCGCTCGGCGCTCGGGATCTCGATCATCCTCGTCGAGCACGACATGGGCATGGTCATGTCGCTGGCCGACCGGGTCACGGTGCTCGACTTCGGCCGCCGCATCGCCGACGGCACCCCCGCCGAGGTCCAGGCCGACCCCGAGGTGATCCGCGCCTACCTCGGTTCCGGCGAGGACGAGACGCCGGCCGGGTCCTTCACCGCCCACCACGGGGCCCCCGGTGGTCCCGCCCCCGGCTCGAGCTCCGGGGCCACCGCCACCCACCCCTCCGACACGCCCGGGACGCCCTCGTGACCCAGTTCCTCTCCCTGCTCGTCAACGGCATCTCGCTCGGGACGATCTACGCGCTCATCGCGCTCGGCTTCGTGATCATCTTCAAGGCCAGCGAGGTGGTGAACTTCGCCCACGGGTCGCTGCTGCTGCTGGGCGCCTACACCATCGCGGTGACCGCGGACGACCTCGGCTTCGTCGGCGCCGCCCTGCTCGGGATCGTGGTGACCGCGGTCGCCGCGCTGATCATCGAGCGGCTGATCATCAACCAGCTGCGCGGTGCCCCGGTGATCAGCCTGGCGATCGTCACCATCGGCGTCGACATCATCATCCTCACCGACCTGATCCGCCGGATCGGCTCCGACATCCTCAACGTGCCGCACCCGTGGGCGGGTGACTTCATCCGCGCCGGCGGTGTCGGCATCAGCGTCAACCGGGGCGTGGCCATGCTGGTCGCCGCCGTCCTCATCGGCTTGTTCTTCCTGGCCTTCAAGTACTCGAGCTGGGGCGTGGCGATGCGCGCCTCCGCCGAGGACGGCGAGACGGCCGCGCTCATGGGCATCCGCCAGGGGCAGGTCTCCGCGCTGGCCTGGGTCGTGGCCGGCGCGCTGGCCGCCGTGGCGGCGCTGTTCCTCGTCGGGTCACCCACCCCGGGGGTCAGCCCGGCGGTGTACACCGTGGCGCTGGCGGCGTTCCCGGCGGCCATCCTCGGCGGCCTGGACTCCACCGGCGGCGCTCTCGTCGGCGGGCTGCTCATCGGCGTCGCCGAGACGATGGCCGCCGGCTACCAGGACGAGATGCTGTTCCTCGGGCGCGGTTTCGGCAGCGTCGTCCCGTACATCGTCATGCTGCTGGTCCTCCTCGTGCGCCCGTCCGGCCTCTTCGGCACGAAGGAGCTGACCCGTGTCTGAGCAGACCCTCGCGCCCGGGGCCACCCGCGAACCGGCCGGGTCCGCGGCGGGCCGCCCGGGCCGCACCTGGCAGTCCTTCGTCAAGCCGGTGCTGATCGGCGTCGTGCTGCTCTTCCTGCTGGTGTTCCCGCTGTACTTCGACGCCTTCTGGCTGCGCACCGGCTTCGCCGTCGCCGGCGCCATCGTCGGCGCCATCGGGCTGAACCTGCTGGTGGGCAACACCGGGCAGCTGTCGCTCGCGCACGGGTTCTTCCTCGCCGTCGGGGCCGTCAGCTACACGTACCTCTCGGGCACGGAGGGCGGCTTCGGCGACACCACCGTCTCCGGCCTCGGGTGGCCACCGATCGTCGGCATGGTCCTGGCGGTCCTCATCACCGGCCTCGCGGGCCTGATCTTCAGCCCGATCGCCGGCCGGCTGCGCGGCATCTACCTCGGTGTCGCCTCGCTCGGGCTGGTGTTCATCGGACAGCACGTCCTGAACAGCTGGACGTCGGTGACCGGTGGCTTCAACGGGCGCTCGGTCCCGGACTTCACCCTCTTCGGCTTCAGCTTCGGCAGCGCCGACCCGGAGTTCTCCGTCCTCGGCGTGCCGTACCGGGAGGCCGAGCGGCTCTGGTACCTGGGGCTGGTCCTCGCCCTCGGCGCCTTCGTGGTGGCCCGCAACATCCTGCGCAGCCGCCCGGGCCGGGCGCTGGAGACGCTGCGGGACAGCGAGGTCGCCGCCTCGGTCATGGGCGTCAACGTCCAGGCGTACAAGGCGCGGGCGTTCCTCGTGAGCTCCATGTACGCCGGCCTCTCCGGGGTGATGTACGCGCTGAGCATCGGCAGCATCGCGCCCGAGTCCTTCGGCCTGTTCGTCTCGATCCAGTACCTGGCGATGATCGTGCTCGGCGGGCTGGGCTCGGTCGGCGGCGCGGCGCTCGGCGCGATCTTCGTCGCCGGGCTGCCGCTGGTCTTCCAGCGCTACGCCGACATCCTCCCGCTGGTCGGCGGGGCCGGCGGCGGCCTCGCCGCCGGCGAGGCCGCCCGCTACCTCTACGGCCTGGCGATCATCCTCGTCATCATGTTCGAGCCCGCCGGCCTGGCCGGGTTCGCCCAGCGCTTCCGCCGACGTCGACACCGACCCGGCGGCAAGACGACCCGACCACCCCTCGACCGGTCCAGCACGTCTGGCCAGAGCACCAACGTGTCCGAACGCCCAGCCCAAGGGAGCGACCCAGCATGACGCGACGTAGAGCACTCCGCACCGCCACCGCCCTGACCGCCCTCGCGGTGGTCGCCACCGGCTGCGGCACGCGAGCCGAGGACGACGGGGGCGGTGGCGGCGGGGGTGAGGCCGGCGACGTCGCCACCGACGTCGGCGTCGAGGGCAACACCATCACCCTCGGCGTGCTCACCGACCTCACGGGCGTGTTCGCCGCGCTGGGCAACGACATCACCCAGGCCAACCGGCTGTTCTGGGAGGACAACCAGGTCTGCGACACCTACGACGTCCAGCTGGAGGTCCAGGACACCGGCTACGTCCCGCAGAACGGCGTGCAGCTCTACGCCGGCATGCAGGACAGCGTCCTTGCCATGCAGCAGACGATCGGCTCGCCGATCAACACCGCCCTGGCCCCGGAGTACGAGGCCGACCAGATCGTCAACTTCCCCTCCGCCTGGTCGGAGACGCTGACGCTGATCCCGGGCACCGGGGTCCTCGGCGCCACCTACGACGTCGAGATCGCCAACGGCTACCAGTACCTGTTCGACCAGGGCCTGCTCGCCGACGGCGACACGGTCGGCCACATCTACTTCGAGGGCGAGTACGGCGCCAACGGGTTGGAGGGCAGCCAGGCGGTCGCCGAGGCGCGCGGTCTGAACCTCATCGAGGCACAGATCACCACGCAGGAGCAGGACATGAGCGCCATCGTCAGCCAGTTCAACGCGGCCGGCGTCAACGCCATCGTCCTCACCGTGGCGCCGGCCCAGACGGCGTCGGTGGCGGTGGCCGCCCAGTCCCAGGGCCTCAACGTGCCGATCCTGGGCAACAACCCGGTGTTCGCGCCCGGCCTGATGGACGGCCCGGCCGCGCAGCCGCTGCAGGACAACCTGTACGTCGCGGCGCCGTTCGCGGCCTGGGACGCCCACCCCGACCTGCTGGCCCGGTTCCAGGAGAGCAACCCGGACATCGCCAACCCCAGCCAGGGCGTGATCTACGGGTACGGCATGGGTGAGGTCATGAAGCAGGTGCTCGACACGGCCTGCGAGAACGGCGACCTGACCCGCGAGGGCGTGTACCAGGCCTTCAGCGAGCTCGAGGAGGTCGACACCGGCGGCCTGCTCGTCGACATCCGCGGGTTCGAGGAGGGCCAGTCGCCCAGCCTGGAGAGCTTCATCCTCCGGCCGTCCGCCGACGTGCCCGGCGCCGCCGTCGTCGCCCAGGAGTCCTTCCAGGGTGAGCTGGCCGAGGACCTCGCCTCCGAGGCCGACTGAAAGAGGACCTCGTCCCACCCCGCGACACGCTCCGCGCGCCGCGGGTCCCGGGGACGAGGCCGTGACGGCGCCCCCTCCCACCCGGGAGGGGGCGCCGTCCGCGTCCTACAGGCCCCGGCGGCGGGCCACCGGGACCAGCCGCACGGCGAGGGCGGCGGTGAGGACGGCGGCCGCCTCGAGCGGGACGGCGGGGGACGTCGCCCGCGCCGCGATCGCCATGAGGAACGGCACGGCGAACCCCAGGTACGCGCAGGCGAGGAAGACCGAGGTCAGCTCGCCGCGCCGGGTCGGCGCCGCCAGCCGCCCGACGGCGGTGAGCCCGGCCGCCAGGCAGAGCCCACCGCCGGAGCCGAGCAGGGGAGCGGCGGCCAGCAGCCACGGCCAGGCGCCGGTGGCCACGAACAGCGCGGCCGCGCCGAAGCCCACGGCCCCCAGGGCGGCGCCGGTGACCGCCGTCCACGCGCCCAGCCGGCCCTGCAGGCCGGCGACGAGCGTCCCGGCCCCGAGGGTGATCCCGGCGAGCACGCCGGTGACCGCGACCCCGCCGGCCGGCAGCTCCCCGAGCAGCGGCACCGCGGAGATCACCGAGGAGGGGAAGGCGTAGACGCACACCGCGACCGGCGCCACGACCGTGAGCGCCAGGACGGCGCTGCCGGGGGGCAGGAGCGGCGCCGGTGGTGCGTCCGGCACCCGGCTGCGCCGCGGGGCGGCGGGCACCGTCTCGGGCAGCCGCACGGCCACGGCCAGGGCGACCCCCACCAGTGCGGCGTGCAGCAGGTAGGGCAGCACGGTCGGGGCGGGGCCGAACTCGCCGAGCAGCCCGCTGGTGAGCGGGCCGAGCGAGAAGCCGGCCGTCATCGCGACCGCCGCCCGGCGCCCGCCCGCGCCGTCCCCGGCCGACAGGGACAGCTCGCCGACCCAGGCGCTGCCGACGCTGAAGACCACGCCGCTGACCACGCCCTGCGCGAAGCGGGCGGCGAAGAGCAAGCCCAGCGAGTCGCCGGCGAGGGCGAAGGCCAGCGACGCCAGCCCGGCGAGCGCCACCCCGGGGATCGCCACCCGGCGCCGGCCCAGCCGGTCCGACAGCGGGCCGGCGAGGAAGAGGGCGGGGACCAGGCCGGCCGCGTAGCACCCGAACAGCGCGGTCAGCACCTCGGCGGACAGCCCCAGGCGCTCCTGGTAGACCAGGAGCAGCGGGGTCGGCACGTTGGTGCCGGCGGCGACCGCGAACAGGGTGAACACCGCTCTCCGCCAGGCCACGGGGGGACCTTAGGGACTCCGCGGCCCGCGCGCCCGCTCCCGGGGGGAGGGTGCCGCCGCGCGCCGTGCCGCCGCGGGGCACACTCGCCCTGTTCGTCGTGGACTACAGGAGGAGGATCCCCGTGCGAGATGCGGTCATCTGCGAGCCCCTGCGGACCCCGGTGGGGGGCTTCGGGGGGTCCCTGCGGGACGTGCCGGTCCAGGACCTCGCGTCCACGGTGATCCGGGCGCTCATGGAGCGCACCGGCCTGCCGCCGGAGTCGGTGGACGACGTCCTGCTCGGGCACTGCTACCCCACGATGGAGGCCCCCGCGCTGGGCCGGGTCGCCGCCCTCGACGCCGGCCTGCCGGTGACCGCCTCCGGGCTGCAGGTCGACCGGCGCTGCGGCTCCGGCCTGCAGGCGGTGCTCTACGCGGCCATGCAGGTGAGCTCCGGCGCCTCCGAGCTGGTCCTCGCCGGGGGCGCGGAGTCGATGAGCAACGCGCCGTTCTACACGCACGCCATGCGCTGGGGGGTCAAGGCCGGGCCCGGCGTACTGCTGCAGGACGGCCTGGCCCGCGGCCGGGTCACCGCCGGCGGGCAGCACCACCCGGTCCCGGGCGGGATGCTGGAGACCGCCGAGAACCTGCGCCGCGAGTACCGCATCCCTCGGGAGGAGCAGGACGAGTACGCCGTCCGCAGTCACCAGCGGGCCGCCGCGGCCACCGACGAGGGGCGCTTCGCCGACGAGATCGTGCCGGTGACCGTGACGTCCCGGAAGGGTGAGACGGTCGTCGACCGCGACGAGCACATCCGCCCCGACTCGACGGTGGAGACCCTCGCCAAGCTCCGGCCGATCATGGGCAGGGACGACGCCGAGGCCACCGTCACCGCGGGCAACGCCTCCGGCCAGAACGACGGCGCCGCCGTCTGCGTGGTCACCTCCCCCGAGCGGGCCGCCGAGCTGGGGCTGCGCCCGCTGGTGCGGCTGGTGTCCTGGGGCATCGGCGGCGTGCCGCCGCGCACCATGGGCATCGGCCCGGTGCCGGCCACGGCCAAGGCCCTCGACCAGGCCGGGGTCGCGCTCGAGGACGTCGACCTCATCGAGCTCAACGAGGCCTTCGCGTCGCAGGTCCTCGCAGTGACCCGCGAGTGGGGCTTCACCCCCGGCGACTTCGACCGGATGAACGTCAACGGCTCGGGCATCTCCCTCGGCCACCCGGTGGGCGCCACCGGCGGGCGGATCCTGGCCACGCTGGCCCGCGAGATGGTCCGGCGCGACGCCCGCTACGGGCTGGAGACGATGTGCATCGGCGGCGGGCAGGGCCTGGCCGCGCTGTTCGAGCGGGTGGGCGCGTGAGCGAGGCCGTCGCGGGCGGCCCGCAGCGCGTCGCCGTCGTCACCGGCGCCGCCCGGGGCATCGGCGCGGCCACCGCCCGGCGGCTGGCCGCCGACGGCTTCGCGGTCGCGGTGCTCGACCTGCGCGAGGAGGACACCGCCGGCACCGTGGCCGGGATCGAGCAGGCCGGCGGGCGGGCGCTCGGCGTGGGCGCCGACGTCGGTGACGCCGACCAGGTGAGCGCCGCGGTCGCACGGATCGCCGCCGAGCTCGGGCCGCCGCTCGTGCTGGTCAACAACGCCGGCGTCACCCGGGACAACCTGCTGTTCCGCATGACCGACGCCGACTGGGACCTCGTCATGCACGTGCACCTGCGCGGGTCGTTCCTCATGACCCGGGCCGTGCAGGCGCACATGGTCGAGGCGCACTGGGGGCGCGTGGTCACCCTGTCGAGCACCTCGGCGCTGGGCAACCGCGGCCAGGCCAACTACGCCACGGCGAAGGCCGGGCTGCAGGGGTTCACCAAGACCCTCGCCGTCGAGCTCGGGAAGTACGGGGTCACCGCCAACGCCGTGGCGCCGGGTTTCATCGTCACCGAGATGACCCGGGCCACCGCCGCGCGGCTCGGCCGGGACTGGGACGAGTACGTCGCCGAGCGGGCCGCGGGGATCCCGGTCGCCCGCGCCGGGCAGCCCGAGGACATCGCGCACACCGTCTCGTTCCTGGTGAGCGAGGGGGCCGGGTTCGTCTCCGGGCAGGTGCTCTACGTCGCGGGCGGCCCGCGCGGCTAGCGGACGGGGCTGAGCGGAGTGGATCCGTCGGCGTGGCCCCCTGCAGGGGGCCCGCCGCGAGCGTGCGAGTGGTGGGGAGCAGGGGGTCCTTCCGGGATCCACTCCGCTCAGCGCCCCAACAGGGGCTCCCACCGGCCGGCCAGGGCGGCGTCCACCGCACCGGCCCACCGCCGCACGTCCGCGGCGGTGCGGCCGGTGGGCGGGTCGGCCGCGCACTGCCCGGCGAGGGCGTCGCGCTGGGTGAGCACGGCGGCGCGCTGCCGCGGCGTCCGCGCCCGCCAGGCCACCTCGGCCAGCAGGGCGAAGAGCCGGGCGACGACGGTGGGGTCCTCGCTGCCGTAGAGGCGGGGCTGGGTGAGGGCGAGGTCCATCAACGCGGGGAAGTCCCACGAGGCGATCTGCAGCCGCTCCCGGCCGGTCTCGTCGCTGACCCGGCGGTGCCGGGTGTCGCGCGCGGTGGCCTGCCCGAGCAGGGCGGAGACGTGCGACAGCGCGTGCACCGCGGTCGTCGGGTCGTTGATGCCCGGGGACAGCGCCCGCGCCGCGATGTCGACCAGCTTGCGCAGCCCGTAGCTGGGGTCGCCGAGGTCGTAGCGCTCGTACGCGAGGGTGAGATGGCGCCCCAGGGCGGCCTCGAGGTCCTCGACGGGCACCTCGGTGCCCGGGGCGTCGGTCCAGGCCCAGCCCACCGGCGTGCCCTCGATGACCGGGTCGCCGGGGCGGACCGCCAGCTGCAGCGAGGCGCCGGAGCCGGCCAGCGCCTCCAGCAGCGGCGCCTCGGCGAGCTGCACGTAGAAGCCGCTGTGCCGGGCGCAGACCGGGCGGGCGCGCTCGGGCACCGGCGGGAGGTCCTCGTCGGGCTGGTCGTCCTCGTCGAGCTCGCGGTCGATGCGCCGCACCGTGGGCGAGGCCTCGGCGTGCACGTCGCGCATCATCGTCTCGACCCGCAGCTGCCGGGTCTGGTGGCTGAGGAACGTCACCAGCGCGGCGACGGAGGCGAGCGCGAGGACGAAGGCGACGGTCACCGAGATGCGGGGGACGAACGACGAGCCCTGCGCCTCGTCCGCCGAGCGCACGGTGCGCAGCACCGCGAGGGCGTAGACGAAGGTGCCCAGCAGCACGCCCAGGCAGATCTGCACGACGCGGTCGCGGACGAAGGTCTGCAGCAGCCGGGGGGAGTACTGGCTGCTGGCCAGCTGCAGGGTGACGATGGTGAGCGAGAACAGGAGCGTGGTCACCGAGATCAGCGACGAGGCGATCGCCGAGAGGACCGTTCGCGCCGCCGACGGCCCGCCGGTGAACACGAACTGCGCCGGGTTGTCCCCGAACGCCAGGGCCTGGTCCAGCTCGGTCAGGCCGATGCCCAGGCCCACCGCCGCCGTGACGGCCATGGTGGGGATCGGCCACAGCGACCCGGTCACCGTGGCGCGGACCGCCTGCCAGCGGCTGCCGCGGGTCCGCCGGGTCACGAGGACGGGTCCCGGTCGGGGTAGCGGGCGCGGGCCAGGGCGTAGACCCCGTACGCGGCGAAACCGGCCGCGACCGCCGTCAGCAGCCACGGCCCGGCGCCGGCCGAGCCGATGGTGGTCAGGGCGCCGTCCAGGCCGGTCGCGGTCGACACGTCCTCGGTGACGGCCGCCTGGAACAGCAGCACCCCGACGAGGCCGAAGGCGATGCCCTTCGCGACGTGGCCGACCCGGCCGAGGCCCTCGATGAGCGGCTCCCAGCGGTCCGGTGCGGCGGGCAGGTCGATGTCCCGCATGAAGCCGCCGGTGAGGCCGCGGACCAGCGTGTAGGCCCCGACGCCCACCACCGCGACGGCGACCGCCCCCACCATGGCCGCGCCGCCGGGGACCTCCAGGGTCTCGTCGGTGAGGTGCTGCAGGCGCTCGTCGGCCTGGTAGGTGACGCCCACGGCGAACAGCAGCGCGGTGGCCCCGAGGACGGCGTACACGGCCGCCTTGGCCAGGCACTTGGCGCAGACGAAGCAGGTGCGCGCGCGGTGGTCGGCGTCGAGCAGGCCGCGCCACCACAGCAGCACCTCGCCGGCCTGCCACACTGCCAGGGCGAGCATGCCCAGCCCCACGACCCACAGCAGGACCGGGCCGGCCGGGGCCCCGTGCAGCGCCTTGAGCGCCCCGGTCTGGTCGGCGTCGGCGGCGGGCACGCCCCAGGCCAGCTGCAGCGCCAGGTAGGCGATGAGGAAGTGCATGAGGCCGTAGGCGACCAGCCCGGCCCGCGCGACGTGCTCGAGCACCGGGTGGTCGGTGACCTCGCGGGCGTGCTCGACCGCCCGGTGCAGGCGGTCGACCAGCGGCTGGGCGGCCCGCCCGGGGGAGGCCGGCAGGTCAGGTCCGCTCGGGGTAGCGGGCCCGGGCCAGGACGAACGCGCCGAAGGCGGCGATGCCCAGGGCGACGAGCGTGAGCAGGACCTGCCCGAACGGGGCCTCCAGCAGCGTGCGCATCGCACCCCCCAGGCCCGAGGCCTTGGCCGGGTCGAAGGTGATCGCGGCCCACACGAAGAGACCGCCGACCACGCCGAGGGCCACGCCCTTGGCCGGGTAGCCGACCTGGCCGAGCCGGGTCACCACCCGCCGGGTGCCGGCGGAGGCCCGGGACAGCTCGATCTGCTCGAGGAACTTCTTCGTGACGCCCTTGACCACGTGGTGGACGCCGACGCCGATGACGACCAGCCCGGCGATGGCGACCAGCCAGCGCCCGCCCGGCCAGCCGAACACGCCGGAGACCTGCTGCTGCTGCGAGGAGCCCGAGGAGCCGCCGCCGGTCGCGTAGCGCAGGGCGGTGACCGCCAGGGCGGCGTAGACGACGGCCCGGGCCACCGACTTCACGATCTTGCCGACGGCCTTCTTCCGCGCGTCCCCGGAGGAGGACAGCGCGCCGCGCCAGCGCAGCACCTCGGCGAGCTGCCAGGCGGCCAGGGCGACCAGGCCGATGCCCAGCACCCACAGCAGGGGGGTGCCCAGCGGCTGCTCGGCGAGGACGGCCAGCGCGCCGGCCTGGTCGGCCTGCTCCTGGCTGCCCCCGCCCCAGGCCAGCTGGAGGGCCAGCCAGGCGATGAGCAGGTGCACCACCCCGTAGGCCACCAGCCCCACCCGCGCGAGGTTCTCCAGCGCGTCGCTGTCCCCGGCGCGGCCGGCCGCGCCGGCGGCCCGGCCCGTCGTCCCGTGCCCGCTCATCCCGCCGTCCTCCCTCTCGACCCCGATGATCAGCGTGGCACAGCGGCGGCGCCTCCGCCGGGTCGGACGGCGGCCGGTCAGCCGACCGGGTGCCGGGCCCTGGCCAGGCAGTACACGGCGAACGAGCCGGAGCCCGACGGCGACGGCGGTGAGCCCCCACGCGCCGTAGGGCCCCATCGCGACCGCGCGCAGCGCGCCGTCGAGCCCGGTGGCCTGCTCGGGGTCGAAGCCCGCCGCCGCCCACGCCATCACGGTGCCGACGAGCACCAGGGCCACCCCCTTCAGCGCGAAGCCCAGTTGGCTCCAGCGGTGGACCAGCGTGCGCAGCGGCCGGGGGTAGGAGGAGAGGTCGATCTCGCCGAGGAACCGCGACCGCAGCCCCTTCCGGACGTGGTAGACGCCGATTCCGGCGACCACCAGGCCGACGGTGACCACCAGCAGCTGCCCGCCGGGCCAGGCGAGCACGCCGCGGACGACCTGCGGTCGCCGCCCGGGGACCGGGCCGGCAGGCGCAGCGCCCCGCCCTGGTCGGTGGAGGCCTCGGGGCGGCCGCCCGCCGGGCGCCCGCGGGGTGACCGCCGCGGTGGGGGACACTGGTCGCCGTGGGACACGCCTCGACGACGACCGCCCCGGCGACCGCCCGCGCCGGCCGCTCCCCGGCCGCGACCGGCCGGACCGCGTCGATCGCGGCCGGCCTGCTGCTGCTGGGCCTCGCCGTCGCGGGGGTCGCCTGGTCCGGGGGCGCCCGCGTGCTGCTCGCCGCCGCGGGCCTGGCCGTGGGGGCCGCCGGCGCGCGGGCCGGCGGCCGGTCGCCCGCGGGCGCGACCGCGGTCGCCGGCGGGCTCGCCGCCCTGGCCGTCGCCGCGCTCTCCGAGCCGCTGTCGGCCGGGGTCCTGCTCGTCGCGGTGCCGGCCGGGCTGCTCGCCGGCGCGCTGGCCCTGCTCCGCCGCGGCGGCGAGGCCCGGCGGGGCGGTCAGGCGGCGCTGGTCTGGTGCGCGCTGGTCACCGGCCTGCTCGCCGCCGCCTGGCTGGGCAGCGGGTGGGAGCGGGCGACCGGCGGGGCCACCGTGGTCGCCGCCCTCGTCGCCGCGCTGCTCGGGGTCGTCCTGCTCGTCGGCGGGGCGACCCGCCGGGCCGTGCCCGACCAGCCGGCCCCCGCGCCCCGGCCGGCCGCCTGTGCCGGCTGCGCGTGCGGCGCCGGGGGCTGCCTGCCCCGCGCCTGACCCGCACGGTCGGCCGAGCACCCGGGTCACCGGCCGCTCGACCCCGCTCCGGGACGCGGTTCCCGCCGCGGGCGCGGCGGGTACGCCCGGCTCCGTGGCGGGGCACGTGTTCGCGGTCGGTGCCGACCTCCGTCGGCTGGTGTGCGACGACGTCCTGGTGCCCACCGACCGCTCGCTGCGGGTCACCGCCGGATGGCGGGAGCTGCTGCCGGAGGACCTCGTCGCCACCGAGGACGACGGCGGCCTCTGCCTGCGGCTGGGCTGGTCGGGCCCCGAGCGGGTGCTCCGCGCGCCCGGAGGGCCCTCGCCGCAGGTGTGGCTCGTCGACACCGTCGACGACGGGCTGGTCGACGACGGGGACGCGCTGCCGTGGCTGCTCGACGGCACCCGCGAGGCCCTCGACGCCGTCGCCCGGCGGCCGGTGGAGCGGCCCGTGAACGGGCGCGCGCGGCGGCTGGTCGCGCTGCCCGCGCTGGGCACCGGCTGGGGCGGGGCGGCAGGGCAGCGGGGCACCCTGCTGGCCCGGCTGATCCCGGTGCTGCGGGAGGCCGCCGAGCGGCACGGCCTCGACATCGCCCTCGTGCTGCGCGGGCCCAGCGACCTGGCCGCGGCGCAGCGGGTGCGCCGCGGCGAGGACGCCAACTGGGCGCTGCCCGACCCGCTGCGCGCCGTGGCGGCCGACCTGGGGGAGCGCGCCCGCCGCGGCCAGCTCGCCGTCTTCGCCGGCGCGGGGGTGAGCGCCGCCGCCGGCCTGCCCACCTGGGAGCAGCTGCTCGACGAGCTGGCCGGGCGGAGCGGCCTGGACGCCGGGCTGCGGGCCGGGCTGGACGGCCTGCCGGCCCAGGACGCCGCCGCCCTGCTGGCCCGCGAGCTCGGCGCCGAGCGGCTGCAGGCCTACGTGCAGGAGCGGTTCGGCCCGGCCCGCTACGCCCTGGCCCACGCGCTGCTCGCCGACCTGCCGGTGCAGGAGTACGTGACCACCAACTACGACCCGCTCGTGGAGCTCGCCGCCGGGGACATCGGCCGCGAGCTCACCGTGCTGCCCTTCGACGAGGCCGAGCCCGGCCGGCCCTGGCTGCTCAAGCTGCACGGCGACGCCGCCCACCCGGAGAGCGTCGTCCTGACCCGGGAGGAGTACCTGGCCTTCGGCGACTCGCGCGCCGCGCTGGCCGGCGTCCTGCACTCGCTGCTGCTCACCCGGCACGTCCTGTTCGTCGGCACCTCCCTGCAGGACGACGACCTGATCCGCATCGCCCACCAGGTGCGCACCGCGGTGCAGGCCCCCGGTGCCGCGCCCCGGCGGCGCAGCGGCACCGTGCTCGCGCTGCGCGAGGACCCGGCCCGCGCCCGGCTGTGGGAGCGCGATGTGCACACCGTGGCGATGACGTCGGCCGGCACCAGCCCGGCCGAGGCCGCCCGGCTGCTGGAGGTGCTGCTCGACCTCATCGGCTGCCTGTCCACCCCGCCCACCGGCTACCTCCTGGACCCGGCCTACCGCGGGCTGCTCGGCGAGGAGGAGCGGACGCTGGCCGACCGCCTGGCCGCGGTCGAGCGGGACCTGCCCGAGCGGGTCACGACCTCGGCGACGGCCGAGGTCGCGGCGCTGCTGCGCCGGCTGGGGTCGCGCACCCGCGGGCGGTCGCCGGCCGACGGCGCGACGCAGCCCCGCGACGACCGCGTGCAGGAGCAGCGGCCCGGCTGAGGCATGGGCCCGTGGGGGCCGGGGCAGACCCCGGGGCATGCGCCTGCCCCGGATGGACGACTCCCTCGCCCTCGCCCGCCGCGGGTACGGGTGGCTTCCCGAACGCCGCCGGCAGGACGGGCGCCGGACGGTGCGCGGCCGGCTCCTGGGGCTGCCCGTGCTGGCCGTCGAGGGCCCGGAGGGGGCGCGGTTCGTCTACGACGAGGACCACGTGCGCCGCGCGCACGCCATCCCGGAGCCGGTGCAGGCGACCCTCTTCGGCAAGGGCGCGGTGCACACCCTCGACGGTCCCGAGCACCGGGTGCGCAAGCAGCTGTTCGTCGACCTGCTCGTGGACGACACCCCCGGCCGTCCCGCGCTCGTGCCGCTGGTGGAGCGGGTCACCGCGGCCTGGGACGACGCGGTGCCGGGGTGGGCGCGGCAGGGGTCGGTCGTCCTGTTCGACGAGGCGGCCCGCGTGCTCACCCGGGGGGTGTGCGGCTGGGCCGGGGTGCCGCTCGAGGACGACGGGGTGCCGGCGATGGCCCGGGACCTCACCGCCATGGTCGACGGCTTCGCCACCGGCGGCCCGCGGCACTGGCGGGCGCGACGGGCCCGCAACCGCCGCGAGGCCGAGCTGGCGCACCTGGTCGCCGACGTCCGCGGCGGGCGGCGCGCGGTGCCGGCGGGGTCGGTCGTCGACGCGGTCGCGCGGCACCGCGACGCCTCGGGCGAGCAGCTCGACCCGCGGGTGGCCGCCGTCGAGGTGCTCAACGTCGTCCGCCCGACCGTGGCGGTGAGCTGGTTCGTGGCCTTCGCGGCGCACGCGCTGCTGCACTGGCCGGGCGTGCGCGAGCGGCTGGCCGCCGGCGACCCGGCCTACGCCGAGGCCTTCGCCCACGAGCTGCGCCGCTTCTACCCGTTCGCACCCTTCATCGGCGGCCGCGCCCCGCGGGCCGTGGAGTTCGACGGCGTCCGCGTCCCGGCCCACGCGATGGTGCTCGTCGACCTCTACGACACCGACCACGACCGGGAGCTGTGGGAGGACCCCTCCGCCTTCCGCCCCGAGCGGTTCCTCGACCGCGAGATCGACCCGTGGGAGCTGGTCCCGCAGGGAGCCGGGGACCCCCGCACCGGCCACCGCTGCCCGGGCGAGCAGATCACCGTGGCGCTGCTGTCGGCCCTCGGGGCCCGGCTGGCCCGGCTGCGCGCCGACGTCCCCGAGCAGGACCTCACGATCTCGCTGCGGCGGATCCCGGCGCTCCCGGCCGACCGCGTGGTGCTGCGCGTGCACGGCACCGGCTGACGTCGTCGCGGTGCGTCACGGGCGCGCCGGAGCCGGTCGGGGACGGCGGCGGGCCGTGCTCTGATCGGTGCCGGTCGGCGACGTGGGGAGGCCCGGGTGGAGACGACGAGGTGGCTGGCCCCGCTGTTCGGGGTGGCGGGCCTGCTCGCGCTGGCGGTCGGCATCGTCTGGGCGGAGCTCGACAACACCGCGGTCAACGCCGGGCTGGTCGGCCTCGGCGCCCTCGGCCTGCTGCTCGGGCTCGCGGTGGTGGCCGTGCACGAGGGCGTCGCGCGCCGGCGCTGAGGGCCCGCCGCCGGCGCGCGACGCCGGCCGCGCTCCGGCGCCGCCCGGTCAGCGCAGCCGGGCCAGCTCCGCGGGCAGGTCGCCGGGGGCCAGGACGCCGAGCCGCTGGGTGGCGCGGGTGAGCGCCACGTAGAGGTCGTTGTGCCCGCGCGGGCCCTCGTCGAGGACCCCCTGCGGGTCGACGACCAGCACCGAGTCGAACTCCAGGCCCTTGGCCTCGGCGGGGCTCAGCACCACCGGACCGAGCGAGGAGTCGGCGTCGGCGCCGGCCGACACCCGCGGGAGCCGGCCGGCCAGGGCCGCGGTGAGCTCGCCGGTCCGCGCGGCGGGCGCGATGACCGCGACCGTCCCCTCCTGCCCGGCGAACCCGGCCGCGACCTCGGCGGCGCGCCCGGCGAGGTGCTCCTCGCCGACCGTCTCGGCCCACGGCGCGGTGGTGGCCGGGCGCACCGAGCGGGGGGCGGTCGCGCCGGTGCCGGCGGCGGCCAGCACGTCGGCCGCGACGTCCATCATCTCGGCCGGCGTCCGGTAGTTGACGGTCAGCTCGGCCAGCCGCCAGGCGTCACCGACGTGCGGGCGCAGCGCCTCCCCCCAGTCGCCCGCCCCGGCCGCCGTCCCGGTCTGCGCCAGGTCGCCCACCGCGGTCATCGACCGGGTCGGGCAGCGGCGCACCAGCAGCCGCCAGGCCATCGGCGAGAGCTCCTGGGCCTCGTCGACCACCACGTGGCCGAAGGTCCAGGTGCGGTCGGCCGCCGCCCGCTCGGCCGTCGTCCGGGTGTCCACCGCCCGCTGCCGCTCGGCGAGCTCCTCGGCCCCGATGAGGTCACCGGCGCTGAGCACCTCGGCCTCGAGGTGCTCGTCCTCCAGGTCGATCGAGCGCGACCCGTGCAGCACGTCGAGGGTCTCCTGCGCCTCGGCCAGCCGGCGCCGCCGGTCCCGCTCGGCGCGGGCCCGCTGCGCGCTGTCGTCGAAGCCGAGCAGCTCCTCGGCCTCCTCGAGCAGCGGGACGTCGGCCGGCGTCCACCCGCGGCCGCGGGGACGGTGCAGGAGCGCACGCGTGCCGTCGTCCCAGCCCGGGGTGGCGCGGGCGACGCGCGCGGGGTCGGCGTAGAGGTCGGCGAGCAGCCGCTCGGGGGTGAGGACCGGCCACAGCTCCTGGAGCAGGGCCCGGACGGCGTGGGCCTCGGCGACCTCGCGGCGCAGCGCGGCGAGGTCGCCGCGGTCGAACAGCGACGCGCCGCCCTCGATTCCCGTCCCGATCCGCTCGGCGTAGCGCGCGGTGAGCGTGTCGACGACGCGGCGGGCGAACTCGGGCCGGGCCAGGTTGTGCAGCCGCTCGGCCTTGCGGGCGGCGGTGCCGGCGCGGCGGACGTCGATCGGGCGCAGCCGCAGGGGGAAGCCGTCGACGACCACCTCGCGCGGGGCGTCGGGGACCACCTGCCGGTCGGCCACGGCCCGCTCCAGCACCTGCACCATCTCCAGCCGGCCCTTGACCGCGGCGCTCGCCGGCGACTCGGTGCCGCGGGCGTCCAGGCCCGGGCGCAGCTGGCCCAGGCCGGCGAGCAGCACGCCGGTCTCGCCGAGGGAGGGCAGCACGTCGGCGATGTAGCGCAGGAACGTCGGGGTGGGGCCCACGACCAGCAGCCCGCGGCGGGCCAGCCGCTCCCGGTGGGTGTAGAGCAGGTAGGCGGCGCGGTGCAGCGCCACGGCGGTCTTGCCGGTGCCGGGCCCGCCCTGGACGACGAGCACGCCCCGGTCGTCGGCGCGGATCACGGCGTCCTGCTCGGCCTGGATGGTGCGCACGATGTCGGTCATGCGGCCGGTGCGCGCGGTGTCCAGGGCGGACACCAGCGCCGCCTCGCCGGTGAGGCCGGAGCCGACCCGGCCGTCGATCACCCCGCCGGTGAGCACCTCGTCGTCGAGGCGCACGACCCGGCGCCCGCGGGTGCGGATGTGCCGGCGCCGGCTGACCCCGAGCGGGTGCACCGGGGTGGCGGTGTAGAACGGCCGGGCGGCCGGCGCCCGCCAGTCGACCAGCGCCGGGTCGCCGCCGTTGTCGTCGGCGGCCAGCCCGATCCGGCCGATGTAGAGCGGGCCGTCCTCGGTGCGGTCGATCCGGCCGACGCACAGCCCGGCCTCGGCCGCGTCCAGCGCGGTGACCCGCTCGGTCTGGAAGCGCACGGTGGCGTCCCGCTCGTGCAGGGCCTGCGGGTCGACGGCCGGCCAGGAGATGGCCTGGCGCAGCCGCTCGGTGGCCAGGGCGCGGGCGGCGTCCAGCCGGGTGTAGAGGTCGGACACGTACTGCTGCTCGTCGGCGAGCTCGGGGTGGGCGGCGACCTCGGGCTGCGTCGTCGGTGCGGTCGGCGGCACGGGGCTCCTCGCGTGGGCGTTCGTCTGCGGGAAGACAGGAACGCCCATGGTGCCCCGGCATTCCCGGTGGGCGGGTCAGCCGCTCCGGCTGACCCCGGGCCCCGCGACCAGCGCGTCGGCCAGCTCGGCCGGCCGGCTCAGCGCCGCCAGGTGGCCGCCGGGGACCTCCTCGACGTCGAGGCCGAGCCGCTCGGCGGCGACCGCCCGCTGGAAGGCCGGCGGGAAGAAGCGGTCGTCGCGGCCGGCGAGCACCCGGGTCGGCACGGCCGGCCACGCGGCCAGGGGCCACGGCTCGGTGAACGGGGTGCCCGACTGCGCCACCGGCCCCGGCGCGGTCGCGACCACCTCGGGCGGGACGTCGTGCAGGAAGGCGTCGTCGAGGTCCCCGTCGGGGTCCGCGGGGTCGTACGGCCACCCGGCCGCGGCCGCCGCCGCGGCCCGGGCCGCCTCGTGCCCGGTGGCCGCCCACCACTCGCCCCCGGTCTCGCCCGGGCGCGGCACCATCGCGTTGAGCAGCACCAGCCGGTCGACCGGGACCCGCGCGCAGGCCAGCGGCGCGGACAGCCCGCCCATCGACTGGGCGACGACCACGACCGGGCGGTCCCGGCCCCGGGCGGCGTCGGCGACCACCGCCGCGTACGCGTCGAGACCGGCCGCGTCGTCCTCGGCGGGCAGGTCGACGGCGACGGCGGTGTGCCCGCGGCGCTCGAGCGCGGGCACCAGCCGGTGCCAGTACCAGGCCTGGCCACCGGCACCGGGGACGAGCACGAACGTCGCGGGCATGCAGGGATGACCGCCCCGGGGAGCGGGACTCATCGCCGCCGGGCGGTCGGGCCGGGCCCCTGCAGGTGAGGTCACACCGCCCGACCCGGACGGCAACGTGCAGGTCACCCCGGTGACACGTGCCCTCCCTAGCGTCGGGGGCGCACCCTTTCGAGGAGGACCTGATGAGCACCGCGACCAGCGGCCGGCCGACCACCCGGCGGCCCCGCCGCCCCCGCATCGACCGGACCGCGTGGACCTGCCCGAACTGCCGGCGGGAGACCCGCCCGCCGCGCAAGCGCTGCGCGGACTGCGGCACGTCCCGCTACTGAGAGCGGCCGACCGGGCCCGGGCACGCCCCTCCGGCGGCGGCCGCGACGGGGCAGACAGGACGGCAGCGTCCGGATATTTTCGACGGGTGAGCGTGCGGGAGCGCAACCGGGTCCGCGAGAGCGGGGTCGCCGGGGCGCGGCCGATGGTCTTCGCGCACGGGTTCGGTTGCGACCAGTCGATGTGGCGCTTCGTCGCGCCCGAGTTCGAGGCCGACCACCGGGTGGTCCTGTTCGACCACGTCGGCGCCGGCGGGTCGGACCTGTCGGCCTACGACCCCGACCGGTACGGCTCGCTGCGCGGCTACGCCGCCGACGTCGTCGAGATCTGCCGCGAGCTGGGGCTGGCCGACGCGGTGTTCGTCGGCCACTCGGTGAGCGCGATGATCGGGGTGCTGGCGGCCCAGCAGGCCCCGGACGCCATCGGGGCGCTCGTCATGGTGGGGCCGAGCCCCCGCTACGTCGACGACGAGGGCTACGCGGGCGGCTTCAGCCGGGCCGACGTCGCCGCGCTGCTGGAGAGCCTGGACAGCAACCACCTGGGCTGGTCGGCGGCCATGGCCCCGGTCATCATGGGCAACCCCGACCGGCCCGAGCTGGCCGCCGAGCTCACCAACAGCTTCTGCCGCACCGACCCCGAGATCGCCCGCCGGTTCGCCCGGGTCACGTTCCTGTCCGACAACCGGGCCGACCTGCCGGGCGTCGCCGTCCCCACCCTGGTGCTGCAGTGCAGCGAGGACACCATCGCCCCCGAGGTGGTCGGCCGCTACGTGCACGAGCACGTGCCGGGCAGCGTGTTCACCCAGCTGGCGGCCACCGGCCACTGCCCGAACCTGTCCGCGCCCGAGGAGACGACCGCCGCGATCCGGGCCTTCCTCGGCGCTCGCTGAGCCGTGGCCCCGCCTCCCGCGGGCTCCCCGGCCGACCGGCCGCCGGAGCTCGACCGGCTCCTCGACGACGACCCCGCCGAGCTGTACGAGAACGCGCCCTGCGGCTACTTCTCCGCCACCCCCGACGGGCGGCTGGTGAAGGTCAACCGCACCTTCTGCGAGTGGCTGGGCCGGCCGGCCGCGACGGTGCTCGGGCGGCGCTTCCCCGAGCTGCTCGGCGTCGGCGGGCAGGTGTTCTACGAGACCCACATGGCCCCGCTGCTGCGCATGCAGGGGGCCGTGCGGGAGGTCGCCCTCGACGTCGTCCGCGCCGACGGCACCCCGTTGCCGTGCCTGGTCAACGCCGTCGAGGTCCGCGACCGCTCGGGCGCGCCGGTGCTGGTCCGCGCCACCGTCTTCGAGGCGACCTCGCGGCGGCGGTACGAGCGGGCGCTGCTCGACGCCCAGCGGGTCGCCGCGGAGTCCGAGGCGCGGTCCCGCACGGTGCAGCACGTCGTGTCCGAGCTCGCCGCGGCGACCTCGGCGCGCCAGGTGGCCGAGGTGCTGGTGTCCCGCAGCCGGGAGGCGGTCGGGGCGAGCGGGGCGGCGCTGTGGCTGGCCGGGGAGCGCGGGGAGGCGGTGCGGCGGGAGGAGGAGCACGGCGAGCCGCGGCCGGTGCCCGCGGTCGAGCTGGTGGCCTCCGCTGGGCTGCCGGCGGACTGGCTCGCCGAGATGGCCGGCGCGGCGGCCGGCGCCGAGCTCGTGCGCGACGGCGCGGTGCACACCGTGCGCCTGGGGGCCGGCCTGCGCGCGGTCTGGCCCGGCCTGGCCGAGCGGTTGACCGCGGCCGGGCAGGAGTCGCTGGTGCTGGTTCCGGTGGGGGCGGACACCGCGCACCTCGGGGTCCTCGTGCTCGTGCTCGGCGCGGCGGGGGACACCGAGCTGGTCGACCTGACCGAGCCGGGGACGCGCGGCGAGCTGCCGCGGGCCGACGAGGAGCTGCTCGCGACGCTGGGCCGGCAGGCCGCGCAGACGCTGGTCCGGGTGCGCCTGCACGAGGAGACCGTGCGGCACGCGGCCCGCTCGGCGTTCCTCCTGGAGTCCGCCCGCCTGCTGGCGCAGGCCCCGGGCGTCGCCGAGAGCGCCGAGCGGCTCGCGGACCTCGTCGTCCCCCGGCTGGCCGACCTCTGCGTCGTCGACCTCACCACCGAGCACGGGCTGACCCGCCCGGTGGCCCGGCACGCCGACCCGGCGCTGGCCGGGCCGGTGGCCGAGCTGGGGGAGCGGCACCTCCCGCGCCGCCGCGGGGGGCACCCGACCGCGGAGGCGCTGCGGTGGGGCCGGACCGTGTGGGTCCGGGAGGTGACCGACGACTGGCTGGCCCGGATCGCGACCGACGACCGGCACCGGGAGATCGCCGGCGCGCTCGGGCTCGCCGACCTGCTCGCCGTGCCGCTGGTCGCCGACGGCCGGGTGCTGGGCGTGCTGACCCTCGGCACCGGGCGCAGCCGCGGCCCGTTCCGCCCGGCCGACGTCGAGGTGGCCGAGCAGCTGGCGCTGCAGGTGGCCCAGACGCTGGACCGCGCCCAGCGCTTCGAGCTCGAGGCGGGCACCTCGCACACCCTGCAGGCCAACCTGCTGCCGCCCGCCCCGCCGCCGGTCCCCGGGCTGGCGGTCGCGGTGCGCTACCTCGCCGCCGGGCGGGGCGCCGACGTCGGCGGCGACTTCTACGACGTCGTGCCGCTCTCCGAGGGGGAGGTGGCGCTCGCGGTGGGCGACGTCGTCGGCCACGACATCACCGCCGCCGCGGTCATGGGCCAGCTGCGCAGCGTCTACCGGGCGCACCTGGCCGACCGGCCCGCGCCCGGTGCGCTGCTGCAGAGGCTGCAGGCGGGCTGGTCGCTGCTCGGCCTGCAGCGCATGGCCACGGCGCTGTTCGCCTCCCTCGAGCCGGGCTCGGGGCGGCTGCGGGTGGTCTCGGCCGGGCACCCGCCACCGGTGGTGGTGACCGGTGGCCACGCGGAGCTGCTGCCGGTGCACCCCGGCCGGATGCTGGGCGCACCGGCGGCCCGGGCCGAGGAGTGGTCCGGCGTCCTGCCGCTCGGGGCCACGCTCCTGCTCTACACCGACGGGCTCGTCGAACGCCGCGGCGTCGACCTCGACGCGGGCCTGGCGCTGCTGCTGGCGGCGGCGGCCCGGTCCGCCGGTGCGGGGGCCGACGAGCTGTGCGACCGCCTGCTGGCCGAGCTGGCCGGCGGGCAGCGGCAGGACGACGTCGCCCTCCTCGCCGTCACCCGGCTGACGGGCTGACGCCCGCCCCTGGCGCGCGCCCGGGTCCCGCGCGACGATGGCGCCACGCACGCTCGAGCGGCGGGAGGCGGTCATGTCACGTCCGGCGCCACGTCCGACCGACCCGGTCGCCGACCCGGGGGCCGCCCCGGTGACCGACCCGGTGACCGTGGCCATCGACGGCGCCACCGGCGACCTCTCGGTGTCCTCCGACGCCATGCGCTGGTCCCCCGAGCTCGCCGAGGACCGTCGCTCGGCGGCCGGCGGGGCGGGCCTGCCGGCCCTGCCCGGGCTCGACGTCGCCGCGGGCCTCGGTGCCCTCGTCGGCCTCGACGGCGCCGGGGTGCGCCGCCTGGTCTCCGGTGCGGTGGCCTCCCTGGCCACCGTCGCCGGCGAGGTGGTCACCGAGCTGCGCGCGCTCACCGCCGGGGAGCCCGAGCGGCCACCCCCCGACTGACCCCGCGCCGCGCCCGCCCCCGGGGCCCTGTACAAACGACGCTGGAGGCACCGGTCGCACCTGGGGAGTCGCACGCATGACCAGCTCGCTCACCCTGGCCCCCGCCCCGTCCTCGGAGGCGGCGGAGAACGTGCGGGCGGAGGTGCGGGAGTTCCTGGCGGCCGAGCGGGACGCCGGCACCTTCACCACGCACGTGGACACGTGGTTGTCGGGGGTCGACCCGGCGTTCTCCCGGAGGCTGGGGGAGCGGGGCTGGCTGGGGATGACCTGGCCGGAGGAGTACGGCGGGCACGAGCGCACCGCGATGGAGCGGTACGCGGTGACCGAGGAGTTGCTGGCCGCCGGCGCCCCGGTGGCGGCGCACTGGATCGCCGACCGGCAGTCGGGGCCCAACCTGCTCCGCTACGGGACCGAGGAGCAGCGGCGGGCGATCCTGCCGCGGATCGCGGCCGGGGAGTGCTTCTTCGTGATCGGCATGTCCGAGCCGGACTCGGGCTCGGACCTGGCCAGCATCCGCACGAAGGCGACCCGCACCGACGGCGGGGACTGGGTGGTCAACGGGGCGAAGGTGTGGACGAGCAACGCCCACCACAGCCACTACGCGATCGTGCTCGTGCGCACCGGCCCGCCGGGGGAGGGGCCGCGGGGCCGGCACCAGGGGCTCTCGCAGCTGCTGGTCGACCTGTCCAGCCCGGGGATCGCCATCAACCCGATCCGCATCCTCGACGGCGGGCACCACTTCAACGAGGTGGTCTTCGACGACGTGCTGGTCCCGGGCGACATGCTGCTGGGGGAGGAGGGCGCCGGCTGGCACCAGGTGACCGCGGAACTGGCCTTCGAGCGGTCCGGTCCGGAGCGGTTCCTGTCGACCTACCCGCTGCTGGCCGAGTTCGCCCGGCGGGTCGCCGACGCGGGGGACGCCGCCGCGCTGGCCTGCCTGGGCCGGCTCTCGGCGCGGTTGCTGGCGCTGCGGCAGCTGTCGCTGCGGATCGCCGCGGCGCTGGACCGGGGCGAGCTGCCCGACGTGCCGGCGGCGCTGGTCAAGGACGTCGGCACCACGTTCGAGGCGGACGTGGTCGCCGAGATCCGCGGGGTGGTGGACGTGCCGGCGTCGCTGGACAGCCCGGACCCGCTGGGGCGGGCGCTGGCCGAGGCGCAGCTGCACGCGCCCGGGTACACGCTGCGGGGTGGGACCAACGAGATCCTCAAGGGGATCGTGGCGCGCGGGCTGGGGCTGCGGTGACGACGACGGCGAGTGACCGGGACCTGGTCGTCGAGACCGTCCGCGACATCCTGGGCGCGCACGAGCCGTTCGTGCTCGACGCCGGGACCGCCTGGGACGCCCCGCTGTGGGCGGACCTGGCCGCCGCCGGGCTGACCGGGGTGGGCGTCCCGGAGGAGGCCGGCGGCTCCGGGGGCGAGACCGGGGACGCGGTGGCGATCACCGCGACCCTGGCCGCCGGGGCGGCCGCGGTGCCGGTGGCCGAGCACCTCCTGGTGGCCGCCCCCGCGCTGCTGGCCGCCGGGCTGGAGCTGCCCGACCCGGCCGAGCCGCTGACGGTGGCCACCGGCGGGGTGGTGCACGCCGAGCCGGTCGACGACGGCGACGGCCCGGGCCGCTGGACGCTGACCGGCACCGCCGCCGAGGTGCCCTGGGCCGGGGTGGCCCGGCACGTCGCGGTGCTGGCCGCCGCGCCGGCCGGCATCGAGGGCGAGGTGCTGGCCCTGGTCGACACCTCCGGGCTGGCCACCACCGAGGCCCGCAACCTGGCCGGGGAGCCGCGCGGCTCGTTGGTGCTGGGCGGGACCCCGGCGGCCGCGGCGCTGCTGCCCCCGGCGGCGGCCGCGCAGGTGCGGGCGCGGCTGGCGCTGGCCCGGGCGGTGCAGATCTCCGCCGCCGCCGAGCAGGTGCTGGCCTGGACGGTGACCTACGCCGGCGAGCGGCAGCAGTTCGGCCGCCCGCTCGGGAAGTTCCAGGCCATCCAGACCCACGCCGCGGTCATGGCCGGGGAGGTCACCGCCACCGCGGCCCTGGTCGACGCCGCCGTGCAGGCGCTCGACCGCGGCGCCGACCCGGTGGCGGCCGCCGCCGCCGCCAAGGTGCGCGCCGGCGCCGCCGCCTCCACCGTCGCCGCGCTGGCCCACCAGGTGCACGGCGCGATCGGCTTCACCCAGGAGCACCGGCTGCACCACCTCACCCGCCGGCTGTGGTCCTGGCGCGACGAGGGCGGCAACGAGCGCACCTGGGCCGAGGTCCTCGGCGTCGCGCTGCTGACCGGCGGCCCCGACGACCTCTGGCCCGCGCTCACCCGGGTGGTGTGAGCCCGGGGGCGGCCCGCCGGTCGCCCCCGGGACGCCGGTTCAGACGGTCTCCGGCACCCGGAGGTGCGCGAGGACCAGCTCGAACTCGCCGACGTCGGTGACCGCCATGTGCAGCTTCGTCGCCAGGTCGTCCCGTATGGCCCGCGCCTGCTCGCGGGTGGCCTCCATCGCGGCCCGGTCGATGAAGGTCACCGTCGTCACCCCCATGCCCTCGCCGCGGCTGACCAGGGTGCTGGCGCTGCGGAAGCCGGGGTACTCCTCCAGGCGCGGCAGCACCGCCGTCCGCGTCACGTCGAGGATCTCGTCGGCGCGCTCCGGCTCGAAGCGGGTCCAGGTCACCCGCGTGCACGCGCCCTCGGGGGCCTCGTGCGCCCGGTGCAGCATCGCGATCTCCCACTCCCGCACCTCGGGGGTGCCGCCGAAGACCTCGGCCGCGCGCCGGCGCGACTCGCGGACGCCCTCGGCGCTGGCGTGCATCGCCGCCTCGTCGCGCCAGGCGGAGGTGACGATGCACCGGCCGGTCTCCCGGTCGGCGAGCATCGACAGGCCGATGCAGCCCTCCATCCCCGTCAGCAGGGGCATCACCTCGTCGCGGACGTAGGCGATCCCGGCGTCCACCGACGCTGGGTCCCCCTGGATGGTGTTCGAGCGGGCGTACATGCCACCACTCCTCTCGAGCCGCGGCGGCGCCCCCGCGGCGTCCGCCGCGGGGCACAGGGTCCTCGGCCGCGGGGCGCCGGGCAATCCCCCGGCGCCCGGCTCAGCCGCAGGCCAGCCCGCGGCGCAGGGCGTCGAGGTTCTCCCGCATCAGCCCGAGGTAGTCCTCGCCCGCGGCGACCTGCTCGACGGGGTGCAGCACGTCGGTGCCGGCGCCGGTCTCCTCGGCGAGGGTGCGGGCCACCGCCGGTGCCGTGGCGGTCTCGAAGAACACGGTGCGGACGCCGGCCTCCCGGACGACGCCGACCGCCTCCCGCAGCCGCGCCGGCGTCGGCTCCACGCCCGGGTCCACCCCGGCGATGCCGATCTGCCGGAGGCCGTACCGCTCGGCCAGGTAGCCGAAGGCCTCGTGCGCGGTGTGGTGTTCCCCCGGGAGGCGGGGCAGCATGCCCGGCGTGATCCACGACAGCGACCGGCACGGCCACACCCACCGCCTCGACCTCGCCGACGCCACCCTGCGGGAGTGGGACGCGACCGTGGTCGCCGCCGACCCGGAGCAGGGGATCGTGCTCGACCGCAGCGCCTTCTACCCGGGTGGGGGCGGCCAGCCGCCGGACGAGGGGGTGCTGCTGTGGGGCGGCGTCCGCACCCGGATCGCCGGCACCCGGAAGGGCGACGAGCTGTACCTGGTCCCGGTCGAGGGGGATCCCGTGCCGCCGCCGGGCACGGCGGTCCGCGGGGCGCTCGACGACGAGCGGCGCACCGCGCTCATGCGCACCCACTCCGGGCTGCACGTGCTCACCGGGGTGGTCTTCCGCGACTTCGGGGCGCTGGTCACCGGGGGCGGGATGGAGCCGCTGACCGCCCGCATGGACTTCGACCTGGCCGAGGTGCCGGCCGACTTCACGGAGCGGGTCGCCGAGGCGGTGAACGCCGAGATCGCCGCCGACCGCCGCATCGAGGTCGCGAACCTGCCGCGGGAGGAGGCGTTCGCGATCCCCGACATCATCCGGACGGCGACCAACCTGCTGCCGCCCGACATCGAGGTGGTGCGGATCGTCGACATCGTCGGCCTCGACACCCAGGCGGACGGCGGCACCCACGTGGCGTCGACGTCGATGGTCGGCCGGGTGGAGGTCACCAAGATGGAGAACAAGGGCCGCGGGTTCCGCCGGCTGCGGATCCGCATCGTCTGAGCGGCGCCCGGCGACGGTGGCGCCCGGCGCGGCCCGGCGATCTCACCAGGCGTGCCAGCGGTGGGCCACGTCGAGGACGATCCGCGACGCCGCGCCGGGGCCGTCGAGGGCGAAGACCCGCATCGGCAGCCGGGCGCGGACACCGACGGCGAACTGCGTCTGGCCCTCGAACGACCCGACGTGGTCGACGGCGCGCAGCGTGTCGTAGCCGCGGACGTCGGCGACCGGGCCGACCGGCTCGTCGAACACCAGCAGGCCGCCGGCCGACCAGTCGTGCACCGGGTGCCCGAGCCGCACCGACAGCACGGCCCCGCCGGCCACCGGGTGCGGGAAGCCCGAGCCCGCCTGGTGCACGACGTCGACGTAGCGCACGTCCCAGGCGTGCGGCCCGGGCCCGCCGATGTCGAACACCACCCGGTCGAAGCACGGGTGCCGGCCGGTGCGGACGTCGGCGACCGGCTCGGCCGCCAGGTCGCCGGTCACCTCCGGCAGCGAGCCCCAGTGGACGACCGGGCAGGTCGTCGCGGCGGCGGCCGGGGCGAGCGCTGCGGTCACGCCCAGCGCGAGCAGCAGGGCGGAGACGGCGGAGAGGGTGCGGCGCACGGAGGACCTCCTCGTCCACGGGCTTACCCTGCATACCCCTGCGCCGGCCTGCGGCGGTGGCGGCCGCGTGACGGTTCCCCGACGAGGTCGTGACCACCCCCGGGGAGCGGTGCCCCTGGCCGGGCTCAACCGAGCAGGACCTCCCGCATGACCTCGTGCAGGTGGGTGTTCGGGTACGTGCCGGACAGCTGCTCGCTGCCGGGGCCGGTGGCGGTGACGGGGGTCGGCGCCGCGGTGTGCGACTCGGTGCTCCAGTCGAGGTCGACGGCCCGGTCGTCGTCGCCGGCGACCGGGATCGCGTCGTCCGCACCGGGGTCGGCGTCCTCCACGGCCAGGCCACCGGTCTCGTGGTCGCCGGTGACGACCAGCAGCGTGCCCGGGTGGTCCTCGGCGTGCTCCCGCGCGACCTCCACCGCCTCGTCGAGGGACGCCATGGCCGTCAGCAGCGCGTCGTCGTCGTTGGCGTGCCCCGCCTCGTCCACCTGCTCCTCCTCCACGACGAGGAAGAAGCCGTCCGGGTCGGCGGAGAGCCGGTCCAGGGCCACGCGGGTCAGCTCGGCCAGCGACACCTCCGGGTCCGGCGCTGCGTGCAGCGGCCCCTCGGCGAACAGCCCGAGCAGCCGGTCGCCCTCGGCGGAGGCCAGCCGGTCGGCGTCGGTGACCGCCGTGGCGCCGTCGGCGCGGGCGCGGTCGAGCAGGCCGTCGTCCCAGACGCCGGCGCCGCCGCCGAGGACGACCGACGGGCCGGCCGCGGTCAGGTACTGCTCGGCGACGTCGTCCTGGTCCTCCCGGTCGGCCACGGAGCTGAAGAACGCCGCCGGGGTGGCGTCGGTGACCGCCGACGTGGTGACCAGGCCGGTGGCCAGCCCGGCCTCCGCCGCCTCCCGGCCGAGCGGGGTCAACCGCTCGCCGTCGGGGCCGACGGCGAGCGAGCCGTTGGCGGTCTTCTCCCCGGTGGCCCAGGCGGTGGCGGCGGCCGCCGAGTCGGTGACCGTCGAGGAGGGGTCGGCCGGGATCGTGGTCTGCAGCCCGGCCACGGGCAGCGAGCCCATGGCCAGCTCGCCGTCGGTGCCGGCCAGGGCCAGCCGGGCCGCCTCCCGGTGCGCGGGACCCATCCCGTCCCCGACGACCAGGACCACGCTGCGCGAGGCGGTGCCGGGCCCGGGGTCGGGGGCGCCGTCGGAGGAGCAGGCGGGCAGCAGCAGGGCGGTCGCCGCGGCGGCGAGCGCCGGTCGGGTGCGGCTCAGCGGTGCTCGACCCCGCCGGGGCCGGAGCCGGCCGGCACCCGCTCGTCCTCCGGCGGCGGCCCGGGCGGGGTGCCGTCGCCGAACGGGGACCCGCCGAGCTCCTCGCGGCCGTGCGGGGTCAGCCACACCGAGGTGTCCGGACCCTGCGGCACGACCTGCGTCGGGTTGATGTCGGCGTGGACGACGTAGTAGTGCTCCTTGATCTGCGGGAAGTCGATGGTGTCGCCGAACCCGGGGGTCTGGAACAGGTCGCGGGCGTAGGCCCACAGCACCGGCATCTCGGTCAGCTTCTGCCGGTTGCACTTGAAGTGGCCGTGGTAGACGGCGTCGAAGCGGGCCAGGGTCGTGAACAGCCGGACGTCGGCCTCGGTGATCGTCTCGCCCATCAGGTACCGCCGGTCGGCCAGGCGCTCCGACAGCCAGTCCAGGGCGGTGAACAGCCGGTCGAAGGCTCGGTCGTAGGCCTCCTGGGAGCCGGCGAACCCGCACCGGTACACGCCGTTGTTGACCTCGGTGTAGACCCGCTGCATGACGTCGTCCATCTCGTCGCGCAGTTCCTCGGGGTAGAGGTCGGGGGCGCCGTCGCGGTGGAAGGCCGTCCACTCGGTGGAGAAGTCGAGGGTCATCTGCGCGAAGTCGTTGGTGACCGCCTGCCCCGAGGGGACGTCGACGACCGTCGGCACCGTGATGCCCTTGGGGTAGCCGGGGTCGCGGGCGAGGAAGGCCTCCTGCAGCCGCTCGTAGCCCAGCACCGGGTCCCGGCCGCCGGGGTCGAGGTCGAAGGTCCAGCTGCGCTCGTCGTGGGTCGGGCCGCACAGGCCCATGGAGAGCGCGTCCTCCAGCCCGAGCAGCCGGCGCACCACCACGGCCCGGTTGGCCCACGGGCAGGCGCGGGCCACGACCAGCCGGTAGCGCCCGGCCTCCACGGGCCAGTTCCCCGACCCGTCCGCGGTGATGCGGTCGGTCAGGTAGCTCTGGTCCCGCTCGTAGTCGCCGCCGGTGACGTAGCCCGACCCGGAGTTGTCCTCGCCCATGCCCCCACTCTGCCCGGGGCGCCCCGACCGCATGCGCGGCAGGGGGTGCCGCGGCTCACAGTCGGATCCGCGCCGTGGTGGCGGTGTCGGGCTCCCCGGCGTAGAAGCGGTCGAGCACCTCGCCGAAGACGGCCCGCCCGGGGCCGGCCGCGGCGAACAGCGTCATCGACGAGCGCAGCTTGAGCGCGTCGACCGGCCCCAGCACCTGCTCGGCGGTGCGCCCGCGGACGGCGAGCAGCGCCCGCGCGGCCTCCTCCAGCCGCGGGCCGAGCACGGGGTGGGCCAGGTAGGCCCGCGCCTCGTCCAGGCCGCTGATCGCGAAGTGCTGTGCGGTGGCACTGCGCCCCAGCCCCGCGACCTGCGGGAAGACGAACCACATCCAGTGGCCGCGCTTGGCGCCGGCGCGCAGCTCCGCGACCGCCTGCTCGTGCACCCCGCCGTCCTGGGCGCGGAGGAACCGGTCGAGGTCGTAGGCGTCCCCGCCCGCCCCGCCGCTCACGCGGCCGGCTCCGCGGTCCGCTCGCACGGCCCGGACAGGTGCTCGGCGAGGAACCGGACCATCCGGCCGTACAGCCGCCGCCGGGAGTCCGCGCGGCGGTAGTCGTGCCCCTCGCCGGGCAGCTCCAGGTACTCCACCGGCCGGCCCAGGGCGCGCAGCGCGTCCACGACCTGGAGGGCCTCGCCGATCGGCACGTTGGTGTCGTGCTCGCCGTGCACCACCATGAGCGGGACGTCGATCCGGTCGGCCGAGGCCAGCGGGGAGATGTGCTCGAGCAGCGCGCGGTCCCGTTCCGGGTGGCCGTACTTGGAGACCGCGACCGAGGCGATCCACGGCTCGCTGTCGCGGAAGAACGTCATCAGGTCGCTCATCCCGCAGACGTCGATGCCCGCGGCGAAGGTCCCCGGGAAGAAGGCCAGCATGGCGAGGGTGAGGTAGCCGCCGTAGGAGCGGCCGGTGACCGCGATCCGGCCGCGGTCGGCGATGCCGGCGTCGACCAGGTGCTGGGCCGCGGAGCAGACGTCGTCGAAGGCCGCGTAGCGCTGGTAGAGGTCGTCGGCGTGCACGAACTCCCGCCCGAAGCCCGACGAGCCGCGGATGTTCGGCGCGAACACCGTCAGCCCGGCGGCGGCCAGCGCCTGGTGCTGGGGGGAGAACATCGGGCGCTCCTGCGCCTCCGGCCCGCCGTGCAGGTAGACCACCGCCGGGCCCGGGGTGTGCGCCGCCCGGTACAGCCAGCCGGTGAGCGGCAGCCCGTCGACCCCGGTGAAGGTCTCCAGCGTCGGGACGACGAGCAGCCGGGCGGGCAGGTCGGGCGCCGCGGTGACGCGGGTCCAGTGGTGGGTGGCGGTGTCCAGGTGCCACAGCTCACGCGGGCGCAGCGGGCCCTGCACGCCCAGCACCACGCTGCTGCCGTCGCGGCTGAGCACCGGGTCGGAGGCCACCAGCCCGGGCAGCCCGGGGATCGGCGTGCGCTCCCGGGTGGCGGTGTCGAACAGCTCCAGCTCGTTGGAGCCGGCCACGTTCCACACCAGCAGCAGCAGCCGGCCGGCGTCGTCGGCGTCCACCCACTCCAGCTCCGCGTCGTCGCGGGCGGCCAGTGTGCGCGCCTCGCCCCGGTAGCCGTTGGGGCCGAACGGCAGGCCGAGGAGCTGGCGCCGGGGCAGGCCGACGTCCGAGGCGAGGTAGACGTACACCGGCCCGCTGTGGTCGTCGGGGGCGGGGCGGATGAGCGCGACGTCGGTGGAGCCGGTGGCGCCCGCGGGCAGGGCGCTGAAGTCCTCGTCGGTGAGCCGGTCGACGACGACGACGAACTGCTGGCCGCGCTCGCCGTCCCGGATGACCAGGAACCGCTCCTCCAGCGACACGTCCAGGACGTGGATGTGGTCGCCCTCGGCCAGCCAGTCCAGCCGGCCGGTCGCCGGGTCGGCCAGGTAGGAGGTGGTCGGGCTGCCCGGCGTGGCGCCCGGGAACGTGACGACGAAGCGGTGCCCGCTGCGGGTCCAGGGGCCCAGCTCGGCGTGCTCGCCGGCGTCACCGGCGATGCGGCGGGCCTCGCTGCCGTCGGGGCGGACCACCCACACCGCCGTCCGCACCCCGCCGTCGGTGGCCACCTCGCAGGCCAGCCAGCGGCTGTCGGCCGCCCACCGGACCTCGAGCACCGGGTCGTCGGAGAGCGGCACGTGCCGGGCCGGCGGCTGCGGTCCGTCGAGCACGATGTCCTGGATGTAGAGCTGCGGGACGCCGGAGCGGTCGGAGATGAACGCCACCCGGGTGGCGTCCGGGGTCATGTTGGGGCCCCAGCTGCCCCAGGCGTCGACGAGGTCGGCGGCCAGCGCGACCGCCTCCTCGACCTCCGCGGCCGTCGGGCGCACCCCGCCCGTGTCCCTCAGTCCTCCGTCGTGCACCCGCGGGACGGTAGACCCTCCGCGGCGCCCCGGAGCGGTGCGCCCCCGGGGTCTGCGCGTCCGCCCTGCTCAGCGGAGCGGGGCGCGCCGGCCCGCTCCCCGCGTCCGCCGCCGCGTTCGTGATCATGGGCGTATGTCCGGCGACACGGGCCGGCGCGCCGCGAGCGCGGGACGAATCCCCATGATCACCGCGGGGTCGGGCCCGCGTTCTCAGCCGGCGACCACCGCCGGACGGCGGTCGGCCCAGGGCAGCGCCTCCTCGAGCAGGGCGGCGACGCCGAGCAGCGTCTCCTCGCCGGCGTAGCGGCCGACCACCTGGACCCCGACCGGCCAGCCCTCGGGCGACGCCGGGCCGGGCACCGAGACCGCCGGGGTGCCGGTGACGTTGGACCACGCGGTGAACGGCGCGAAGGTGAAGATCTTGTCGTACCAGCCGCGGGCGTCCAGGGAGGTGTCGTCGGCGTGCAGGTGGCCGATCTCGGTGTTGGGAGCGGCGGTGGTCGGCGTGAGCCAGACGTCGTAGCCGGTGAGGAAGCGGGCGAGGGTGCGGGTGGTCTGGTTGAACACCCGGTCGGCGGCGTACAGGTCGAGCGCGGAGAGCGTCCGGCCGTGCTCGGCGCAGGCCAGGGTGGTGTGCTCGAGCAGGTCGGGGCCGAGGTCGACGCCGAGCGCGGCGGCGGCCCCGTAGGCGCCGTCGGCCAGGAAGCTGGTCCAGGCTACGAGGTTGGCCGCGTCGAACGCCTCGACGTCGAACCCGGGCGCGGCCTCCTCGACGGTGTGCCCGGCCGCCTCCAGGGCGCGCGCGGCCGCGGCCACGGCGGCCCGGCAGGCCTCGTCGACCGGCGCGCCGTTGGGCGCGGCGGTGGACACCGCGACCCGCAGCCGCCCCGCCGGCGGGCGGGCGGCATCGGCGAAGCTGGTGGCCGGCGCGGGCAGCAGGTAGCGGTCGCCGGGCTCGGAGCCGTGGACGGCGTCGAGCAGCCCGGCCGCGTCCCGGACGCTGCGGGTGACCGCGAACTCCACGCCCAGGCCGAGCAGCGGGTCGCTGTAGTCGGGGGCGACGGTGACCCGGCCGCGGCTGGGCTTGAGACCCACGAGCCCGCAGGCGGCGGCCGGGATGCGGATCGAGCCGCCGCCGTCGTTGGCGTGCGCGACCGGCAGGGCCCGCGCGGCGACGAGCGCCGCCGAGCCGCCGCTGGACCCGCCGGGGGAGCGGGCGGTGTCCCAGGGGTTGCGGGTCGGCCCGGTGGCGACCGACTCGGTGCTGGCGTTGAAGCCGAACTCCGGGGTGGCGGTGACCCCGATCGCGGCCAGCCCGGCGGCGCGGAAGCGGGCCATCAGCGCGGTGTCGTACGGGTAGGGGACGCCGGGGCCGAGCAGCCGGGAGCCGGCCCGCTGCGGGATCCCCTCGGCGTGCAGCACGAGGTCCTTGATCGCGAACGGGACGCCGCCGAACGGGCCGCTGAGGTCGGCGTCGAGGGGCTTGTCGAACGGCTCGCCGACCAGCGCGTTCAGCTGCGGGTCGACCTGCGCGACGGCCGCCCGGGCGGCGGCGTGCACCTCCGGGGCCGAGACCTGGCCGCTGCGGACCAGCTCGGCCAGGGCGGTGGCGTCGTGCTGGGTGTAGTCGGAGATGTCCACGAGCGGTGGCTCCCTCGCTCTCGGGTGCGGGCGCCGGTGCCCGCGCGTTGCCGGGGATGCTGGCCGCACCGGCGCGCGCCGCGCATCGGTCGAACTGCGGACGGCGGGAGGCTTCCGGCGGGGCCGGGGGCGTGCCAGGCTGCCCGGATGGGCGGGGTCCGCACCGACGGTCGGCTCGCGGCCGCGCTCGCGGTGCGCGACGCCGCGGAGGCGGTGGCCGCCGGCGACGACCTGCCGGAGACCGACCGGGCCGCCGCCGTCCTCGACGCCCTCGGTGCGCTGTCGACCTGCGCGGCCGCGGTGGCGCGCTGGGACCCGCTGCGCGGCCGGCACGAGACCCTGGCCAGCACCGGCTACGTCGACGACGCGCTGGCCGCGATGGAGTCGGCCTTCCACGAGGACCCGCTGTTCCCGGCGGTCCGCGACTCCGGCCGCCCGCTCCGGGTGCGCGACATCCCCCCGGCGGGCCGGCGCGGGCCGATGTTCGAGCGGGTCATCACGCCGCTGCGGTTCACCGACGGCGTGAGCCTGTGCCTCACCACCGGCGGCCGGTACGTCGGTTGCCTGCACGCCAGCACCCTCGGCGGGGGTGTGGACGACGAGGCGGTCGGCTGGCTGCGGGTGCTGCGCGAGGACCTGGTGAGCCTGGTCGACCCGCTCGGCGGGCTGGCGCTGCCGTCCTCCGACGGGGCGGCCGGCGTGCTGGCGTGGGCGCCGGACGACGGGCGGCTGCTCGCGCTGTCGCCGTCCGCCCGCCCGGAACTGCTCACCGGCGCGCTGGCCGGGTTGCTGCACCCGGCCGGCTGGCCGTCCCGGCTGGGCCGGCACCTGCTGGTGCTGCGCGGATCGGCGCTGCTGGCCGTGGAGGCCCGCCCGGCCGGTCGCTGGGTGGTGGTCGAGCACGGGCCCGCCCCGTCGCCCGGCGGCCTGTCGGTGCGCGAGCTGGAGGTGCTCTGCGAGCTGGCGCTCGGGGCGACCAACCGGATGGCGGCCCGGGCGCTGGGCGTCACCGAGCGGACGGTGGCCACCCACGTCGAGCACCTGCTGACCAAGCTCGGCGTCGGCAACCGCGCGGCCGCGGCGGCGTCCGCGGTGGGCGCCGGGCTGGTCCGCGTGCCGGCCTGAGCCACGGGGCCGTGCGCCGCCGGTGGTGGGAGGGGTCCGGTCGCCTACGTCTGTGAGTGCCACAGCACTCACAGACGTAGGCCCCGGGGTGGGACCCCAGGGGCCCGCCGCGCCCGCGCCGCGGAACGGTGCCGCCGGCGGTCGCCTCAGTGCACGGCCCGCTCGTGCCCCTCCCAGTAGGGCCGGCGCAGCTCGCGCTTGAGCACCTTGCCGGCCGCCGACAGGGGCAACCCGTCGACGACCTCCACCGACCGGGGCACCTTGTAGCCGGCGATCCGCTCGGTGCAGAAGTCGTGCAGCTCCTGCAGCGTGGGGGTCGCACCGGGCACCGGGACGACGACGGCGTGCACGCGCTCGCCCCACGTCTCGTCCGGCACCCCGATCACCGCGCAGGTGGCCACCGACGGGTGTTGGGCCAGCACGCTCTCCACCTCCACCGAGTACACGTTCTCCCCGCCCGAGATGATCATGTCCTTGATCCGGTCGGTGAGGTACACGTAGCCCTCGTCGTCCATCCAGCCGGCGTCCCCGGTGTGCATCCAGCCGCCGCGCAGCGCCTCGGCGGTCTGCTCGGGGCGGTGCCAGTAGCCGAGCATCACGTTGCCGCCGCTGACGACGATCTCCCCGACCTCGCCGCGCGGCAGCTCCCGGTCGTCGGGTCCGACGATGCGCACCTCGGTGTGCGGGGCGGCCCGGCCCACGGAGCGGCGGTGCACGGGGTGCTCGTGGTCGGTCGGCGTCAGCAGGGTCGCCGAGGGGGCCAGCTCGGTCATCCCGTAGGCCTGCAGGAACCGGGCGTTCGGCAGGGCCTTCATCGCCCGGCCGAGCAGCGCCTCGGACATGGGTGAGGCCCCGTAGAGCACGCGCCGCACGCTGGTCAGGTCGTGCTCGTCGAGCGCGGGGTGGTCCACGACGAGCTGGACCATCGTCGGGACGAGCAGCAGGTCGGTGACGCCGTGCGCCTGGACGGCCTGCATCACCGCGACCGGGTCGAACGCCGGGATCATGACGTGGGTGCCGCCGGCCACGACCTCGGTCACCCACATGCTGAAGTCGGCGAGGTGGAACATCGGCGCGGCGTGCAGGTACACGCTGGTCTCCACCGGCTCCGAGATGGCCAGCCCGCCCATGATCGCGGTGAGCAGGTTGCGATGGCTGAGCATGACGCCCTTGGAGCGGCCCGTCGTCCCGCCGGTGTAGAAGACACCGGCCAGGTCCTCGCCGCCGCGCCGGGCGTCCTCCACCGGCCCGGACCCGCCCAGCAGCTCCTCGACGGGGCGGGTGCCCTCGGGGGTCGCGCCGTCACCGAGGTGGACGACGTGCGCCAGCCCGGGGACGGTCTGCCGCAGCGCCGGCACCATCGGCGCGAACAGGTCGTCGACCGCGAGCACCGTGGCGCCGACCTCGTCGAGCGAGTCGGCGATCTCCGGGACGCTCCAGCGGAAGTTCACGGGGACGACCACCCCGCCCGCCCACAGCGTCGCGGCGAGCCACTCGTGGTAGCGGTCGGAGTTCAGGGCCAGCACCGCCGCCCGGGCGCCGTCCTCGACCCCGAGGCCGCGCAGCGCCCCGGCGAGCCGGGCGATCCGGTCCACCGACTCCGCGTGGGTGCGGGTGCGCGAGCCGTCGATCGTCGCGGGCGCGTCGGGTCGCTGCTGCACCGCGCGGTGCAGGCCCTGGGTCAGGTACACGGGGCACCTCCGTGGCGGGTGTGGGGTGGCTCACGCTCGCCGCGCGGGGGATGCCGGACCAGGGGCGGAGGTCCCCGCGCCGTCAGGTCCCCGCGGTCAGGGCGCACCCGCTCAGCGGGGGCAGGTGCGCGGCCTCCACCAGCGGCCGGACCCGGCCACCGGCGGCCAGGTGCAGGCTCCAGGGCACCGCGCCGTCGAGCACCTCCCGCAGCGCGGTGGCCCACCGCTCGTCGTCGGCCGTGGGAGCGGGGTCGCCCGGGCGGCAGAGCGCCATCGCCAGCAGGCAGGGCCCGCCGGCGGAGTCGGCCGTGACGCCGGTGTGCAGGTCGAGCAGCCCGGTGAGCAGCGGCGGCTCGGGCAGGTCGGGCAGGTCGTCGACCGGGACGACGACGGGCAGCTGCCGGTCGTCGGTGCCGAACCAGGTCAGCCACAGGCTGCGCGCGCCGAAGACCGGCGGTGCGAGCAGGGCGACCCAGCGGCGGGTGAGGGCCAGGCCGGAGCGGACGGGGACGGCGGTGAGCGCGGGCATCGACATGGCGGCCACCGTGGCAGCCCGCGCGGACCTCGGCCGCCGTCGTCCACAGGCCCGCCGGGGCTGTGGACGACGGGTCCGGCCGGGGGATCGGCGTCCTCAGGCCAGGTGCTGCCGGAACCAGGCCAGCTGCGCCGGCGCGGACCGCTCGAACGCCCCGTCCACGTAGGCCTCGAAGTGGCCGACCGGCAGCACCAGCAGCTCCTTGGGGTGGCGGGCCCGCTCGAAGTACTCGAGCGTCAGGTCGGCGACGGTGAGGTGGTCCTGCGCCGCGACCACCACCATCAGCGGCGTCGGGGCGATGTCGGCGATGTAGGCCCCCGGCTCGTACTCGACGAACATCTCCACCGAGCGCAGCGTGACCTCGTTCCGCCAGGACGGCGCCCGGTCCAGGATCGGGCCGAGGAAGAAGTCGTGGGTGTCCGCGGTGGGCAGCGCGCAGGGCTCGTCGGGCTCCTTCTCCCACGCCACCTGGATCATCGCCGGGTCACCGCCGGCGTACCGGGCCACGCGGTCGGCGTCGAACATCTGCCGGAGCTCGGCGAAGACGTCCGCGCGGATGAGCCGGCGGGCGTTGGCCAGGCCGCTGACCAGCGGCACCTGGGACACCACGCAGCGCACCCGCCGGTCGATCGCCGCCACGACGAGCACGTGCCCCCCGCTGTAGCTCGACCCCCAGATGCCGATGCGGCCGGCGTCGCACCACGGCTGCCCCTGCGCCCAGGTGATCGCGTCCCGGTAGTCCCGGACCTGCTGCCACGGGTCGATCTCGCCGCGCGGGGTCCCGTCCGAGGCACCGAGGTTCCGGTTGTCGTAGACCAGCACGCCCAGGCCGCCGGCGGCGAAGCGCGCCGCGAAGTCGTCCAGGTGCATCTCCTTGACGGCGGAGAAGCCGTGGGCCATGACGACCAGCGGGGCCGGGCCGTCCACCCCCTCCGCCGGGTAGTGCCACCCGCGCAGGGTGACGCCGTCCTCGGTCGCGAACTCGATGTCCTCTCGCATGCCCCGACCGTCGCCGTGCGGGCACCGGCCGGTCGCGGCGATCCCCGCACGACGTGCGGCGGTGCCCGCACCCCTTGCCCGCCGCCACCCCGCGGGGTTGGCTCCGCGGCGGGAGGTCCCCATGCCACTGGTCGCCGAGCGCTGGAGCCCCGCCGACGTACCGGCCGCCGAGCGGGTCGAGGCCTTCCGCGCCGCGGTCAGCGAGACCCACCTGCCCTGGTCGCTCACCCCGGGTGAGCCGGCGCCGGGGCCGGTGGAGCTGGCCCGCTACCGGGTCGGCGACCTCGCCCTCGTCGACTGCCGGTGCGGGCCGTGCGCGGGCTCCCGCGGCCGCGCCCAGCTCGCCGCCACCGACGGCGACCGGGTGGGGGTGCTGCTCGTCCGCGAGGGCAGCGAGCTGGTGCAGCTGGGGGAGAGGCGGGTCGTCGTCCCGGCCGGGGCGGCGCTGGTGTGGCGGGCGGACCGGCCGGCGCGCTTCCACGTGCCCGGGCGGCTGCACAAGTGGACCCTGCTGGTCCCGGCGTCCCGGCTCCCCGAGGACGTCCCGGACGGCCTGCTCGACCCGGCCGCCGCCGCCCTGCTGGCCGGCCTGGTGGGGACGGCGCTGGGCGCCGCCGGCACCCTCGACGCGCGGCTCGGCGGGTCGCTGGCCGACGCCCTGGTCGACCTGCTGGCCGGGGCGCTCACCCCACCGCCGCCGGACGACGCCGCCTGGGCGCGCGTGGTCGCGCACGTCGCCGCCCACCTGCGCGACGCGGATCTCACCCCGGCCTCGATCGCCGCGGCGGCCTACGTCTCCGAGCGCTCGCTCTACGCCCTGTGCGCCGCCCGCGGCACCACCCCGGCCGGCTACGTGCGCCGGCTGCGGCTGGAGGGGGCGCGCCGCGAGCTCGCGCGGCGGGGGACGGCGGCCACGGTCGCCGCGGTCGCGCACGCCTGGGGGTTCGGCGACACCGCCACCTTCGGCCGCGGCTTCCGCACCGCGTTCGGGTGCACGCCGGACCAGGTGCGCCGCGGGCAGGGCTGACCCGCCGGTGTGTCCCCCCGTGCCGGCCGGGGCAGGGAGGAGGGGCACCGGGGAGGGGGTGCGGCGATGGGCCGGAGGACCGTGCGCGCGCCGGGGCGCTACCTGGCCTACGGCAGCAACATGGCCAACCCGGCGCTGCGGGGCCTGCCCGGCGTGCGCAGCCTGGGTGCGGCGGCGGTGCCCGGCCACCGGCTGCGCTTCGGCCGCGCGTCGCTGCGCTGGCAGGCCGGCGCGGCCGACGTCGTCCCGGCCGCCGGCTGCACGGTCTGGGGCGAGCTGCTGGAGGTGGACGAGGCTGCGCTGGCCTTCCTCGACGCCAAGGAGGGCGTGGCGCACGGCTGGTACCGCCGGGCGGTCGTGCCGGTGCGGGCCGGCAGCGGGGCGGGGGAGGCGCTCACCTACGTCGTCGTCGAGCCGGCGCCGGTCGAGCAGGTGCCGCGGCCGGACTACCTGCAGCGGATGGTCACCGCCGCCCGCGCGCTGGACCTGCCCGCGGCCTACCAGGACTTCCTGCGCGGGCTGCTGGCCGAGGTCCGCGCCGGGACCGCACCCGGCCGGTTCCGCTGCGCCGGTCCGCCGCCGGCGGCCGGCGGCGAGCGGTACTGACCCCCGGGCGGTGCCGTCAGGCGGTGCCCTCGGCGGCGATGAGGTCGGCGACCGCCTGCGGCCGCTGCGAGCAGTCGTCGGCGGCGGCCGGCTGGTCGGCGGCCAGCCCCGTGATGCCGGCGTCCTCGACCGGCTGGAAACCGCGCGCCGCGATGTGCCGCGGCACCCGGTTCTGGGCGTTGACCACGTGTGAGCGGGACAGCCAGCCCATGCCGTCGGCCACCTCGAAGTCCATCCCGCCGCCGGGTGCGCGCTGCACGTGCCCGGGCGAGGGGAGCAGGCCGACCAGCCGCACCGCGTCGTCGACCGGCAGGTCGGACGGCGGGGTGTCGAAGTAGTACCAGCTGGCCGCGCAGACCCCGTAGAGGGTGGGCCCGAACTGGGCGTAGTTGACGTAGAGCTCGAGCATCCGGCGGTCGTCGAGCGCGAGGGCCAGCTCCGCGGCCAGCCCGGCCTCGACCGCCTTGCGCCAGGCGCTCATGCCCTGGGTGAGGAAGAGGTTCTTGGCCACCTGCTGCGGGATGGTGGAGCCGTGCGGGTCCTCCTGGCCGGAGAGGTGGGCCTGCGCCCGCTCGACCAGCCGGTCCCACTCGAAGGCGCCGGAGCGGTAGGGCAGCGGCTGGTCCTCGTGGGCGATCACCGCGGCCAGGAAGTTGCGCGACACGTGCTCGACCGGGACGGACTGCTGGACGGCGCCGCCCGGGTTGGCCGCCATGAAGGCCGTCGTCGGCGGGTCCACCCAGCGCAGCGCGAGGACCACCAGGGCCTGCAGCACGAGGACGGCGGCGAGGGTGCGGGCGAGCAGCCGCAGCCCGCGGCGCCCGCGCCGGCCGCGCCGCTCCGGGTCGCCGGGGACGGCGTCGCCACCCGGCGGGGGTGCGGGGACCCAGGGCTGCTGCCGGGGGTCGGCCGCCCAGCGCCCGCGGACGCCGGTCGCCCAGCGCCCGCGCGCGTCGGCCGGCCCGGGCACGCGCGCGTCGGCCCACGGGTCCGGCTGGTACTCGGACATGGTGCTGCGCTCTCCCCTGTGTGCGGACCGTCATCATACGAAGACGGTCGGTCAGCACTCACTTCCCGGGCCGGCGGGGGTCTGCCCTGCCGTGGAGACGACGATCGACCTCGGCCCGACGGCGGCCTCCGTGGCCCGCGTCGTGGCCGGTGTGCGCGAGGACCAGCTGACTGGCCCGACGCCCTGCGCGGGCACGTCCGTGGCGGGGCTGCTCGACCACCTGGCGGGGCTGGCCGTGGCCTTCCGGCTCGCCGCGGGGAAGCGGCCGGCCGAGGGCGGGCCCAGGGCGGACGCCGCGGCCCTGCCCCCGGACTGGCGCGACGAGGTCCCCGCGCGGCTCGACGCGCTGGCGGCGGCCTGGCGCGACCCCGCGGCCTGGGATGGGCAGACCGCGGCCGGCGGGGTGGAGATGCCCGGCGCGGTGGCCGGGCTCGTGGCCCTCGACGAGGTGCTGGTGCACGGCTGGGACCTCGCCGTCGCCACCGGGCAGCCCTACGACCCCGACCCGGCCGCGGTGCAGGCGTGCCTGCCGTTCGCGGCCGAGTCCGCCGCCGACCCGCAGCCCGGCCTGTTCGGCCCGCCGGTGCCCGTGCCCGACGACGCCCCGCCGCTGGCCCGGCTGCTCGGGCTCACCGGCCGCGACCCGGGGTGGCGCCCGCGCTGACCCCGCTCACCGCGGCCGCCCGTTCGGTCCTCGCCGGCCGACCCCGGGCGGCACCTACCAGGAACGGGTCGGTTGCAGCACGGCCTCGGTGAGCGCCTCGGTGCGCAGGTGGGTGACCTGCTGGTACTCGGGGTCGGCCACCATCCGGCTGAACGCCTCGCGCGAGGGGTAGCGGACCAGCAGCACGGCGTCCCAGTCCTGCCCCTGCTCGGCGACCAGCGGGGTACCGCCGTCCCCGGCGTAGAGCACCTCCCCGCCGTAGCGCGGCAGGAACGTCTCGGAGAGGGCCTTCGCGTACCGCGCGTAGGACTCCCGGCCGCCCTCGGCGAACCGCAGCAGGTTGAGCATCACGACCGGACCGCCCGGGTCCTCCTGGAGGTAGCGCTTGAGATCGGCACCGCGGGGGTCGACAGCCATGCCCAGCACGCTAGCAACGACGCAGGTGCGGGCCGGTGAGGTCGCTGGTCGACTGCCGGGGACGGCGAGCCGAGCCGTCCCCGGCACCGCTACGGGTCGCCGGCGCGGACCTCCGGCCCCCCGTGGTGATCATGGGGTTCTGGCACGCGACACGGGCCGACACGCCGCGGCGGGCGGTCACATCCCCATGATCACCCGCGAGAGGGCCGGGCCGACGTCCGTGCCGATGGGCAGAAGCGCCCATTGAGCCCGGGCGCCGCCGCGCGGTTGCCTACCGGCACCAGGCATCCGTGAGGGAGGACGGCGATGGCGACCGGGGCACTGTGGGACGAGCGGTACATGTGGTGGGACACGCGTTCGGCCGGGGCGTTCATCCCCGCCGGCGGCTGGATCGAGCCCGACGAGCACGCGGAGAACCCGCGCACCAAGCGCCGGCTGAAGAACCTGCTCGACGCCTCCGGGCTGTCCAAGCAGCTGCAGTGGCTCGACGCCCGCCCGGCCACGGTCGAGGAGCTCTGCCGGGTGCACGACGAGGCGTACGTGCACGCCATGAAGGCGATGTCCGACTCCGGCGGCGGGGACGCCGGGGAGCTGGTGCCCTTCGGGCCGGGCGGCTACGAGATCGCCGTGCTGGCCGCCGGCGGCGCGATCGTCGCGGCCGAGGCGGTCCACACCCGCACGGTCGACAACGCCTACGCGCTCACCCGCCCACCCGGCCACCACGCCGAGCGCGACCGCGGCCGCGGCTTCTGCATGTTCGGCAACGTGGCCATCGCCGCCCGCCACCTGCAGGCGGCGCACGGCGTCCGGCGCATCGCGGTCGTGGATTGGGACGTCCACCACGGCAACGGCACCCAGCAGGCGTTCTACGGGGACGCCGACGTCCTGACCGTCTCCCTGCACCAGGACTCCTACTACCCGCACGAGAGCGGCGCCGCCGAGGAGACCGGGGAGGGGGTGGGGGCCGGCGCGAACATCAACGTCCCACTGCCCCCGGGCACGGGTGTCGGCGGCTACCTCTACGCCATGGAGACGGTCGTGCTCCCGGCGCTGCGGCGCTTCGCCCCGGACTTCGTGTTCGTGGCCTCCGGGTTCGACAGCAGTGCGCTGGACCCGCTGGGCCGGCAGATGCTGCACTCCGGCGCCTACCGGGAGATGACCCGGATGATCGGCGACGTGGCGGCCGAGACGGCCGGCGGCCGGCTGCTGATCGTGCACGAGGGCGGCTACAGCGCGGCCTACGTGCCCTTCTGCGGACTGGCCACGATCGAGCAGCTCAGCGGCGTCCGGACCGAGGTCGAGGACCCGTTCCTGGACTTCCTGTCGGCGATCGGCGGCATGGACCTGCAGCCGCACCAGAAGGACGTCGTGGACGCGCTGCGCCCGCTCGTCGACGGGGTGCCCGGGGCCTGACGGCGCCGGTGACCGGCCGGCCCGCGCACCGGGGCCGGCCGGTCACCGCCGGTCGAGTCACCGCCCCGGCAGCAGCCGCCAGCCCTCCTGGACCGCCCGTACCGCTGCCGCGGCGCGGCTGGGGGCTCCGCACTTGGCCAGCACGTGCTCGACGTGGTGGGCGGCGGTCCGCTCGCTGATGCCCAGCCGGCGGGCGAGCGCGTGGTTGGACAGCCCCTCGGCCAGCAGCGTGAGGACCTCGAGCTCCCGGGCCGACAGACCGTGCGGCGGGTCGCAGGGCCGGCCGACGACGAGGATGCCGCCGGCGACCGCCACCAGCCGGATGCGGGTCCAGCCCGCCGGGCCGTGCCAGCACCAGGCTCCCTCCCCGCGCCGGCTCACGACGGCGGCGAGCAGGGCGGGGTCGTCGGGCAGCAGCGGCGGACGGCCCGGGAGGGGCACCAGCCGCCCGTCGGGGGTGACCACGGACGCCGCCTCGTCCGGCGCGAGGGCGGCGGCGAGCGCGCTGAACCGGCGGGTGGCGTCCACCGCGGCCGCCAGCGCGGGGGCCGCGTGGTGCATCGCCGCGACGACGTCGGGGCCGGGCGCTCCGTCGGTGGTCGTGCTGACGTGCAGGTCGCCGGTCCAGCGGCCGTCGGTGGTGACCAGCCGGGCGGTCGCGCCGCCGCAGTAACCGGCGGGGGAGAACACCTCCCGGACCGACGGGGTGGCCGTGTAGCCGTCGACGTCCCGCCATCCGCGCGCGCGGCGGCCGGGGTCGGTGACCAGCAGGCGGTAACCGACGTCGGCCACCAGGAACCCCGGGCCGGTGAGGTGCGCCAGCACCGGCGCCGGGTAGCCGGAGCAGGCCAGCGCCGTGGACCGGCCGGAGAGCGGTTCGCGGGTGGCCAGCGCGGCAGCCACGACCTCCGGCAGGCCGCACAGCTCTCCCAGCACGTCGCCGGCGGCGGTCTCGGGCGTCGCCGCCGACGAGGCCGCCGTCGCAAGGCGCAGTGCGAGGGCCATGCCGTCCAGGGCCGTGTCGTCCAGGGCCGTGTCGTCCAGGGCCGTGCGGTCGAGGGCCGTGCGGTCCACGGCCGGGGCGTCCGGCACGTGCCCAGCCTGGCGGGTGGCCGGGCCCGGCGGAAGGGGCGGCGGCGCAGGGCCGCAGCACCGACCCGCAGCACCGACCCGCAGCCCGGCCCCCGGCCCCCGGACCTCCGGCCCCCCGTGGTGATCATGGGGTTCTGGCACGCGACACGGGCCGACACGCCGCGGCGGCCGGCCGGAAGCCCATGATCACCGCCAAGAGGGGGGCCGGCGCCCCCGACCGAGGGTGATCAGCCCAGGACGTGCTCCTCCAGCCAGTCGTTGCGGAAGGCACCGCGCGGGTCGAGCCGCTCGGCGAGGGCGACGAAGTCGGCGTGCCGCGGGTAGCGGGCGCTGAGCTCGGCGGCGCCGGCGCGGAACAGCTTGCCCCAGTGCGGGCGCGGGCCGAACGGCTCGAGGGCCGCCTCCAGGTCCGCCAGCAGCGCGCGGACGTCGTCCTCCCGGGGCCGCCAGGTGAAGTGCAGCGCCAGCGCCGGCTCGCCGTGGGCGGTGCTCAGCCAGAGCCGGTCGGCGGCCACCGCGCGGATCTCGCACACCTGCAGCAGCGGCCGGATGCGGGGGGCCAGCGGGCGCACCGCCTCCAGCGCGGCCGCGGCGTGCCGGCGCGGCACGAGGTACTCCGACTGCAGCTCGTCCCCGGCGCTGGGGGTGAAGCCCGTCCGGAAGTGCGGCAGCCGGTCCGACCAGGGGCCGGGCACGCCGAGCTGCGGGGTGCACGGTGCGGGGTCGAGCGCGGGGATGGGGTGCCGGTCGACGGGGGCGGGGGTGGCCCCGAACAGCTCGCCGTCCCCGGGGTCGGGCTCGTCGGTGCGGGACTTGACCCAGAGCAGGTCGACGTCGCGGCCCCAGGTGGTGAACAGGCTGACGCTGTAGCCGCAGGACAGGACGGCGTCCGGGTCGGCCTGCAGCGTCTCCCACGACAGGCCCTCGTAGACCCGCTGCCGGACCTCGTAGGCGGGCTCGACGTCGAGGGTGAGCCGGGTGACCACGCCGAGCGCCCCGAGACCGACGACCAGGCCGTCGAAGTCGGCGTCCCCGCGCCGGGCGTGCCGCACCGCGCCGTCGGAGGTGACCAGCTCCAGCGCGGCCACCGCGGTGGCCAGGTTGCCGTTGCCGACGCCGGAGCCGTGCGTGGCCGTGGCGACCGCGCCCGCGACGGAGATGTGCGGCAGCGAGGCGAGGTTGTGCAGCGCGACGCCGTGCGGTGCCAGCGCCTCGGCCAGCCGCCCGTAGGTGACCCCACCACCCAGCGAGACGGTGCCGGCGCCGGGGTCGACGACGACGTCGGCCGGGTAGCCGGTCCCGTCGGCGAGCGGCTCCAGGCTGAGCAGCTCGGTGGAGTCGGCGATCGCGGTGAACGAGTGCCGGGAACCCAGGACGCCGATCCGCCCGGCGCCGGCCACCAGCTCCTGCACCTGCTCGAGGGTGGCCGGCCGGTGCACCACCCGCGCGGCGTAGGTGTGGTTGCCGGCCCAGTTGCGCAGCGGCGTGCCCGCCGTCGTCCCCGTCACGACGCCCGATCCTCCCTGCCCGAGAGCCGGCACGTCGCCTCCCCGCTCCCCGTGCCCCCCGCACGCAGAGCACGAGGACCCCGGGACGGGTGCGCGCCCGCCGGCGGCCTCCGGCGCGGGGACCACCTCGTGAGGCAGCGGTCGCGGAGCGTGCCGGTGCCGGCCGCCCGGCGCGTTGCCGCGGCCCAGCACGTTGCCCGGACCTCCGGCAGCGCCCGACCCTGGGCGCCACCGACCAGGGGAGGTCGCCATGACCCGCAGTGACACGGTGAGCACCGGCACGGCCCGCGGTGACGTCGACGCCACCGTCGCCACCTTCGTCCAGGCGCTGGAGAGGGGGGACGCCGCGGCGATGGCGTCGGTCTACACGCCGGACGCGCGACTGCTGCCCCCGGGCGCCGAGCCGCAGACCGGAGCCGGCATCGAGCACTTCTGGCGCGGCGCGATCGACCAGGGGGTCACCGGCGGGACCTTGGAGACCGTGTCGCTCGAGGAGTCCGGCGACCTCGCCGTGGAGGAGGGCCGCTACGAGCTGCGAGCCGGGGACGAGACGATCGACCGCGGGAAGTACGTCGTCCTCCACCGGCGGCTGGGGGACGGCAGCTGGAGGTGGGCCATCGACATCTGGAACTCCAGCGTCGCCACCGGCTGACCCCGCGACGCACCCGGTCAGCGCAGCAGGAAGGCGGTCGTCGTCAGGCCGCTGCCGAGGCAGACGCCGGTGGCGACCAGCGTGTCGCCCGACGCGGCGATCGCGCCGAGGCTGCCGGCGCCGGGGCACAGCACGGTGCGGCCGATCCGCTCGCCGGTCGCCAGGTCCACGGTGACGATGCCGGGCTCCACCTGGTAGGCGGCCAGCGGCACGTAGGCGTACCGGCCGTCGGCGTCGACGGCCAGGTCGAGCCCGGAGTCCTCGGTGCCGCTCAGTTCCACCTCCGTGGTCACCTCGGCCCCGTCGACGACGACCAGCCGGCCGGAGGTCGGCCCGGCGACGCTGGCCACCGCGCGACCGTCCGCGGTCAGGGCCAGCCCGGCCGGGGCCGCCGGCGCCCCGGGGAGGACGACGGGGTCGCCCGCCGGGCGCAGGTCGGCGGTGAACCGGGCCAGCACCGGCTGCCCGTCGCGCACCGCGAGCGCGGTGAGGCCGTCGGCGCCGGTCACGAGGTGGGTGGGGGAGACGTCGGCCGCGGTCCGGGCGGCGACCTGCCCGGTCGCGACGTCCACGGCGACCAGCTCGGCCGGGCCGGCCTCCGCGGGGAGCGCGGCGACCAGGGTGCCGCCGTCGGGGGAGAGGGCGAGCGTGCTGCGGGTCGCCGCCGTCGCGACGGTGGTGGGGGTCGGCTCGGCGTCGCCGGGGGGCACGGTGAGCACGGTGAGCACGCCGTCCCGGATGCCGGCGACGACCGCGGTGCCGTCGGGGGTCACCGCCACCTCGGCGTCGGGGCCGGCCGCGGGGATCTCCCGGCGGACCGTCGACCCGTCGTCGCCGAGGTGCACCAGCCAGCTGCGGTCGGAGCTGCCGACGAGGGCGACGACACCGCCGGTCGGGTCGGCCGCGAGGTCGTGCGGGCGGACGTCGGCGTTGACGGTCGTGTCGAGGTCGATCGTGCCGGCGCGCGTCCACGACGGCGGGGCGGGCGCGGGGTCGCCGTCCCCGCCGGTGGCCGTGCAGCCGGTCACCAGCGCCACCCCGAGCGGCACGGCGGCGAGCAGGGCCGCGGCGGTGCGGCGGGCGGTGGGCATGTCGGCTCCGGGGCAGGGGAACCCGAGCCTCCCGCCGTCCGGCCGGAGCGGGCAAGCGGGGGACGCGACGCCGATCACGCCCGAGACCGTGCCGTGACCCGCCGGGACTGCCGATGAGAGGGGGCGAGGCGGCGGAGACCCACGACCCCCGTCGCCCGGGGGTGCGTGCGACATGGCTCGAGAGCGGATCGGGGACGGCCTGGCCGTGCTCGGCGGGGCGCGTCCCGACCTGCTGGCGGCCGCGCCCGGGGCCCGGCCGAAGTTCGTCGCGCTCGGCGGGGTGCTGCTGAGCACCGGCGGGCTCGCGGTGCTGTCGGCGGCGTTCGCCGTGCACATGGCGATCGGGATGTGGTGGCCGTTCGCGCTGCTGGTCGGCCTGTTCTGGGGCGCGGTGATCGTCAACCTCGACCGGATGCTGCTGGTCGGGATGGCGCACGACGGCTCGTGGCAGCGGAACCTGGCCATGGCCGTGCCGCGGGTCGGGCTGGCGCTGGTCCTGGGCGTGGTGGTGGCGACGCCGCTGACGCTGCAGGTGTTCCACAAGGAGATCGACACCGAGATCGTCACGATGCAGGCCGAGGCCGCCGACGCCTACCGGACCTCGCTGGAGTCCGACGCCCGCTTCGCCGGCCTCCCCGAGCTGCGGGCGCGGATCGCCACCGACCAGGAGGTCGTGGCCTCGGGCGGGCGCAGCGACGAGGGCCTGGCCGCCGTGCACGCCCAGGCCTCCGCCGCGCAGGCCGCCCACGACGCCGCCGTCGCCTCCGCCCGCGAGCTCGAGGCCAGGGCCCAGTGCGAGCTGGACGGCACCTGCGGCACCGGCGACGCCGGCACCGGGGCGGCCTACCAGCAGGCCCGCGCGGCCGCGGACGCCGCCGCCGCGGCCGTCACCGGCGCCCGCACCGAGCTCGACGCCGCGCTCGCCGCCGCCTCGGCCGCCGAGGCGCGCAGCGCCGGCCAGGCCGCCTCCTCGCTGGAGACCGACCAGGCCGAGCTGGCCCGGCTGACCGCCGAGCAGGACCGGCTGCAGGCGGCCTTCGACGCCACCAACGAGGGGTCCGGTGGGATCCTCATGCGGCTGGAGGCGCTGGACCGGCTCAGCGACCGCAACACCACCCTGTGGGCGGCCAAGACGATGCTCTCGCTGCTGTTCATGTGCGTGGAGATCCTGCCGGTCCTCATGAAGCTGCTGCTCAACTTCGGCCCGCCGAGCACCTACGACCGGCTGGCCGCGCTGCGCGACTCCGGGGACGTGGAGATCGAGGAGCTGCAGAAGGAGTCCCGGCTGGAGGTGGCCCGCGCGAACGAGGAGCTGCTGGTGCTGGCCGAGAAGGACCGCATCGAGCGGCGCAAGGAGGCCATCCTGGCCCGCCGCCGTCCCGCCCCCGCCCCGGCTCCGGCGCCCGCTGCGGCGGCGGCCCCCGTGGTCCCGCCGGCCCCGGGCGACCCGGAGGTGCCCGAGCCGCGGCAGCCCTGGGACACCGGCCCGATCCTCACCGCCGCCCGCAACGCCGCCGTCCGCACCGTGCGGACCGTCCGCCGCCGGCCGCCCGGCCGCGTCGCGGTCTGAGCCGTCCCTGCGGGCCACCGGCCCGGCCGGGGTGCAACCGAGCACCCCGGCCGGGCCGGTGGCGTTCTCAGGCGCCGAGCACGTCGGCGAGGTGGCGGGTGTCGACGTACTGCTGGAAGCGGACCACCTTGCCGTCCCGGAGGTCCCACACATGCGCGACCTGGGCGTCCAACGCCTTGCCGGTCGCCCGGCACCGTGGCGCGGCGTAGCGGGCCTCGACGACCACGGTGTCCCCTCCGGCGATGAAGCGGTGCGGCAGGACCTGGAAGCCCTCGTACTCTTCGGCGATCCGCTGGATCACCCCGTCGACGACCTCCTGCCGGCCGCGGAACGCGCGGCCCGGATGCCAGGGGTTGCCCTCGGCCTCGTACCACTCGATGTCGTCGGCCATCCGGGCGAGCACCGTTTCGATGTCCCCGCGGGCGAAGGCCTCGTAGAGGTCCTTCATCACCTCGACGTTGCTGCTGACGGTCTGCGTCATGGCGACCTCCTCCGGGATTGGGGAAGGAGGGCGACGGTAGTGAGCGGCGCGGGGGCGCGGACCGTCGCTGAAGACGGTGCGGGGCCCGGACGGCGGCGCCCCGCGTTCCCTGACCCTCCGTGAGCCGGGCCGCACGGCCGTCAGCGGTAGCCCGGCAGCCAGCGCCGGACCTCGGCGTCCACGGCCACGGTGGCGCCCAGCGAGCAGAGGACGCCGACCAGCCCGACGGCCACCCGCTGCAGCAGCAGGTGCCGCGGCGGGATCGACATGCGCCGCTGGGTGCGGGACGCCGCGCCCAGCGGGTCGGAGGCCCGGCGGGTCTGCTCCTGCATCCAGCCCCGCGTGAAGCGGTAGGACGGCGTCCGCAGCGGCTCGAGGTAGGGGTCGAGCAGGGCCGCCAGCGCGCCGGGGGAGACGGCGCCCGGCTGGAGGAGCCCCGCCGCCCCGGCCAGGTGGTGCATCGTGGCGGCGTCGCCGTCCCGCCCGGCGGCGAGCAACGGGCCGAGCCGCGTCGGCCAGCCGGCGGGCAGGTCCTCGGTGGCGCCGAAGTCGAGGACGGCGAGCCGGCCGTCGTCCAGCAGCCGGAAGTTGCCCGGGTGCGGGTCGCCGTGCAGCTTGCCCGCGCGCACGGGGGCGGAGGCGAACAGCCGCAGCAGCAGCAGCCCGGCGCGGTCGCGGTCGGCGGTGCCGCCCTCGGCGATGACCCGGGACAGCGGCGTCCCGCCGACCCACCGCGTCACCAGCACTCCGGGCTCGACGGCCAGCACCTCCGGGACGGCGATGTCCGGGTCGCCCGCGTAGGCGTCGGCGAAGGCGGTCTGGGCGGCGGCCTCGTGCGGGTAGTCGACCTCCTCGACCACCCGCGCCCGGAGCTCGGCGACCAGCGCGCGGGCGTCCATGCCGGGCGCGGCCGCCCGCATGAGCGGCACCACCGTCTGCAGCACGCCGAGGTCGGCGACCAGCGCGTCCCCGGCGCCGGGGTACTGGACCTTGACCGCGACCGGGGTGCCCGCGGCGGTGCCGTCGTCCCACACCGCCCGGTGCACCTGGCCGACGCTGGCCGCGGCGACCGGCCGGTCGCCGAACTCGCGGAACCGCGTCCGCCAGTCCCCGCCGAGGGCGGCCGCGAGCTGCTGGTGCACCAGCGCCGCCGGCATCGGGGGTGCGGCCTCCTGCAGCTGCACGAGCGCCTCGCGGTACGGGCCGGCCAGCGCCTCGGGCAGGGCGGCCTCCATCGCCGACATCGCCTGGCCGACCTTCATCGCGCCGCCCTTGAGTTCGCCGAGGGTGGCGAACAGCTGCTGGGCGGTGCGCTGCTGCACCTGGGCCGCGACGGCCTCGGCGGGTCGGCCGCCGATCCGCCGGCCGAGGCCGACGGCGGTGCGGCCGGCGAAGCTGGCCGGGAGCACGGCCAGCCGGGCGGTGCGGGCGATCCGGCTGCGGGACGGGCGGCCGGCGGCCTCGGGGGGCATGCGGCGGACGGTAGCGCCCGGGTGCGCCCTCCGCCGCGGCCCTCAGGCGCCGGTACCCGGCATGGGGGGCAGGGCGCCGGCCTTCGTCAGCCAGCCCAGCCAGTCCCCGAAGTGCCAGGCCTCGGAGACCCGGTCGCCGGACCAGTGCAGGACGTGATTTCCCTGGGCGGTGGTGGCGTTGCCCGTCGGCTCCACGCCGGGCAGCAGGTCCGTCGTCCCGGAGAGGACCGCCTCGACCGTCCACCGGTGCACCGAGGTCGTCCCGTCGACGAGGTCCTCCTGCACCTGGACGTGCATCCCCGAGAAGCCGGTCCGGAAGGCGGCGATGAACTCCCGCAGCTCGGCGCGGCCCATGTCGGGGAACGGGGGCGCGTGGTAGACGACGTCCTCGGCGAAGAGCTCGTCCACCGCCGCCAGGTCGCCCTGCTCCCAGGCGGCGACGAAGCGGGTCATCGCCTGGCGGGCCCGGTCCTTCGTGATCGCTGCGCTGGTGGTCCCGGTCATGGCGCGCCTCCTCACCTCGGGTGCCCGTGGCGTCCCCGATGGTCCTCGGGGCGCTGCGGGGCGCCAGGGTCGTCCGGCCCTCGACCTCGGTCGAGGGCCGGACGGGCGGAGGGGATGCGCTGGCTACGCCGTCCGCTCGGCCGCGGCCGCCTGCGCGATGTGGGCCCGGACGACGGGGTAGACCTCGGCCTCCCACCGGGAACCGCTGAAGACCCCGTAGTGGCCCACGCCGTGCTGCAGGTGGTGCCGCTTGCGCTCGTCGGGGATCCCGGTGCACAGCGCATGGGCGGCCTCGGTCTGGCCGGGGGAGCAGATGTCGTCGTTGGCGCCCTCGACGGTGAGCAGCGCGGCGTTGCGGATCGCTCCGGGGTCCACCGGCCGGCCCCGCCAGGTGAAGCGCCCGGTGGCGAAGTGGTGCTCCTGGAAGATGCGGCCGACCGTCTCCAGGTAGAACTCGGCGGGGACGTCCATGACCGCGCCGTACTCGTCGTAGAAGGCCCGGGTGGTCGCCGCCGCGGCCTCGTTGCCGGTGACCAGGTCGCGGTACATGCGCGCGTGCGCGCCCACGTGCCGCTTCGGGTTCATCGACATGAAGGCGGTCAGCTGCACGACGCCGGGGTAGACCCGCCGGCCGGCGCCGGGGTACCGGCGCGGCACGGTGTCGACGACCCGGCGCTCGAACCAGGTCAGCGGCTTGCCGGCGGCCGAGGCGTTGACCCGGTTGGGGTTGACCCGGGTGTCGACCGGGCCGGCCATGAGGGTGACGCTGGCCGGCTCGGCCGGGTCGCCCGCCGCGGCGAGCAGCGCGACCGCGGCCAGCACCGGGACGGCGGGCTGGCACACGGCCACGACGTGGGTGCCGGGGCCGAGGTGGCGCAGCGCGTCCACGACGTGCTCGACGTACTCGTCCAGGCCGAAGGGCCCGTGGTGGGCGGGGACGTCGCGGGCGTTGTGCCAGTCGATGACGTGCACGTCGTGCTCGGAGAGCAGCGTGCGGATCGTCGGCCGGATCAGCGTGGTGAAGTGGCCCGACATGGGGCCGACGACGAGCACGCGGGGCTGGCCGACGACCGACGGCTTGGCGAAGTGCAGCAGCGTGCTGAACGGCGTCGTCCGCGTCGGGCGCTCGACGACCTCGGCGTCGCGGCCGGCCACCGGCACGGTCGGGATGCCGAACGCCGGGCGGTCGTGGGTGGGGCGCGCCTTGGCGAGGATGTCGCACGCCGCCCGCACGTGCCGCACGGCCGGGGTGCGGGCCAGCGGCCCGGGCAGGGCGTGCAGCGCCCGCGAGGTCAGTTCGGACGCGGCGACGACGGGTGCGCCGGCGCGGCGGTTCATCTCGTAGGCGGTGTAGAGCATCGTCCTGCCTGTCGCGGAGTCGGATCTGTCCAGTGACCTAGGTCACCTACCGGACGGTAGCCCCTTGCTGTGACGGCGGCCCGTCGGCGCGCTGCGGCGCGTTTCCGGCGGCACGCCGTGAAGGCACACCGCCGACCTGCCGGCCGGACCGGTGGACGAGTCCTCAGATGGGCAGCGGGTCGGGTGGCGCGAGCTCGTCGAGCCAGGGCGGGTCGGGTTCGGCGTCGTGGCACCAGCCGGGCGGGCGGGTGGTCCGGGAGACCCCCGACGGTGTGCGGACGACGAGCCGGCCGTCCGGCAGCAGGGTGAAGGACCAGCCGCGCGCGAAGGTCTTGATCCGGTGGTGCCGACGGCAGAGGCAGCAGAGGTTCCAGCAGTCGGTCGGCCCGTCGGCGGAGTGGGCCTGACCGTGGTCGAGGTCGTGGCGGCCGGGTCGACGTCGGCAGCCGGGCATGCGGCAGTGCCGGTCGCGGGCGGTGACGAGGCGGCGCTGGGCGGCGGTGGGCCGGTAGCGACGCGTCGGCGGCGGACGCCGCAGGCCGGGCCCGTCGCCCGCGCCGTGTGCGGTGCCTGCTCTGCCTGCTTCACCCGCTCTGCCTGCTTCGCCCGCTCTGCCTGCTTCGCCCGCTCTGCCCGCTGTGCCCGTCTTCCCGCCCATCCCGTCGTCGGTTCCCGCCTTTCCCGCCCGTCCCCTCCAGGTGGGTGCGCTCCTCCTGACCCCGGCCCGGGCAGCCCCCGCTGCTCCGCCGGTCCCGGCGGCGGATGCGGCGACCGCGGCCGGCGGCGCGGCGGAGCGCGGCGCGGGTGGCCACCGCGAGCGTCTCCCCGGTGGCCGGGTCGTCGATCGCGACGTGCACGGCCCCGCCGGTCGGGACGGAGCCGAGGCCGAGCACGGCCAGCTGGGCCAGCAGCTCGCGGCACTGGGCGGCCGAGATCCACTGCCCGTCCAGCTCCGCCGGGGCCGCGCCGACCGGCGCGTCGGCCCGCAGCGAGGGCAGCGCGGCGTGGATGTGCAGCTGTGCGGTCACGGACGGGCGGCTGGCGTCCCAGGGGCGGAGGATGAGGTCCAGCGCGGCTGCCGAGCGCAGCACGCCCATCGGCCGGTCGTCCCCGTCGGCGCGCATCCACCGGGCGTACTGGTCGACCGCGTCGCGGGCCGCGTGCACGGCGGGCAGCGGACCCTCGACCACCAGCCGCCCGAGGTCGTCGGCGGTGCGCTCGACGTGCACGTCGGCCCGGCGCTCGGCCTCCTTCCGGCGGCGCTCCTTGGCCTCGGCGTCCAGCCGGTACAGGTGGTAGCGGGCCCGGTCGGCCAGCCGGCCCGGCGGGCACTGCTCGGCGCCGGGCAGCACCCGGGCGTGGACCCCGGCGGCGACCGCGTCGTCGGCGTCCTCCAGGAGGTCGAGAAGGATGCGCGCCTTGCGCACGGTCAACCGCCCCGCGTACAGCTCCGACCAGGTCGCGGCGAGTGTGGTGGTGAGCAGCAGCGACTCGGCGGCGAGCCGGCCGGCCTCGGCTTCCGAGCAGTTGCGGATGAGGGCCAGCTCGGTGACGACGTCGTCGGAGACGTCGGTGAGCGCGGCCGGGCGCATCGCCCGGGAGTCCGGTCCCGGCCCGCCCCGCAGGCCGAGGGCGGTGTCGCGCTCGACCGAGCGCCGGCGCGCCAGCTCCGCGATCGCTGCCGCCTGCCGGGCGTGCTCGCGCGCCACGTGGGCGTCGGCGGACCAGATGTCGCAGACCAGCTCCAGCTCGCCCGAATCCCGCGACACCACGTCCGCGGGCAGGACGGGCACCGGTTCACCCTCCACCGGCGGCCGCGGCAGCCCTCCGTCCTCCATGCCCGCACGCCAACCAGCACCACCGACAGTTCTGCGCAGGTCAGCGTGGGTAGGGAGGTCGGATCTCGTCCCCCGCGCGCGACCGCGCGAAAGGCGCCGGGCGGACGCTGCTGCCGCCCGCGGACCCCCCGACCCCGCCGACCCACCGGCCTCGTACCGCCGTGTGAGGGAACGGTGGGAACCGCATGACCGCTGGTCCGGCGAACCGGTGGCAGCCACCCTGTGCGTATGGCGTTGGAAGGTTGGGATCACATCCCCCTCGGCTACGGCGCGGATGTCGACGTAGCCGCCGCACCCTGGTGGCTGCGCCTGTGGTTCCACACGCCGTTCATCGACCGGTACGCCTACCCGCGCCTGGTCCAGCGTGGCCTCGGCTACCTGACGCCTTCCCCCGACTGCCCGACCGAGGAGCGCGAGCCGGTCGGTGGGGGCTGGCGGCTACGGGAACCCGGGTACGTACGGCCGGGGTCGGTCGTGCCGTTGAAGCCGCTGGACACCGAGCCTGACCGCTGACCGCACGTCGGCTGCCTCATCCCACCGTCACCGTGCGGGGACCGGCCGGAGAACCACCCGACCCCAGCCGCCGGCTGTGGACAAGTGTTCGAAGGCGTGCCCGTGGCCCTAGCCTCGGAGGCGTGCTCGAGGAGATGCAGCCGGCGCTCGCCGACCCCGTGATCCGCCGCTCGGTCGACGAGGGCGCGTGGCGTCGTGGCTCCGCGTACGCCCGTGAGGGCCGGGTGTCGCAGCTCTCCTGCGTCACCGCGACCGGCCAGCTCGCCGCCGTGGTGACCGGCAGCCAGGGGCAGCGGTACACGACCGTGGCGGAGTACGACGGCGCCCAGGACTGCTGGTGGGGGGAGTGCAGCTGCCCGGTCGGCGTCGACTGCAAGCACGTCGCCGCACTGCTCGTGGCCGCCCGGGCCGCTCTCCCCGCCGCGCCGGTGGCACCCGGCCCGCCGGCGTGGGAGCGCGTGCTGGGCGACCTCGTGCCGGGCGGGGCGTCCGGCACGGGCACCCCGCTGGGGTTGCAGTTCGACGTCGAGGAGGGCCGCCGCGGCGCCGCGTCCGGGGTGTCGGTGCGGCTGCGCCCGGTCGTGCCGGGCGCCAAGGGCCGCTGGATCCGCACCGGGGTGTCGTGGCGTGACCTCGAGTACGACTGGTCGGGGCGGCGCAACCCCGCGCACGCCGCCGCGCTCCTGGCCGTGTACCGGGCACACCACGCGGCCGGCGCCGTGCGCGCCTACTACTACGCCTCCGGTGACGCGCACGTGCGGCTGGAGGAATTCGGCCCCACGCTCTGGCCGGCCCTGCAGCAGGCGGTGGACGACGGCGTGCCGTTCATGACCGCCCGGGGCCGGCCGGTCCGCGTCGCCGGGCACCCGGGCGCGCTCGCCGTGGACGTGCGCCAGGAGGCGGACGCCGGCCTGCGGCTGCAGGCGGTCGTCGAACTGGGGGACGACGTCCTGCCGGCGGCGTCGGCGCTGCTGCTCGGCAGCCCGCCGCACGGCGCCGCCCTCGTCGACGGCGCCGAGGGGCTGCCGGCCGGCCTCGTCCCGGAGGGTGGGCTGCTGCTGGTGCCCCTGCAGCGGGTGCCCCGGAGCGCCGAGAAGGTGGTCACCGGCGGGCCGGTGCGCGTGCCGGCGGCCGACCGCGCCCGCTTCCTGGGCGGGTTCTACCCTGCGCTGCACCGCGCGCTGCCGGTCTTCTCCTCCGACGGTTCGGTGGAGCTCCCGGAGGTGCTGCCGCCGCGGCTGTGCCTGACCGTCGAGCACGCGCCCGGCCACCGTGCCCGGCTGACCTGGACGGTGGAGTACCGGGCGGGGGACCAGGCCCGCCGGCTGCCGCTGGCCCCCGGTGCGGACGCCGGGCGCGACGCCCCCGCGGAGGAGCGGCTGCTGCGGGCCCTGCCCGCGCCACCGGCCCGGCTGGCGCGGCTGTGGCCGGACGGGCCCGGCCGGCGGCCGGAGGAGAGCGCCGAGCTGGCCGGCATGGACACCGTCGTCCTCACGACCGAGCTGCTGCCCCGGCTCGCGGAGGCCGGGGTGCTGGTCGAGGTGACCGGCGAGCCGCCGGAGTTCCGGCGCGCCGAGGCCGACCCGGTCGTGGCGGTGTCGGCGACCGGCGGTGAGGCCGGCACCGACGGCGGGGACGGCGACTGGTTCGACCTCGGCGTCACGGTCACCGTGGACGGCGAGGACATCCCGTTCGTCCTGCTGTTCGCGGCGCTCGCGGCCGGGGAGGAGCACCTGCTGCTGCCCAGCGGCACGTGGTTCGACGTCCGCCGGCCCGAGTTCGAGCGGCTGCGGGCGCTGATCGACGAGGCGCGGGCGCTGCAGGACGTCGACCGGCCGGGGCTGCGGATCAGCCGCTACCAGGCCGGGCTCTGGGAGGAGCTCGTGCAGCTGGGCGTGGTCGCCGAGCAGAGCGAGCGGTGGGCGCGCGACGTCCGGGCGCTGCTCGACGTGGCCGGCGCGGCGCCGCCCGCGGCACCCGCCGGCCTGGTCGCCCGGCTGCGGCCCTACCAGCTGGCGGGCTACCAGTGGCTGTCCGTGCTGTGGGACACCGGGCTCGGCGGCGTGCTCGCCGACGACATGGGCCTGGGCAAGACCCTGCAGACCCTGGCCGTGGTGTGCCGGGCCCAGGAGGCCGGCGAGCTGACCGCCCCGGTGCTGGTGGTGGCGCCCACCAGCGTGGTGTCGAACTGGGCGCGGGAGGCCGCCCGCTTCGCACCGGACCTGCGGGTGCGGACCGTCGAGGCCACGGGCCGCAAGCTGGGCGTGCCCCTGGCCGAGGCGGTGGAGGGCGCCGACCTGGTGGTCACCTCGTACACGCTGCTGCGGCTCGGCGAGGCCGACCACCGCGCGCTGCCCTGGCGCGGGCTGGTGCTCGACGAGGCGCAGTTCGTGAAGAACCACCAGGCGAAGACCTACGCCGCCGCCCGCCGGCTGCCGGCCCGGTTCAAGCTGGCCATCACCGGCACGCCGGTCGAGAACAGCCTGATGGACCTGTGGTCGATGCTCTCCATCGTCGCGCCCGGGCTGTTCCCGAGCCCGCAGCGGTTCACCGAGCACTACCGGACGCCGATCGAGCGGGGCGGCGACCAGGAGCGGCTGGCCGCGCTGCGCCGCCGCGTCCGGCCGCTGATGCGCCGCCGCACCAAGGAGCAGGTCGCCGCCGAGCTGCCGCCCAAGCAGGAGCAGGTGCTCGAGGTGGTGCTCGACCCGAAGCACCGCAAGGTCTACGACACCCACCTGCAGCGGGAGCGGCGCAAGGTGCTCGGCCTCGTCGACGACCTCGACCGCAACCGGTTCACCATCTTCCGGTCGCTCACCCTGCTGCGGCAGCTCGCCCTCGACGCGTCCCTGGTCGACGAGGCCTACGCCGGGATCCGGTCGAGCAAGGCCGACGCGTTCCTCGAGCACCTGCAGGAGGTGGTCGCCGAGGGGCACCGCGCGCTGGTGTTCAGCTCCTTCACCGGTTTCCTGGGCACGGTGCGCGGCCGGCTGGACGCGGCGGGGCTGCCCTACGCCTACCTCGACGGGCGCACCCGCGACCGGCAGCGGGTGGTCGACGGGTTCCGCGACGGGCGCGCCCCCGTCTTCCTCATCAGCCTCAAGGCCGGGGGGTTCGGGCTGAACCTCACCGAGGCCGACTACGTGTTCGTGCTCGACCCGTGGTGGAACCCGGCGGCCGAGGCGCAGGCGGTCGACCGCACGCACCGGATCGGCCAGGACAAGACGGTGATGGTCTACCGGCTGGTGGCCGCGGACACCATCGAGCAGAAGGTGCTGGCGCTGCAGGAGCGCAAGCGCGACCTGTTCACCCGGGTGATGGACGACGAGGACGGGGCGATGTCCGGTGCGCTCACCGCCGAGGACATCCGAGGCCTCTTCACCTGAGCCCGGTCGGCGGCGCCCCGCAGGTGGCGGCACCGGGCTCGCGAGACACGGGGCAGGGGAGTGCGCCTCAGACCCGGACGACGTGGAGTCCGCTGAGGTCGGCGAGCACATCGAAGTCGGCGTCCTGGCTGACGACCGGCACGTCGTGGGCGAGTGCGGTGGCGGCGATCCACGTGTCGTTGACGTTCATCCGTCGGCCCGACCGGGCGAGGCGCAGACGGAGCTCCGCCCAAGCGTCGGCAACGGGTGCGTCGATCGGCAAGGGGTTCAGGTCGGCGACGGTCTGCAGGGTGGTGAGCCGGCGCGACCGCACCGACAGGTCAGCAGCGGCCAGGACGCCCGCGCGCAGTTCCCCGTAGGTGATCACGGAGACGGCTACCTCGTCGGGCAGTCGTGCGACGTCGAGGCCCCGGCCTTCACGGGCGATGAAGACGCTGGTGTCCAGCAGGCCGCGGGTCACCCGATGGGCCCGAGCTCGTCCGTTCCGCCGGAGAGCGCGCGCAACTCGTCGCCGAGAGCCGGATCGGCCTGGATGGCACCGAGCCGTTCGACGAGGAGGGAACTCCTCGTCCAGTGCGGACGGTGGGTGCGGAGCGGGCCGAGCTCTGCGACCGGCTCGCCGTTGACCGTGATTTGCACGGACTCGCCCGCGGCCGCGCGGCGCAGCACACCGGCGGTGTCGTTGCGCAGCTCCCGGGAGGCGACCTTCACGGCTACAAACGTAGCACATCTGTAGCGCAACAGCGGGTGGCCGGTCGTCCGGTTCCGCCGCCTGCAGCCGCCGCCCGGCGGGTCAGGACACCGCGGCCGGGGACGTCCAGCGGGCGGTCAGCCGGGGCAGCAGCTCGGCGCCGGCGGCGCCGGCCAGCGCGAAGGCCAGCACGACCCCCCACGACACCGGGTCCAGCGGGGTGCAGCCGAAGAACCGGCTCAGCCCCGGGGTCTGGACGACGACCCCCAGCACGGCCAGCGACCCGGCGACCGTGGCCAGCACCAGCGGGCTGCGGCGCCCCGACCACGCCGTCTGCGCCAGCTGGGTGGTGATCAGCGCGGCCAGCCCCATCGTGCTCGCCCGCCGGGGCAGCACCAGCCCGGTCGCCCGGCCGACCACCCAGGCCCCGGTCGCGCCGAACGCGGTCGCGGCGCCACGCACGAGCACCATGCGCCGGACCTCCGCCGCGAACCCGCGGTGCGGCCCGGCGCGCAGCACGGCGGCCAGCGGGTGGCCGGCGAGCGGGCCGTCGTGCCCGTTGCCGTCGTGCCCGTTGCCGCCGCGGCCGTTGCCGTCGGCGGCCCGGCGCGGGGCGGCGACGGCAACGGCCAGCGCCGGGAACATGTCGGTGAGCAGGTTGACCAGCAGCAGCTGGCGGGTGTTCAGCGGCGCCCGGCCGCCGACCGCCGCGCCGAGCACGGTGAACGCCACCTCGCCGGCGTTGCCCCCGACCAGCACCGACACCGCGTCGCGGACCCGCGACCACATGGCCCGGCCCTCGGCGACCGCGTCGACCAGCCGGGTGAGGTCCAGGTCGGTGAGCACCAGGTCGGCGGCGGTCCGCGCGGCCGGGGACTCGGCGCCCTCGACGCCGACCCCGACGTCGGCCAGCCGGATCGCGGCGGCGTCGTTGACCCCGTCGCCGGTCATCGCCAGCGTCGCGCCGGCCCGGCGCAGCGCGGCGACCAGCGTGACCTTCTGCTCGGGGGAGAGCCGGGCGAAGACGGCGGCGTCCCGGACCATCCCGGCCCGCTCGGACTCCGAGGCCCGGGCCAGCTGCGCGCCGGTGACCACCCGGTCGGCGTCCGGCATCCCGGCCCCCGCCGCGATCGCGCAGGCTGTCCCGGGGTGGTCGCCGGTCGCCACGACCACGCGGACCCCGGCGGCGCGCAGCTGCTCGATCGCCCGCACCGAGGACTCCCGCAGCGGGTCCGACAGCCCGACCAGCCCGCGCAGGGTCAGCCCGCCGGCGGCCTCCTCCAGGTCCTCGGGCACGCCGTCCACCGCCCGGTCGGCGACGGCGAGCACCCGCAGCCCGTCGGCGGCCAGCTCCCGCACCCGGTCGCGGACGTCGTCCGGGGCCCCTTCGCAGCGACGCAGCACGACCTCGGGCGCCCCCTTGACCATCAGCCGGCCGTCCCGCACCGCCGCGGAGAAGCCCCGCCCCGCGGCGAAGGCCAGGCCGGCCTCGGGCGGGCCGGCCCAGGCCTCCCCGGCGGCCTCGAGCACGGCGCGGTCGGTCTCGTGCGCGGCGTCGTGGCCGTTGCCCATGCCGGCGGCGGCCAGCCGGAGCAGGTCCTCCTCGCCGCCGTCGCCCAGCGGCACCAGCCGGGTCACCCGCAGCCGGTTCTCGGTCAGCGTGCCGGTCTTGTCGAAGCAGACGGTGTCGACCCGGCCGAGCGCCTCCAGCACCCGCGCGCTGCGCACCACCGCGCCGTGCCGGGACAGCCGCCGGGCCGCGGCCTGCTGGGCGACGGTGGCGACCAGCGGCAGCCCTTCGGGCACCGCGGCGACGGCGACGGCGACCCCGGAGGCGACCGCCTCCCGCAGCGGGCGGCCCCACAGCACGCCGAGCCCGGCGACCACCCCGCCGCCGGCGAGGGAGAGCGGCAGGACCGAGCGGGTCAGCTCGGCCAGCCGCGCCTGCACGCCGGCCGGCGGGGCGGCGCCCCCGGCGGCGCGGGCCGCCCGCCCGGCCTGGGTGGCGTCGCCGACCGCGACGACGACCGCCCGGCCGGAGCCGGCCACCACGGTCGTCCCGTCGAAGACCATGCAGGTGCGGTCGGCCACCGCGGCCCCCGGCGTCGGCGGCACCGACTTGGCCACCGCCAGCGACTCCCCGGTCAGCCCGGACTCGTCGACCTCCAGGTCGCCGGCCTCCAGCAGGCGGGCGTCGGCGGCCACGACGTCCCCGGGCTCCAGGCGGACGACGTCGCCGACCCGCAGCGCGGTCGCGGGCACCTCCTCGACCCCGCCGTCCCGCGCGCCGCCGCGGACCTCGCGGCGCACGCAGCGGTCCTGCTCGAGCAGCAGCGCCTCCAGCGAGGTCTCCGCGCGCAGCCGCTGCAGGCCGCTGACCACGGCGTTGACCACCGTGACGCCGCCGACCAGCAGCGCGTCGACGCCCTCGCCGAGCACCGCGGTCGCCGCCGCGCCGGTGCCGAGCACGGGGGTGAGCGGGTCGGCGAGCTCGGCGGCGACGGTCCGGCCGAAGCGGACCGGCAGGCGGACGACGGGCAGCGCGGCCACCCGGGCCCCGGCGTGCCGGAGGCGCGCGTCGCGGTGGTCGGGTTCCGATGCCGCGGGCAGCCGGCGCAGCACCTCGTCGGGGTCGAGCGCGTGCCACGGGGTGTGCACGGTCGGCGGGGGAGCGGGGCGCCGGCCGGCCTGCACACCCGCCCACGTCCCGGTGACCATCGTGGTGACCGTCGCCCACTTGCCTGGTGTGGTCGCCCGCTCCTGGCCGTAGGTGGCGCTGCCGACGGCGGCGAGCAGGCCGCCGAGCACGTTGCCGGTCAGCGCGGTGGCGACCGCGCGCCGGCTGATCGCCCGCGCGTCGGTGGTCGCGGCCACGATCCGGCAGGCGTCGGCCAGGCCCGGCGCGGTGACCAGGTCGGCGCCCCAGGCCGGCGCGCGGCCCTCGACGACCGGGGCGACGGCGACGTCGGCGGCCATCAGCGCCGGCCCGTCGGTGGCCGAGACCAGCAGGACCCCGCGGCCCTCGGCCTGCAGCCGCCGGACGGTGTCGACGAGCGGGTCGCCGGTGACCTCGTCGGCCAGCCCCGCGAGGTCGGCCGCGCCGGCGTGCCGGGTGAGCACCACGCGGGCGCCGGCGTCCGCCGCGGTGGTGAGCAGCGCCTCGGCGTGCGGGTCGAGCCCCGGGGCGACGGTCGCGGTGCCGACCCGGCGGCGGCCCTGCAGCAGCGAGCGGACCTCGGCGCCGGGTGCGTCGTCCGACGTCCGGGGCGGGCCGAGCCGGAGGCGGCCGCCCCGCCCGCCACCCCCGCCGCCACCCTCCCGGTCGTCGCCGGCCAGGAGGGAGGTGGCGGCGGTCCAGACGGCGGCGTCGTCCCACCCGTCGGCCCCGGCGGTGGCCTCGACGACCGCCGGCGGGCCGGTGCACAGCGCGGCGGCGTCGACGACGACGGCGTCGACGCGGTCGAGCCGGCGGTAGGCCGAGCCCTCCATGGGCAGCACGCCCCGGCGGGAGAGCAGCAGGTCCAGCGTGGCCGCGAAGGACTCCCGGCCCTGGACGGCGGCCCGCGGGGTGAGCGCCCGGAGCAGGTCGGCCGCGCGGCCGGGGCTGCGGGTCAGCGGCAGCAGGGCCAGGGCCGCGGCGAGCTCGGTGGGGTCGAGGCGGTCGCGGTAGCGCTCGATGGGCCCCGGGGACATCGGGACCGGCCGCGACCGGGGCGGCGGGAGCGGCTCGGCGGCGTCCTCGTCCGGCTCGGGCAGGCACAGCTCGCGCTCGCGGCGGCGCCAGACCCGGCGCCGCTCGCGCACCTCGAGGGCCTGCTGGACCGCCGACACGGCGTTGAGCGCCGGCACGGTGGGGCTCTGGGTGAGCGCGTGCAGCAGGGCGCTGGTGCCGGCGAAGACGAGGTCGGTGCCGATCGGGCCGATGCGCTGGGTCAGCCCCCGCTTGAGCCACTGCTGGGTGTCGAGCAGCGCGGTGAGCAGGGTGACGTGCCGGGGCAGCGGCGGGATCGGCAGGTAGCGGCCGGCCAGGGAGACGCCGACGGAGGCGAGGTCGATGCCGGCGGCGACGAGCGCGGCCAGCAGCGGCTCGAGGTCGGCGGGGTGGTCGGGGCGCTGCGGGAAGACGTGCGTGCCGCCGCGGGCCTGCTCGATCTCGGTGATCACACCGATGACGTCCTCGACGCCGACCCGCCGGGTGTCGACGGCGACCAGGACCCGGCCGACGACGCCGTTGACGGTGGCCCACTGGACGCCGTCGAGCCGCTCGAGCTGCCGGCGCAGCGTGCGGCGGGCCTGGTCCGGCTGCTCGTCGGCGGGCTCCTCGATCTCGACCTGGACGCGGTCGCGGTCGGCCCAGACCCGGCGGGTGTGGCGGGTCGTCGGGGACTCGACCATGCCCCGGGCCGCGTCGAGCAGGTCGTGCAGGTGGCCGTTCGGCAGCGGGTCGGCGCCGGTGACGAGGGTGCCGACGGCGCGGGTGCCGGCGACGGCGGCGCGGTGGGCGGTGTCGAGCGTGCCCCGCGCCGCCCGGGCGGTGCCGCCGGTCAGCAGGCCGGCGCCGACCAGGGCGGGAGCGGCCGCGAGGGCCGCGGCGCCGAGCCCGAGGTGCACGGCGTCCCGGGCGGTGCGGCGCAGCCCGCGGAACACGCGACCACTGTCCCCCATCCGAACCCCCGGCAAACGGAACCGGAACGGCTGGGGAACGGGCTGCCGGTGGGTCGCGGCTCCGGCGGGCGTGGTGTGATGCCTGCGGATGGTTCCCGGCCGGCCGGCGACGGCGCCGGCCGCTCGACGAGAGGTGGGCGCGTGGCTGCTGGCTCCGGTTCCGGTGAGGTGCTGCTCGAGGTGGACGGCGGCGTCGCGGTGGTGACGCTCAACGCGCCCGACCGCCGCAACGCGCTGACGCCGGGGATGGCCCGCGAGCTCATCGGGCTCTTCGACGAGGTCGACGCCCGGTCCGACGTCGGGGCCCTGGTGGTGAAGGCGGTCGGGCGGTCGTTCTGCGCCGGCGGCGACATCGGGACGCTCACCTCCGCCGGCAAGGACCCGGCCGAGCCGGCCGCCTACGAGGGGATGTCGTCGATCTACGACTCCTTCTACCGGCTGGGGCAGGTGCGGGTGCCGACGGTCGCGGCGGTCCGCGGCTCGGCGGTCGGCGCCGGGATGAACATGCTGCTGGCGACCGACCTGCGGATCGTGGCGCGGGACGCCCGGCTGCTGTGCGGGTTCCTCAAGCGCGGCATGCACCCCGGCGGCGGGCACTTCGTGATCCTCTCCCGGCTGATCGGCCGGGAGGCCGCGGCGGCGATGGCGATCTTCGGCGAGGAGGTCGACGGGACGCGCGCCGCCGAGCTGGGGCTGGCCTGGGAGGCCGTGGACGACGACGCCGTCGAGGACCGCGCGCTGGAGCTGGCCGCCCGGGCCGCCGCGGACCCGGAGCTGGCCCGGGTCGCGGTGGGCAACTTCCGCCGGGAGACGGTGAACGGCGCGGTGAGCTGGGAGGTCGCCTCCCAGTTCGAGCGCCCGGCGCAGATGTGGTCGATGCGCCGGTCGGCGCAGGGCTGACGCCGTCCGGGCCGGGGCCCGCCGCCCCGGCCCGGCGCCGGCCGCGGCCGGCCGGGGTGTGGCGTCAGGCCCGGGCGTAGGTCTCGGCCGTCTTGCTCTCGAACTCCAGCGCCACGGCCGGCTCGTCGCCGGCGACCCAGGCGTCGTGGCCGGGCTCGAGCCGGTAGACGTCACCGGGGCCCAGGTCGGTCTCGGCGCCGTCGTCGGCCCTGATGTGGATCCGGCCCGACACGACGAACCCCAGGTGGGCGGCCTGGCAGCTCGCCGTGCCCACGATCGGCTGGATGCAGTCCGACCAGGTCCAGCCGGGCTGCAGGGTGATGCGGGCGACGGTGGCGTCGCCCAGCTGGACGACGTCCATCCGGGTCTTCTCCGGGGTGCGGGACTCGTCGGGACGGTCCACGTTCTTGCGCTCGATGCTGGCCATCGCCTGGTCCTCCCTCGTGCGGCATCGGTGACCTGAGACGACCGGACCACGCCCCCGGACGGCGGGAAGCCCTGCGGCGTCGGGCGACGTCGCCCGGCCGACCCGAAGCGTCCTCGCCCCCGGCCGGAGGATCAATGCCCCCGGGCCCGCGTCTCCGCGTCGATCCGCGCCGGTGCCGCGGCGCTCGGCAGCTACCGCCTCGGCGGCCACGCCGGCGTCCGGGCGCAGGAGGTCCGGCCCGTCCGGTCCCGGATCGGGCACCGGACGGGCCGCCGCCGTCCGTCAGACCGTTTCCGGGACCCGCAGGTGGGCCAGCGCCACCTCCATCTCCGCGACGTCGGTGACCTCCGCGCGCATCGCCGCGGTGAACTCCCCGCGCAGGCCGCGGGCCCGCTCACGGGTCGCCTCCATGGCCGCCGGGCTCTCGAACGCGACGGTGCCGACCGCCTGGCCGTTGCGCCGGTCGACCATCAGGCTGGTCCCGCGGAAGCCGGGCATCTCCTCGAGCCGCGGCATCAGGCTCATCCGGAAGCCGTCGACCAGCTCGTCCATCCGCGACGGGTCCATGATCACCCAGGTGAGCCGCGCGCCGCCGCCGTCCCCCGTGGGGTGCATCCGGTGCAGGACGGCGATCTCCCACTCCTGCACCTCCGGCTCGCCGCCGAAGGTCTGCACCAGGCGCTCGCGCATCGGGTGGATGCGCTCGGCGCTGGCGCGCATGGCCTCCTCGTCACGCCAGGCCGACGTGGCGATGCAGTGGCCGGCGCGGCGGTCGACGAGCATGGACAGGCCGATGCAGCCGTCCATCTCCTGGATGGCGGGCATGGCCTCGTCGCGCATGTAGGCGATGCCGTCGTCCATGGCCGACGGGTTGCCCCGGATGGTGGTGGATCGGGCGTACATGCCACCGCTCCTCTCCTGTCGGCGGCGACGCCCGGGCGGCCTCGCCGCACCGTCCAGACTCCTCGGGTGGCCCCCGGAGGACAACGGCCGGGCCGGATCGGGTCGGGCCGGTATCAGGGAGCCGGGTGACGGCTCGGTCGAGTGGGGCTGTCCGTCCCCGCCCGACCATGCGCTGGCTGACCCGTTCCCCGGACGGAGGGATCCCGTGGCCTCCACCCGTTCCCCCTACGACCCCCGCACGGTTCCCGTGCCGCCCCGGCCGGCACCGCCGGGTGCCGGTGCCGTGGGGGCCGGTGCCGCAGGGGCCGGCGCGACGCGGGTCTGGCCACCCGTCCCGGGGCCGCTGACCGGCGCGCCGATCGCGCTGCTGCGCCACCCGGCGGAGCCGTCCCGGTTCGCCCTGGCCCTCGTGGCGCTGGCCGTCGCGGCCGCGGTCGCGGTCTTCGTCCTGGTGTCGCTGGGGCAGGCGACGGTCCTGCTCGCGATCGTGCTCGGCATCGCCGGCGCCGTCCTGCTGATCTGGGTCCTCGTGCAGATCTGGCGGATCCGGTTGCTGGGGGACGCCGTCCTGGTGTCGGAGCGGACGCTGCCCGAGGTCCAGGCGGTCGTCGACGTGGTCCGGGGGCGGCTGTCGTACTCGCGCCGGGTCGACCTCTTCGTCGTCGACAAGATCAGCCGCGTGCTGTCCGCCGACGACGCGCCGATCAGCCTCACGACCTACTTCGGCGTGCACGTCCTCGTGGCCGAGGGGGACGCGCTGGGCGATCCGGGCGACCCGGACGAGCGGGAGCAGCTGCTCTTCACCCTGGCCACGTACGTCGGGGCGCTGAAGGCCCGGTACGGGCAGTGGTGGTCGCCGATCTTCACCGCCTTCCAGATGACGGGGCTGACGGTGTTCGTGGCGCCGTTCGTGCTGCCGTACCACCGGGCGACGGTGTTCTCCGGTGACCGCATCGCCTATGCCTGCTGCGGGGACCTCGAGGTCAGCCTGCAGGCGGTGTACCGGGCGCTGGTGGGCACCACCGTCGCTCCGCACCTCCGCGCCGACGGCCTCACCGCCCAGGCGCTCCAGGCGCGCCGCCGGCCGCTGCTGCGGTTCGCGCAGCTGCTCCGGCCGACGCCGCACGCCACGTCCCGCTACCTGGAGCTGCTGTCCTTCGTGCGGCTGTGGACCCCCGCGGCGTTCGCCGCCCACCGGCCGCCGCTGGCCGGCGCCGACCCCGAGGCCGAGCGCGTCCTCACCGCGCTCGCGCGGCGGCGGGCCCACCCGGCGGTGGTGCTGGTCGGGATCGCGCTCGCCGGGGCCGCGCTCGTCGGTGGGCTGGTGCTGGGTGCGGTGTTCCGCGACTCCGCGGTCGCCCGGGGCATCGTCGAGGCCGTCGAGGCCGGGGAGGACGGCGGTGGTGAGGGCACCGGCGGCGGTGCTCCGGTGCCGACCGAGGAGGAGCTCCTGCTGGCCCTCCTGCCGCCGGACCTGCGGGCCGGCTGCGCCGCCGGTGGCGCCGACCCGGCGGCCGGGCTGGTCGCCTCCATCGAGTGCCCCCTCGGCGGGAACCGGCCCGACGGGTTGACGCTGTTCGCCTTCGAGAGCGCGCCCGCGATGGGCGACGCCTTCGAGGCGTTCGTCGGCGACCTGCCGGCCGGGGACTGCGCGATCGGGAACGCCCGCAACACCTGGGTGCTGGAGGGCGTGACGCAGGGGCCGCTGGGCTGCTACGAGTCCAGCGCCGGGGACACGACGATCCTCTGGGGCTCGGCGGCGAACGCGGTGCTGGCGCTGGCGCAGGACGCGACCTGGTCGCCGTCGGTCATGTACCGCTGGTGGACGACCGACGCGCCGACCCTGCGGTGAGCACGCCGGCCCGGCCGGGTCAGCCCTTGACGTAGGAAAGCTTCTCGGCGACGCGGCCGTCGCGGACGCGGAACAGGTCGATGCCGCGCACGTGCCCCTCCCCGCCGTCGCCGGCCGGCCACCGGTAGACCCAGCGGACGACGACGCGGTCGCCGAGCGGCACCACCTCCTCGGCGTCGATCCGGCCGCCGGGGGTGGAGGTGAACAGCTCCTCCCAGGCCGTGCGGACCGCCGCCTGGCCCTCGTGGCGCTCGCCGTCGGGTGGCGAGGTGGACTCGAAAACGCAGTCCTCGGTCATGGCGGCCATGACCGCGTCCACGTCGTGCCGGGCGAACGCCTCGTTGAAGCGCTCCACCGCTTCGCGGGCCTCGGTCATCGCTGCCTCCCGTCGGGGGTCCACTCGAGCCAGGCCGCGCCGGGGTGGGCGCGGCCCAGCAGCTGCTCGTGGCGCTCGCCGCCGCGGTACCCGACCCGGCCGATGACGCCGAAGACGCGGTCCTCCTCGAGCCAGCCCGGCGGGACGTCGAGGCCCTGCACGGTGCCGGTGGGGGCCGGACCGAGGGGGACGAGCGGGTCGACCGAGACCCACTCGAGGTCTGTGCGCCGGCCGAGGCGGTCGACCCCGGCGCGGAAGGCGGCGAGGCGGCCGGGCGGCAGGAAGACGTGCACGTAGGTGTCGACCAGGACGAGCAGCGCGCCGGGCGGGGTGCGCTCCACCACGGCGGGCAGGACGTCGACGAGGTCGCCGCGCAGGGTGGGGGCGGGGTGCTGCCGGGCGACGTCGACGGCGGCGGAGAACCGGGTGACGGCGTCCACCTCGGGCGGGACGCAGGCGGCCAGCCACCGGGCGGTGCGCTCGTCGGCGAGGTCGAGCGGCTCGACGTCGACGCCGAGCCGGGCGGCGATCGCGGGGACCCGGGGTGGGGGCAGCGCGCCGCGCACGTCGCAGGAGAGGTGGACGGGGGAGTGCTCGTCGCCGGCGGTGAGCGCGGTGCCGTCGGGGAGGCGGTAGGTGCAGTGGTAGCGGTCGGGGTGCAGGCCGAGTCCGGCGCCGGTGCCGAGGTCGACGAGGGCGATCGTCCGCGGGTCCTCGGCCGCGATCGTGGCCAGAGCGGGGAGCAGGTCGAGGCAGCGGGCGACCTCGGTCATCTGGTAGCGGTGCTGCCGGCAGAGGTCTGTCAGGGCCTTCGCCTCGCTGCTCGCGAATCCGCGCAGCGCGGGGCGGAAGCCGCCGTCCGGCGGGCGCTGGCTGCCGCCGGGGCTCGGGTAGTACCTGCGCAGCTCCGGCGGGCCGCGGTCGTCGAGGTGGTACCGGATCGCGGCGCTGAGCAGCAGCGGCGGCAGCCGGTCGAAGGGGATGGTCGCGGCGAGGTCGAGCAGGGCGTCGTCCTCGGCGATCGCGGTGAAGGTGGCGGCGGTCAGCCACCAGCTCGGCGGCGCGTCCGGCGGGGACCAGGCCGCCGCGATGGACCGGGCCTGCCCGGCGATCGTCGTCCGTGGATCGGCGTCCACGTCGGCAGGTTCGTCGTCGGCCGCGGGGTGGTCAACGGGTCCGGGCGCGGGCAGGGGCAGGGTTGTGCCGTGAGCCTCGCCATCCAGGACGCGGAGTTCGAGGCGCTCGCCCGCGAGCTCGCGGCCGCCACGGGCGAGAGCGTCACCCGCGCGGTGACGATCGCCGCGCGGGAGCGGCTCGACCGGGTCCGGGATCGCGGGGACGTCGTCGCGGCCGAGGGCGCAGCCCGGCTCCGGGCGATCGCACGGGACGCGGCGGGCCGGTGGGTCGAGCCCCACCGCAGCGCCGACCACGCTGACCTGCTCCACGACGAGGCCGGGCTGCCGCGGTGAGACGCCAACCGGTACATCGAGGCGCTGGGTGGACCGACCGAGCCCGTCGGCAGGGGGGTGGACGACCCGGCTCGGCTGGACGTCGGCCGGCTGCTTCTCCTCGGCGATGGCCCGTGCGACCGGTCAACCGTTGATGCCGTTTCCCGGCCGAGCTGTCCCTCCCCAGGGGCGGGGCGAGGCCCGGGCGCCGGTGAACCGGGATCCGCCCGGTCACCTGCCGTGACGCCCGGCCTGTCGCGCCGCAGATGCGAGGCCGGGTCATCGACGGGGAACGGCCGCGACGCGACGATCGTCGCCACCGCCCGGACTGCGAACGTGGGGAGATGTCATGGACCGTCGACGAGCACTGGTCGTCCTCCTGGCTGCTACCGGTCTCGTCCTGGCTCCGGCCGCGACGGCGTCGGCCGCGCCGGCACCCCCGCCTCCCGGGGGGTGCCAGGCGTTCGGCGCGCACGTCGCTTCCCTCGCGACGTCCCTCGGTGGCGACTTCGGCGCGACGGCGTCCTCTGCGGCGACGTCCGGTCCGCTGGCCTTTCCCACGATCGTGGTCGGTCCCGAGCAGGAGGAATTCTGCGACTGAGGTGCCGGCACCGAATTCCGCGGGTCCCGGCCATGACCGGACGGCCTGTGCCGACCGGGCTGGACCGGTCCGGCCGGATCGGTGCAGCTCGTGGAGTGGTCGGACCGCCGGCGCTCGCCGCCCATCCCGGTCGGCGGGGGACCGGCCGGCGACCCGCAGTCGGGCCGGCGTCGACAGCGGGGGAGCGGCACGGCAGCATCCGGCGACGTGACCGCTCCCGAGCCCCATCGCTTCGTCGCGCACGTCGTCGACGAGTCACCCAACAAGATCCACGAGGACGACGTCGCCCGGCGGTACGGCTTCTCGGGGGCGCTGGTCCCCGGCGTCGAGCTGTTCGCCCGGACGACCACGCCGCTGGTGGCGGCCTGGGGAGCCGACTGGCTCTCCCGGGGCCGGATCGACCTGCGCTTCCGGCGGCCCACCTACGACGGCGACGAGCTGCTGGTCGAGCTGGAGGACGGTGGGCTGACCGTCAGCGCCCCGTCCGGCGAGGTGCGCTGCGTCGGGTCGGCCGATCCCGAGGCCGACCGTCCCGACCTCAGCGGCTACCGGCCGGTGCCCGCGCCGTCGGAGCTCGTGGCCGACCCGGTCGTCGGCCCGCTGGGTGGCGTCCGCGAGGCCGGCACCGTCGAGCGCAACGAGTGGTACCTGGCGGCGATCGGCGAGCCCCTGGACCTGTACCGGGAGGAGGCGCTGGCCCACCCCGGCCTGCTCCTGCGGCTGGTCAACGAGCTGCTCATGCAGAACGTCGCCCTGGGGCCGTGGATCCACACGTCCAGCGACTGCCGCTTCCTCGGCCTCGCCCGGCTGCCGGCCGAGCTGACCGCGCACGGGCGGGTCACCGCCGTCGGTCGCCGCGGCCGCCATGACGAGGTCCGGTACGACGCGCTGGTGCTGGCCGGCGACCAGCCGGTGCTGCAGGTCCACCACACCGCGCTGTACCGGCTCGACTCGGCCTGATCTCCGGGTGGTGCAACCACGCGGCGCCGCGGGCGTCAGCCGGGGGAGTCGGCGAGGTTCTCCCCCTTCTCCCGCTGAGGTGACACGTACGGTCCCCCCACGGGCATCCCTGCGCCCGAGCCGGTCGGCGCCGATGAGCAACTGGTGCGCGCTCACGCTCAGGAGCTCGTCGCCCTGGCCGCCGAGCACGGCATCCACGACCTGCGGTTCGCCTCGCCCGGTCGCCTGCTCGGCCGGGTCGATCCCGACCGCGACGCCCTGGACATGGCCGAGTTCGCGGTCGCGGCCGGGCACCTGCTCGGCGCCGAGGTGTCGCTGCTGTCCGATGCCGTGCTGAGCAAGCCGAACGTCTCCGCTGACCTGCTCAACGCTCGTTCCTTGTGACGGGCCCGATCCGGCCCGAGCGACGGACGCTGCTCGAGCTCGATGCACTGCTCGAGAAGCTCGAACAGTTGGCCGCCGAAGGTGATCGGCGGCTCTACGACGCAGACGAGCGGTACCGCTGGGGTGATCCGGCATCCTTGCGCGCCAGGGTCCGTGAGCTGCTGCGCTGAACCTCCCGGCACGGGAGGCGGTCGGGAGAGGCCGTCAGGTCACCGGTCGGGGGAGGACCACTTCGCGTCACGCCTGGCCGACGTCGCAACACGACCGCGCTTCGATCATGAACTCCGGGAGGCGACACGCCGGGCCCGCTCGGGATGTCGGTTCCCGGACTTCATGATCGCGCGGAAGGGAGGCGGGGAAGCGGGGGCGGTCGGGCCTACGGTGGGCGCGACCGCGGACGTCCCCGGCGCGGAGGCTGCTCATGGTGGGAGAGGACCTCGTCGAGCGGGCCGGTGAGCTCAAGCGGCAGCTGGTGGAGTTCTCGGAGCAGCCGCGCTACGCCCGGGCGTTCAGCGCCATGCTCGCCGACCAGGACGAGGCCGACGTGGCCGTGGACGACAACGGCCTCGTGCTGCTGTGGGACTCCTTCCTGCTCGAGCACCGGCTCAAGGATGGCCGCACCGTCGTCGAGCACTTCGTCGACGCCCACCCCGACCTCCTTTCGGAGGAACGGCAGATGCTGCTCGGCTGGCGCGACGTCGTCACGGGCGTGTTCGAGGTGGAGCGCCGCGACCGGGACGCGCTGACCGTGCTCAACCTCGTCGACGACCTGACCTACCGGGTGCGCTCGACCAGCGGCGGGTCGGTGTTCCGCCGGACGCCGAAGCGGTCGTTCCTGCTCGCCCGCCTGGTCGCGGTCGGTGACGAGTGGGTGTTCAGCGGGCCGGTGAGCGTGCTGCGGCCCGCCGAGCGTGCGCTGGCCGCCCAGGTGGCGCTGGACGTGTCGCTGCGCTCACCGGAGGCGGCGTTCCGCAACCCGGAGAAGCTGGCCCGGGCGTGGGAGGTGCAGCGGGAGGAGCGGCAGCGGTTCATCCGGTTCTTCGGCACCGACCTGGTGGTCGTGCCCGGGGAGCAGGCGCAGCAGCGGCTCGACGAGTTCTACCGGGCTCGACAGGAGGAGATCCTGCGGGAGCACCCGGAGGTGGCGCGCCGGCCGGGTGGGGCGCCCGCCCCGGTCATCGAGCTCCCGCCGGACCTGGTCGAGTGCGAGACCGTGGCGTTCATCTACGACGAGGACGACGGGATGGACTTCCTCGCCGAGTTCGGGCTGGTCGCCGACGCGTTCGCGAACCCCGACCTGCTGCGTCGCCGGCGGCACCGGGAGACGGTGCTGGGCTACCTGCACGACGACACCGTTGCGCCGACGGTGCTGCGCCGGCTGGCCGCCCGGGACCCGGAGACCGCGAGCACCGTCGTCCGCCGGCTGATGAAGCGACCGCGGTTCGACTGGGCCCGCGACGGGGAGGAGCTGCTGCGCTCGCTCAAGCCGGACCACGTCGCGCGGGCTCCGCTGCCCACCGTCGCCCCGGTGGGCGAGCGGCTGTCGGCCCTCCTCGGCGGGGGACGGTGAGCCGCGCTCCGCGCTGCCGGCGGGGAAACGGTGAGAGGCAGCCCTCGTGACCGGACGCGGACGACGGAGGCGCGATCCGGTGCCTGGTCAGGGCGCGACGGGGTTGAGCCAGGTGAGCCCGGGGAACCGGGCGAAATCAGAGTCGGCGCTGACGACGGCCGACCCGTGCTCGAGGGCGAGGGCAGCGAGCGCCGCGTCACTGACCAGGTTGCCGCGCAGGTCGAGGTCGCGCACCAGCCTGCCGAGGATGTCGCCGTACCCGCGGCCCGGTTGCGGTACCCACGCCGCGGGGGCGTCGAGCCAGTCGGTGACGAACGACCAGGCGTCGGCGGGGAGCAGCGGAGCCGACATGGCCCGCGGGTGGGTGGCGATGCGCACGAAGGCCAGGAGCGACTGCCAGGGCAGCCCGACCCGGCGCGAGCCGTTCAGCGCCTCCTCGAGCCAGCTCCGGGCGGCGGCGTGCGCGCGGGACCGCTCGTCGACCGCGTGGAGCAGGACGTTGGCGTCGACGAGCATCAGCGGGTCGCCGCGCCGTCGAGCACCTCCAGGGCGTCGGCGACGCTGGAGACGTCGATGGTCACCCCGAGCGGGGCGGTGCGCTGCCGGAACGGCGGCCGGGCCGACCGGGCGAGCAGGCCCCGGCGGATCAGCTCGTTCACCGCCTCGGAGACGCCCAGGCCACGGTCGCGGCGCAGGGCAGCGATGGCCCGGGCGGTGTCGTCGTCGAACTCCACCGTCGTCCGCATGCGGAGAATCTAGCACGCGCGTGCGCCCGATCAGACACGTGCGTGGGGGCCGCGGCGGTGTCTGCGGTCATGGCATCCACCCTGCTGGCCGGCGACGCCCCCGCCGCCTCCGCCAGCAGGCCGATCGATGGTCGAGCCGGACGGTGACCGTGGTCGACGCCCAGGGCTCGCTCCGGAGGGCGGTGGCGCCGCCGGGGCTCCCGCGGCGCCCGGTCCTCCCGGCTCAGGCTCGGGCGGTGCTGCCGTGCGCCGCGAGCCAGGCGGCCCGCCGGCGGGCGGAGGCCCGGGCGAGCCAGGCGTCCTGCACCACCTCGGCCAGCTCCTGCCGGCCGAGCTCGCCGAGCCGGCTGGCCTGCACGAGCACCGAGTCGTGCCCGTCGAAGTGCGGGGTGGTGAAGAACGGCGTCGCCGGGTCCTGCACCAGCGCCTGCTTGTCGGCGTCCGACTCGACCCAGAGGACGATCACGTCGGGCAGCTTCTTCCCGGTGGCGGGGTCGACGGCGTCCGGCCGCGGGGTGCGGAAGAAGACGAAGGACTTCCCGCCCACCTGGTAGACCGGGTTGCCGCTGCGCCCGCGGACGACGGTGACGTGCGGCAGGCCGAGCGCGATCTCGTGCACGTCCGCCACCCGCGCCCGCCGGTCAGCCACCACGCCGGGCAGCGTAGGGCGCCCGGTGCGGTCGCGGGCGGGCTCAGCCCACGCCCGCACCCGCGGCCGTCGGGGCGGCGGGCCGGCCCGGTCCGCGGCCGGCGGGAGCGGGCAGGCCGAGGAAGAAGCCCTGGCCCAGGTGCACCCCGCAGGACCGCAAGGCGTCCCGCTCCGCGGCGGTCTCCACGCCGGAGGCGATCACCTGGCAGCCGCGCTCGTCCGCGAAGGGGGCGAGGGCGGCGAGCAGGGCCTGCCGCGCCGGGTCGTGCTCGATGCCGGCCGTGGTCTCCCGGCCCAGCTTGAGGAACGCCGGGCGGTGCCGCTCGACCCGGCTGAAGGTGTCGTACCCGACCAGCGGGTCCTCCAGCGCCACCCGGATGCCCACCGGCAGGTCGGCGGTGTCCAGCTCACGGCTGCCGGCCAGCGCCCCGGACTCGAGGACCACCGGGCAGCGCGACCGGGCCGCGACGGAGAACAGCTCGCGCCGCGCGTCCCACATCGCGGCCGACACGTTGACCGACACCCAGGCGCCGTCCGGCAGCCCGGCGGCGGCGGCCAGCGAGGCGCGCATCATCGCGCTGTCGAGGTCCACGCCGACGCCGCGGTCGGTGGCGGCGGTGAGCCGCTCCTCCGGCGGCCGGCCGTCGGCGAAGCGGCACAGCGCCTCGTAGCCCACCGGCTCGCCGGTCGCCAGGTCGACGATCGGCTGGAAGACGGTGAAGAAGATGAAGTCGCGGAAGGCGGCCACGACGGCGCCGTCCTCGGCGGTCTCGAGCTCCGCTGCCGGCCGCGGGGCGGGCAGGGAGTGCCGCCCGCCGGCGGCCGCCACGGCCGCGTCGTCGGCGGCGCGCGGGAGGCCGTAGTGCAGCACCGACGCCCAGTCGGGGGTCGGCGCGGCCGGGGCCGGGCGGCGGTCGGCCGCCGGGCGGGGGGCCGCCGTCCGTCGGCCGCCGGCCGGCCGCCGCGGCTCCACCGGGCGGTACAGCCAGTCGCGCAGGTGCACCCACAGGTCGGTGAGGCTGTTGCCGATGCCGACGAACGCGACCATCGCGTACGTGGCCAGGGAGGCGTTGAGCGCGGCGAAGAACAGGTTCACCCACCGCTGCTCCTGGACGTCGACCACGATGGTGTAGACGCACAGCCCGATCAGGGCCAGCGGGACGAGGAGGAACGGCGCCCCGGCGGTCGTGCGGTCGCGGACCTTCGGCGTCCGCCGGAAGGCGCTCTTCTCCCCGGTGATCAGCTGGAGGATCGAGGCGAAGGAGCCCGACAGGTTGACCGGCAGCAGGATCAGGTTGAACCCGTAGATCCGCAGCACGTCGCTCCGGCGGTACCCGGTGGTGCGCAGGTCGCCGGCCATCACCAGGAAGTAGGGCACCGAGACCAGCAGCAGCAGCGGGTTGAGCAGCTCGGAGTTGAACGGGTAGCAGAGCATGATCACCAGGCAGACGGAGCTCCAGGCGATCGACGCCATGTAGTTCACCCGCAGGAACAGCTCGCCGAAGCGGTTGCGCTCGCCGCGCGCCCGGCGGGCCTTCACCTGCTCGCGCAGCTTGGACAGGATCAGCAGCCCGCCGTTGGCCCAGCGCTGGCGCTGGATGCACAGCGAGCCGAAGTCCGGCGGGGTGGCCGAGTAGGCCAGCCGCTCGGGGTAGTTGACCAGCTGCCAGCCCCGCGTGCCGAGGTCGATGGTCGACTCGGTGTCCTCGATGACCGTGCGGTCCTGGATGTAGCGGCGGATCTCGAAGTCGCCGTCGTAGTCGATCTCGACGATGTCGTCGAGCGCCTTCTTGCGCAGCACCGCGTTGGCGCCGACCCAGAACGTGGCGTCGTAGTGGGTCATGCCCTGGTGGACGATGTGCTGCAGGTCGGTGGAGGCGCCGGAGATGCGTTCGAGGCGGGTCGCCGACCCGGGGAACGAGCTGTACGGGGTCTGCGCGACGGCCACCCGGGAGTGCGCGCTCTGCGCGAGCAGGTGCACCATCCGCGCGGCGTACTCCGGCAGCAGCATGCTGTCGGCGTCGAGGGTGAGCACGAAGTCCGGGTCCTCGACGACGAGGTCGGCGGCCCGCGCCGAGGAGGGGACCAGCGCCAGGCCCACCGGGGTGTCCACCTCGCGGTAGGCGCCCCCCATCAGGCCGATGTAGCTGTTGAGGTTCATCGCCTTGTTCGGCTCGTGCGACAGCGAGCGGTAGCGCTTGCGCTCGAAGCCGGTCACGCGGGCGGCGAAGGTGGCGACCAGCCGGCGGTGCAGCTGCCGCAGCCGCTCGGCGGGCAGCACGGCCCCCGCGTCGGCCGCCCCGGCCAGCGCGTCGCCGACCGTGGCCAGGTCGCGGGCCAGCGCGCCGACCACGTGGTCGACGAAGAAGAGGTCGGTGTGGTCGACGACGTCGTGGCGGGCGGCCAGGTCGTCCAGCCAGGCGACGGCGAAGCGGTAGTGCCCGGCCAGCTCCCGGACGTCCTCGGTCGTCGGGGCGCGCCCGCCCCCGTCGCCGCCGATCTCGTGCTCGAAGGCGTCCCGGGCGGCGCGGAAGCGGCCCGCGGGGACCGCCAGCTCGGCCTCGATCGCGCCGGGCAGCGCCCGGGCGTCGGCCAGCAGCGCGCGGGCCCGCGCCGTCGTCGGGTGCTGCGGGTCGTCGACGAGCAGGACGACGTGCAGCGCCGGGTACTCCTGCAGGGCGGCGGACAGCAGCGTCGTCCGGATGACCCGCTCGTCCTCCTGGTAGGAGGGGACGAGCACGGTCAGCGGGGGAGCGGGGGAGTCGAAGAAGGCGTCCAGGACGGCGCGGGAGGCCCGGGTGTGGGCGCGGCTGCGGTAGAAGAAGCCGATCCGGGTGATCAGGTAGGCCATCGCCGAGGTCGCGAGCCCCGTCACCATCAGCAGGTAGACGATCGCCTCGATGACCAGCCGGGCGCTGTCGGCCTTGCCCTCGATGAACTGCTGCTCGATCGTGAACGCCACGTAGACCGCCCACGCGGAGACGGTCAGCACGATGGCCAGCCGACCGATCGCCATCCGGCCCTCGGAGACCTTCGGCGGGACCAGCGGCAGCGGCTCCCGGCGCCGGTCGCTGCCCCACTGCCGCCGGACGTCCGGCAGGCGCGGATCGGGCGTGGTGCGTCGCATCGAGGGGTCCGCCTTCGCGATCGTCCGGTCCAGGCGTCCGCCTGCACTCGAGGACGACCATCGGCGCGCCGCCGCCGGGCCTGAGCCGGCGCGGCCCGGGATCCCCCGGCGGGGTGAGGTCCCGGCGGGTCCGGCGGCTCCGGTCAAGTCGGGTGCGGGGCGGGCCGACGGTCTGCGGGAGAGATCCGCGGCCCCGACCCGGGCGCCGCGTCGACGAGAGCGAGGACTTCCCCATGGGCGGATCGCGCGCCGCGGCACCCGGCGAGGCGGCACCCGGCGAGGCGGCACCCGGCGGGCCGGCGGACGACGAGCAGCCGCGCCGCCGGCTCTCCTGGACCCGCCTGGGCCTGCTCGTCCTGGTCGTCGCGCTGGTCGGCGGCGGAGGCTTCGCCTCGGTGACCCGGGCGGCCGACCAGCGAGGAGCGGTTCCGGTGGCGTCGTGGAGCGTCCCCTACGTCGACGTGACCCTCACCCCGACCTTCCAGTTCCAGGACCCGGAGGTGAACCCGGCCCGCACCGTGGCCCTGGCCTTCGTGGTCGCCGACCCCGAGGACGGCTGCGCGCCGAGCTGGGGCGGGTACTACTCCCCAGAGCAGGCCGGCACCGACCTGGAGCTGGACCGCCGGATCGCGCAGCTGCGCTCCGCCGGCGGCGACGTCCTGGTCAGCTTCGGCGGCCAGGCCAACGACGAGCTCGCGGTCACCTGCACCGACGCCGGCGACCTCACCGACGCCTACCGCGACGTGGTGGAACGCTACGACCTGGCCACCATCGACCTGGACATCGAGGGCCCGGCCCTCGCCGACCGGGCCGCCGCCGCCCGGCGCGCCGAGGCCGTCGCGGCCCTGCAGCGGGAGCGGGCCGCCGAGGGGAGCCCCCTCGCTGTCTGGCTCACCCTGCCGGTAGCCCCCACCGGGCTGACCGGCGAGGCGGTCGAGCTGGTGCGCGCCACGCTGGCCGGGGGCGTCGAGCTGACCGGCGTCAACGTGATGACCATGAACTACGGCGCCGCCCGGGCCGCGACGCAGTCGATGCGGGCGGCCACCGAGCAGGCCCTGCGGGCGACGGCCGCGCAGGTCGAAGAACTCTACGAGGAGCACGGCACGGAACTGGGCGGCGCCCGGACCTGGGCCCGCATCGGCGCGACCCCGATGATCGGCCAGAACGACGTCGACGGCGAGGTCTTCACCCTGGCCGACGCCGAGGCGCTGGCCGGATTCGCGCGGGACACCGGGCTGGGCCGGATGTCGCTGTGGTCGCTGAACCGGGACACCGCATGCAGCGCGAGCTTCGCCGACGTCGCCGTCCTGTCGAACACCTGCAGCGGCGTCGACCAGGAGCCGCTGGCCTTCGTCCAGACCTTCGCCGAGCTCGGCGACGGCCCGGCGGCGCGGGTCAGCGACGTCGTCGTCCAGGACCCCACCCGGCAGGCCGTCGTCGACGACCCGGCCACCAGCCCGTACCCGGTGTGGCGGTCCGAGGCGCAGTACCCGGCCGGCTACAAGGTGGTCTGGCACGGCTCGGTGTACCAGGCGCGCTGGTACGCGGAGGGGATCGACCCCTCCGTGCCGGCCACCGCCGCGACCCCGTCGCCGTGGGCGCTGCTCGGCCCGGTGACCACGTCGGAGGCCGCCCCCGAGCCGGTGCCGACGGTGACCGGCGTGACCGAGGTCTGGAACCCCGAGACCCTCTACCAGAAGGGCGCCCGCGTGCTGCTCGACGGCCTGCCCTACGAGGCGCGCTGGGCCAGCCGCAGCGAGGCCCCCGGCACCCTGTTCCCGGTCCGGTCGGACCAGGCCTGGCAGCCGCTGTTCACCCTGCCCGGCCAACCCGCCGGGAGCTGAGCCGCCGAGCGGGGTCAGCGCGCCCCGGGGCGGCCCTCTACCTCCGCCGCGATCATGAAGTTCGGGAAGCGGCACGCCGGTCCGGCTCGGCACGTCGGTTCCCGCGCTTCATGATCACGGGCGCCGAGGGCCGCCGGACGCCCCGGACCAGGAACCAGAGGGTGAGGCCGATCTCCCCGATCAGGGTGGGGGTCAACGCGACGACGGCGGCCGCGCCGCCGTAGCCGTCGACGAGCAGGCCGGCCAGGCTGTCGACGACGTACCCGGCGCCAGCGGCGACCACGAACCAGCACAGCAGCCGCGGCACGTACCCCGACCGGTGCAGCGCGGCGCCGAGCAGGACCAGGTGGACGCCGAAGAAGACCAGCGCGACCAGGAAGCCGTCGCTGAAGGTCTGCAGGGCGTCGAGGCCGCGCTGTGCCGACCCGGGGCCGACCTCGGCGCCGCTCGGGAGCACGAGCAGCCGGTGGGCGGTGAACAGCTCGACCAGGAGCGCCGCCACCGTCGCCGAGTACAGCAGCCGGAAGGCGGCCGCGGCCATCGCCAGCCCCCGGCCGAACGGCTCGAGCAGCAGGTAGAGGGTCAGCGAGATGGCGACGTCGACGGCGACGACGGCCACCCACGCGGCGATGCTGAGGGTGAACGCGGTCGCGGACCCGGCCACGTCGGCGGCGGTCCCGGCCGCGTCGCCGGGGGTGAGAGCGACTCGAGGGTGAGCGGGCCGGCCATCCCGAGGCCGACGAGGAGCAGGTAGAGGACGCCGGTGAGCCGGGCCAGCCGCTGCGGGGACAGCTCCCGCGGTGCCGCGGGCGGGGCGGCGTCCGTCAGCGTCGCGGTCATGCCGGCACCTCCTCGGCGTGGGCCAGCGCGGAGGGGGTGAGCCGGCCGACGATGGCGGGGGCCTCCCGCACGAGCGCGTCGTCGTCGACCGCCTCGACCATGAAGAGCGCGAAGTCGACCCGGCGGGTGAGGTTGCTGGCCAGCACCGGATCGCCGACGTGGCGGCTCCAGCGCGGCAGGCCCTGGCTCGCGCCGTCCTCCAGGTCGCTGCCGCGGACGACGGTCCACCGGGTGTCGCTGGCGAAGACCCGCCGGCAGGCCTCGACCTGGTCGTCCAGGTCGACGACCCGGGCCAGGCGGGCCAGCCGGCCGAACACCGCCACGAACGCCCGCAGCCGCAGCGGGTAGACGTCGCGGCCGTCCCGGGTGATGTGCCAGCCGCAGGAGAAGACGTTGCGCGCCAGCAGACGGAAACGTGTCGTCGCTGACCGCCTCCGGCGACGAGATTCAGGGGCCAGGCCCTGGTGGGGGAGCGTTCGCGACCTTGGCCGCTACACGGTTGGCGTCCATGTGCCCACCGACCGCTCCTCTTACAGCTCCTCGCCATCTCTCGGTGATGCTTCGGGTTCACCGCGCTCATCGGCGGGGGAGGAGAGCGACAGGATCACGTCGGCCGCAACATCACCAGGCGGGGGGACGATGGGACGGTTCACTCGGCTATCCCGTCTTGGTCGGTGACCGGCGCCGATCCGGTACACCTCTCGCCCGCGGACTACAGAACGCCGGGACCTGCTGCAGCCCACGAAGGAGTCCCGCCGACGAGCGAGTGGAGCAAGTCCTGCGTCTCCGCATCCGTCGAGTAGAGGAGCGTTCCTCGCATGCCGCGGCTGAGCAGGACCTTGTAGACGTTGCGTACCAGGGCGTCGAACTCCTGGTCGCTCACCCGCTTGGTGTTGCGGAAGTCCGGGTCGCGGTTGGCCGAGCGGACGGCGACCCACCGGTCGGTGCGCCACACCAGGTCCGGTCCCATGAGCACGCCGTTCCAGTCGTACTCGAAGCCCTGCGCGGTGTAGACGCAGCCGACCTGGCTGAAGCCGGCCGGCTCGCTGGCCCACAGCGCCGACGGGGGAGCGCCGCCCACCGACCGCTCGCCTTTGAGGTTCCACGGCCGCGCCCAGTCGCCGATCTGCACGTCGGGCACCAGCGAGCCGTCCTTGCGCGGGTCGCTCCACGGCCAGCAGTAGCCGGCGGCCATCCGAGCCCCGTAGCGCTCCTCCAGCTTCGCGCCGAGCGCGACCTCCATGGCCGACGGTGAGTCGACGACCCGGACCTCGAAGTTGGGGTCGCCGTCCCACGGCACCGGGCCGCCGGGCTTGAGCCCGAGCAGCCGCTCGACCCAGTCGATGTACGCTTCGGATCCACCGCAGCGGTACTGGGCGCTGAGGTCGACGTGGTGCACCGCCAGCCCGCGCTCGCGCGCTGCCTTCTCGATGTCCTCGACGGTGCCCAGCTCGCCGGGTCGTACGACCTGGTTCTGGTCCAGCAGGAAGACCGGCACCCGGGCGGCGTCGATCAGCTCGTCGACCTGGGCCTTGCCGGTGCGGTGCTCGGCCTTGGTCCACCGGTTCGCCGACGTCTCGCGGAGCCGGTGCGCCTCGTCGGCGATGAGGACGTCGAAGCCGTTGCTGTCGGCGTCCATGAAGCTGTTGAAGTACTTGAACAGCGACTGGACCTGCCGCGAACCCCGGCCGGCGACCTTCCGGAGCGTCTGGGTGAACGAGCGGGACCCGGTCGCGTGGATCGCCGACCGGCCGCGCCGGTTCAGCTCACCCAGCAGCGACAGGGCGATGACGCTCTTCCCGCTCCCCGGGCCGCCGGACACGATCACCACGCTCTTGTGGTCCCCGGCGCGGGCCTTCTCGACCTCGTGCATCACCAGCTCGAAGGCCACCCGCTGCTCGTCGAGCAGGACGAACTGCTCCCGCCGGCGGACCTCCTCCGCGGCGACCGCCATGAGCTGCTTGCTCGGCGCGATCGCCGAGTGCAGCAGCCGGTCGGCGGAGACGCTGCCGTCGCTCGGCGCGAGCCGGCCGCGCAGGAAGTCGAGCCACTCACCGCGGTTCTGCCCGGTGAACAGCCGGCCCAGCTCGTCCTGCGGGTAGTTGAAGAGCGCGCCGACCCCGCCCGTGGTCGCGTTGTGCAGGTACGCGGCGCCGGCGAGGACGTCGGTCGTCCCGTGCAGGACGGCGGTGAAGTCGAGCAGGTACTCGGCGTAGGACCGCACCTGGGCCACAGGGTGCAGGATCGGCCGCGGCCCGTACGACGGCTGGACGACGAGCTCGGCGTCGTCCTCGAACCCGTGCGCCTGGGTCCACTGCTTGAGCTCGACGAGGACGTAGGAGGGTGCGTCGCGGCGCGGGTGCCGGCCGGCCAGGACGACGTCGATCCGCTTGCTGCTCAGCGGCAGCTGGTACTCGAGCAGGACCTCGACCCGGTCGAGCCCGGCCTGGAGGAGGTCGTCGGCGAGGACGCGGAGGCTGGCGTCCCAGGAGCGCACCTCCGCGGCCGAGGCCCGGCGCTTCATCTGGAAGGACATCTGCTCGGCGAGGACGGCGCCGACGCGGCCCTCACGGGCCAGGTCGGCGAGGCCTCGCGCCGAGGTGCGCAGCAGGGGCAAGGACAGTCTCCGGGCAGCACGAATCGACTCGTGCGGGTGGAGGCCTGTCCGGAGAGCGGAAGCCTGTCGGGCCGCGTCCCCCGACAGTAGTGGGGCGGGTCGGCCGGTCCCGTGCCGATACTCGGCCCGTGTCGGACATCGCGGACCTCACTCGTCGCATGCGCACCTTCACCGAGGCCCGCGACTGGGCGCGGTTCCACGATCCCAAGTCCCTGGCGCTCGCGTTGGTCGGCGAGGTGGGGGAGCTGGCCGAGCTCCTGCAGTGGCTCCAGCACGACGAGCAGGCGACGGCGGTCCGCGAGCAGCCGCTGAACGGTCGCCTGGCCGAGGAGATGTCCGACGTCCTGCTGTACCTGCTGCGCCTGGCGGACGTCGTCGGCGTCGACCTCGCTCAGGCGGCGGCGGACAAGCTCGAGGCCAACGAGCGCCGCTTCCCGCCGGTTTGCCCATCGGAGCGTGGCGCCTCCCAAGGCGTAGGAGCCCCGATCCGGAGTGTCACTCCCCGCCGTCGCGGACGCGCTCGCATAGTGGGGCGGCCGGCGCGGACCGCGTCGGCGTAGCGAGCACGGCCCAACGGGCTTCCACCAGGACATGCCCTCACCCGCTGCGAACACCGGACGGCGCGGATGAGTGACGCATTGGGTCGGATCGATCTCCTTCGAGCAGCGGGACAACTGGGAGATCTGCAAGCGGGAGTCGCTGTTCGGCTCCAATACCGTCACCGCGCTCGGCGTTCGCCGAGGTGATGAGCTCTTCATCTGGGGGTCCCGGCGGGGGTGGCTCGCGCGCTGCCGCGCGACGGCTGACGCGCGTCGACCCCGCGGCGTCGAGGAGGTCCCCTGGCCGGAGCCGGAGCGGTACACTGCGCTGATCCCGATCGAGGTTCTCGACGAACCCGCCGAGCCGCTGTACATGTCCGGCGGCGAGATCGAGGACACGGTCGGGATCGGCACCATCCAGCTGCCGCGGTTCCCGCGCGTCGATCCGAGCCGTGCGGAGCACCTGGCTGACTTGCTCGCGAAGAGCTCCGGCGCCGGCCTCCGTCTCGACGGGGAGCGGAGGACGACGTCGACCCCCGGGCGCAGCGATGCTGAAGCCGACCCGCTGCTCGCGAGCCTGGGCGACCTCACGGTCGACCGGCAGCTCGGCAAGCCGGCTCCCTACCAGCAGCTCGTCCTGCTGTGGGCGATCTCGGCGGCCGTGCGTGGCCGCGAGCGGCTGCGGCCTTTCTCCGAGGTCCGGAACGAGCTGCGTGCGCTGCTGCGGCCGTTCGCCGTCGGTGAGAGCGAGCCCGATCCCGAACTGCCTTGGTTCGCCCTTCGCCGGTCAGCGTGGTGGCAGTTGTCCCCGCTGCCGCCGGGCCCGGTCGGTCGCGGTGGCCGGGACTTCGTCCGGCGCGAGGACCCGGTCGCCGGCCTGGCCCGTGAGGTCCACGCACGGGTCCGAAGCGACGCGGAGTTCCGGCGGCGCGCGGTGGAGAGGCTCGCCGCTGCGCTGGCCGATGCGGAGGCGCGTGACCGGACCCTGGCGGCGCTCGGGCTGCTGGCCGTCCCCGCGGCCCCGGAGTCGGGCCCGGATGTGACGAGCTTGCTCGAGAGCCTCATCGGCCGGACGCTCTCGACGGCGACGGGTCAGGAGAACACGGTCCTCGCGGTGCAGCCGCCCAGGGTCCTGGTGGCCACGGGTCGATCACCCGAGGGGCAGCCGGTGCCGATCGCCATGGTGCAGCGCGGGCTGGACCTCATCCGGCGCGACGGAGCCGTGACCGTCGACGTCCCCACCCTCGGGCACCGCAGCTCCTTCGTCGGTGCGGTCCTTGCCACGCTCCCCGGCGTCACGGTGTCGGGCTCCCCGCCTCGTCTCACGCTGCCGGTGCGAAACCTCGACGGGTCCGGACGTCCGGCCGGCGACGAGGAGTTCGAGGACCCAGCCATCCCGCCCGGCTACGACGAGCGGAACAAGGCCCACCGGGCCATCGTCCAGCGGCGGGGCCAGAAGGCGTTCCGGGACGGCCTTCTCGCCGCCTACGAGGGGGCGTGCGCGGTCACGGGGACGGCGGCAGAAGCTGTGCTCGAGGCGGCGCACATCCGCCCGTACCGGGGACAGCTGCACAACACGGTGACCAACGGGCTGCTGCTGCGGGCGGACATCCACACGCTGTTCGACCTGCACCTGCTCACCGTGCTGCCGGTCGGGAGCATCCGCATCTCGCCGGAGCTGGACGGGACGCTGTACGCGGAGCTCGACGAGCGGATGGTGCGCCGACCGGCATCGCCTCCTTGCCGACCGTCGCCGGCGGCCCTCGAGGAGCACAACGCCGCGTGCGGATGGTTGCTCGGGGCCGTCGCACGGCTCGATTGAGGTCCATCTGCCCGACCGCTTGAACCGCGTTGCCTACGGCAGACCTGGCCGAGGGATCTCCATGTCACCGCCGTGCGCACGCGGGCGTCTCCGCGTGAGCTGCGACTTCCGATGTCGCTTCGGAGGTGAGCCGCTGGATCGCTGTCTCGTCGTTCAGGCGAGCCACGATCGTCGTGACGACGGCTTTGGGATCCTCGTGTTCCCAGAATCGCAGGACCGTCCAGCCCAGGCCTTCGAGCTGAGCCGTGGCGGCTGCGTCGCGAGCCCGGTTCATGGCCATCTTCTGGACCCACCACGAGGTGTTCGCCTTGGGCATGTGCTGGTGCTCGGGGCAGCCGTGCCAGAAGCACCCGTCGATGTAGACCGCCAGACGTGCCCCGACGAAGACGATGTCGATCGTCCGTCTCCGCTGCCCCGGGATCCGGAAGCACACGCGGTAGCGCAGCCCCCGGGCGTAGAGCAGCCGCCTGACAGCCATCTCCGGTCGGTTGTCCCGTCTTCTGAGCCGGCTCATGCGGCGGGAGATCTCGGCGCTCGTGGCCCCAGGGTGAGGGCCGGGGTCCAAGCGGGGGCTATCGGCCGGCATGTCGTCACGAGTACCAGCGCGTGCCGACAGCCCCGGCTGGGCTGCTCAGGATCCGTTACGGGCGCTCAGGCCACCTTGGTGTCGACGACGCCTGAAAACTGACCCCCTCGCGACACTCGAAAACTGACCCCCTCCCGAGACCCTGGCTCGAGCCGAGCCGGGGAGGGACGAGGTGTTGTCCGTGGAGGACTGGGCGGAGATCCGCCGGCTGCATCGGGCCGAGGGCATCCCGATCAAGCAGATCGCCCGGGTGCTGGGCGTCTCACGGAACACGGTGCGAACGGCGCTGCGGGCCGACCGGCCGCCGAAGTACGAGCGGGTCGGTCAGGGGTCGATCGTCGATGAGGTCGAGCCGCGGATCCGGGAGCTGCTGCAGGCGTTCCCGACGATGCCGGCGACGGTGATCGCCGAGCGGATCGGCTGGAGCCGGTCGATGACCGTGCTCAAGAAGCGGGTGGCCGAGCTGCGACCGGTCTACCTGCCGCCCGATCCAGCGTCGCGCACGCAGTACGCGGCCGGCGAGATCGCCCAGTTTGACCTGTGGTTCCCGCCGATCACGCTGCCGGTCGGCTGCGGCCAGAGCCGCACCGCCAAGCAGTTGCCGGTGCTGACGATGGTCTGCGGCTACTCCCGGTGGGCGGCCGGCGTGCTGATCCCCTCGCGCAACGCGGAGGACCTGTTTGCGGGCTGGTGGCAGCTGCTCGCCGGCCTCGGGGCGGTGCCGCGGGTGCTGGTCTGGGACGGTGAGGGTGCGGTCGGTCGCTGGCGCGGTGGCCGCAGCGAGCTCACCGCCGACTGCCAGGGCTTCCGCGGCACGCTGGCCACGAAGGTGCTGATCTGCCGGCCGGCCGATCCCGAGGCCAAGGGCCTGGTCGAGCGGCTGCACGACTACCTCGAGCGCTCGTTCCTGCCCGGGCGGACGTTCACCGGCCCGGCCGACTTCAACGCCCAACTGGGCGCCTGGCTGGCCATGGTGAACACCCGTCCCCGGCGGGCGCTGGGGTGCGCCCCGACCGACCGGATCGCCGCCGACCGGGAGCGGATGCTCACCCTGCCGCCGATCGCTCCGGCCACCGGCTGGCGCAGCAGCACGCGCCTGGCTCGGGACCACTACGTGCGGCTGGACGGCAACGACTACTCCGTCCATCCGGCGGTGATCGGCCGCCGGGTCGAGGTCGTCGCCGACCTGGCCCGGGTGCGCGTGCTCGGCGACGGGCGGCTGGTGGCCGACCACGACCGGGCCTGGGCCCGCCACCAGACGATCTCCGCCGAGGAGCACGTGGCCGCCGCCCGGGCGCTGCGCGCGGCCCGGATCGGGCTGCTGCGCCCGGCTCCGCCCGCCGGAGAGGTGGAGATCCGGCCACTGAGCGACTACGACACCGCGCTCGGGCTCACCGACGGAGGCGTGGCATGAGCCGGGACCTGGTCGCGGAGGTGGCGTTCCTGACCCGGGCGCTGAAGGCGCCGACCTTGCGCGAGGCGGTGCCGCGGCTGGCCGAACGGGCCCGCGAGCAGGGCTGGTCGCACGAGGAGTTCCTGGTGGCCTGCCTGCAGCGGGAAGTCTCCGCGCGGGAGTCCCATGGCGGTGAGGGCCGCATCCGCGCCGCCCGGTTCCCGGCGCGGAAGAGCCTGGAGGAGTTCGACTTCGATCACGCCCGCGGCCTCAAGCGCGACCTGATCGCCCACCTGGGCACGCTGGACTTCGTCACCGCGCGGGAGAACGTGCTGCTGCTCGGGCCACCGGGCACCGGCAAGACCCACCTGGCCACCGGGCTGGCGATCCGCGCCTGCCAGGCCGGGCACCGGGTCCTGTTCGCCACCGCCACCGAGTGGGTCACCCGGCTGGCCGAGGCCCATCACGCCGGCCGGCTGCACGACGAGCTGCGCCGGCTGGGCCGCTACCCGCTGCTGGTCGTCGACGAAGTCGGCTACGTGCCCTTCGAGCCCGAGGCGGCCAACCTGTTCTTCCAGCTCGTCAGCAGCCGCTACGAGCGGGCCAGCCTGATCGTGACCAGCAACAAGCTCTTCGGCCGCTGGGGCGAGGTCTTCGGCGACGAGGTCGTCGCCGCCGCCATGATCGACCGGCTGGTTCATCACGCCGAGGTGATCTCCCTCAAGGGCGACAGCTACCGGCTCAAGGACCGAGACCTCGGCCGCTCGGCGGCCGCCACCGAAGACGCATGACCACGAGGGGGTCAATTTTCGGCCGTCGCTACGGGGTCAACTTTGGAGCGTCGTTGACACTTGGCAGCCGTGAAGACGTCCGCGGGCAGGGCGTGCTCGAGCCGCCAGAGGATGCGCATCGGGCGCTCCCCGGTGTGCGACACGTAGCTCATCGGTCCGGCGTAGAGGTACGGCGGCGTGCCGAGGCTGCCGTCGGCGGTCTTCGTCTCGCGAAGGAACAGGTGCACCGTCGTCCCCATCTCGCGGTGGTGGGCGTACCGCTGGCCGGTCGGTGACTTCTCGGCAGTCGAGTTCTGCGACTCCCACTGGAACAGCGTCGGCGAGATCGCGTGGTCGGCGTACATGGTGGTGGGGGAAAAGTGCGCCTCCGTCTTCACCAGCGTCACGAAGAAGACGTCGGCCCGGTCGCCCGGCACCCAGCGCACCCCGGAGCCCCACGTGCCGTTGAGGTCCTCCAGCCCGAAGGCGGCGAGCGCCTCCTCGCGGCTGTACCGGGCGTGCACGTGCAGGGGGCGAGCGCCGGCCACCTCGACTGCCGGCGTCACCCGGTGGATTCGGTCCTGCAGGACGCCGGTCAGTTCCCGCAGTTCCGCGGCGCGGCCCCGGTTGGCGAGCAACCGGGACAGGCTCGCCTCCACGGCGCTGAACGGCGTCCGCGCACCGAACAGCGAGAAGTGCAGCATCGCCGCGAGCCGGCGGAGGCGCGGGGTCTCGTCGATTTCCACCCCGGCCGAGGTGACCGCGCGGATGAACTGCAGGCGTTCGAGGTCGTCGACGTGGAGCATCCGGCTGATCGCCGCGCCCAGCGCCTTGTCATCCGGCCCCGGCTCGCCGTCGTCCCACCCGGCCGCCCGACGCAGGTCCAGCCAGCTGCGGTCGGCGCCGCGGTAGAGGTCCTCGAGTTCGATGCCGGTCTCCTCGAGGAACTGGGCCAGCGTTGGCCGGTCCTGCTGGGCGGCCTCGGCGACCAGCCCCTTCCACGCCACCGACAGCGACTGCCTGATGTTGTCCAGCACGATCCGCTGGGCGACCCGGTCGAGCTCGACGTGGCAGCCGGCCGGCAGCGTGGGGAACTCCTGCTCGACCTCCCGCTGCAAGCCGCGGCGCGACGTCCCGGTGAGCGCCCGGAAGCGCAGGTCGAACCGGAACTCCCGGTGCTGGGCGCCGATGAAGTCCAGGACGGTCAGGCACGGCTTGTCCTCGGCCAGCCGCAGGCCGCGGCCGAGCTGCTGGAGGAAGACCGTCGCGCTCTCGGTCGGCCGCAGGAACAGCACCGTGTCGATCGAGGGCAGGTCGATGCCCTCGTTGAACAGGTCGACGGTGAACAGGACGTTGACCGTGCGGTCGCGCAGGGCGGCCAGAGCGCCGTCGCGCTCGGCCGGGCTGGTCAGTGACGTGATGGCCAGGCTGGGAATGCCGGCGCGGCTGAAGCGGTCGGCCATGAACTGTGCGTGCTGGATGCTCACGCAGAAGCCCAGCGCGCGCATGCGCCCGGCGTCGTCGACCTTGTCCGTGACCGCCTGCAGGATCAGCCGGACGCGGGCGTCGTCCCCGGTGTAGACGTTGCTCAGCTCGGCGACGTCGTAGCCGCGGCCGCGCTTCCACTGCAGCCGGTCGAGGGCGACGTCGTCGTGGAGGCCGAAGTACTGGAACGGCGCGAGCAGGCCCCGGTCGATCGCCTCCCACAGCCGCAGGTCAACGGCGGTGCGGCCGTCGAACCAGGTCCGCACGTCCGCGCCGTCGGTTCGCTCCGGGGTCGCGGTGAGCCCGAGCAACACATTGGGCTGGACGTTTTCCAGCAGGCGGCGGTAGGTCGCGGCCATGGCGTGGTGGAACTCGTCGACGACCACGAGGTCGAAGTGATCCGGCGGCAGTGTGGTCAGGTCCAGCTGGGCCAGTGACTGGACCGAGGCGAACACGTGGCGCCACTCGCGCGGCTTCTCCCCGTCGACGAGGAGCTCGCCGAAGTCGCCTCGACGCAGCACGTGCCGGAAGGTCGACCGGCTCTGTGTCAGTAGCTCCTTGCGGTGGGCGACGAACAGGAGGGTCTCCGCCGTCCCGGCGGCCTGCAGGCGCCGGTAGTCGAGCGCCGACACGACGGTCTTGCCGGTGCCGGTGGCCATCACGACGAGGTTCCGCCAGCGGCCGTGGATCTCCCGCTCAGCGCGGAGCTCGTCGAGGATCTCCTGCTGGTAGGGGAACGGGCGGACGTCGAGGGTCGAGATCTGGATCGGGAGGTCACGCGGGCCGCCACGCTCGGCACTGAGCGCCGTCCGCAGCCGGTCGCCGTCGTGGGCCGGCTCGTAGGACTCGAAGGACGGGTCCTCCCAGTAGCTGTCGAACGTCTCGGCGAACGTCTGCAGCAGGTGCGCCTGCTCGACGTGCGAGAGCCGCACGTTCCACTCCAGCCCGTCGGTCAGCGCCGGTGCGGAGAGGTTGGACGAGCCGACGTAGCCGGTCGACAGACCTGTGGCGCGGTGGAACAGCCAGGCCTTGGCGTGCAGCCGCGTCGTCCGCGTCTCGTAGGAGACCTTCACCTCGGCGCCGAGGCCGACGAGGTGGTCGAGGGCCCGCTGGTCGGTGGCGCCGAGGTAGGTCGTGGTGATGACGCGCAGCCGCCCGCCGCGGCGGAGGAAGTCGGCCAGGCCCTTCTCGAGGACCCGCAGGCCCTGCCACTTGATGAACGCGCACAGCAGGTCGACCCGATCGGCGGAGGCCAGCTCGCGGTTGACCTCGTGGCCGATGCGCGGCTGGCCGCGCCCGTTGACCAGCAGGGCGCTGGTCGACAGCGGCACCCCGGGCCGGTCGGGGAAGGACGGCGGCCCGGGGGTGCCGCCGGGTGCGGCGACGGCGAGCAGCGTGCGCGCCGGGTGGACGACGTCGTCCTCGACCGTGGCCGCGCCGGGCGCGAGCGCGGTGATGGCCTGGACGATGCCGTTGGCCAGTTCGACCTGCCGGGTGACCGAGGCCCCGTCGCTGCCGCCCACGCCGCGAAGTGCGCGACGGGTGATCTCCGCGATGTGCCTCGTCAGCGACTCGTGCGCGTCCGCCGGGTCGAGACCTTCGTGCTGCACCAGGAGGTCGTCGATCTGCCGCAGTCGATCGGTCAACCTTGTGGTGAGCAGGTGCTCGTAGACACCGGCCGGCACGTCCCCCATGAGCTGACCGTAACTGTGTAGCTACCCGAGCCTGCGGACCTGAGGTCGCCAGAGGTTCGCGATGGTCGGCCTGTGGACAACGAGAGCGACTGGTCGCCGCGCGCTGCCAGCCTGGCGCGGTGACTCTTCGCTACTCCCCGGCGCCCTCGGGCTCCTGGGGCGACCGGCCGGTCGGCGACGGCGTGGCCCTCCCCGTCGAGCCGCCGCGGGCCGATGAACCCGGCCTCGTGCCTCCCGTCGGACCGCTCCGGCTCGGCCCGGTCGCGCCGGGCTCCGGCAGGCCGGTCGTCGGCAGGACGACGGACGACGAGCCGCCGCCCGCCGTGCTGTGGGTGACCGACGCCGAGGTGCCCGACGCGGTCGCGGCGTGGGCCACCCTGGCCGGCCATTTCCCGCAGACCGGGCTGTGGCCCCTCCTGCTGCAGGGGTTGTACGACGGCTCGGGGCGGCCGTGGGACAGCGGCGAATTCCACCCCGCGACCGAGGGCGAGATCGCGGCGATCGACGTCCGCCAGGTGCTCGAGGACGGGTGGCGCGGCAGTCTGGTGCCGATCAACGACCCCTGGGCGCCCGGCACCGGACCGCTGGCGCCGTTCCACCCCACGTTCCCCGGGCTCGCGCCGGCACAGCCGGGGCCACCAGTGCAAACTTTCGTGCCGGCCACGGGCGGCGCGCGTATCGGACTGGTCAGCTGCCGGCGTCCCGCCGACGCCATCGGCGTCGCGGGCTGGCTGGGGGCGCTCAACGTGTGGCAGCAGCCGGCGACGGTCTCCGCGGTGCTCCGGTCCTGGGAGGACCGGCTCGGCGCGATCGTCGTGGGCCTCGGCTTCGCCACCCTCACGCTGCTGGTGACCCGCCCGCCGGAGACCGACGACGACGCCCTGCGGGTCGCCGCCGAGGTGGCGGCGCTGTGCCCGGACGCGCTCTGGCAGCCCGAGGTACTCCTCCCGCATCCGCCGCGGGAGGCGACACTCGAGTCGATGAGCCGGCTCCTGGTGAGGCAGACGCTCTGGCGCCTGTGGTTCGGCTGACTTCAGGTGACTACGGTGTAGCCATGGCGAGTCCGCGGTCGGTCCGGCTGCCTGACGACGTCCTGCGCCGGCTGGCAGACGTCGCCCGGCGCAACGGCGCCTCGGTGTCCGCCACCATCGAGCGGCTGCTGGACGAGGCGCTGCGGCGCGAAGCGCACCCCGCGATCACGTTCCGGGACGGGCCCAGCGGTCGCCGGGCCGGCCTGGTCGCCGGGCCGGACGTCGACGAGGTCATCCGCACCCTTCGGGCGGTGCAGGCGGAGGGGGCCGCGGACGCCGTCACGGCGGCAGCCGAAGCGGCGTCGCTCACGACGGCCCAGGTGCGGGCAGCCGTCGCCTACTACGCCGACCACACCGCCGAGGTCGACGAGCGGATCGCGGCCAACCAGCGGGCCGCCGACGAGCGGGAGGCGGCCTGGCGCCGGCAGCAGGAGATCGTCGCCGGCACGCCGCGGTGAGGCTGCTGCTCGACGAGATGTACCCGCGGCGCCTGGCCGAGCAGCTGCGCGCACAGGGCCACGACGTCGTCGCCGTCGTGGAGATCCCGGAACTCGTCGGCAGCAGTGACCTCCAGGTCGCGCGACGGGGACAGCAGGACGGGCGCGTCGTCGTCACCGAGAACGTCGCCGACTACGCGCGGCTCGGACCGGACGAGCACGCCGGCCTGGTGCTCGTCAACGCGCGGCGGTGGCCGCGCACGACAGGCGGTCTGCCCCGGCTGGTCCAAGCCCTCGGAGCACTTCTCGCGGCCCGGAACGCGTCCGCGGAAACGGAGCGCGAGATCGCCGGCGCGGTCGAGTGGCTCTGACGGTGACGCTCGGCCGCGTCCTCATGTGGGCTTCAGGTCCGCGGTGAACCTGCCGAGGGAAGTGTAGACAGACAGAGGCATCTGTGTACGATTCTTGCGGGAGGAGGTGGATCGTGTCCGTCGTGACGACCGCCCGGCAGAACTACCTCGAACGACTGCCTGCGACGTTCACCTACGCACAGGCGCGCCAACTGGGGCTGAGCGACTGGACCCTGTACCGGCTGCGCGACGACCACCTCATCGAACCGCTGGGCCGCGGCCTCTACGGACGTACCGACCTCGCCGACGGCGACCACGACTTGCTCGCCATCGCGACCCGGGCGCCGCGGGCCACGCTGTGCCTGCGCTCGGCGCTGGCCCGCCACGGCCTCATCGACGACATCCCCGCGGCCATCGACATCGCACTGCCGCGCGGCACCCGGACGCCGGCGCTGGACGCCCCGTTCAGCTGGCACCACTTCGACGCGGCAACCTTCGACCTCGGCCGCGAGCAGATCGAGCTCGGTGCTGGGCGCACGATCGGCCTGTACAGCGCCGAGCGGTGCATCGCCGACGCCTTCCGGCTCGCCGGTCACGAGGGGCCCGAACTCGGCAACGAGGCCCTGCGCCGCTGGCTGCGCCGGCGGGGCTCCGCCCCGGCGGCCCTGCTGAAGATGGCCGCGCAGCTACCCCGGGCCGAGGCGTCGCTGCGCCGTTCGCTGCAGATCCTGCTGTGAGGCCCACTCGCGCCACCGCCCACGGTCGGGCCTACCTCGACCTGCAGAACATGGCCCGGCGGGAGAAGCGACCCACCGACGAGCTGCAAGCGCTGTACGCGCTCGAGGGCTTCCTGGCGCGGCTGTCGGCGTCCGCTCACGCCGACAGGCTGGTGCTCAAGGGAGGTGTCCTGCTCGCCGCCTTCGACGCCCGCCGTCCGACCCGGGACGTCGACCTCCAGGCCCAGGCGCTGCCCAACGACACCGCCACCCTTCTCCACCTGGTCCGCGACATCGCTGCGACGTCGCCGCCCGACGGCGACGACGGGCTGGTCTTCGACGCGCAGCACGCCTCCGCCGAGGTCATCCGCGACGAGGACGAGTACCCCGGCGTGCGGGTGAGCCTCACCGCCCGGCTGTCCCAAGCACGGGTCGCCTTCCACGTCGACGTCAACGTCGGTGACCCGATCTGGCCGGCGCCGCAACCGGTCGAAGTACCTCGCCTGCTGGGTGGCAGCATCCGGCTGGGCGGCTACCCGGTCCCGATGGTGCACGCCGAGAAGATCGTCACCGCGATCAGCCGCGGGGCGGCCAACACCCGCTGGCGGGACTTCGGTGACGTGTACGTCTTGTCCGGCAGGCACCCGGTGACCGCGACCGAGCTGCGCGCCGCGATGAGGAGGTTGCCCGTCACCGCAGCGTGGAGCTGCAACCGCTCGAGCTCGTCCTCGACGGCTACGCGTTGCTCGCTCAGCCCCGCTGGTCGGCCTGGCGGCGCAAGCACCGCCGGGATGAGCTGCCGACCGCGTTCGGCGACCTCCTCGCTGCGGTCATCGACTTCACCGATCCGGTCCTGTCCGGCCGCGTCGACGATGGCTCGTGGAAACCCGACCAGCGCACCTGGGGGTGAGCGGCCTCTTCTCCCGCGGACAGGCCGCGTAGCGCCCCGGGAAGAATGCCTCTCCGAGGGCACCCGGGCGTGGACGATGTCGTGTCGCAGGGCGCGATGGCAGCCCCTCCGCGGCTCCGCAGGCGCCACTCCGGGGAACGTCACCACCGTCGTCCGTGCCCATGGGGCCGACGGGTGGCACAGCCGGATCACCGACTCAATCACGCGGATCACGGGTCGGTGACACCGGCGCCTGCGCCCGGGACCGGGGCGGGTGTCCGCGGCCGCGGCGGGGCACCAGGGTGGACGACGTCCCACCGGAAGTCCCGTCCGGCACAGTCGTCCCGCCGTTACCAGGCCACCGGGGCCTTCGCGGCGAAACCCGTGGCGGGCCGGTTTGCCGTCCGTACGCTCGGCCGAAACCGACCACGGACGGACGGGAACGTGGGCAAGCACCTGCTCGACGAGACGGCCGAGTTCACCCTGCCCCGGGTCGCGCGGCACGCCGCCGCGGACGAGGACGAGCCGGAGAAGAGCAGCGCTTCGACTACGGGCACCGGCCGCAGCGGCCGGCGCCAGCCGCGCGGCAGAACCCGGAGGCCGACGCCCGATAACCGCGCGGGGCAACCGCCCTGTGAGCTTTGGGCTATATCCCTCGATCGTCCATATCGACGATCCGCTATGCTGCCGGCCGTGCCGGTCATCGAGTCCGCCAGCACGATGCTGCGGGAGGCGCGCGCCCGGGCGGGCATCACGCAGGCCGACCTGGCCGCACGGGCCGGCACCACGCAGAGCGTGGTTAGTGCCTACGAGTCCGGACGGCGGGAGCCCACCGTGCCGGTCCTGCTGCGACTGATCGCCGCGACCGGCCACGCGGTCGACGCCCGGCTGGTACCCGGGGAGCCCGGGCATCCGGCGCCGCTCGCCGGTGTGCTCGGCCGGCGAGTGCGTCGGCACCGCCGGGAGATCGCTGCCATCGCGACTCGGTACGGGGTGGGCAGGGTGCGGGTCTTCGGCAGCGTCGCCCGGGGCACCGAGCGGCCGGGTAGCGACATCGACCTCGTCGTCGACGTGCCCGACGGCACCGGCTTGTTCACGCTCGGCCGGCTTCGCCGCGACCTCGAGGAGCTCCTCGACGCCCCGGTGGACGTGGTGCCCGCGCAGGGGCTCAAGCCCGACGTCGCGGCGCGCATCGCTGCCGAGCTCGTGGACCTGTGACCCGCTATCGGCGCCAGCGCCTGCTGGACGTGCAGGCTGCTCTCGATGCGATCGACTCCTACGTGCGACGCGGCGACCTGTCGGACGGCATGGTGTTCGACGCCGTCCGCGTGCGACTGATCGAGATCGGTGAGGCGGTCAAGGCGCTCCCGAGCGAGCTGCTCGCCCTGGAGCCCGACCTGCCCTGGTCCGAGATCGCACGGATGCGCGACCAATTGGCGCACCGCTACTTCGACACGACCCACGCGATCGTCGCCAGCACCGTGACGCAGGACCTGCCGCACCTGCGAGACGCCGTCAGTCGGCTGCTCGCGGCCGAGGACGAGGACTGACTGCGGCCCCCTCGCATGGCGCCTCGGGCGACGGACCTCCTCCGGACCGGAGGCTCGACGTGTACTCGATCCCTGCAGGCCGGGTGGCGACGCCGACGGGCCCGCTGTGTAGCTGAGGGAGTCCGAGGGACGGGTGGGGCCGATGCGGGACCGACCCGGTCGAAACCCTCGAGTGCGCGGGCACCGGTGTGCGACCGTCGCCCGGTCGACCTGCCGCAGAGGCAGTACGAGGACGGAGGCAGACGCGGTGACCGCCGGCGTTGTGCACACGAGGCTTCGAGGAACCCGGCCGTGACGGCGCGGTTGTTCCCGGACGACCCCGCGTTCGGCTCGGCGGCCGAGCAGCTCTTCGTGCAGATCCTGCGGGAGCAGCTGCCGGACGACGCCGTCCTCTTCTGCAACCAGCGGTTCAGCGACGGCGGGGAGGACCGCGAGGCCGACGTGGTCGTCGCCTGGCCCGGCGTCGGCATCGCCGTCGTCGAGGTCAAGGGCGGCAGCGTCTCCCTGCAGCGGGGCGAGTGGCGCCAGGTCGGTGACGGCGTGGACCGCGTCATCCACCCGGTCGACCAGGCCGTCGCCTGCAAGCACCTGCTGTGCGACTACCTGGCCGACCACCCGCGCTGGACGGCGGGCCGGCCGCGGACGGCGCACCTGGTCGCGCTGCCGGCGACCACGCTGCCCGCCGGCTTCCGGGCGCCGGGGCTCGCCCGGTGGATGGCCCTCGACCGGACCGACCTCCCGCACGCCGCCGCCCGGATCCGCGCGGCGCTGCAGCGGGTCCGCGACGAGCCCGAGCCGCCCACCGCCCGCGACGTCGAGGACCTCGTCGACTGCCTGGCCGGCACCGCGATCCCGCAGCAGCACCTGGTGGCCTGGCTCGCCGAGCGCGAGGCCGCCTGCGACCTGCTCACCCGCGACCAGGCCAGGGTGCTCGACCTGCTGGCCGGCCGGAACCGGGTGGAGATCACCGGCGGCGCCGGCTCGGGCAAGACCTGGCTGGCCGTGGAGAAGGCCCGCCGCCTGGCCGCAGACGGGCAGCGCGTGGCGCTCATGTGCTACTCGCGCGGCCTCGCCGAGTTCCTCCGGCGCCGGGTCGAGAAGCTGCCCAAGCGGCAGCGGCCGGACTACGCGGGCACCTTCCACTACCTCGGCATCGGCTGGGGCGTGCCCGAGGGGTCGGACGACGAGAGCCGCTACTGGGAGGAGTTCCTGCCCGCGCGGATGGTGTCGCTGGCCGGGGCCCTGCCCGAGGCCGAGCGCTTCGACGCGATCGTCGTCGACGAGGGGCAGGACTTCGCCGCAAGCTGGTGGGACGCCGTCCTCGCCGCGCTGCGGGACCCCGCGACCGGCTCGCTGTACGTCTTCTCCGACGAGGGCCAGCGCATCTTCGCCCGGCAGGGCGGGCCCACCGTCGCGCTGGAGTCCTTCCCGCTGACGGAGAACCTGCGCAACACCAAGCAGATCGCCGGCACCTTCTCCAGCCTCGCGCCGGGCATGCGGGTGCGTGGCCTCTCCGGCGTCCCGGTGCGGTTCGTGCCCTGTACCTCGGAGGAGGCCGTCGACGTGGCCGACGACGTCGCCGCCGCGCTGCTCGAGGACGAGGACTGGCCGCCGGAGTCGGTGGCCCTGCTGACCACGTACTCGCGGCACCCGGTGCAGAAGGAGCGGCAGGCCGCGGGCCCCGACGCCTACTGGGCCACCTTCTGGGACGACGAGGACCTCTTCTACGGGCACGTGCTCGGCTTCAAGGGCCTCGAGCGGCCGGCCGTCGTCCTCGCCGTCAACGGCTTCCGCGACGAGGCCCGCGCCCGGGAGATGCTCTACGTCGGCCTCTCCCGCGCGCGCGACCTGCTCGTCGTCTGCGGCGACCTGGAGCTGATCCGCCGCGTCGGCGGCGAGGGCGTGGCCCGGCGCCTGACGGCGGCCGACACGAGATGACCGACGGCGTGGACTTCCTCCTGAACGGCATCCGATACGCACTGGACACCGAGACCGTCCGCACCGCCGTCCGCGGCCGCACGCCGGACGAGGGGCGCGAGCACTGGGTGGACGTCGACGGCGTGCGCTGGCCGCCGAAGCAGGTGTTCGCCCTGGCGACCGGCCTCGACCGCGGCGAGTTCACCTCGCACACCGCACTCCGGCAGCTCCGGCGTCTCGGCTTCGTCACCAGTGACTGGGGCGCCGCCGGCCGGGCAGCGACCGGTGCGGTGCAGCCGCCCTCGAGAACTGCGTCCCTCTCGTCGGCTCGCGTCGTCCTGGTCGGCTGCTCCAGCAGCAAGGCGCCGACGGCCCGGCCGGCGGCCGAACTCTTCACCGGGGCCGCGTTCACCAAGGCCCGCGATCTGGCGATCTCCACCGGTGCTCCGTGGTACGTGGTGAGCGCGAAGTTCGGCCTTCTCGACCCTGCGGAGGTCGTCGCACCGTACGACGTCTACCCGCCGGACCAGCCGGCGTCGTACCGGGCGGCGTGGGGCGCCTGGGTCGTCGCCCAGCTCGCGTCGCGACACGAGCTCTGCGGTACGGAGGTCGAGGTGCACGCCGGCCGGGCGTACTGCGATCCGCTGCGGGCGCCGCTGGCCGCGGCCGGGGCCACGCTCGTCGAGCCCCTCGCCGGTCTCACGCAGGGGGAGCGGCTGGCCTGGTACGGGCGTCGGCCGCCCTCCCACGAGCTCCGACTGACGCCCGGCTCGTGCCTCGTGCCGGACGTGAGCCCGCTGCTCGACCCGGCGAACGCCGCCATCCCCTCCGCCTTCCTCGCGGCCGGGCGGGCCGCGGCCGACCGTCCCGGGCTCTACAGCTGGTGGGTCGACGCCGCCGGAGCCGACGAGCTGACCGCCGGGCTCGGGCACCTGGTCGAACCCGGGCTGGTCTACGCCGGCCGGGCGGGCGGGATCCGGCCGAACGGCTCGGCCTCGGCGAACACGCTGTGGGGGCGGGTCGCCGAGATGCACCTCGGCGGCAACCGGTCGTTCTCGACCTTCCGGCTGACCCTGGCGGCCTGCCTCTCGGCGTCCGCCGGGCGGGCGGTCGGCGAGACGGAGGTCAGCGACTGGATCCACGCGCACCTGAGCGTCGCCGTCCTGCCGCTGGCTCCCGAGGACGTGAGCCCGGGCGAGACGGAGCTGCTGGGGAGTGCGGACCCGCCGCTCAACCTGAGCGGGGTGCCACGCACCCCGCTGCGGCAGGCCCTCACCCGGCTGCGCTCGGCGCTGACGAGGTCGGCTCGAGCAGGGACGGCGTGAACCGGTCGGGCCCGCGGGCGTCCGCGAGCTCCTGACGGCGCCTTGAGTCCTCCGATCGGGGCACGATCGCGCACGTGGCCTGGCGTGTCCTATCCCCTGCCCGCTGACATGTCGTCCGGGACGGGCCCGGGGCGAGAGGACAGCGGTGGTCAGGGACGGAGCGGGGCACGGGGTGCCCAGCGGGTTGCGGACCTCGCCCACCGGCAGGGTTCCGCAGTGGGTCCTCGACGAGGCCGCCGGCCGGCCGCTCGCCCCGGCCCCGTGGCGCGCCTGGGAGCCCTCCGGGCAGCCGACCCGTCCCAGGGGACCACGTCGGCTCCGCCGGGCGATCACCCTCACGCTGCTGCTCGGCCTCGTCGGAACCGTCGCAGTGGTCGATCCGCTCGACCGCCTGGCCGGCCGTGGTGCCGCACCGGCCTCGGCCTCGGTGCCGACTCCCGGGTTCGAGGCGGCGGACGCGCCTCTCGGCACCCCACCGCCCGTTCCCGTCCAGAGCGGAGCCCATGCCTTCGCGGCCCACCAGGCGGACGGCACCTCGCCGGTGGCCTACGACCCGTGCCGGCCGATCCACTACGCCATCCGCCCGGAGCACGCACCCGCCGGTGGCGACGCACTCGTGCACGAGGGGTTCGCCCGGCTGTCGGACGCGACCGGGCTGCAGTTCGTCTTCGACGGCCCCACCGACGAGTGGCCATCGGGAGACCGGGCGCCCTTCCAGCCCGACCGCTACGGCGACCGGTGGGCACCGGTGCTCGTCTCCTGGGGGACCGAGTCGGAGGTCCCCGAGTTCGTGACCGGCATCGTCGGTCAGGCCGGCAGCACGGCGATGTCGCCTCCCGGAAGCCCGGCCGTGTTCGTCACCGGGGCGGTCGACCTGGACGCCGCGGCCTTCAGCGGCATGCTCGCCGACGAGGCCGGGGCCGCCTGGGCGCGTGCCGTCGTCCTGCACGAGCTCGGTCACCTGGTCGGACTCGACCATGTGGCCGACCCCGGGCAGCTCCTGTACCCGACGAGCAGCACCGTGCTCGACTACGCCCCGGGCGATCTCACCGGGCTGGCGGCGCTCGGCCGGGGAGAGTGCGTCCCGGAGCTCTGACGGCCGGTCCGACGCGGTGATGTCCGTCGTCCGGCCGCTTCGCGCGGCAGGAACGCCGGAGCGGACGGCCCGACCGTGCAGGTCGAGTTCGTCCCCGGAATGCACGGGTCGGGAACGCCCTTGGATGCGCCGGCCGAGCGCTACGCCGTCTCGGGCACCCGGAGGTGGGCGAGGGCGAGCTCGAACTCCGCGACGTCGAGGATGTCGAGGTCCATCGTCCGCACGGCGCGCTCGCGGGTCTCGCGGGCCCGCTCGCGGGTCTGTTCGAGGACCGATCGGCTCTCGAGGACGACGGTGCCGACGGCGCGGCCGCTGTCGCGGTCGACGAGCAGGCTGAGGCTGCAGAAGCCGGGCATCTGCTGGATCCGCGGCATCAGGTCGTCGAGGTACAACTCGAGGACCCGGTCGACCCGGTCCGGGTCGGTGCGGGCCCAGGTGACCCGGCACCAGGCGCCGCTGCCCGTGGCCTGCTCCCGGTGCATGACGGCGATCTCCCACTCCTGGATCTCGGGCTCGCCGGCGCCGACGCCGAAGCGGTCGACCATCTGCTCGCGCATGGGACGGACGTTCCGGTCGCTGGCCCGCATGGCCTGCCGGTCCTCCCAGGCGGAGGTGACGATGTACCGGCCGGTCTCGCGGTCGCACATCATCGACAGGCCGACGCAGCCGTCCATGTCGCGCATCGCCGGCCAGACCTCGTCGCTCATGTAGGCGATGGCCTCGTCCATCGATCCGGGATTGGTCATCAGGGTGGTGGAACGGGCGTACATCTCCCGGCTCCTCTCGTGCCGGCGGCGACGCCCCGGCGGAGTCGCCGCAGGAGCGAGCGTCCTCGTCCCGTGGCCGTCGGACAACGGTGCCGGGCGCCCCGTCCCGGTCCACCTCACCCGGCGGGGCGCAGCGTCCGCTGCCGGACCTCGGCGCCCAAGGCGATGGGGGCCGTCCGGTCAGGACGGCGACGTCACGGGGAGGCCCACCTCGGTCGCCGCGGCGGCCAGCTCGTCGTCGTAGGTCACGAAGTCGGTCATCCCGGAGGCGAAGGGCTCGGCCGTGGCCAGGTGCACGGCGTCCAGCGAACCGAGCCGCCGGAGCCGGTAGCCTTTCGCCCGCACGAGGACCGCCCGGCTGAGGTCCAGGACGTAGAGGCCGCGCAGCGCCTGCCCGGCCACGTACGGCACGCGCTGGTGGTCCACGCCGGCGCGCAGCAGGGCGCGGGTGATCTCCAGATCGGCCAGCTCGCTCGTCGCCAGCTCGGTGCCGGGGGCGAGCCGGCCGCGCCAGGCCCGCAGGGCCTCCGACTCCGCCTCGCGCCTGACGAACTTCACCAGTGCGCTGGTGTCGAAGTAGATCAACGGCCGCGCTCGCGGCGCCGATCGTCCACCACGAGCTCGGCCAGGCTGTCGAGCTCGGGAGCGAGGTCGGGGATGAGCTCCGGCATGCCCTGGTCCACCGGTGCGGTGGCCTCGCCGGCGGCCACGAGGTCGTGGAGCAGGCCCGGCCGCTCGACCTCGGGCACCATGCGCAGGATCGGACGGCCGCGGTCGGTGACGAGGACGGTCACGCCGGCCCGTACCCGTGCCACCGCGCGGGACGGGTTCTGGTTCAGCTCCCGGAGGCCGATCGTCTCCACGTCCACAAGGTACCTACCTCACCTAGGTACCTCAAGGGATCGGGGACGCTCGAGAGAGAGGGGGGTGCGTCCCGGAGTTCTGAGCCCGGTCGGCGCCATACCCGGCCGAAGCCCCGGAACGCGTCCGGCAGCATCGTGCAACGTGGTGCCGAGCCCGCGAGGCCGTGCCGATACAGAGGGGGCAACGCCTCGCCGATCCGGGGGTCCCGACGTGCCCAGCTCCGCCGCGCCCCGGCCTCGGTCCGGTCCCCCGAGAAGAAGCACCCCGGCCGCGAAGAGGGCGCCGACCGCCACGGGCACCCGGTCCCCGCAGGGCACCCGGCCCGCGAGGGCCACCCCGGTCAAGCGGCCCGCCCCGGCCAGGAAGCGGACTGCGAAGGGCCGCCGCAGGTCGCGGCCCCGGCGCGGTCTCCGCGCGGTCCTGCTCGTGGCCCTGGTCACCGCCGGCGTGGTCACCTGGCACCAGGCGGAGGAGTACCTGCGCGACGTGCCCGTCCTCGGCGAGATCATCGCCCGGACGACTCCGCCGTCCCCGCCGGCCTGGCCGCTGACCGGCGTCCCGGTCGACGCGGTCGCCGACCGCCCGGCGCTCGCGGTGAAGATCGAGAACTCCGCCGCCGCCCGCCCGCAGACCGGGCTGAACGCCGCGGACGTGGTGTGGGAGCAGGTCGTCGAGGGCGGGATCACCCGGTTCGTCGCCGTCTACCACTCCACCCTCCCGCCCGAGATCGGCCCGGTGCGCTCGATCCGGCCGATGGACCCCGCGATCGCCGCGCCCCTGGGTGGGCTGCTCGCCTTCTCGGGCGGCGTGCCGCCCTACGTCGCCGCCGCGGAGGCCGCGGGCCTGCAGGTGATCAGGCAGGACTCCGGCGCCGCTGGCTTCTCCCGGACGGCGACCCGCGCGGCGCCGCACAACGTCCACGCGGCGCCGCAGACCCTCGTCGACCAGGCCGACGCCGCGCACCGGACCCCGCCCGGCGCCCAGTTCGACCACCCCGCGGCCGGCGAGCAGCCGACCGCCGTCGCCGCGGGGCAGCCGGCCACCACGCTGGAGCTCACGCTCTCCGGGGTCAGCTCCCCCGGGTGGGCCTGGAGCGACGCGGAGGGGCGCTGGCTGCGCAGCGAGGGCAGCGCCCCGGCCCTCGAGGCGGACGGCCGGCGGATCGGCGCCACCAACGTCGTCGTCCTGCGGGTGGACGTCGTCGCGACCGACGCCCGCGACCCGGCCGGCAACCCCGTCCCGGAGACCATCCTGACCGGCACCGGCGAGGCGCTGGTCGCCTCCGGCGGGCACACCGTCGAGGCCACGTGGTCCAAGCGGGGGATCGGCGACCGGGTGACGCTGACCGGCGCGGACGGGGCCCCGGTGACGCTGGCACCCGGGACCACCTGGGTCGAGCTGGTCCCCACCGGCACCGGCTCGGTCGCCAGCGCATGACCGGGGGAGGCCGGCTCGTCCGGGGAGGACGGGACCGGACCGGCCCACCTCCGCGGACGCCGCGCCGACCTGCCGGGGAGCGGCGGTCGTTACTCCCCGCGGGGTGAGGGCCGGCGTCGGTGACCCGGGCTAGGTTCCGGAACCGCCGCACCCCGGACAGAGCAGGACGCGCCCGTGGCCACGATCGACCCCACCCCGCCGGCTGGGCTGCGGCTGCCCGACCCGGCGCAGCCGCTGACCGACCCGGCGCAGCCGCTGCCCCGCGCGGCGCGGCTGGCCGGGACCGCGCTCGGCCGGCGGTGGCGGCTGCCGGCGGAGACCGGGCCCGTGCGGGTGCTGCGCGGCGTCGGCGTCCCGATGCGGGACGGCGCCGTCCTGCGCGCCGACGTCTACCTGCCGGGCTCCGCCGGGCCGCACCCGACCGTGCTGCTGCGCTCCCCGTACGGGCGGGGCGCGCCGGCCGGCGTCCCCTACGCGGTGCAGTACGCGGCGCGCGGCTACGCGGTGGTGCTGCAGAGCGTCCGGGGCACGTTCGGCTCCGGCGGCGAGTTCACCCCCGCGGTGCACGAGCGGGACGACGGGCAGGACACGGTGGCCTGGCTGCGCGAGCGGCCCTGGTTCGACGGCCGGCTGGCCACCCTGGGCCCCAGCTACCTGGCCTACACCCAGTGGGCGCTCGCGCTCGACCCGCCACCCGAGCTGGCGGCGATGGTGCTCCTCGTCGGCCCGCACGACGTGGCGGGGGCGGGCCTGCTCGACGGCGCCTTCCAACTGCAGAACCTGGCCGTCTGGACCGAGCTGGTCGCCCACCAGGAGCGGCGCGGGGTGGTGCACGGGACCTACCGGCTGATGACGGCGGAGCGGCGGCTGGCCCCGCACCTGCACCGGCTGCCGCTGCACGGCCCGCGTGAGCTGTTCGGCGAGGCGCCGGCCCGGTGGTTCGACGAGTGGCTGGCCCACCCGGACGAGTCCGACCCCTACTGGGACCGCTACCGCGCCACGGCGGCCGTGCACTCCTCCACCGTGCCGACCCTGCTCGTCGGCGGCTGGCAGGACTGGTTCCTCGAGCAGACGCTCTACCAGTACGCGGTGCTGCGCGGCCGCGGGGTGGACGTCGGGCTGACCGTCGGCCCATGGGCGCACGCGACCGTCGACCCGTCGCTCGCCACCGCGGAGAGCCTGACGTGGCTGGCCGCCCACCTGCCGGTGCACGGCGCGCCGCCGTCCCCCGCCCGGTCGAGCCGGGTGCGGGTGTTCGTCACCGGTGGCGCGGGGTGGCGCCGGCTGCCGGAGTGGCCGCCGGCAGTGCGGGCCGACCGCACCTGGTTCCTGGCCGGCGGGGGCCGCCTGGCCGGTGCACCGGGGGAGGGGGCCACGACCTTCCGGTACGACCCGATGGACCCCACCCCGTCGATCGGCGGGCCGACCCTGGCCTGGGGGGCCGGGCGGCGGGACAACCGGCGGCTGGAGGCGCGGGGCGACGTCCGCCTCTTCACCACCGCGCCGCTGGAGGAGCCGGTGGAGGTGCTGGGTGCCACCACGGTGCGGCTGTTCCTGACCTCGGACAACCCCTACGCCGACGTCTTCGTGCGGCTGTGCGACGTCGACGAGCGCGGCCGCTCGGTCAACGTCACCGACCGGCTGGTCCGGCTCGACCCGCGCCCCGGGACGGCGCCTCCGGCGGGGGAGCGGGCGGTGGAGGTCGCCCTGCGCGACACCGCGCACCGCTTCGGCGCCGGGCACCGGATCCGGCTGCAGGTCTCCGGCGGCGCCCACCCGCGCTACGCCCGCAACCTCGGCACCGGCGAACCGCCCGGCCAGGCCACCCGCGGCGTGCCGGGAACCCACCGGATCGGGCACTCGGGGCGGTCGCCGTCGTCGGTCACCCTGCCGACCTCCCGACCTGCCGACCACCGGGACGTCGACGACCTCGCCGCCCCGGTCACCGGCGACGGCTCCGCGGGCCGGCGGCTGCTCCTCCGGGCACGGGCCGGGGCACGTGCGCCCGAATCAGCCGGCCAGCGCCCTCCCCTGGAAGACCTGATCCCGGTGCCACGCGACGTGCCGCCGGGCGGGTAGGGAGTGCCGGGACGGGGCCGGAGCCGCTGACCGTGCAGGTCGTAGACGGCGTGGCCGTGCCGGGTGCGGGCGGAGAAGCGGCGGGTCACCACGACGGCGTGCTCGTCCTGTCCTGCCGGGAGACGTCGGGCCTCAGCGAGGTGGCGGCAGGTCGTCGAACGGCGTACGGACGGCGTGCTCCGCAAGGGCGTCCAGGTCGTCCTCGGCCGCGCCGTCCTCGGCGGCCAGGACGGCCGCATCGCGAGTTGCGCTCTCACGTCGTCGCTCCCGCTGGAGCGCCCTGCTGACGACCGCGGCGCGGGACGGCGCTCGGCCGTCGGCGACCAACCGGTCGATGAACTCGACGAGCTCCACGGGCAGTCGGACGGCGATCTGCCTGCTCACCGGGCGACCGTAGCGAGCCCCGAGCCATCGACGTCCCGTCCTCTCACGTCCACGGCGCCGTGCCGGCCTGCAGCCGCCCGGCGATCGACTCCACGTCGTCGAGGTCGCCCACCGCGACCGCCATCACGAGGTTGTAGGCCTGGTCGTTGGTCAGGGCGAGCCGCACACCGTCGACGCCGTAGAACGCGACGATCGCGGCCAGCGCCAGCCTCTTGTTGCCGTCGACCAGCGGCTGGGTCCGCGCCAGGGAGTGCAGCAGCGCCGCGGCCTTGTCGTGCATCGACGGGTAGGCGTCGGCGCCGAACGCCGTGGCGCGCGGTCGGGCGGACGCGGACTCCAGCAGGCCGACGTCGCGCACCTGCACCTCGCCCAGCGTCCGCCGCGCGACGTGCAGCAGGTCGTCCAGGTCGAGGTAGATCAACGGCCGAGCCGCTCCAGCGCCTCGGCGTAGCGGGGGAGTTCCTGGTCGAGCACCCGGTCGAGCAGCTCCCGTTTGCTGGTGCGCTCGATGTAGTCCCGGACCGCCTGGCGGGCCACCTCCTGCATCGACCTGCCCTCGAGTGCGGCCCTGCGGCGCAGTGCCTCGGTCTCCTGCTCGTCCAGGCGGAGCGTCATGGCCACGAGCGGATGATACCGCCGTTGATACCGGATGGTCGTGACGAGCCGCTCGACCGGTCGACCGGCTGCTCAGGTGCAGAGCAGGTCGAGGGCGGCCTGACCGTTGCGCCGGGCCTCCGGTGGCAGCGGGAGCCAGGCCGAGGCGGTCGGGTCCGCGAGGTGCTCCCGCAGGTGCAGCAGCCGGGACCGGTCGCTGCCCGAGGACGTGCGCTGCTCGAAGGGGTCGACGCAGGCCAGCAGCACGGCGGCGTCGGTCAGGTGGCGCTCCCGGTCGCGGGCGTCGGTCCGGTGCGCGGCCGCCTTGAGGATCAGCGCGCCGAACGCGTCGGGCACGCTGACCGTCGTCCGCGCTGGTCCGGTGATCTCCAGCTCGGCGAGCACCGTCCGCCGCAGCGCCTGCGTCCCGCCGGTCACCTGGACGAGGTCGTAGCCGCGGAAACGCTCCAGCCGCTGCGGCGGGGCGTGGTCGGCGGCGACCACGTCGACGACGGAGCGGTCGGGGCCGGACGTCACCAGGTCGACGGTGGCCCCGTCGCGGACGAACCGGTGCGCCGTCCCGGCGCGGGGGTCGATGCTCGGTCGGAGCCGGTAGCCCAACCCCTCCAGCGCGGTGGCGACCTGCTGGGCGCGGCCCCGGCCGGTCTCCACGTGCAGCAGGACGTCGACGTCGTTCGTCGGCCGCACCACCGGGAGCCCCGCGGCGACGGCGTGCAGCTGGACCATCAGCCCGCCGATGAGGGTCCACGCCTCGAAGGGGACGCCGGCCGCCAGTTCGGCGACGTCCGGCCAGGGGCGACCCCAGCCGCCGGCCGGCGTCGGGACCCGCAGCACCTCAGCCACGGAGCGACGCCCGTGCCCGGTCGAGGAGGCGCTCGCCAGCCGAGCGCTCCCGGGCGTCGGTCGACCCGGCGAGGTCCAGCCCGGCCAGCACGTGCCGGCGCCCGCGCGCCAGCTCCGCGACGACGTCCCCCGGCATGCCCGTCGCGCGCAGCGTGACGCTGCCCGCCGGGTCGCTCTCCAGCCGGTAGCGCTGCACCAGCCGGGGCAGTGCGGCGCCGTGCACATACCCGTCGAGCCGGTCGGGGACGGCGGTCAGCCCGCCGATCCCCCGCGTCGCACCGGACTCGACGACGTCGGCCGCGAGGTGGTCGAGCGCGCGGGGGTGCGCCGACCAGCGGTGCACCGTGGCCCGGTTGCGCGTCCGCGGCGCGAGCTCGGACACCGGGACGTCGGCCAGAGCCGACCGGAGGCGCGAGCGCTGGGCCTGCCCCAGCCACGGGGCCGGCAGTTCCTCGAGCAGGGCGACGGCGGCCCACGCGGTCGGCTCCTCCCACGCCCGCAGCCGGCTGCCCTGCCGCTGGGCCATCCACTGCGCCACGGACTCGGGGTCGATGCGGTCGGGGCCGATCGCGACCAGGTCCCCGGCGGCCACCAGGCGCTGCACGTGCCGGGCCGAGACGCCGATCCGCTCGGCGGCCTGCTGGGTGGTCATCAGCGCCATACGGAAAATGTCGTCTCAACGACACTGTCGATCAAGTGGAAAAATTGATCGACGTCGGGAAGTCCGAAGGCAGGCCGTGCCGGACGTCCCTCCCATCGGCAGGAACCGCGCCGTCCGGAACTGGTGCGTCCCCTTGCGGCGCCTCCGTCATTGAGTGCCCCCTGCACTCAATGACGGAGGAAGCGCAGGGGCAACAGCTCGGGGCCCGCCGTCCGCCGGCCAGGCGGCTGGCACCATGCCCGGGTGGAAGCTCGCGAGGCCGCCGACCTGATCGAACGGCTCCGCCGCACCCGGTCGGTGCCGGTGCTCCGGCTGCTCGACGCCGCCGGCCTGGACGCCGGCCCGGCGCCGGTGCCCGACCCGGCCGCCGTCGAGCCCTACCGGTGGCTACTGGCCCGGGTGGGGGACGGCGTCCGGCTCACCAAGTCCGGCTACCTGCCGCCCGCGCTCGTCACCGAGACGATGACCGGCCTCGGTTGGGAGGACCGCTGGATCGGCAAGCACAACCGGGAGGAGCACACCCTCCCGGTCCTGCTGCTGCGGGACTCCGCCCGCCGGTTCGGCCTGCTGCGCACGCACCGCGGCGTCCTGCTGCGCACCGTCGCCGGACGGCGGCTGACCGACGACCCGGTCGGCCTGTGGTGGCACGTCGCCGAGCGCCTGCCGCTGGCCCGCGGCGAGGTCGAGCGCGACGCCGGCCTGCTGTACCTGCTCGCGGTCGCCGCGGGGCGGTCGCGCACCGAGACCCTGGTCGCCGAGTGCCTCGCTGCGCTCGGCCTGGTCGACGAGGTCACCGGCCGCCCGCCGGAGGAGGTGGACGCGATCGCGCTCACGCGGGACACCAGCGCGGTCCTCGACCGGATGGGCCTGCTCGAGGGCCCGCGGTACGGGGAGAAGCGGCCCGGCGCCGGGGCGGTGCAGCTGGCCCGCGCCGCGCTGCTCGGGCAGGGCGCGGAGACCACGAGTGCCGGACCCGCCGGCGCACCGGCGTCCGGGCGACGGGACGAGGCCGTCGAGCTCACCGTCGTCCTCCGCGACACCGAACCCCCCGTCTGGCGCCGGCTCCTCGTCCCCGCCTCCCTGACCCTGCGCCAGCTGCACGCGGTGCTGCAGACCGCGATGGGCTGGCAGGACGCCCACCTGCACCAGTTCGAGGTCGCCGGCGTCGTCTACGGCGACGTCGAGGACCTCCCCGACCCGATCGGCGACGAGGACACCGTCACCGTCGGCGACGCCGCGGCCGTCACCCGCGAGTTCACCTACGAGTACGACTTCGGCGACGGCTGGGAGCACGACGTCCGGATCGGGGAGCGGCTCCCCGCGGTCGGCCCCGGGGCGCCGCGCTGCCTCGACGGCGCCCGCGCCTGCCCCGCCGGAGGACTGCGGCGGCCCGCACGGCTACGAGCGCCTGCTCGCGGTGCTGGCCGACCCGGACGACCCCGAGCACGACGAGCTGCGGGAGTGGATCGGCGGGGAGTTCGACCCCGAGGCCTTCGACGCCGCCGCCACCAGCGAGCTGCTCGAGCTGTACGACCGGCACACCCGGCGGCGCGCCCGCGGCTGACCGCGGTCGTGCCGCACCGGGTTGTCCGGCGACCCTCTCGGCGAGCAGGCTGATCCAGTGGTGGTCCCGCTGACGGCCGAGGACCGGGCGATCCTGGCCCTCGAGGGCGCGCACGTGGTCGGGCACACCTGCAAGGTGGTCCGCCTGGCGCCCGGTGCGCCGGACCTGGCCGCGCTGCGCGACGCGGTGGCCCGCCGGCTCGCGGACGCGCCACGGCTGACCTGGCGGCTGGCCGGCCCCGCCGACGCACCGGTGTGGCTCCCCGACGCGGCGGTGGACGTCGCCGCCCACGTGGGCGCCGTCCACGCGGCCACCCCGCTCGACCCGGCCGGGCTGCGCCAGGAGGTGGCGCGGCTGTTCGTGCAGCGCCTCGACCGGAGCCGGCCGCTGTGGCGGATGGACCTCGTCGGGCCGCTGGCCGGGGGCGGTGCGGCCCTGGTCTGGCGGGTGCACCACGCGCTGGCCGACGGCACCACGGCCATGCGGCTGGCGCAGGACGTCCTCTGGGACGCCCCGACCGCACCGGCTCCCAGGGCCGCCCCCGCCGTGCCCGCACCCCGCGCCGCGCACGCACCCGGGGACCCGCCGGGCAGCGAGACCCCGCGGCACGACCTCGCCGGGGTCCTCTCCGGCGAGCTGCTGCCGGGCCTGCGCCGCTCCCCGTTCGACGCCCGGGTGGGCCGCGACCGCGCGGTCGCCCTCGCCACGGCCCCGCTGCCCGCCCTGCACGACGCCGCTAGCGCGCTGGCCGGCGCGACGGTGAACGACGCGGTGCTCGCCGTCGTCGCCGGTGCGCTGCGCCGCTGGCTGGAGCACCGGCACGGCCCGCTGCGCCGGCTGCGGGTCAAGGTGCCGGTCACGCTGCACCCCGCCGGTGACGCGGCCGGCAACCGCGACTCGTGGTTCCGGGTGGACCTCCCGGTCGACGAGCCGGACGTCGGGGTGCGGCTGGCCGCCGTCCGCACCGAGACCGCCCTGCGCAAGACCCGGCACGACGCCCAGGAGCTCGACGAGCTGATGGCCCGGCTGGCCCGCGCCTCCCCGCGGCTGGCGCACTGGTCGCAGCGGCTGCAGCGCAGCGGGCGGGCCTTCGCGCTCAACGTGTCGAACGTGCGGGGGCCGACCGGACCGGTCAGCGTGCTGGGCGCCCGGGTCGACACCCTGCACTCGCTCGCCGAGGTCGGCCGGCACCACGCCCTCCGGGTGGCCGTGGTGTCGGTCGCCGACCGGCTGTGCTTCGGGTTGGTCGCCGACCCTGCGGTGGTCGAGGACGTCGACGTGCTCGCCGGTGCGGTGGAGACGGAGGCCGCCGAACTGGTCCGCGCCGGCACGCCCAGCTGAACCCGCGAGCCGTGCACGGCGCGGCCCGGCGCTCGTGACGGCGGGCACAGGGCGATCACGGTGCCGTGCGAGCATCCGGGGATGGCCGCCGCGCACCGCCTGCTGATCGCCAACCGCGGGGAGATCGCCGTCCGCATCGCCCGCGCCGCCGCGGCCGAGGGGACGACGTCGGTCGCGGTCGCGGCCGCCGACGAGCCCGACGCCCCGCACCTGGCCGCGGCCGACGAGGCGCACCCGCTGCCCGGCACCGGCCCGGCCGCCCACCTCGACGTCGCCGCGGTGGTGGCCGCCGCGACGGCGACCGGCTGCAACCTGCTGCACCCCGGCTACGGCTTCCTCTCCGAGCACCCGGCCCTCGCCCGCGCCTGCGCCGACGCCGGCGTCACCTTCGTCGGCCCGCCGGCGGAGGCGCTGGAGCTCTTCGGTGACAAGGTCCGCTCCCGGGCCTTGGCCGAGGCCGCCGGCATCCCCGTCCTGCGCGGCACGGACGCCGGCGTCGAGGCGCAGGAGGTCGAGGCGCTGCTCGCGGACACCGGCGCGGTGCTGCTCAAGGCCCGCGCCGGCGGCGGCGGGCGCGGCACGCGGCTGGTCCGGCCGGGCGACGACGTGGCCGCCGCGCTGGCCCGCGCGTCGTCCGAGGCGCGGGCCGCCTTCGGCGACGGCACGGTCTTCGCCGAGGCCTGGCTGGAGCGGGCCCGGCACGTCGAGGTGCAGGTGCTCGGCGACGCCCGCCGCGACGTCGTCGTCCTCGGCGACCGCGACTGCTCGCTGCAGCGGCACCGGCAGAAGATCGTCGAGATCGCGCCCGCCCCGCACCTGCCCGAGCCCGTCCGCCGGCGGCTGCACGCGGCCGCCGCCGTCCTCGCCCGGGAGGCCGGGCTCACCGGCCTGGCCACCGTCGAGTTCCTCGTCGCCGCCGACGACCCCGAGCGGCACGTCTTCCTCGAGTGCAACCCGCGGCTGCAGGTCGAGCACACCGTCACCGAGGAGACCCTCGGCCTCGACCTCGTCCGCCTCCAGCTGCGCGTCGCCACCGGCGCCACGCTCGCCGACCTCGGCCTCGCCGACGGCCCGCCGCGCAGCGTCGGCTGGGCGGTGCAGGCCCGCGTCAACGCCGAGACCGTGACCGCCGACGGCGCCGTCGTCCCCTCCGCCGGCACGATCACCGCGCTCACCCTCCCCGGCGGCCCCGGCGTGCGGGTCGACACCGCGGCCCGCCAGGGCGTGCGGCAGAGCGCGCGCTACGACCCGTTGCTGGCCAAGGTCGTCGTCTCCGAGCGCGACCTCGCCGGGGCGCTGCGGAAGGCCGGCCGGGCGCTGGCCGAGCTCGACGTCCGCGGCGTCGCCACCAACGCCGGCTTCCTGCGCGCGCTGCTCGCGCACCCCGAGGTCGAGCAGGCCACGACGACCTTCGTCGACGACCGCACCGCCGAGCTGGTCGCCGGGCAGCCCGACGCGTCGGGCACCGAGGAGCCGCTCGACGCCGACGAGGACGCGCTGCGGGCGCCGGTCCCCGGCACGGTCGTCGCCGTCGAGGCGGGGCCCGGGACGGCGGTCCAGCCGCGCGGGGCGGTCGTCGTCCTCGAGGCGATGAAGATGGAGCACGTCGTCGCGCTGCCGGCCGGCGGCGTGGTGCGGTCGGTCGCGGTCGCGGTGGGGGAGACCGTCCGGCAGGGCCAGCTGCTGGCCACCGTCGAGCACGACGCCGGGCGCGACCGGGAGGCCGCGGCCGAGCTCGACCTCGACGCCGAGCGGGCCGACCTCGCCGAGGTGCGCCGGCGGCACGAGCTCGGCCTCGACGAGCACCGCCCCGAGGCGGTCGCCCGGCGGCACGCCCAGGGGCGGCGGACGGCGCGGGAGAACCTCGCCGACCTCGTCGACCCGGGCAGCTTCCTCGAGTACGGCCCGCTCGCCATCGCCGCGCAGGAGCGCCGCCGCAGCCGGGAGGAGCTCGAGCGGACCACCCCGGCCGACGGCGTCGTCGGCGGCCTGGCCGAGATCGGCGGCGCCCCGGCCGTCGTCGTCTCCTACGACTACACCGTCCTCGCCGGCACCCAGGGCCTGCGCGGCCACCTCAAGAAGGACCGGCTGTTCGAGCTCGCCGAGACCCGCCGGCTGCCGGTCGTGCTGTTCGCCGAGGGCGGCGGGGGCCGGCCGGGGGACGTCGACCTGCCGATCGTCTCCGCGCTCGACACCATGGCCTTCACCCTCTTCGGCCGGCTGTCGGGCCTGGTGCCGACCGTCGGCATCGCGTCCGGGCGGTGCTTCGCGGGCAACGCCGCGCTGCTGGGCACCTGCGACGTCGTCATCGCCACCGAGGACGCGAACATCGGCATGGGCGGCCCGGCGATGATCGAGGGCGGCGGGCTCGGCGTCGTCGCGCCGGAGGAGATCGGCCCGATCGAGGTCCAGCACGCCAACGGCGTCGTCGACCTCCGGGTGCCGGACGACGCCGCAGCGGTGGCCGCGGCCCGGCAGTACCTCTCCTACTTCGCCGGCCCCGTCGAGGGCTGGACCGCCCCCGACCCCCGCCTGGCCCGGCACCTGGTGCCCGAGAACCGCAAGCGCGCCTACGACATGCGGGCGGTGGTGCGCAGCGTGTGCGACGAGGGCTCGGTGCTCGAGCTCCGGGACGGCTGGGGCGCCGGGATGGTCACCGCCCTGGCACGGGTGGAGGGCGCCCCGGTCGGCGTGCTGGCCAACGTGCCCACCCACCTCGGCGGCGCGATCGACGCCGACGCCGCCGACAAGGCCGCCCGGTTCCTGCAGCTGTGCGACGCGCACCGGCTGCCGGTCGTCTCCTTCTGCGACACCCCCGGCTTCATGGTCGGCCCCGAGTCGGAGAAGACGGCGACGGTGCGGCACTTCTCCCGGCTGTTCGTCACCGGCGCGAACCTGTCGGTGCCGATCGGCACGGTCGTCGTCCGCAAGGCCTACGGGCTCGGCGCGCAGGCGATGGCCGGCGGCAGCATGAAGGTGCCGCGGTTCGCCGTCGGCTGGCCAACCAGCGAGTTCGGGCCGATGGGCCTGGAGGGCGCCGTCCGGCTGGGCATGCGCCGCGAGCTGGCCGCGATCGAGGACGAGCGCGAGCGGCAGGCCGCCTACGAGGCCGCCGTCGCCGCCTCCTACGAGAAGGGCCGCGGGCTCAACGTCGCCGCGCACTGGGAGATCGACGACGTCGTCGACCCCGCCGACACCCGCCGCTGGATCGCCACGCTCACCCGCGAGGTCGCCGACACCCCGCGCCCGGCCGGGCGGGTGCGGCCGAACGTCGACACCTGGTAGGCGCCCGTCAGCCCCGGGAGACCAGCTCCACCGTCGGCCGGGGCGGTCGACGGCTCAGGCGGGGCTGCTGCTCGGCTCCCGCCGGTCGGCCTCGCTGCGGCGCCGCTCGCGCAGGACGAAGCGCTGCACCTTGCCGCTCGGCGTGCGCGGCAACGCGGCGACGACGTGGATCCGCCGGGGGCACGCGTGGGCGGCGTAGCGCCGCTTGACGTGCTCCCGCAGCTCCTCGACCAGGCCCGGCGCCGCCGACCCGGCGTCGCGGAGGACGACGTAGGCCTCGATCGCCTCGCCGCGCAGTGCGTCGGGTACGCCGATCACCGCCGCCTCCGCGACGGCCGGGTGCGACACCAGGGCCGACTCGACCTCGAAGGGCCCGATCCGGTAGCCCGCCATGATGATCACGTCGTCGTCGCGCGAGGAGTAGGAGAACCAGCCGTCCTCGTCCACCGACGCGACGTCGCCGGTCAGGTACCAGCGCCGATCGGCGCTGAACCGCTCCGCCGTCCGCTCGGGGTCGTCGGCGTACCCGGTGAACCACATCAGCGGGCTGCCCGGCACGTCGACGGCCAGGCGACCCGGCTCGCCGGGGGGCGCCGCCACGTCCTCGCCGGAGGCGAGCACGGCGGCCCGGTAGCCGGGGATCGGGCGCCCCATCGACCCGGGCCGCACCTCGGCCCGGATGTCGGGGTGCCAGCCGTTGACGACGACCATGCCGAGCTCGGTCTGGCCGTAGTGGTCCCGGACGGGCACCCCCAGCCGCTGCTCGGCCCACGACACCACCTCGGGGTTGAGCGGTTCACCGGCGCTCGAGCACACCCGCAGGCGCAGTCCCGCGGACGGCGCCTGCGCCTCCCCGGCACGCAGGGCGCGGAAGACCGTCGGGGCCGCGGCGAAGTTGGTGACGCCGAACCGGTCGAGGACCTCCCACGTCGTCCCCACGTCGAAGCCGGCGCGCAGCAGCAGGTTCCGGCGGCCCGTGAGGAGCGGGCCGACGATGCCGTAGTACAGCCCGTACGCCCAGCCGGGGTCGGCGATGTTCCAGAAGACGTCGTCCGCGCGCACGTCCAGGCCGTACTCGAGGTAGACGGCGATGCCGGGCAGGGCGCCGCCCGGGACCGGGACCGCCTTGGGGGCTCCGGTCGTCCCCGAGGTGAACAGGTGGATGAGCGCATCGGTGGGCCGCCGCACCGCGGCGGCGTAACCGGGGAGCTGCGCGTCGAGCAGGTCGTCCAGCCCGGCATCCCCCGGGCGGCGCTGTGCCGGATCCCCGGTGACGACGACGCGCCACGGCGCATCGGCCGGGATGTCAGGCCCCGGGTCGAGCTTGGCCCGCTGATCGGCGTCGCACACCACCACCGTGGTGCGGCTCGGCAGCAGCCGCGCACCGATGGCCGCCGGGGCGAACGCGGTGAACAGGGGCACGTGGACCGCACCCAGGCGCCAGATGCCCAGCACGGTGACGACGAGGTCCTCGCCCTTGCCCATCAGCGTGGCGACGCGGTCGCCCGCCCGGACCCCGAGCGAGGCCAGCGCCGCGGCCGCCTGCTCCGAGCGAACCCGCAGGTGGCCGTAGGTGAGGTCCCGGCCGGACAGATCACCCTCGACCACCGTGAGCGCGACCCGGTCGGCCGGATGGCGGTCGCAGAGCAGGACGGCGGGGGCGGCCTCGCCGCCGACCTCGGCCAGCAGCTCGGTGACCCGCTCTTCCGGCGTGGGCATGGCGGCCTCCCAGCGGTGCGGCGGCCGATCGACCCCCGCACACCGGTCGTCCGGCCTGGTGCGGACCAACCTCGACCCGCCGGGGAGGGGTGTCAACAGGTCCGTGCCCGCCGACGGGACGCCCCGCAGAGCGCTCCTCCGGGACCCGAGGTCTGTGCCGGTCAGGCGCTGACGTCCTCGTGGGTGTTCACCCCGGGGATGCGCCGCACCGAGCCCCAGCCGAAGCGGGTCCACACGACGAGCAGTGCGCCGCCGACCAGGGAGCCCAGGGTGTCACGCACCAGGTCGCCGTTGGTGTCGTCGTTGCCCTCCGAGAGGTTCGTGCCGAACCAGGCGTCCGAGCGCCACTCGTAGACCTCCCACAGCGCCCCGATGGCGATGCCCAGCGCGGCGGTCACGACCCCGATGCCGATGTAGTGCGGCAGGTGCGTCTCGTCGCGGGGGTCGGGCACCACCTCCACCCGGGCCAGGGCGATGTACACGACCGGCGCGGTGAGCATCGGCACGGTGACGTGCACCAGGTCGTCGAAGCGCACCCACTCGTCGTACAGCCCGAGGACCTCCCCGAACCCCTGCAGCGCCATCGCCAGGGTCAGCGACAGGTCGTAGGGGCGCGGCAGGTTGATCACCCGCGCGACGAGCGTGATGCCGCCCAGCAGGGCCAGCAGCGCCGCCGCGCCCCAGTCCCCGGCGGCGGCGTACACCACGGCCCCGCCGAGGATCACCAGCCGCAGGACGTCGATGCCGTCCCGGACGACCGGTGTCCAGTCCCCGAGCAGCAGCGTGCGCGTGTCCACGGCGCGTGCCTACCCCACGGGCCGTGCCGGGGAGCGACCGCCGGTGGACCAGTTGTGCCGACGCGTCGGGACGGCGGGAGTCGGGTGCCGGCCGTCGCCGTCCCCCTTCCCGCCGGTCGCGGAACCCGGGAACCTCGGGGCGTCCGAGGGGGGCCGACATGAAGTACGTCCTCACCTGGCGGGAGCGGCCGGCCGGGTCGGCCGCGGAGTACGAGGCCACGCAGAAGCGCATCCTCGACGTCTTCTCCCAGTGGGAGATGCCGAAGAGCCTGACCTTCCACCAGTTCGTCGTCCGCGTCGGTGAGTTCGGCGGCTACGCCGTCATCGAGACCGACGAACCGGCCGACCTGCAGTACCTCACCACCATCTACGCCGCCTTCACCTGCACGGTCGAGCCGGTGCTGGACGTCATGGACGCCGTCGCGGCCGAGAACCGCGGCGTCGAGTGGCGGGACGCGCTGGCCGACGCCTGATGGGTGGAGCAGGTGTCGGAGTCGGCCGTCCTGGCCAGAATTCCGGCTATCCTCGGCGCATGACCACCGTGCCGCTGAGCGAGGCCAAGGACAGGCTCTCCGCCCTGGTCGAGGCTGCCGAGACCACGCACGACATCGTGACGATCACCCGGCACGGGCGAGAGGCGGCCGTGCTGATGGCCAAGTCCGACCTCGATTCCCTGCACGAGACGATCTTCTGGCTGTCCCAGCCGGGGGTCCGGGACGACGTCGAGCGGGCCCGACGTGAGCTGGCCGACGGGCGCACCACCTCCGCGGCCGAACTGAGAGCGGAGTACGGGCTCGGCGAGTGACCTCCCCCTACGAGGTCCGGATCGCCTCGGCGGCCCGCCGGCAGCTGGCCCGGCTCCCGACCCGGTCCGCCGTGGCCGTCGTCGAGTTCCTCACCACCGTCCTCCCGGAGAACCCCCTCGGGCTCAGCAAGCCCCTGGCCGGTGACTTCGCGGGCCTGCGCAGCGCACGCCGCGGCGACTACCGGGTGCTCATCGACGTGGACGACGGCACCCGCACGGTGCTCGTCGTCCGGATCGCGCACCGCGCCGAGGCCTACCGGCCACCGCCGCCGATCGGGTGACAGCGCGTCGCCGCAGGTCACCGGCGAGCCGCCCCCCGCCCGGCGCGGCGGGGAAAGGGACCTTCGCACCCTGGCGCCGGGAGCAGCGGGTTCCTAGGGTCGGCGGGTCCGGGTCAACCGGGCCCGGGCACCAGCCGACCCCGATCGAGAGCGAACATGAGCGCTCCGCTGCTGGTCGCCGTGGACGACGACCCCACCCTGCTGCAACGCGTCGAGCGCGAGCTGCGCAACCGTTACGCCTCCGACTACCGCATCTGCTGCCTGCGCTCGGCGGGCGAGGCGCTGGCCACCCTGGAGGAGCTGGCCCTGGCCGGCGAGCAGGTCGCCCTGGTGCTCGCGGCCGAGGAGCTCGCCGGGAAGCCGGGCACGGAGGTGCTCGCGGAGGTGCGGCCGCTGTTCCCGCAGGCCCAGCGAGTCCTGCTCCTCGGCTGGGAGCACGTGGGGATCGCCGAGGTCGGCGACGCGATGTTCGAGGAGATCGCGCGCGGGCGCATGGACCAGTACGTCGTGCGACCGGCCCCGCCGCCGGACGAGTCGTTCCACCTGGCGCTGTCGAGCTTCCTGCTCACCTGGGCCGAGGCGGCACGCCGGGCCCCGCACACCATCGACGTGATCGGCGAGACCTGGTCGGGCCGGGCGTACGAACTGCGCGACGTGCTCGGCCGCTGCGCCATGCCGCACCGGTTCTGCCTGGCCGACTCCGCGGAGGCACGGGCCGTCCTCGACGGCGCGGGTGAGCGGCGGCTGCCGCTGCTCGTCATGCCCAGCGGCAGGATCGTGGAGGACCCGAGCGACCTGGACATCGCCCGGTCGGCGGGGACGGTGATCGAGCCGGCGGGGGAGCGGTACGACCTCGTGATCGTCGGCTGCGGCCCGGCCGGTCTCTCCGCGGGCGTGTACGGGGCCTCCGAGGGGCTGCGCACCCTGGTCGTCGACTCCGGCAGCCTCGGCGGTCAGGCCACGGCGAGCTCCGCGATCCGCAACTACCTCGGCTTCCCCCGGGGGGTCACCGGCGGGGACCTGGCCCGGCGCGCCTACGAGCAGGCGTGGATCTTCGGCGCCCGCTTCGCCTTCATGCAGCAGATCGCGAGCCTGCGGCGGGAGGACGGCCACGTCGTCCTGACCTCGGAGACCGGCGGCGTCGTGTGCGCCTCCGCGGTCGTCCTGGCGACGGGGGCCAGCTACCGGCGCCTCGGCGTCTCGGAGCTGGAGGCCCTGCACGGGGCCGGCGTCTTCTACGGCGCCGCCGCCTCCGAGGCGCCGCTCGTGGCGGGCGAGGAGGTCTTCATCGTCGGCGGCGCGAACTCGGCCGGGCAGGCCGCCGTGCACCTGGCCCGCTACGCCAAGCGGGTCACGCTCGTGGTGCGGGCCGCGGCGCTCGAGGCCGGCATGTCGCACTACCTGGTCCGCCAGGTCGAGGAGACCCCCGGCATCGAGGTCCGCACGGGCACCGAGGTCGTCGGGGGCGGCGGCGACGGGCGGCTGGACCACCTGGTGCTGCGCGATCGCGGGACCGGCGAGCTGGAGCGGGTCGACGCCTACGCGCTGTTCCTGATGATCGGTGCGCAGCCGCGCACCGGGTGGCTGCCCCCCGAGATCGAGCGGGACCCCGCCGGTTTCGTGCTGACCGGGGCGGACCTGAGCGACGACGCGCTGGGCGGGTTCGAGCGCCCGCCGGTGGGGCTGGAGACCAGCGTCCCGGCCGTCCTCGCCGCCGGCGACGTCCGGCACGGCTCGGTCAAGCGCGTCGCCTCCGCGGTGGGGGAGGGCTCGATCGCCATCCAGCAGGTGCACCGGCTGCTCACCGCCCGCGTCTGAGCGGCACGGGACGGCGGCCCGCCGCCCCGGTCGGGCTCGGACTCAGCCCCCGAGCCACTCCTCGACGGCGTCGAGGTGCTCGTGGGTGAGGCCGGCGAACACGTCCGGCGCCACCACGAGCACGTGCGGGTTCGCCGCCAGCCAGTCGCCGGTGCCGGCGGCCTCGTAGGCCAGGTCGTCGTCGATCCAGACGATGCGGCGCTCCGGGTGCTCCTCGGCGACGGCGCGGGCCAGGTCGAGCTTCCACCAGCCCGACGCGCTCGACAGCGCCCCGGCGAAGCCCGTCGGCCCGACGCCGGGCCGGGCGTGCACGCGCAGACCCCGCGGCAGGCCCATCGGCTCGGCCAGCAGCCGGTCGGCGTCACCGGCCCACGTGGTCAGCCACTGGATCTCCACCCGGTCGGCGTCGTGCCACGCGCGCAGCCGCGCGGTCACCGTCGGGTCCCACGACAGCACGTAGCCGTTGAACCGCCCGCGCCGCCACCCGGCCGGCAGCTCGGGGGCGACGGCGTTGAGCACGCCGTCGACGTCCAGCAGCAGGATCGGGACGTCGGCGGCCATGCCCCAGCCTCCCGCGCGCGGCGGGCGCGCGTCACGCCGAGGGGACGACGACCGCCCGGCCGCGGATGGTGCCCTCGTGCAGCCGCCGGTAGGCCTCCGGCGCCTCGTCCAGGGTGAACCGCTCCACCTCGACGTGCACCGCCCCGGCCCGGGCCAGGTCGAGCACCTCCACCAGCTCGGTCCGGGTGCCCCAGTACGGCGCCCGCACCGACGCCCCCATGGGCGTGGAGAAGAAGCCGGTGGGCAGCGTCCCGCCGCCGATGCCGACGATCTGGACGACGCCGTCGGAGGCCACCGTCCGTCGGGCGATCTCCAGGGTGGGCGGCGCGCCGACGATGTCGAACACCGCCTGCGCGCCGACCCCGCCGGTCAGCGACCGGATCGCGTCGACCACCGCCGGCTCCGAGCGGAGCACGTGGTGGGCGCCCACCTCCCGCGCCAGGTCCAGCTTCTGCTCGCTCACGTCGAGGGCGACCACCGTCGCCCCGGTGACGGCTCGCAGGACCTGGATCGCGACGTGCCCGAGGCCGCCGGCGCCGATGACGACCGCGGTGCTCCCGGCCGGCAGCTTCTCCAGGCTGGAGACGACGGCGTGGTACGGCGTGAGCCCGGCATCGGTCAGCGACACCGAGGCCACCGGGTCCAGGTCACCCAGGGGCACCAGGTGCCGGACGTCGTCCACCAGCATGAACTCGGCCAGCGCCCCGGGGGAGCCCAGCCCGGGCGGCATGATGCCGAGGGCCGCCGCGCGGGTGCAGTAGTTCTCCGCGCCGCGCGCGCAGGCGTGGCACAGCCCGCAGCCCCACGGCCCGTACACGGCCACGGGGTCGCCGACCGCGACGCCGGTGACGCCCTCGCCGAGCGCGTCGACGACCCCGGCGCCCTCGTGCCCGAGGGTCAGCGGCAGCCCGTACACGTACTGCTCGGCGGGCAGGCCCATGACGAAGGCGTCCGAGTGGCACAGCCCCGCCGCGGTCACCCGCAGCCGCACCTGGCCCGGCCCGGGCTCCGGGGTCTGGACCTCCACCACCTCCGGCTCGCCGCCGATGGTCCGGTACTGCACTGCGCGCACGCTGTCCCTCTCGCCGGTGGGTGCGGAACCCCGACGCTAGGGCGCCGCCCGGTCGGCCGCAGGGTGCCGACCGGACCCCGCGGGCAGGGCCGGAGGTCCCGGCCCGTCGACCGGCCGGACCCCGACCGGGCGCGGTGCGGCCGGCGCCGGGTCACCCGAGGAGGACGGCCCCGATGACGAGCAACGGCACCGACACGAACGCGAAGACGCCCAGGCCGGTGAGCCCCTCGCCGGCGGCGGGCCCCTCCCGCTCCGGGACCTCGCCGTGGACGAGCCGGGACTCGAGGAAGCCGCTCCGGGGCAGCACCGTGCCGCTGGTCAGGGCGAGGAGGCCGGCGATGACGAGCAGCGAGATCGCGAACTTCGACCGGAAACCGCCGTCCTGCAGCAGGGACCACACGCCCGCGGCGGCGAGCGCGACGACGCCGGAGGCGAGCAGCAGGACCAGCGCCTGCCGGAGTGCACGGAGGTGGTCCGCCACCGGAAGAGCCTAGCGCCGGGAGGGGGTCGGTGGACCCGGCGCCGGGCTCCGCGGTGTTCTAGCGTGCGTCATGCGTGCCGCGATGATCACCGCGCTCACGGGACCGGATGCCGTGGAGGTCCGGGAGCGACCGGAGCCCGTGCCCGGGCCGGACCAGGTGCTCGTCGACGTCGAGCACGCCGGCGTCACCTTCCCCGACGTCCTGCAGACGCGGGGCCGGTACCAGCGGCGACCCGACCTGCCGTTCACGCCCGGGTGGGAGGTGTCCGGGGTGGTGCGGGCGGACGCCGCGGGCTTCCGCGCCGGTGACCGGGTGGCGGCCCTGCCGACCACCGGTGGCCTCGCCGAGACCGTCGCGGTCGACGGCTCCATGGTGTTCCCGCTGCCGGACGGCGTCCCCTCCGACCGGGCCGCCGCCCTGCCGCTGAACTACCTGACGGCGCACTTCGCCCTGGTCCGCCGGGCGCGGCTGGAGGCGGGCGAGCGCGTCCTGGTGCACGGTGCCGCCGGGGGTCTCGGGGCCGCCGCCTGCCAGCTCGCCGCGGCCTCCGGCGCGCGGGTCGTCGCGGTCGTGTCCACGCCCGAGAAGGCGGAGGTCGCCCGGGCCGCCGGGGCGCACGACGTCGTGCCGGTCGACGGCTTCCGCGACGAGGTCCGGCGGCTGACCGGGGGGCGCGGGGTGGATGTCGTCGTCGACCCGGTCGGCGGGGACCGCTTCCCCGACTCCCTGCGCTCGCTGGCCCGGGAGGGCCGGCTGCTGGTCCTCGGCTTCACCGGCGGTGAGATCCCCACCGTGAAGGTCAGCCGGCTGCTGCTGACCAACACCACGGTGATGGGCGTGGCCTCGGCCGAGCTGTGGGCCGACGAGCCCGACCTGCCCGGCCGGCAGTGGCGCGACCTGGTGCCGCTGATCCGCTCCGGCGCCATCGCCCCGCCGATCGGCCGGGTCCTCCCGCTGCAGGACGCCGCCGCGGCGATCCGCGAGCTGGACGAACGCCGGGCCGCCGGCAGGGTGCTCGTCCGCGTGCGCTGAGCGACGGCCGGGCGCTAGACCAGGATCGAGGGGGGCCGCACGGTCCCGGGGACGACGCCGAGCTGCCTCATCAGCCCCAGCGCGTCGGTGATCCCGTGCTCCTCGACCAGCTGGCGGCTGGCGATCCGGACGACGCTGATGCCCTGGACCCGGACACGCACCCCGGTGGGCGGGATGCCCCCGAAGTCGCCGCGGTGGGTGGCCTCGACGAACCACCGCGCCGTGACGCGGTCGGCTACGCCGAGGGTCTCCTCGATCGTGATCCGCATGTCCGGGAACGCGGTCGTGAGCACCCGGAAGTGCTCCTTGTACCCGTCGACGCCGACGATGGTCTCGGGCTCCGCCGGGTCGTGGCCGCGGTACGTGCGGGCGATGAAGCGTTCGATGCCGGCCGGGTCCTGGTCGTTCCAGATCTGCTCGATGTGCGCGCGGAAGACTGCTTCGGACATCGGGGTGCTCTCCTCCCGGTGGTGCGGCTGGTGCGACCAGGGTCGGCGGGCTCCCTGTCGTGGCGCTGTCACCGCGGTGCCGCCCGGAGGAGCACCCCACCTGCTCCCGGGCGCCTCCGTCCGTGAGTGCAGGTGCACTCACGGACGGAGGCGCCCGGGGGGGATCAGCCGCGGGCGGGCCACGGCCACCGCGGCGGCGTCCCCGACGGACCGGTTCAGGGCAGCCGGTCGCGGATCTCGATCAGCGCCCGCCGGGTGCTCGAGGTCAGCTGGTCCGGCGACCGGAGCCCCGGAGGGCCGGCGGTGTAGTCGTACGGGTCGATGCCCAGGACCTGCAGGAGCGGCTTGGCCCGTGCGGCGGGGGTGCTCTCGGAGACCCCGAACCAGCCGGCCAGGTCGCGGACGGCGATCCGGCGCTCCGTGAACGCGTCGTTCGCCCTGGCCACCAGCCAGCAGACCGCCGCGGCCGCTCCCTCCACCCGGCCGCGGCGCAGCGGCGCGGGGTCGGTGGCGGCCACCCGGGCCAGCACCCGGCGGGCCGCCGTCCGCAGCTCGACGTCGAACAGCTCGTCGCAGCAGCGGTCGACCAGCTCCAGGACCGCCCCCACCCGCGCACGGGCCTGCTCCGGGACGCCGTCCCAGCGGAACGGCTCGTCCGGGAGCGGGGCGCCGTCGAGGCGGTCGAGGGCGGCCCCGCCGCCGACGAGGTCGCCGAGCCGGGCCCGGGCCGACGCCGGGGGCAGGGCGAGCGGGTCCTCCGGCGGCCGGGCGGCGTCCGCGGGGTCGAGCGCGCCGATGGCGGCCAGGAGCGCGTCCGGCCCCTGCGGCCGGGGTGTCCGGATCGCCTGCTGGTAGCCGGGCTCGAACTCGTCGACGGCGGCCAGCGTCTCGGCCGTCAGCTCGGGGCGGATGCCGCGCTCGGCGTGGCAGAACCGGATGAAGGCGCGCAGCAGCTGCGGGACCCGCGCCAGGTGCTCCGCCTCGGCGACCACCTTCCGGGGGATCCAGTCCGCCAGCAGGATCTCCACCGCCGTCGGGCTCCAGCGCATCGGGTCACCCGGCCCGTAGTCCGTACCGAACCACAGCAACCGGTCCAGCAGGAGGCGCGCGTCGGCATCGTCCGGGCCGGTGCCGTGGGGCGAGGCGAGGAAGCGCTCGGCCAGCGCCCGGGTGTCCGCCTCGCTCCACTCCGGACGCACGTAGCCCGTGCCGCCGGCCGGCAGCAGGCGCACCACCCACTCGACGAACGGCCGGCAGCCCGGCCAGGTCTCGGACTCCAGCGGCGGGTAGACGTGGGCGCCCAGGGCGACCGCTTCGGTGATCCGCGCCCGGGCGTCGGCGGGGTCGAGGTCCTCGAGGCTCGTGTCCGGGTCGTCCCCCGCCGCCTCCTGCAGCAGGGCGACCACCTCGGGGAGCGGTCCGGGGACGACGAAGGCGTCCTTCGCGACGCCGCCCATGTTGTGGTCGACCAGGACGACGGCGCACGCGTCGGAGCCGTCGGCGAACCGGATCCCGACGACGAGGTCCTCCGAGTCGCCGAGCACGTGCCGCACCTGGACGGCGCGATCGGCGGGCACCGATCGGTGCAGCTCGGCGAGCCACCGGGGGAGGACGTCGCCGCGGGCGGCGATCTCCCGCCGCACCCGCGACCTCAGCACCTCGTCGCCGGAGAGGCCGGCGATCCCGGCCAGCACGGCCGAGGTCTCCGGCAGCGGGGCCTCGACGAAGCTCTGCAGCAGGTCGTCCAGCGTCGGCCACCCGGGCGGGCGCGGGTCCAGCGGGGAGGGGTCGCCGCCGAACGCGTCGAGGAAGGAGCTCACCAGCCCCAGGAGCGGCAGCGGGTGGTCCGCGGCGAGGGCGCCGGCGATCTCGTCGACGAGGTCGGGACCCTCCTGCCGGGACGGCGCCCCGTCGCGGCGCCGCCGCGGCGGCCGCGCCTTCCTCGGGCGGCTTCCGGTGCCGCGTGCGGGGCGGCGGGAGCGCTTCGGCACCGTGCCGAGGCTAGCCGCTGCCGGGCGGCGGGACGACGGGTTCCGCCCGCGCGGCGCGGGGGCTTCGCGGGCGCCGACCGGCATGACAGGGTCGTCGGCGCTCCACGACCGGCACCACCACGGGGGACCCTTGCCCGACCTGCTCCTGCCCACCGCCGCTCGCGCGACGGGGGGCTGAACCCGTGCACCGGATCGCCGGCCGGCTGGTGCTCAGCCCCAGCGACCTGACCCGCCACCAGGAGTGCGCCCACCTCACCGCGCTGAACCTCGCGGTGGCCACGGGCGCGCTGCAGCCCCCGCCCGAGGGCGCCGGCGACCAGGCCGTGCTCGTCGCCGACCTCGGCATCGCCCACGAGCTGGCCTACCTGGAGTCCCTGGAGGAGCAGGGCCTCACCGTGGTCCGGCTGCAGGGCCGGCGCAGCGAGGCGGCCACGCTCGAGGCGATGCGCGCCGGCGTGGACGTCGTCCACCAGGCCACCCTCTCCGACGGCACCTGGGGCGGGCAGGCGGACTTCCTGCTGCGCGTCGCAGCGCCCTCGGCGCTGGGGGACTGGTCCTACGAGGTCGCCGACGCCAAGCTCGCCCGGCGCATCACGGTGCCGGCACTGCTGCAGACGGCCACCTACGCGGCCCGGCTCGCCACCCTCCAGGGCCGCACGCCCGAGCGCATCTGCATCGTCACCGGGGACGGCGGGTCCCGGCCCTGGCGGCTGGTGGACGTCGCCGCCTACGCCCGCCGGGCCCGCGCCCGGCTCGAGGGGTTCGTCGCCGACGTCCCGCCCACCGCGCCGGTGCCGACCGCCTACTGCGACCGCTGCACCTGGACGGCCCGCTGCTCCGACGAGCTGCGCCGCGGGGACGACCTGAGCCTGGTCGCCGGGCTGCGCCGCGACCAGCGGGCCGCGCTGCTGGCCGCCGGCGTCACCACCGTCGAGCAGCTCGCCGGGGCCGACGACGAGACGCTGCGCGCGACCGGCATCGGCCGGGCCACCCGGGAGCGGCTGCGCGACCAGGCCCGCGAGCAGCTGCGCGGCCGCCACGCCGGGCGGCCCACCCGCACCCTGCTCCCGCCGATCCCCGCGCAGGGCCTGCTGCGGCTGCCCGCGCCGAGCCCGGGCGACCTGTACCTCGACTTCGAGGGCGACCCGCTGGCCGGGGACGGCGCGGGCCTGGAGTACCTCGCCGGCCTGGGCGACCGCACGGGCGCCTTCACGGCGCTCTGGGCGCACGACGCCGACCAGGAGCGGCGCATGGTCACCGACCTCGTCGACCGCGTCGTCGAGGCGTGGCGGGCCGACCCGGGCATGCACGTCTACCACTACGCCGCCTACGAGGTCAGCGCGCTCAAGCGGCTCACCGGCCGGTACGGCGTCCGCGAGGCCGAGCTCGACCAGCTGCTGCGCGCCGAGCGGTTCGTCGACCTCTACCCCGTCGTCCGCCAGGCGATGCGGATCAGCAAGGAGTCCTACTCGATCAAGAAGGTCGAGGCCTTCTACGGGCGCGAGCACACCGGGGACGTCGCCGACGCGATGAGCAGCGTCGTCGAGTACGAGAAGTGGCTCACCGACCGCGACCCGGCCCGGCTGCGGGCCATCCACGACTACAACCGGGACGACGTCGACTCCACCCGCGAGCTGCACGACTGGCTGGAGACCCAGCGCGCCGAGCTGGAGGCCGAGCACGGGGAGCAGCCGCGCCCGGCGGCGTCCGAGGTCGCCGCGCCGGCCCCGCGGTCGGAGGCCGAGGTCGCCGAGCTGGCCCTCGTCGAGCGGCTGGCCGGGGCGGGGCACGCGCTGCTGGGCGACCTCGTGCAGTGGCACCGCCGCGAGGCCCGGCCCGGCTGGTGGGAGTTCTTCAGCCGCGGCGAGCTGGAGGACGACGAGCTCGTCGAGGACCGCACCGCGCTCGGCGGGCTGTCGCGCCCGGTCGAGATCGGCACCGAGAAGCGCAGCAAGCTCTACGCGTTCACCTTCCCGCCGCAGGACACCAAGCTCTCGGTCGGCGCGAAGGCCTTCGACGTCGACACCCGCGTGCGGGTCGGCGAGGTGCGCGAGGTCGACGCCGTCACCGGCCGGGTCGTGGTCAAGAGCGCCAGGGAGCCGGTGCCGCCGCGCGGCCTGGGCCCGGAGGGTCCGCTGGCCGACACGGCCATGCGGGCGGCGATCGCGGCGACCGCCGAGGACGTCCTCGCCGGCCGGCCGTCCCTCGGGCGGGCGCTGCTGGACCGGGTGGTCCCGGCCGACTGCCGGCGGCTGCCGGGGGAGGAGGCGGGGGACGCCGTCGTCCGGCTCGGGCTGGAGCTCGACGGGCAGGTGCTCGCCGTCCAGGGGCCGCCGGGCAGCGGGAAGACGCGCGCGGCCGCCCGGCTGATCCGCGCCCTGCTGGACGCCGGGAAGAAGGTCGGCGTCACCGCCACGTCCCACGCGGTGATCGGCAACGTGCTGCGCGCCGTCGACCGCCCGGCGCTGCAGAAGTGCGAGGAGCACCAGGCCTGCGGGGCGCCCGGGGTCGAGTGGTCGAGGGACGCCGCCGACGTGGCCGCCCGGCTGCTCGACGGGTCGGCGTCGCTGGTCGGCGGGACGGCGTGGTTCTGGTGCCGGCCGGACCTCGCCGAGGCCGTCGACGTGCTGGTCGTCGACGAGGCCGGGCAGTTCTCGCTGGCCAACGCCCTCGCCGTCGCCCGCTCCGCCCGCTCGCTGGTGCTGCTCGGGGACCCCCAGCAGCTGGCCCAGCCGACGCAGGCGGTGCACCCCGGCGAGTCCGGCTGCTCGGCGCTGGAGCACCTGCTCGAGGGGCACCCGACCGTGCCCGAGGACCGCGGCGTCTTCCTCGACCGCACCTACCGGATGCACCCGGCGCTGACCGGGTACGTCTCCGAGCTGGCCTACGAGGGACGGCTGGAGTCCGCCCCCGGCCGGGAGCGCATCGCGGTGCAGGCCGGCGGGCTGGTGTCGGGCTCGGGGCTGGCCGTCCGGTACGTCCGGCACGCGCGGGTGTCGGCGGCCTCGTCGGCCGAGGAGGCCGCGGCGGTGGCCGAGCTGTGGCGGTCGCTGCAGGGCGTGGGCTGGGTGGACGCCGACGGGCAGCAGGCCCTCGTCGGGCCGGAGGACGTGCTGGTCGTCGCGCCCTACAACAGCCAGGTCGCGACGATCCGCGCGCTGCTCCCGGACGGCGCCCGGGTCGGCACCGTGGACCGGTTCCAGGGGCAGGAGGCGCCGGTGGTCGTCTACTCGACCACCTCGACCAGCGCCGAGGACGCCCCGCGCGGGGTGTCCTTCCTCTACGACCTGCACCGGCTCAACGTGGCGGTGTCGCGGGCCAAGGCGCTGGCCGTCGTGGTGATGAGCGAGCAGCTGCTCGACGCCACCGTCCGGACGCCGGAGCAGCTGCGCCAGGTCAACGCGCTGTGCCGACTGGCCGAGATGGCCACCGTGGTCGGGTGACGCCCTGGTCGGCCGACCCCGTCGGCGGCCGACCGCGGGGCCCCGGCTCGGTCCCCTCCGGCGTCCTACGTCAACGAGTGCAGGTGCACTCACTGACGTAGGACGCGCGGAGGGGACGTCCGCCCGGCCGTCTGCTCACCGCTCACCCCTCCGGGTGGGCCGGGGCGCGGGTCCTGGCTCCGCGCGCGGCGGGCCGGTACGACTTCCCCGGACGACCGCACGGACGACGGGGACAGCGCTGGTGCACAGCGACGCAGGACGACGGGACGCGGGACGGACGCAGGACGAGGACTGGTGTCCCGGGGGCTGCCCACCTCGCCCACCGGCCGGGTGCCCCGGTGGGTGCTCGACGAGGCGGCCGGTCGGCCCGCTGCCGCCGCGCCGTGGCGCGCCTGGTCCCCCGGCGCCGGCCCGGCCCCCCGCCGGCGGCACCGGCCGGCGGCGGGCCGCACGCCTACGTCGCGGTGCAGGACGACGGCGTCCGGCCGGTCGCGTACGACCCGTGCCGGCCGGTGCACTACGTCCTCCGGCCCGGGAACGCCCCGCCGGGCGGTGACGCGCTCGTGCATGAGGCGTTCGCCCGGGTCTCGGCGGTCACCGGGCTGGTGTTCGTGCACGACGGGTCCACCGACGAAGTGCCGGCGCCCGACCGGGCGGCCTTCCAGCCCGAGCGCTACGGCGACCGGTGGGCGCCCGTGCTGGTCTCGTGGCAGACCGAGGCGGAGGCGCCCGACTTCGCCACCGAGGTCGCCGGGCGCGCGGGCAGCACGGCCGCCGCGCCACCCGGCGGGCCGCGGGTGCTGGTCACGGGCACGGTCGACCTGGACGCGGCGGAGTTCGGCCGCCTGCTCGCCGACGAGCGGGGGACCGCCGTGGCGCGCGGGATCCTGCTCCACGAGGTCGCCCACCTCGTCGGCCTCGCCCACGTCTCCGACCCCGCCCAGCTCATGTACCCGACGACCAGCACCGTGGTGCACTTCGCCGCCGGTGACCTGACCGGGCTGGCCGCGCTGGGGCGCGGGGAGTGCGTGCCGGACCTCTGACGGCCCGGCCGGGCGCCAGCCCCGGGCGGCGGCTCAGGACGGGGGCTGGGCGCCGATCACGCCGGCGACCACCGCGGCGGCGGCGTGACCGCCCCGCACGGCGTCGAGCACCGGGTCGCCGGCCCGCCAGCCGGCGAGGACCCCGGCGGCGAGGGCGTCGCCGCAGCCGGTGGTGTCGCGCACCGGCACCGGCACCGGCGGCACCGGCACCCGCCACGTCCCGCCGCGGGTGCGGACGGCGGTCGGCTCCGGGCCGGCGTGCACCACGACCAGGTCCGGAGCCCAGGGCGGCAGGTCGCCGTCCGGCTCCAGGCCCAGCACGCGGGCCTCCGCCGCGTTGCACAGGAGCAGGTCCGGCCGCAGCCGTCGCACCGACCCCGCGTAGTCCTCGGCGCCGTGCGCCCGGACGCGGGTGGCCGCCGCGACGTCCAGGCTCACCGGCACGCCGGCCCCGTGCGCGCGGTCCGCCGCGGCCGCGAGCGCGTCCGGGAAGCGCAGCAGGTCGTAGCCGTCCAGGTGCAGGACGGCGGTGCCCGGCAGCGGGACGCCGGCGACGTCATCCGGCTCTAGCCCGCCGTCGCCGCGGTCGGAGAGCAGCGTGCGCTCGCCGTCCGGGTGCACGAGGACGGTGGCCAGCGGCGTCCGCCCGCGGCGTACCACCGCCAGGTCCACGCCGCGCGCGGCCAGCCCGGCCAGCAGCCCGTCGGCGAGCGGGTCGGCGCCGGCCCAGCCCGCCAGCACCGCGGGCACCCCCAGCCGCGCCAGGCCCGAGGTCACGTTGGCCGGCGCGCCGCCCGCGGTCGTCGTCCGCACCACCCGCTGCTGCCCGCCCACCACCAGCGGCTCCGACAGCTCGAGGACCGCGTCGGCCACCAGCTTGCCCAGCACGACCACCGGACCGCGCCCGGCGGCGCGCGGCCACGTCGGGGCGTCGGTCATGCGGGAGAGCGTGCCGGGGGAGGGCGCGGCGGGCACGTCGGCGGCCGGGGGGCCACCCTGCGGGCCCGGGAGGACGGGGCTAGCGTCGGGGCCGGGCCCGGTCCGGCTCCGCGACACCTGGGGGAGACGTGCGCGCACGTGTGCTGACGGTCCTGACGGCGACGGTCCTCGGCCTGACCGGCGGTGCGGTCGGTGCCGCGCCGGCCGGCGCCGACGGGGGCGGGTGGTTCCCCGACGTCATCCCGCTGCCGGCCGGCTTCCAGCCCGAGGGCATCGCCACCGGCCGCGGGCCCACGTTCTACGTCGGCTCCCTGGCCGACGGCGCGATCTACCGGGGCAGCCTCCGCACCGGGGAGGGCAGCGTCCTCGTCGAAGGCGTGCCCGGCCGCGTCGCCGTCGGCGTGGAGGTCGACCGGCGCGGGCGGCTCTGGGTGGCCGGGGGCGACACCGGCACCGGGCGGGTCCACGACACGCGGACCGGCGACGAGCTGGCGAGCTGGTCCTTCGCGACCGCCGGGTTCGTCAACGACGTCGTGGTGACCCGCGACGCCGCCTACTTCACCGACTCCCTCGAACCGGTCCTGCACGTGGTGCCCCTCGGTCCGCACGGGGAGCCGGGCGAGGCCACGACCCTCCCGCTGACCGGGGAGATCGAGTACACCGACGGGTTCAACGCCAACGGCATCGAGGCCTCCCCGGACGGCCGGACGCTGCTGGTGGTGCAGTCGAACACCGGCCTGCTGTTCGCCGTCGACGCGGCCACCGGCGAGGCGACCCGGGTGGACCTGGGCGGCGCCTCCCTCACCAACGGGGACGGGCTGCTGCGGCGCGGCAGCACGCTCCACGTCGTCCGGAACCGGCTGGACGAGATCGCCGTCGTCCGGCTGGACCCCTCCTACCGCAGCGGCACGGTCGTCGACACCCTCACCGACCCGGACTTCGACGTCCCGACCACGGTCGCCGGCTTCCGCGACGAGCTGTACGCCGTCAACGCCCGGTTCGGTACCCCGCCGACCCCGGAGACGACCTACACGGTGGTCCGCGTCGACGGGTCCTGACCGCACCGCGTGGCCAGCCGGTGCAGCGCCGCGGTGAAGCTCTCGTTCCACAGCCCGAGGTGCTCCCAGCGCCCGGCGACGCGGGCGGTGGCCTCCTCGACGCCCAGGCCCTCCTCGCGCACCAGCCAGCCGCGCAGCACCAGCCCGGTGCGGGAGGCCCCGCCGTGGCAGTGCACGAGCACCCGCCGGCCGTCGGCCCGCAGCGCCGCCAGGTCGTCGAGCACGTCGGCGAGCACCGCGTCGACGTCGGCGTTGTGCTCGTCGTCGGCGAGGTGGGCCTGGCGGTGCACCTCGTGCGGGAACGGCTCGCCGAGCCGGCACAGCGACAGGACGGCGAAGTCGGCCGCGCTGGTGCGGGCGCCGTCCAGGTTGCCCGCCCAGATGCCGGGCACGACCTCGCGCGGTCCCAGCCGCGGGATGACGCCCCGCTCGTAGGGCACGCCGGGGCGGCCGTCGAGCGCCGCGGCCAGCTCCTGCAGGTCGGCCGAGCGCCACACCCGGTCGCCGGGCCCGGGCACCCGGCCGTGCACCGCGGAGGACCAGCGCATCGGGATGCCGGCCATCCCGTGCACCGCCCCGGCCAGGCCGCCGGCGACCGCGGCTCCCGTGCCGGTGTGCCCGCCGAGGTCGACGACCCGGCGCAGCACCGCCTCGAAACCGCCGCCCTGCCGCAGCGCCCACACCGCCGAGCCGAGCGTCGGCCACACCGCGCCGTCGGGTCCGGTGGCGTCGGCCGGCGTCCAGCCGGGGTCGAGCACGGCCGCCGCTCGCCGGCGGTGCGCGGGCGCGACCGCCGCCAGCGCCGAGGGGACGGCGGCCAGCGGGTCGCCGCCGTCGAGCGCGACCCGCAACAGCTCGTGGAGGACCGCGCAGCCCTCACCGGCGGACGGGTCGGCGGAGGTGAGCGCCGAGAGCCGGCGGGCGGCGTCCACGGTGGCCTCCCGCCCCTCGCGGGCGAACCGGACCGCGGCCGGGGTGGTGCGCACCAGCGAGCCGGTGCCCGCGGCGTGCCGGGCGCGGAGCCGGTCGACGACGTCGGCCTCGTCCAGGCCGCCCCGCTCGACCAGCGACCCCGCCACGAGCAGGGCCGTCCGGGTGTCGCCGGTGAACTCGCCGGGCGCCCACCCGAGCGGCCCGCCGCCGCACATCTCGGTGCGCACGCCGCGGGCCGGCCGCGGGAACCGGGCCGAGAAGGCCCCGGGCGGGCCGAACCCGAACGGCGCCCCGAGCGCGTCGCCGACCGCGGAGCCGACCAGGGCCCCGGCGACCCGGTGCGAGCGGTGCACCGTCACGGCCCGTCGGTCTCCTGCACGCGGGAGAGCCCCAGGTCGAACTCGTCGGGCGGGAAGCCGAGCCGCTCCCGCACCCGGCGGCGGGCCACGAGCACCATCGCCGCGACCATGCCGGGCGCCTCGCCGAGCGGGTCGTCGGTCTGCGCGAGCAGCCGCTGCAGGGCCAGGTTCAGCCACCGGTTGGCCTCGGCGAGGTCGCCGACCTCCTCGTAGTCCTCGCCGATGAGGGCGTACACGTCGGCGTCCCGCGGGCGGGAGCGGCGCACCTCCTCGGTCAGCCGCCGGGCCTCGTCGAGCCGGCCGACCCGGACCAGCCCGTGGTGCAGCGCCGTCCGGACGTCCGGGACGACCTCGCCCTCCGCCGCCACCGCCCGCTCGAACAACGCCAGCGCGGCCTCCGCGTCCCCGGCCATCCCGCGCAGCTCCCCGGCCTGCACCAGCAGGGCGGCCGGCGACAGGTCGTCCTCCGGGTGGGGGTCGTCGGCCCACTGCTCGAGCCGGGCCGACGCGGCGCGCCGCTGCTCCGGGGTCCGGGCGCCGAGCTCGAGTTCCTCGACCTGGTCGGTCGTCAGGGCTGAACGCACCGGTCCACCGTAGCGACGACGGGTTCCCGAGTACCGCTCGCCATCCCTAGGGTGCCCTCGTGGCGAAGAAGGACGCGAAGAAGGACGCGAAGAAGGGTGCCAGGAAGGGCGCCGAGAGGGATGCGCCGAAGCGCCCCCGGAAGAAGGGCACCGTCGCGGCCGGGGTGCCGGCCGGGAAGCGCGACCGCGGGGCGGCGGGGGCGCGGGCGGCCGGACCCGGGCCCGCCCGGCCGCTGGTCGCCGTCGACACCGCCGTCCTCACCGTGCTGCCGCCCGACGTCGCCGGTCCCGGGGACCGGCTCGGCGAGCTCGCCGTCCTGCAGGTCCGATCGGCGCAGGGCGGGTGGGTGCTGCCGGCGACGCTGCTCGCCGAGGGTGAGCCGCTGGCGCGGGCGGCGGCCCGCTCCCTGGCCGAGGCCGGCGTGCCCAGGGACGACGTCCGGCCGCGCCAGCTGCCCGTCCTGCAGGGGCCGGACGGCGTGCTCGGCGTCCCGCACCTGGTGTGGGTGCCCCACGAGCGGGTGGCGCCCGTGGTGGAGGGGAGCGGCGGGCGGCTGCGGCTGGCCCCGGTCGGCGGGGCGGGCGCCGCGCGACCGGAGGTCCTGGCGGCGGCGCTCGAGCGGGCCCGCCGGGAGTACGCCGAGGCCGCCGACCCGGGCGGGCTGCTGCCGGACACCTTCACCCTGCACGAGCTGTTCGTCGTGCACGACGCCGTCGCCGGGCACTTCGACTCGACCGAGGACGCCTTCCGGCTGCGCATCGCCCGGCACGTCGAGCCGACGGGGCAGTCGGTGCGCCGGCTGGCCGGGCGGCCGGCCCGGCTCCACCGCCGCCGGGCGCCGGCCTGATCCGCTGCCCGGGGGATGTCGAGAACGCGCGGCCGGCTCCGTCCCCGGGGTGAGGCGGCCAGGATGGGCCGCACCGACGAGGGAGATCCCATGGCCAAGTACCTGCTGCTCAAGCACTACCGGGGCGCGCCGTCATCGGTGAACGACGTGCCGATGGACCGGTGGACCCCCGAGGAGATCGACGCCCACGTGGCCTACATGCAGGGCTTCGCGACGCGGCTCGGGGAGTCCGGCGAGTACGTCGACGGGCAGGCGCTGGCGCCCGAGGGCGCGTGGGTGCGGTCCGACGGCGAGGGGCGGCCGCCGGTCACCGACGGGCCGTTCGCCGAGACCAAGGACCTGATCGCCGGCTGGATGGTCATCGACGTCGACTCCTGGGAGCGCGCCGTCGAGCTGGCCGGGGAGCTGTCGGCCGCGCCCGGCGCCGGCGGGAAGCCGATCCACGAGTGGCTGGAGGTGCGGCCCTTCCTCGGTGCCCCGCCCACGGTCACCGAGTGACCCGGCGGCGGCACCGGGCACCGGGCACGGGCGCGGTCCCCGGCGTGGACGGGGCACGGCTCCGGGAGCTGATCCCCGAGGTGATCGGCGTCCTCGTCCGGCGTGGAGCGGACTTCGCGTCGGCCGAGGACGCCGTCCAGGAGGCGCTGCTCAAGGCGCTCGGGACGTGGCCGGCGGACCCGCCGCGGGACCCGAAGGGGTGGCTGGTCACCGTCGCGTGGCGCCGGTACCTCGACCACCGCCGCTCCGAGCGGGCCCGCTCGGGCCGGGAGGTGGCCTACGACCTGCAGCCGTCGCCGGGCCCGGTGCCGGCCGCCGACGACACCCTGCAGCTGTACGCCCTGTGCGCGCACCCGTCGCTGGCACCGGCGTCGGCGGTGGCGCTCACGCTGCGGGCCGTCGGCGGGCTCACCACCCGGCAGATCGCCGAGGCCTACCTCGTGCCCGAGGCGACGATGGCCCAGCGGATCAGCCGGGCCAAGCGGCGCATCGCCGAGGTGCCGCTGGACCGGCCGGGTGACCTGGCGACGGTGCTGCGGGTGCTCTACCTGATCTACAACGAGGGCCACTCCGGCGAGGTCGACCTCGCCACCGAGGCGATCCGGGTGACCCGGCAGCTGGCGGCGGCCGCCGACGAGCCGGAGGTCGCCGGCCTGCTCGCGCTCATGCTGCTGCACCACGCGCGCCGGGCCGCACGCACCGACCCCGCCGGCCGGCTGGTCCCGCTCGCCGAGCAGGACCGGTCGCTGTGGGACACCGCGCTGATCGCCGAGGGGGTGGAGATCCTGCAGGGCGCGCTCGCCCGGGACCGGCTCGGCGAATACCAGGCGCAGGCGGCGATCGCCGCCCTGCACGACGACGCCCGGCGGTTCGAGGAGACCGACTGGGTGCAGATCGTGGAGTGGTACGACGAGCTGGTGGCCCTCACCGGCTCGGAGGTGGCCCGGCTGAACCGGGCCGTGGCAGTGGGGGAGGCGGACGGCGCGCCGGCCGGGCTGGCTGCCCTGGCCGAGGTCGACCCGCGCCTCCCGCGCCGCACCGCGGCCGCGGCCTACCTGCACGAGCGGGCCGGGCAGCTCGCGGAGGCCGCGGACCTGTACGCCGCGGCGGCGCGGGCCGCGACGAACCTCGCCGAGCGCGACCACCTCACCCGGCGGGCCGCCCGGCTCCGGCAGGCCGCGTCCGGCTGAGCCGAGGTGCCGGTGGCGGGCGTCGCTGTGCCGGCTCGACCAGCTCGGCCTCGCCGTCGGGCGTGGCGATGCGGGTCAGCGCGCGCACCTCGGCGTCCGACAGCCGCCCGGCGGCGAAGGGGGCCCGGCCCCACCGACAGAAGGCGCAGGTCCATCGGCCGGGGCGTTCCCGCGGGAACGCCCCGGCCGGACGTCACAGGGTCTCGGTGACCTTGCGGAGGCCGCGCGGGGAGTCCGGATCGCCGCCCCGCAGCCGCGCCAGGTGCAGCGCGAGCAGCTGGAACGGCAGGATCTCCAGCAGCGGCGAGGCGACCTCGGGAACGCCGTCCGGCAGCACCAGGCCGGCGTTCGCGCCGAGCGCGGCCTCCTCCGACCCGACGGTCAGCACGTCCGCCCCGGTCTCCCGCAGCCGGGGGAGGATCGGGGTGATCGCCTCGCCGGCGGTTCCCGAGGGGGCCACGGCCAGCACGGGCACGGTCGCGTCGACCATCGCCAGGGGGCCGTGCAGCAGGTCGGCGCCGGAGTACGCGTGCGCGGAGACGTAGCAGGTCTCCATGAGCTTGAGCGCGGCCTCCCGGGCGGTCGGGTAGGCGTACCCGCGCCCGGTCACCACCAGCCGCTGCGCGTACCGCAGCCGCTCGGCGGCCCGGGCCACGACCGGCTCCAGCGCGAGCACCTCGGCGCCCCACCCCGGCAGCCCGCGGAGGTCGGGGACGTCCCCGCGGAGCCCCTCCACGAGCAGCAGCAGGGCCAGGAGCTGGGCGGTGTAGCTCTTCGTCGCCGCCACCGCCCGCTCCGGCCCGGCGAGCACGTCCACGGAGAACTCCGCCGCCTGCGCCAGGGAGGACGACGCCGCGTTGGTCACCGCGACCGTCGTCGCGCCGCGCTGCCGGCCGACCTCGACGTAGCGCACCAGGTCCGGTGACCCGCCGGACTGGCTGACCGCCACCAGCAGGACGTCGGAGAGGTCCGGCCGCGCGCCGTAGGCGGTGACCGTGGAGGGCGAGGCCAGCCCGGCCGGCAGGCCGAGCCGCACCTCGACCAGGTACTTGGCGTAGAGCGCGGCGTGGTCGGACGTCCCGCGCGCGACGAGCAGCACGAAGCGCGGCCGCCGGGCCCGCACCGCGGCCGCCACCCCGGCGACCGCCCCGCCACCCTCCTGCAGCAGGCGCGCCCACACCTGCGGCTGCTCGGCGATCTCGGCGGCCATCAGCGCGCCCGGTTCCGGTGCCGTCTCCCCCACGTCGGCCAGGCTAGGGGGACGCCGGACCGGAGCCGCCGGTCGAGCGCCGGCGCGACGGAGGCACCCATGGGTTCGCTGCTGCTGACCGGTGGGGACGTCGCCACGCCCGCCGGCGTCCTCGCCGGCGGCTGGGTGCACGTCACCGGCGACCGGCTCACCGGGGTCGGCACCGGCCCGGCCCCGGCCGCGGAGCGCGTCCTCGACTGCGCCGGGCGCACGCTGGTGCCCGGGTTCGTCGACGTCCACCAGCACGGCGCCGGCGGGGCGGCCTACGACGGCGGGGCGGAGGACGCCCGCACCGCGCTCGCCGTGCACCGTGCCCGGGGGACGACGACCGCCCTGGCCTCGCTGGTCTCCCTGCCGCCCGCCGCGCTGGACCGCGCGCTCGGCGAGCTGGCCGGGCTGGTGCAGGACGGGGAGCTGGCCGGGGTGCACCTGGAGGGACCGTGGCTGGCGCCGGGCCGCTGCGGGGCGCACGACCCCGCCGCCCTGCGCCCGCCCACACCCGGGGAGGTCGCCCGGGTGGCCGGTGCCGGGTGCGTGCGGATGGTGACCGTCGCGCCGGAGCTCCCCGGGGGGCTCGACGCGGTGCGCCGGCTCGCCGACGCGGGGGTGGTGCCGGCGGTCGGGCACACCGACGCCGGGTTCGCCGCGGTGCGGGCCGCGGTGGACGCCGGGGCCCGGGTGGCCACGCACCTGCTCAACGCGATGCCCGCGCCGGCCGGCCGGGAACCCGGCCCGGTGCTGGCGCTGCTGGCCGACGAGCGGGTGACCGTGGAGCTGATCGCCGACGGGGTGCACCTGCACCCGGCGTGGGAGCGGCACGTGCTGGCCGCCGCGGGGCCGGGCCGGGTCGCGCTGGTCAGCGACGCCGTGGCCGCGGCCGGCATGCCCGACGGGTCCTACGCGCTCGGCGGCCTGGCGGTGACGGTGCGCGCCGGGCAGGCGCGGCTGGCCGCGGGCGGCGCGCTGGCCGGGGGGACGGCGACCGCGGCGGCGCTCTTCCGGCGCGCGGTGACCGATCTGGGCCTGCCCGTGGCCGACGCCGCGCGGGTGTGCGCGACGACCCCGGCCGCGGCACTGGGCCTGGTCGACGTCGGCGCCCTGGAGGCCGGGCGGCGGGCCGACGTGGTGCTGCTCGACGGGGGCGTCGACGTGCGGGGCGTCCTGCGGGCGGGGCAGTGGGTGCGCCCGCCGTCCTGACGCCGGCGGAGGTGCCCTGCCGCCCCCGTGCCGGCAGGGTCCCCGCCCACGCCGCGCCGCCGCCTCCCGCGTGCCCGGGGCACGGGGAGGCGGCGGCGTGCGGGGTGCGGTGTCAGGCCACCCGGCGGGCGCCGGCGTAGCTCGGCATCGAGTCGAGGTTGACCACGGCGACCGGCTTGCCGGCGGTCGAGGCGTGGACCATCTGGCCGTTGCCGATGTACATGCCGACGTGGCTGACCGGGCTGTAGAAGAACACCAGGTCACCCGGCTGCAGGTCGGACTTGGCGACCGGGGCGCCCGTCGTCGACTGCATCCGCGAGGAGTGCGGCAGCGAGATGCCGGCGGCGGCGTAGGCGTACTGCGTCAGACCCGAGCAGTCGAACACGTCCGGGCCGGACCCGCCCCAGACGTACATGTCGCCGATCTGGGCCAGGGCCGTGTCGACGGCGACCTGGGCGGCGCCGGTGGGGGCGGGGGCCGCCGCGGCGACCGGGGCGACGGCGGCGACGGTGGTGCCGCCGGTGCTCGCCGTTGCCGGCAGCGGGGAGAGGGCGATGCCGGCGCCCGCGACGGCGGCGACGGCGACGGTGCGGAACGAGCGGCGAGCGAGGGTGGTGCGGGCAGTCGTCATGGACGACGGGTCTCCTGTTCTCCACGAGACCGCCTACCGGGTTAGCTGACGGGTTCGGACGGAGGAGTCGCCCGGCGCGGCACGCGCGCTTCACCCCAGACGTGCGGTGGGTCCCCGGCCCTGCCCCGGCGGTCGTGCCGGGGCCTGTTCGGCGGTGGTCCGGCGGGTGCCACCGGGTGGTGACGAACCGATCCCGTCCGGGCCGCGACAGACGCTAGGGGGCGCCGCAGCCCCCCGCCCGACGGGCGTGCGGGGGGCGCCGGGAGGGGGTCGGGCCCCGGCTCGTCCTCCTGACCTGCGACGACGGCCGGACGCGCGTCCGGACCGGTGGTGCGGGGTCCATGCGCGGTGGCTCCGACGAATTCTGGCATGCGCGGCGAGCCCGGACGCAGCGTGACCGGCGGACGACGTCGTGCGCGGGAACCCGGGGGTGTGGCCAGGACGTTCCCCGGGCACCAACTCCCCAACAGACTCCGACCCCAGGGAGGCAGAGATGGCCGGCATGCTGCGCAAGGTGCTGGCGTCCGGGATCGCCGCGAAGGTGATCCAGGAGGCCAGCAAGCCGCACAACCAGGCGAAGATCAAGAAGTTCATCGCGGACTTCCAGAACAAGCAGAAGGGCAACCGCGGCGGCGGCTACGGGCGCGCCCACTGAACCCGCGGTCCCCGGACCGCAGCCCCCCACGCGCCGGCACCCGCCGGACCCGCGGGGCGACCGCGCCCCCGGCCCCCTCGGCCGGGGGCGCGGTCGCGTGCGGCCCGGCACCCCGCCGTCCGAGGACCGACGCATCCCGGTAACGCACGGCACGGTTGACGGCGGGTCCTGCGGGCACCCCTCCGGGGACCGGTGCACCCGATCCACGAGGAGGCGGTCATGGGACTGCTGAGCAAGCTCGGCAAGGCGGGGATCGCCAAGAAGGCGATCGACGAGGCCAGCAAGCCGCAGAACCAGGCGAAGATCAAGAAGCTGGTCTCGAACCTGGGCAACAAGGGCAAGGGGGGCGCCCCCCGCGGCCGCGGTCGCGGCTGAGCGCCGACCCCGCCGCGGCCCCCGCCCCGGTGGCGGGGGCCGCGGCGCGTCCGGGAGCGTGAGCGTGCCCGGCGTGAGGAGCCGCGAGCAGCGGTGGCAGGACCGGCTGGCCCTGCCGGTGCTCGTCGCGGCGCTCGCGTCGGTCCCGGCGATGTTCCTCTCCATCGCCGAGGGCGTCTGGGGAACGGCCGGCCGGGTCGTCGACGTCGCCAGCGGCGTGGTCCTGGTGGCCGAGACCGTGGTGCTGTTCGCCGTCACCGGGGACCGGCGCGCGTGGATCCGCGGGCACCTCGGCCTCATCGGCATGACCCTGCTGGTCGTCCTCGCCGTCGTCTTCGCCCTCGGCCCGGTGCAGGTGCTCCGCCTGGCCCGCACGGTCGGCGCGCTGCGGGTGCTGCGGGCCGGGCGCATCGTCAAGGCCGCCCGGGCGGTGCGGCAGCGCACCGGCTGGACCGGCCCGTTCTCGCACGTGTTCGCGGTGGCGGCGGGCCTGCTGGTGGCGGTCTTCGTGGGGGTCGTGCTGGCCGACCCGACGTCGCAGACCCGGCTGCTGCTCGAGCGGTGGGTGGATCTCGGCATCCCGGCGGTCGTCGTCCTCTCGGTCGTCGCCGGGTTGCTGCTCGGGGGCGCGACGTGGCTGCTGGCCCGCGACCCCGGCAGCGGGCCCGACGCGGGGGAGGATTGAGGCGGTCAGGGGCGCCCGGCGTGCGGCACGTCCACCTCGGTCGCGAGGAGCACCGCCTCGCGCACCGGCGCGCGGTTGTGCTCGTAGAAGTCCGGCGCGCAGCACAGGAGCAGCGTGCGGCCGTCATCCCCGCCGAGCATGCAGGCGTACACGCCGAGCCCCTCGGGGGCGGCGATCTCGTCGACGACCCCGCCGCCGGGCGCGACCCGCACCACCCGGCCGCCGATGCCGTCGGCGGCCCACAGGTGGCGGTCGGCGTCCAGCGTGCAGCCGTCGGGGGCCACGACCAGCTGGCCGAGGACCTCCTCGGTCGTGGTGCCGGTGGGCTCGGGCCCGAACTGCGCCCAGGTCCGCCGGTTCGACAGCGACCCGTCGGGGGCCAGGTCGAAGGCGCTGTAGCGGTTGCCGAGGGTCTCGCCGACCAGCAGCGCGCCGCCGTCGTCGGTGATCACCGAGCCGTTCGGGAAGCGCAGCCCGTCGGCCACCACGGTCACCGAGCCGTCGGGGTCGACGCGCTTGAGGGAGGCGGTGACGGGTGCGCCGCCGCCCATGAGGTCGAAGCCGAAGTCGCCCACGAACACGTGCCCGCCGGCGTCGACGACCAGGTCGTTGAGGTGCCCGCCGCAGTGCGCGGCCAGGTCGGCGTGCACGGTGAGCTCCCCGTCGGCGAACCGCAGCAGCCGCCGGTCCTTCATCGAGACGAGCACCAGGGACCCGTCGGGCAGCCAGCCGAGCCCCGAGGGCTGCTGCTCCACCTCCACCACCACGGTCTCGGCCCCGTCGGGGCGCACCCGGCTGACCTGGTGCCGGTAGAAGTCCGACACCCACCAGGTGCCCTCGTGCCAGCGCGGGCCCTCGAAGAACCCGCCACCCTCGAGGACCGTCCGCAGCTGCCTGTCCGCCATGCGGCGACCCTAGTGGCCCACGTCACGACACCCCGGCGTGCCGTTTCCGTCGCGCACGACCCGGGCACGCGCACAGGGGACCGAGGGACCCCACAGTGAGGACGACGTGATGCAGGTCGGCTACAAGCTCGCCACCGAGGCCTTCGGCCCTGAGGAGATCATCCGGCAGACGGTGCGCGCCGAGCAGGCGGGCTTCGACTTCGTCGAGATGAGCGACCACTACCACCCCTGGCTGGACGACCAGGGCCACAGCGCGTTCACGTGGTCGCTGCTGGGCGCGATGGCGGCGAGGACGGAGCGGATCGGGCTGACCACCGGCGTGACCTGCCCGATCATCCGGTACCACCCGGCGATCATCGCCCAGGCCGCCGCGACGGTGCAGATCCTCTCCGGCAACCGCTTCACCCTCGGCATCGGCGCCGGGGAGCGGCTCAACGAGCACGTCGTCGGCACCGGCTGGCCGGCGGTGCACATCCGGCACGAGATGCTCCGCGAGGCCCTGCAGATCATCAAGCTGCTGTGGCAGGGCGGCTACCAGTCCTTCGAGGGGAAGCACCTGCAGCTGGAGGACGCCCGCGTCTTCGACCTCCCCGACGAGCTGCCGCTGATCGCGGTGGCCAGCGGGGGGCGCAACGCCTCCGCGCTGGCCGCCGAGCACGGCGACGGGCTGTTCGCCACGGAGCCGCGCACCGACCTGGTCGAGGCCTACCGGGACGCCGGCGGCACGGGCCCGCACTACGCCGAGGTGCCGATGGCGTGGGCGAGCGACGAGGAGTCCGCCGTCCAGGCCGCGCTGGAGACCAGCCGGTGGGCGCTGACCGGCTGGAAGGTGATGAGCGAGCTGCCCAACCCGGTCAACTTCGAGGCGGCCAGCGCCACGGTGAAGCCCGACGACATCCGCCAGCAGTTCTCCGTCGGCCCGGACGCCGAGGTGCACCTGCAGCAGGCCCAGCCCTACGTGGACGCCGGGTTCGACCGGCTGGTGCTGCAGAACACCGGGCCCGACCCGGACGGTTTCCTGGACTTCTGCGAGAAGGAGTTCATCGCCCGGGTGCGCGAGCTGACGCCGTCCTCCTGACGGCGGGCGGGCGGGTGGTCCGGCCGGCAACCCGCCGGCCGCCCGCCCACCGGGACGGCGCTCAGAGCTGCAGGGTCGCGGCGGCGAGCAGGTAGGTCGCGGACACGCGTTCCGGGTCGTGCAGGCCCCCCGGGTCCTCCGACGCCGCCCGGGCGCGTGCGCGGACCCTGGCGCCGGGGTCCGCGGCGGCGAGGTCGGCGCACAGCCCCGCGATGACCGCGCGAGCATCGTGCTCGTCCAGGTCGTCGAGGACGAGGCCGTCGTGCAGCAGGGTCGCCGCCTCGAGGAACACCTCCTGAGCCACCTCGACGTCCACCTCGGGCCGTGCCTGCGCGACCGCCTCCGCAGTGGCCAGGAACCGGTCGAACAGTGCGCCTGCGGTGCCGGGCGGCATACCCGGAGCCTCGCAGGACCCATCCGCCCCCGCCAGGCGGGTACGCGGTGCCGGGCTCGTCGTGCCGAGCTCAGCGGAACGTCACGTCGGTGATCTCGGCGCGGAAGAACTCGCCCTCGGCCTGCCGGTCGGTGCCCCGGTCCCAGCCGGCGCGGACGATCGAGGGCACGGTGACCCCCTGCCAGGTGCGCTCGGCCTCCACCGCGACGCCGAACGGGTACCGCCCGGCCGGCCGCCCGCCCGGGTCGCCCCAGCGCTGGAGCACGAGCTCCCGCAGCCCGCCGTCCGGACCGATCCGGAGGTGCGCGACCTCGCTCGCGGTGCGGTCGTCCCCGGCGTACCGGTGCCCGATCCGGTACGTGGCGGTCACGGTGTCGGGGTCGTCGCCGGCCGACCAGGCGACGTCCGGGTAGCCGGTGGGCAGCCAGCACAGGCCCTCCCCGGCGAGCCGGCCGGCGGCGCTGCGGGTGACGTCCGCGCCGGTGGCGGTGAGCACCGGCAGCAGGCCGAGCAGCTTCCAGCGCATCTGGCCGGTGCCGCCGGTGAGGCGGTCGAAGCCGGTGACCGGCAGCCCGGCGAACCGGGCGGTCGCCGCCCAGACGAAGCCGGTGGGCGGGGCGAGAACCTGCCGGGCGGTGAACGGCCGCCAGGCACCGATCCGGATCCGGCCGCGCATGCGCAGCTCCACCGAGCGCCACAGCGGGGTCCCCGGCGTCACCGCGTGCCGCAGGAACCGGCGGGCCGGCTCGGGCAGGTCGGCGACGGCGTCCGGGTCGAACCGGTCGCCACGGGCCGTGATGCCGGCCAGCCAGGCCCGGTCCTGCCGGGCCGCGCGGGCGGTGCCGGGCCGGGAACGGTTCGCGGCGCGGTCCGGGGAGGTGCGCGGGTGGGCGGTCACGGCGTCCAGCCTCCTCGCGCCGCCGGCCGGCCGGCAGGGTCCGCCCGTCGTCGGCGCTCCGGCGGAGGGCCCTGTGGCCGCGGGCCGACCGGCCCTGCCGGAGCGCGGGCGTGTCCTGCTGATGCTGCGCGCCACCGCACGAGTCCCTGAAGGCGGCCTACCGGACAGTTGGACAAGGAACTCAGCACATGCCGGGGAGATGGTGCGGTTGGCACCAGCTCAGAAGGCGCGCGCCACGATGACGACGAGAACCAAGGCTGCGAGGGCGGCGAAGGCGAGAGCAACGGCGAGCGCGACTGGGTGCCGGATCCCGGCGCGGGACTCCCCGGGGGCGTAGTCGCGGACGTGGTTGTGTCGGTCCAGGACGAGGGCCACCACTCCCACGGGCACAGCCGTGGTCAGCAAGCCGATGCCGATCCACGCAGTCGTCGACTGCCGCTCGACGTCCCAGTACATGCCGCTGTCCGGCGCTACCGCGGCGATGAGGTAGAGAAGTCCGAAGAGAAGCAAGACCCAGCTCAGGCCCGCAACAGCGCGCAGGATGTCCTCGTGTCCCCTCACGGCCTGTCTCATGGCCGCCGTCCTCACCAGTCAGGGCTCCTGCTGCTCGACCGCTCAGGCTACAGCTTCATGCACGCCTGGTGGAGGTTCGGCCTCACCTGGACAGGCCTGCGACCCCTCCGCGCCACCTGGCAGCCACAGGGGAGTGTCGTCCGACATGCATTCGAGCAGCGGGAACGTCATGCGACCTCACCGGCCGACACGTCCGCTCCGCGACTCCTGAGCCACGGCCATCCCTGGGTGGGCCGCTCAGGGCGACGGGAGATCCGGCTCGGTCTGGGGTCGAGCGGCGGGTGACCAGCCCCTCGTCGTCGCCGGTGCGGACCCCCACCTGCTCCATGACGAGTTCTACCTGCGAGGTCTCGGGACGTCGTAGCGCCATGGGTTTCCTCCTGACCCCACAGCGAGGCCGATGAGTTCGTGGCTCCCGGCCCGTCCGAGCTCGTGACACCCGAGGAAAGGGCACCGCCATGTCGGAGCTTCTCGTCGATTTCATCACCTCCCTGGACGGCTACGCGTCGGGAGAGGGCTGGCCCGGGTTCTGGGGGGTCGAGGGCCCGGAGTACCTCGCCTGGCTCGGCGAGCAGCCCGAGGTCACCTACCTGATGGGAGCGAACACCTACCGCCTGATGTCGGGCTTCGCCGCCGGGGAGGTCCCGGACGGCCAGGACGAGTTCAGGCCCGAGGAGCAGGAGTCCGTCGACGAGCTCACGCAGGCGTCCAAGGTGGTGTTCTCCTCCTCGCTCGAGGAGCCGCTGACATGGGCCAACTGCGCGCTCGTCCGCGGCGACGCCGTCGCGGCGGTCCGCGCCATGAAGTCGAGCGGCTCGGGGCTGCTCAGCACGATCGGCAGCCTCAGCCTGTGCCGGTCCCTGCTCCGAGCCGGGCTCGTCGACCGCTTCCGGGTCGGGATCTTCCCGGTGATCACCGGGGCCACGGGCGCAGAACGCATCTACGACGGCTACCCGGACGTCGCCCTGGAGATGATCGACCACCGGACCTTCGACGGCCGCATCCAGCTGGTCGAGTACAGGCCACGCGTGCTCGAGCACCCGCCGCTCGGCGCCCCTGCGTGACGTCGACCCGGATCGTGGCGGCTGTCGCGCGGGAGGCGCCCGGCTCGGCGCGGACAGCGCTGTCGGAGCTCCGTGCACTGCCATCGGTCCTGATCGTGGGCCGGCAGGTGCAACCGCTCGACGACACCTGCCACCGCGTGCCAGACGTTCCCGCGGGAACGTCGTCACGCCCGACGCCTTGACCGCGTTCCCGCGGGAACGCGGTCAGCACTCCCGTGGTGGCTCCGGGTCGTCGACCAGGACGATGAGCACGACGGCGCTCGGCCGCCCACGTGGCCGTTGCACGGCTCGACCCCGATGAGAGCCGCCCGGCCTAGTCGCCCTTGACGTTGACCACCTGGCGCAGCGTGTGCCGGACCTCCACCAGGTCCGCGGCGTCGGCCATCACGACCTCGATCGCCTTGTAGGCCTCCGGGTGCTCGTCGAGGAAGGCGTCCGACCGGCCCCACGCGATGCCGGCCATCCGCCGGTCGAGGTCGGCGCGGGTGAACAGCCGCCGGGCCGCGCCCCGGGAGTGGTTGCGTCCGGCGCCGTGCGGGGCCGACATCAGGGCCAGGGGGTGGCCCCGGCCCACGACGACGTAGGACGCCGTGCCCATCGAGCCGGGGACGAGACCCCACTGGCCCGCCTGCGCGGAGATCGCCCCCTTCCGGGACAGCCACACCTCCCGGCCGAGGTGGGTCTCCCGCGCGGTGTAGTTGTGGTGGCAGGAGACCTCCTGCACCCGCTGCACCTCCGTGCCGAGGAAGCGGGAGACCTGCTCGGCGACGCGGTCGACCATCTCGGCCCGGTTCAGCGCGGCGAACCGCTGCGCCCACAGCAGGGCCTCGACGTAGGCGTCGAACTCCGGCGTCCCCTCGACCAGGTAGGCGAGGTCGCGGTCGGGCAGGTGCTCCCCGCGGCAGCGCTCCTGCGCGACCGCGATGTGCTTCGACGCCAGCCGGTTGCCCACCCCGCGCGAACCCGAGTGCAGGAACAGCCACACCCGGTCGGTCTCGTCGAGCGAGACCTCGATGAAGTGGTTGCCGGAGCCGAGGGAGCCCAGCTGCAGCGGCCAGTTGGGCGCTGCCCCGTCGGCCTGGGCGGCGCCCGGCAGCTCCCGGAGCTCGGCCACCCGCGCGGCCGCGGAGTCGCGCAGACGGCGGTTGTACCGGCCGGCCGACAGGGGGACCGCCCGCGCGATCTGCTGGTGCAGCGCGCTCAGGTCGCGGCCGGCGAGGTCGGCGGCGGCGAACTGCGTGCGGACGGCGTCCATCCCGCAGCCGATGTCCACCCCGACCGCCGCGGGGATGACCGCGCCGTCGGTGGGGATGACCGAGCCGACGGTGGCGCCCTTGCCCAGGTGCGCGTCCGGCATCAGCGCCACGTGCGGGCGGACGAACGGCATGGACGCCGTCCGCTCGGCCTGCAGGCGGGTGGTCGGCTCGAGGATCGACGCCCAGCTCAGCAGTCGGTCGTTGATCGTCTCCACGGGTGCCCCGTACCCCGCGGACCTCTTGCCCGTACCCGGCGTCCCGAGCAGGCTGGCGCGCACCCCCGTCCGCGGCGGCGCCGAGCGCCCGCCGCCCGAGTGCCAGGAGCCGCCGTGCTGTTCCACCTCAGCTTCCGCGTCGAGCACACCCGGCTGGACCGCGAGGAGTTCTGGGACGAGTGGGAGCGCGAGACACAGGCGGCGGTCGGCGCGATGGAGGCCGGGGTCATCAAGAGCCTCTACAAGGTCTCGGGGCAGCGCCGGGTCATCGGCATCGTCGACGTCGAGTCGCACGACCAGCTCGACCGGATCGTGATGGGTGCGCTGCCGATGAGCCACCACCTCACGCTGGAGGAGGTCCTGCCGGTCCGCGAGTACACGGCCTTCGCCGAGGACGTCCGCGCGCGCTGGCGGAGCTGAGCGGCCGGCCGGCGACGCCGCCGCGGGCGCCGGCCGCCCGGGACCTCCGGCCCGCTCCGGAGCGGACCTCGGTCGGCGGTCGGCGGGGCGGTGCCGCCCTAGCGTCGGTACCGCCCCCGCCCCGAGAGGAGGACGCCGTGACCCGCGCCCTCGTGGTCTACGAGTCCCTGTTCGGCAACGCCCGCACCATCGCCCGCGCCGTCGCCGACGGCCTGTCCGGGCAGCTGCCCGCCACGGTGGTGGCCGCGGCCGAGGCGCCGACCCGCATCGGGTCGGACGTCGCCCTCCTCGTGGTCGGCGGACCCAACCACGCGATGGCGATGCCGCGCCGCGCCACCCGGGAGGGCGCCGTCCGCGACCACCCCGAGCTGCACCTGGCCACGGTGGACGTCGGGCTGCGCGAGTGGCTCGGTGAGCTCTCGCTGGAGGCGCCCGGTCTGGCCGCGGCGGCCTTCGACACCCGCATGGACCACCCGCGGATGCTGGTGCACTTCGACCACGCGTCGCACACCGAGGAGCGGCTGCTCACCGACCGCGGCTGCCGGCTGGTCGCGCCGGCCGAGCACTTCCGCGTCACCGCGGCCGAGGGGCCGCTGCAGGCGGGGGAGGAGGCGCGGGCCCGCGACTGGGGCGCCGCCCTGGCCCGGGAGGTCGCGCCGGCCCGCTGAGGAGCCCGCTCAGCCGTCCCGGCCGCGGCCGTTGCCGCGCCCGTTGCCGGTGCCGCGGTCGGCCTCCTCGTCGTCCTCGTCCTCCTCCCCGGACGACTCCTCCTCGCCGCCGTCGGCGGACCCCTCGTCCCCGGAGGGCTGGGGGGCCGGCGCGGGCGCCGGGGCGGGTGCCGTCGTGGGCGCCGGGGCGGGTGGCGGCGGGGAGGTGGCGTGGGTGACCGTGACGGTCGAGCCCGGGGGGAGCTCGCCGGTCGGGTCGACCGCGATCACCTGGCCGGCCGGCACGTCCGCGGTCTGCAGGGGACGCCGCTGCACGACCAGGCTCAGCGCGGCCAGCTCGGCCTCGACCTGGTCGACCGGCCGGCCCACCAGCGCGGCACCGGGCACGGTCACCGTCTCCGGCGGCGCGGGCGCGGACGTCGTCGGGCTGCTCGGCGCCGGCTCGGACGCCGGTGCCCCGCCCTCGCCGAGGCCCAGCACGAGCGCCACCGCCAGGGCGGCGACCAGGACCGCCGCGGCCGCCGGCAGCCACCGGCGGCGGGCCGGCCGCTCCGCCGGGTCCGCGGGCGGCCGACCCCCGGTCGCCGGTCCTGCGGTCGTCGCGCCCCCGGGCGCCGGCGGCAGCGGCAGGACCCGGGTGCCGGCGGGGGCGGCCGCGCCGACGGCCGGCAGCTCCCGGGTCGCGTCGTCGGCGGGCGCGGGCGCGGGCGCGGGCCCGTGCCCGGAGCCGGCCGCGGTCAGCGCCCGCAGCAGGGCGGCGCCGTCCGGGGGCCGCTGCGCGGGGTCCTTGGCGAGGGTGCGCCGCACGAGCTCGCGCAGCGGGCCGGGGACGTCGGCGGGCAACGGGTCGGGGTCCTGCTCGAGCTGCTGCAGCACCACCTGGGCCGGGACGGGGCCGTCGAAGGCGCGGCGGCCGGCGAGGCACTCGTAGGCGACCGCGCCGAAGGAGTAGACGTCGCTGGCCGGCGTCGCCGCGGCGCCCCGCAGCAGCTCCGGCGCCAGGTACTGGGCGGTGCCCATGACCTGCCCGGTACGGGTCACCGGCAGGCTGGCCGCCGACCGGGCGATGCCGAAGTCGGTCAGCTTCACCGTGCCGTCGGTGCGGAGCAGGACGTTGGCCGGCTTGACGTCGCGGTGCACGATCCCGGCGGCGTGCGCGGCGGCCAGCCCGGCGGCGGCCTGCCGCAGCAGGTCCAGCACCCGGTCCGGGGCCGGCCGCCGCTCGCGGGCCAGCAGCGCCGACAGCGGCTCGCCGTCCACCAGCTCCATCACCAGCCAGGCGCGGTGCCGCGAGCCGGTGACCTCCTCGCCGTAGTCGTGCAGCGTGGCGACGTTCGGGTGCACCAGCCCGCCGGCCAGCCGCGCCTCGGCGCGGAAGCGGGCCCGGAAGCCGGCCTCGGCGGCGAGCTCCTCGCGCAGCACCTTGACCGCCACCGGCCGGTCGAGCACCAGGTCGCGGGCGCGCCAGACCTCACCCATGCCGCCGGTGGCGACCGCGGAGTCCAGCCGGTAGCGGGCCGCGAGGACCTCTCCCGGGACGGCCATCAGCCGGCGACCACCCTCGCGCCGGCGGGGCTCCCCCTCACCTCGGGTCCACGAGCCGCAGCGGCGTGGGGGCGAGCCGCTTCTCGAGGGTGACCCGGTGCCCGCCGTCCGGGTCGTGCTGGAAGTGCAGCCGGTCGACGAGGGCCTGCATGAGCAGCAGGCCGCGCCCCCCGCCGAGCAGCGGGTCCTCGACCCCGGCCGGAGCCGCGGGGTCGAAGCCCTCGCCGTCGTCGCGCACGCTGATCACGCACAGCCGGTCGTCGATGGCCACCTCGACCTCGTACCCGGCGTGGTCGCCGGCGTGCTGGACGACGTTGGCGCAGGCCTCGGTCAGGGCCAGCGTCACCTCGGCCACGACGTCGGGGGAGACGCCCAGGTGCTCCAGGGCCTGCCGGCACAGCCCGCGCACGAACGGCACGCTCTGGCTGTCCACCGGAAGGCGGACGCTGAACCGGATGTCCATGCAGAGCCTGCTTCCCTGAGCGGTGGCAACTACCCTTCCGGGAGGCCAGTGACCACGAGAGGGGACCGCAACGTGCTCTTCGACATCGAGCGGTCGTCGGTCCTCGGGCGACCAGGGCTGAGGGTACGGGGCGAGCTCGACATCGCGACGGCCCCACAGCTCACCGACGCCGTGATGTCCCTGCTGTCCCAGGCGCCCCGCGCGCTGGTGGTCGACCTCACCCCGACCACCTTCCTGGACTCCTCCGGCGCCCGGACCCTCGCGTTCGCCGCCCGCCGCGCCCGCGCGGCCGGCACCGCGCTGGAGGTCGTCTGCCCGAGGGGCAACCGCGCGGTGTGGCTGGTCCTCGACCTGCTCGAGCTGCAGGCGGTCGTCCCGATCGTGGAGTCGCCGACGCTGAGCGAGCCGGAGGTCGGCCCGTAGGGTCGACGGCGATGACGACGTCGTCCGCGCAGCCCGTCCCCCCGCCCCCGCCCGCCGTCCCCGGGGCCGACGAGAAGGCGCTGGCCGGCTGCGCCGAAGAGCCCATCGCCGTCCCCGGCGCCGTCCAGCCGCACGGCGTCCTGCTCGCGGTCACCGAGCCCGGGCTCGAGGTCGAGGTCGCCTCCGCCAACGCCGCGGCGCTGCTCGGCCCGGTCCGCGCGCTGCCCGACCTGCTCACCCCCGACGACGTGCACCGGCTGCGCGTGGCCGCCGAGGCGCAGGGGCCCGACGACCCGGGCGGCGCCGAGCCGCTGCGGCTGCGGGTCGACGCCGCCGAGTTCGACGTCGTCCTGCACCGCACCGACGGGCTGCTGGTCACCGAGTGGGAGCCGGTCGCCGGCTCGGAGGAGGCCGGGGCGGCCTGGCACCGCCGGCTCCCCGCCGTCCTGCAGCGGCTGTCGGCCTCCCGGACGCTCGCCGAGCTGACCGACGTGCTGGCCCGCGACGTCCGGCAGCTCACCGGCTTCGACCGGGTGATGGTCTACCGCTTCGACGCCGACTGGAACGGCGAGGTGGTCGCCGAGGCCCGCCGCGCCGACCTCGAGCCGTTCCTCGGGCTGCGCTACCCGGCCGGCGACATCCCCGCCCAGGCCCGGGCGCTCTACGCCCGCAACTGGATGCGGCTGATCCCCGACGCCACGTACACCCCGGTGCCGCTGGTGCCCACGCCCACCCCCTCGACCGGGCGGCCGCTGGACCTCGCCGGCGCGGTGCTGCGCAGCGTCTCCCCGGTGCACCTGCAGTACCTGGCGAACATGGGCGTGGTCGCCTCGATGTCGGTGTCGCTCATCGACCGCGGCCGGTTGTGGGGCCTGGTCTCCTGCCACCACTACGCCGGGCCGCGCCGGCCCTCCCACCCCGACCGGGTCGCCGCGGAGTTCCTCGGCCGGACGGCCTCGCTGCTCCTGCGCACCACCGAGGAGGCCGGCGACCGGGACGACGTGGTGGGTGCGGCGCAGCGCCAGACCCTGCTGGTCGCCGCTCTGGGACGGGCCCCGCGGACGGCCGCGCAGGTGCTGACCGAGGGCGAGCCGTCGGTGCTGGACCTGGTGCCGGCCGGCGGCGCCGCGGTGCGCCTGGAGGGCCGCCTCCGGCTGCTCGGTGCGACGCCGCCGGCCGACCGGGTGGTGCCGCTGGTCACCGCGCTGCTCGACGCCGGCTGCGAGGCCACCGACGCGCTCGGCCGCGTGCTGCCCGCGGAGGCCGGGCTCGCCGGCACCGCCGCGGGGGTGCTGGCGGTGCCGGTCGGCGGGCGCCGCGGCGACTTCCTGGCCTGGTTCCGCCCGGAGACGCCGCGCGAGGTCACCTGGGGCGGCAACCCGTACAACACCCCGACGGTGCGCACGCCGACCGGGCCGCGGCTGTCCCCGCGGAGCTCCTTCGCCGCGTGGACCGAGACCGTCCGGGGCACCGCCCGCCCGTGGCGCCCGCACGAGGTGGCGGCCGCGCGTGCGGTGGCCGGCCAGGTGGCCGCCGCCTCCCTGGCCCGCGCCGAGGAGGACAACCGGCTGGCCTCGGCCCTCCAGCGCACCCTGCTGCTCGAGGAGCTGCCCAAGGTCCCGGGGGTCGCGCTGGCCGCCCGCTACCGGCCCAGCGCCGACGACGTGGTCGGCGGCGACTGGTACGACCTGGTCCCGCTGCCCAGCGGCCGGCTCGCGGTCGTGCTGGGGGACGTCGCCGGCCACGGCCTGGCCGCCGCCTCGGTGACCGCCCAGCTCCGCCACGCCCTGCGCGCCCACCTGCTGCGCGACCGGGGGCCCGCGGCCGCGCTGGAGGGGCTCAACCAGGTGGTCGCGGCGCTGCTGCCCGGGGAGCTCGCCACCGCCGTGGTCGTCGAGCTCGACCCGGAGACCGGCCGCGCCGTGCTCGCCAACGCCGGGCACCCGCCGGTCCTGCACCTGACCGGGGCCGGCGCGGAGCTGGTGCGCGACGGGCGCGGCCCCGCGCTCGGGCTGCTCGACGACGCCGAGCACCGGGCCGGCACGCTGCAGCTCGACGGCGACGACCGGCTGCTGCTCTACAGCGACGGGCTGGTGGAGCGCCGCGGCCGGACGGTCGCCGACGGCCTCGACGCCCTGCGGGCCGCGGCCGTGACCGCCGGGCGGGAGCCGCAGCAGCTGCTGGACGACGTCCTGGCCGCGCTCGACCCGCCGTCCACCGACGACGTGACCCTGGTCGGTCTCGGCCGGACCTGACCGCGGCCGCGGGACCCCTCAGACGCGCACCCGCGCGGCGTCCTCGGCCTCGCCGAGCCCGGCCAGGTACCCGTGCACGAGCGAGACGACGACGGACCCCTCCCCGACGGCCGCCGCGACGCGCTTGACCGAACCCGAGCGGACGTCCCCGACGGCGAAGACGCCGGGCGCCGCGGTCTCCAGCAGCTGCCGGGGGCGCTCCCCGTCCCCGGACGGCGGCAGGTCCGGCCCGGTGCGGACGAAGCCCGCGGGGTCGCGCAGCACCTCCGGGGGGAGCCAGCCGGTGCCGGGGACGGCGCCGATCATGACGAACAGCGCGTCCGCGGGCACCCCGGCGTCCCCGGAGGCGCTGCGCAGCGTCAGCCCGGTGAGCCGCTCGTCCCCGTGGCAGGCAGCCACCTCGGTGCCGGTCACGACCCGGACGGTCGGGAGCGCGGCGAGCTGCTCGACCAGGTAGTGCGACATCCCGGCGGCCAGCGAGCGGGCACGGACGACCAGGGTCACCCGTGCGGCCGACTCCGCCAGTCGCACGGCCGCCTGACCGGCCGAGTTGCCGCCACCGACGATGAACACCTGCCCGCCGGCCACCCCCGGCAGCTGCACGGTCGGTGAGCCGTAGTGCACCCCGCTGCCCACGAGGGCCTCGGTGCCCGCGGCGAGCAGCCGCCGGTAGGTGACGCCGAGGGCGAGGACGACGGCCCGCGTGCGGACCTCGGCGCCCCCGTCCAGCCCGACGACGTACCAGCCGTCCCGCCGGTCCAGCGAGGTCGCCCGCAGCGGGATGACCGTCTCCGCGCCCAGTCGCACGGCCTGGATCCCGGCGCGGTGCATCAGCGCGCCGCCGCTGATGCCGCTGGGGAAGCCCAGGTAGTTCTCGATCCGCGAGCTGGTCCCGGCCTGGCCGCCGAAGGCCTCGGCCTCGACGACCAGGGTGTGCAGCCCCTCGGAGGCGCCGTAGACCGCGGTGGCCAGCCCGGCGGGTCCGGCGCCGACCACGACGAGGTCGTAGGCCTCGCGCTCGGGGCGCATCCGGACGCCGAGCCGCTCGGCGATCTGCCGGGGGCCGGGGTCCACGAGCAGCGCCCCGTTGTGCAGGGCCACGACGACCTGCTCCGCCGCCGCCCCGGCCCGCGCCCGGAGGGCGCCGCCCCGCGCCGACCCGGGGTCGAGCCACTCGTGGGGCAGGCCGTTGCGGGTGAGCAGGTCGCGGAGCCCGTTGCCGTGCGCCGACGTGGCCGGGCTGACCAGCGTGACCGTGGCGACCTCGGCGTCGCGGTCGAGCTGCCACCCCTCGAGGAGGTCGTCGAGCGGCGGGTAGAGCCGGTCGGCCGCGGGCTGCCAGGGCCGGGGCACCACCGCCTGGGCGACGCCCTCGTCGAGCGCCTCCTCGAGCAGCCGGCCCGCGTCGTACTCGGCGGGGTCGCTGACGTACTGCGGGCTCAGCAGCGCCCGGCGCACCGCGGGGTGCCGCCGGCGGACCTCCCGGAGCACGTCGATGCCGGACCCGTCGGGCAGCCGGCCGGCGACCAGGGCGACCGCGACGTCGCGGGACCGTGCACCCAGCACCCGGAGGGCCTCCGCCCCGTCCACCGCCGCGACGACCCGGGCGGCGCCGTACCGGGCGCCGAGGTCGGCGGCGAGCCCCCGGCCCACCGCCGGGGCGCAGGCGACGAGGACGAGGCCCGGGGCCCCGGCCGGATCCGTCATGCGGCCCACTGTGCCCGACGACGGGCGCCGGGCGGAACGGGGTCAGCGACCCTCGCCCTCCCCGTCGCACCCCCCGCTGCCCTCCCCGCTGCCCCTCCCCGCCGTCGGGAAGTCGATCATGGAGAACCTGCTCGCGACACGCGCGGACACGCCGCCGCAGCCGATCAGATCCCCATGATCACGGGCGGGGGCGTCGGGGGCCGCGCCGCCGCCGGGGCCCGGTGTCGTCGCCCCCCGCGCGACCGCGGGCCAGGGCCGCGGCGACGTCGCGCGGCCAGCCGTCGTCGGCCAGCAGCACGGTGAGGTTGCGGGCGAGCACCGCCGCGGCCTCGTCGGCGGGCAGCTCGGCGCCGAGGAGGACCTCCCGCAGCGCCCACCCGCGGCCGGCCGCGCCGCCGGTGGCGACGGTCAGCGCCAGCCGCTCCACCCCGGGGGCGTCGAGCCGCAGCGCCGCCCAGCGCAGCACCTGCGGCAGCCCGGTGGGCGCGAGCACCGGCTCCAGCCGGGACAGCCAGCCGGCGTCGGCCACCAGCAGGTGCCCCAGCAGGGCCGGCTGGCGGTCGGCCGGCGCGGTGGGCCACTGGGCGACCAGCGCGTCGCCGACGACCCGCCGCCGGGTGGCCAGCTGGGCCAGCTCCCACAGGTCGTCGGTCAGCTCGAGCAGCGGCAGCTCCACGCCCAGGCTGAGCGTCTGCTCGACCAGCAGCCGCGCCTCGCCGCCCAGCCGGGCCACCCGGCGGCCGCCGGTGACCGCGGAGGCCAGCGCGCGGCACAGGTCGCCCTGGGTGAGCGCGGCCAGCTCGACCGCCCGCTCGCCGGGACCCTCGGCGCCGTCGAGCACCTCGTCGAGGAGCCCGGCGAGGACCTGCTCGCGCACCCGCAGGGCCGCGGCCGCGTCGCGGGCGACCGCCCCGGCCAGCGGGCGGGCCACGTGCGGGTCGTCGGCCAGCTCGAGCGCGGCGGCGGTGTTGCGGCCGCGGGCCAGCCAGCGCGGTGCGGCGACCGAGTCGAGCACGCACCCGACCTGCTCGGGGGTGAGGGCGTCGGCGTCGGCGTCGGCCCACGCGTCGGCGAACAGCCACACGTCGAGCTGGCGGACGTCGGTCAGCGTGTCCGGGGCGAGGTCGCCCTTGCCGGCGGCCTCGAGGAGGGTGCGGGCCCGCTCGGTGTCGGCCGCGGTGGGCCGCCGTCCCGCGGCGGGGGCGGCGTCCAGGCGCACCCGGACCGGCGCCCGGTCGCCGCGGTCGGCGACCGGGCCCGCGCTCAGCGACACCGGCGCCGCCAGGGTCCGGGGCAGCACGTCGAAGAGCACCGCGGCCACGTCGCGGCCCCCCGGGGTCACCGGGGGCAGGGTCAGCTCGCCCCGGCCGGCGGCCAGCGCGGCCAGCAGCCGGGCCAGAGGTGGGATGAGCGCGTCGACGTCCTCGCCGCTGAGCACCGGGGCGGCGCGCTCCGGCTCGGGCACCGGCAGCGGCGGGAGGTCGGTGGTGGGCGCGGCGTCGGCCGGGAGCGCGTCGAGGAACAGCCCGGCCCGGCGCACGGCCAGCAGGTCGCGGGGCCCCAGCCGCCCGGCGCCGTCCCACAGCAGGTGCACCAGGTAGTTGCCCTCCCGGCCGAACCCGTCGGCGGAGGCGGCGACGGTGCGGGTGAGCAGCCGGCCCCCGTCCCGGTGCACCACCCCGAAGGCCTCCCCGCCACCGGGGCTGCCGGCGACCAGCCCGCCGAGGGCGGTGCGGGTGCGGCCGAGCGCGGCCGGCCAGCCCGCGGACACGGCGAAGACGCCGAACCCCGGGCCCTCGAGGGTGCGCCGTGCGGAGGTGTAGACCGCCTGGGGGCAGTCGGTCACCGGGACCACTCGCGGCGGGCGCCGGTCTCCTCCGGGTCGAGGCCCTCCTCGGCGAGGAAGCCGTGCCGGGCCAGCAACACCAGCAGCGGCTCGAGGACCCCGACCGGGGCGAGGGTGGGGTAACCGCCGTCCCGGGCGTCGGCGCCGGTGGCGCTCACCGCGTGCACGGTCGGCCGGGGCAGCCGGTGCAGCAGCGCGGTGAGCAGGTTGGCCCCGCCGCGCAGCTCCAGGAAGTCGACCAGCCGGGAGCTCGTCGTCCGGGCGTCGGCGAACCACGACGACAGCGGGCGCGCGGCCAGGTCGACGTCCCGCAGCGCCTCCTCGGGGAAGTCGGGCAGCGCGCGCAGCTTGTCGGCCTTGGCGAGGACGACCGCGGCCGAGACGTCCTCGACGGGGCTGTCGGGGTGCAGGTTGCGGGCGCTGCGCAGCAGGGCGCCGAGGTTGACCACCATCTGCGTGTGCCGGGACAGGCCCAGGCCCTCCTCCCCGGGGTCGGCCAGGTGCCGCAGCCCGGGGAAGACACCGGGGGAGAGCAGCACGACCAGGGCGTTGGCCGCGTACAGGAACTTGCCGTACTGCCCCATGTCCTCGCTGCGGTACAGCTGCTCCCCGGAGGCGTCGAAGACGACCAGGTTGAGGGTGCGCTCGGACCCGCCGCGGCCGGGCCCGCGCAGGACCAGCACGAACGGCTCGGGGCTGGTGCCCTCGCCCAGCAGCGGCAGGGTCAGCGGCAGCTGGCGGCGCTCGACGACCAGCCGGTAGCGGTGCTCGTCGAAGCGGGCGGCGCTGTCCTCCTCCATCTCCACCGAGATGCCCAGCGGCGCCAGCGCGCCCTCGTGCAGCAGGTCGACGAGCACGGTGAGGTAGGTGCTCTTCGAGGCGCCGGTCAGGCCGACCAGGCCGAGGACGATCGTCGGCCGGTCCAGGTAGGCCGGGGGCAGCCGGTGCCCGCGGGGGCAGGTCGGCACCACGTGCGCCGCGGCCGCGCCGGCGGCGTCGCGCGGCGTGGGCGCAGGCGAGGCGTCGGCGCGCAGCGGCTCCAGCCAGCGGGGGAACCGGGAGCGGCGGGTCACCGGCGGCCGGCGGGGCACCCCGGCGGCGTCGCGCCAGACGGCGGCGGGCAGGGGCTCCAGGCAGCGGGGGCAGACGCGGGCGCGCATCGCGGTCAGCGGACGAACACGACGAAGAAGAGGACGGCGGCCGCGCAGAAGACCGCCAGCAGCACCCGCCGGCGCTCGCGGAACCGCTGGCGGCGCGCGTCGAGCCGCTGCTGGGCGAGGGCCCGTTCGTACATGCCGGACACGAGGGTCTCCTCCGGGGCTCTAGACGACGACGTGGAACAGCACGGCCAGGACCAGCCCGGCGACGAGACCGGCGAGCACGGCCAGGGCCAGCGCCGCGGCGTACCCGCTGCGCGTGTCGGCGACCGCCCGCTCCAGCCGGGAGAGCTGGTAGCGGCCGGCCTCCACCACCGCGTCGACCGAGCGGAGGTCGCCGAGGTTGGTCCGCGGGTCGGGGATCTGCGAGGCGCCGCCCAGCCAGCGGGTGCGCGCCTCGACCTGCCGCGCCAGCTGCGCGACGGTCGGCCGCCGGGCCGGGTCGAAGCGCAGCGCCTGGGTCACGCTGTCGAGCAGGTTGTGCGGGACGGCGGCCAGCGACAGCCGCCCGGCGCGCAGCGCGAGGAAGTAGTCGGAGTCGGGCAGCTCGTCGTCCGGGTCGACGGGGTGCACCGCGCCCGCGGCGAAGGCGATGACCATCCCCCAGCTGAAGACGTCGCTGGCCTCGGTGAGCACCGCGCCCTGCAGCTGCTCGGGGCTGGCGAACAGCTTCGTGCCCAGCGCGGCGATGCCCGTGGTGGCGGTGCCCGGGACCGTCTCCGGGCCGATGTAGCGGCTGATGCCGAAATCGACCAGCCACACGTCGGAGCCGGCGATGATGATGTTGCCCGGCTTCACGTCGCGGTGGACCACCCCGGCGGCGTGCACGTCGCGCAGCGCGCGCAGCAGGCCGATGGCGATCCGCCGCAGCTCCTCGTCGTTGAGCCCGCCGGAGCGCTGGGCCAGGAACTCGTCCAGCGGCGTCCCGGCGACGTACTCCTGCACGTAGTAGGGGGCCTCGGCGGTGAGGTCCTGGTCGACGATGCGCGCCACCCGGGAGCTCTTCACCCGGGAGGCGTTCGCCACCTCCGTGGCCAGCCGCCGGCGGGCCAGCTCCGGCGCCGCCTCCGGCAGCCGCTTGATCACCACGAGCGGGTCCGAGCCGGCCTGGCCGACGAGCACGTCGGCGCCCTGCCCGCCGCGGGGGAGCCGGCACAGCAGCCGGTAGGGGCCGATCTGCCGCGGGTCGCCGTCCTCCAGGAGGTCGACGTGGCGGGTCCCGGCCAGCCCGGCGAGGTCGATGGTCTCGTCCACCTGGGGAGGGCCCTCCTCGTCGTCGGCGCCGGGTGGGGACGACGGTAGAGCCCGTTCCTGGGAGCGCCGCTGCCTTCGACGCCGCCGTCCTGCCCGGTCCGCCATCGTCGCCGCCGCGGGCGCCCCCGGACCATCCGGGAACACCCGGAGCCGACCCGGAGTCCGGCGCCCGCCGACCCGCCGCGCTCCCCCCGCGGTCCTACGTCTCTGAGTGCAGCTGCACCCAGAGACGGAGGACGCGGGAGGGAGGACCACCCGCCCCGCCCGGCGCGCTGAGCCTCGATCCACCGTCGAATAGGCGGGTGACTGCGCGTCGGAAAGCACGAATGCCCCTCTGACGAGGAACGATCGGGCTTGTCTAAGGCTTGACCGGTCCGCGCAGAAGGGCATCCGCTGGATGCGACTGTCTCACGGTTCGTCGGCGTTGT
>NZ_QVQH01000008.1 GCF_003428645.1 Geodermatophilus marinus | reverse complement strand
GTTACGGCGGTCATGGCGAGAGGGAAACGCCCGGTCCCATTCCGAACCCGGAAGCTAAGCCTCTCAGCGCCGATGGTACTGCCCCGGAGACGGGGTGGGAGAGTAGGACACCGCCGGACAACCATTCCCGGAACGGGGGTCGGAGCATGCCGCTCCGACCCCCGTTCCGCATGCCTGCCGGCGCGTCAGGGCACGACCCGGCGCAGCCCCAGCCAGGAGAGGGCGGCGACGGCGACGGCGACGAGCGCGGGCCCGACGAACGCCAGCTGCAGCAGCGTCCGGTCGACGAGCCAGCGCCCGACGGCCGCCCAGCCCTCCAGACCGGTGACGAGCACGGCGGACGCGCCGGCGAGCAGCAGGACCCCGATCACCAGCGTCCACGCCCCCGAGGCGCCCCAGCGCTTGACGACCACGCCGCTGCCCACGCCCACGGCGATGGAGGCGAGCATCGGGCCCAGGTACACGAGCACCTGGAGCAGGTGGTCGTCGACCGCCAGCGGCGGCGGCGCCCAGAAGGCGAGCCGCACGCCCCAGCCGTCGGTGACCCGCTCCACGGCCGCCAGCACCGTCAGCGCGAGGGAGAAGGCCACGGCCTGGACGCAGGCCACCAGCACGGTGCCCAGGTAGAAGGTGCGCCGGCCCAGGCTGATGCCCATGGCGAAGGGCAGGAGCTGGGTGAACGCCGCGACGTAGGTGAAGAAGAGGACGGCGTACAGCGAGAAGAGCCCGCCCGTCCAGGCGTCCGGGCTCTCGGCGCCGATGTCGGCCACCGCCCACAGCGCGTAGTTGACGGCGAAGCTGGCCAGGACGACCAGCCAGGGGATGCCGAAGGTCAGCTGCGAGTGCGGCAGGTGCAGGCGCGCGGCAACGAGGACGCGGTTCACCGGGAGACCTCCTCGAGGTCGGTCGGGGCGCCGGCTCCGGCGCCGGACGTGTGCAGGCTCAGGGCGACGACGAGCTGCTGCAGGCTCGTCGGCTCGGGCGTCAGTCCGGCCGTCCGGACGTCGTCGAGGTCCGTGCCGGGACGGAGCCGGACCACGGCGCGACCGTGCGGTCCGAGGGTCTCGGCGTGCAGGAGCTCGTGGTCGGCGGCGAGGCTGCGGACGCGGTCGGCCGGGCCGGTCACCGTCACCGCGCTGTCGCGCACGCTCTCCGCGTCGGTGTCCAGCAGCAGGCGGCCCCGGTCGATGAGCAGCACGCGCTCCAGGAGGTCGCTGATCTCCTCGATCAGGTGCGTCGAGAGGATGACGCTGCGCGGGTGCTCGGCGTAGTCGGCGAGCAGCCGGTCGTAGAAGAGCTGGCGGGCGACGGCGTCGAGCCCCAGGTAGGGCTCGTCGAAGAGCGTGAGGGGCGCGCGGGAGGCGAGGCCGATCACGATGCCGACCGCCGAGTTCATGCCCCGGGACAGCTTCCGGATCGCCCGGTCCGGCGGGAGGTCGAAGTCGGCCACCAGCCGGGCGGCGAGGTCCGCGTCCCACCGCGGGAAGACCGCAGCGGCCGCCGCGAGCGCGTCGCGGACGCGGAAGTGGTCCGGGTAGCGCTGCCCCTCCTTGACGAAGCAGGTCCGGCTGAGCACCGCGTCGTTCTCGTAGGGCGCGGCGCCGAAGACCTCGACGCTGCCGCTCGTGGGCACCCGGTGCCCGGTGAGCAGCTGCATCAACGTCGTCTTCCCCGCGCCGTTGCGCCCCAGCAGCCCGGTGATGGCGTCCTGCTCGATGCCGGTGCTCAGGGAGTCGAGCGCGGTGTGGTCCCGGAAGCGCATCGTCACGTCGCGAACGCGGGCGACGGCGGTCACCGCGAGCCCTCCCAGCGGTCGATCATGGCGGCGAGCTCGCGGGCGGGGATGCCGAGCTTGTGCGCCTCGGCCATCAGCGGGCGGACGTACTGGTCGGCGAACTCGCTGCGGCGGCGCTTGAGCACCTGCTCGCGGGCGCCCGGGGCGACGAACATCCCGACTCCTCGTCTCTTGTAGAGCACCCCGTCGGCCACCAGCTGGTTGAGTCCCTTGGCGGCGGTCGCGGGGTTGATGCGGTGGAAGGCGGCCAGCTCGTTGGACGAGGGGGCCTGGCTCTCCTCGGCGAGGGAGCCGTCGACGATCGCGTTCTCGACGAGGGTGGCGACCTGCCGGAAGATCGGGCCGCCCTCGTCGTTCACGCCCGGTCCCGGGAGGTGGCTCCCCGGTTCCTGGGTTCACTACTCATGTAACTAACCGTAGGACCTTCGGCGGTCGCGCGGCAAGCCCTACGGTGACCGGTATGGCCGACCGCGCCCTCCGCCCCTTCCGGATCGAGGTCCTCGCGGCGGACGTGGCGGACCTGCGGCGCCGGCTGGCGGCCACCCGGTGGCCGGACCCGGCCACCGTCGACGACTGGTCCCAGGGGGTGCCGCTGCACGCGGTGCAGGACCTCTGCGGGTACTGGGCCTCGGGGTACGACTGGCCCGCCCGGGTCGGGCTGCTCGGCGCCCGCGCCCAGGTCGTCACCGAGGTCGACGGCCTGCCCCTCCACCTGCTGCATGTCCGGTCGCCGCACGAGGACGCGCTCCCCCTGGTGCTCACGCACGGCTGGCCGGGGTCGGTGTTCGAGTTCCTCGACGTCCTCGGCCCGCTGACCGAGCCCGAGGACCCGGCCGACGCCTTCCACGTCGTCGTCCCCTCGCTGCCCGGGTTCGGGTGGAGCGGCAAGCCGGCCGCCTCCGGGTGGGGCCTGACCCGGACCGCCGACGCGTGGGCCGAGGTGATGGCCCGCCTGGGGTACGAGCGGTTCGGCGCGCAGGGCGGCGACATCGGCGCCCTGGTCTCGGCCAACCTCGGCGCCCGGCACCCCGACCGCGTGGTGGGCGTGCACGTGAACATGGCGGTCAACCCGGCGCCGGCGGGGCTGACCGACCCGGACCCGCGCGAGCAGCGGGCGCTGGACCGCGAGCGGTACTACCGGTCCGCGGACTCCGCGTACAACCAGCAGCAGCGGACCCGCCCGCAGACCCTCGGCTACGGGCTGTCCGACTCCCCGGCCGGCCAGTGCGCGTGGGTGCTGGAGAAGTTCTGGTCGTGGACCGACAGCGACGGGGACCCCGTCGGGCTGCTCGGGCCGGACCGCATCCTCGACCACGTCGCCACGTACTGGTTCACCCGCTCGGCGACGTCCTCGGCCCGCATGTACTGGGAGATGGCCCGCGACCCGGCCGCGCGGCTCCCGGTGGTCGCCGTCCCCGCGGGGGTGTCGCTGTTCCCCGCGGACATCTACCAGCCCACCCGCGCGTGGGTGGCCGGCCAGTACTCCGACCTGCGGCTGTGGCGGGAGCACGAGCGGGGCGGGCACTTCGCCGCGATGGAGCAGCCCGGGCTGCTCGTCGCCGACGTCCGGGAGTTCTTCCGGCCGCTGCGCTGAGCGGCCCGGCCGGTGGACCGCCACGACACGGGTGGTGCGGGCCGGGCGGCCGCTGCTGCACACCACCGTCGACCTGGGCCCGGGCGCGCCGGCCCGGTCGGCGCCGGTGTGACCCCGCGCCTCCGCGTCCCCGGCGCACGTGGGGCAGGCTGCGGGTGTGCTGACCGCGGACGACACCGTCCGGCTGCCGCTGCCCGGGGGCTGGGTGGCCACCGCCGGGGACGACCGCCTGCACCGCGTCACCGCCGCGCTCTCCGGGCCGGGCGCCGGCGCGGGGGATGAGGTCGCGTGACGCTCGTCGTCCGCGCCCGGCGCGTGGTCACGCCCGAGGGGGAGCGGCCGGCGGCCGTGCACACCGCCGGCGGCCGGATCACGGCGGTCACCGCCTTCGACGACGCGCCGCCGGGAGCGCTCACCCTGCCCGACGACGAGGTGCTGCTGCCCGGCCTCGTGGACAGCCACGTGCACGTCAACGAGCCGGGCCGCACCGAGTGGGAGGGGTTCGCCTCCGCGACGCGGGCCGCTGCCGCGGGGGGCGTCACCACGATCGTGGACATGCCGCTGAACTCCGTCCCCCCGACGACCTCCGTCGAGGCGTTGCACGTGAAACGGCGGGCCGCCGAGGGCCAGGTGGCCGTCGACGTCGCGTTCTGGGGCGGGGCGGTGCCGGGCAACGCCGACCAGGTGCGGCCGCTGCACGCGGCCGGGGTGGTCGGCGTCAAGTGCTTCCTGCTCGACTCCGGCGTCCCGGAGTTCCCGCCGCTGGACGACGCGGGACTGCGCGCCGCCCTGGCCGAGGTGGCCGCCGCCGACGGGCTGCTCGTCGCCCACTGCGAGGACGACCGGGTCGTCGCCGCCGCGCCGCCACCGGCGGGCACCAGCTACGCGGCCTTCCTCGCCTCCCGCCCCGCCGCGGCGGAGGAGACCGCGATCGGCCGGCTGGTGGCCGCGGCCCGGGAGACGGGGGCGCGGGTGCACGTCGTCCACCTGGCCGACGCCGACGCCCTGCCACTGCTGCGCCGGGCCCGGGCCGAGGGCGTGCGGGTCAGCGCCGAGACCTGCCCGCACTACCTGACCTTCGCCGCCGAGGAGGTGCCCGACGGGGCGACGTCGTTCAAGTGCTGCCCGCCCATCCGGGAGGCCGCGCACCGGGAGGCGCTGTGGGCGGCGCTGGCCGACGACGACGTCGAGCTGGTGGTCAGCGACCACTCGCCGTGCACCCCGGAGCTCAAGCGCCTCGACGTGGGCGACTTCGGGCTGGCCTGGGGCGGCATCGCCTCGCTGCAGGTCGCGCTCCCGGTGGTGTGGACGGGCGCGCGGGCGCGCGGGCTCACCCTCGGGCACCTGGCCCGCTGGATGGCCGAGGCCCCGGCCCGGCTGGCCGGGCTGCCGGGCAAGGGGGTGATCGCCGTGGGCCGGGACGCCGACCTGGTGGCCTTCGCGCCCGAGGAGCGGTGGACGGTCACCACCCTGCTGCACCGCCACCCGGTCACGCCCTACGCCGGGCGCAGGGTCACCGGGGCGGTCCGCCGGACGTGGCTGCGGGGCGAGCCGGTCGACGGGGCACCCCGCGGCCGGCTGCTCCGCCGCGGGGTGCCCTGAGCCCCGGGCCGCCCGCGCGACGGGCCGGGGCGGGACGGCGACCACCGGCCCCCGGCCGTGCCAGAGTGACTCCCCCCGCACCGAGGAGCCCGATGACCGACCCCGCCCGGCCGGCCGACCCCACCCGGCTGCCCGACCTCGCCTCCCGCGCCCTGGGCGGTGCCGTCGTCGCCGCCGACGACGAGTTCTTCGCCGCCAAGGAGAACCTGCTGCTGCCGCACCCGCCGCAGGCCCGCGGCGACTTCGGGCACCACGGCAAGGAGTACGACGGCTGGGAGACCCGCCGCCGCCGGTCGCCCGGCAGCGACCGGGCGGTGGTGCGGCTCGGCGCGCCGGGCGTCGTGGCCGCCGTGGTGGTCGACACCGCGCACTTCACCGGCAACTTCCCGCCCCGGGCGTCGGTGGAGGGCGCCGCGGTCGAGGGCCACCCGGCGCCGGCCGAGCTGCAGCGCGCCGACTGGCGGCCGCTGGTGCCGCTGTCGGACCTCGCCGGTGACACCGCGAACGTGTTCCCCGTCGAGCCCGACCGGCGGGTCACGCACGTCCGGCTGACCATCCACCCCGACGGCGGGGTGGCCCGGCTGCGGGTGCACGGCACGCCGTTGCCCGACCCGCGGCTGCTGGACGCCGGGCCCGTGGACCTCGCGGCGACGGAGAACGGCGGCCTGGTCACCGGGGTCAGCGACGAGTTCTACGGCCGGCCGCAGCAGCTGCTCGCCCCCGGCCCGGCCCGCTCGATGGGCGAGGGCTGGGAGACCCGCCGCCGCCGCGACGACGGCCACGACTGGGTGGAGCTGGCGCTGGCCTGCGAGGGGGTGGTGACCCTCGCCGAGCTCGACACCTCCTGGTTCCTGGGCAACGCACCGGCCTCGGCGGCGCTGACCGGGAGCGGCCCGGACGGCGACGTCGTCGTCCTGCCCCGGACGCGGCTGCAGCCCGACACCCGGCACCGGTTCCCGCTGGCGAGCGGGTCGGCGGTGCACCGGGTGCGGCTCGACGTCTTCCCCGACGGCGGCATGGCCCGGCTGCGGCTGTGGGGCCGGCCCACCCCGGCCGGCCGGGCGGCACTGGGCCGGCGCTGGTTCGACGCGCTGCCCGACGTCCCGGCGATCGAGGTGCTGCAGGCTGCGGGCGTGCCGGCCGCCGAGGCCGGGCGGCTCGTCGGGTCCCGGCCGCTGGGGGACGACCTGCCCCCCGCGGTGGCCCGCCTGGTCCTCGGCGGCTGACGGCGGCCGGCCGGTGTCCCGCACCCTCCCCTCCGCGCGCTCAGGAGCCCCCGTGTCCCCCGTCGCCCGCCGACCCGGCCGGCTCGCTGCCCTCGCCCTGCTCTGCCTCGCCCTGGCCGGCTGCGGGTCCGGCATCGAGCGGGCCGAGCTGGAGGACCTGGTCGCCCGCACCCTGGAGGGCGAGTTCGACGCCCCGGCCGACGTCTCCTGCCCCGACGGTGGCCTGGCGGCCGAGGTCGACGCCGCGACCGAGTGCACCGCCGTCGACCCGGGGACCGGCGAGGAGCGCACCCTGCGCGTCCGGGTCGCCTCGGTCGACGAGGACACCGCCGAGTTCGAGATCGTGCCCGTCGGGTGACCGGCGTGGCAGCGGTGCGGGCGCGGCCGGGCAGGATGCCCGCCATGGGGACCGCCGACCTGCTCGTGCACGACGCCGAGCTGCTGGCCACCGTGGACGCCGGCCGCCGGGAGCTCGCCGGCGGCTGGGTCGCGGTGACCGGCGGGGTGGTGAGCGGCGTCGGCGGGCCCGGGGACCCGGCGCCGCGGGCCGCCCGCCGGGTGGACGCCCGCGGCTGCCTGGTCACCCCGGGGCTGGTGAACACCCACCACCACCTGTACCAGAACCTCACCCGCGCCTACGCGCCCGCGCTGACCGGCGGGCTGTTCGACTGGCTGGTCACCCTCTACCCGCTGTGGGCCCGGCTGGACGAGGAGGCGGCCTTCGTCAGCGCGTGGGTCGGCCTCACCGAGCTGGCGCTGTCGGGCTGCACCACCTCGACCGACCACCTGTACGTGCACCCGCGCGGCGCCGGTGACCTCGTCGCCGCCGAGGTGGCCGCGGCCCGCGACCTGGGCGTGCGGTTCCACCCGACCCGCGGCTCGATGTCGCTGTCGGTGGAGGACGGCGGGCTGCCACCGGCCGCCGTCGTCCAGGACGACGACGAGATCCTGGCCGAGTCGCAGCGGCTGGTGGCGGCGCACCACGACCCCTCGCCGCACGCCCTCGTCCGTGTCGCGCTGGCGCCCTGCTCACCGTTCAGCGTCTCCCCGGCGCTGATGACCCGGACCGCCGAGCTGGCCGAGTCCCTCGACGTCCGGCTGCACACCCACCTCGCCGAGACCCGCGACGAGGACGCGTTCTGCCTGGCCACCTTCGGCCGCCGCCCGGTCGACCACCTGGCCGACGTCGGCTGGCTGGGCGAGCGGGTGTGGCTGGCCCACGCGGTGTGGCCCTCCGCCGACGAGGTGACCCGGCTGGGGGCGGCGCGGGTGGGGGTGGCGCACTGCCCGTCGTCCAACATGGTCCTGGGCAGCGGGCTGGCGCCGGTCGCCGAGCTGCGCGCCGCGGGGTCGCCGGTGGGGTTGGGGGTCGACGGGTCGTCGTCGGCCGACGCGGCGTCGCTCTGGCTCGAGGCCCGGACGGCGATGCTGCAGGGCAAGCTCCGGCACGGGGCGGCCGCGATGTCGGCCCGGGACGCCCTGGAGATGGCCACCCGCGGGGGCGCGGCCTGCCTGGGCCGGGCCGGCGAGATCGGCGAGCTGTCGGTGGGCGCCTGCGGGGACCTCGCCGTCTGGCCGCTGGACGGGGTCCGCTTCGCCGGTGCGCTGTCGGACCCGGTCGAGGCGTGGCTGCGCTGCGGGCCGGTCGCGGCCAGGCACACGGTGGTCGCCGGGCGGTTCGTGGTGGAGGACGGCGTCCCCGTGCACCCGGGGCTGGCCGAGCAGCTCGCCGTCCACCGCCGGGTCGCGGCGGGGATGCAGTTCGAGGACCCCGCTGCCCCCCACCGCTCGCAGGCTCGCGGCGGGCCCCTGCAGCGGGGCCGCACCGATGTGCCCTAGAGGGCGGTGGCCAGGGCCTCCAGGTCGTCGACCGTGGCGTCCAGGTGCGGGGAGACCCGCAGCACCGGGCCGGTCATCTCACCCGGCGCCCGCTCGCGGCCGATGGCGGTGGTCACGATGCCCTGCTCGGTGAGCAGCCGGGCCCGGGTGGTGACGACGTCCACGCCCTCCGGCGGGCGCAGCGTCGTGGTCGCCGTCGGCTCGTCCACCGGCTCGACGACCCGCCAGCCCGCGACGCCCTCGAGCACCTCGCGCGTGGCCCGGCCCAGGCCGGCCAGCCGTGCCCGGACCCGCTCCGGACCGGCCGCCAGGTGCTCCCCGACCGCCAGCACCAGCCCGACGCGGCCGGCGACGTGCGCCTCCCCCGACTCGAACGCGCGCAGCGGTGGCAGGTCCGCCGCGCCGGCCAGCAGGGGCACCAGCTCCCCGGCCACCGGCGGCCGCACGCACAGCACCCCCACCCCGCGCGGGCCGGCCAGCCACTTGCGCGAGGTCGAGTAGACGACGTCGGCGCCGACGTCGGTGTCCACGTGCCCGAGCGACTGCGCCGCGTCGAGGACCAGCGGGACGCCGGCGGCCCGGCACCGCGCGGCCACCTCCGCGGCGGGCTGGACGAGGCCGCGGTGGCTGCCGATGTGGGTCAGGTGCACCACCCGGGGCGGGTCGGAGGCCAGCAGCCGGGACAGGCCGTCGAGGTCCACCCGGCCGAGCCCGTCGACCGGCAGCGGGCGCGGCGCGAGCCCGGCGGCGCGCAGCAGGGCGGTGTTGGGCGCGTACTCGCCGGGCAGGCAGGCCACCGCGGCGCCCGGCGGCAGCCGCCAGCCGGTGAGCAGCGCGGCCAGGGCGGCCTGCGCGGACTCGACGAAGACCACGTCGGCGGCAGCCATCCCGACCAGCCCGCCGAGCACCGACCGGCCCTGCTGGAGCAGGTGCTCGGCGGTGGCCTCGGCGACGTAGCCGCCCAGCTCGGCCTCGTGCCGGGCGTGGTGCGCCACCGCCTCGAGCACCCGGTGGCTCTGCCGGCTGCAGGCAGCGCTGTCGAGGTGCCGGCCGGCCGGGCGCGGGCGGGCCGAGCGCCACGCGGCCCCGAGGTCGTCGTGGGCCGGGTCCACCGCCGGGCCGGTCGGGGCGTGCGTCACCGGGCCTCAGGACTCGAGCACGCCACGGGCCACGGAGTCCCCGGAGTGCGACGGGTCGCCGTCCAGCGGCTCGACGGAGACGTCGACCACCGGGTACTCGCCGATGTCGATGCCGGTGGGCAGGGCGAGGCTGGCCTCGTCCCCGCCCTGCACGACCCCGACCGGGACCAGCCGGGAGACCGCCTCGTCGAGCAGCCACACCTCGTAGTAGCCGTCGGGGACGTCCGCGGCGTCGAGCTGCAGCTCCAGGACCCGGCTGCCGTCGTCCCGCTCGACGACGGTGGCCTCACCGGTGGCGCCGCGGTCGTCGAGCGGCGCGAGCGCGGCGGCGGCCACCTGCAGGCCCTCGTCGCCGTCGGCGGTGCCCAGGGCGACCGCGGCGGCCCCGACCCCGATGCCGACCACCAGCGCGGCCGCGGTCGCCAGCAGCAGGCGGGAGAAGTTCGGCCGCACCACGGACCCGCCGGACGGGGACCGCGGGCCGGGCGGCGGGGGAGCCGGTGCCGGCAGGGGCGCTGGGCGCGCGGGGGCGGTGCCCCCGGCCACGAGCTCGGGCCGGGGCACCACCGAGACGCCGGTGGCCCCGGCGATCGCGGCCCAGACGGCCGGCGGCGGGGCGACCGACCCCTGCGGTGCCGCGAGCTCGGGGACGGCGAGGGCGTCGACCCCCCGCTGCAGGGAGGCCACCTCGGCCCGGCACCGGTCGCACCCGGCGAGGTGCGCCGCGTCGGTGTCCGGCAGCGGCTCGCGGAGCGCGGCCAGCGCCAGCTGCTCAGGCGTGCAGTGCGGCACCGTCCACCTCCAACCGCATCCGCAGGCGCTCCAGTGTGCGCCTGATGTGGCTCTTGACCGTCCCGAGGGGCAGACCCGTGCGATCGGCGATCTGCGCGTGGGTCAGGTCCTCGAAGAAGGCCAGCTCGATGATGCCCCGCTGGGGCTGGCCGATCTGCTCCAGCTCGCCGAGCAGCAGCACGCGGTCGGCCACCGTGCTGTCCACGGTAGGCGCGGCCGGCCCGGTCGCGGCCTGCGCCTCGGCCAGCGCGGCCTCGGTGGCGCGGCGCTGCCGGTCGCGACGGGCCCAGGTGTCGGCGATCTTGTGCCGGCAGATGCCCACCAGCCAGGCGGGCAGCGGGGCCTGGTGCGGGCGGAAGCCGGCGCGGCCGGTCCAGGCGGAGACGAAGACCTGCTGGGTGACGTCCTCGGCGTCCGGGCCCGGGCCGAAGGCGCGCACGGCCATGCCGTGGACCTGCCCGGCGAACCGCTCGTAGGCCCAGGCGAGGGCCTGCTCGTCCCCCGCGGCGAAGCGGCGGCCGATCTCGGCGTCGTCCGGCCAGGGCGAGCCGGGCGGCGGGCCGTCGTCCGGGATCACGTCCGCGACCCTAACGCGACGGCCGTCCCGCTCGAGGAGCTCGGTCATGCCAGGGGCTCCGCGACGACCACGACGTTGTCCCGGTAGCTGCCGAGTTCCGGCAGGAACGGCCCGCCGCAGGTGATGAGCACCAGCCGGGGTGGGCCCGCACGGGCGAAGAGCCGGTCCAGGGGCAGCTCCTGCTTGTGCAGGACCTCCCGGGAGACCACCCGCCAGCGGCTCGCCGTCCCGGCGGAGTCGGTCACCTCGACCTCCGTGCCGACCTCGGCACCGCGCAGCGGGGCGAGCTCGCCGAGCCCCTGGTCGGCGTCGTCCACGTGCCCGGCGAGGACCGCCGAGCCCGCGCCGCCGGGTTCCGGGCCGAAGCGGTACCAGCCGACGCGGGAGACGTCCTCGGGCAGCTGCATCTGGCCGTCGTCGGCGACGCCGACGGGGTCGACCGGGGCGTCGACGCCGAGCGCCGGCACCAGCAGGCGGGCCGGGGCGGGTACGGCGGCGGCGGTGGGCGCGGCGTCCCGGAGCGGCACCGGGGGGAGGTCGGCCGGCCCCGGCGCCGCCGGGGGCGGTGCCGGCGCCGGCGCTGCGGGGAGGACCTGCTCCACCGGCGCGCCCGCCGCCACCGGTTCCCGGTTCAGCTGCCAGGCCGTCGGCACCCCGACGGCCACGGCCAGGCCCAGGACCGCACCGGCGGCGGCGGGTCGCATGGTGGTCCCTCCCTCGCGGACGGGTCAGCGCCGGGCGGTCGCCATCCGGCCCGCGGCGACCCCGGCGGCGGCGAGGCCGGCGATCGACAGGGCGACCAGCGGCGCCGGCATGCCGTCCTCCTCGGCGGCCAGGCCCGCGGAGCCGCCCGGGACGCCGGACGGCGCGGAGTGGCTGCCGCTGATCGACTGGACGGCCAGCTCGTAGCCGGCGTCCTGCGAGCCCCACGCGTAGACGATCGTGGTGGCCCCCTCCGCCAGCTCGAGGTCGGCCGGGCCGATCACCGGGTCGGTCCCGCCGTCGGGCACGACGGAGGCGCTGATCGTGCCGGCCGGCACGGTGAGGGTCGCCTCGTTCGGGTTGCTGAGGTTGTCGACGACGACCTGGTCACCGGCGAGGACGTCGACCGCCGGGGCCGCCGCGACGTGCCGCACGGTGACCCGCGCCTGGCCCGCCTCCACCGCCGAGGTGTCGTTGACGAACGGCGTGAGGGCCGGGTTGCCCTCGGCGTCCAGGTGCGCGGCGACGGTGGCGTTGGCCCCCGCGGGCACCGACACGCCGCTGGCCGACAGGAGCGGGTCGCCCGAGTCGTCGGCCGCGTCGGCCGGGTAGAGCGCCAGGTCGTACGTGCCACCGGGCACCTCGAGCGGGCCGGCGAGGGTGCCGGGCTCGAAGTCGTCGATCAGCCGCTCGCCGTTGGCGTACACGTCGACCGGGGTGTCCGGGACTCCGTGCAGGACCGACACCGTCGCGGTGTGGTTGTCGGCCAGCGCGGGCGCCGCGCCGAGGCAGAGGAGCGCGCCGGTGGCGCCGGTGGCGAGGGCGACGGTGGTGCGGGTCCGGGTCATGGGTTGCCGTTCCTTCCGTGGTGTCTGACTGCTCTGTCACCACGTCCTTCCGGCGTTCCCGCAGGTCCGGATGCAGCCCGCGCGAGATTTCCTGGCGGGCCACCCTGTCGCGCCCCGCCGGGTGCGCTGCTCCCGCCGCTGCACACCTCGACGGCTCCTCCGTCTCTGGGTGCCGTGGCACTCAGAGACGGAGGGGCCGGGCCGCGAGGTGCACCGGCGCGCCCGGCCCCCGTCCCGAGGCTCGCCCCGAGCCTGTGAGGGGTGGGGAGGACGGGCGGCCCTCCTGCAGGGGCCCGCCGCGGCCCCGTCCCGGGCACCACCCCGAGCGTGCGAGGGGTGGGGAGGACGGGCGGCCCTCCTGCAGGGGCCCGCCGCGAGCGTGCGAGCGGTGGGGGGCAGGAGGGTCCTTTCTCAGGCGGGGACCGAGAGGGAGACCGCGAAGTCGCCGCCGGGGTCGGTCCACCAGGCCAGCGTCCGCAGCCCGGCCGCGGCGAGCTCCGCCTCGACCCGCTCCCGGCGGAACTTCGCCGACACCTCGGTGCGCATCTCCTCCCCGGCGGCGAAGGGGACGTCGAGGTCCAGGTCGGCCACCCGCACCACCTGGGCCACCCGGGAGCGCAGCCGCATCTCGATCCACTCCTCCGCCGGGTCCCACAGCGCCACGTGGTCGAAGGTCGCCGGGTCGAACCCGGCGTGCAGCTCCCGGTTGAGCACCGCCAGCACGTTGCGGTTGAAGGCGGCGGTCACCCCCGCCGCGTCGTCGTAGGCGCGCACCAGGCGGCCGGTGTCCTTGACCAGGTCGGTGCCGAGCAGGAACGAGTCGCCGGGGGACAGCGTGCCGGCCAGCTCGGCGAGGAACGCCGCCCGCGGTCCGGGTTCGAGGTTGCCGATCGTCGACCCGAGGAAGGCGACCAGCCGGCGCCCCTCGCGCGGCAGCTCGCCGAGGTGCCGGGTGAAGTCGCCGACCACCGCCCGGACCTCGACGCCGGGGTACTCCCGGGTCAGGGCCTCGCCCGCGGCCCGCAGCACCGACGGGTCGACGTCGCACGGCACGAACCGGCGCAGCGTGCCCGCCGCGCGCAGCGCGCTGAGCAGCAGGCGGGTCTTCTCCGACGTCCCGCTGCCGAGCTCGACGAGCACGTCGGCCCCCGAGAGGACGGCGACCTCCCCGGCCCGCGCCTCCAGCACCGCGCGCTCGGCCCGCGTCGGGTAGTACTCGGGCAGCCGGGTGATCTCGTCGAACAGCTCGCTGCCGCGCGCGTCGTAGAACCACCGGGGCGGCAGCGACTTCGGCGTGGCGGTCAGCCCGGCGAGCGCATCGGCGCGCAGCGCCGCGGCCGCGTCACCGGGTGCGAGGTGGGAGGTCAGCGAGATCGTCACGGGGCTCCTCGTCTCGGGCGTGCGGGGCTCAGGAGGTCAGCGCGGTCACGGTCAGCCCGTCGGGGGTGACCTCGACCAGCGACCGGTCGGGGAGGTCGGCCCACGCCGGGTCGTCGTCCCACGGCTCGCTGGCCAGGGCCGTCCCCTCGGCGGTGACCAGGGCCGAGAGGGTGTCCCCCCACGTGGTGGCCAGCAGCCGGGTGCCGTCGGCGGCCAGCAGGTTGAGCCGGGCCGCGGGGTCGGCGGCGGCCACCTCCCGCACCGTCGCCCCCAGGGCGTCGAGGCCCCGGTCGAAGACGAGGGCGGCCAGCAGGGCGCTGTCCACCGTCGACTCGGCGTCCCGCACCGGCGGGAGGGCGCCGCGCTCCACCCGGCCGTTGTGCGACAGCAGCCACCGGCCGTCGGTGAACGGCGCCGCCGCGCTCTCCTCCAGCGGCATGCCGACCGTCGCCGAGCGGACGGCGGCGACCACGCAGCCCGAGGCCAGCACGGGCGCCACCGAGGCGAACGACGGCTCGGCCCACAGCGGCCGCGCCGAGCGCCAGCGGGCCGGCCCGGGCCGGCCGGGGGTGAAGAACCCGACCCCCCAGCCGTCGGCGTTCACCGTGCCGTACCGCTGCCGGCGCGGCGCCCAGGACTGCACGAGCAGCGAGGACGGCGGCTCGAGCACCAGCGAGGCCAGCGAGCGGGGTCGGCCGAGCCAGCCGAGGTGGCGGCACACGGCTCAGGCGCCCGGCTCGTCGGCCGACCAGGCCAGCCGGAACCCGGCGAAGACCTGCCGGCGGAACGGGTGGTCCCAGTTGCGGAAGCTCGGCCGCAGGATCGAGGGCCCCACCGCCCAGGAGCCACCGCGCAGCACCCGGTAGCCACCGCCGAAGAACGGCGCGGAGTAGTCGGCGTAGAGCATGGGGCGGAAGCCGGGCCAGGGGGTGAGGTCCGAGGAGGTCCACTCCCACACGTCGCCCAGCAGCTGCTCGGCGCCGCAGGGGGAGGCGCCGGCCGGGTAGGCGCCCACCGGTGCCGGGCGCAGCGCCGCGCCGCCCAGGTTGGCCAGCGCCGGCGTCGGCTCGGAGTCGCCCCACGGGAACCGCCGGCGGCGGCCGGTCGCCGGGTCCCAGACGGCGGCCTTCTCCCACTCCGCCTCGGTGGGCAGCCGCGCGCCGGCAGGGGCGGCGCCGGTGCCGCCGGCCCAGGCGGCGTACGCCTCCGCCTCGAAGGCGGTGACGTGCTGGACCGGTTCGTCCGGGGGGAGCTCCTCGACGACGCCGAAGCGGGTGCGGCTGCCGTCGGTGCCCCAGAACTGCGGCCGCTCCAGCCCTGCCTCGACCCGGTGCGCCCAGCCCCGCGGCGACCACCACCGCGGCTGGTCGTACCCGCCGTCGGCCACGAAGGCGGCGTACTCGGCATTGGTGACCGGGACCCGGCCGAGGCGGTAGGCCGGCACGTGCACGCGGTGGGCGGGCCGCTCGTTGTCCAGCGAGAACGGCTCGTCGGCGGCGTCCGCGCCGAGCACGAACTCGCCGCCCGCCACGGCCACCGCGGTGCCGGCCACGCCCGGGCGGCCCGGGGGCAGCGGGCTGCCGGTGCCCAGCAGCGGCGGGCCGGTGCGGACGCCGAGGGCCTGCAGCATCGTCTCGTCGTGCTGCTGCTCGTGGCTGACCACCATCGCGAAGGGGAAGGGGTCGCCGTCGTCGTCCCGGCCGAGCCGCTCGAGCCGGTCGAGCACCCGGCCGCGCACCTCGGCGCAGAAGGCGCGGGCCTCCACCGGCGGCAGCAGCGGCAGCCGGGCGCGCTGCGCCCGCGGGTGGGTGAACGCGTCGTAGAGGGCCTCCACGTCCGGGGGCAGCAGCCCCCGGCAGGCCGCGTTCCCGCCGCGCAGCAGCCAGAGGTCCTCCTGCTGGCCGACGTGCGCGAGGTCCCAGACCAGCGGGGACAGCAGCGGGGTGTGCTGGCGGAGCAGCTCGGGCTCGTCGTGGTCGGTGAGCAGCAGCGTGCGCGCCCGGGCGGCGGCGAGCTCCCCGGCCAGGTGCTCCTGCAGCGTCATCGGTCGTCCTCCGGGGTGCGGGTGGCGGTCAGCAGGGCGGCGGCCGGCCCGCCGGCGCGCGCGGCGGCGCGCAGCTCGTCGCCGGGGCAGGAGCCGCGGTCGACGGCGTCGGCCAGCGCGGTGAGGTCGGGGCGCAGGGCGGCGGGGGCGGTGTCCACCGCGGCGGCCAGGCAGGCCCGGGCCGCGGCGTGCAGCGCGGGGTCGGCGAGCCCGCGGGCGGCCGCGCGGTCCCAGGCGCCGGCGACCGGTGCCGTGGCCTCGGCCGCCCGCCCGGCCGCGGCCGGCTCGTCGAGCAGCACGGCGGTGAGCGCGGCCAGGGCCGGCCACCAGGGCTCCGGGGCGGCGTCGAGGTAGCGGATCTCCAGGAAGCCGCGCAGCCGCACGGGCGGGAAGAGGGTGGTGAGGTGGTAGTCGAGGTCGGCGGCGGTCGGGCGGCGCCCGCCGAGCGGGACCGCCCCGGTCACCCAGTCGGCGAAGCGCACCCGCGACCGCACGGGCTCGGACCGCCCGGTGGGCCCGTCGCGGACCAGCATCACCGGCGCGGCGAGGGCGTACCCGGCCCACTCGGACGCCGGGTCGGCGCCGCCGAGCAGGGGGCCGCAGCGCGCCTGGTCGAGGTCGCCCCACACCCGCTGCCGGGTCGACGCCCAGCCGGTCGCGCGCCCGGCCAGCAGCGGGGAGCAGGCCGACACCGCCACCAGCACCGGGCCCAGCTGGTGGGCCAGCGACACCCGCTCGCTCCACCCGCCGCAGGGGCCGGCCTCCAGGTTCACCTGCAGCGAGGCGGTCGAGCTCATCATCGCCGTCCCCGCCGCGGCGCAGCCCACCGCGGCGAAGTGCTCCTCCATCGCGGCGTAGCGCGCGGCCGGGTTGACCCGGGCCGGCGGCCGCAGCGGGTCCGCCCCGCACGGGGCCAGCGCCAGCCGGTCGGTGGCCAGCGCGCCGGCGAGGGCGTCGCGGTCGCGGCGGAGCGCGGCGACCGCGGCGGCCGCGTCGGGCAGCGGCGGACCGGAGAGCTCCACCTGCCCCCCGGGCTCCAGGGTGACCCGGCTGCCGCCCGGCAGCGGCGGCAGTCCGGCGACCGCGCGGGCCACCCGTGCCCACGGCACCCGCGCCGCCGGGGCGTCGCGGTCCACCAGGTGCGCCTCGAGCTCCAGCCCCACCGCGCCGACCGGCCCGGGACGCAGCGCGGCCGCCATGCAGCGGGCGACGGCCTCGTCCCGGTCCAGCGCGGCCGCGCGCTCCTCGATCACCGGGGCCACGGGCCCCACCCCCTCCAGGTCCGGACCGGTCGACGTCGACCGCGGGTCGGTGCGGGGGCGGCCCGATCGTGCCGGCCGTCCTCACCACCCATCGTGCCCGCACCTGCCGACAGGACGCATCCCGTCCGGAATGACGCGCACCTACCGGCGCGCGAGGATCACCCGGTGGACGCTCCTGCCGACCGCGACCGGGCCCCCGACCGCGACCGCGACGCCGAGGGCCGGGCCCGCAACGCCCGGCCGCGCGACGCGCTGGGCCGGCCGCTGCCGCACGGCGCCGCGGGGGTCGAGCGCGCACCCGAGGGGGTACTCCGCACGCCGGCGGTCGCGCTGGCCGAGGCGCAGCGGCTGCTCGACGCCGGCCGTCCCTTCCACGCGCACGAGGTGCTGGAGGACGCCTGGAAGACCGCCCCCGAGGCCGAGCGGCAGCTCTGGCGGGGCCTGGCGCAGCTGGCGGTCGGGCTGACCCACGCCGCGCGCGGCAACGCCCGGGGGGCCGCCACGCTGCTCGACCGCGGGGCCGGCAACGTCGCCGGCTACGCCGCCGACCCGCCGCACGGCATCGACGTTCCCGGGCTGGCCGCCTGGGCCCGGCAGGCCGCGGCGGAGGCGGCCGCGGGCCGGCTCCCGCGTGCAGCGCCGCCCCGGCTGGGTAGCGGACGGGGATGAGCCAGCCAGCCAGGAGCGACGGCACGGGGCGGGCGGACGGCCTGCGGGCGGGCGCCGTGGTGGCGGCCGCGGTCGCGCAGGTCGTGGGCAGCCCCCTGGGCACGGCGCTGGCGGGTCGCAGCGTCGGCGAGGTGAGCGACGCGACCCGCTCGCTGATCACCCCGGCCGGCTACGCCTTCTCCATCTGGGGTGTCCTCTTCGCCGGGGCCCTGGCGTGGGCCGTCTGGCAGGCCCTCCCCGGCCAGCGCGGCCGGGAGGTGCACCGCGCGACCGGGTGGCCGCTGGCGGCCGCCTTCGCCGGGAACGCCGTGTGGGAGGTGCTGTTCCCCCTGGTCGGAGAGCGCTGGCCGGTGCTGCCCGCGGTGCTGCTGGCCGCCATCGTGCTGGCCGCCGCCACCGCCTGGGCCCGCCTGCAGCGGCTGCCCACCTCGGGCGCGGCCCGGGTGCTGCCGTCGGCGGTGACCGGCCTGCTCCTGGGGTGGGTGGCGCTGGCGATGACCGTCCAGGTGGCCAGCGCCGGCGTGGCGCTGGGCGCACCGGCGGAAGGCGCCGCCGCGCGCGCGTGGGCGGTCGCCGCGCTGGTGGCCGTGGCCGGCGTCGTCGCGGTCCTCGTGCTCACCGCGCAGGTCGCCGCCGGCCCGCTCGCCGCCGCGGCGGCCTGGGGGCTGGTCGCGGTCGCGGTCGCCGGGCCGCCGCTGCCGGTCGTGGTCGCCGCGCTGGCGGCGGCCGGCGTCGTCGTGGCCGCGCTGGCGCTCCGCTCGGCCGGGCTCGGCCGGGTGGGCCGCCCCGCGGGCGGGCCGGCCCGGCCGCGCGGCCGGACGGCCCTGCTGGTCGGCTGACGGGCTTCCGGACGGCTGTGACCGGGAGCACACTGCTCGCCATGGCTGCCCCCTCGACGAGGACCGCCGCCGACCGGCTCCGCGAGGTCTGGGCGGCGGGCGACTACCAGCGGGTCGGCGTCCGGCTGCTGCCGGCCAGCGAGCAACTGGTGGTCGACCTCGCCGTGCGCCCCGGGGACCGGCTGCTCGACGTCGGCGCCGGCACGGGGAACACCGCCCTGGCCGCGGCCCGCCGCGACGCCGACGTCGTCTGCAGCGACCTGGTGCCCGAGCTGCTGGAGCTGGCCGGCCGGCGGGCCGAGCTGGAGGGCCTGCAGGTGGCCACCGAGGTCGCCGACGCCTGCGCGCTGCCGTTCCCCGACGCCTCCTTCGACGTGGTCGTCTCGACCTTCGGCGTGGTCTTCGCCGCCGACGCGGAGCTGGCCGCCCGGGAGCTGCTGCGGGTGCTGCGGCCCGGCGGCCGCCTGGGCCTGACCGCCTGGCGCCCCGAGGCGCCGGGCGGGCGGCTGCTCGAGCTCGTCGCCCGGCACGCGCCGCAGGAGGCGCCCGGCGAGCCGCTGCGCTGGGGGACGCCCGAGGGCGTGACCGGCCTGCTCGGCCGCGACGAGGTCACCGCCGTCCGGTTCACCGAGCGCACGGTCGACCTGACCGCGCCGTCCGTGGCGGCCCAGTGGCAGCGCTACCGCGACTGGTTCGGCCCGGTGCACGTGGCCTGGGAGCGGCTGGACCAGGCCGGCCGCACCCGTCTCGAGACCGAGTTCACCGACCTGTGGGCGAGGTGCACGCGAGGGGGTGGAGGCGGCATCGTGGTGCCCAACACCTACCTACAGGTCACCGCCGTGCGCGCCGGATGAGGGGACAGCGATGAGGAGCTACGAGGCGGCCACCCGGATCGACGCCGCCCCGGAGGAGGTGTGGGCCCTGCTGGTCGACGTCGGCAGCTGGCGGGACTGGAACTCCGGGGTCGACCGGGTCGAGGGGCGGGTCGCGCTCGGCGAGCGGCTGACCCTGGTGGCGACGATGGTGCGGGCCAAGCCCTTCACCGTCACCGTCACCGAGCTGCGCCCGGCCGAGGTGATGCGCTGGCAGGCCGGCCTGCCGCTGGGGATGGCGGGCATCGACCGCACCTACCGGCTGGACGCGCAGGACGACGGCGGCACGGTGCTCACCGTCCGGGAGGACCACACCGGGCCGCTGGCCGCCCTGCTCGACCGCACCACCCCGGACCTCAACCCGTCGTTCCGGCAGTTCTGCGCCGGGATCAAGGCCCGGGCCGAGGGCCGCGTCTCCCGCCCGCCGACGTGACCGGCGGCGCCGCGTCGACCACTGTGACCGCAACGCGCCCGGCCCGGCCCGCGATGGGACGATGGGGCCCGCCATGAGCACCGATACCGTCCCGCCCCGCAGCCCCGACGACACCACGGTCGGCGAGCCGGCCCCGCCGACCGCGCCGCAGCGCGGCCCGGTGACGTCGGCGTCCTACTCGATCACCGTGCGGCTCACCGCCGACGGCGACCCGGCCTCGATCGGCCGCATCGCCACCGCGGTCGGCTCCGCCGGCGGCGCGGTGACCGCGATCGACGTCGTGGACTCGCGCTCCGACGGGCTCACCGTCGACGTCACCTGCTCGGCCGCCGACGCGTCGCACTCCGAGGAGATGGTCGACGCGCTGCGCGCCGTCCCCGGCGTGAGGGTCCGCAAGGTCAGCGACCGGACCTTCCTGCTGCACCTCGGCGGCAAGCTCGAGGTGGCCTCCAAGGTCCCGCTGAAGACCCGCGACGACCTGTCGATGGCCTACACCCCCGGCGTGGCGCGGGTGTGCCTGGCGCTGGCGCAGAACCCCGAGGACGTCCGCCGGCTGACCATCAAGGGCAACACCGTCGCGGTGGTCACCGACGGCTCGGCCGTGCTCGGCCTCGGCGACATCGGCCCGGGGGCCGCGATGCCGGTCATGGAGGGCAAGGCGGTCCTGTTCAAGCGGTTCGCCGACATCGACGCCTGGCCGATCGCCCTCGACACCCAGGACGTCGACGAGATCGTGCGCACCGTCGAGCTGCTCGCCCCGGGCTTCGGCGGCATCAACCTCGAGGACATCGCCGCCCCGCGCTGCTTCGAGATCGAGCGCCGGCTGCGCGCGAAGCTCGACATCCCGGTCTTCCACGACGACCAGCACGGGACGGCGATCGTCGCGCTGGCCGCGCTCCGCAACGCGCTGCGCGTGGTGGACAAGCGCCTGGAGGACGTGAAGATCGTCGTCGCCGGCGGCGGCGCGGCCGGGACGGCGATCGTGCACCTGGTGCTGAAGGCCGGTGCCCGCGAGGTGCTGGTCTGGGACCGCGAGGGCATCCTCTCCCCGGACGACGAGCGGCTGTCCCCGGCCAAGCTGGACCTCGCGCGGCGCACCAACCCGGGGTGCGCGCGCGGCGAGCTGCCCGAGGCGCTCGAGGGCGCCGACGTGTTCATCGGCGTCAGCGCCGGCAACGTGCTGCCGGTCGAGGCGCTGGCGCGGATGGCCGACGACGCGGTGGTCTTCCCGATGGCCAACCCCACGCCCGAGGTCGACCCGGTGCGCGCCCGGCAGCACGCCGCCGTCGTCGCCTCCGGCCGCTCGGACCTGCCGAACCAGATCAACAACGTGCTGGCCTTCCCCGGCGTCTTCCGCGGCCTGCTCGACGCCCGGGCCACGGAGATCAGCGACGGGATGCTGCTGGCGGCGGCCGAGGCGATCGCGGCGGTGGTCCGCGACGACCAGCTCAACGCGAACTACATCATCCCGAGCGTCTTCGACCCCGCGGTGACGCACGCCGTCGCGGCCGCGGTGGCCGAGCAGGCCCGGGCCGAGCCGGGGGCGACCGCCCAGGTCACCGACCGGACCGGCCTGACCGGCTGAGCCCCCCGCCCGTCCCCCTCCGTCGGGGGGTGGCGGTCCCGTGGCCGGTGGTCAGTCCTGCGAGCAGTCGTACGGCCCCGGGCCGGGCGGCACCGGCTCCCCGCCCTCCAGCGCCCAGGCGAAGACGTGGGCCAGCGCGTCGACGTCGCAGTCGGAGAGCACCGGCGCCCCGCGGGACGGCCAGCCGTAGCCCATGAGGTCGGTGGTCCGGTGCAGGTTGGTGGGGTGCCCCAGGCCGAGGGCGTGGCCGAGCTCGTGCAGCGCCACCCGGCCCAGGTAGGCGGGGGCGGGGGAGCCGTGGTCCAGGACGACGACGTCGGGGCAGCCCCGTCCACCGCAGCGGGCGAACCCGCCGAGGACGACGTCCCGGGTCGGCGGCACCAGGTGGACCACGATGTCCGCCGGCCCGGAGCCGGCCACCGGGTCGAGCGTGAGGACGCCGTCGAAGCACCGGTCCAGCACGTCGGCCCACGTGCCGACGGCCTCCTCGAGGGCCGTGATCTCCGCGCCGGACGCCCCCGCGTGCGCGCGGATCCCGACGGTGAGATCGGTGTGGTCCCACCAGTAGCCCGGCAGGTGGTGGTCGCCGGGCAGGGTGAGGGCCTCGGCGTCCGACTCCGGGAGCGAGCAGCTGGGCCGGAACTGCGCACCGGCGGTCGCCGGTGGGGACAGCAGGGCCACCAGGAGGGCCACCTCCACGACGGTGGCCGGTCGTCGGCGCATGACGTTCCCCTGGACCGCGGTGGGCCCGTCCCCGGCGGGGCGCGCCCCGGTGGTCCCGGACGCTAGCCGCCGGCGCGGGCTCCGGTCAGGGGCCGAGTGCCCTGCCGTGCGAAGGGCCCGCTACCCGGCGGCGAACGCCTCCCGGCCGGCGCGCCAGACGCGCTCGACGGCCCGGGTGCCGGTGACCTCCCGCCCCGGCTCGCCGCGGACCAGGAGCAGGTCGGCCCGCAGGCCCGGGGCGATCCGGCCCCGGTCGGGCAGACCGAAGGCGGCGGCCGGTGCGCTGGTCGCGGCGGCGAGGGCGGCGACGGGGGAGAGCCCGGCCGCGACGAGCAGCGCCAGCTCGTCGTGCAGGCTGGCCCCGTGCGCGGTGCCCGGGCTGGCGGCGTCGGTGCCGGCCAGCAGCGGGACGCCGGCCTCGTGCAGCCGGGCGGCGGTCGCCGTCGCGTGGGAGAGGTCGGCGCGCGCGCCCGGCGCGGCGGGGAACGCCGTCCCCAGCAGGTCGCGCGCGTGGGGGTCCAGGAGGTGCCCGATCCGGGGATCGGCGGCCAGGTCCCGGCCGCGGGCGTGCCCGGCCCGCGCCGCCAACGAGGTCAGGGTGGGGACGACGAAGGCACCGGACCGGACGGCGGCCTCGACGAACCCCGGGGAGGGCGGCTGGTCCAGGAACAGGTGGGCGAGGCCGTCCACGCCCGCGTCCAGCGCCAGCAGCGCGTGGGCCCGGGTCAGGGTGTGCGCGACCACCCGCAGCCCGCGGTCGTGCGCGGCGCGGACGAGCGCCCGGACGGTGCCGGCGTCCAGGCAGGGGACGGGGCGGCCGGTCGTCGTCCCGTCCTCGAGCACCACCTTGAGGTGGTCCGACCCCTCGGCTACCCGCGCGGCCACGAAGGCCGCCGCCTCGTCCGGGCCGCCCACCGTCGGGAACGGCGGGAGCAGGCCCTGGCCGACCAGGCGGGTGGGGTGCCCGCCGGGGGTCGTGGCGCCGAACCCCGCCGAGCGGAGGTCGGCCGCCGACGGGTCCGCCGCCGCCTCCTCCTTGGCGGACCGGGCGGCGGCGGGGTCGGCGAACATGTCGACCACCGTGGTGACGCCGAAGCGCACGGCCGCCCGCAGCGCGCCGGGGGCCAGGTGCACGTGCGCGTCCACCAGGCCGGGCAGCAGGGTGGCGCCGTCGGCCCGGACCCCGGGCAGGCCTGCCGGTGCCCCGAGCCGGTCGCCGAGCGCGGCGACCCGCCCCTCGAGCACCAGGACGGTCGTCGGGGGCAGCACGCGGTGCCCGTCGAAGACCCGGGCCCCCTCGACCAGGACGCCGGCCGGTGTGCTCCCCACCGCAGCCCTCCCCACCCCGGCCCCACGCTGCCACCGGTGTCCGCGCCGTGCCAGGTCGCCGGTCCACCCGCGCGGCCGCGGGACCACCCGTTCGGGGACGACGGCGGGCGCACCGGCGGGGGATCATGACCGGGTGCCCGAGTTGCCCGAGGTGGAGGCGCTGACCGCCTTCCTGCGCGAGAACGCCGTGGGCCGGGTGGTCACCCGGGTCGACCTGGCCGCCGTCCAGGCGATCAAGACCTACGACCCGCCGCTGCCCGCCCTCGCCGGGCTGGAGGTCAGCGGGGTCGCCCGGCACGGCAAGTTCCTCGACCTCGACGTCTCCGGCCTGCACCTCGTCCTCCACCTGGCCCGCGCCGGGTGGCTGCACTGGCGCACCGGCCTCCCCGCCGCTCCGCCCAAGCCGGGGAAGGGGCCGCTGGCGGTCCGGGTGCACCTGGAGGACGGCAATGGCTTCGACCTGACCGAGCAGGGCACCCGCAAGGGGCTGGCGGTGTACGTCGTCCGGTCGCCGGCGGAGGTGCCCGGCGTGGCCCGGCTGGGGCCGGACGCGCTCGCCGTGGACCGGGAGACCTTCGCCGCCCTCCTGGCGGGGCGCACCGGGCAGCTGAAGGGCACGCTCACCGACCAGACCGTGCTGGCCGGCATCGGGAACGCCTACTCCGACGAGATCCTGCACGCCGCGCGGCTGTCCCCGTTCAAGGCGGCGGGCCGGCTCACCGACGACGAGGTGCTCCGCCTCCACGAGGCGCTGCGGGCCACGCTCACCGACGCCCTCGAACGCCAGCTCGGGCAGCAGGCGGCGACGATGAAGAGCGAGAAGCGCTCGGGCCTGCGCGTGCACGCCCGCACCGGGCTGCCCTGCCCGGTGTGCGGCGACACCGTCCGGGAGGTCAGCTTCGCCGACACCTCGCTGCAGTACTGCCCGACCTGCCAGACCGGCGGCAAGCCGCTGGCCGACCGGCGGATGTCGAAGCTGCTGCGCTGAGCGGGGTGGTCGGGGTGCCCGGTGCGGGGGACCCTCGCAGCGGGCACTCCACCGGCACCGGCGAGCCGGCCCGCGCCCGCCACACTGGGCGCCGTGGCACCCCCGCTGGTCACCGTCGACCTGTTCAGCGCGCTCGTCGACTCCCGCGCCGGCGGCGCGGCGGCGCTGGCCCGCATCACCGGGGCGGACGGCGGGGCCCTCTACGACCGGTGGGACGCGCTGAACAAGGCCTCCCAGCGCGACGAGCCGGTCTGGGTCCCGTTCGCCGAGCACTGCCGCCGGGCCCTGGCCGCCGCGTACGCCGAGGCGGGGATCGGCCGCCACGCGGCCGCCGACACCGCCGAGCTGCTCGCGTCGGTGGGGGACTGGCCGCTGTGGCCCGACGTCGCGGCGGGCCTGCCCGCGCTGGCGGAGCGGTACCGGGTCGGCGTCCTGTCCAACGTCGACGACGCCGTGTTCGCCCGCACCCGCGTCGCGCCGCTCGTCGACGACAGCGCCGTGCTCACCTCCGAGCGGCTGCGCGCCTACAAGCCCGCCCCGGAGCTGTACCTGCGCGCCCGGGAGCGGGCCGGCGGCCGGCTGGTGCACGTGGCGACGTCGGCGCGCGACGTGCGGGGCGCGCTCGAGGCCGGCCTGGACGTCGTCCGCCTGCGCCGCCCCGGCCACCGGCTCGACCCGCACGGGCCGGTCCCGGCCCACGAGGCCGCCGACCTGGCGGAGGTGGCGGAGCTGCTCGGCTGAGGTGGCACGCGGCCGGCGTCCAGAGGCTCGCCCCGAGCCTGCGAGGGGGGAGGAGGACGGGGTCCTCTTAGTCGAGCTGGCGGCGGGCCAGCAGCCAGGACGCGGCGCGGGCGGCCACGGAGCTGCCCACCCCGGCGTCCCCCGCGGCGTCGGGTTCGTCGACCAGCGACCCGACGGCGCTCCACCAGTCCCGCACCGGGGGCGGGGCCAGCGCGTCGACCCGCTCGCCCGGCCGGGGCACCGCCACCCGGGTCCCCGAGCGCTCGGCGGCCGCGCACAGCCGCTGCACCGGCTCGGCCCAGCGGTGGAAGGCCAGGTTGAACGTGGCCCAGTGCACCGGGACGAGCAGGTCCCCGCCCAGGTCGCCGTGCGCGCGCACCGCCTCCTCGGGGTCCATGTGCACGTGCTTCCACGCGTCGTTGTAGGCCCCGACGGGCAGCAGCGCGAGGTCGAAGGGGCCCAGCCTCGCCCCGATGGCGGCGAAGCCCGGGGTGTAGCCGGTGTCCCCGCCGAAGAAGACCCGGTGGCGCGGCCCGGCCACCACCCACGACGACCACAGGGTGGTGTCGCGGGTCAGGAACCGCCCGGAGAAGTGCCGGGCCTCGGTGCAGGTCACGGTGAGCCCCGCGACCTCCGCCGACTGCTCCCAGTCCAGCTCGACGACCCGCTCCTCGGGCACGCCCCAGCCGCGCAGGTGCGCCCCGATGCCGACCGGCACGAGGAACGGCGCCGTCTGCGTGCGCAGCAGCCGGCGCACCGTGGGCAGGTCCAGGTGGTCGTAGTGGTCGTGCGAGACGAGGACGGCGTCGACCGGGGGGAGCTCCTCCAGCGGGCCGGGCACCGGGTGCAGCCGGGTGGGCCCGATCAGCGGGGACGGCGACACCCGGCTCCCCCAGACCGGGTCGACCAGCACGCGGCGGCCGTCGACCTCCAGCAGGGCCGACGAGTGCCCGTACCAGGTGACCGCCAGATCCCCGGCCTCGGCCGGCGGTTCCGGGCGCACCAGCGGCACCGGCCGGGCGGGCAGGCCGGTGTGCCGCTCCTCGTGCATCTGCCGCAGCAGGCCCCGCCGGGCGCTGGCCGGCGGCAGCGCCGGGGTGGCCACCCGGTTGTGGAACCGGCCCTCGGAGAACTGCGGCGAGCCCGCGGCCCAGGGCCGGATCTCGCGCCGGCTGGCGCCCAGCGCGGTGGGCAGGCCCCAGGCGGCGCGGGCCAGCCAGACGGCGGGACCGGCGAGGGTGGCGGCGAGGGCGAACGCGGTGCGGCGGGCAGGGGCGGACGGCACGCCCGCCAGCATCCCAGCCGGGGCGGTCCCGGTCAGTTGTCCGTGGTCGGGTCCTGCGGGGTGTCGAACTCCCCCTCGCCGGGCGGGTCGGCGGCGACCATGGCCTCCATCGTCACCTCGCCGGCGTCCTCGAAGACGAAGGTGACCTCGACCGACTGCGAGGAGCGCAGGTCCTCCGCGACGCCGAGCAGGGTGACCGACGGCGGACCCTCAGGCTCGAGGTAGGCCGTGTTGTTCGACGGCACCGGGATCGCGCCCTCGCTGCCGTCCGGTGCGACCAGCCGGGCGTCCTCGAAACCGGACCCGGTCACGTCGAGGAGCTGGTCGTCGCTGGTGCCGTTGTTGGCCAGCGCCGCGTAGAGCTGGACGTCGCTGCCCGCCTCGACCAGCCCGTCCTCCGGGTAGGCCAGCTGCAGCGAGTTGACCGAGACGCTGGTGGTGACCTGCTCGTCGGGCTGCGGGTTCCCGCCCACCACCTCGGCCTGGTCGTCCTGCGCCGGGTTGTCCGCGTCGTCACCGCACCCGGTCAGGGCCGCGGCGCCGGCGAGCAGGACGGCGGGGATCAGCTGGCGTCGGCGCAGGGGCCGGGGGGCGGGCATGGCGTCTCCAGTACGTCGCGTCCAGGTACCCGCTCCGGCTACCCGTGCGTGCCCGGCCGGAAGCCCGCCGTCACCGTTCCGCAACACGGCGCCGGTCAGGCCGCCCGGGGAAGGTCGCGGACCCGCACGGCGAAGTCGCCCAGCGCCTGCCGCAGCGCCACCCCGGGGCGGTCGGCGCGCACGTGCACCTCCTCCCCCGGGGCGAGGGGCAGGCCGGCGGCGGGCAGCAGGGCCTGCAGGGCGAGGTCCTCGGCGAGCACCCGGCGCTGGAGGGCGACCTCCCGGGCGACGTCGTCCGGCCACGGCAGCCGGGCGCCGGGTCCCGCGGAGACCAGCATCCGGGTGTGGACGCGGGTCGAGTCGGCGTCCTCCGGCTGCAGGAAGCACAGGACGGTGGTGACCGCACCGCTCTCCGCGGAGTCCAGCCGCAGCGCCAGCTGGAACGGCGCCCGGTAGGTGTAGGCCGCCCGGCGCCGGACCGGCGGGCCCGGGAGGCCCCCGGGGTGGTGCGGGGTCTCGTAGGGCCGCTCCAGCGCGGCGCGGAAGCCGCCGTCCTCCGCGGTGACGGCGAACGCGGGGATCCCCGCGGCCTCCGGCGACCCGCCGATGTCGCGGTGCACGAACGGCGCGTGCGCGACGTCGAGGAAGGTGTCGGCCAGCGGCCCGGCCGGGCCGGGGGAGCGCACGGGCGGCAGCCAGGTGCCGACGAACCGCCGGTCGCCGTCCTCGGGTACCTCCAGGGGGACGTCGGAGGGCTCGGCCGGGGCCAGCCACACCAGGCCCAGCCGCTCGCGGACCCCCCACGGCGACGGTTCGGCGGCCAGGCCGCCGTCCGCGCGCCGCACGGTCCACGTGCGGCCGAGCAGCCGCACCTGCAGCCACCCGCCCGGGCGCAGCTCGCTCGCCGGCGCCACCGGGTGCCAGGCGTGCTCGAGGGCCGGGTGCAGGTTGCCGAGCACCGGGCCCGACGGCCCCGGCGGCTCGGGTGCCGGCTCCGCAGCCGGGTCGGGGGCCCTGCCGGACGGCCGCGGGGGCACCGGGCCGGCGGTGCGCTCGGGGGCGAGCCAGACCCAGCCGTGCCGCTCCTCCACCGCCCACGGCACCGCCAGGTCGGCCCGGGGCGGCGGCGTCCCCTCCGGGCCGAGGGAGGGGATGTGCACGCAGCGGCCGTCGGCGTCGAACCGCCAGCCGTGGTGGGCGCACTGCAGGCGGCCGTCCACCACGCTCGCCGCCGCCAGCGGGACCAGCCGGTGCGGGCAGCGGGCGGGGAACGCGCTCACCTCCGCCCCCGGGCGCAGCCGGACCACGACGTACGCCCGGCCCGCCGCCCCCACCGGGACCGGTCGCGTCCCCACCTCGGCGGCACGCGCCACCGGGTACCAGCCCGTCGTCTCCTGCGGCATGCCCCCAGTGCAGCGCGCCCGCGTTCCCACCCGGTTACCGGCGACGAAAGGTCGCGCGACACGAATCGGTACCGAAGCGCAGACGGCCGGGTCGACAGGTCCCTAGAGTGACCGCGGTCACCGGATGCGGCGACCGCCAGACGACAGGGGGCACACCGTGACACCACCGGCCGAACGCAGGCTGCTGACACCCGAGGAGTACCGCCAGGCGCAGGCCTCACCCGAGTTCGCCGAGCTCCGGGCGCGCTTCCGGCGTTTCGCCTTCCCCATGACCGTGGCGTTCCTCGCCTGGTACCTGCTCTACGTCCTGCTCTCGACCTACGCGCCGGACTTCATGGCGACCGACGTGTTCGGCAACGTCAACGTCGGGGTCCTGCTCGGCCTCGGCCAGTTCGTGTCGACCTTCGCCATCACCCACCTGTACGTCGCGCACGCCAACCGCCGCACCGACCCGATCGCCGACGAGATGCGCGAACGCCTCGAGGCGCACGACTACGCCCCCGGTCACGGGGGTCACGACCGCGCCCCCGACCACGGGGTCTCCACCCGGAAGAGGTCCACCCGTGACTGACGTCCTCGCCGCCGAGAGCGCCACCATCGGCGAGCCGGCCCTCAACATCGCGATCTTCGGGGCGTTCGTCCTGATCACCCTCGCGATCACCTTCCGGGCCAGCCGGAACAACAAGAGCGCCGCCGACTACTACGCCGCCGGCCGCAGCATCACCGGCCAGCAGAACGGCCTGGCCATCGCCGGCGACTACCTGTCCGCCGCCTCGTTCCTCGGCATCGCCGGCGCCATCGCCATCTACGGCTACGACGGCTTCCTGTACTCCATCGGGTTCCTCGTCGCCTGGCTGGTGGCGCTGCTGCTGGTCGCCGAGCTGATGCGCAACACCGCCCGGTTCACGATGGCCGACGTCCTGGCCTTCCGGATGCGCCAGGGGCCGGTGCGCACCGCCGCGGCGATCTCCACCCTGGCCGTGTCGCTGTTCTACCTGCTGGCCCAGATGGCCGGCGCCGGCGGCCTGGTGGCCCTGCTGCTCGGTGTCAGCGGCGCGGTCGCGGAGGCCGTGGTCGTCGTCCTCGTCGGGGCGCTCATGATCTTCTACGTGCTCGTCGGCGGCATGCGCGGCACCACCTGGGTGCAGGTCATCAAGGCCACCCTGCTCATCGCCGGCGCGGGCGTCATGACGATCTGGGTGCTCGCGCAGTACGGGTTCAACCTCTCCGCCCTGCTCGGCGGCGCGGCCGAGGTCGGGACGGACGCGGTGCTGCGGCCCGGCGCCCAGTACGGCCTCAGCGACACCACCCGGCTGGACTTCATCAGCCTGGCGCTGGCCCTGGTCCTGGGCACCGCCGGCCTGCCGCACGTGCTCATGCGCTTCTACACCGTGCCCACGGCCAAGGCCGCGCGGACGTCGGTGGTCTGGGCGATCTGGCTGATCGGCATCTTCTACCTGTTCAGCCTGGTCATCGGCTACGGCGCCGGCGCGCTGGTCGGGGCCGAGCGGATCGCCGCCGCCCCGGGTGCGGTCAACTCGGCGGCGCCGCTGCTGGCCTTCGAGCTCGGCGGCACCGTGCTGCTCGGCATCATCGCCGGCGTCGCGTTCGCCACGATCCTCGCCGTCGTCGCCGGGCTGACGATCACCGCGTCGGCCTCCTTCGCCCACGACGTGTACGCCTCGGTGATCAAGAAGGGCGACGTCCCGCCGAACGGGGAGGTCCGGGTCGCCCGCATCACCGCGGTGGTCATCGGTGGCGTGGCGATCCTGCTGGGCATCTTCGCCCTGCGGGCCGGGCTCAACATCGCCTTCCTCGTGGCGCTGGCCTTCGCGGTGGCCGCCTCGGCGAACCTGCCGACGATCCTCTACACCCTGTTCTGGAAGCGCTTCACCACCCAGGGTGCGCTGTGGTCGATCTACGGCGGGCTCATCGCCTGCGTCGGCCTGATCCTCTTCTCGCCGGTCGTGTCGGGCGCCGAGACGTCGATGTTCCCCGGCGTCGACTTCGCCTGGTTCCCGCTGCGCAACCCCGGGCTCGTGTCGATCCCGCTGTCGTTCCTGCTCGGCTGGCTGGGCACCGTGCTCACCAAGGAGCGGCCGAACGAGGAGAAGTGGGCCGAGCTGGAGGTCCGGGCCCTCACCGGCATCGGGGCGGAGAAGGCCGTCCAGCACTGAGAGAGGACCTCCCTGCCCCCACCGCTCGCGGCGGGACCCTGCAGGGAGGCCGCCGGCGGAACCCCGGACGGGGGCCGTGCCAGCACCACGGCCTCGTGCGTGCAGGTTCGTCGTCCGAGGATCAGGTGACCTGATCCCCGGGGGTCCTGGCTCACCACCGGTGCTGAGCCAGGACCCGCAGGCGTGAGCCAGGACGACGACGCGGGCGGGCCGGGACGCGGGCCGGCCGGCCGGGGTCAGGCCGCCCGGGCCGGGTCGGCGGTGAGTGCGCGGGCCGGCTCGGGGACGGCGACGGCCGGCCGCCGGGCCGGCTGCCCGCTGCGGCGGCTGCGGACCACCCAGCGGGCGACCAGCCCGGCGAGGACGACGGCGCCGGCCGGGGCGTGCCCGCCGGCGACCGCCACGGCGACCGCGGTGGCGTAGAGGACCGTGAGGAGCACCGCGGGGAGCGGGACGTGCATCGGGGACCTCCGGGGGAGGCGCTGCGCCGGCCGGGAGCCGGACCGCGGTGGGCCCGGCCCCCGGCGCGGCGACGGCGCGGGGAGCGGTCGGCTCAGGTGAGCATGTCCTTGGCCTTCTGCAGCAGGCCGTGCGCCTCGGTCTGCGGCGTGCCGTACAGCCGCGGGTCGCCCGGGGCCAGCACCGGCGCGTCGCCGGTCGCCTCGATCGCCCGGGCGGTGAACTCGCCCTTGCCGTCGGGCATGGGGCCCCGCGCCCAGCCCCCGGCCGCCGCCTCGGCCCCGTCCGAGGCCTGGATGAACGCCCGGCCGTAGTCGCCCGGCTCCTCGTCGAACGGGAAGGCCTCGGGGACCGGGAGGCCCTCCAGCCCGTCGTCCTTCAGCTCCTCGATCGCCGCCAGCCACTGGTTCTGGTGCATGTGGTCGCGGGCGATGAGGAACCGGAGCATGTCCTTGACCCCGGGGTCGTCGGTCATGTTGTAGAGCCGGGCGACCTGCAGCCGGCCCTGCATCTCGGCGGTGGCGTTGTAGTGGAAGTCGGCCATGAGGTTGCCGCTGGCCGTCACGTACCCGCCGCTCCAGGGCAGGCCCATGCTGTCCCGGAAGTAGGCACCGCCCCCGTTGACGATGGCGTGCTGCGGGTTGGTGTTGCCGAAGCCGGCGGCGGCCTCCTTGGACCGGTCGGCGGCGTCGGGCTTGAGCGGCTGGTGGTCGAGCAGCCGGTCGATCATCGTGACGATCATCTCGACGTGCGCCAGCTCCTCGGTGCCGATGGCCAGGAGCATGTCCTTGTACTTGCCGGGCAGCCGGCAGTTCCAGCCCTGCAGCAGGTACTGGGTGGCGACGGTCATCTCGCCCCACTGGCCGCCGAGGATCTCCTGCATCCGGCGGGCGAAGGCGGGGTCCGGACCGTCCGGCTTGGCCTCGTACTGCAGTGCCTGGGTGTGGGTGAACACAGCGCTCTCCCTGCGTCGTCGTGGCACCACCGCTGTGGTGGCAGGGGGGAGGTGCCCGCGCCCGCTGGCCCGCCCGTGCCGCCCGCTGGCCCACCGGTGCCAACCTCCGGGCGGAGCGGCGCGGCCCCGTCCAGAGGCTCGCCGCGAGCCTGCGGGTGGTGAGGAGGACGGGGTCCTTCATCGGTCAGCGGTCGGGGAGCTGCACGGTGAGCGTCAGGGCGGCGCCGTCGTCGTCCCACACCACGCGGCCCCCGAGCTCCCGGGCCTGCCGCTGCACCGACCACAGCCCGAGGCCGGTGAGGTCGGCCGGGGGGACGTCGGTGCGCAGGTGCCCCACGACCCGCTCGGGCCGGGCCACCGCCTGGGTGAGCGCGAGGTCCACCCAGCCGGGCCGGCACCGCACCAGCAGCCGCACGGGGGCGCCGTCGCCGTGCCGGTGCGCGTTCTCCAGGAGGTTGGTGAGGATCCGCTGCACCCGCGCGTCACCGACCCGCACGTCCCCGGCGCAGCCGCGCACCTCGACGGCGAGCTGCCCGGCCGGCAGCCCGCTGCCGGCCACCGCCGTCCGGACGACGTCCCCGAGCCGGCGGTCGGTGTGCCGGGGCGGGGCGCCGCCGGTGGCAGCCGCGGTGCGCAGCATCGAGGAGAGGTGGGCGGCCTGCGCGCGGGCGAGGTCCAGCACCTCGGCCGCGGGCAGCCCCGGGCGCCCGAGGGCGGCGAGGAGGGACTCCAGCGAGGCCAGCGGGCTGCGCATGTCGTGGCACAGCGCCCGGACGACGGCGTCCTCCGGTGTCGGCGGGGTCCGCCGCGGGGCGCGGCGCAGCCGCCGGTGCAGCAGCGCGCCGAGGTCGGCGAGCAGGTGCGCGCGGTCGGCGGGGGACAGGGGGTTGGCGACCAGGGTCATGGGCACCTCCGGGGGCGGGTCGGTCAGCGACGCCGGCCCGGGCTGACCGACGAGGGGGAACCCGTGACCGACGCCGGGCTCCGGCGCCGACCCGAGGTCGACGTCCTGCTGGTGGACGACCACCCGCTGTTCACCCGCGGGCTGGCGCTCCTGCTGCCCGAGGTGAGCGACGGGCGGGTGCGCGTCGTGGGGACGACGGACGACGCGGCCGCGGCGGCCGCGCTCGTGCGCCGCCAGCACGCCGACGTCGCAGTGGTGGACCTGCACATGCCGCCGCCGGGCGGGACGCGGGCCATCGCCGCGATCCGCCGCGCCGACCCGCTGGCCCGCGTGGTCGCGCTGTCGGGGCTGGCCGAGCCCGCCGCCGCCCTGGAGGCCCTGCGCGCCGGTGCGTCGGGCTTCCTGCCCAAGACCTCCGACCCCGAGGCGCTGGTGCGCCCGCTGCTGGCCGTCCTCGACGGCTGGTCGGTGCTCCCCGAGGCGCTGCTGCGGCAGCTGCTCGACGACGCCGCGCCGGCCGGGGGCCAGGCGGTCGCCGACCGGCTGAGCGCCGAGGAGCGCCGGCTGTGGCGGCTGGTCGCCGACGGGGTGAGCACCGTGGAGATCGCCACCACGCTGCACGTCTCCGAGCGCACCACCAAGCGGATGGTCGCGGCGCTGCTCCGCTCGCTGGGCGTCTCCACGCGGGTCGAGGCCGCCGCCCTGGCCGGGCGGGTGCACCTCGGCGACGGGCATGGGTGACCGCCGAACCGGAACCGGTGCGTCACCCATCGTCCGCCCCGCTACCCGGGCCGGAGATCAGCACACCCCGTCTAGGGTGCTCCGGTGACCGGGGTGGCGTGCGTCGACATCGGGTCGACCTGGACCAAGGCGGCGCTCGTGGACGTGCCGGGCGGCCGGCTGCTGGCCACCGCGCAGGCGCCGACGACCCTCGACGACGTCGTGGCCGGGGTGCTGTCGGCGACCGCGGGCTGGGACGCGCCGGTGCTCGCCTGCTCGAGCGCCGGGGGCGGCCTGCGGCTGGCGGTCGTCGGCTACGAGGAGCTCATCAGCGCCGAGGCCGGGCACCGCGCGGCTCTCTCCGCCGGTGCCCGGGTGGTGCACGTGGCCGCCGGCCGGCTCGACCGGGCGGTGCTGGCCCGGCTGCGCGCGGCCGCCCCGGACGTCGTCCTCCTGGTCGGTGGCACCGACGGCGGGGAGGCCTCGGTGCTGCGGCACAACGCGGCCGCGCTGGCCGCCCTCCGGTGGCCGGTCCCGGTGGTGCTGGCCGGCAACGCCGCGGTCCGGGAGGAGGTGGCGGCCACGCTGGCCGGTGGCGGTGTGCCGGTGACCGTGGCCGGCAACGTGCTGCCCGACATCGGCCGGCTCGAGCCGGCCTCGGCGCGGGCGGCGATCCGGGCGGTGTTCCTCCGGCACGTCATCGGCGGCGACCGCCTCTCCACCGACCCCCGGCTGGCGGGCTGGGTCCGCACGGTGACCCCGGACGCCGTGCTCGCCGGGGTCACCGAGCTCGCCGCGGCGCGCTCGGGCCGGCCGGCGCCGGGGGTGGTCGTGGTGGACGTGGGCGGGGCGACCACCGACGTCCACTGCGTGCCCGACCCCGACGCCGAGCAGGCCGCGCTCGGCCGCGAGGCGGTCGGCGTCCCGGCCGCGCGGCGCACGGTGGAGGGTGACCTGGGCGTGGCCTCGAGCGCCGGTGCGCTGCGCGCGGCGGCGGCCGCCGAGGACGTGCCGCTCGGCGGTGACGCGCCGCTGGACCTCGGCGCCGCGGCGGTCACGGTCGCGCTGCGCCGGCACCTGCGCGGGGAGGCCGCGTACGGCCCCGGCGGGGCCGGGGTGCGCACCTGCGGTCTCGTCGTGCTCTCCGGCGGGGTGTTCCGGCACGCCTCCGGGTCGGCGCTCGCGGACGCCGTGGCCCGGGTGGCCGCCGACCGCGGGGGCGCCGGGGCGGTGCTCGAGGGCGCCGCGCTGGTCGTCGACCGGCGCTACGTCCTCGCCGCGGCGGGCCTGCTGGCCGGGGAGCACCCCGGGGCCGCGGCCGGCCTGCTCGCCGACCTCGGCGAGGAGGTCGGCGGCGCGGGGGTCAGCGGGGCGCCAGGGCACCCGCCCACGGTCCCGAGGCCGCCGCGGTGAAGTCCGGGACCTCGCCGGCGGCCATGTCCACCGCCGCGTAGCCGCCGCTGCCGGCCCCGACGCACGCGGTCACCGTGGCCAGCCCGGCCCGTCGCTGGAACGGGCTCTGCCGGACCTGCCACCCCACGACCGCCCGGCGCTCGAGGACCGCCTGCTCGCGGACCAGCCACCCGCTGCGGACGGCGAGGCTGCGCGGCCCCACGGCGTGCCCCAGCGCGGCGTAGCGGCCCAGCCCGATCGGGACGCCGAGCAGGGTGAGCGCGATCCCGGCGGCCAGCGGCACCCACCAGCCGAGCGCGGCGAGGGCCACGGCCCCGAGCGCGGTGAGGGCCAGCCCGGTGCCCAGGGCGCGCGCCAGCCGGCGGCGGCGCGCGGCCGGGGGGTGCCGCCGCAGCTCCCCCGGGTCGTCGACCAGCCGGCCGAGCAGCGCGGCGGCCTCGGTCCGCGGGCCCAGCGGCAGCAGCTGCCCGCGCCGGCCGGCCTGCCCGAGCCCGGTGACCAGGGCGGTGACCCGGGCCGCCCGCACCCACCGCATGCCCAGGCCCTCGCTGAGCGTCCCGCCGCGGATCCGGTCGATCTCCAGCTCGGTCTGCCGCCGGGTGACCAGCCCGCGCTCGGCGACCAGCGAGCCACCCCGGCGCACCAGCCGGAACCGCCAGTTCACCAGCGCGGCGCCCACCACCGCGGCCGCGGCCAGCAGCACGAGCCCGGCGACCGCCCCGACGACGAGCACGAGCGCGCGGACCTCGCCGAGGTCGGGGCCGGGGATGTCCGGGCGCAGGGCCCGGGGCAGCTCGTCGAGGAAGCGGAACAGCGCGCCGAGGGCGGCCAGCGGCACGACGAGGTAGCTGCCCACCAGGGGGGCGTACAGCAGCCAGCGGGTGTCGAGGCGGGCCACCACCTCCTCCGGCGGCGGGCCCGGCGCGGGCACCCCGGGGGCGGGCGCGGCGCCGTCGGGCCGGCGGGCCAGCAGGTGGGCGCGCAGCCGGTCGCCCTCGGCGGGGGTCACGCCGTCGACGAGCAGCTCCTCGGCGTCCGTGCCGACCGCGCCGGCCGCCGCGTCGACCCGCACCCGCACCAGCCCGAGCAGGCAGTGCAGCAGCGGCGTCTCCACCTCGACACCGCGGATCCGGTCGTTGGGCACGGTGCGGACCGAGCGGGTGAGCAGGCCGCGGGTGACCACCGTCGACGTCGGCCCGTCGAGGTAGGAGAAGCGCCACCAGGAGAGCCCGGCCGCGGCCAGCGACAGCGCCGTGATGACGGCGGCGAGCAGGACGACCGTGCCCATCCCGTCGAAGCCGGTCACGGCGGCCACCGGGATGAGGGCCGGCACCAGCTGGCGGGCCTGCCGGAAGGTGATCGTGTGCGCCAGGACGACCCGCGGGGACGTCCGGCGGGCTGCGCCGTCCGCGGGCCCGGCGGTCCCCGGTGCGTCGTCCGCGGGCCCGGCGGCCACGGGTGCGTCGTCCGCGGGCCCGGCGGCCACGGGTGCGTCGTCCGCGGGCCCGGCGGCCACGGGTGCGTCGTCCGCGGGCCTGGTGGCCCCCGGGGCGCCGTCCGCCGGCGCGCCGTCCCCGCTCCGTGCCCCGCCGAGGCCGCTCACGTGCCCCCGCCGCTCACGTCGCCTCGTCGCGGACGGCCTCCGCGCGGAGGGCGAGGTCCTCGGCCACCCGCTGGGCCACGTCGTGCTCCAGGTGCCAGATGCGCACCGTGCCCTGGCTGGACGCGGTGAGGACGGCGACGGTCGCCAGGCCGAAGAGCTGCTGGAGCACCCCGCGGGTGACGTCGACGGTCTGGATGCGGGAGATCGGCACCAGGGTCCAGGTCTGGCTGAGCCAGCCGGTGCGGGTGAACACCGCCTCGCCGGTGACCTCCCACCGGTACACCCGGTGCTTGAACCACGGCCGGATGCCGATCGCGACCACCGCGTACACGGCGAACCCGACGGGGACCAGCCAGCGCAGCAGCGGCAGCGGCGTGCCCGGCTCGGGCGGGACGAACAGCAGGAACGCGACGACGGCCACTCCCAGGAACAGCGCGCTGATCACGCTCTCGGTCACCCAGAGGCCGATGGCCGAGCGCGGCAGGGACCACGCCGGGTCGCGGGCGGGCGCGGAGGCGGTGCTCATCACCCCCATCCTCCCCCGGCGCCGGAGGCCGGAGCGGCAGCGCCCCGGCGGCCGCCGCCGGGGCGCTGGCACCATGGGCCGGGTGATGCCCCAGCAGGTCCCGACCGTGCCCGCCGCCGAGGTCCCCGAGGACGCCGTCGTCCTCGACGTCCGCGAGGACGACGAGTGGGTGCACGGCCACATCGACGGTGCGACGCACGTCCCCATGGGCCAGGTGCCGGCGCGGCTCGACGACCTGCCCGAGGGCGACCCGGTGCACGTCGTGTGCCGCAGCGGTGGCCGCTCGGCGCGGGTCGCGGCGTGGCTGAACGCCAACGGCTTCGACGCCGTCAACGTCGCCGGCGGCATGGGGGAGTGGGAGGCGGCCGGCCGGCCACTGGTGAGCGAGACCGGCCAGGCCCCCTTCGTCCGCTGAGGTGGCGTGGATCCGTCGGCGTGACGTCGGCGTGACGTCGACGGACCCACTCCGCCCGGCCACCGGGAGGGTCGCTCGACACGCAGGGGACGGCGTGCCCCGCGGCGGGATCTCCGAGATCACGACGGGAGGCGTTCCCGGTGCGCCTACCGTGGTGGCGGTCGCTGCCCTCCGCCCACGGGGGGCGCCCGTCTGCGCGGCGCACCGTCGCACCGGCGTTCCACCGTGACCTCGGGGACCCACCATGAGCTCAGCGAACGAGCGTTCGACGACCACCGCACCGCCGCGTGCCGGCGCGACGGGCGCCTCCGCCGTCGACACCGCCGAGACCTCCTCGCGTTCGCCACGCCCCGCTCCCCGGCGGCTCCTGGGCCACCTGCCCCTCGCCGCCGTCCTGCTGCTCCAGGCGGTCATGGGCCTCCGCCTCGGCAACTCGGCGTTCCAGGACGAGGCGCTGTACCTCTACTACGGCCACCTGGCGCTCGACTCCTGGCTGCACGGCGCCGAGACGTACGGCAACCCCGCCGCCTGGTTCACCGGGGCCCCGCAGCTCTACCCCGTGCTCGCCGCGGTGCTGGACGGCGTCGGCGGTCTGGAGCTGGCGCGGCTGTTCTCGACGCTGTGCATGCTCAGCGCGACGATCGCGGTCTACCGGACGGCCAACACCCTCTTCGCGCGGCCGGGGGAGGTGCGCGTCGGCGTCTTCGCGGCCCTGGTGTTCGCCGTCAGCGGCCCCGTCCTCGTCCTCACCCGCTTCGCCACGTTCGACGCGCCGTCCTACGCCGCCGTCGCCTGGGCCCTCGCGATCGGTGTGCGGGTGGCCCGGGGGGAGCGGGAGCGCGACCGGTGGTGGGCGGCGCTGGTCGGCGGGCTGCTCGCGCTGGCCGTGCTGCTCAAGTACGCCTCGGCGATCGACGCGCCGTTCGTCCTGCTGGCCATCGCCGCCAGCACCCTCGACGACCCCGCCCGGCGCTGGAGGGGCCTGCGGACGAGCCTCGTCGCGGGGTCGACGGCGCTGGCCGTCCTGGCGCTCAGCGCCCTCACCTGGGCGCGACCGCTGCTGGAGGGCGTGGTCGACAGCACCATCCTGCGCCAGAGCCTCGCGCCGGAGACCACGGCGCAGCTGCTCGGGAGGGTCGTCGGCGACGCCGGCCCGGTGATCGCCCTCGGCCTGCTGGGCGGCCTGCTGCTGCTGCGCCGCCGTCCCGCGCTCGGCGCGGTCCTCCTGGTCGCGAGCGTCGCGGCACCCCTCTACCAGGTGCACACGGGCGAGTCGGTCTCCCTGCACAAGACCGTGGTCCTCGGCCTGGTCTTCGCGGCCCCGCTGGCCGGGCACCTGTGCGTGGTGCTGGTGGAGCGCTGGTGGGGTACCCCGCTCGTCGCCGTCGCGCTGCTGGGCTCGCTGCTCCACGGCGCGTCGGTGTCGGAGCGGATCTTCACCAGCTGGCCGGACACCACGCCCCTGGCCAGGGCGCTCACGCCGATCGTCGAGGCCGCGCCGGGGGTGCGGATCGCCGGGGAGAACCCGGAGCCGCTGCAGTACGCGCTGCGGGAGCAGACCCTGCCGCTGCAGTGGGTGGCCACCTACCCCGGCGCGTTCGAGTACCAGGGCCTGTCCGACCTGCCCGCCTTCGAGCGAGCGCTCGCGGACCGGTACCTGGGGGTGGTGTTCCTCGACGGCGCGTCGGAGATCGGCCGGCAGCTCGAGCCCCGGATGGCCGGCCTCGGGTACACGCGCACGGCGGTCGTCCGCACCCCGGACGGAGGGCACGAGTGGGGGATCTGGCAGCCCTCCGGCGACCCGGCCGGCTGACCCCGACGGGTGCACGTCGCCACGGGTGCCCGTCGCCCGGCCACCGGTCCCGTCCCCGCCGTCCCGGGCGCGGTCCTCACCGCGCCAGCGGGGCGGGCGGGCACCCCCCGAGCACGTCGTCGGTGAGCAGGAAACGTCCCAGCGCGGCCCACGCCGCGCCGTAGTAGCTGGGGTCCGTCTGCACGAGGTGGTCGGCGTCCACCAGTTCCTCGGCCGCGCGCGCGGTGTCCCCGGCCGCGGCCACCGCCGCCGCCTGGCCGGCGGCCGCGACCACCGACTCGCCCTGGGTGACCGGTGAGCCGCCCAGGTCGAGCTCCGCGACGTCGCCGCCGCGGTCCAGGGGGACGAGCATGTCGGCGGCCAGCGCCCGGTCGGCCGGGTCGCAGGACTCGGCGAAGCGGATCGGCGTCCGGGCGGCGTCGTAGCCGTACCGGACGTCCACGCCCCGGCCCATCGCGCCGGGCATCGCCTCGACGGTGCCGTCGGCGCGGACCTGCGCCCAGTCCGGCGGCAGCGGCGCCTGCTCCAGCAGCGAGCCCGTGACCGCCCGGCTGCCCGCCGTCAGCTCGGCCCAGCGGGGGTCGCCGGAGGCCGCTCCGAGCAGCGCGGTCGCCCCCGGTGAGGCGTAGCTCGGGTTGTAGGCGTAGGGCTCGCTCGTCGCCCACTGGCCGGCGAGCAGGATCCGGCCGGCGCCGGTCTGCACCGTCTCCAGGTCGAGCACCGCCCGGCCGAGGTCCAGCCCCGCGGTCGTGTACCGCGGTTCCCCGAACCGCTCGCCGGCGAGGACGAGTGCGCGGGCGGCGTCGAGATCGGCGTCCGCGGCGGCCGACGCGTCGACGACCCCGCCCTCCGCCCAGCGCCAGCTGAGCAGCCCGTCGGGGCGCTGCAGGTTGTCGCGGGCCCAGGTCCAGGCGGACTCGAAGGTCGCCGCATCCCCGAGGGCCACCGCGACGAGCATGGCGTAGGCCTGGCCCTCGCTGACGGTGTCCCCGCCCTGGTCGGTGCGCACCACCCGGCCGTCGTCGTCGACGTACCCGTCCAGGAAGGCCCGCCCGGCCTCGTCGGCCGTGTAGGTGCGCAGCTCCGGCGCCGGGGGCGCGGAGCCGGTCGACGGACCCGCAGCGGTGCCCGGCGGGGCGTCGCCGGCCGGGTCGCCGTCCGGGTCGGCCAGCAGGGCGGCGAGCAGCACCGCGAGGACGCCGACGGACAGCAGGGCGGTGATCAGGCGCTTGCTCAACACAGGACCTCTCGACGGTTCCCGACGGACGGCGACGACGGCCCGGGGAGCAGGGCTCCGCCGACAGGGCGGGCGCCGTGGGGACCGTGGCTCGCACCGGCCGGCGTCCGGGTCCGCGGCCACGCCGGGTGCCCGGCCGGCGGGACCGGCGCCGGCCCGGCACCTGGGGCGCACGGTACGTGCCCTCCGGCGGCAGCTCCGTTACCGGATCGTTATGCGAGTTGCCGGTGGCGGGCGCGGTGCAGGCGGCTGACCAGCGTGGACGCCATCCCGGCGGTCGTCCCGGGCGCGGCATCCTCTCGCCCTGTTCACCCCCGCGACACCCTTCGACCGGCGATTCGGTCACGCCCCGTGGGTGAGTCGCTGCCGGTCGCGCAACGGGCCGGGAGGCCGGAACGGGACCGCCTGAATCCCCGTACGGTGACGCCCGTACCACGGGGGTGCTCAAAATCCGGCGTGCTCCTGGCCTACCTGTCTGTGTCGGCCTGCTCAGGAGACGTCCCATGCTGCCTGCCCTCTGGCGTGCCCACTCCGCACGGTTCGCCGTCGTCGGCCTGACCGTCACGGCGCTGCACCTCGCGGTCTTCGTGCTCGTGTCCCCGTGGTCGGTGCCCGAGGTCGCCAACGTCGCCGCCTTCCTCACCGCGACGCAGGTCAACTTCGCGCTCAGCTACCTCTGGACCTGGTCGTCGCGCCGTCCCGTCGGCCGGGAGACCGCCGGTCACGTCGTCCGCCGCGCGGTCCTGTTCAACGGCTCGGCGCTCGTCGGGTTCTGCGTCAACGCGGCGGTGTTCTCGACGGCCTACCGGGTCGCCGGTATGCCGCCGCTGCACAGCGCCGTCGTCGCGACCGCCGCCAGCGCGGCCGCGAACTTCACGCTCAGCTCCCGGGTGGTCTTCACCCGCCGGCCGGTCCGCGACGTCGCGGACGCCGCAAGCCCCCTGGAGGCCGCGCCTGCGGACCTCCGCACCCCGCTGCCCGCCGAATCGGCCACGGGCCGGGGTCGCGCATGAGGCCCGAGCCAGCCGGCCTCCTTCTCCCCTGTTCCTGGAAGGTGCCACACCCAGTGCATCCGTCGACGCCCGATCTCGACATCGTCGTCCCCGTCTACAACGAGGAGGCCCGGCTCGGGGCGACGCTGCGCGCCCTGACCGCGCACACCGCCACCCTGCCCCTGAACGCCCGGGTCACCGTGGTCGACAACGGCTCGGTCGACCGCTCCGCCGAGGTGGTCGACGAGGTGGCGGCCCGCGCCCCGGAGAACACGGCGCTGCGCCTCATCGGGTGCGCGCGCCAGGGCAAGGGGGCGGCGGTGCGCCGCGGCATCCTGGCGGGCACGGCGACCTGGCGGGGCTTCTGCGATGCGGACCTGTCCACCCCTCCGCAGGTCCTGACCGAGGTCCTCGCCCACCTCCGGGAGGGGCGGCCCGTCGTCATCGGCTCGCGGCGCGCCCCCGGCGCGAGCTACGCCGTCCGCCAGCCCCTGGTCCGGCGGCTCGGCTCCTCCACCTTCCGGACGTTGACCCGGCCCCTCGTCGGCCAGGTCGCCGACACCCAGTGCGGCTTCAAGTTCTTCACGGCCGAGGCGGCCGAGGCGATCTTCCGCCGCGTGCGCGCCGCCGGCTTCGCCTTCGACGTCGAGGTGCTCGCCGTGGCCGCCCGGCTCGGCATGCCGGTCGTCGAGGTGCCGGTCCGGTGGACCGACCAGGCCGGCTCGTCCTTCCACGTGTGGAGCCACGGCCGGCGGGTCGTCTCCGAGGTCGCCGCCGTGCGCGCGGCCCTCGGGAGGATGTCGTGAGGCGCGCAGCACGCGGCTCCGCCGTGGTCGTCCTGAACTGGCGGGACCGGCGGCACCCGGCGGCCGGCGGCGCCGAGCTCTACTGCCAGCGCGTCGCCCGCGAGCTGGCCGGGCGCGGGCGCTCGGTCGTCCTCGTGACGAGCCGCCCGGCCGGCACCGCGGCGCGGGAGAGCCTCGACGGCTACTCCGTCCGGCGGATGGGCAGCTGGTGGAGCGTCTACCCGCTGGCCCTGCTGTGGCTGGTGCGCCACCGCTCGTCGATCGGCCAGGTCGTCGACTCGCAGAACGGCATCCCCTTCTTCAGCCCCCTGGTCGTCGGGCGCCGCACGCCGGTGGTCCTGCTGGTGCACCACGTCCACCAGGACCGCTTCGCCCGCGCGCTGCACCCGCTGGCCGCGCGGCTGGCGCGGTGGCTCGAGGGCCCTGCGAGCCGTCGCGCGTACCGGCACCGGACCGTGGTCGTCCTCTCCCCGTCGGCGCGGACGCAGGTCCGGCGGCGGTTGCGCTTCGACGGTGCGATCAGCGTCGTGCCCACCGGCGCGGACACGTTCGGCGTGCGCAGCGAGCGCTCGGCCACACCCCGGGTCGTCGTGGTCGGGCGCCTGGCGGCGGACAAGCGCCTCGGGTCGCTGGTCGACGCGATGGCCGAGGTCCAGCGCCGGTTGCCCGACGCCGAGCTGCACCTCGTCGGCGAGGGGCCGGTGCGCCGGGAGCTGGAGCAGCGGGTCGAGGCGGCCGGGGCACGGGTGGTCTTCCACGGCCACCTGCCCGACACCGAGCGGGACGCGCTCCTCGGCACCGCCTGGCTGACCGTCAGCGCCTCCGACGGCGGGGACTGGGCCGTGTCGCTGGTCGAGGCCAACGCCGCCGGTGTCCCCGCGGTCGCCCGGCGGGTCAGCGGGCTCCGGGACACCGTCCGCCACGGCGAGACCGGGTGGCTCGTCGACGGCCCGGGCGACGGGCTCGCCGAGGTCATCACCCGGGCGCTCCTCACCCTCGCCGACCCGGTGGTCGCCGGGGTGGTCGGTGCGCGGGCACGGGCGTGGGCCGCCCGCTTCACCTGGGCGCGGACGGCGGACGGCGTGCAGCAGGCGCTCGACGCCGAGCAGGTGCGCCTCGAGCGGCGGTTGCGCGGCGAGCGCGAGCGGCGGACGGGCAACGACCTGGTCGTCGTGCTCAGCGCTGCCCGGTCCGCGCTGCCCGCGGACTGGCCGTCCTCGCGACGCGCCGGTGACGTCTGGGTCTCCGACGGCACCACCGTGCGCGCGCTCCTCGCCGGCGCGGACGAGGGGGACGTCGAGGCCGTCCTCGCCCGGCTGGGCATCCGCCGGGACGACCCGTCGATCAGCGTGCTCGTCGCGCGGCACGCCGACCTCCTCGGCGGCCGGCACCTGCTCGACGAACCGGGGGTGGAGCTGGTGGAGGTGGCCGGGCACCCGACCGCTGCGCTCGGGAACCAGCGACCCGACGGACGAGGGCGCCGGCATGCGGCGTGACGAGAGGGTCGTCCCGGACGTGCTCCCGGACGACCGGTCCCCCGTGCAGGGCCTGGGTGCCGGACGCCGGCGGCGGCGCCGCCGGGCGCGGCGCCGCCGCATCATCGCCGCTGCGGCCGCGATCGCCGTGGTGCTGGCCGTCGCGGGTGGCGTGCGCCTCGCGGACGACGTCCAGCGGGCCGCCGCGGTGATCGCGGCCGACCGGCCGATGGTCGCCTCCGACAAGACGGTGCTGGCCGACCTGTGGCGGGTCTACGCGGAGACCCACCTGGAGCCGGGCACCTCTCGCACCCTGGACCTGCAGGACGGTGCGGTGACCACGTCCGAGGGCCAGGGCTGGACGATGCTGCGCGCCGCCTGGATGGACGACCAGCAGACCTTCGCCGCGAGCTGGCAGTGGGCGAAGGACATCCTGCAGCGGGACGACGCGCTGCTGGCCTCGCGGTTCGGCCGGCTGCCCGACGGCTCGTACGACGTCCTCGACCAGACCTCTGCGACCGGCGCCGACACCGACGTCGCCTTCGCGCTGCTGATGGCCTACTCGCGCTGGCAGGAGGACGACTACCTCTACGACGCGCTCCCGCTCATCGAGGCCCTCTGGGAGCGGTCCGTGATCGAGGTCGGCGGCCGGCCGGTGCTGGCGGCCGACGACCGGCAGCGCGCCGAGGAGCAGGTGCTGGTCAACCCGTCGTCCCTCGCGCCCTACGCCTACCGCGTCTTCGCGCGGGTGGACCCGGAGCACGACTGGGCCGGCCTGGTGGACAGCTCCTACGCCCTGCTGGAGCAGCTCGCCGGCCAGCCGCTGGACGCCGGCCGGGCGGCCGGCCTCCCGCCGAACTGGGTCCGCCTGGACCGCCGCACGGGGCAGTTCGGCGCCGCGGGCGGCGACCTGACCACGCGGTTCGGCCACGAGGCCCTGCGCCTGCCGTGGCGGCTGGCTCTGGACCACGCCTGGCACGGGGACGAGCGCCCCCTCCGGCTGCTCGAGGGTCAGGCTGCGCTGGCCACCAGGTGGACCGAGGAGGACCGGCTCGTGGCGGCCTACCGCCGGGACGGGACGCCGGCCGCCGACCGCGAGTCCCCGGCCCTCTACGGCGGCGCGATGGGCTTCTTCAGCACCGTCCGGCCCGATCTCGCCGACGAGATCCACGCCGAGGAGCTGCTACCGCTCTACGACCCGGACACCAAGGACCTGACCGAGCCGCTCGGCCTCCACGACTCCACCTGGGTGTGGTTCGGGATGGCGTTCCACCTGGACGAGCTGCCCGACCTGACCGTCACCGAGGAGTGACCGCACCGTGAACCCCACCCCCGTCGCGGCCTCCCGTCCCGACACCCGCACCTTCCTGCAGTACGTCCCGAACCGCGGGTTCCTCGTCGCCAACGTCGTGCTCGCGATCGTCTACACGCTGGTCATCGCCTTCGCGTTCGAGCACGGCAACCGGGTCCTGCTGGCGGCCCTGCTGGCGACCGAGGCGTTCCACCTGGCCCAGATCATCGGCTACTGCTGGACCGTGTGGCGGCGCGACACGGCCCGCGCCTTCGCCCCCGGCTTCGACGCCCCGGTCGACGTCTTCATCACCGTCTGCGGCGAGCCGGTCGACATCGTGCGGGAGACGGCGAGGGCCGCGCAGGCCATGACCTACCCCCGGCCCTTCACGGTGCACCTGCTCAACGACGGGCTGGTCGCCGGCAAGGAGAACTGGCGGGAGATCGAGGAGCTGGCCGACGAGCTGGGCGTCACCTGCATCACCCGGGTGACGCCGGGCGGGGCGAAGGCGGGCAACATCAACCACGCCCTCAGCTGCACCAGCAGCCCGTACTTCGTCGTCTTCGACGCCGACCACGTGCCGCACCCGGACTTCCTCGTCGAGGTCATGGGCTACTTCGTCGACGAGCGGATGGGTTTCGTCCAGACGCCGCAGTTCTACGCCAACCAGGACCAGAACCGGGTCACGCGGGTGGCCTGGGACCAGCAGACGCTGTTCTTCGGCCCGATCATGTCGGGCAAGAGCCGGCTGGACTCGGCGTTCATGTGCGGCACCAACATGGCCGTGCGGCGCAGCGCGATCGCGGACGCCGGGGGCATGTGCGAGTTCAACATCGCCGAGGACTTCCTCACCTCGCTGTTCATGCACGAGCGGGGGTGGAGGAGCGTCTACGTGCCCAAGGTCCTCGCCGAGGGCCTCGCGCCCGACGACTTCCTCAACTACTACAAGCAGCAGTTCCGCTGGACGCGCGGCAGCCTCGAGGTGATCTTCAAGTACAACCCGCTGGTGCGGCGGGGCCTGAGCTGGCGGCAGAAGCTGCAGTACCTGCTCTCGGCCAGCTACTACCTCTCCGGTTCGGTCATCCTGCTCGACGCGGTGCTGCCGATCATCTACCTGCTCACGGGGGAGACCCCGATCGTGACGGCGACGATGACCCTCGCGCTGGTCTTCGTGCCCTACATGTGGATCAACCTGTACGTCCTGCAGCGGACCAGCAACTTCACGTACAGCTACCAGGCCATCGCCTTCTCGCTGAGCGCGTGGTGGCTGCAGATCACGGCGATGGCCGCGGTGCTGGCCAACCGCAAGACGTCCTTCGCCGTCACCAGCAAGGCGACCCACGACGGTGCCCGGCCCAACTTCCTGCGCCTGGTGGTGCCCCAGCTGACCTACGCGGCCGTGGCGGCGCTGGCGCTGGCGGTCGGGCTCGCGCGGGAGGGGGCCAGCGCCTCGCTGGTGGCCAACGTCGCCTGGCTCTCCGTGCACCTGGCGATCGCCGTCCCGTTCGTCGTGGCGGCCTCCCCCTCCCGCGGGCCCCGGCGCGCACCGCTCGTCCAGGCCCCGGCCCCCGCCCTGCCGGCTGCGGCCGCGGGTGACCGGGCGACGGCGCACCCCACCCCCCCGTCGATCGAGCCGGCCCTCCAGCCGGCGCACGACTGAGCCGCCGCGAGGAGCGCCGTGCCCACCGATCTCCTGCCCGCCCCGCCGTCACCGGCCGCGGGCCCACGCCCCCGCAACCGCCGGGAGCCACGCCTCGTCGCCCCCCGGAGGGCCGGGGACCCCGTCGTCGTGGTGCTCGTCCACCTGCTGTGCCTCGGCCTCGTCGTGCTGGGGGCCCGCATCGAGTTCCTCCGCAACTCGATCCGGCTCGACGAGGCGCAGAGCCTCTGGCAGACCAACCACAGCTACGACGACCTCCTGCGGATCATCGCCGAGGACGTCCACGTCCCCCTCTACCACCTGCTGCTGCGCACGTGGCGCCTCGTGCTCGGCCCGGAGATCGAGACGGCGCGGCTGCTGTCCCTGGTCTTCCTCCTCGCCGCCGTCCCGGTCTTCTACCTGGTCGCACGGCAGGTCCTGAGCAGGCCGTGGGCGCTGTTCGCCCTCGTCGTGTTCAGCTGCGCACCCCTGCTGCACTGGTACGGCAGCGAGGCGCGGATGTACTCGATGCTGGTCCTCGTCACCCTGGTCAGCCAGTACTTCTTCCTGACCCTGGTCCGCACGGACCGGACCGCCCCGTGGATCGGCTACGCCGCCACCGCCGTCGTCGGCGTCTACGTGCACTACTTCTTCGTCTTCGTCCTGGTGGCGCAGGGGCTGTTCCTGCTGGCGATGTGGTCGCGCCTGCCCCGTCGGGCCCTCGTGCGCATGGCCGGGGCCGCCGTGCTCGTGGGGCTCGCGTTCCTGCCGTGGTTCCTCTACTTCCGGGCCAACGGGTCCGCGTCGGGCACCCGACCCAACCTCCCGAAGCCCTCGTCGGTCGACTACTCGAACGTCTACTCCCAGTTCCTCGTCGGCTTCCAGAGCGACGCCATCAACACGACCGTGCTGCAGATGTGGCCGCTCCTCGTGCTCGCCGCGCTGGCCAGCGTCCGGGTCGGTGCCAGGCTCGACCGGGCGACGGGCTACCTGGTCGTGGCCGCCTTCGTGCCGGTGCTGATGGCGTTCGTGGTCAGCCACCTGGTGACGCCGTTCTTCCTCTCCCGGTACATGATCGCGGCGCTGCCGGCGTTCCTGCTGCTGCTGGTGAAGTTCGCCAGCAGCCTCAGCCGGCCGGTGGCCCAGGGGCTGGCGGCCGCCCTGCTCGCCGGCGCGGTGCTCGGCACCGTCGTGCAGGCGGCGAACCCCGAGACCCCGGTCGCGGAGGACTACCGCACCGCAGCGGAGCTGGTCGAGGACGACGCCACGCCGCAGGACCTCGTGGTGCTCAGCTCGCCCTTCACCGTGTACCCGTTCGAGTACTACTACGACGGCACCGCCCGGGTCACCACCCTGCCCGAGTGGGACCGGGAGGGCGGGATCCCGGCGTTCGACCCGGCCCGGCTGCCCGAGGACGTGGCCTCCCTCGCGGCCGGGCACCAGTACGTGCACCTGCTGCTCAGCTACGACCAGGGCTACGAGGAGGAGGTCTTCCAGTACTTCGAGGGCACCTTCGAGCGGACCGCCTCCTACAGCCCGTCGCCGGGGATGCAGCTGCTCGTGTACCGCGTCGGCTACAGCGAGCTGCCGCCGGCGGGCGAGCTCGAGGACTTCGGGGGGTGACCGCTAGACCGCCGCGCGCATGAGCGCGACCGCGTACGAGGGCCAGAAGGTGCCGGCCGCCGGACCGCCGTTGCAGGTGCCGTCCGACTCGCCCGGCGTCTTCACCCACAGGTAGGCGTCGACCCGGAGCTGCCCGGTGGAGCTCGTCGGTCGCTGCCCGACCGCCCGGCCCGCGGGGTTGCACCAGTCGCTGCCGGGGCCGTTGCCGTTGCGGCTGGTGTCGACCACGAAGTGGACGCCGCCCAGGAGGGCCGAGACCTGCCCGCCGTAGGTCACGTTGCTCGCCGTCGTCTGGAAGTTCGAGACGTTCAGCGCGAACCCGTCCGCGCCGCGCACGCCGGCCGTCCGCAGCCGCTCGGCCATCGTCACGGCGTCGACCCAGTTCGAGTGCCCGGCATCCAGGTAGGTGTGCGTGCCGGGGTTGCGCTCCAGCGCGTCGACGGCCGACCGCAGCATCCCGAGCCGCTCGGCCTGGTCGCCGCAGAGCTGGGCCAGCGCGTCCGGCTCGACCACCACGACCGCCTCCGCGGTCCCGATGCCGTCCGCGACCGCCTGCACCCACTGCAGGTAGGCCGCAGGGGAGTCCACGCCGCCCGCGGAGTACCCGCCGCAGTCGCGGCCCGGGATGTTGTAGGCCACGAAGACCGGCACGCGCCCGGCCGCGCGGGCGTCGCCCACCACCTGGCGGACGGTCGACGCGACGTCCCCGCTCCACGACCCCAGCCACGTCGCCGTGGGGATCTGCGCCAGCTCGCGCAGCAGTGCGGCGTCCTCGGGGCTGGTGCCCGGCTGCGCCGCGGCACGGGCAGCGCCGGGGTTCGAGCCGTGGAAGGTGTCCCCGGCCAGCGGGTTGTCCGTCGGGGTGGCCGGGGCGGCGGCCGGGGTGGGCGGGACGGTGGTCGGGGTGGGTGCCGGGAGCACCGGGGCGCTCGGCACGCTGGAACTCGACGCACCGGACGGGGAACCGGGCGTCGCGGCGGTGTCCGCGGGAGCCCGGGCGGTCGTGGCCGTCCCGCGCGACGGGGGCCTGCTCGCCACCGGGCGGGAGCGCGCCGGGGCCGGAGCCGCCGTGGTCGTGGGCGCGGGCCGGACCTTCCGCACCTGCTCGAGGGCGGGCTCTGCGGAGGGGGACGCCTCGGGGACCAGGAGTGCCGGCGTGACCAGACCTGCGCCGATCACCACCGCAGCGAGGCCCGAGGCCCACAGCCGGCGCGGAGCCCGCTCGGCCCGGTGCCTGGTGAGGGAGGTGGCCGACGCCGGCCCGATGGTGCTCACGAACGGACGGTAACCACATCATTGCTGCAAGTCACCAGTGATGAACGCTCGTGCCACTCCAGCACCAGCGGTCGATGAGCGGAGTGCCCCGGGCGAGGTCTTCTCGCACGGGGCACTCCGCCCGGCTACGAGGTGGGGTACTCGGCGAAGCGGCTGCGCAGGTCCTTCTTGGAGAACTTGCCGACGCTGGTCTTGGGGACCTCGTCGATGAACTCCACGGCGTCGGGCAGCCACCACTTGGCGACCTTCGGCTTGAGGAAGTCCAGCACCTCGTCCTCCGTCATCGTCTCGCCCTCCTTGACGACGACGCAGGCCAGCGGGCGCTCGTCCCACTTCGGGTGCGGGATGCCGACGACCGCGGCCTCCTTCACCTTCGGGTGGCTCATCAGCACGTTCTCGAGGTCGACGGAGCTGATCCACTCACCGCCGGACTTGATGAGGTCCTTGGTGCGGTCGGCGATCCGGATCGAGCCGAAGGAGTCCATCGCGGCGACGTCCCCGGTGCGCATCCAGCCGTCGTCGGTCGTCAGCGTCACGCCGGCGTCCGGGTTGTAGTAGTCCTGCGCGCACCACGGCCCGCGCACCTGCAACTCGCCGGTGGCCTTGTCGTCCCACGGCTGCGGCTCGAGCGTCTCGGCGTCGACGATGCGCGCCTCGACGCCGAGGAACGGGATGCCGGCGCGGGCGCGCTGGTCGGCCTTGGCGGCGTCGTCGAGGTCGTCGAAGCGCGGCGGCAGGATCCCCGAGGAGGCGACCGGGTGGGTCTCGGTCATGCCCCACGCCTGCAGGATCGGCAGGCCGACCTGCTCGCGGTAGGCCTCGCTGAGCGCCTTGGGCACCGCCGAGCCGCCGCAGCCGATGTCGCGCAGCTTGTGCGGCCGGCCCGCCAGGTGCGGCAGCACGCCCTGCCAGATGGTCGGGACGCCGGCGGTGAAGGTGACACCCTCCTCGACGATCAGGTCGGCGAGCGCCTGCGGCTGCATCATCGCCCCGGGCATGACCAGCGAGGCCCCCCCGGCGGGCGCGGCCTGGGCGATGCCCCAGGCGTTGGCGTGGAACATCGGCACCACCGGCATGGCGACGTCCCGGATCCCCAGCCCGAAGGCGTTGGGCATGAGCACGCCCATCGTGTGCAGGAACGTCGAGCGGTGCGAGTACACGACACCCTTCGGGTTGCCGGTGGTGCCGCTCGTGTAGCACATCGAGGCCGCGCGCCACTCGTCGTCGACGTGGAAGTCGACCGGCGAGGCCTCGGCCAGCAGCGCCTCGTAGTCGAGCACCCGCGGGTCGTCGGGGATCTCGTTGTCCCCGCCGTCGTCCATGACCACGACCTGCCGGACCGTCTTCATGGTGTCGATGAGCGGCCACAGCAGCGGCAGCACGCTGCGGTCGACGAAGACGACCTCGTCCTCGGCGTGGTTGGCGATGTAGGTGAGCTGCTCCGGGAACAGCCGGATGTTGAGCGTGTGCAGCACCCGCCCGCTGCTCGGGGCGGCGAAGTACAGCTCCAGGTGCCGCTGGCTGTTCCAGCCGAAGGTCGCCACCCGCCCGTCGGCGCTGATGCCGAGGGCGTCGAGCACGCCGCCCAGCCGGCGGGTCCGCTCGGCCCACTCGGCGTAGGTCACCCGGGTCACCCCGTTCGGGCCGGCGGTGGCGATCGTGCCGTCGCCGTAGTGCTGCTCGACGTGCCGGAAGATCGCATCGATGGTCAGGGGGTAGTCCTGCATCAGGCCACGCATGGCGCGATCGTGCCAGTGACCTGCCCCACGATCTACCGGTGAGCACCCCGGCCCCCCGCGACCGGCCGGCGGGGCGGCCGTTCCAGCTCGCGCAGGGCGTCCGCGCCCACCCAGCGCGCCCCCCGCCCGCCGGACCGCAGCCCCTGCGCCGTCGCGACGGCGCGGGCGCGCAGGCCGGGGCTGCGCTTGCCCACCTGCCGCAGCGCCCAGCTGGCGCCCTTCCGCACGAGCGGCCGGTCGTCGTCGGCCCGCTCGGCGACCGCGCGCAGGAACGGCTCGAAGCGGTCGTCGTCCGACCCCCGGTCGGCCACCGCGAGCCCGGCCATGACGGCGAACCCGGCCCGCTTGACGAACGGCTCGGGCCGCGCGCTCCACTCCAGCGCCTTCGCCCAGGCGTGCGGGGTGCGCCGCACCAGGTTCTGGCAGACCTGGTCGCACAGGTCCCACGAGTCGAACGCGGCGGCCCACGCGTCGAGCTGCCGGCCGTCGACCGCGGCCGGGTCCTCGACCATGCCCGCGAGGATCCGGGCCTCGTGGACGCCGGAGTCCCACAGGGCGGCGGCCAGGTCGTGCGAGCGGCCCAGCTCCCGCGCCAGCCCGCGCAGCTCGGCGACCGTCACGCCGAGCACGTCGGCGCCGCCGATGCCGTACCGGGCCATCCCCGCCCGCCGCGCCGGGTCGGCCAGCGCGCGCAGCCGGGCGAGCACCGCGGCGGGGTCGGCCACTACCGCGCCAGGACGACGGGCAGCTCGGCCAGGCCGCGGATGACGAACTCCGGGCGCCGGCGCGGGGGTGCGGCCGGCTCCAGCCGCGTGGTGCGCGCCAGCAGCGCCCCGAACGAGGTCTGCAGCTCGACCCGGGCCAGCGGCGCCCCGATGCAGAAGTGCACGCCCGCGCCGAAGGAGATGTGCGGGTTGTCCGCGCGGCCGACGTCCAGGGCGCCCGGGTCGGCGAAGACCGCGGGGTCGCGGTTGGCCGCGCCGAGCAGGGCCGCGACCTTCTGCCCCTCGCGCACGGTCACCCCGGCGAGCTCGACGTCGGCGGTGGCGGTGCGCTCGAACAGCTGCAGCGGGGAGTCGAAGCGCAGGAGCTCCTCGACCGCCGTGGGCAGCAGCGCCGGGTCGGCGCGCAGCCGCGCCAGCTGGTCGGGGTGCTCCAGCAGGGCCAGCAGCCCGTTGCCGCTCACGTTCACCGTCGCCTCGTGGCCGGCGTTGAGCAGCAGGATGCAGGTGGTGACCAGCTCGTCCTCGGTCAGCCGGTCGCCCTCGGCGTCGCGCACGGCCACCAGGGAGCTGACCAGGTCGTCGCCGGGGGCCGCCCGGCGCTCGGCGGCGAGCTCCCGCAGGTAGGCGACGAACTCCGCCGCGGCGCGCTCGGCGGCGTCCTCGACGGCCGTCGTCCGGCCGTACTCGTACATCTTCACGATGGCGTTGGACCACGGCCGCAGCAGCGGCCGGTCGGCCTCCGGGACGCCGAGCAGCTCGGCGATCACCGCCACCGGCAGCTGCTCGGCCATGCCGGAGAGGACGTCGACCGGCTCGCTGCCGGCCGAGCGCTCGACCAGGCCGTCGACCAGCTCGCGGGCGAGGTCCTCGACCCACGGCCGGAGCCGCTCGACGTGCCCCCGGGCGAAGGCCGCGCTGACCAGGCGGCGCAGCCGGGTGTGGTCCGGTGGCTCCATCTCCAGCAGCGCGTTGCGGTGGATCAGGTTGAACTGCCCGAACCGCTCGGCGGGGACCCGGTCCCGCCAGATGCGCCCGAGCCGGCGGTCCCGCAGCACCGCGTTGCTCTCGGCGTGGGTGAACGCCAGCCACAGGCCGAGCCCCTCGTGCCACTGCACCGGCGCCTGCTCCCGCGCCCGGGCGAACGCCGGGTAGGGGTCGGCGACGACGGCTGGGTCGGAGAGGTCCAGCGGGACGGCGGGGGCGGCCACGTCCCCGGAGGCTACGACGGGACCCCGCGGGGCACCCACCTACCCTCGTCCCCATGGCCCGCTCCGCGACCCGCAAGCGCCCCGCTGCCCCCGCCGCCGACGACGGCGGCGTCAACCCGAAGGCGCCCTGCCCCTGCGGCTCCGGCCGCCGGTACAAGCACTGCCACGGCTCCGGGTACGCCCCGCCGGTGACCCGGCCGTTCGAGGGCCTGCCGGGGGAGCCGCACTGGGTGGCGCTGCGGGAGCTGGTCCCCGCGGCGACCGTGCCGCTGCGCACCGCCGACGGCCGCGAGGTCACCCTCGCCAGCGTGCTCCCCGGTGGCGCGCCGGCGCTGGTCCGGGCCAACGGCGAGATCCTGCTCGGCGTCCAGCTGCAGGCCTCCTCCGACGACGTGAGCCGCGACCTCGGGACGGCGCTGGCCGCCGCGCTCGAGGCCCCGGAGGGCGCCCCCGTCGACCCGGGCCCGATCGGCGGCGCCGGCTCGGCCGGCCCGCGCCTGCAGGAGCTGGTCGACCTCGGGGCGCCGTTCGAGGTGACCGTGCACCCCGACTTCGCCTTCTGGCTGGAGGGCACCGAGCCCTCGGCGGCCGCCCGGGCCGGCCTGGAGCAGGCCAACCAGGCCGTGCTGCCGACCGAGCTGCTGCCCGGCCTGGGGGCGGCCTACTGGGTGCGGCCGGGCAACGAGCGGGCGCACCTGCGCTGGGTGCGGCCCGAGCCGGAGGAGCGGCTGCTCGACGCGCTGGCCCGGCTGCGCGCGTCGGGGGAGGTCCTCCTGGGGGAGGGCACCCGGTACGCGGGGGCCTTCCGGGCGCACGGCCTGCTCGTGCCGGTGTGGGACCTGCCCGCCGACACCCCGGCGGCCGCGTGGACCGAGCCGGCGACGCGGTTCCAGGAGCGCCTCGAGCGGGCGCTGGAGGTGACCGACCCGCTGACCGCCGACGAGCGGCGGGCCCGGGCCGGCCTGCTGTCCCGCCAGATCACCCTGCGCTGAGCCGCCTCGCCGCCCCTCGCCTCCCCCCGCCCCTTTGTCGCCCCTTCTCGCCCCTTCTCGCCGTGATCATGGGCTTCTTGCCCGGGACACGCGCCGACACGCCGCGGCGGCCGGCCACATCCCCATGATCACGGCGGGCGGCGGACGGCGGGCGGCGGGCGGCGGGCGGGCGGGATCACGGCGGGCGGCGGGCGGCGGGCGGGATCGCGGCGGGCCGGGGCTACAGCCGCCGGATCAGGTGCCGGTGGAACACCGCCCCGCGGTGCAGGGCGTCCACCCGGATCCGCTCGTCGGCCGCGTGCAGCGCGGCCAGCTCCTCCCGGGTGAGGTCGAAGGGCATGAACCGGTAGACGCTGTCGCTGATCGCGCAGAAGTGCCGGGCGTCGCTGGCCTGCACCATCACGTACGGGGCCACGGCGGCCTCCGGGTACACCGCCCGCACCGCGGAGGTGAGCGCGGCGAAGGCCGCGTTGTCCGTGCGCGAGACCGGTGACGGGTCCTCCCCGTCGACCACCCGCACCTCCACCGCCGGGTCGTCCACGACCCGCCGCAGCCGCTCGACCGTCGAGGCCACCGTCTCCCCGAGGGCGATGCGCACGTCCAGGTGCGCGCGGGCCCGGGTGGCCAGCACGTTGCGCGCCCGGCTGCCCTCCAGCTGGGTGACCGCCGCGGTCGTGCGCACCAGCGCGTTGGCCTCCCGGCCGGCCCGCGCCAGCACCGACCCGAGCAGCGGCCGCAGCAGGGCCGCGTGGGCGAACAGCGCCCGGTACCCGGGGGTGGCGGCGCGGCCGAGCGCGTCGACCATGCCGAGGACGACGTCGTCCACGCGGACGGGGAACGGGGCGCGGTCCACCCGCAGCACCGCGCGGGCCAGGCGTGCGGTCGCGCCCCCGGGCACCGGCGCCGAGGCGTGCCCGCCGGGGTCGGTCACCGACAGCTCGATCCCGGCCCGCCCCTTCTCGGCCAGGCCGACGACGGCCACCTGCCCGGCGACCCCGGGGAACACCCCGCGCACCACCGCCCCGCCCTCGTCGAGCACCAGCCACGGCCGGACGCCGAGCCGCCGCAGCTCGGCCACCGCCAGGCGGGCGCCCTCCCCGGCCACCTCCTCGTCGTGCCCGGAGGAGATCCACACGTCCCGGGCCGGGACGAAGCCCTCGGCGGCCAGCGACTCCACGGCCTCGAGGACCGCGACCAGGCTGCCCTTGTCGTCGATCGCGCCGCGCCCGTGCACCACCCCGTCGGCGACCCGCCCGGAGAACGGGTCGCCCGACCACGCCTGGCCGTCGACCGGGACGACGTCGTGGTGGGCCATGAGCACCAGCGGGTCCCCGTCGGTCCGGCCGGGCCAGCGGTGCAGCAGCGCGCCGTCGCCCAGCACCCGGAGCTCCAGCACCCGGTGGGCGTGCGGGTAGAGCTCGGCCAGCCGCTCGCGGAACCGGGCGAACGCCGCCCGGTCGACCGCGCCCGGGTCGCGGGAGGAGACCGTCGGGATGCGGATCAGCTCGCCCAGCCGCTCGGCCATCCCGGCGGCGTCCAGGCCGCCGGCGTCGGCGGGGTCGGTGTCGACCGGCACCGGCCGGAACCGCGCGACCCGTCGGGCGGCGGCCGCGACCGCCCCGGCCGCCACCGCGCACCCGGCCAGCAGCGCCGGCCTCACGGCGCGACCGCCGGGGCCGGATCGGCGAACGCCCGCCGCGGCACCACCAGCAGGGCGAGCGCCGCCAGCAGCGCCGTCCCGCCGCAGACCGACCAGACGGTCACGTAGCCGCCCAGCGAGCCGGCCGTGCCCGCCGTCCCGTCGGCCAGCGTCGGCGCGCCGGTGGCCAGCGCGACGGCGAAGGTGGCCGAGGCGAACGTCCCGCCGAGCACCTTGGTGGTGTTGGTCAGCCCGGTGGCCACGCCGGTGCGGCCAGCCGGGGCGGCCGTCGCCGCGGCCGCGGGGAGGGCGGCGACCAGGGCCCCCGACCCGGCGCCGGCGACCACCATGCAGGCCAGGACCTGGGGCAGCGTCGTCGAGAACGGCACGAGCAGCAGGTACCCCGTGCCGGTGAGGACCGCCGCCCCGACCAGGGTGCCGCGCGGGCTGGTCCAGGCCGAGACGCGGGCGAACAGCAGCGCGCCGACCAGCAGGGAGACGACGTAGCCGCCGATCACGACCGAGACCGAGCCGGTCGAGAGCCCCAGGCCGTAGCCGTAGACCGCCGGGTCGGTGCGGGCGTAGGTCGACAGCGGGCCCTGCGCCCCGAGCACGCTGACGCCGAACAACCCGGCGGTCAGCTGCACCGGCCACATCGCCGGGTCCCGGAACAACCGCGGGTCGACCAGCGGGTCGGGCCGGCGCAGCTCGTACCGGACGAACGGGACGACGAGCAGCACGCCCGCCGCGGTGAGCAGCCACGGCCACGCGGCACCGTCGGCCAGCCGGACGGCGGTCAGCCCCCCGGTGACCACGAGCAGCACCAGCGCCAGCAGCACCGCACCGCCGCTGTCGACCCGGCCGTCGCCGCGGGCACCGGCCTCCGGCACCCGGAACGCCACGACCAGGCACACCCCGACCACGAGCACCGCCGGGACGACGAGCACCAGCTGGACCCGCCCGGCCAGCGCGGTGCCGAGCTGCCCGGCGCCGAGCGCGCCGACGATGGCCCCGGCCTGCAGCGCGGCGACGATCGCGCCGGTGGCCCGCCGGGTGCGGGCGGCGGTGTCCGGCAGCCCGCGGGCCCGGGCGTGGATGAGCGCCACCTGCAGCGGCAGCCACGCGGTGTAGACCCCCTGCACCGCCCAGGCGACGAGGAACACCGGGAAGGACGACGCGACCGCGAGCGTGGCGGTGGCCGCCGCGGTGACCACCGCCGAGGCCAGCAGCACGCGCCGGTGGCCGTGCACGTCCCCCAGCTTGGCCAGCACCGGCACCGCGATGGCCGAGAGCATGAGCTGCGCGGCCTCGAGCCAGTTGACGTCGGCGTCGGTGATCGACAGGTGGCGGGCGATGTCGGTGAGCAGCGGGACGTAGTAGCCCTGCAGCACGCCGCTGGTGAACTCGACGGCGACCAGCCAGCCGACCAGCCCGCCGCCGAGCCGGCCGGCTCCGCGGACCCCGCGCGTCCGTGCCACCGTCGGCCCTCCCGCCGCCTCGCGTCGCCAGAGTTACCGGAGAGTAGCCTCCGGGCGCCCGCCGGCACCGCCCACCACCTCGGACGGGCGACCGGCGGGTGACGGCAGCGTTACGTGACCGTGACGGTCGGATCGGTGACAGGTCTTGACGCGGCCCAGTTGTTAGCGCTCACACTAGTGGCGCCCGCCACGGGTGCGGCCTGCGCCCGGTGCGAGCGCGCAGAGATCACGAGAAGGAGTCCACGTGCGAAGCAAGCTCGGTGTGACCGCCGCCGGCGCCGTCCTGGCGCTCGGCCTGGCGGCCTGCGGCGGCGAGGGTGCCGGTGGCAGCGGGGGGGCGGGCGGCGACGCCGCCCCCGAGGACCTGCTGGTCGGCGTCTCGATGCCGACCCAGACCTCGGAGCGGTGGATCGCGGACGGCAACTCCGTCCAGGAGCAGTTGGAGGGGGCCGGCTACCAGGTCGAGCTCCAGTACGCCAACGACGACATCCCCACCCAGTCGCAGCAGATCGACCAGATGATCACCGAGGGCGCCGACCTGCTGATCATCGCGGCCATCGACGGCACCGCGCTGTCGAGCCAGCTCGAGAACGCCGCGTCGAACAACATCCCCGTCATCTCCTACGACCGGCTGATCCGCGACAGCGAGAACGTCGACTTCTACGTCAGCTTCGACAACTTCCAGGTCGGCGTGGCCCAGGCCAACGCGCTGCTCGCCGGCCTCGGCGTCCTCGACCGCAACGGCGAGCGCACCGACGTCGCCGGGCCGTTCAACGTCGAGCTGTTCGCCGGCTCGCTGGACGACAACAACGCGCACTTCTTCTACGAGGGCGCCATGTCGGTCCTGCAGCCGCTCATCGACGAGGGCGTCCTGACGGTGAAGTCCGGCCAGACCGCGATCGAGCAGATCGCCATCCTCCGCTGGCAGCAGGAGACCGCCCAGCGGCGGATGGAGGACCTGCTGACCTCCACCTACAACGACGGCTCCGTGGTCAACGGCGTCCTCTCGCCGTATGACGGCCTCTCGCGCGGCATCATCACCGCCCTGCAGAACGCCGGCTACGGCACGCCGGAGCGGCCGATGCCCGTCATCACCGGCCAGGACGCCGAGATCGCCTCGGTGAAGCTGATCGCGGACGGCACCCAGAACTCCACGATCTTCAAGGACACCCGCCTGCTGGCCGAGCAGGCCGTCGTCGCCGCCGAGGCCTTCCTCGAGGGCGAGGAGCCCGAGGCCAACGACACCACCACCTACGACAACGGGGTGAAGGTCGTCCCCTCGTACCTGCTCCCGGTCGAGACGGTGTTCGCCGACAACATCCAGTCGGTGCTCGTCGACTCCGGCTACTGGACCCAGGAAGAGGTCGCCAGCGGCCAGGCGCAGGACTGACCTCCCGCCCCACCGAGCCCGGTCGGGTCCGGCAGCACCGGCTGCCGGACCCGACCGGCACCACCGGGCGGGGGGCGCACGGCCCACCCGCCCGGGTCCTGCACATCCGGTCCACCCACCCGCGGGCGCGCGCGGCGCGCACGAGGAAGACGGAGTCCCATGGACGACCACATCCTGGAGATGCGCTCCATCACCAAGACCTTCCCCGGCGTCAAGGCGCTGGAGGACGTCAACCTCGCCGTGGAGCGCGGTGAGATCCACGCGATCTGCGGCGAGAACGGCGCGGGCAAGTCCACGCTGATGAAGGTGCTGTCCGGGGTCTACCCCGCCGGCAGCTACGACGGCGAGATCGTCTTCGACGGCTCCCCGGTCCGCTTCGGCGGCATCCGCGACAGCGAGCACGTCGGCATCGTGATCATCCACCAGGAGCTCGCCCTGGTGCCCTTCCTGTCGGTCGCCGAGAACATCTTCCTCGGCAACGAGCGGCGCGGCCGCGGGGGGCTGATCGACTGGAACAAGGCGCACGCCGAGGCCGACGAGCTGCTGCGGTCGGTGGGGCTGCACGAGAACCCCGAGACGCCGGTGGGCCAGCTCGGCGTCGGCAAGCAGCAGCTGGTCGAGATCGCCAAGGCCCTGTCGAAGGACGTGCGGCTGCTGATCCTCGACGAGCCGACCGCGGCGCTCAACGACACCGACTCCGAGCACCTGCTGGGTCTGCTGCGCGCGCTCAAGGAGCGCGGCATCACCTGCATCATGATCTCGCACAAGCTCAACGAGATCACCGCGATCGCCGACAGCGTCACCGTCATCCGCGACGGCCGGACGGTGGAGACCCTCAGCCTGCACGCCGGCGAGGTCACCCAGGAGCGCATCATCCGCGGGATGGTCGGCCGGGACCTGGAGAGCTACTACCCCGACCGGGAGTCCCACCCCGGCGAGGAGGTGCTGCGGGTCGAGGACTGGACCGTCTGGCACCCGACCCAGGACCGCAAGGTCGTCGACGGCGCGAGCTTCGACGTCCGCGCCGGCGAGGTCGTCGGCATCGCGGGGCTCATGGGCGCGGGGCGCACCGAGCTGGCGATGAGCGTCTTCGGCCGGTCCTACGGCCGGAACATCAGCGGCCGGCTGTTCATGCACGGCAAGGAGGTCCGCGCGCGGACCGTCGCCGAGGCCATCGACGCCGGCATCGCCTACGCCACCGAGGACCGCAAGCGCTACGGCCTGAACCTCATCGAGGACATCCGGCGCAACGTCTCCGCCGCCGCGCTCGGCAAGCTCTCCCGCCGGGGCTGGGTGAACGGCAACGAGGAGATCAAGGTCGCCGAGGAGAGCCGGCGCGGCATGAACATCAAGGCGCCGAGCGTCACCTCGGTCGTCGGCAAGCTCTCCGGCGGCAACCAGCAGAAGGTCGTGCTGTCGAAGTGGCTGTTCACCGACCCGGACGTGCTCGTCCTCGACGAGCCCACCCGCGGCATCGACGTCGGGGCGAAGTACGAGATCTACACGATCATCAACCGGCTGGTCGCCGCCGGTAAGGCCGTGGTCGTCATCTCCTCCGAGCTGCCCGAGCTGCTCGGCACGTGCGACCGCATCTACACCCTCTCGGCCGGCCGGATCACCGGTCAGCTGCCCGTCCGCGAGGCCACCCAGGAGAACCTCATGGAGCTCATGACCAAGGAGAAGGAGCTCGCCGGATGACCAGGACCGCTCCTCCCCAGAACGAGGACGTCACCCCCGCGGCCTCGCCGGCCCGCTCGCTGCACACCGGCAGCAGCAACGTGCGGGACCTGCTGTCCCGCAACCTCCGGACCAGCGGCATCTACATCGCCTTCGTGGCGATCGTCGCGCTGTTCGCCGTGCTCACCGGGGGCACCCTGCTGCAGCCCGGGAACATCACCAACATCATCCTGCAGTACTCCTACATCCTGGTGCTGGCGATCGGCATGGTCATCGTGATCATCGCCGGGCACATCGACCTCTCGGTCGGGTCGGTGGTGGCGCTGACCGGTGCGGTCTCGGCGGTGCTGGTCATCCGCGAGGGGCTGCCGTGGTGGGTCGGCGTGCTCGCCGCGATCGCGGTGGGCCTCGCCGTCGGCGCCTGGCACGGCTTCTGGGTGGCCTACGTCGGCATCCCGGCGTTCATCGTGACCCTCGCCGGCATGCTGCTGTTCCGCGGTCTGACGCTGCAGGTGCTGGACAACATCTCGCTGTCGCCGTTCCCGCGGGAGTACACGCGGATCGCCGCCGGCTTCCTCAACGGCCTGCTCGGCGGGTACGGCTACGACGCCTTCACCCTGCTCATCGGGGCGATCGCCGTGGCCGGCTACGCGGTGAGCCAGTGGCGCGCCCGCAGCGCGAAGATCCGCTACCAGCAGCCGGTGGAGTCCTTCCCGCTGTTCGTCACCAAGATCGTCGTGGTCGGGGCCGTGGTCATGGCCTTCGCCTGGCAGCTGGCGCACGCCCGCGGCCTGCCGATCGTGCTGATCATCCTGGCGGTGCTGATCCTCGCCTACGGGCTGATCACGAAGAAGACCGTGTTCGGCCGGCAGGTCTACGCCATCGGCGGCAACCTGGCCGCCGCGACGCTCTCGGGCGTCAAGGTCAAGGCGGTCAACTTCTGGATCTTCGTGAACATGGGCTTCCTGTCCGCGATCGCCGGGATCATCTACTCCTCGCGGTCCAACGGGGCCCAGCCCGCGGCGGGCAACATGTTCGAGCTCGACGCGATCGCCGCGGCCTTCATCGGTGGCGCCGCCGTCACCGGTGGTGTCGGTACCGTCGTGGGAGCCATGGTCGGCGGCCTGATCATGGCCGTGATGAGCAACGGCATGCAGCTCATGGGGGTGGAGCAGCAGATCCAGTCGGTGGTCAAGGGCCTGGTCCTGCTGCTGGCCGTCGCGTTCGACGTCTACAACAAGCGCCGCGCCGGCGCCTCCCGCTGATGTCCGTCGCGGCCCCGCGGGGCACCCGCGGGGCCGCTCCGGGCGGGGGGCGGCCCGCGGCGGCCCGGAGAGGGGGGACGGCGGTGCACCCGCGCGGGCTGGCGATGTCCGACGTCGCCGCGCGCGCCGGGGTGTCCCACCAGACCGTCTCCCGGGTCATCAACGGCCACCCGAACGTCGCCCCGCACACCCGCGAGCGGGTGGAACGGGCCATCCGCGAGCTGGGCTACCGGCCCAACACCGCGGCCCGGGCCCTGGTCACCGGCTCGACCCGCACCTTCGGGTTCGTCGCGGTGAACATCAACCAGTACGGCCCGGCGCAGACGATGGTCGGCCTGGAGAAGGCCGCCCGCGCCGCGGGGTACTCGCTGTCGGTCACCGTCCTCGACGAGGCGACCGCGGACGCGATGCGCGACGCCGTCGACCGGCTCGTCGGGCAGTCGGTCGACGCCGTGGTCGCCCTGGGCACGTACGACGACGCCGCCGAGGCGCTGCACGAGATCTCCGCACCCGTGCCGCTGGTGTCGGTGCAGAGCGGTGGCTCGGCGGTGGAGCCCGCGGTCGGCGTGGACCAGGTGGCCGGCGCCCGCCTGGCCACCCGCCACCTGCTCGACCTCGGCCACCGGACCGTGCACCACGTGACCGGCCCGGCCGACTCGCAGGAGGCCCGCGACCGCGTGGCCGGCTGGCGGGCGGAGCTCACCGCGGCCGGGGCCGCGGTGCCCGAGGTGCTGCAGGGGGACTGGACGCCGTCCTCCGGCCACGCCGCGGGCAAGCGGCTGGCCGAGCGGGTACGCCGGGGCGTCGACGTCACCGCCGTGTTCCTGGCCAACGACCAGATGGCCCTGGGCCTGCTCGCGGCCTTCCACGAGGAGGGCCTGGAGGCCCCGCGCGACGTCAGCGTCGTCGGCTTCGACGACCTGCCCGAGGCGCCGTACTTCACCCCGCCGCTGACCACGGTCCGCCAGGACTTCGCCGAGCTCGGCCGTCGTGGCGTCGCCCTGGTGCTGGCCCGGCTCGAGGGGCGCGAGCTGCACCCCGACCCGGTGCCGCCCAGGCTGTTCGTCCGTGCGAGCAGCGGGCCTGCGCCGCACGGGACCTGACGCCGCCGCTCCTGTTAGCGCTAACATCGGGTCGTGCGCCGCACCCGGCGGTCGACCGGATCGCCGGGACCCGCCGGGGCCCGGCCCCGCTGGAACTGGAACCAGTCCTGTCACCGGGAACGGAAGGCACTCCTGACATGACGACGCACGCCGGCGTGCACCCGGGTGAGGTGATCACCGCGGGGCGCACGGCCCTGGGCATCGAGCTCGGGTCGACCCGGATCAAGGCCGTGCTGATCGGCCCGGACCACGAGTCCCTCGCCGTCGGCACCCACGACTGGGAGAACCGGCTCGTGGACGGGCTGTGGACGTACTCCCTGGACGCCGTCCGGGCCGGCCTGCAGGGGAGCGTCGCGGCCCTGGCCGACGACGTGCGGCGGCGCCACGGGGTGGAGCTGGCGGGCGTCGGCGCGCTCGGGGTGTCGGCGATGATGCACGGCTACCTGGCTCTCGACGCCGACGGCGAGCTGCTGACCCCGTTCCGCACCTGGCGGAACACCAACACGGGCCGGGCGGCGGAGCGGCTCACCGCGGAGTTCGGCCACAACATCCCGCACCGCTGGAGCGTCGCCCACCTCTACCAGGCGATCCTGGACGGCGAGGAGCACCTCGGCCGGCTGCACCACCTGACGACCCTGGCCGGCTGGGTGCACTGGCAGCTGACCGGCGAGCGCGTCCTCGGCATCGGCGACGCCAGCGGCGTGTTCCCGGTCGACAGCGGCACCGGCGGCTGGGCCGCCCCGATGCTGGCCCGGTTCGACCGGCTCGCGGCCGAGGCCGGGGTGGCGCTGACCCTGGCCGACCTGCTGCCGGCGATCGCGCTCGCCGGCCGGCCGGCCGGCACGCTGACCGAAGCGGGGGCGGCGCTGCTCGACCCCACCGGGCGGCTGCGGCCGGGCGCCCCGGTCTGCCCGCCCGAGGGGGACGCGGGGACGGGCATGGTGGCCACCAACTCGGTCGCCCCGCGCACCGGCAACGTCTCGGCCGGGACCAGCATCTTCGCGATGGTCGTGCTCGAGCAGGAGCTGGGCCGGGTGCACCGCGAGCTCGACCTGGTCACCACGCCGGCCGGGGACCCGGTGGCCATGGTGCACTGCAACAACGGGGCCAGCGAGCTCGAGGCGTGGGTCGGGCTGTTCGCCGAGTTCGCCCGCGCGATCGGCGCCGCGGCCGACCCGGCGTCGGTCTTCGAGACCCTGTTCGCCGCCGCGCTCGACGGTGCCGACGACTGCGGCGGGCTGCTCGCCTACAACTACCTCTCCGGCGAGCCGATCACCGACCTCGAGCAGGGGCGGCCGCTGTTCCTGCGGGCCCCGGACAGCCGTTTCGACCTCGCCACCTTCATGCGGACCCAGCTGTTCTCCGCGCTGGCCACGCTCCGGATCGGCATGGACGTGCTGCTGCAGGCCGAGGGCGTGCGGCTCGACCGCATGTTCGCCCACGGCGGCCTGTTCAAGACCCGGGGCGTGGCGCAGCGCTTCCTGGCCGCGGCGATCGACACGCCGGTCTCGGTCGGGGACGTCGCCGCCGAGGGCGGCGCCTGGGGCATGGCCGTCCTCGCCGCCTTCGCCACCCGGCGCGCCCCGGAGCAGGACCTCGCCGACTACCTCGGCACCGTCGTCTTCACCGGCACGGCCCTGCAGACCGCCGAGCCCGACCCGGGCGACGTCGCCGGCTTCGACGCGTTCGTGCGCCGCTACGTCGCCGCGCTCCCGGTCGAGCGGGCCGCCGTGGACCACGTGCCAACCGGCTCCCGGCGGGCCGGACCGCAGACCGCCGACGCCGACCCCGTGCCGTCCGCCCCGACGCCGCCCGTCCCGACCGAGGAGCAGCCCGCGTGAGCGCCACCGTGCCCGCCTCCACCCCCGCCCGCACCGAGCGGGGCACCCACCGCGCGCAGCGGGAGCACGTCGCCGCGCTGCACGCCTACCTGACCCGCTACGACCTGGTCACCTGGACCTCGGGCAACGTGTCCGAGCGGGTCCCGGGCGAGGACCTGTTCGTCATCAAGGGCAGCGGCGTGGAGTACGACGAGCTGACCTGGGAGGGCGTCACCGTCTGCGACCTCGACGGCAACGCCGTCGACGGGGTGAAGAAGCCCTCCAGCGACACCGACGCGCACGCCTACGTCTACCGGCACCTGCCCGAGGTCACCGGGCAGGTGCACACGCACAGCCCCTACGCCACCGCGTGGGCGGCCCGCGCGGAGGAGATCCCGTGCGTGCTCACCGCGATGGCCGACGAGTTCGGCGGCCCGATCCCGGTCGGCCCGTTCGCGCTCATCGGGGACGACTCGATCGGCCGCGGCATCGTCGAGACGCTCGCCGGCACGCGGTCGCCGGCGGTGCTGATGCGCAACCACGGCGTGTTCACCGTCGGCCCGTCGGCCAAGGCCGCGGTGAAGGCCGCCGTCATGACCGAGGACGTCGCCCGGACGGTGCACCTGTCCCGCCAGCTCGGCGACCCCCTGCCGATCGCGCAGGCCGACGTCGACTCGCTCTACGCCCGCTACCAGAACGTCTACGGACAGTGAGGAAGGCAGTTGTGACGCGCACGGACCCCTACGCCGGGGCAGAGGTCTGGTTCCTGACCGGCAGCCAGGGGCTCTACGGCGAGGAGACCCTGCAGCAGGTCGCCGAGCAGTCCCAGCGGGTCGCCGCCGCGCTGGACGCGTCCGCCGCGGTGCCCGCCCGGGTGGTGTGGAAGCCGGTGCTCACCGACGCCGGTGCGATCCGCCGCGCGATGGGGGAGGCCAACGAGGACCCGGCCTGCCTCGGCGTCATCACCTGGATGCACACCTTCTCCCCGGCGAAGATGTGGATCGCCGGGCTCGACGCCCTGCGCAAGCCGCTGCTGCACCTGCACACCCAGGCCGACGCCGCCCTGCCGTGGGCGACGATCGACATGGACTTCATGAACCTCAACCAGGCCGCGCACGGCGACCGGGAGTACGGGTTCATCCTCACCCGGCTGCGCCAGCCGCGGACGACGGTCGCCGGCCACGTGTCGAACCCGCGCGTGCAGGCCCGCGTCGGCTCGTGGGTGCGGGCGGCCGCCGGCGCCGCCGCCGCCCGGTCGCTCAGGCTGGCCCGGTTCGGCGACAACATGCGCAACGTCGCGGTGACCGAGTCGGACAAGGTGGAGGCCGAGATCCGCTTCGGCGTCTCGGTGAACACCTGGGGCGTCAACGACCTCGTCGAGGTGGTCGAGGCGGTCGAGGACGAGGCCGTCGACGCCCTCGTCGAGGAGTACGGCGACCTCTACGACATGGCCGCCGACCTGCGGCCCGGCGGGGCGCGGCACGGCAGCGTGCGCTACCAGGCGCGCGTCGAGGCCGCGCTGCGGACCTTCCTCGAGGACGGCGGCTTCGGCGCCTTCACCACCAACTTCGAGGACCTCGGCGGCCTGCGCCAGCTCCCGGGCCTCGCCGTCCAGCGGCTGATGGCCGACGGCTACGGCTTCGGCGGCGAGGGGGACTGGAAGACCTCGGCGCTGCTGCACGTGCTCAAGGTGGCCGGGCACGGGCTGCCGGGCGGCACCTCCTTCATGGAGGACTACACCTACCACCTCGAGGGCGGGTCGCCGAAGATCCTCGGGGCGCACATGCTCGAGGTCTGCCCGACGATCACCGCCGAGCGGCCCCGGCTGGAGGTGCACCCGTTGGGCATCGGCGGCCGCGAGGACCCCGCCCGGCTGGTGTTCACCGCCTCCCCGGGCGCCGGCGTCGTGGTCGGCTGGTGCGACCTGGGCGACCGGTTCCGCTGGGTGGCGAACGAGATCGACGTCGTCGAGCCCGACGAGCCGCTGCCCAACCTGCCCGTGGCCCGGGCGGTGTGGCAGCCGCGGCCGGACTTCGCGACCGCGACCGAGGGCTGGCTGTCGGCCGGCGGGCCGCACCACACGGTGCTGTCCACCCAGCTGGACGCCGAGGAGCTCACCGACCTGGCCGAGGTGTTCGCCACCGAGCTGGTGCTCATCGACGCCGACACCACCCGGCGGTCGCTGGCCAAGGAGCTGCGCTGGAGCGCCGCCTACCACCGCCTCGCCGGGGGCCTGTAGGAGCACCACGCCCGCCCCGCCCGTCCCCCCGCCCGCCCCGCCGGCCGCCGGCCGCCGTGATCATGGGCTTCTTGCCGGGCAACGCGCCGCGACACGGCGTGCCGGCGTGCCGGATGCCCATGATCACGGCCGGCGGGGGCCGGAAGGGTGGCCGGAGGGGGCGGTCCGGTGGGTCCCCGGGGCGGCCGGGGTGAGGGTCACACCGGGTCGCGGGCGATGGGGCAGGACATGCACCGGGGCCCGCCGCGGCCGCTGCCGAGCTCGGAGCCGGCGATGCGCACCACCTCGATGCCGGCGGCCTCGAGCGCGGCGTTGGTGACGGTGTTGCGCTCGTAGGCCACGGCCAGCCGCGGTGCGAGCGCGAGGGTGTTGTTGCCGTCGTCCCACTGCTCGCGCTCGGCGGTCACCGGGTCCAGGCCGGTGTCGATGACCCGCAGCCGGTCGATGCCCATCGCGGCGGCCGCCGCCCGCAGGAACGGCTCGGGCCCGCGGACGGCGAGGTCGGTGCCGTCGCCGTCGTCGGCCGGCGCGTCGCCGGCGGTGACCGTCCAGGCGACCAGCGAGTCGGCGACCGCCGGGTACATGACCATGGCGTCGACGTCGACCATCGTCGCGATGGTGTCCAGGTGCATGGTCGCCCGCTGCTGGGCGATGGGGACGACGAGCACCGTGCGCGCCAGCCCCCGGGCGAACACCCGCCGGGCCAGCCGCTCGGCCCCGCCGGGTGTGGTCCGCTCGCCGACCCCCACCGCGACCACCCCCGGGGCCAGGAGCAGCACGTCACCGCCCTCGAGGTGCTCCAGCGAGGCGTCGTAGAGCTGCTCGGCGCCGGCGAAGCGCGGGTGGTGGGCGTACACGGCGGCGGTGATCGTGCTCTCCCGGTGCCGGGCCGGCATGGCCAGCGAGGTGACCGCGACCTGGTCGCCCACCCACACCGAGGAGTCGCGGGTGAACAGCAGGTTGGGCAGCGGGGGGACGACGAACTCGCCGCGGTCCATGACCTCGTAGGCCAGCCCGCGGCCGCCCGGCAGCTCGTCGTGCGCGAGGCCCGCCACCAGCACGGTGGCGAGGTCCTCGGGGGCCAGGCCGGCCAGGTGCTCGCGGGTCACCCGCTGCAGGGTGGCGCCCAGCCGCGGGTCGTCGACGGCCGCGGTGACGAGCTCCGCGCGGGCGGCGGGGAAGGAGAGGACCTCGGCGAGCAGCCGGTCCAGGTGCAGCACCTCGACCCCGCGGGCGGTGAGCGCCGCGGCGAACGCGTCGTGCTCCTCCTGCGCCCGCCGCACCCAGGGCACGCCGTCGAAGAGCAGCTGGTCGTTGTTGCGCGGGGTGAGCCGGCGCAGCTCGGCGCCGGGGCGGTGCAGCACGACGGTGCGCAACCGGCCGACCTCGCTGGTCGCGCCGAGGGGGGCGGGGTCCATGCCGGAAGGCTGGCACAGGGCCGCCCCGCCGGCTCCGTCAGCGCGCGGTGCGGACCTCCTCGCCGTGCACCGTGATCGCGTAGATGACCAGGATGTTGAAGGCGATCATCATGACCGACCACCACGGGTAGGCGGGCAGGAAGGCCAGGTTGACCAGGATGACGAGGACGGCGACGGTGATGCCGGCCAGCCGGGCGAACGCGTTGCCGAGGGTCAGCCCCCAGCCGGTGAGGACGGCGACCACCCCGAGCGCCAGGTGCACCCAGCCCCACACCTCGAAGTCGGCGCTGACCACCAGCCCGCGCCGGGTCACCGCGTAGAAGTCGTCGTCGAGCAGCGCGGTGAGACCCTGCATCACGGCGAACACGCCGATCAGGCACAGCATCACCGCCGCGAAGACCAGGTAGGCCGCCCAGCCCCGCGCCCGGTCCCCGCCCGCCCCGTAGGTGCCGATCCCCGCCTGCGCCTGCCAGTTCGCCTCCCGGCCCGGCTGGGGGGTGCCCTGCGCTGCCATCGCTCCTCCTGGTGACGAGGTGGTCTCCGGGCAGCCTCGACCGGTCCAGCGGCGCCCGCCTCCTACCGCGCGGACGATCCGGGACCGGGCCGGATAGGGTCCGCGGGCCGGGGGACGACGGCGTCCGCCCGGGTGAGGAGGCGGCGTGGACCTGTTCGACCTGACCGGCAAGGTGGCCCTGGTGACCGGGGGCACCCGCGGCATCGGCCTGATGATGGCCCGCGGGCTGCTGCAGGCCGGGGCCTCGGTGTACATCAGCTCGCGCAAGCCCGAGGCCGGGGAGGCCGCGGCCGCCGAGCTCGCGCCGTTCGGGCGGGTCGGGTCGATCCCGGCCGACGTCTCGACCGAGGCCGAGTGCCTCCGGCTGGCCGCCGAGGTCGGCGCCCGCGAGGAGCGGCTGCACGTGCTGGTCAACAACGCCGGCGCCACCTGGGGCGCGCCGTTCGCCGAGTTCCCCGCCTCCGCCTGGGACAAGGTGCTCGACCTCAACCTCAAGGCGCCGTTCTTCCTGACGCGGGCGTTCCTGCCGCTGCTGGAGGCGGCGGCGAGCGACGACGACCCGGCGCGGGTGGTCAACGTCGGCAGCATCGACGGGCTGCACGTGCCCTCGCTGCCCACCTACTCCTACTCGGCCAGCAAGGCCGCGGTGCACCAGCTGACCCGGGTGCTGGCCCGCGAGCTCGGGCCGAAGCGGATCACCGTCAACGCCGTCGCGCCGGGGCCGTTCGAGTCGAAGATGATGGCGGCCACGCTGGCCGCGCACGGGGACGAGATCGCCGCCTCCTCGCCGCTGGGCCGCATCGGCCGCCCCGACGACATGGCCGGCGTCGCCGTCTACCTGGCGAGCCGGGCCGGCGCCTACGTCACCGGCGCGGTCATCCCCGTCGACGGCGGCCGGGCGACCACGCTGTAGCCCGTGCGCGCGGTCTTCGACGGCTGGATCCTCGGCGTCGGCTCCGCGTCGGGGACCCGCGTGGTCGTCGGGCACTGGCCCCGCTCGCCGCTGGGGCCCCTCTCCGACGTCATGGTGCAGCGGCCCGAAGGGCACCGGCTCCTGCTGGCCCCCACCGCCGCGGCCGCCGACTTCGTCGCCGCCACCTACTCCTTCGACGAGGTGCGGGTGCTGCCGGTGGCCGTGCGGCGCCCGGACCCCGCGACCTGGGCGGTGACCGCCGGGCCGCTGGACCTGCGGGTGCGCACCGGGCGCCGGCCGCCGCTGGGGTGGCTGCTGCGCGCCGTCCCCCCGCCGCTGGCCCGCGCGCCCCGCTGGATCGGCCTGCTCGACCGCCCGGCGCGGCTGCTCACCGGGCTGCGCACCACCGGCTCGGCCGGCGGGGGGCGGCAGGAGTGGTACGGCGTGCAGGACCTGCACGCGGTGACCGGTGTGGCCGGGACGTGGGACGGCGAGCCGCTCGGGGCGCCGGCCGACGTGCGCCCGCCGGTGACCTTCGGGTTCGGCTCGGTGCCGCCGCGGCCGTCGCTGGCGCGGGTGACGACGACCGTGCAGCTGCCCGAGGGGGCGTCCGATGATCAGGTGAGCTGATCATCGGTGGTCCTGGCTCACCACCGGTGGTGAGCCAGGACCGGCAACGACCAGCTCACCTGATCATCGGCGCGCCCGTCAGGCCGACTGCGGGGCGCTCGGCCGCCGGCGCCGGGGACGACGGGCGACCTCCTCGGGCACCCGCGCCAGGTGCGACCCGGCCAGCGCCACCTGGTGCGGTGAGCCGACCAGCCGGCCCTGGCGCTGCGCGCCCAGCCAGAGCTCGCGGGCGGCCACGGTGTCGCCGCTGCGCTCGGCGATCCGGCCGAGCAGCTCGTCGTAGGCGCCGAGGGTGAACGACGGCGTCCCGAGCACCGCCTGCCGGCCGCGGAACGGGTGCAGCTGCACGGTGGCCATCTCGATCTCCGGCTCGTCGCCGATCTGCAGCGCGACCTCGGCCTGCAGCAGGGTGGCCACGTCGCTGGCCCAGTCCCGCACCTGGGCCTGCCCCCACCGCTTGCGCAGCCGCCGGGCCTCGGCCGGGTCCCCGGACTCGGCGGCCGCCACCACGGCCATGAGCTGCAGCAGCGGGTTGCCCTCGTCGCCGGTCTCGACCAGCAGGTCGATCGCCTCGGGCAGGCGGTGGTCGCCCCGGCGCAGGGTGAACTGGTGCGCCGCGTAGGCGTGCCGGGCGTGCGGGGTGACCCGGCGGTAGAGCTCGTAGGCCTCGGTGGTCAGCTCCTCGGCGCGCGCGGCGTCCCCGCGCAGCCAGGCGGCGCCGGCCTGCTGCCAGAGCACGTGCGGGCGGACCTCCGGCCCGGAGATCGAGATGGACAGCCGGCGGCCGGCGTCCATGTCCGCCTCGAAGCCGCGCAGGTCGCCCAGGTGCAGCCGGATCGCCGCCCGGTGCAGCCGGGCGTAGAACTCGGTGCGCCGCGGCAGCCCGCGCCCGGCCAGCCCGAGCGCCTCGTCGGTGGCCGCCAGCCGCAGCTCGGCGGCGCCGGGGCGGCCCCACACGGCCAGCGAGTAGTTGTTCAGCGTGCGGCCCAGCAGGTCTGCGTCGCCGACGGCCCGGGCGAGCTCGACCGCCCGCTGCGCGTACCGCGGGCCCCGCTGCAGGTCGGCGCTGAACGCCAGCTCCACGCCCAGCGTGCCCAGCAGCCGGGCGGTGAGCCGGTCGCGCTCGGCGGGGGTGGCCTCGGGCGCGATGTCGTCGGCGTGCTCGAGCAGGTCCTCCAGCAGGGCCACCATCTCGTCGTCCACCACGCCGTGCGGGCGCCAGTTCCACAGCGTCGGCGAGCCCCACACCGCGGCGGACTCCAGCAGGCAGCGGCGGTCGCCCAGCTCCCGGGCGACGGCGAGGGCCTCGGCGACCACCTCCCGGGCCTCGGTGCGCGAGCCGCTGCGCAGCAGGTCGTTGCCGAGGGTGGTGAGCAGGTCGTGACGGGTGCGGGCGGCGTCGGGCGCGGTCGGGTCGAGCAGCGACACGGCGCGGCGCAGGTGGGCGGCGGCCTCGCCGTGCGCCAGCCGGGCGCGGGCGATCCGCGCGGCCTCGGTGGACCAGCGCCGGGCCGCGTCCGGGCCGGTCACCGGCACCGCCTCGACGGCGTGGTGGGCCAGCCGCTCGACCAGCGTGTCGTCGGGGCGCCCGCCGGCCCGCTGCTCCAGCGCGGCGGCGACCCGCGCGTGCAGGCGGGCTCGGCGCAGCCGGGGGAGGTCCTCGTGCAGCACCTCCTGCACGAGCGCGTGGGCGAACCGCCAGGTCCACGGGTGGGTGCCCTCGACCACCAGGCCCGCGGCCAGCGCGCCGTCCAGGGCGGCCAGGGCCTCCTCGGCGTCCACGCCGGCCGCCTCCAGCAGGTCCAGCGGCACCTCCCGGCCGGCGACCGCGGCGAGCTCCAGCACCTCGCGGGTGCCCGCCGGCAGCCGGCCCAGCCGGCCCCGCAGCACCTCCCCGACCGAGGGCGGCACCGGCACGCGGTCCAGGTGCAGGTCGCGGGCGCCGGCCATCCAGCGGGCCAGCTCGACGACGAAGAACGGGTTGCCCGCGGTGCGGTCGTGCACCGCCTCGGCCAGGGTGCGGTCGCCGACCGAGCCGAGCGGGCCGGCCATGAGGGCGGCGACCGCGTCGGTCGACAGGCCCGCCAGGCGCAGCCGGCTGGCGGCGGGCTCGCGGGCCAGCCGGGCCAGGCAGTCGGTGACCGCCTCCGGCAGGTCCTCCCCGACGGTGCGCACGGTGACCACCACCAGCAGCGGCGCCCGCGGCAGGTGGCGGGCCAGCAGCCCCAGCAGCTGCACGGAGGTGGTGTCGGCGCCCTGCAGGTCGTCGAGGACCACCAGCACCGGCCGGGTCGCGGCCGCGGTCAGCCGGGCGCGGAGGTCCTGGAACAGCCGGAAGCGGGCGGCGTCGGCGTCGGCCTCCTCGGGCAGCGGGTCCAGCTGCGCCTGGCCCAGCTGCTCGAGCACCTGCGTCCACGGCCACAGCGGCGGGGCTCCGGCGTCGTCCGCGCAGCGGCTCCAGGCGACCGACCAGCCGGCCGACCGGCCGGCGTCGGCGGCGGCCTCGGCCAGCCGCGTCTTGCCGATCCCGGCCTCCCCGCCGAGGACGACGACGCCGGCCCGCCCGCCGGCCGCGGCGTCCCGGGCGGCGCGCAGGTGGGCCAGCTCCGGCTCGCGGCCGACCAGGGTCTCGGCGCCCGGCGCGGCGGCGGGCACCGGCGCGGGCGGGGGGACGACGGAGAGCACCGGGCGGGGCAGCCGCTCGGTGAGCTTCGGGTCCTGGGTGAGCACCGCCCGCTCCAGGTCGCGCAGCTCCGGGCCCGGGTCGATGCCCAGCTCGTCGCGCAGCAGCTCGGTGCAGCGGCGCAGCGCGTCGAGGGCGTCGGCCTGCCGGTCGGCGGCGTAGAGGGCGGTGACCAGGCGGGCCCACAGCCGCTCGCGCAGCGGGTGCTCGACGACCAGGCGCTGCAGGTCGGTGACGGCGGAGTCCGCGCGGCCCACGGCCAGCAGCGCGTCGCAGCGCCGCTCCCGGGCGCGCACGTGCAGCTCGGTCAGCCGCAGCCGGTCGGTGGCCGCGGTCGGGGTGTCGCCGAGCTCGGGCAGCGGCTCGCCGCGCCAGAGCTCCAGCGCCCGGTCCAGCAGCGCCACGCCCCGGGCCGGGTCGCCGACCTCGACGGCGCGGTCGCCCTCCTCGACCAGGGCGGTGAAGCGCAGGGTGTCGAGGTCGGCGGCGTCGACCTGCAGCAGGTAGCCCGGCGGGCGGGTGAGCAGCACCTTCGGTGCCTCCCGCGGGCCGCGGTCGGGCTCGAGCACCCGGCGCAGGTGGGAGACGTAGGCCTGCAGGGTGCCGGTGACGGTCGGCGGCGGCTCGTCGCCCCACAGGGTGGAGACGATGCGGTCGACGGCCACGGCCCGGTTGGCCTCGGCCAGCAGGAGGGCGAGCAGCGCCCGGGGCTTGGCACCGCCGACGTCCAGCGGCGAGCCGTCGGGACCCGTGACCTCGAGCGGCCCGAGGACGCGGTATCGCACGGGGCGGGATCCTCCCAGGTCGGGGCCGCCCGCGGGAGGCCTCCCGGCACGCCGCGGTGCCGCTACCGCGCTCAAGCGCGCTGCAAGTCCCGGTCAAGTGCGCCCGGGCACGCTCCCGGCGTCCCGATCGAGCAGCCCGCGGCGAGAGCGCCGCGCCCGTCCAGCGAGGAACCGCCCGCCATGCCCCAGGCCCCCGCCACCGTCCCCGCCCCGCGCACCGCCGCCGAGACCGCGCCGGCGATCGGCGCCGCCGACGTCGACGCGCTGCGCAGCCGCGTGCACGGCCCGGTCTACGCCGCCGGCGACGAGGGCCTCGCCGCCGAGGTGTTCGCCTGGAACCTCGCCGTCACCCACACCCCGGCGGTCGCGGTGGGCGCCACCTGCGCCGCCGACGTCGCCGCCGCCGTCTCCTGGGCCGTCGAGCACGGCCGGACGGTCGCCGTCCAGGCCACCGGGCACGGCCCCGTCCGCAACGCCGACGGCGCCGTGCTGGTCACCACCCGCCGCATGCAGGGCGTGAGCATCGACCCGGTCCGCCGCACCGCCCGCGTCGAGGCCGGCGTGACGTGGGAGAAGGTGCTCGCCGCCGCGGCCGAGCACGGCCTCACCGGGCTGTGCGGCTCGTCCTCCGGCGTCGGCGTGGTCGGCTACACCCTGGGCGGCGGGGTCGGCTCGCTCGGCCGGAAGTTCGGGTTCGCCGCCGACCACCTGCTGTCGGTCGACCTGGTCACCGCCGACGGCGCGCTGCGGACCGTCAGCGCCGACACCGAGCCCGACCTGTTCTTCGCCGTCCGCGGCGGGAAGGGCAACGTCGGGATCGTCACCTCGGTGGAGTTCGAGCTCGTCCCGGTCAGCACGCTCGTCGGCGGCGGGCTGTTCTTCGACGCCGCGGACGCCCCCGCCCTCCTGCACGCCTTCCGCACCTGGGCGCCGGCGCTGCCCGAGGAGGCGTCCACCTCGATCGCCGTCCTCCGGCTGCCCCCGGCCGAGGAGCTGCCCGGGCCGGTGCGCGGGCGGACCGTCGTCCACCTGCGCTACGCGTACTGCGGCGACGACCTCGCCGAGGGCGAGCGGCTCGTGGAGCCGATGCGCGGGGCCGGGCGGGCGCTGCTCGGCGGGATCGGCCCGATGCCGACCACCGCGATGGACGCCATCCACATGGACCCGAGGGACCCGATGCCCGGCTGGGAGAAGGGCATGCTGCTCGCCGAGCTGCCCGCCGAGGCGGTCGACGCCTTCCTCGCCGCCGCCGGCCCGCAGGTCGACGTGCCGCTGGTCATGGCCGAGATCCGGCTGATGGGCGGCGCGCTGGCCCGGCAACCGAGGGTGCCGAGCGCGGTCGCCGGCCGCGACGCCGCGTTCTCCGTGCTCGTGCTGGGCCCGGCGGTGCCGGAGCTGGCCGAGGTGCTGCCGCAGGTGGGCCGCGGGGTCCTGGCCGCGCTGGCGCCGTGGGCCGCGCCCGGCTGCATGGTCAACTTCCTGGGCGAGGTCAGCGGCCCGGCCGAGGTGGCCGCCGCCTACCCGCCCGCCGTCGCCGAGCGGCTGCTCGCGGTCAAGGCCGCGGTCGACCCGACGGGCGTCTTCTCCCACGGGTACGCCCTCGACCCGGCCGCGCCGGCACCCGCCGTCCCGGCCGGGCGTGCCTGACCCCGGCCCCCGCCGGCTGCCCCGCTCCCTGCGCCGCCGGCGGCGGCCGGTGGCGGCGCCCGACCCCGGGGACGGCGAGCCCCGTCCCCGGCCCCCGGCCGACCCCGAGGCCGGCACCGACTCCTCCGGACCCGCCGTGGACCCGCGGACCTGAGGGGGCTCACCGATGATCAGGTCACCTGGTCATCGGGGGTCCTGGCTCACCACCGGTGGTGAGCCAGGACCCCCACCGGTGAGCCGACCTGGTCATCGGCGGCCCGGGCCGCGTGGCTCACTCGGGCAGCAGGACGCCGGGGTTGCAGATCGCGTTCGGGTCCAGCCGCTCCTTGACCGCGCGCAGCACCTCCACCCCCAGCGGGCCGATCTCGCGCTCCAGCCACGGCCGGTGGTCGGCCCCCACGCCGTGGTGGTGGGTGAGCGTGCCGCCGGCGGCCACCAGCGCGTCGGTGACCGCCCGCTTGGCGCCCAGCCACTGCTGCAGCGGCAGGGCGTCGTCCCGGTCGGCCAGCACGGTCACGTACAGCGAGGCGCCGGTCGGGTAGGCGTGCGACACGTGGCTCAGCACCAGCGGCTGCTTCCCCGGCCGGCCGAGCGCGTCGCACAGCGCCCGGCGGACGGCGTCGTACACGGTGGGCAGGGCCGTCCAGGTGGCCGCCGTCTCCAGGGTCTCCACCAGCAGGCCGGCGTCGAGCAGCGAGTCCCGCAGGTAGGGCGCGCCGAACCGGTGCCGCCGCCAGGACTCGCCGACCCGGCCGCCCAGCGGCGCCGCCCCGCCGTCGCGCAGCACCGACGCCGCCGCCCGCACGCGGGCCCGCACCAGCTGCGGCAGCCCCTCCCAGCCGACGACCAGCAGGCAGCCCGCGCCGCGCCGCCGGGCCCGCAGCGACCCCCGCAGCGCCCGGGCGCCCATCCCCGACGCCATGAGCAGGTTCGCCCGCGTCTCGTCGCCGTCCGACAGCCGGACGACGTCGGGCAGCAGGTCGTGCCGCGCCAGCCGCTGCAGCGCCGCCAGCCCGCCGGCCCAGGTCCGGAACGACCAGCCCTCGTACCGGACCGCCCGCGGTCGCGGCCGCACCCGCAGCCGCAGCTCGGTGATCACCCCGAGCGCGCCCTCCGACCCCAGCGCCAGGCCGAGCAGGTCCGGCCCGGCCGCCGACGACGGCGGCGAGCCCAGCTCCAGCACCCCCGCCGGCGTGGCCAGCGTCAGCCCGGCCACCAGGTCGTCGAACCGGCCCACCCCCGTGGAGGCCTGGCCCGCCGAGCGGGTGGCCGCGTACCCGCCGAGGGTGGCGTACTCGTAGCTCTGCGGCAGGTGGCCCAGCGTCAGCCCGTGCCCGGCCAGCGCGTCCTCGAGGGCGGGCCCCCGCATGCCCGGCCCGACCGTGACCAGCGACGAGGGGACGTCGACGTCGCGGACCGAGGCCATCCGCCGCAGGTCCACCGACACCGACGGGCGGTCGTCGACGTCGATGCCCGACAGCCCGCCGACCACGCTGGTCCCGCCGCCGTAGGGGACGACGACCACGCCCATCTCGCTGCACGCCGCCAGCAGCGCCGCCGTCTGCCCGGTGTCGGCCGGGGTGGCCACGGCGTCCGGGGCGTCGGAGGCGTCGCCGGAGCGCCGGCGCAGCAGGTCGAGGTAGCTGCGCCCACCGGCGTGCCGCAGCCGCGCCTCCCGGTCGGTGCGGACGCCGTCCTCGCCGAGCAGGTCGACCAGCCGCTGCCGGCCCTCCTCGGCCAGCCGGGACGGCGGCAGCCGGATCTCCCCCACCGGCGCCGGGCGGGTCGAGCGCGGGGTCCAGCCCAGCTCGCGGGCCAGGTGCCGGCGCGCGGCCTTGGGCAGCACCTCGGCGAGGTCGGGGTAGGGAGCCAGCTCCAGCGTGCGCGCCTCCCCGCCGCCGTCGCCGCTCGCCGGCACCGTCGCGTCGCGGGGGCGGGCCGGGGGGCCCCAGCCCTGGATGGTCAGTTCGGGCAGCTCGGGCACGGCTACAGTCTGCCGGGTGCTGGCGGCCGGCCCGGACTCCGCAACGGGTGCCCTCTCCCCGCGCCGCCGTGCCGCCGACCTCGACGCGGTCGCGGGCGCGGCGGTCGACCTGGTGGTGGTCGGGGCCGGGGTGACCGGTGCCGGCGTGGCCCTGGACGCCGCGAGCCGCGGGCTGTCGGTCGTCCTGCTCGAGCGCGTCGACCTCGCCGCGGGCACCAGCCGCTGGTCGTCGAAGCTGGTGCACGGCGGGTTGCGCTACCTGGCGCACGGGGAGGTCGCGCTGGCCCGGGAGAGCGCCCGCGAGCGCGCCGTCCTCATGGGGACGACGGCGCCGCACCTGGTCCGCCCGCTGCCCTTCCTCGTCCCGGACGTGGCCGGGTGGGACGCCACCGCCCTGGCCGCCCTCGGCGGGCGGCTCGGCGACGCGGTGCGCGCGTCGGTCATGGGCGGGCGCGGGTCGCTGCCGCGCACCCGGCGGGTCGGCCCGGCCGAGACCGCCCGGCTGGCCCCGGCGGTGCGCGGCCGGCGCGGCGGGGTCGTCTTCTGGGACGGCCAGCTCACCGACGACGCCCGGCTCGTCGTCGCGCTGGCCCGCACCGCCGCCGCCCTGGGCGCCCGCGTGCTCACGGGGGCCACGGTGCGGGCGGTGGACGGCGACTCGGTGCACGTCGAGATGGACGACGGCGAGGCGCTGCCGGTGCGCGCCCGGGCGGTGGTCAACGCGACCGGGGTGTGGGCGTCGACCCTGGCGCCGGGCGTGCGGCTGCTGCCCTCCCGGGGCTCGCACCTGGTGCTGCCCGCCGACCGGCTGGGCTCGCCGCCGGCGGCGCTCACCGTGCCGCTGCCGGGGTCGCGGTCCCGGTACGTGTTCGCGCTGCCGCAGCCGGGCGGGCTGGTGCACCTCGGGCTGACCGACGAGCCGGTGCCCGGCCCGGCGGGGGACGACGACCCGCGGCCGTCGCCGCAGGAGGTCGCCGACCTGCTCGCGACGGTCAACCGGGTGCTGGCCGACCCGCTCACCGAGGCCGACGTCCTCGGCTCCTACGCCGGGCTGCGGCCGCTGGTGCTGCCCGGCGGGCGCCGGGGGCGCGCCGCGGGCACCCCGCCCGGGGCGACGGCCACCGCCGACCTCTCACGCCGGCACCTGCTGGCCTGGGACGGACCGGTCCTCACCGTGGTCGGCGGCAAGCTCACCACCTACCGGGCGATGGCCGAGGAGGCGGTGGACGCGGTCGTGGCCCGGCTGGGCCGTGGGGCGGCGCGCTGCCGGACCCCCCGGTTGCCGCTGGTGGGCGCCGCGCCCCGGGTCGCGCTGGACCGGGTGGCCGCCCCGCCGCGGCTGGTGGCCCGCTACGGCACCGAGGCCCCCCTGGTGGCCGCGCTGGGGGAGGAGCCGGTGGTGCCGGGCCGGCCGGAGACCGTGGGGGAGCTGCGGTTCGCCGTCCGGGCCGAGGCGGCGCGCACCGTCGCCGACCTGCTCGACCGGCGGGTGCGCCTCGGGCTGGTGCCCGCCGACCGCGAGCGCGCCGTGCCGGTGGCCGAGGCGGTGCTGGCCGAGCGGGCCTGACCGGCCCCGGGCGCGGTCCCGCCCGGGCGCGGTCCTGCCCCGTCGGGAGCGGTCAGGCCTGCTCGGGCGCCGGCTGGTCCCGCTGGGCGTCGAGGGCCAGCAGCGCCCGCTGGATGCCGACCGCCACCGCGCACAGCGCCAGGTAGCCGGGGTCGTCGTCGACCGTCGTCCGCCGCAGCCGGTCGACCAGGGCGTCGAGCGCCTCGCTGGCCACCTGGACGCTGTGGTCGCGGCCGTCGGGGCGGACGCCGCCCTCGTCGTGGTACGGGGTGCGCACCACCCCCGCCAGCCCGTCGAGCGCATCGGCCAGCCGGGCCGCGGTGCCGAGGTCCGGTTGCTCCCCGCCCCGGCGGTGCGGCTCGTACTCGGCGACCAGCGTGGTGACGTCGTCCAGCAGGACGGCGACGCGGTCCAGCGCGCGCGACTCCTCCCGCACCCGGTCGGCCGACCGCCGCCACCGGCGCTCCCGGGGGTTGGCCCGCCGCGCCCGCTCGACGGTGCGCTCGGCGTCGCGCATGCGGTCGAGCGCGGTGCCCAGCTCGGCGCCGGCGCGCTGCTCCTCGTCGAGGGTGGGCGTGCGCCCGGTGCGCAGCTCGGTCGCCGTCCGCTCCAGCCGCCGGGCCACCAGGCCCCGGGTGCCGGCGATCTCGCCGGTCGCGCGGGTCAGCTGCAGCGGGGGGAAGACGTAGGTGAGCAGCACGCCGAGCGCGGCGCCGAACAGCACGAGCCCCGCGTAGGCGACCGCGTAGTCGAGCGGGTCGCCGGCCCCGAGCAGCAGCATGAACACCGCGGCCACGGGCACCCAGCTGGCGTTCTCGCCCAGCACCCGCCACTGCTCCAGGAGGACGGCGAGCACGACGACCAGGGCAAGGGTCAGCGCCCGCGGCAGGGGCTGCGTCGCCCAGAACACCGCGACCGCCAGGCCCGAGCCGAGCACGATGGCCAGCACGGTGCGCCAGGTGGCGCTCGCCGAGTCGGCCACGGTCGGGTGGACGGCGATGATCGCGCCCAGTGGCGCGTAGTAGGCGTAGTCCGAGAGCGGGGCCGGCAGCAGGAGGGCCAGCTGCCAGGCCAGGCCGGCGGCCACGGCCGCCCGGACCGCCTGCTGGACCACCGGGTTGCGCAGCAGTGCGGGCACCCCGTCGAGGATGTCCGCGCTCGCGTCGCCGGAATCCCGTCGTCCCAGTCGTCGGGACGGCGGTTCCACTGGGTGGACCACGTGCGGGAGGCTGCGGGCATGGCCGACACCTACACGCACGGGCACGCCGACGCCGTCCTGGCCTCGCACCGCCGGCGCACGGCGGAGAACTCCGCCGGGTACCTGCTGCCGCACCTGCGCCCGGGGCTGGACCTGCTCGACGTCGGCTGCGGCCCCGGCACGATCACCGTCGACCTCGCCGCGCGGGTCGCGCCGGGGCGGGTGGTGGGCCTCGACGTCTCCGCGGACCCGCTCGAGGAGGCCCGGGCGCTGGCCGGCCGGGCCGGGGTCGCGGTCGGGTTCGCGGTGGGTGACGTCTACGCGCTGGACGCCGACGACGGCTCGTTCGACGTCGTCCACGCCCACCAGGTGCTGCAGCACCTCACCGACCCCGTGGCGGCGCTGCGGGAGATGGCCCGGGTGTGCCGGCCCGGCGGGCTGGTCGCCGTCCGGGACGTCGACTACGCGGCGGTGACCTGGTACCCCGCCGACCCCGGCCTCGACGACTGGCTCGAGCTCTACCACCGGGTGGCCCGCCGCAACGGGGCCGAGCCCGACGCCGGCCGCCGGTTGCTGGCCTGGGCGCACGCCGCCGGGCTGCGCGACGTCACGGCGAGCACCGGGTCCTGGTGCTGGGCCGCGCCCGCCGAGCGGGAGTGGTGGGGGACGTCGTGGGCCGCCCGGGCGAGCGCGTCGTCCTTCGCCGAGCAGGCCGTGGCCTACGGGCTGGCCGACCGGGAGCGGCTCGAGGCGGTCGCGGCGGCGTGGCTGCGGTGGGCGGCCGCGGATGACGGCTGGCTCGGCATGCTGCACGGCGAGCTGCTGATCCGGGTGTGAGGCCGGCCCGCCCCCTGGCCCCGCCGACCTCGCGGAACGGGAAGCTCCTCGCCCGTCAGGGGCCGCGTGACACGGGTGCAGCTTCCTGTTCCGCGCCCCCCGGGGAGCGGTGCGGCGGCGCACGGGCGCGTCCGGGGCCGCGCGGTCAGCGGGCGGCGGCCACCAGCGGGGCCCGGCGCGGGTAGAGGTGCTGCTCGACGCAGTCGACGAGGAAGGCGGCCAGGTCGGCCCGGCCGATCCGGGTGCCCCGGCAGGACTCCGACGCGTGGTGCTCGACGCGGCCGGTGGCCGGGCCGTCGGTGAGCCGGGGCGGGCGGACCAGCGTCCAGTCCAGGTCGCTGGCGGCGAACACGGCGTGCTCGGCCGGCTTGTCCGCGACCACCGCCCCGCCCAGCCGCTGGACCAGCGCCGAGATCAGCCGGTCCCGGCGCGACTTGCGGTCGCCGGGCACGTCGATGCCGGCGCCGGAGACGCCGACGAACCGGGTCACCCCGGCCTGCTGCAGCACCGGTACCAGCGCGGCGGCGGTGTCGCGGTGCAGGGTGGGCTCCCTGCCCACCGGGCCGAGGGCGGAGACCACCGCGTCGACGCCCGCGGTCAGCTCGGTCAGGGCGCCGGCGTCCCGGGAGTCGCCGCGGACCACCCGGACCGACGCGGCGGCGTCCCCCAGCGTGGCGGGGTCGCGGGCGAGCACGGCCACGTCGTGACCGCGGCGGAGCAGTTCGGCGACGACGGCCCGGCCGGTGCGGCCGGTGCCGCCGAGGACGGCGACCTCCACGACACTCCTCCTGGGGTGGGTTCCCACGCCGCGCTCGCGGGTGAGGGTCTGCCGCTCGGTGGCCGGTGCCCGACCGGTGACCGTGCGGACGTCGTCGGTGAGCCCGGCGGCCAGCCCCAGCCGGGCGGTGGTGCAGATGGCGGCCGCGACGGCCCGCCCCACGGTGCCGGAGGATCCGGTGACCAGCACGACCACGTATGTATGGTACATGCACAGGGGGAGGGTGGGTGGCCGACGACTCCGACCTGGTCCGGGTGGACCGCGCGCTGCTGCGGCTGCGGCGGATGTGGGACGCCCCGGCCGGCATCGAGCACGAGGGTGCGCTCGTCGAGGGCTCCACGCTGCTGGTGTGCCTCGCCGTGGCCGAGGGGCGCGTGACCGGGGAGGTCGGGGTCGTGGAGGTGGCCGGCGCGCTCGGCGTCACCCACTCGACGGCCAGCCGGCTGGTCTCCCGCGCGGTCGGGGCCGGGATGGTGCGGCGGGCGCCGTCGTCCACCGACCCCCGGCGGGCGTCGCTGTCGACGACGCCCGCCGGGGACCGGCTGGTGAGCGCGTCCCGGGACTTCCGCACCGGGCGGCTGGCCGCGCTGCTCGAGGGCTGGACCGGCCGGGACGTCGCCGCCCTGGCCGACCTGCTCACCCGGTTCGCCGACGCGGTCACCGCCCCCCGCCCATGATCCCCGCGTGGCCCTCCTGCAGGGTCCCGCGGCGAGCTTGCGAGCCGTGGGGGGCAGGAGGGTCCTCTTTCAGCCGCCCTGGCGGGCGGCGTTGGCCTGGACGGCGGTGCTCACGTACCGCGCCAGGCCGGGCGCGACCCGCTCGTAGTGCGCGGTGAACCGCTCGTCCTCGACGTACATCCGGCCCAGGCCCGCGTGCATCCCGGGCGGGCAGTCGTAGAAGTTCCGGCTGATCTGCTGCCGGTGCTCCTCCGCGACGTCCATCGCCTGCGCGGAGTCGGCCGGGACGCCGGCCCGCATCGCCTCGGCGAAGCGCCGCTCGACGTCCTCGCCCTCGGCCTTGACCCGGACCCAGTCCTCCTTGGTGTAGCCGCGGGTGCGCCGCTGCGACTGCGCCCACGCCTCGGTGTCACCCCAGCGCTCCTCCGCCTCGGCCTCGTACTGCGCCGGGTCGTGCTCGCCGAAGACCTCGAAGCGCTCCTCCGGGGTCAGTGCGATCCCCATCTGCCTCGCCTCCATCTCCTTCTCGACGGCCGCGACCATCGCCCGCGTCCGCTCCAGCCGGTCGAGCAGCAGCCGGTGCTGGCGGCGCAGGTGCTCGGCCGGGTCGGCGGCGGGGTCGTCGAGCAGGGTCGCGACCTCCTCGAGGGGGAACCCGAGCTCGCGGTAGACCAGCACCCGGTGCAGCCGGTCCAGGTCCGCCGGCGCGTACCGCCGGTAGCCGGCCGCCGTCCGGCCGGACGGCGACAGCAGCCCGATGCGGTCGTAGTGGTGCAGCGCCCGGACCGTCACACCGGCCAGCGCCGCGACCTCGCCCACGTGCACGGTGCCCCTCCCTCCCTGACCCGTACCACTGAACGGCCTGACGTCGCGTCAGGGTCAAGCGGACACCGCGGGACCCGCCGTCCGCCACGGGGAGAGGCGTGGCGGACGGCGGGCGCGGCCCGGACCGTCACGGTTTCGCAACGTCCCCGGGGGTCGACGCGCTCGCCACCGTGTGACAGCGTCCGATCCAGGCGGAGCCGGCGCCGGCAGCGGCGTCGCGCGTCACCCCGGCCGTGGCGGAGGAGCCCCACGACCGGCGGACGGTGCCCGACCGCCGGCGTCCGGGCCCGGGAGGGGACGCGCCGATGTGGGACTTCGTGGTCGACCGTCGCGGTCAGATCGCCTACCAGGCCTTCCAGCACGTCAGCCTGGTCGTGCAGTGCGTGCTGCTGGGCACCGTCATCGCGCTGGTGCTGGCCGCCCTGGTCTACCGGAGCGCCGCGGCGACCTCCCTGGCCAACGCGGTGTCGGCGGTGGGCCTGACCGTCCCCGCCTTCGCGCTGCTGGGCATCCTGCTGGCCCCGTTCGGCTTCGGGATCACCCCGGCGGTCATCGCGGTGACCTTCTACGCCGCCCTGCCGGTGCTGCGCAACGCCGTCGTCGGGCTGGCGGGGGTCGACGGCGCCCTCATCGAGTCCGCCCGCGGCATGGGGATGAGCCGGCCGGCCACCCTGCTGCGGGTGGAGCTGCCCCTGGCCTGGCCGGTGATCCTCGCCGGCGTCCGGGTCTCCACCCAGATGGTCATGGGCATCGCCGCCATCGCCGCCTACGTGCTGGGCCCCGGCCTGGGCGGGTTCATCTTCACCGGGCTGTCCCGGCTGGGCGGGGCCAACTCCCTGAACTCCGCGCTGGTCGGGACGATCGCGATCGTCCTCCTGGCGCTCGTCCTCGACCTGCTGCTCCTGCTGCTGGGGCGCCTGACCACCCCGAGGGGTATCCGTGTCTGACACCCTGCCCGCGCCGCCGGCGCCCGCGCCCCCCGGCCGCCGCGTCAGCGGCGTGCCGATCCGGCTGGAGGAGGTCACCAAGCGCTACCCCGGCCAGGACCGGCCGGCCGTGGACTCGGTCTCCCTCGACGTCGCGGCCGGCGAGACGGTGATGTTCGTCGGCCCCTCCGGCTGCGGGAAGACCACCCTGCTGAAGATGGTCAACCGGCTGATCGAGCCCAGCGACGGCCGGATCCACCTCGGCGACGAGGACGTCACCACCCAGGACCCCGACCGGCTGCGGCGCCGGATCGGCTACGTGATCCAGGCCGGCGGCCTCTTCCCGCACATGACGGTCGGCACCAACGTCGGGATGGTGCCGCGCATGCTCGGGTGGGAGAAGGCCCGGGTGGCCGGGCGCATCGACGAGCTGCTCGACCTCGTCGGCCTCGACCCCGACGTCTACCGGGACCGCTACCCGAAGGAGCTCTCCGGCGGGCAGCAGCAGCGCGTCGGCGTGGCCCGCGCCCTGGCCGCCGACCCGCCGGTGCTGCTCATGGACGAGCCGTTCGGCGCGGTCGACCCGATCACCCGCCAGCGGCTGCAGGACGAGCTGCTGCGCATCCAGGAGGAGCTGGGCAAGACGATCGTGTTCGTCACCCACGACTTCGACGAGGCGGTCAAGCTCGGCGACCGGATCGTGGTCTTCGACGTCGGCGCCCGCATCGTGCAGTACGACACCCCGGAGGCGATCCTGGCCGACCCGGCCGAGGAGTACGTCGCGGACTTCGTGGGTGCCGGGGCCACGCTCAAGCAGCTCACGCTCACCCGCGTGCACAGCCTGCAGCTCCGGCAGGTGACGACGGCGTCGATCGGGGACGACGCGGCCGGCGCCGTGGCCCGCGCCCGCGCCGCCGGCGACGACTTCGTGGTCGTCCTGGACCGGCGGGACCGCCCGATCAGCTGGCCGACGCTGGCCGAGGTGAGCCGGATGAGCGCGATCCCCGACACGGTCGACGAGCGGCTGCCGGTGGTCGGCCTCCAGTCGACGCTCAACGACGCGCTGGACACCATGCTCGCCGCCAGCCAGGGCGGGGCGGTGGTCCTCGGCCGGCGCGACGGCCTGGCCGGCATCGTCTCGATCGAGACGATCATGGAGGCCATCCAGCGCGCCCGGCGGGAGACCGCCGGGTGACCGCCACGACGCCCGACCCGCGGGTCCGCCCCGACGTGGCCGCGGACCCCCCGGACGAGGCCGGCCCGGCGACGGGCGGGCGCCCCCGGGCCGCGACCCCGCCGGGCGGCTGGCGGGCCCTGGCCGTCCAGCCGGCGCTGGTCGTCCTCGGCGTCCTGGTGTTCGTGCTGTGGCGGGCCACCGCGACCCTCACCGAGACCGAGGCGCGCCAGCTCGGCGCCGCCACGCTCTGGGACAGCACCCTGCGGCACCTGTCGCTGACCGTCGTCTCGGCGGCGATCGTCCTGGCGATCGCGGTACCGCTGGGCGTCGCCCTGACCCGGCCGGCGCTGCGCCGGTTCACCCCGGTGGTCATCGGGGTGGCCAACGTCGGCCAGGCCGCCCCGGCGATCGGGCTGTTCGTGCTGCTGGCGATCTGGCTCGGGTTCGGCTACTGGACGACGGTCGTCGCGCTGGTCGTGTACTCGGCGCTGCCGGTCCTGCGGAACACCATGGTCGGGATCCAGGGGGTGGACCCGCGCCTGGTCGAGGCCGGCCGGGGCATGGGCATGAGCGGCCGCGCCGTGCTGCTCCGGGTCGAGCTGCCCCTCGCCGTCCCGGTCGTCCTCGCCGGCGCGCGCACCGCGCTGGTCCTGCTGGTCGGCACCGCGACGCTGGCCACCTTCATCTCCGGCGGCGGGCTCGGGGTGCTGATCAACACCGGCATCACGCTCTCCCTGGACTCCCTGCTGGTCAGCGGCGCGGTGCTCGTGGCCCTGCTCGCCCTGGCCGTCGACTGGCTGGGCCGGGTCGTCGAGCAGGTCGCCCGGCCGAAGGGGCTGTGATGAGGGCACCGGCCCGGGCGGCCGCGGCGTTGGCGGCGAGCGCGCTCCTGGCCGGCTGCGGCCTGCAGAGCGCCGGCACCTTCGTCCCGGACGCCGACCCCGCCGCCATCGAGCCGGTCGTCGACGGCGCGCCGATCACCGTCGGGGCCAAGAACTTCACCGAGCAGCTGGTCCTGGGCAAGATCGCGGTGATCGCGCTGCAGGTGGCCGGGTTCGACGTCACCGACCTCAGCGGCATCCCGGGTGCGGCCCCGGCCCGTGCCGCGATGCTCAGCGGCGAGACCGACGTGCAGTGGGAGTACACCGGCACCGGGTGGATCAACTACCTGGGCATGCCGGAGGGCATCCCGGACCAGCAGGCCCAGTGGGCGGCGGTCCGGGACGCCGACGAGGACAACGGGATCACCTGGCTGCCGCCCGCCGAGGCCAACAACACCTACGCCTTCGCCGTGCGCAGCGAGGCCGTCGACGACCTCGGGGGCGTGGCCACGCTCTCGGACATCGCCGAGCTCCCGGTCGAGGAGCGGACGTTCTGCCTCGAGTCGGAGTTCGCCACCCGCGTCGACGGCTTCGAGCCGATGCTCGAGGCCTACGGCATCCCGCTGGGCGACCCGCAGGGGGTGCCGCGGGACAACGTGAGCATCCTCGACACCGGCGCGGTCTACACCGCCACCGACGAGGGCGAGCTGTGCAACTTCGGCGAGGTGTTCACCACCGACGGCCGGATCGCCTCGCTCGACCTCACCGTGCTCGAGGACGACCGCGGCTACTTCCCCGCGTACAACATCGCGCCGATCGTGCTCACCGAGACGCTGCAGGAGTACCCGCAGATCGCCGACGTCTTCGCCGAGATCACCCCGCGGCTCACCGACGAGGTGATGATCGAGCTCAACGGCCGGGTCGACGTCGGCGGCGAGGACCCCGCCGACGTCGCGCTGGACTGGATGGTCTCCGAGGGGCTGGTCTCCCGGGGCTGATCCCCGGCCGTGCCATCGTGGCGCCGTGGACGAGAAGGCGACCCTGCAGCGGTACCTGGGCCTGCGCCGCGCGGACCTGCTGGCCAAGCTCGACGGGCTGGGCGAGTACGACGTCCGGCGGCCCCTGACCCCGACGGGCACGAACCTGCTCGGCCTGGTCAAGCACGTGGCCCACGTCCAGCTGGGCTACCTCGGCGACGTCTTCGGCCGGCCCGCCGGCCGCCCCCACCCCTGGGACGACGGCGGGGCGGGCGACGACGACATGTGGGCCCGCCCCGGCGAGAGCCGGGCCGACGTCGTCGAGCTGTACCGCTCCTCCGCGACGCACGCCGACGCCACGGTGGCGGCGCTGCCGCTCGACGCGGTCGGGGAGGTGCCGTGGTGGCCCGAGGAGCGCCGGCACCCGACCCTGCACACCGTGCTCGTGCACCTGGTCGTCGAGGTGGCCCGGCACGCGGGGCACGCCGACGTCCTGCGCGAGCTGCTCGACGGGTCGGCGGGCACGAGCCCGGCCACCCCGAACCTGCCCGAGCGCACCGCCGAGCAGTGGGCGGCCTTCCGCGACCGCATCGAGGCCGCCGCCCGGGACGCGGCCGGGGCGGCCCGGCACTTCTCGCCCTGAAGGCGGCTTCAGAGCGACACGCCTCACCCCGGCGCGTCGCCCCGGACGAGGCCCTGTACCGGGGACCCCACCAGGAGTCATCGGCTCACTTCAACCCCGAGACGGGTCGTCGGGAACCGTGGCGCCCGCTCGGTGACAGGTGCTCTACGAACGCCGGGGAGCGCAGTGCGGGCAGGTCGGCCCGGGCCAGGTGGCTGTCGCGTCTTGACTGACGGGGCTCACTCGATCTTGTGAGAAGCGATAGCGCTGCGACGTCGTTCTGTCGGTGGAAGGCTGTAGACAACGGTGTGCGTAAGTCGCGCCAGGCCGTGGAGAACATGTGGGAGGTCGAGATGTCGCCAGTCGTCACGGTGACGCGCTCGGAGCTAGAGGGTCGTCGTCGCGCGCTACTGGATGAACTGGGGCTGTCCCTCGAGGACTTCGAGGCCTTGGCCGAGACCCGGACCTTGACTGGCCACGAGTTCGACGTGAAGGAAGAGCTGGACGAGATCGCCTTCTTGCTCGGTGAGTAGTGCTGGCGAGCCGGCGGACTCCCTCGAGGCAGCGTCGGCAAAGTTCGCGACGGCGGTTCAGGAGACCCTCGACGGGGTGCTACCGGGTGAGAGCGAGATCATCTCGCGCCGAGCGCCGGACCTTGAGCGCTATGTCGTCGGGCCACAGGACCGAGACGGGGTCCTGCTGCTCGTCGGAGGCGAGCCGCTTGCCACGTTGAGTCTGTCGATATACCTCAGCCTGGACCGGAGCGGCACCTTCCTGAAAACGGTGCGATCCGACATGGCCGTGAAGTCCACGCTGGATCGGACGCCGCTCATCCGACTGGACTACAGAGCCGACATGGGGAGGGCGCCGGCTTCGCACTGGCAGGTCCACGCTGAACGGGGCGCCTTCTCGCATCTGCTCGCTCGTGCGCACGCAGTCGATCCCTCTCGTGTCAAGAAGCCGCACGATCTTTCGTCCCTGCACATTCCTGTGGGCGGTGAGCGGTTCCGCCCCTGCCTCGAGGACTTGCTGCAGTTCCTCGTTCAGGAGTGCGGCGTCGACAGCAACGACGGCTGGCTGGAGGTCGTGCAGCAGGGGCGCGAACTTTGGCGCCATCGCCAACTTCGGGCCACCATCCGGGATGCGCAGGAGGAAACGGCAGACGTCCTCCGTGGCCTCGGATGGGTCGTTGAGGCGGCGCCTGGAGTGGACTCAGAGGAGTACTCGCCGACATTCGTTCGGTGGTAGTGCAACGAGCCGTCTGCGAGGCCCGCCGGTGCGGAATGTCCAGGGGCGTGCCCGTTCCTGCGGCTTCCGCGTGCCTCACAGTGGGCCGCTCGAGGACACGTATGGCCCGTCCCTCTCGTCCTGGCGTTCCTGCTCAACGCTCAGGCAAGCCCTATGCCTTGACGGCATTCCCGCGGAAACGCCGCGCTCGTCGGGCCGGTCTCCTCTCGTGGGCCGCTCGGGGCGAACGCCGCCGGTGGCGGCGTCGGTCGTCGGCGAGGAGGTGGAGGGCCGGAGCCCGGCGCCACGGCGGGTGCGCGAGGCGGGGATGGGTGAGGATCTCCCGCATGGCAGCCGACGTCGTCCCGCCCGAGGACCCCTTCCCCCGTCAGCGCACCCGGGTGGACCGCCGCGGGGACGGCACCCTCGAGATGGCCTACGTCGACGTGGGGGAGGGCGACCCGATCGTCCTGCTGCACGGCAACCCGACGTCGTCCTACCTGTGGCGCAACGTCATCCCGCACCTGCAGCACCTCGGCCGCTGCCTGGCGCCCGACCTCATCGGCATGGGGGAGTCGGACAAGCTGCCCGAGCCGGGGCCGGGCACCTACTCCTTCGCCTGCCACGCCTCGTTCGTCGAGCACTTCCTCGACGCGGTGGGCGCCGAGCGGCGGGTCACCCTGGTGCTGCACGACTGGGGGTCGGCGCTCGGCTTCGACTGGGCGTACCGGCACCCCGACCGGGTCCGCGGCATCGCCTTCACGGAGGCGATCGTGACCCCGCTGACCTGGGCCGACTGGCCCGCCGACGCGCGGCGGATCTTCCGCACCATGCGCGGCGAGGACGGCGAGGCGGCGGTCCTGGACAACAACGTCTTCGTCGAGCGCATCCTGCCCGCGTCGGTGGCCCGCGGCCTCACCCCGGAGGCGCACGACCGCTACCGGCGGCCCTTCCCCGACCGCGCGTCCCGGTGGCCGACCCTGGAGTGGCCGCGGCAGATCCCGCTGGAGAACGTGCCACCGCTCGTCCGCGACCGCGTCTCCCGCTACGGGCAGTGGCTCAAGCACGCCGACGTCCCGAAGCTGTTCCTGAACGCCGAGCCGGGCTCGATCCTGGTCGGCCGGCAGCGGGCGTTCGTCCGGTCGTGGCGGGCGCTCACCGAGGTGACCGTCCCCGGCAGCCACTTCGTCCCCGAGGACTCCCCGCACGAGATCGGCCGCGCCGTCGCCGACTGGCTGACCGGCCTGCCCTGACGCCCGGCCGGGCGGGTCAGGCCGGCTGCGGGACCCGGCCCGGTTGCCCGGGCCGCGTCGCGGCGCCGTCGCGGGCCGCCTTGACGCGGTACATCGCCGCATCGGCCGCGGCCAGCGCGCTCTCGGGGGTGTCCTCCGCGGTGCACAGCGCCACGCCGACGCTCACGCCCACCCGGTGCCGGCTGCCGTCGGCGCAGGTGAACGGGCCGTCGAAGGCGCCGGCGATGCGGTCGCCGAGGGCCCGGCCGGCCGCCTCGGCGGCCACCCCGGGGCAGAGCACCACGAACTCGTCGCCGCCGATGCGGGCCACCGTGTCGTCCGGGCGTGCCGAGGCGGCCAGCCGCCGGGCGGCCTGCACCAGCACCTCGTCGCCGACGGCGTGGCCGTGCACGTCGTTGACCGGCTTGAACCCGTCGAGGTCGCAGTAGAGCACCGCCAGCGGGGCCCCGGTGCGACGGGTGGCCCGCAGCAGCTGCTCGAGCCGGTCGACCATCAGCCGCCGGTTGGCGAGCCCGGTGAGCGCGTCGTGCAGCGCGGCCGTGCGCAGCGCGGTCTCCAGCGCGCGCTGCGCGGTCACGTCGGCCATCGCGACGACCGCCCCGATCAGCCGCCCGGCGTCGTCGCGCACCTGGGTGCCCGAGGCCGTGACGAGACGGGGCGGCCGGTCGGGGGCGGCGATCCGCACGGTCGCCTCGCGCACCACGCCCTCGCTGAACACGCGGGTCAGCGGCACCCGCTCCGGGGCCATGGGGTGACCGTCGGCCTCGGTGAGGGAGAAGGTGGCGGGCAGTTCGCCCGGCGGGACGTCGGGCCGCGCGTCCATGCCGTGCCACTCGCGGCTGACCCGGTTGAACAGCCGGACCCGGCCGTCGGCGTCCGCGGCCACCACCCCGACCGGCAGCGCCTCGAGCAGCGCCCGGTTGAACGCCTCGGACCGGGCCAGCTCGTCGTCGGCGGCGGCCCGCGCGGCGGCCAGCTCCGCGGTCCGCCGCTCCTCCCGGCGCCGGGTGAGCAGGCGGAGGGCGAGGACGGCCAGGTCGGCGAGCCGGTCGCACTCGGCGAGGGTGAACTCGTGCGGCCGCTCGTCGTGGACGCACAGCGTGCCGACCGTCGTCCCGCCGACGACCAGCGGCGCGCTCGCGTAGGCGCGCACCCGGCCGCGGCGGCCGTCGACGAAGGGGTTGCCGGCGAACCCGGGCTCGGCGGCGAGGTCGGCGAAGGCGTAGACCCGCGGCGCCCACCCGGTGACGACGGCGCACAGCGAGTCCCCGCGCGGCACGCGGCCGTCGAACACGCCGTCGGGGGACAGGCTGTGCTGGGTCCGCGGGTCGAGGAGGTTGACCGTGGCCTGCGCGGTCCCGGTGACGGCCGCGGCGACGCGGACGAGCGCGGCCAGCTCGGGGTCGGCGGGGGCGCCCAGGAGGTCCAGGTCGGCCAGGACGTCGTCGGTCCGGCTGCGCGGCGGCTCGAGCAGCGCTGTCATGGTGCCCTCCTCCCGGACCCGGGCGGCGGCCTGCCGCCCGCGTCCCCCCTCCCAACGGCGGGGTCCGGGCGCCGGTTGAGCGGCGCTCCCCCCATGAGGTGACCCGCGGGCCGCCGCCTGCCCGGTCAGGTCAGGGCGGTCACCGTCTCCACCGCCGCGACCACGGCGAACACCAGGAACAGTGCCGCGGCCACCCGGCGGATGAGCGCCACCGGCAGCCGGTCGGCCAGCCTCGACCCCAGGAACACCGCCAGGCCCGAGACGACCAGCAGCGCCGCCCACGCGCCGAGGAACACCGAGACGGGTGCCCCGAGCCGGGCGGCCAGGCCGGCGGTGGCCAGCTGGGAGAGGTCGCCCCACTCCGCCGCGAAGAGGACGCCGAAGGAGATCGTGGCCGCGCGCAGGAACGACGTCCGTTCCCGTGCGTCGGCGGCCTCCCCGGCCTCCTCGGGGCCGCTGCCGGCCGCGCGCCACAGCAGGACGGCGCCGACGAGGAAGAGCACCGTGACCACCCCGCTGACCAGCGCCTCCGGGAGGAGGGAGAGCAGGCTGCCGGCCGTCACCGCGATGGCGACCTGCAGGCCGAAGGCGGTGCCGACGCCGACGAACACCGGCAGCGGGGCGAACCGGGTGGCCAGCACCAGGCTGGCGAACAGCGTCTTGTCCGGCAGCTCGACCGGCAGGACGAGGGCGAACGCGGTCGCCACGACGGTCAGGGACAGCACGGGGGTCCTCCTCCGCTCGGCGGCACGGCCGGGCGGGTGCGGGCCGCCTCCGACCGGCAGCCGCGACGGGTCTGCTCCGGTCGGAGGTCTCGCCCTCCCACGCGGTGCGCGGGCCCGCTGACCGGGCGACCGCCGCGGGGCGGGCGCCGGCGTGTCGACCAGCGGACGGGGGGCTGCTCCCCTTCTCGGCCGCCCACCCTAGCCGCAGCGGCCGGGAAAACCGGCTGCCGCCGGGGGTGAGCCGCGCTACGGTCCCCGCATGCCGTTCCGTTGACGCACGACCGCCCCCGCGCTGCCGCCCGCCGCCCGGCCGCTGGCCCGGCTCGCGGTGGGCTGGGCGGCGCTGTCCGAGCTGGTGCCGTACTACCCCCTGTACGCGCTGCTCTTCCTCGACACCGGGCTGTCCGAGGCGCAGGTGTCGGCGCTGTTCGCGCTCTGGTCGGTGACCGGGCTGCTGGCCGAGGTCCCCGCCGGGGTGCTGGCCGACCGGTGGTCCCGCCGCGGCGTCGTCGTCCTGGCCGGGGTGCTGCAGGCGGCCGGGTTCGTGCTGTGGACGGCGGCCCCCGGGCTCTGGGGCTTCGCGGTCGGCTTCGCCGTCTGGGGCGTGGCCGGGGCGATGGTCTCCGGGGCGAGCGAGGCGCTGGTCTACGACGGCCTGGCCGCGGTGGGTGCGACGCCGTCCTACGCCCGGGTCGCCGGGTGGGTGACCGCGGCCGAGCTGCTGGTCCAGGTGCCCACCGCCGTCCTGGCCAGCGTGCTGGTCGCGGCGGGCGGCTACGAGGCGGTCGGCTGGGCCAGCGTCGCGATCTGCCTGGCCGCCGCCGCGCTGGCCACCCGCTTCCCCGAGGCCCGGCACGTCGCGGACGAGGAGGACGCCGACGGCCTCGCCGGGGGGCTGCGGGAGACGCTGCGCCGGCCGGGGCTGCGGCTGGTGGTGCTGGCCGTCGCGCTGCTCGGCGGCCTGGACGCGGTCGAGGAGTACTTCCCGCTGCTGGCCGCCGGCGGCGGCGTCCCCACCGTCGCCGTCCCGTACGCCGTGCTCGCCGCCTCCCTGGCCGGGGCGCTGGGTGGCGCGCTGGCCGGCCGGGCCGCCGAGCTGCCCGACCGGGCCCTGCCGGTGCTGCTGGCCACCGCGGGGCTGCTCCTCGGCGCCGCCGCGCTCTGGGTGCACCCGGTCACGCTGCTCGGCGTCGCCGTCGGGTACGGCGTGTACATCGCGGTGCTGGTGGTGGGGGAGGCGCGGCTGCAGGACCGGGTGCCCGGGCGGCACCGCGCGACGGTGACCTCGGTGGCCGGGCTGGGGGTGGAGCTGGCCTCGCTGCCGGTCTTCGCCGCCTGGGCGCTGGGCGGGATCGGCGGCGTGGCGCTCGTCGTGCTCGCCGTCGTCCCGGTGGTGGCCGCCGGCGTGCGCCGCCGGGCACCGGTCAGCTGACCGGGTAGGCCTGCTCCGCCGCCGCCGTGGCCGCCCGCAGCACCTCCTTGACCGGCAGCCCCCGCTCGCGGGCCAGCGCGGCGACGTCCTCGAACTCGACGCTGACGTTGACCAGCCGCCCGCCGGCGACCGCGAGCTTCACGCCCACCCGGCCGCCGAGCACCGCCACCGACGTGCCCGCCCGCTCCAGCGCCACCTTGTCCACCGGCACCAGGCGCAGCCCGATGGTCGAGGTGGTGGCGAAGACGGCGGCCTGCACGGCGGCGACCGCGCCCGGGGCGCACAGCGCCGACAGGGTGTGCGCCGGCCGGCCCTTCTTCATCAACACCGGGGTCAGCCAGGCGTCGGAGGCCCCCGCGGCCAGCAGCGCGTCGAGGACGCCGGGCCACAGCCGCGGGTCGAGGTCGTCGACGTTGGCCTCGAGCACCACCGGCCGGGCGGGGGCCGGCGCCGCCGGCTCGCCCAGCACCAGGCGGACGACGTTGGGCAGCTGCTCGGGGTCGCGGGCCCCCGCGCCGGTGCCCACCCGCTGCACCCGCAGCGCCGGGAGGGCGGTCCACTCGTCGACGAGGTGGGCCAGCAGCGCCGCGCCGGTCGGCGTGCACGCCTCGGCGGGCACCGGGCCGGCGTGCACCGGGGCCCCGGCGAGCAGCTCCAGGACGGCGGGGGCCGGCACCGGCACCAGCCCGTGCGCGCTGCGGGCCGAGCCGCTGCCCAGCGCCACCGGCGAGGCGGTGACCCGGTCCAGCCCCAGGTGCGCGAACCCGGCGACCACGCCCACCACGTCGGCCAGCGCGTCGAGCGCCCCGACCTCGTGGAAGTGCACCGACCCGGGGTCGGTGCGGTGCACCCGCGCCTCCGCCCGCGCCAGCCGCTCGAACACCGCCAGCGCGCCGTCCCGGACCCCCGGTGCCAGCGCGGCCGCGCCCAGCAGGCCGCGGACGTCGGCCCAGGTCCGGTGCTCGGTCGAGGCCGGGGCGTGCACGTGCACGCGGGTCGCGCCGAGGCCGTGCCGGGAGACCTGCTCGGTGACCAGCCGGACGCGCTCGACCGGCAGCGCGGCCACCGCGGCGGCCGGGACGTCGAGCGGCACCCCGGCGTCGACGAGGGCGCCGAGCAGCAGGTCCCCGCTGCAGCCGGCGGCGAGGTCCAGCCAGGCGATCACACCGTCGTCCTGCCGGAGAGCGCGGCCGGGTGCCCTGGGCACAGGAAGCCATCCCCACGTCCGCGGGCCCGATGCGTAGGCATGGCTTCCTCTTCCTCACGGTCGGAGCGGGTGGGAGCGCGCCCCTGGTCGATCCCTAGCGCTGGCGGTGCGCCCGGCGCGCGATCCGGGCGGCGAAGACCCCCGCGGCGTGGCCGTTGTCGATGGTGCTGACCACCACGCCGGGCGACGCGGAGTTCAGCATGCTCAGCAGCGCACCGAAGGCGCCCAGCGTGCCCGGCTGCCCGGTCGAGGTGGGGACGGCGACGATCGGCACGTCGGTCATCGCGCCGACCAGCCCGGCGAGGGAGGCGTCGAGGCCGGCCACGACGACCAGGCAGTCGGCGTCGTGCAGCAGCGCGCGGTCGGTGAGCAGCGGCCGGACCCGGCTGCCGCCGACGTCGTCCACCCGCACGACCTCGGTGCCGGTGATCCGGGCCGCGAACGCCGCCTCGGCCGCGACCGGGGCGTCCGCGGCGCTGCCGCACAGCACCCCGATCCGCCCGACCGCCTCCGGCAGCGGCCCAACGGCGGCCGCCATCGCCGCGGCGTCGACGGTCGTGCGGCCGTCGTGCTCGCCGGCCAGGGCGACCAGGGTCTCCGCCGCCGCGCGGACCACCACCGCCGGCCGGTCCGGGTGCTCCCGCCGGGCCTGGCGCACCAGCGCCAGCACCTGCTCGGTGCTGCGGCCGGTCGCCCACACGACCTCCGGCTCGGCGGGGCCCTCCGGCGCGGCCGGCCGCTGCGGGACGGGCGCCTGCGGTGCCGGCGGCGGGGGGACCGGGCCCAGGGGCGGGTCGCCGGGCCCGCCCAGGCCCAGCGGCGGGTCCAGCAGCAGCGGTGCGAAGCCGTCGGCGGCACCGGCCGGGGCCGGCGGCACCGCGGGCGCGGCCGGCTCCGCGGGGGCGGCGGGTCCCGCGGCCGGGGGCGGCTCCACCGGGCGGGTCTGGGTGACCGCCGACAGGCGGACGACGCGGTCCCGGCCACCGCGCTTGGCGTCGTAGAGCACGCCGTCGGCGGCGGCGAACAGGGTGCGCCGGTCGTCGCCGCGGGTGGCCGAGGCGATGCCGACGCTGATGGTCACCGGCAGGTGCACACCGAGCGCGGGCCAGTCGTACCCGGCCACCGCCCGGCGCGCCCGCTCCAACGCCCGCTCGGCCTGCTCCGCGGTGGTGTCGGGCAGCAGCACGACGAACTCGTCGCCGGCCCACCGGCACACCTCGTCGGTGTCGCGCACCCCGGCCACCAGCAGCTCCCCGACCGTGCGCAGGACGGCGTCCCCGCCCGGGTGCCCGGCGGCGTCGTTGATGGCCTTGAAGCGGTCGACGTCGACGACCGCCAGCGCCGGGGTGGTCCCGGCCGACAGCAGGCTGTCCAGCCGGGCCTCGGCGTAGCGCCGGTTCGGCAGGTGGGTGAGCGGGTCCTCGTAGGCCTGGCGGCGCAGCTGCCCGGCGGCCCGCTCGGTCTCCAGGAGGCTCTTGCGCCGGCCGAACAGCTCCACCCACCGGGTGCGGCGCTCGTCGACCCGCTCCAGCTCGTCGGCGAGGTAGGCCTGCAGGTAGGGCAGCGCGCGCCCGGCGTCGTCCCGCTCGGCGTGCAGCGTGCACAGCTCGCGCAGCGCCGCCCGGCGCACCCGGGCCAGCCCGTGCTCGGTGGCCAGGGCCAGCGCGCGGGCCAGCTGCCGGTCGGCGCCCGTGCCGTCGCCCTGGCGGCGCAGCGCGCGGCCCAGCGCCAGCAGCGCGGCGGCCTGCAGGGCCCGGTCGCCGCTGGCCGTGGCCGTCCGGACGGCGGCGCGCAGCGGCCCGGCCGCCGCGGCGTGCTCGCCGAGACCGACCAGCGCCCCGCCGTGCACCACCTGGGCGGCCAGGACCGCGTCGGCGGCCTCGGGTGGCAGCAGCTCCAGCGCCCGCTCGGCCAGTTCCCGGGCCTCGGCGAAGTGCACGGCCGCCGAGCCGGCGTCGCCGTCGTCCAGCAGCGCCTCGCCGAGCTCCGCGCACAGCTCGCCCAGCCGGGCGGCGGTGCGCGCGACCAGCAGGTCCCCGCCGGCGGCGGCCGTCCCGTGCGCCCGGCGCTGGTAGTCCAGGGCCAGCGGCATCAGCTCGAGGTCGGCGAGCACGCCGGCCAGGGTGCACAGCGTCTCGGTGAGCAGCTCGGAGTCCGGCAGCGCCGCGTCGAGCAGGCTGGCCGCCTCGACCGCCTCGTCCATGGCCGCGTCGACGCGCCGGGAGAGGAGCTCGATGCGGGCGTGCCGGACCAGGCCGGCGGCGCGCTGCAGGTCGTCCTCCGTGGCGTCGAAGGCGGCCCGCGCCGAGCGGACCAGCGCGATCGCCAGCGCCGCCCGGGAGGCCGAGGTCGCGCGCGGGTCGTCGTCCTGCTCGTCGCCGAGCAGCCCGGCCACGCCGGCGTGCAGGTCCAGGGCCGGTGGCGAGCCGGTGCCGTGCGGCGGCTCGACCGGGTCGCCGACGAGGGTGAACCCGGCCACCCGGAGCCGGCGCACCAGCAGCTCGGCACGCAGCGTGTCGGCCCAGGCCCGGCCGAGGTCCCCGGGGGTGGCGTCGGCGACGACGGGGCCGTCGGCGTCGTCGGCCGAGCCGTCGCGGGGGGCCGGCGCCACGTACGGCGAGGGGTCGCTGCCGACGGCGGTCAGCAGCCGTTCGGCGTCGTCGAGCTGCCAGTTCGCCAGGGCAGCGGTCACCCGGTGGTGCAGGGCTCCCGGTGGCACCAGCGCACTGTGCACGCCGGTACCGACGCTGTCGAGCACCGACCCGGGGCCACGCCGCCGCGCGGGGGCTCCCGCGTCCGTCCCGTCACTGGTGCCCCACGACGCGCTCACGCCGCCCCCTCCGGGTCGGTGCGCCCGCCGGGGGCGCGCACCCGGTTGCGGCCGCCGCGCTTGGCGGAGAACAGGTGCAGGTCGGCCGCGTCGAACAGCGACCGCCAGCCGGCCGGCTGGCCGTCCGGTGCCGGCGCGGTGGCCACCCCGATGCTGACCGTCACCGGCTCGGGCAGCTGCAGGTCGCCCCAGTCGGCGTCGGCCACCGCGGCCCGCAGCCGCTCGACGGCGACCAGCGCCTGGCTCTCGGTCGCCGTGGGCAGGACGACGAGGAACTCGTCCCCGGCCCAGCGGTAGACCTCGTCCTCGGCGCGGCTGTGCTCGCGCAGCAGGTCGGCCACCCGGCGCAGCACCGCGTCGCCGTGGCTGTGCGAGGTGTCGTCGTTGACCGCCTTGAAGCGGTCGATGTCGACGACGGCGAGGGACAGCGGCTCCTCGCCCAGGCGCAGGCCGCCCAGCCGGCGCTCGGCGCTGCGCCGGTTGCCCAGTCCGGTGAGCGGGTCCTCGAGCGCGTGCCGGCGCAGGACCGCCGTCTGCCGCTCGGCCTCCCGCAGGCGGCTGCGCCGGACGAACATGTCCGCCCACAGCTCGCGGCCGCGGGCGTGCGCGCGTCCGCTGTCGGCGCGGTAGGCCTCCAGCCAGTGCAGCGCCTCGGCCGGGCGGCCCATGGCCGCGGTGCCCTGGCCGAGTTCGAGCAGGCACTGGCGGTAGCGGCGGCGGTCGGCGGTGGCGGCGAAGGCCCCGGCGGCGTCGACGAGCAGGTCGGTGGCCTCCGCGGCGTGCCCGCCCCCGGCCTGGGACCGGTCCAGCCGGGTCAGCACGCGGGCGAGGGCGAGGTCGGCGTACCCGCGCAGCCAGACCCCGCCGTCCCCGCTGATGCGGCGGTGCGCCCGCCGCATCGGGCCGAGGGCCCCGGCCACGTCGCCCTGGCCGGCGATCGCCCACGCCTGGACGACGTCGAGCAGGTCGCCGTCGGCCGGGTCGGGCTCCACGTCCAGCGCCCGGGCGCCCTCGGCGCAGGTGACCGCCGCGGTGGCGAGCTCCCGGGAGCGGCCGGTCTCGCCGCGCCGGTGCAGGGTCTGGGACAGCTCGGCCTGCTGCTGGGCGCACAGCTGCAGCAGCCGCCACCGGTCCTCCTCGTCCGGCAGCGCCTGCGCCTCCCGGGACCCGGTGAGCGCCTGGGCCACGGCCAGCTCCTCGAGGTCCAGGGCGGCCAGGGTCAGCGACAGCCAGCGGTGGGCCTCGTGCAGGTCCCGCGTCGGCTCGCCCGGCTGGTGCTCGGTGAGCAGGCTGGCGTCGATCGCCAGGAGCATCGCGGCGTCCACGCGGTCGGCGGTCGCCTCGACGTGGGCCAGGTGGGCCAGGGTGAGCGCGGTGCGGGCCGTCGGCAGGCAGGAGTCGAGCGCCGCGTGGGCCGCGGTGAGCGCGGTGGCGGTGGCCTCGGGGTCGGCGAGCAGCAGGCCCCGGCGGGCGTCCAGGACGTGCCGCCAGGCGGTCCAGGCCTCGTCGGTGCGCGCGGCGAGGGCGGCCGCGACGCGGTCGTGCTCGGCGAGGAAGGCGGCCGGGTCGCCGCGCTCCCCGGCCCGGAGCAGGCGCCGCAGAGCGACGTCCAGATCACTCTCGGTGAGATGCTCGGAGCCGGGGGTCACGCATCCCTCCCACGACGGTGGACCGCCCGGTGCGGCCGGGACTTCCGGGTGCGCCGCGGCTCCCCGGGTGGGACCTGCGTCGCCACCCGACCGCACTACCCTCGCCAGGTGCCTGCGATGCCGTCTGCGCGGCCCCCGACGCGGTTCGCCTACCTCGGTCCCGAGGGTACCTTCGCCGAAGCCGCGCTCCGCACCCTCGTCCCGCCGTCCGAGGGGGCCCGCGCCCCGGCCGCGGACGTGCCGGCCGCGCTGGCCGCGGTGCGCGAGGGCGCGGCCGACGCCGCCCTGGTGCCGCTGGAGAACTCGGTCGAGGGCTCGGTGCCCGCCACGATGGACGGCCTGGCCGACGGTGCGCCGCTGTGGATCACCCGCGAGGTGGTCCTGCGCGTCTCGTTCGTGCTCGCCGCCCGCCCGGGTACCCGGCTCGCCGACGTCGGCAGCGTGGCCAGCCACCCGCACGCCCTGGCGCAGACGGCGCGCAGCCTGGGCCGGCTGCTGCCCGGCGTCGTCCCCCTGCCGGCGACCTCGACCGCGGCGGCGGCGCGGCAGGTGGCCGAGGGGGCGGTCGACGCGGCGGTCTGCGCCCCCATCGCCGCCGACCGCTACGGCCTGACCGCCCTCGCCGAGGACGTCGCCGACCACCCCGGCGCGGTGACCCGCTTCGTGCTGGTCGCGCCGCCCGGGCCGCTGCCGGAGCCGACCGGCAACGACAAGACCTCGCTGGTCGCCGTCGTCGCCGACCGCACCGGCGCGCTGCTCGACGTCCTGCACGAGTTCGCCGTGCGCGGCATCAGCCTCACCCGCATCGAGTCCCGGCCCACCCGCGAGCGGCTGTGGGTCTACTCGTTCTCCCTGGACTGCGAAGGGCACGTCGCCGACGCCCGGGTGGGCGAGGCGCTGGCGGCCCTGCACCGGGTGTGCGAGGACGTCCGGTTCCTCGGCTCCTACCCCCGCGCCGACGACCGGCTGAACCGGCCGGTGGAGGAGGTGGCCAGCGACGCCGCCTTCGGGGAGGCCGCCGCCTGGCTGGCCGCGCTGCGGTCCGGCCGCACCTGAGGTCACCGTCCCCCCCGCCCCCGCCCCCTGCCGCCCGCCCCGCTCTCGCCCCCGCCGCCGCCCCTCCCCTCCCGCGGTGATCATGGGGTTCTTGCCCCGGGACACGCCGCCCTCCGCGTGTCGTGGGGCCACGACCCCGAGATCACGGCCGCGGGCGGGGGGCGGGACGGCCGGGGCGCGAGCGGGCGACCTCGGGCCGGGTGGGTTCGGCAGCAGGGTGTGATCCGTCGTGCGCCAGTCGGCGCGCTCCGGCGCGGGTCAACCCGCGCCGCCCGACGTGGAGCCGCGCTGTGACCCGGCTCCACGTCCGACGGTGCGTGTCGACCCTGGCGGCCGCGTGGAAGGGCAGCTGGTGTCGCTGAGCCTTGGCAGGCCAGCGCGCCCCGGCGGGCGCAGCCCGGGTGCTCTGCACGCCACCCCGTCCGGTGAGCAGGACCAGGCGGACCCACGCACATCTGTCGCACCCTGCTGCCGAACTCAGGCCGGGGTGAGCTCCCGCTCCCGCTCGGGCTCGGGACGGCGGCGGGACAGCCGGCTCGGCCACCAGGTCCGGTCGCCGAGCAGGTGCACCGCCGAGGGGACGACCAGCGAGCGGACGACGAAGGTGTCGAGCAGGACCCCGAAGCCGACCAGGAACGCCAGCTGCACCAGGAACAGCAGCGGCAGCACCGACAGCGCGCCGAAGGTGGCGGCGAGCACCAGGCCCGCGGAGGTGATGACGCCGCCGGTGACGGCCAGCGCCCGCAGGACGCCGTCCCTCGTGCCGTGCCGCACCGACTCCTCCCGGGCGCGGGTCATGAGGAAGATGTTGTAGTCGATCCCCAGGGCCACGAGGAACACGAAGCCGATCAGCAGGATGCCCGGATCGCTCCCGGGGAAGCCGAAGACGTTCTCGAACAGCAGCGCCGCCACGCCCACGGTCGCGCCGACGCTGAGGACGACGGTGCTGATCAGCAGCAGCGGGGCCACCAGGGCGCGCAGCAGCAGGGCGAGGACGACGGTGATCACCGCGAGCACGGTCGGCACGATGACGCGCAGGTCCCGGGCGGCGGTCTCGCGGGCGTCGAGGTTGCTGGCGGTGTCCCCGCCGACGAGGGCCTCGGGGTCGGCGGCGTCCAGCGCCGTGCGCAGCTCCTGCACGACGGTGATCGCCTCCGTGCTGTCGGGCGCGACGTCGAGGGTGACGTCGAGCCGGACCAGCCCGTCCACGACCACGGGCCCCGCGCCGGGCTGCGCCGGCCCCTGGGCGCCGGTGAACGGGGTGACCTCGGCGACGCCGTCGACGGCGGCGGCCGCCTCGGCGACCGCGGGCCAGGCGTCCTCCGGCGTGATGACGATCGCGGGGCTGGCCACGCCGGCGTCGAAGTGCCGCGCCAGCGCCTCCTGCCCGGCGACGCCGTTGGACTCGCCACGGATGGCGTCGCTGAAGGTGATGCCCTCGGCGTCGTAGGTCGGGGCGAACACGGCCGCGGCCACCAGGGCCAGCGTGCTGATCGCCAGCACCCGCCGCGGCCGGCGCCCGACGACGCCGGCGACCCACCGCCACAGGCGGCCCTCCCGGCCCTGGTCGCCGTAGCGGGGCCGGAACGGCCAGAACGCGGCCCGCCCGAGCAGGACCAGGGCGGCCGGCAGGAAGGTGAGCGCGGCGACCACGGAGAAGGTCACGCTGACCGCCGCGACCGGGCCGAGCCCGCGGTTGGAGGCCAGGTCGGAGAGGAGCAGGCACAGCACGCCCAGGACGACGGTCGCCCCGGATGCGGTGATCGGCTCCCACGAGCGGCGCAGCGCGGTCCGCATGGCCGCGTACCGCGACCGCTCCTGGTGCAGCTCCTCGCGGAACCGGGCCACCAGCAGCAGGCCGTAGTCGGTGGCCGCACCCACGACCAGGATCGCGGCGATGCCCTGGCTCTGGCCGTTGACGGTGATGACGTCGGCGTCGGCCAGCAGGTAGGCGACCGCGTTGGCCGCGGTCAGCGCCAGCCCCGCGGTGCCGATGACCAGGAACGGCAGGATCGGGCTGCGGTAGACCACCAGCAGGATGAGCAGGACGACGCCGAACGCGGCCAGCAGCAGCAGGCCGTCGATGCCGGCGAACCCGTTGGCGAAGTCGGCGAAGATGCCGCCGGGCCCGGTGACGTAGGTGTCGGTGCCCTCGACGGGGATGGTGGCGCGCAGGTCCTCGACCACGTCGACGATCTCGTCGCCGAGCTCCGGGCTCAGCGGCAGGACCACCTGCACCGCCTCGCCGTCCGCGGAGGGGATCGGCGGGGAGACCTGGCCGGCCAGCGCGCCGGCCTCCTCGGCGACCGCGGCGGCCTCCTGGGCCCGGGCGCCGACCTGCTGCAGCGTCGCGGGGTCCAGCGGCCCGTCCCCCTCCCACAGCAGGAGGGCCGGGATGGCCTGCGTGGGGGAGAACTGCTGCTGGAGCTCCGCCACGCGGGTCGACTCCGCGCTGTCGGGCAGGAAGGCGGCGGTGTCGTTCTCCTGGACGCCGGTGAGTTGGCCGCTCAGCGACCCGAGCGGTCCGGCCGCACCGAGCCAGAGGAGCAGGACGAGGGCGGGGAGCAGCCAGCGCAGCCGGGACATGGGCAGGTTCCCTCGATCGGCGATCATCTCGATGTTCGAGACAGTAGGGTGGGGGCAGCGGGGTGCGCAACCACGGAGGAGGTGGGGAGCGGGTGGACGATCCGCGGGCGGAGATCGCGCTGCTGCTCCGGCGGCTGAACGTCGAGCTGGACGCGGTGGCGGCGCGCTTCGCCGAGCTGCACGGCCTCGGCCGCACCGACGTGCGGGCGCTGGTGGCGATCATGGACGCCGCCCGCCGGGGTCAGGCGCTGACCGCCGGCGCGCTGGGGTCGGCGGTCGAGCTGAGCTCGGCGTCGGTGACGGCGCTGGTCGACCGGCTGGAGCGGGTCGGGCACGTGCGCCGGGTGCGCGACCCGGAGGACCGCCGGCGGGTCGCCCTGGAGATCTCCGACAGCGCGATGAGCGCCGGGGCCGAGTTCTTCGGCGGGCTGCAGCGCGACCTGGTGGCGGTGATGGGGGACTTCGACGAGGCCGAGCTGGCCGTCGTCCGCCGGTTCCTGCAGGAGGCGACCGGGGTGGTCGCCGGGCACGCGCGGGCCTCCGGGCCGCCCGTCTGCTGACCCGCCGCCGGCCCGCTGACCCGCCGCCGGCCGCGGGAAAGGATGCCTCACCCGCGTATCGGGCGCCCCGACGCGGGCACAGCTTCCTCTTCCGCGCCCGCGCCGCGCCCTGCACCCGCGGTCACAGGTAGAGGCCGGTGCTCTCCTCGATCCGCTCGGCCGCGACCGCGTGCACGTCCCGCTCCCGCAGGATCACCAGCTCCTCGCCGTGCACCTCGACCTCGTGCTGGTCCTCCGGGGAGAACAGCACCTGGTCGCCGACCTTCACCTGCCGCACGCTCGAGCCGACCCCGCGGGCCTCGCCCCACACCAGGCGCTTGGCCACCTGGGCGGTGGCCGGGATGAGGATGCCGCCGGTGCTGCGCCGCTCGCCGTTCTCCTTGCGCAGCGACACGAGGATGCGGTCGTGCAGCATCTTGATCGGCAGCCCCGAGCCCTTGACGTCAGCCACGGTGCTGCAGGCTACGCGCCGCCGCGGTCCCGGCCCCGCCCCGCGGGTGCCTGCCCCGTCAGCCCCAGCCGAGCTCGTGCAGCCGCTCGTCGTCGATGCCGAAGTGGTGCGCGATCTCGTGGACGACGGTGATCGTCACCTCCTCGCGCACCTCCTCGGCGGTCGAGCACATCGCGCAGATCGGGTCCCGGTAGACCATGATCCGGTCGGGCAGCGCGCCGCCGTACTGCCAGCCGCGCTCGGTCAGCGCGTGGCCCTCGTAGAGGCCGAGCAGCTCGGGGTCCTCGTCGTTGCGGTCCTCGACCAGGACGACGACGTTGTCCAGCAGCGCCATGAGCTCGGGCGGGACCTCGTCGAGCGCGTCGGCGACGAGGTCCTCGAAGACCTCGCGGGGCAGCGGCCTCACCGGCGCCGGCTCACCAGGACGTGGGCAGCGGGCGGCCCTCTTCGTACCCGGCCGCGCTCTGCACGCCGACCACCGCGCGCTCGTGGAACTCGTCGACCGTGCGGGCCCCGGCGTAGGTGAACGAGGAGCGCACCCCGGCGACCACCTGGTCGACGAGGTCCTCCACCCCCGGCCGGGCCGGGTCCAGGTACATGCGCGAGGAGGAGATGCCCTCCTCGAACAGCCCGGCGCGGGCCCGGTCGAAGCCGCTCTGCGCCGCCGTCCGCGCCTTGACCGCGCGCGCCGAGGCCATGCCGAACGACTCCTTGTACAGCCGGCCGGAGCCGTCGTCGTGGATGTCACCGGCCGACTCGTAGGTGCCGGCGAACCAGGAGCCGACCATCACGTTCGCCGCACCGGCGGCCAGCGCCAGGGCGATGTCGCGGGGGTGCCGCACGCCGCCGTCGGCCCACACGTGCTTGCCCAGCGCCCGCGCGGCGGCGGCGCACTCCTCGACCGCCGAGAACTGCGGCCGGCCGACGCCGGTCATCATCCGGGTGGTGCACATGGCGCCGGGCCCGACGCCGACCTTGACGACGTCCGCCCCGGCCTCGACGAGGTCGCGGGTGCCCTCGGCGGTGACCACGTTGCCCGCCACCACCGCAGCGGAGCCGGCCACCGACCGGGCCGCGCGCACCGCCTCGGCCGCCTTCTCCTGGTGGCCGTGCGCGGTGTCGACCACGAGCACGTCGACGCCGGCGGCCAGCAGCGCGCCGGCCTTGCCGGCCACGTCGCCGTTGATGCCGACGGCGGCGCTGGTGAGCAGCTGCCCGGCCGCGTTGACCGCCGGGGTGTAGAGCGCCGAGCGCAGCGCGCCCTTGCGGGTGATGACGCCGACCAGCCGGTCGCCCTCGACCACCGGCGACGCGCTGATCCGCTCCCCGGAGAGCACGTCGAAGATCTTCGGCAGGTCGGTGCCCGCGGGCACGGTGAGCGGGTCGGCGGTCATCACCTCGTGCAGCTGGGTGAACCGGTCGACGCCCTGGCACTGGCCGTCGGTGACCACGCCGACCGGGCTGCCGCCCTCGACGACGACCACGATGCCGTGCGCGCGCTTGGTCAGCAGCGACAGCGCCTCGGCCACGGTCGAGGTGGGGGAGAGGGTGATCGGGGTGTCGTAGACCGGGTGCCGGGCGTGCACCCAGGAGACGACCTCCCCGACGACGTCCACCGGGATGTCCTGCGGGAGGACGGCGAGGCCGCCCCGGCGGGCGATGGTCTCGGCCATCCGCCGCCCCGAGATCGCGGTCATGTTGGCCACGACGACCGGGATGGTCGTGCCCACCCGGTCCGGCGTGGTCAGGTCGACCTCGAGCCGGGAGCCCACCGTGGAGTGGTTGGGCACCATGAAGACGTCGGCGTAGGTCAGGTCGGTCGCCGGGCGGGTGCCGCCGAGGAAGCGCATGGGCCCATTGTCCCGCAGGACGCCCGGAGGCCGCGGGTCCCGCCGGCGGTCGCCCGGCCGGCGGCCCGGCGCGCAACCGCTCAGCCGGAGGGGGCCTCGCCCCTGCGGGTCGCGCGCCGGGCCACCCGGCGGCGGTGCCGGCGCAGGATGCCCGCGGCGATCCAGACGAGGGAGCCGAGCACCGCGACCACGATGGTGTACAGCCACAGCGGCCAGGTGAAGCTCCAGAAGAGCCACGTCGTCGTCACGTCCTGGCGGTTCTGCAGCACGAAGGCCAGCAGCGCCCCCCCGCCGGCCAGTCCGCCGATCATCGCCCAGCTGATCCGGAGGCCGGCAGCCCGGTCCCCGTTCCTCGGCCCGCTCACGGGTTGCTGCTGGCTCATGGCGCCTCCCCTCGACGTGCCGCCAGCGTCCCCGCGCCCACCCGGGTGGGGCGTCGTCCCGCGGGGATGAGCCGTGCCCCGGCTCCGCGGGTGCCCCCGGGCCCCGGGGAGGGGTCGGGGCGGCCGGGCGGTGACCGGGCGTCGCCCACCTACGATCGGGGGGTGATCGACCTGCGGCTCGTGCGCGAGCACCCCGACCTCGTGACGGCCAGCCAGCGTGCCCGCGGGGCCGACGAGTCCCGGGTCGACGAGCTGCTCGCCGCCGACGCCGCGCGCCGCGACGCCGTCCGCCACGCCGACGAGCTGCGCGCCCAGCAGAAGGCGGCGTCCCAGGCGGTGAAGAAGGCCGCGCCCGAGGAGCGGCCCGCGGTGCTCGAGCGGGCCCGCGCGCTGGCCGCCGAGGTCAAGGAGGCCGAGGAGGCCCTGCGCGCCGCCGACGCGGCCCTGCGCGCGGCGCACCTGCGGCTGCCCAACGTCGTCCACGACGGCGTCCCGCCCGGCGGCGAGGACGACGCGGTCACCCTGCGCACCGTGGGCGAGGTGCCGGGGTACGACTTCGAGGTCCGCGACCACCTGCAGATCGGCGAGGCGCTCGGGGCCATCGACACCGAGCGCGGGGCCAAGGTCTCCGGCGCCCGGTTCTACTTCCTCACCGGGCCCGGCGCGCTGCTGGAGTTCGCGCTGGCCCAGCTGGCGATCACCCGCGCGGTCGCGGCCGGCTTCACGCCCGTCGTCGCACCGGCCCTGGTCAAGCCCGAGGCCATGGAGGGCACCGGGTTCCTCGGCGAGCACGACGAGGAGGTGTACCGGATCGAGCGGGACGACCTGTACCTGGTCGGGACCTCGGAGGTGGCGCTGGCCGGGATGCACGCCGGCGAGGTGCTCGACCTGTCGAGCCCGCGCCGCTACGCCGGCTGGTCGTCCTGCTTCCGCCGCGAGGCCGGCTCCTACGGCAAGGACACCCGCGGCATCATCCGCGTCCACTGGTTCGACAAGGTCGAGATGTTCAGCTTCTGCCGCCCCGAGGAGGCCGCCGCCGAGCACCTGCGGCTGCTGGCCTGGGAAGAGGAGTTCCTCCGGGCCCTCGAGCTGCCCTACCGGGTGGTGGACATCGCCGCCGGCGACCTGGGCACCAGCGCGGCACGCAAGTACGACATCGAGGCCTGGTTCCCCTCCCAGGGCGCCTACCGGGAGCTGACCAGCACCTCGGACTGCACCACCTTCCAGGCCCGGCGGCTGAACATCCGCTACAAGGACGCCGACGGGCGCAACCAGACCGCCGCCACCCTCAACGGCACCCTCTGCGCCATCGCCCGCACCATCGCCTGCCTGCTCGAGGTGCACCAGCGGGCCGACGGCTCGGTGCACGTCCCGGCGGCGCTGCGTCCCTGGCTCGGCGGCGCCGAGGTGCTGACCCCCGGCATGGCGCTGGCCGCACCCGTGCCCCCGGCGGCATGAGCGACACCGCGCCCCGGGCCGTCCTGTCCGGGCACGTCCCCTCCCCGGACGCCGACCGGGTGGTGGAGCTCGGCGACCTGGGGGACTGGCGGCCGAAACTGGTGGCCAGCGACCTCGACGGCACCCTGCTGAGCTCCGACGGCGTGGTCAGCCCGCGCACCCGGGCGGCCCTGGACGCCTGCTGGGACGCCGGCGTCCCGGTCGTCGGCGTGACCGGTCGCGGGCCCCGGCTGCTCGACAGCGTGCGGGCCGCGCTCGACGGGCGGGGCATCGCCGTCCTCGCCCAGGGCGGGTTCGTCGTCGACCTCGAGCGCGACGAGGTGCTGCGCACCGTCGGGCTGCCCCGGGACGAGGCCATGGCGGTGATCGCGCGCATCGAGGCGGTCGCCGGCGAGCTGGTGGTCGCGGTCGAGGACGCCGCCGAGCAGGCCGAGGTGCACACCGCGCTGCGCGTCCAGCACGGCTTCAACTGGCCCTACCCCGAGCCCGCGCACCTGCTGCCCCGGCACCAGGTGCTGCCGCAGGGCGCCGTGCTCAAGGTCTTCCTGCGCTCGCCCTCGATCGGCCAGGACGAGCTGCTCGCCCGCGCCCGGGAGGTCGTCGACCCGGCCGACGCCGAGCTGACCCACGCCGGCCTCGGGTTCATCGAGGTCCTGCCGGTCGGCGTCACCAAGGCCTCCGGCCTGGCCATCGCCCTGGAGCGCTACGGGGTCGGCTTCGGCGACGTGCTCGTGTTCGGCGACATGCCCAACGACCTGCCGATGCTCGAGGCGGTCCGGGACGCCGGCGGACGCGCGGTGGCGGTGGCCAACGCGCACCCCGCCGTCCGGGCGGCCACGGAGGAGGTCACCGGCGGCCACGACGCCGACGGGGTGGCCCGCTACCTGGAGGCCCTGCTGCTCGACGGGAGGCGGCCCGGTGTCTGACTGGAGGCCCCGGCTCATCGCCAGCGACATGGACGGCACGCTCCTGCGCTGGGACGACACGGTCAGCGACACCACCGTCGCCGAGCTCGCGCGCTGGCGCGCCGAGGGGGTGCCGGTCGTCCTGGCCACCGGCCGCCCGCCGCGGTGGATGACCCGCATCCGGGAGGTGCTGGGGCACGGCACCGCGGTCTGCTGCAACGGCGCCGTCCTGCTGGACCTGGCGGCGTTCGAGGTCGTCGACGAGGACCCGCTCGCGCCCGACGTCCTCCAGGAGGTCACCGCCGAGCTCCGCCGGCAGCAGCCGGACACCTGGTTCGCCGTCGAGTACGGCCTGGAGTTCCGCCACGAGCCGGTCTACCAGCCGCGCTGGGACGTCGACGCCCCCGGCGTGGCGGTGGCGACGCTGGAGGAGATGGTCGCCGCGCCGGTGGCCAAGCTGCTGGCCCGCCACGAGTCCCTGGGGCGCGACGAGTTCGTGGCCCTGGTCGAGGCCGTGGTCGGCGACCGGGCCACGGTGACCCACTCCTCGGAGGACGCCCTGGCGGAGATCTCGGCGCGCGGGGTCACCAAGGCCACCGGGCTGGCCAAGGTCGCCGCGCAGCACGGCGTGGGCCCGGAGGACGTCGTCGTCTTCGGGGACATGCCCAACGACCTCGCCGCCTTCGACTGGGTGCGGGAGGGCGGCGGGCGGGCGGTGGCCATGGCGCACGCCCACCCCGACCTGCTGGCCGCGGCCACCGACGTCACCGGCACCAACGAGGACGACGGCGTCGCGGCCTTCCTCGCCGCCCTCTGATCCCCGCCCCGGGGTCCACCGGGTCCTCCCCGCCTCCGATGACCAGCTGACCTGATCCCCGGGACTCCTGGCTCACCACGGCCTTCGTCCAGGGCACCGCCCCGAGCGGGGCGAGGGGTGGGGAGGACAGGGTCCTTCTACGGCAGCGGTGAGCCCGGAGGCGGCCGTCCCGGCTCAACAGCCCGCGCGCGCTGCCGAAGTGTGCTGTGCACCCCCGCCCAGCCCCGGAAGGCAGCCGCACCCATGGAGCACACCCGGACGCCCGCCCGCCGCGACCCGGCCGAGGACGCCACCGGCAGCCGCTGGGGCCTGCGCACCCGGCTCCTGGGCGCGGTCCTCGTCGTCGCCCTGACCACCCTGGGCGTCGGCCTGTTCGGCATCCAGCGGATGTCGGCGCTGAGCGCGCAGGCCGAGCGCGTCCACACCGAGGGCGCCGTCCCGCTCGACGGGCTGCGGCAGCTGCAGGCCGACTGGTGGGAGCTGATGGCGCACACCGCTCGCGCGAACATCCCCACCCTGCCCCCCGAGTCGCTCGCCACGTCGCAGCAGAACGCCGCGGCGGTGGGGGCGCGGCTGACCGAGCAGACCGCCGCGGTGGCGGCGATGCCGCTCTCGGCCGACGCCCGGGAGGCCTTCGACCGCTTCCAGCCCGCCGTCGAGTCCTACCTGGCGGTGCTCGGGCAGATGGTCGCCGCGCGGGGCACCAGCACCCCGGACCAGCTCCGCGGCATGGTCGCCCAGCTCACCGAGCAGGAGGCCGTGATCAGCGGGTCGATCGCCGCGGCCACGGCCGCGGCGAGCGCGCAGGCGGTCGGCACCGCGGCGGACGCCGAGGACGCCTACACCGCGGCGCGCACCCTCACCCTGGTGATCATCGCGCTCGGGCTCGTGGTCTCCGTCGCGCTGGCCTCCCTCGTCGCCCGCGGCGTGACCCGTCCCGTGCAGCGCATCCGGGAGGTCCTCGGCCGGGTCGCCGCCGGTGACCTCACCGTCCGGGCCGGCCGCACCGGCGGCGCGGAGCTGGGGGAGATGGCGCGCTCGCTGGACGACACCCTCGACGCGCTCGGCGGCGTCCTCACGCTGGTGCACGACTCCTCCCGGCGGCTGAACGACGCGTCGGCGGAGCTGAGCGCCGCCTCCGGCGCGATCGCGGACAACGCCCGCACCGCGGCCGGCCAGGCCGACGTCGTCGTCGCCTCCTCCGGCGAGGTGGCCGCCAGCGTCGACACCGTGGCGGCCGGCTCCACGCAGATGGAGTCCGCGATCCGCGAGATCTCCCGCAACGCGACGGAGGCCGCCCGGGTGGCCGGTCAGGCGGTCGGGGTCGCCGAGAGCACCACCCGGACCGTCGGCAAGCTCGGCGACTCCTCGCAGGAGATCGCCACCGTGGTGAAGCTGATCAACGGCATCGCCGAGCAGACCAACCTGCTCGCGCTCAACGCCACCATCGAGGCGGCGCGTGCCGGCGAGGCCGGGAAGGGCTTCGCGGTGGTCGCCAGCGAGGTCAAGGAGCTCGCGCAGGAGACCGCCCGGGCGACCGAGGACATCTCGCGGCGGGTCGAGACCATCCAGGGCGACACCGCCGGGGCGGTCGAGGCCATCCGGCAGATCAGCACCGTGATCGGGGAGATCAACGACTTCCAGGCGACGATCGCCGCGGCCGTCGAGGAGCAGACCGCCACCACCGACGAGATGAACCGCAACGTGGCCGAGGCCGCCACCGGGTCGCGGCAGATCGCCGCGGCGATCACCGGGCTGGCCGCCGGCACCCAGGAGACCAACGCCCGGGTGGAGGACGCGCAGCGGGCGGCCGAGGAGCTGGCCCGCATGAGCGGTGACCTGCGGGACGCCGTCCGCCGCTTCACCGTCTGACACCCGCGCGACGTGGTCACGGGGTCCGGGGGACGGCTCGCCGACGGCGCCCGGTGCACCTCCCCCGGACCCCCTGACCGTCGTGGCAGCCCGCCCCGCGACCTGGGAGGATGGTGGTGGACGGGCCGGCGCTCCAGGTGCCGTGGGAACGTCCTGACGACGCCGCGCCGGCCGGGAGGAGGCCGGCCATGGATGTCGCCCTCATCGTGCTGGCGGTCGTGGCCGTCGTCGCACTCGTCGTCCTGGGCGCGAGCGTCCGGATGGTGCAGCAGTACCAGCGCGGGGTGGTGCTCCGCTTCGGCCGGTTGCTGGAGGGCGTCCGGGAGCCGGGGCTGCGGCTGCTGATCCCGTTCGTCGACCAGATGACCAAGGTGCCCGTGCAGACCCTGGTCCTCGACGTGCCCTCGCAGGGCACGATCACCCGGGACAACGTGACCATCGGCGTGGACGCCGTCGTCTACTTCCGCGTGGTCGACCCCGTGAAGGCGGTCATCAACGTCGAGAACTACATGATCGCCACCTCGCAGGTCTCCCAGACCTCGCTGCGGTCGGTGATCGGCCGGGCGGACCTCGACACCCTCCTGTCGGACCGGGAGGCGATCAACGCCGAGCTGCGCGCGGTCATCGACACCCCCACCGAGGACTGGGGCATCAAGATCGACCGGGTCGAGGTCAAGGACATCTCGCTGCCCGAGGGCATGCGGCGGTCCATGTCGCGGCAGGCCGAGGCCGAGCGCGACCGGCGGGCCCGCGTCATCTCCGCGGACGGCGAGCTGCAGGCCTCCAGCAAGCTCGCCCAGGCCGCCGACGCCATGAGCGCCACCCCCGGCGCCCTGCAGCTGCGGCTGCTGCAGACCGTCGCCGACGTCGCGTCGGAGAAGAACAGCACCCTGGTCATGCCGTTCCCGGTCGAGCTGCTGCGCTTCTTCGAGCAGGCCGCCGGGGCGCAGCAGGCCCCCGGGGCCCAGCAGGTCGAGAGCGCCCGGGACGCCGCGGGCGACGGTCAGCCGGAGGTCGGGGAGGAGACCGAGGAGGGCACCCGCGCCCTGCCCGCGGCCGTCCCCGAGGGGCGCGTCGACGGGCTGACCGGCGCCACCACCGCGGGGCTCACCACAGACTCCGCGGCAGGTCGGCGGTGAGCTCGGCGAGGTCGCCGCGGGTGCGGGCCGCGTAGGCGGCCCGCACCCGCTCGTCGAACTCGTCGACCGTCAGCCGCCCCTGGGTCAGGCCCCGCTGCAGCTGGCGCACCGTCTCCTCGCGCTCGGCGTCGGACGCGCGGACCGCCTCGTCCCCTGCTGGCACCGGCCCTCCCCGCTCACAGGTACTGGCCGCCGCCGGGGCGCAGGTCGGGTTGCTGCGGTGGCTGCGAGCCACCCGGCAGCGCCCGCCGGCGCATCTCCTCCAGCTGCGCCCGGGCGGCCATCTGCTGGGCGAACAGCGCGGTCTGGATGCCGTGGAAGACGCCCTCGAGCCAGCCCACCAGCTGGGCCTGGGCGATGCGCAGCTCGGCGTCCGACGGGGTCTGGTCCTCGCTGAAGGGCAACGTGATCCGCTCCAGCTCGTCGCGCAGCTCCGGGGCCAGGCCCTGCTCGAGCTCGCGGATCGAGGAGGCGTGGATGTCGCGCAGCCGCTGGCGGCTGGCGTCGTCCAGCGGCGCCGCGCGGACCTCCTCGAGCAGCTGCTTGATCATCGTACCGATCCGCATGACCTTCGCGGGCTGCTCGACCATGTCGCCGACGGCCCCGGCGCCCTCGCCCGGCTCGACGTCCCCGCCCGGCGCCTGCGACATCGGCATCGTGCCGACCGGCCGGCCGTCGGGGCCGACGACGACGACCTGCTGAGGGCGATCACTGCCGTTTCCCGGTGCGGTCATGCACCCATCCTGCCCCGCCCGGTCGGCCCGCGAACGCGGCCCCTGCGCACCCGAGCCCGGCGGCCGCCCAGCGTCTACGGTTCCACCCATGGCGTGGGGGGAGGCACGGCTGGACGTCGCCCGCGTCCGCGGTCTCTTCCCGGGGCTCTCCGACGGGTTCGTGCACGCCGACGGCGCGGCCGGCGCCCTGCTGCCGGAGAGCGTCGTGCACGCGGTGAGCTCGGCGATGCGGGTGCCGGTCGCCGGCCGGGGCGGTGTCTTCCCCGCCTCCGGGCGCGCCGAGGGGCTGGTCTCGGCCGCGCGCGCGGCGGTCGCCGACCTGGTCGGCGGGGCGCCCGGGGGCGTGGTGCTCGGCCCGAACCCCACCGCGCTGACCTACACCTTCGCCCGGGCGGTCGCCCGCACCTGGCGCCGCGGCGACGAGGTCGTGGTCAGCCGGCTCGACCACGACGCGAACATCCGGCCCTGGGTGCAGATGGCCGCCGAGCGCGGGGCCACCGTGCGCTGGGCGGAGGTGGACATCGAGACCGGGGAGCTGCCCGACTGGCAGTACGACGACCTGCTGACCGAGCGCACCCGCCTGGTGGCCGTCACCGCGGCCAGCGACGCCCTCGGCACCTGCCCGGACGTGCCGGCGATCGCCGCCCGGGCGCGCCAGGTCGGCGCGCTGGTGCACGTCGACGCCGTCCACGCCGCGCCGCACGCGCTGCTGGACCGCGCCGTGCTGGGCGCCGACTCGCTGACCGTCTCGGCCGACCGGTGGTGCGGCCCGCGCGTGGCGGCGCTGGTGGCCGACCCCGGCCTGCTGGAGGAGCTGCAGCCCGACAGGCTGCTGCCCGACCCGGACCGGGTGCCGGAACGGTTCGAGACCGGCGGCCTCCCGTTCGAGCTGCTCGCCGGCGTCACCGCGGCGGTCGAGCACCTGGCCGGGCTCGCCGACGGCGCCACCGGCTCCCGGCGGGAGCGGCTGCGCACCTCGATGGCCGCGGTCGCCGCCTACGAGGGGGAGCTGTTCGCCTGGCTGGACGAGGCGCTGCGGGCGATGCGGCACGTGCACGTCCTCGGGGAGGCGCCGCGGCGCACGCCCACGGCGTCGTTCACCGTCGAGGGCATGCGCGCCCGCCAGGCCGCCGCCGAGCTGGCCCGCCGCGGCATCTGCGCGTGGGACGGCGACTTCGCGGCCCGGGAGCTGTTCGACGCCCTCGGCGTGAACGAGCAGGGCGGCGCGGTCCAGCTGGGCCTCATGCACTACAACACCGCGGAGGAGGTCGGCTACCTCGTCGACGCGGTGGCGGCGCTGCGGCCGAGGTGAGCCCGCGGGCGGGCTGCCCCGGGTCGCGCCGGGGCCTCGGCCCTACGGGTGGGGCGACCACTCGCGCGGTGCCCGGCCCTGCCGTCCCGCGAGGGTGCGTATCTGCTCCGCGCTCGGGCTGCAGCCGTTGGGGCAGTCGAACTCGACGGGTCGAGCGCTGGACCAGCCGACGGCCGCGACCCGCCGGCAGACCGGGCAGTCCTCCCAGGTGACCCGTTCGCTCACGTCCAAGGTGCTGTCCTCCCGTGGCATGGCGCCATCCGGAACGGGGGACCGGCCGCGTGGCTCCGGCCCAGGTCCCCCCGCGACACGGCGTCCATCGGCTCCGAGCCCCCCTCTGAAACGCCTCGCCGCGGGTGAGCTCGTTCCGGTACGCGCCCGTGCCGGGAGGTCCTCAGCCGTCCGTCAGCAGCAGCACCTTGCCGACGTGCTCGCTGGCGTCGACCACCCGGTGCGCCTCGGCGGCGCGGGACATCGGCAGCCGCCGGTCCACGATCGGCCGGACGACGCCCCGCTCGACGTCGGGCCACACGTCGTGCAGCACCGCCGCCACGACCTCGGCCTTGCTGCCGGGGCCGGTCGCCGGCCGCCCGCGCAGCGTCGTGGCGTGGATGGTGCCCCGCTTGCGCATGAGCGTGCCGAGGTCCAGCTCGGCCTTCGTCCCGCCCTGCATCCCGATGCACACCAGCCGGCCGCCGGCCGCCAGCGCGTCGACGTTGCGGGCCAGGTACTTGGCGCCCATGTTGTCGAGGACGACGTCCACCCCCGCGCCGTCGGTCTCCTCGCGGACCCGCTCGACGAAGTCCTCCTCGCGGTAGTTGATGCCGACCTCGGCGCCCAGCTCCCGGCAGACGTCGAGCTTGGCCGGCGTCCCGGCGGTGGTGAACACCCGGGCGCCGGCCCGGGCGGCCAGCTGGACGGCCATCGTGCCGATGCCGCTCGAGCCGCCGTGCACCAGGAAGCAGTCACCCCGGCGCAGCCCGGCGAGCATGAACACGTTGGACCACACCGTGCACACCACCTCGGGCAGCGCCGCCGCGGTCGCCAGCTCCACCCCGGCCGGGCGCGGCAGCAGCTGGCCGGCCGGGACGGCGACGCGCTCGGCGTACCCGCCGCCCGACAGCAGGGCGCACACCTCGTCGCCGACCGACCAGCCGGTGACCCCCTCGCCGACCTCGCTGACCACCCCGCTGCACTCCAGGCCCAGGACGTCGCTGGCCCCGGGGGGTGGCGGGTAGTTGCCCGCCCGCTGCAGCAGGTCGGCCCGGTTGACCGCCGTGGCCACCACGTCCACCAGTACCTCACCGGGCCCCGGCACCGGGTCGGGCGCCTCCCCCCACACGAGGACGTCGGGGCCGCCGGGCTCGGAGAAGGTCACCGCACGCATGCCCCGACCTTAAGAGGACCCCCGTGCCCCCCACCGCTCGCAGGCTCGCGGCGGGACCCTGCACGGGGGCCGCCCGTGCCCCCCACCGCTCGCAGGCTCGCGGCGGGACCCTGCACGGGGGCCGCCCGTGCCCCCCCACCGCTCGCAGGCTCGCGGCGGGACCCTGCACGGGGGCCGCCCGTGCCCCCCCACCGCTCGCAGGCTCGCGGCGGGACCCTGCACGGGGGCCGCCCGTGCCCCCGCCGAACTCGCGGGGGAGCTTCGGCCGCGGGGCCGGCCGGACGCACCGGCCGGCCCCGGGTAGGTCAGGCGCGGGCCTTGAGGTCCTTGCGCAGGATCTTGCCCGCCGCCGACTTCGGCACCTGGTCGATGAACTCGACGAAGCGGATCTTCTTGTGCGGGGCCACCTTGCCGGCCATGTACTCCATGACCGCCTGCTCGGTGACCTCCGAGCCGGGCGTGCGGACCACGAAGGCCTTCGGCAGCTCCTCGCCGCTCTCCTTATCCGGGACGCCGATGACCGCGGCGTCGGCGATCTCCGGGTGGCCCAGCAGCACGGCCTCGAGCTCGGCGGGGGCGACCTGGTAGCCCTTGTACTTGATCAGCTCCTTGACCCGGTCGACCACCGTGTAGCGGCCGTCCTCGTCGACGACGGCGACGTCCCCGGTGCGCAGCCAGCCCTCGGGGTCGAGGGTGTTCGCGGTGGCCTCCGGGTTGTTCAGGTAGCCCTTCATGACCTGCGGCCCGCGGACCCACAGCTCGCCGCGCTCGCCGGCGGCGGCGTCCTGCCCGGTCTCGGGGTCGACCAGCCGGCACTCGGTGTTCGGGACGGCGTAGCCCACCGAGCCCTTCGGCACCGCGGAGGTGACGCCGGCCGGCTCCTTGCCCTCGTCCGGCGTGGTGTGCGAGACCGGCGACAGCTCGGTCATGCCGTAGCCCTGCGCCACGGTGACGCCGGTGCCGGCGCCCTTGCGCAGCCGCCGCTCGGCGGCGAGGGCCAGCTGCTCGTCCAGCGGGGCGGCGCCGGAGGTGATCGAGCGCAGCGACGACAGGTCGTAGGAGTCGACCAGGGGGTGCTTGGCCAGCGCGAGCAGGATCGGCGGCGCCACGAACGCCCGGGTGATCCTGTGGTCCTGGATGGTGCGGAGGAAGTCCTCCAGGTCGAAGCGCGGCAGCGTCACGACCGCGCCGCCCCAGGCCAGGCCCTGGTTCATCAGGACGGTGAGGCCGTAGATGTGGAAGAACGGCAGGACGGCGATGATCCGCTCGTCCGCGCCGAGGTCGATCAGCGGCTTGCACTGGGCGACGTTGGCCACCAGGTTGCGGTGGGTCAGCATGACGCCCTTGGGCAGGCCGGTCGTGCCGCTGGAGTAGGGCAGCGTCACCAGGTCGTTCGCCGGGTCGATGTCGACCTGGGCCGACGGTGCGTCGCTGCCGAGCAGGTCCAGCAGCGACGCGTGGCCCTCGGCGCCGTCCATGACGACGACCTCGTCCACCGGGGCCTTCTCGACCGCGGCCAGCGCCCGGTCCAGGAACGGCGAGACGGTGACGAGCACCTTCGCGCCGGAGTCGCGCAGCTGGAAGGCGATCTCGTCGGGCGTGTACAGCGAGTTGATCGGGCTCATCACGCAGCCGGCGGCCGCGATGCCGTGGAAGACCACGGGGAACCACGGGGTGTTCGGGCAGAAGACGGCGACGACGTCGCCCTTGCGCAGCCCGCGGGCGTGCAGCGCCGCGGCCACCCGGTCGACGTAGGCGGCCAGCTGGCCGTGGGTGATGGTGTCGCCCTTCAGCCCGTCCACCAGCGCGGGCGCGTCCGGGTTCGCGCTGCCGGCGGACAGGACGTACGCGGGGACCGACAGGTCGGGGATCTCGATGTCGGGGTACAGGCTGGCCAGGGCCACGGGTCGTGCTCCTCGGGTCTCGGGTGTGTCGCCAGTCTCACATCCCCGGTGGCTCCCGTCACAGGTGGGTTACCCGTGGGTACCGGAACGGGTCACCGGGGCCAGAGCACGGACTGGGTGCAGCGGAACAGCCCGAGCGTCTTCCCGGTGGCCTCGGCGGTCACGACGGCGTCCCAGACCTGCGTCGTCCGCCCGGCGTGGGCGTTGGTCGCGACCGTGGCGATCCGGCCCTCGCGGACCGTGCCGAGGTAGTTGGTCTTGAGCTCGATCGTGGTGAAGCCGCTGGAGCCCTCCGGCAGCAGCGCCCGGGTGGCCAGCCCGCAGGCGGTGTCGGCCAGCCCCACCACGGTCGCGGCGTGCAGGTAACCGTTGGGCGCGAGCAGCTCCGGGCGGACGTCGACGTGCGCGGTCAGCCGGCCCGGCTCGTGGGTGTCGATGACCAGCCCCAGCAGCCCGGGGAGGGTCCCGGGCAGGAGGGCGTTGAGCTCGTCGGCGGTGTGGAACCCGGTGGCGGCCATGCGCGGCAACCTATCCAGGGCCCGTGCCCGGGAATCGGGTGACCGGCGGTGCTCACGTCCCGGCGGCGGTCTCCCACAGGCCGACGACGTTGCCCTCCGGGTCCCGCACGTAGGCGCTCCACCCCATGTCGCCCACCGGCTGCTTGCCGAGCACGGTCTCCCCGCCGAGCTCGCCGATGCGCTCGAGCGCGACGTCGATGCTCTCCACGTCGACGACGACGACCGGGGTGCCGGCGACGCTCTCCGGCCGCGGCAGCATCCCCCCGTTGACGAAGCCCGGCTCGGCGGGGCCCGCGTCCCCGGTCGGCCCGGTCGTCACCAGGGTGTAGTCCATGCCGGGGTAGGACTGCAGCTGCCAGCCGAAGGCCTCCTTGTAGAAGGCCCGCGCACGATCCCCGTCGTCGAAGGGGATCTCGAAGTGGACGACGCGTCCGGTCACGGGAACACCTCCTGCACCGCACGAGCACCTGCCCCACCTGGCGGACGGGGGCGACGCTAGACCGGCCGCGGCGCCGGGGGAACGGGTTCTCGCTCAGGCCAGGCCGCGGGTGGTGCGGGCGGGCGGGCGGTCGCCGCGGATCGAGGCGACCATGTCCAGCGTCTGCCGGGTCGGCGCCACGTCGTGCGCGCGGAACACCCGGGCGCCCAGCCAGGCGCTCACCGCGGTCGCGGCCAGGGTGCCGGTGAGCCGCTCCTCCAGCGGGACGTCGAGGGTCTCGCCGACGAAGTCCTTGTTCGACAGCGCGACCAGCACCGGCCAGCCGGTGGCGACCAGCTCGTCCAGGCGCCGGGTCGCCTCCAGCGAGTGCCGGGTGTTCTTGCCGAAGTCGTGGCCGGGGTCGACCAGCACCCGGTCGGGGTCCACGCCGGCGGCCACCGCGGCCCCGGCCAGCGCCGTCGTCCGCGCCACCACGTCGGCCACCACGTCGTCGTAGGTCACCCGGTGCGGCCGCGTGCGGGGCGGCAGCCCGCCGGCGTGGGTGCACACGATCCCCGCGCCGGCCGCCGCGGCCACGGCGGCGAGCTCCGGGTCCACCCCGCCCCAGGCGTCGTTGACGACGTCCGCACCCGCCGCGAGCGCCTCCCGCGCCACCTCCGCGCGCCAGGTGTCGATCGAGATCGGCAGCGCCGGGTGCGCCGCCCGGATCGCCGCCACCAGGTCGACCGTGCGGCGGATCTCCTCGGCGGCGTCCACGTGCTCGCCGGGGGCGGCCTTGACCCCGCCGACGTCCACCATGTCCGCGCCCTCGGCGACCACCCGGTCGACGCGCTCCACGGCCCGGGCGAGCTCGTAGGTGGCCCCGCGGTCGTAGAACGAGTCGGGGGTGCGGTTGACGATCGCCATGACGACGAGGTCGCCGTCGGGCACGTCGAGACCGCCGATCCGCAGCACGCCGTCCCCCCGTCCTCACCGGTGTGGTGGAGTCAGCCAACCAGACCGGGACGAGGGAGGACGGACATGGCGCAGACGACCGCCGACGGCGTCGAGGGCGTGCAGGAGCTGGTCGGGCAGCACCTGGGGCACAGCGAGTGGCTGGAGATCACCCAGGAGCGGGTCGACCGGTTCGCCGAGGCCACCGGCGACCACCAGTGGATCCACGTCGACCCGGAGCGGGCCCGGCGGGAGAGCCCGTTCGGCGGCCCGGTGGCGCACGGCTACCTGACGCTGTCGCTGCTGCCGATGCTCATGCCGCAGATCATGGAGACCACCGGGTTCCGGATGGGTGTCAACTACGGCCTGGAGAAGGTCCGCTTCCCGGCGCCGGTGCCGGTGGGCAGCCGGGTGCGGGCCGGGGCGACGCTGGACTCGGCGACGCCGTTCGACGGCGGGGTGCAGATGGTGGCCACGGTGACCGTCGAGGTCGAGGGCGGGTCCAAGCCGGCGATGGTGGCCACGACGGTCTCCCGCCGCTACGTCTGACGCGCCGCGCGCGCTGGGGGCAGACGCGCTGCGCGCCGGGGGCGCAGGAAGCTCTTCCCACGTCCTGAGCCGCTGGACGTGGGAAGAGCCTCCTGTGCCGGGGGTGGCGGGGGTGCCGGGGGCCTCCCTCAGTCGACCAGGGCCTGGTTGACCAGCTGGCGCAGGTAGTTGCGGATCGGCAGCGTGCTCGAGGGCAGCAGCTGGGTGAAGAAGGTGACCGTGACGTCCTCGACCGGGTCGACGTAGAAGGCCGTGGACGCCGCCCCGCCCCAGCTGTAGTCGCCGACGTTGGAGAGGACCCCGTAGCGCACCGGGTCGACCACCATCGAGAACCCGAGGCCGAAGCCGACGCCCCGCAGCGGGGTCTCGGCGAACAGCGGCCGGCCGAAGGTCTCCAGGTCGGCGTCGCCCGGCAGGTGGTTGCGGGTCATCAGCGCGATGGTGCGGGGGCCGAGCAGCCGCCCGCCGTCGTAGGAGCCGCCGCGGCGCAGCAGCTCGACGAAGCGCAGGTAGTCCCCGGCGGTGGAGACCAGGCCGCCGCCGCCGGAGAGGAACGCCGGCTTGGCGTGCGCGGTGGCGCCCATGGTGTCCAGCGGCGCGTAGGTCGTCGGCGGGCCCCCGGGCTGCCCGGGGACGGCGGTGTAGAGCCGGGCCAGGGTGTCGACGTCGTCCCCCGGCCGCAGCCCGAAGGACGTGTCGGTCATGCCCAGCGGCCGGAAGATGCGCTGTTCGAAGAACTCGTCCAGGGGCTGGCCGGAGACCACCTCGACCAGCCGGCCCAGGACGTCGGTGGAGACGCCGTAGTTCCACTCCGACCCGGGCTGGAAGACCAGCGGGACGGCCGCCCACTGCCGGCACACCTCGGCGGAGTCGGCGCCCGGCGGGGTGCCCCACTCGTGCCCCGCGGCCCGGTACATCGCGTCGCAGGGGTGGGCGTGGTGGAAGCCGTAGGTGAGCCCGGAGGTGTGGGTCAGCAGGTGCCACACCCGGATCGGCTCGGTCTGCGGGGCGGTGACCGGCTTCTGCGCCGAGCCGGCCACGTACACCCGGGTGTCGGCGAACTCCGGCAGCCACCGGGCGATGGGGTCGGAGAGCTGGAAGGCGCCCTCCTCGTACAGCATCATCGCCGCGACCGAGGTGATCGGCTTGGTCATGGAGTAGATGCGCCAGCGGGTGCCGGGCTCCACCGGCAGGCCGCGCTCGACGTCGCGGGCGCCGTACGCGCTCAGGTGCGCCAGCCGGCCGTGGCGGGCCACCGTGACGAGGGAGCCGGGCATCCGCCCCTCGTCGACGAAGCGGGCCAGCCGCCGGTCCAGGCGCTCCAGCCGGGCGGGGTCGAAGCCCACCTCGGCGGGGTCGGTGTCCACCTTCAGCTCGGTCGTCACGCGTCCTCCCTCCCCGCCGCCGTCCCCCGTCGGGCGGCGGCCTCCCGCGCATCCTGACCCACGACGCTGTGGGTCAGGCCACACGGGGTGCCGCCCGACGGCGCGGGCCCGCCCGACCGGCGGGCGCACCGGGACGCCGCCCGGCCCCTCCGGTCAGACCGGGACGTTGCTGGCGGCCTTCTTCAGGTTCGAGCCGGCGGTCACCTTGACGGTGTTGGCGGCGGGGATCTCGATCGACTCGCCGGTCTGCGGGTTGCGACCGGTCCGGGCCGAGCGCTGGGTGCGCTCGACGGTCAGCAGGCCCGAGACGGCGACCTTCTCGCCGCGGGTGATGGCCTCGACGAGCTCGTCCTGCAGCCCGGCGAGCACCGAGTCGACGGTCGAGGCGGGCACGTCGGCGCGCTTGGCGATGGCGGAGACCAGTTCGGCCTTGTTCATGTCGTCCTCCCGTTTGTGGGTGTGGTGTGGTGGTCCGGCGTCCGGACCTCGGCGGATACCGCGGTGCGGATCGCAGGGCACGGTGCCATGCCGACCCGGGCTCCCGCCACCGAGGGGGGCGGGCGGGTCCCCCGCGCACCAGCGGCCCCACCCGCCGGGACGGCGTGCGGCGGCCGCCCGGCATAGCTTGGGGGCATGCCGCAGATCCCCGGGACCGACCTGACCGTCAGCGACCTGTGCCTGGGGGCGAACGTCTTCGGCTGGACCGCCGACGAGGCGACCTCGTTCGCCCTGCTGGACCGCTACGAGGACGCCACCCCCGGCACGCTGGCCCCGTTCGTGGACACCGCGGAGATGTACGGCGACGGCCGCTCCGAGCAGATCCTCGGCGGCTGGATGGCCGAGCGGTCGATGCGCGACCGCGTCGTCGTGGCCACCAAGGCCTCGCCGGGCCGCAAGGAGCACCCGCTGTCGGCGCCGGAGATCCGGGCGGCCGCCGAGCGCTCGCTGCGCAACCTGCGGACCGACCGCATCGACCTCTACTACGCCCACTACGACGACGAGAGCACGCCGCTGGAGGAGACCCTCCGGGCGATGGACGAGCTGGTGCAGGCCGGCAAGGTCCGTCACGCCGCGGCGTCCAACTACTCCGCCAAGCGCCTGGTCGAGGCGCGCGAGACCGCCGACCGGCTCGGCGTGCGCGGGTACGTGGCGCTGCAGCCGCACTACAACCTGGTGGAGCGGCCCGCCTACGAGACCGAGCTGCGCGACGTCGTCGCCGCCCAGGGCATGGGCGTGCTGCCCTACTTCTCCCTGGCCAAGGGTTTCCTGACCGGCAAGTACCGGGCGGGGGAGCGGGTCGACTCGCCGCGCGCGCCGAAGGCGTCGGCCTACGTGGGGGAGCACGGCGACCGGGTGCTCGCCGCGCTGGAGGGCGTCGCCGGCGAGACCGGGACGACGATGGCCGCGGTCGCCCTGCGCTGGCTGGCCGAGCAGCCGACGGTCGTGGCGCCGATCGCCAGCGCGCGCTCGGTGGAGCAGCTCGCCGACCTGCTGCCGGTGCTCGACCTGCGGCTCACCGACGAGCAGCGGCAGCGGCTCACCGACGCGTCGGCGTGAGTGGAGTGGGTCCGTGGGCGTCACGCCCACGGACCCACTCCGCTCGCTCAGACCGGGTGGATGTGCGCCCGCACGGCGGCGACGAGGTCCGGGCCCACCTCGGTCACGCCGTGGTCGTCGCGGGCGTGGCCGGCCACCTGGGCGAGGATGCCCTCGGCGTCCCCGGCGGTGAAACGGGCGCTGCAGCCGGGGACGACGTCCCCGCAGGCGAAGGTCTTCATGGCGTGGGTCTCCCGGGTGTGGGGGTGGGCCGGCCGCCCGGGCGGGCGGCCGGGGCTCAGGGGCGCGCGGCGGCGAGGTCCTCGACGCGCAGCAGGCCGACGACGGCGCCGGTCGGGTCGGTGCACAGCACGGGCTCGAACCGGTGCGCGGGCGGGCGGGTGAGCGCCCGGTGCAGCACCTCCGGGACGCCGGCGGAGGGGTGCACCCGCAGGCTGACCGGCGCGGTGTAGGTCTCCCCGGTCCGCGGGTCGGCCAGCAGCAGGCCCACCGGCTCGCCCAGCCGGCCGAGCAGCACGGCCGGTGGGGCGCCGGCCGGCTCCCCGGCGTCGCAGCGGCGGATCGGGCGCACCAGGCCGGCCACGCTGTCGGTGCGCCGGCCGCGCTCGACCTGGGCCCGCACCAGCCGGGTCACCTCGGGTGCGAGCGGGGCGAACCCGGGGGCCGGCCGGCCCAGCAGCCAGCCCTGCGCGAGCGGGACGCCGAGCCGGGCGAAGGTGGCCAGCTCGCCGGCTGTCTCCACGCCCTCGGCCAGCAGCCAGGCGTCGATGCGGCCGGCGAACTCGCCGACCAGCTCGGCCAGCGCGCTGCGCACCGGGTCGGTGTCCACGCCGGAGACCAGCGCCCGGTCCAGCTTGACCAGCTGGGGCCGCAGCACCGTCATCGCCTGCAGCCCGGCGTACCCGGCGCCCGCGTCGTCCAGGGCGACCAGGGCACCGCGCGCCCGCAGCTGGTCGGACAGGCAGCGCACCAGGTCCAGGTCCCCGGCGGGGGCGTGCTCGGTCAGCTCGATGACGACGCACGACAGGTCGCGGCGCCGGTCGAGCGCGTCCTGCACCGGGCCGCTGCCGAGCAGGTGCGGGCTGACGTTGACCGTCAGGAAGGTGTCCTCGGGCAGCCGCGGCACCGCGGCCAGGGCCTTGGCGATCGCCAGCGCCTCCAGCTCGGCGGCCAGCCCGAGGTCGGCGGCGGCGGCGAACCACACGTCCGGCCCGGCCGTCCCGGGGAAGCGGGACAGCGCCTCGTACCCGGCGACCCGGGCACCGGCCAGGTCGACGACGGGCTGGAAGACCAGCGTCAGGTCGTCGGGGTCGGCCAGGAGCGGACGGCAGTCCGGCAGCGTGGCGGCGGAGGGGGCGGCCATGCCCCTCCATCGGCACGGGCCGGCCGCCGCGGCACGCCGCAGGGGTCGGGTCCCACCCGTCCGGGGGACGTACGGTCGTGGTGGCGGTCACGATCCGGGGGCCCTCCTCGTGCCAGCATGGCGGCGACGCGGAGCACCCGTGTCCCGCACGACCGCCGAGGAGGGGCCATGCTCCCCGCGACGCCGGCCGAGCAGCCGGGCGTCCGCGGCGACCCCGGTCGTGTCGCCGCGGCCCGCCGGCTGCTGGCTGAGGGGCCCGACCCGGTCGCCGCGGACCGGCTGGCCGGGCTGGCCGCGCGGCTGCTCGGTGCCGCGCGGGCGACGATCACGCTGGTCACCGACCGGCCGGTGGTCGTCGGTGGGTACGGCCTGTCGCCGGAGACGGCCGGCGGCCCCGCGCAGCTGACCGGCCCCCTGGCGGTGGAGACGGTGCGTCGCGGCGCGCCGCTGGTCGTGGCCGACGCCGCCACCGACCCGGTGGCGGCGGGTCTGCCCGGTGTGCGGTCCGGCCGGCTGGGCGCCTACCTCGGAGTCCCCCTGTCCACTGCCGCGGGCGACGCGGTGGGGGCGCTGTCGGTGCACGACGCCGTCCCGCGCGCCTGGGCGGACGACGACCCCGCGCTGCTCGCGGCGCTCGCCGGTTCCGTGGTCGCCGAGCTCGAGCTGCCGGCGGTCCGCGCGGCCGTCGACGCCTCGCTCACCCGCCTCGACGTCGCCCTGGAGGCCGGGTCGGTCGGCATCTGGGAGGTCGACCTGCGGGCCGGGCACATCGACTGGGACGCCCGCTGCGCGGCGATCTTCGGCCTGGACGACGCCACGCGGCTGCCCCTGGACCGGCTCTTCGCCGAGCACGTGCACCCCGAGGACCAGGAGCGCGCCGCCGAGGCCATGGGCGCGGCGGTGGCCGCCCGAGCGCAGTACACGGTCGAGCTGCGCGTGCTGCGCGCCGACGGCGGGCTGCGCTGGACGATCAGCCGCGGCCGCGTGCTCACCGGCCCGGACGGCGGGCCCGACCGCATCCTGGGCACGGTCGTGGACGTCACCGACGCCCGCGACCAGGCCGAGCAGCAGCTCTCCGCCGTCCGCCGGGCGGCCGCCGTGGCCGAGGTCGCCGCGCAGCTCGCGCACGGCACCCGCATGGCCGAGCTGGCCGAGATCGCCCTGCGGGGCGCGGAGGTGGTCGGGGCGGACGCCGTCGGCCTCGCCGTCGTCGACCCGCGCGACGGCCGGCTGTACGCGCACCTGTCCCGCCGCCTCGTGGACGAGGTGGCCAGCGCGGCCGACCTCCACCTGCCGGAGGGCGGGCTGGAGGTGCCGCTGGACGACGAGCTGCCCACCCAGTGGGTGGCCCGGCACGGGGAGCCGCTCCTGTTCCCCGACCCCGCGGCCGCCGCGGCGCGCTTCCCGGCGATGGGCCGGGTGCAGGCGTTGCTCGGCATCCGCGCCCTGGCCGCCCTCCCGCTGCGGGTGGGCGGGCGGCTGATCGGCTCCTTCGTCGTCGTCTGGCACACCGACCACGCCTTCCGCGCCGAGGACGTCGAGCTGCTCGAGGCGCTCGCCGCGCAGATCGCGCTGACCTCCTCGCGGCTGCACGCCGACGCGGCCCGCGGCGAGGCGGTCGCCGCGATGCGGGAGGCCACCGCGCGGCTGCAGCTGCTGGCCGACGCCGGCCGGGTGCTCTCCGGCAGCCTGGAGGTCACCGCGCAGGTGCGGCAGCTGGCCGACCTCGTCGTCCCCGCGCTCGGGGACTGGTGCTGGCTGGTCGTCACCGACGAGCAGGGCCGGCACCACGAGCTGGCGTCGGCGCACCGCGACCCGCAGCTGCGCGCCGAGCTGGAGCGCTACGTCCGGCAGATGGTCGTCGGCATGACCGAGCAGGCGGCCGCCCGCGTGGTCACCAGCACCGGCCGGCCGCTGCGGCTGCCGCGGATCAGCGCCGAGCGCCTGGAGCGGGCCCTGCCCGACCCGGCGACGCGGGAGCTGGCCGTCCGGCTCGGCCTCGCGTCCGGGGTCATCGTCCCGCTGACGGCGCGGGGGCAGACGCTGGGTGCGCTGGGCCTGTTCTCCGCCGACGGCCGCGGACCGCTCACCGACGCGCAGGTGCAGACCGCGGCCGAGATCGGCCGGCGCGCCGGGCTCTCCCTGCACCACGCCCGCCTGCACGGCCAGCAGCGCGAGCTGGCCGGTGCGCTGCAGCACAGCATGCTCACCGCGCCGCCGCAGCCCCGGCACTGCTCGATCGTCGTGCGCTACGTGCCCGCGGCCGCCGGGGCCGAGATCGGCGGGGACTGGTACGACGCCTTCCTCGAGCCCGGCGGGTCCACGGTGCTGGCCATCGGCGACGTCGCCGGCCACGACAGCCGCGCCGCGGCCGCGATGGGGCAGCTGCGCGGCCTGCTCCGCGGCATCAGCTACGCCGGCGGCGGGTCACCCGCGCAGGTGCTGACCCAGCTGGACCGCGCCGTCGAGGGCCTGGAGCTCCAGGCGCTGGCGACCGCCCTGGTCGCCCGGCTGGAATCCGGCGACGGCGACCCGGACGGCGTCCCCGCCCGGCTGCGCTGGTCGAGCGCCGGCCACCCGCCGCCGCTGCTGGTAGCGCCCGGCGGCCGGGTGCAGGTGCTCGGGGGGCGGCCGGCCGACCTGCTGCTCGGGGTCGACCCGGCCACCCCGCGCACCGAGCGGGTCAGCGATCTGCCCCCGGGCAGCACCCTCCTGCTGCACACCGACGGGCTGGTGGAGCGGCGCGACCGCGACCTGGACACCGGCACCGCCGAGCTGGTCGGGGCGCTGCGGGCGCACGCGCACCTCCCGCTGGAGGAGCTGTGCGACCGCGTGCTCGCCGAGCTGTTCCTCCCCGACGCCGAGGACGACGTCGCGCTGCTCGCCCTGCGGCTGGATCAGCCCGCGGCGACCTCGTAGGTGTGCCCGGCGGCGCGCAGCCGCTCCACCAGCGGCTCGCCGAGCGCGGTGGCGGGGGTGAGGGACCCGGCGCGCTCCGGCAGCCGGTCCCCGTCCCCGGCCAGCGCGAGGACGGCCTGCCCGAGCATGACGGCGGTGGCGGCGTACCCCGGGTCCCCCGGGCCGGCCGCGGTCGCCCGGTACCGGCGGCCGCTCTCGGTCTGCGCGTCCACCTCCATGCGGAACCAGCCGCGGCTGCGGGTGCGCTCGCCCGGCCCGCTGCCCGGGGCGGGGAGCACCCGGTCCAGCAGCGCGCGGGCGGGCGGCAGGCTCATCGCGGCCAGACCGGCGGCCAGCCCCGTGGTGAGGGCCACCGCGGAGGCCGCGCCGAGCGGGCCGCGCCCGCAGCCCATCGCCTCGCCGTAGCGCAGGCCGCGGCCGTACGCCCAGTCCTGCAGGGCGTTGCTGCGGCGCACGACCCGGGTGTTGAACGGCGCCATCACGAACGGGGCGGTCCAGACGCCGTCGCGGGTGCGGGCCGGCGGCCCGGCGTCCGCGGGCTGGCGGGTCGCGGGTTCGGCGTCCCGGTCGGGGGAGAGGGCGTGGGGGTCGGCCGCCAGCCGGCGCGCGGCCGGGTCCCGGCGCACGGCCTCCAGCTGGCCGCGCAGCGAGTCGACCGTGCCGCCGCTGATCCCGCCGCGGGCGGTGGCCACGAGGCGGACGTCGGTGAGCCCGCCCGCCCCGTCGGCGGCGGCCCGCCGGGCGAGCAGCAGCACGGAGAGGTCCGAGGGCACCGAGTCGTACCCGCAGGCGTGCACGAGGCGGGCTCCGCTCTCCCGGGCCGCCGCGTCGAAGCGGTCGATCGCCTCCCGGACGAAGAGGACCTCGCCGGTGAGGTCGGCGTAGTGGGTCCCGGCCCGGGCGCAGGCCTCGACCACGGGCAGGCCGTGCCGCGCGTAGGGGCCGACGGTGGTCGCCACCACCCGGGTGCCCGCGGCCATGGCGGCCACGGAGCCCGGGTCGCCGGAGTCGGCCACCACCAGCGGCCAGTCGTGCGCGGCCGGCGGCAGCCCGGCCCGGACCTCGGCGAGCCGCTGCTCGGAGCGCCCGGCCAGCGCTATGCGCGTGCCGGACGGGGCGTGCACGGCCAGGTGGGCGGCCAGCAGGCGGCCGACGAACCCGGTGGCGCCGTAGACGACGACGTCGGAGGTGGTGGTCACCCGGCCATCCTCGCCCGGGCGGCAGCGCGCGGCCATCCTCGCCCGGCCTCCCTCGGGCCTCCCCGAACCGCGCCTCCCCCCGGCCCTCCCCGCGGCCCTCCCGCGGTGATCCCGCGGTGATCATGGGCTTCTCGCCCGCCGACGCGCCGCTCCCGGGGTGTCCGCGGGCAAGAACCCCATGATCACGGCGGAGGAGGGGGCGGCCGCACGGCGGAGGAGGGGGCCGGCCGCTGCCGGGATGGACCGGGCCGCGGCGGGTCGCTAGCGTCGGGCTCCCGCGCTCCAGGAGGCCCACCGTGCCCGTACGACCGCCGGACGAGAACGAGGTGGCCGCCCTCGCGGCCGGTTACGGGATCGAGCTGCCGCCGGGGGAGGTGGCGACCTGGACCACGCTCGTGGCCGGCGCGCTGTCCTCCTACGACGCGGTCGAGGAGCTGCACGCCACGCTGGAGCGGCAGGCGCCGGTGGACCGGCCCAGCAACCGGCCGGGCGACGCCGACAACCCGCTCGGCGCCTGGTACGTCACCACCGACATCCCGGGTGCCGGCTCCGGTCCGCTGGCCGGCCGCACGGTCGCGGTCAAGGACAACGTCGCGGTCGCCGGCGTGCCCATGATGAACGGGTCGCACACCGTCGAGGGGTTCGTCCCGTCCGAGGACGCCACCGTCGTCACCCGGCTGCTCGAGGCCGGGGCCCGCATCACCGGCAAGGCGGTCTGCGAGGACCTCTGCTTCTCCGGCGGCAGCCACACGTCGGTGACCGGCCCGGTCCGCAACCCGTGGGACCCCACCCGCACCACCGGCGGCAGCTCCAGTGGCAGCGCCGCGCTGGTCGCCTCGGGCGCGGTCGACCTGGCCATCGGCGGCGACCAGGGCGGGTCGATCCGCATGCCGGCGGCGTTCTGCGGGATCGTGGGGCACAAGCCCACGCACGGCCTGGTGCCCTACACCGGCGCGTTCCCCATCGAGCTGACCCTCGACCACCTCGGCCCCATGACCCGCACGGTGGCCGACGCCGCGACGATGCTCGACGTCCTCGCCGGGCGCGACGGGCACGACCCCCGGCAGCCGGCCGACCTGCAGGCGGGTGGCTACGCGGCGGCCCTGGACGGCGACGTCCGCGGGCTGCGCGTCGGGGTCCTGACCGATGGCTTCGGCTGGGCGGAGCTGTCCGAGCCCGGCGTCGACGACACCGTGCGGGCCGCCGCCCGGCGGCTGGGCGAGCTGGGCGTCGACGTCGTCGAGCTGGAGCTGCCCTGGCACCGGCACGCGCTGCACGTCTGGAACGTGATCGCCACCGACGGCGCGACCGTGCAGATGATCGAGGGCAACGGGTACGGCCAGAACTGGGAGGGGCGCTACGACCCCGAGCTCATCGCGCACTACGGCCGCCGCCGGCGCGAGGTGACCGACCGCTGGTCGCCCACGGTCACCCTCGTCGCGCTGGCCGGCCGCTGGTCGGCCGAGCGGGAGCACACCCGGCACTACGCGATGGCGCAGAACCTGGGCGCGGAGGTCCGCCGGCAGTACGACCGGGCGCTGGCCGACGTCGACCTGCTCGTGCTGCCCACGGTGCCGATGGTGGCCCCGGAGATCCCCGCGCCGGACGACCCGCTCGAGATCCGCATCGCCCGCGGGCTGGAGATGATCGTCAACTGCGCGCCGTTCGACGTCAGCGGGCACCCGGCGACGAGCGTCCCGGCGGGGCTGTCGGACGGGTTGCCGGTCGGCATGATGCTGGTCGGCCGGCGGTTCGAGGACGCCACCTGCCTGCGGGTCGCGCACGCCTTCGAGCAGCTCGTCGGCGGCTTCCCGCGCCCGGCCGACCGCGCGGCCGCCCCGGCCTGAGCCGCCCCTGCCCCGGGCGGCCCCCGACCCGCCCGGGGCCGCTGCGCCGCCGTGATCATGGGGCTCTGGCACGCCCGCGCGGCGTGTCGACCCGTGTCCCGTGCAAGACCCCCATGATCACCGCGGGGAGGGGGCCGCGGGGAGGGGGCCGCGGGGAGGGGGCCGCGGGGAGGGGGCGCGCGGGAGGGCGGCCGTCGACGGGGCGGCGGCCGGTCGTGCGCAACGATCACGGGCAGGCAACGATCACGGCTTCGACCTGCGAGGTGGCCGCCGCGGGGTCAGGGTCGAGGGCGGACGACGAACCGCCGAATCCCCGGAGGTCCCCGTGCGTGCTCCTCGAACGCTGTCGTCGGTCGCGGCCGGCGCCCTGCTGCTCACCGCCTGCTCGGGCGGGGAGAGCGTCGACACCGGCGGGGGAGGCGGCGGCGGGGGCGAGAACGTTCTGGTGGCCGCGGTGAGCGCCCAGCCCGACCAGCTCGACCCGCACGTCACCAGCGCCTACCCGAGCTTCCAGGTGCTGGAGAACGTCTACGACACCCTCGTGGTCCCCAACGCCGAGGACCTCACGATGGAGCCCAGCCTGGCCACCGGGTGGGAGACCAGCGAGGACGGCCTGACCTGGACCTTCACGCTCCGGGACGACGTCACCTTCCACGACGGCAGCGAGTTCGACGCCGCCGACGTCGTCTACTCCTACAACCGGATCATCGACGAGCAGCTCAACAACGCCTACCGCTTCGCGACGGTGGAGTCGGTGGAGGCCGTCGACCCGCAGACGGTGGAGATCCGGGTCACCCAGCCGACGCCGAACCTGCCCGCGCTCATCGGCGGCTTCAAGGGCATGGCGATCCTCCCCGAGGGCGCGGCCGACCAGGTCGACCTCACCACCGAGGCGATCGGCACCGGCCCCTTCCAGCTGGAGAGCTCCGACGCCGGCAGCACCGTGCTCACCGCCTACGAGGACTACTGGGGCGGCGCGCCGACGGTCGACGGGGTGGAGTTCCGCTACATCACCGAGCCCGCCGCGGCGCTGACCGCGCTGCAGAACGGCGAGGTGGACTGGACCGACAACATCCCGCCGCAGCAGGTCAGCGCGCTGGAGAGCGAGGAGGGCGTCGAGCTCCAGAGCATCCCCAGCGTCGACTACTGGTACATGACGATGAACTACGACCGGCCGCCGTTCGACAACCGCGACGTGCGCCGGGCCGTCGCCACCGCCGTCGACCGGGCCGCGGTCACCGAGGCCGCCCGCTTCGAGGCGGCCCAGCCGAACCAGACCGCGATCCCCGAGGACAACTTCTACGCCTCGGACTACGCGCCCTTCGACACGAACCAGGACGCCGCCCGCCAGCTGCTCGAGCAGTCCGGCGTGCCGCTGCCGATCGAGATGGGCCTGATGGTCACCGACGAGTTCCCCGAGACGGTGACCGCCGCGCAGGTGATCGCCAGCCAGCTCGAGCCGATCGGCATCAACGTCAACGTCGAGACGCTGGACTTCGCCACCTGGCTGGACCGGGAGGCCCAGGGCGACTTCGACGCCTTCATGCTGGGCTGGCTGGGCAACATCGACCCGTTCGACTACTACCACGCGCAGCACATCACCGACGGGTCCAGCAACTACCAGGGCTACAGCAACCCCGAGGTCGACCGGCTGCTCAACGAGGCGGCCACGGAGACCGACGAGGACGCCCGGCGCGACCTGTACAACCAGGCGGTCCAGCTGATCGTCGACGACGTGTCCTACCTGTACCTGTACAACCCGAACGTGGTGCAGGCCTGGACGCCGGGGCTGACCGGGTACCAGATCCGACCCGACAAGGCGATCAACTTCGAGACCGTCGAGCTGCCCTGAGCCGTGGGCGGTTACCTGCTGCGCCGCGTCGGCCAGGCCGCTGTCGTCCTGGTCGGCGTGAGCGTGGTCGTCTTCGGGCTGCTCCAGCTGGTGCCGGGCGACCCGATCCGGCTCGCGCTGGGCACCCGCTTCTCCCAGGAGACCTACGACGCGCTGCTCGAGCGCTCCGGCCTGGACCAGCCGGTGCTCCAGCAGTACGTCACCTGGGCCGGCAACGCGCTGACCGGTGACCTGGGGGTGAGCTTCCGCAGCGGCGAGCCGGTCACCCAGCTCGTCCTGGAGCGGCTGCCGGCGACGCTCACGCTGGCGTTCGCCTCGATCCTGGTGGCGCTGCTGATCGCCGTCCCGCTGGGCACCCTCTCGGCGCTGCGCCCGCGGTCGGTGGTCGACCGGGGCGCCACCGTGCTCAGCCAGTTCGGCATCTCGGTGCCGGATTTCTGGATGGCGATCGTGCTCATCCTGATCTTCGCCGGGACGCTGGGCTGGCTGCCCTCCGGCGGGTACGTGCCGCTCACCGAGGACCCGCTGGGCTGGCTGCAGCGGCTGATCCTGCCGGCGATCGTGACCGGCGTGGTCTCCGGCTCGGTCATCACCCGGTTCGTGCGCTCCAGCGTGCTGGAGGTGCTGGGCCAGGACCACGTGCGGACGGCGCAGGCCAAGGGCATGGCGACCCGCCAGGTGCTCGGCTGGCACGTGCTGCGCAACGCCCTGCTGCCGCTGGTCACCGTCACCGGCGTGCAGCTGGCCTACCTGCTGTCGGGGGTGGTGGTCGTGGAGATCGTGTTCGCCTGGCCGGGCCTGGGCCAGCTGGCGCTGCAGTCGGTGCAGGCCCGCGACTACCCGGTGCTTCAGGGCGCCGTCCTGCTGTTCGCGCTCGTCTTCCTCGTCATCAACCTGGTGGTGGACCTGCTGTACAGCGTGATCGACCCGAGGATCGCCCGGCGATGACAGACAACCGAGGCCGGCAGCGATGACCCACAGCCGAGGCCGGCAGCCGGCCGCACACAGCCGAGGCCTGCCGCGATGACCGGCCAGCCCTACCCCGAACCGGCGGCGAGCCCCACCGCGACCGAGGCCGGCCGCGAGCCCTCGCTGCGCCCCGCCCGCCCGCGCTGGCGGGAGACCCTCGGGCTGCTGGCCCGCAACCCGACCGCGGCCGGCGCCGCGACGGTCCTCGTGCTCGTCGCGCTCGTGGCCGTCTTCGACCAGCAGCTGGCCCCCGAGGGGCCGAACGAGATCTCCGTCGAGGACCGGCTGCAGCCGCCCAGCACCGAGCACTGGTTCGGCACCGACGACCTCGGCCGCGACGTCCTCAGCCGGATCATCCTGGGCGCCTCGGTGTCCCTGCGGGTCGGGTTCACCGCCGTCGGCATCGCCCTGGTCGTGGGCACGCTGATCGGCCTGCTCGCCGGCTACTACGGCAAGTGGGTCGACGACGTCCTCATGCGCTTCATGGACGTGATCTTCGCGTTCCCGGCGGTGCTGCTGGCCATCGCGGTGCTCGCCGTCCGCGGGCCCGGGCCGACCAACACCGCCATCGCGATCGCGGTCGTCTACGTGCCGATCTTCGCGCGGGTGACCCGGGCCAGCGTGCTCGGCGTGCGGGAGGAGGTCTACGTGCGGGCCTCCCGCTCGGTCGGCGCCTCCGACCTGCGCCTGCTGACCCGGCACATCCTGCCCAACGCCGCGCCGCCGATCATCGTGCAGACCTCGATCAGCCTGGCCTTCGCCGTCCTCGCCGAGGCGGCGCTGTCCTTCCTCGGCCTGGGCACCCAGCCGCCGAACCCGTCGTGGGGGCTGATGCTCGCCGAGGGCCGCGGCTACATCGAGCTGGCCTGGTGGATCGCCTTCTTCCCGGGCATGGCGATCTTCCTCGTCGTCCTGTGCTTCAACCTGCTCGGCGACGGACTGCGCGACGTCCTCGACCCCCGGCAGCGGACGGCGATGGGGGGTGGCCGGTGAGCGAGCCCGTGCTGGAGGTCGAGGACCTGCGGGTGGACCTGCGCACCCCGCGCGGGACGGCGCACGTGGTGAACGGCCTGAGCTACACCGTGGGCCGCGGCGAGACGGTGGCGGTGGTGGGGGAGTCCGGCAGCGGCAAGAGCGTCTCGGTGCTCGCCCTGCTCGGCCTGCTGCCCTCCCGGACGGCGACGGTGACCGGCCGCGCCGCCCTGCAGGGCGAGGACCTGCTCACCATGTCGAAGAACCGGCTGCGGGAGGTCCGCGGCCCGGGCGTCGGCATGGTCTTCCAGGACCCGATGACCTCGCTGAACCCGGTGCTCACCATCGGCCGCCAGCTGGCCGAGGCGGTGCGCGCGCACGGGGAGAGCTCCAAGGCCGCCGCCCGGGAGCGCGCAGTCGACCTGCTCCGCGAGGTCGGCCTCCCCGACCCCGACCGCGCGGTGGACCGCTACCCGCACCAGCTCTCCGGCGGCATGCGGCAGCGGGTCATCATCGCGATCGCGCTGGCCAACTCCCCGGCGCTGCTGATCGCCGACGAGGCCACCACCGCCCTCGACGTCACCGTGCAGGCGCAGATCATCGAGCTGGTGGACCGGCTGCAGGAGGACCACGGCACCGGCGTCGTGTGGATCACCCACGACCTCGGGGTGGTCGCCGGCATCGCCGACCGGGTGCTGGTCATGTACGGCGGCCGGTGCGTGGAGGACGGCACGGTGGACGACGTCCTCGAGCGCCCGGCCCACCCCTACACGCGCGGCCTGCTCGGCGCGCTGCCCGACCTGGCCGAGGAGACCGGGGACGGCGAGGTGCCCGACCTCGCCACCGTGCCCGGCGTCCCCCCACCGCCGACCGACCTGCCCGAGGGGTGCGTGTTCTGGCCGCGCTGCCCGGTGCGCTCGGACCCGCGCTGCGAGACCGAGCAGCCGCCCCTGGACCTGGTGGGGGGACCGCTGCTCACGAAGGGCGACGGGTTGCCGCACCGCGCGGCGACCTGGTGCCGGGAGGGGGACGACCGGTGGACCTGACCAAGCGGGCCGAGCCCGAGCGGGACGTGCTGGTCTCCGCCCGCGGGCTGGAGGTGCACTTCCCGATCCGCGGCAGCGGCTTCCGCCGGCGGCCGATCGGGGCGGTGCGGGCCGTCGACGGCGTCGACCTGGACGTGTACCGCGGCGAGACGCTGGGGCTGGTCGGGGAGTCCGGCTGCGGGAAGTCGACCCTGGGCAACGCGCTGCTGCGCCTCGTGCCGCCCACCGGCGGCCGGGTGACCTTCGACGGCATCGACGTCACCGCGCTGGACCGGCGGCGGCTGCGGGAGCTGCGCCGCCGCGCCGGGATGGTGTTCCAGGACCCCTTCGCCTCCCTCGACCCCCGGCGCACCGTGGCCCAGACGGTGTCCGAGCCGCTCGAGGTGCACGGGCTGGCCGGGGACCGGCGGGAGCGGGCGGCCCGGGTCGGGGAGCTGCTCGAGCTGGTGGGGCTGGACCCCGCGGTCGCCGGGCGCTACCCGCACGAGTTCTCCGGCGGGCAGCGGCAGCGGGTGGGCATCGCCCGAGCGCTGGCCGGGGAGCCGGACTTCCTGGTGTGCGACGAGGCGATCGCCTCGCTCGACGTGAGCGTGCAGGCCCAGGTGCTCAACCTGCTGCGCCGGCTGCAGCGGCAGCTGGGCCTGACCCTGCTGTTCGTCTCGCACGACCTGTCGGCGGTGCGGCACATCTCCGACCGCATCGCCGTCATGTACCTGGGCCGCATCGTCGAGGTGGGCCCGGCCGCGGCGGTCGCCGGCGACCCGCAGATGCCCTACACGCGGGCGCTGCTGTCGGCGGTGCCCGTGCCGCACCCGGAGCTCGAGCGCTCCCGGCAGCGGGTGGTGCTCGGCGGCGACGTGCCCTCGCCGGCCGCCGTCCCGAGCGGGTGCCGCTTCCGCACCCGCTGCCCGGACGTCTTCGAGCCGTGCCCCGACGTCGACCCGGCGCTGCAGCCGGTCGGGTCGGCACCCGGCCACCTGGCCGCCTGCCACCTGCACGGCGTCGTCGGCACGCCGGTGGCGGCGGAGGCGGACGGCGCCGCGGACCGGCCGCCGCGCGCCGCCACCGGCTCCGCGGCCCGGTAGTCCGGGCCGGCCGCGGCGCGCGGCGGGGGCTCAGCCGGTCGCGCCTTCCTGCACCGCCACGGAGTCCGTGACGACGAACGGCTGGCCGGCGTACGGCTCGAACAGCGCGTCGTCGAGGTCGACGCCCTGGTCGCTCTCCACGGTGGGCACGTCGAAGCCCTCCTCCAGGGTGCCGGTGACCTGCACCGGGGTCCCCGGGTCGAGGGAGCCGGTGCTCCCCGCTTCGGTGTCGACGACGAGGAGCGGGGCCACCGAGGGGTCGTCGGGCGCGGTCATCGCGAAGAAGCCGGGCTGGATCACCTCGGTGACCTGGCCGTCGAGCTGGACCTGCTGCTGGGCGTACTGGTCGACGTCGCTGACGAAGTCCGGCCCGTAGCCGCCGGCGAACACGGGCGGCTCGACGAGCTCGTCGTCCGGCTCGAGCGTCTCCAGGGCGTCCTCGCCGGTGGTGTCCTCGCCGGCGCCGGTGTCACCGGTCCCCGGGAGTGCGGTGTCGGCGTCGTCGCCGCCGCAGCCGGCCAGCCCCAGGACGGCGGCGGCGGCGAGCCCGGTGAGCGCGGTCCGGGTCCGGTGGGTGCGCATCGGTTGGTCCTCCTCGGGTTCACGGGAACAGCGGTTCCCGGCCGTCGGTCGTGGTCCCCGTCTCCTTCCCGCCGCCCCGGCGGCCGCCCCGGATCGGCCCGCTTCGTCAACGCAATGACATGTGCCGGCCGGGGAGGCGGGGGGGTCGGTCCGGCGCGGGCTCCCGCCGGGGCGGCCGGTGCGGTAGGAACGGCCCGTGCGGACGGCGGAGGCCCGGGAGCGCTTCGCCTCGTGCCACGTCGCGCGCCTGGCCACGGTGCGCCCGGACGGCGCCCCGCACCTGGTCCCGGTGACCTTCGCCGCGGTGGGCGACCTGGTCTACAGCGCCGTGGACGCCAAGCCGAAGCGCACCGCCCGGCTGCAGCGCCTGGCCAACCTGCGCGCCGAGCCGCGCTGCGCCCTCCTCGCCGACCACTACGAGGACGACTGGGCGGCGCTGTGGTGGGTGCGCGCGGACGGGACGGCGGAGGTCGTCGACCCGCCGGACCCCGCGCACCCCGGGCTGGCCGCCCTGGCCGCCCGCTACCCCCAGTACCGCGCGCAGCCGCCGTCCGGGCCGCTGCTCGTGGTCACCGTCGACCGCTGGAGCGGTTGGTCGAGCAGGTCCTGACACGAGGAGGTCCGGGTGGAGATCGCGATCGGGATGCCCAACAGCATCCGCGGGACGACGGGTGGGCAGCTGCTGGACTGGGCGCGGCGGGCCGAGGCGGCCGGGTTCTCCAGCCTGGCCTCGATCGGCGCCGTCTCCTACCCCACCTACGAGGAGCTGACGGTGTTCGCCGCCGCCGGGGCGGTGACCGAGCGGATCCGGTTCCTCAGCAACGTGCTCATCGCCCCGGCCCGGAGCGCCGCCGAGCTGGCCAAGCAGGCGGCCACGGTGCACGAGCTCACCGGCGGGCGGCTGACCCTCGGCCTGGGGGTGGGGTGGCGGGCCTCCGACTACGCCCTCACCGGCCGCGACCACGCCACCCGCGGTGCGCTGTTCGACCGGCAGCTGGCCGACCTGCGCCGCGCCTGGGCCGGGGAGGCGCTGGCCGAGGGCACCCGCCCGCCGGCCCCGGAGACCGGGGTCGGCCCGGTGCCGGTCCTCATCGGCGGCAACACCGACGCGGCGATCCGCCGGACCGTCGAGCACGGCGTCGGCTGGACCGCCGGGGGCCTGCCGCCCGAGGCGACCGCGCCGTTCGTCGACCGGGTCCGCGCGGCCTGGCAGGACGCCGGCCGGGAGGGCTCTCCGCGGATCGTGGCGCTCAACTACTTCGGCCTCGGCGACACCGAGGAGCGCTCCCGCGGCTACCTGCTCGACTACTACGCCGCGATGGGCGACGAGGCCGCGCAGTACATCGCCGGCAGCGCGCACCGCTCGCCGGAGGCCATCCGCGAGGTGATCGCCGGGTTCGAGGCGATCGGCGTGGACGAGCTCGTGCTGGACCCGACCGTGTCCGACCCCGACCAGGTGGAGCTGCTCGCGGAGGACGCGCTCCCCTGACCGCCGTGCACCCCGCCGACCCGTCCGCCGTCCACTCCCCAGCCGTGGCCCCCGCCGCCGCGCCGCTCACGCCCCCGCCGCTCACGCCCCCACCGCCGCTCACGCGCCCACCCCGCGGTGATCATGGGGATCCGGCTCGCCGACACGCCGGTGTGCGCGTGTCCCGTGGCAAGACCTCCATGATCACGGCCGCGGGGCGCCACCCGCATGATCACGGCCGCAGGGGCGGCGGCGCCGGCCGCGGGCGCGGGTCGGGGTGAGGATCGGCGGGCGCCTCAGGTGCGGGGCTCGCGGCCCACCGGCTGCCGCGGCTCGTCGAGCAGCGGGGTGGGGGCGCGCAGCGGCGCGGTGGCAGGGGTGGCGGCCGTGGCCACCAGACGGGCGCCGTCCACGACGACGGTCACCGGCTCCCCGCCGCGCACCAGCGTGACCGTGGTGCCCTCGCGCGTCGTCTCGACGCGGAGCAGCCGGCCGCGCCAGGTGACGGAGTAGGCGGTGCGCGAGAGCGAGGAGGGCAGCAGCGGCGCGAGCTCGAGGTCCTCGTGGTCCTCCCGCAGCCCACCGAGACCGGCGGTGAACGCCAGCCACGCCCCGCCCACCGAGGCCATGTGCAACCCCTGGGCGGTGGAGCCGGTGACGTCCCGGAGGTCCACGAGCGCGGCCTCGCGCAGGTAGCGCAGCGCGAGGTCCGGGTGCTGGGCCTGGGCGCACACCACCGCCTGGACGGCGGCCGAGAGCGAGGAGTCCCGGACGGTGCGCGCCTCGTAGTAGTCCAGGTCGCGCGCCACCTCCTCGGCCGTGAAGTCGTCGCGGCACCACCACAGCGCCTGGACGAGGTCGGCCTGCTTGAGCACCTGCCGCCGGTAGAACGTGGCGTAGTGCTCGTGCTCCTGGACCGGGTAGGAGTCGCGCGCGTCCTCGAACCGCCACTCGCGGTAGCTCGTGAAGTTCTCGTTCATCGGGTGCACCCGCAGGCCGTCGTCCCACGGGACGTGGACGGCGTCCGCCGCGGCCCGCCAGGTCGCCGTCTCGGCGTGGTCCACGCCGAGCTCCGCGGCGCGCGCGCCCATCCGCCGGCACGCGTCGGCGGCGCGCCGGAGGTTGGCCCGGGCCATGAGGTTGGTGAAGACGTTGTCGTCGACGATCCCGGTGTACTCGTCCGGCCCCGTCATGCCGAACAGGTGCCAGCGGCCGGCGGCGTCCTCGTGCCCCAGGGACATCCACAGCCGCGCCGTCTCGACGAGCACCTCCAGGCCCCCGACGGAGTCGAGGTCGGAGCCGGTGACGTTCTCGTGGAGCCAGAAGGCGCGGGAGATGTCGGCGTTGACGTGCATCGCCGCCGTGCTGGCGGGCCAGTACGCGGAGACCTCGCGCCCGCTGATCGTGCGCCACGCGAAGCAGGCCCCCTCCAACCCCAGCGTCGCGGCCCGCTCGCGGGCGTGGTGCAGGCCGCCCGAGCGCCACCGCAGCAGGCGTGCCGCCGCGTCCGGGCGCAGCAGGGTCAGCGCCGGCAGGACGAACCCCTCGACGTCCCAGAAGGTGTGGCCGCTGTAGCCCACGCCGGTCAGCCCCTTGGCGCCGACGGGGGCGTCCGAGATGCAGGCGGCGGAGCAGAACAGCTGGAAAACGGCGTAGCGCAGGGCCTGCTGGAGCTCGTTGTCGCCGTCGACCTCGACGTCCGCCGTCGCCCACAGCTCGTCGAGCACGGCCCGCTGACCGGCGAGCAGCCGGTCCCATCCGAGGTCGAGCGCGGAGCTCACGGCGGCCGACGCCTCGCCGAGGACGGAGTCGGAGCCGGCGTCGGCCGACCAGCTGTACCCGACGACCTTGACGATGGTGAGGGCCTCGCCGGCGAGCAGGTCGGCGGCGATCGTGGTGACGACGTGCTGCTCGTCGACGTGGGAGTCGACCCGCCCGCCCTCGGCCCGGTGCTCGACGGCGGTGGCGACCGTGATGCCCGACCGGCGGGTCCGCTCCACGAGGGCGCCGCCGGTCGCCGTGCCGATCTGCGCGCGCGGGTCGAAGGCCTCGTCCAGGCACTCCGCGACCCGCGGGTCGTCGTTGTCCACGCCCGCCGGCGTGACCTGCCCGGCGGCCAGCTCCGACCGCACGAGGACGTGCGCGGGCCCGTCCAGGGCGCGGACCTCGTACCGCACGGCGCAGACCGACCGCTCCGCGAGCGAGACGAGCCGCCGGGAGGACACCTCCACCGACGTGCCCGACAGCGCCGTCCACCGCACGCGGCGGTCGAGCGTGCCGGCGCGCAGGTCCAGCGTGCGCTCGTGGACCTGCGGCCGGACCTCGCGCACGTCGAGCGCGACCCCGTCGACCAGCAGGCGCAGCGGCGTCCCGTCGGCCACGGTGAGCAGCGCCTGCCCCTCCTCCGGGTGCCCGTAACCACCTTCGGGGTAGGACAGCGGGTGCGTCTCGAAGACCCCGGACAGGTACGTGCCCCGCATGTCGGCGGGCTCCACCTCGTCGAACGTCCCGCGGATCCCCACGTAGCCGTTGGAGAGGCTGAACACCGACTCGGCGACGGCGAGCGCCTCGAGGTCCACGTGCGGTTCGCGGACCCGCCACGGGTCGGTGTCGAGGGTCGGGGCGGCCACGGGCAGTCCTCACTCGCGTCGTCCGGGGTGGAGCGGGACGCGCGGGCCGGGCATCCCGCTGACCGTCCTACCGGCCGGCGCCCCCGGGCGCGATCCGGACGGCGGAGGTCCCGGCCTCCTCTCCCGCCGTGATCATGGGGATCTGGCTCGTCGACACGCCGGCCTGCGCGTGTCCGCTGGCAAGAAGCCCATGATCACGGCCGGGGAGGACGGCGGGGAGGACGGCGGGGAGGACGGCGGGGAGGATAGCCTCGACGGCGCCAGGAGGGCTCGCCTAGTGGCCGATGGCGGCGGTCTTGAAAACCGCTATGGGGTGACACCCATCGTGGGTTCGAATCCCACGCCCTCCGCTCGGAGCGCGGTCAGGTGCGGACGACGAGCTGCCCGCCCTCGGCGGCGAACTCGTCGCGCATCTCGCGCAGGATGTCCAGGGCCCCGAGGTCGGCGCCGCGGACCCCGCGCATGTCGAGCACCACCCGGGGCGGGCCGCTGCCGCGCAGCCCGTCGGCGGTGCCCCGGAGCAGGTCGGCGCCGAGGGAGGTGAGGGGGCCGCGCACCCGGATCAGCCCGGCGCGGCGGTCCACCACCTCGACCTCGACCAGGTCGGGGCTCACCGAGGGCCCCGACCGGCCGGCCCGGTCAGGTACCCGGGTGCCGGGTGGGGCGGTAGAGCGCCTCGGCCCCGGCCACGGTGGCCATCAGCAGGGCGAGGCCGACGACGGTCAGCCAGAACCAGCCGGTGAGCACGCTGCCGAGGACGGCGAGGGTCAGCCAGACGACGGCCATGAGGGCGGTCAGGGCGAGCACGGTCCACCTCCGTGGACGGGGAGGGTTCGGTGCTCACGCGACGGCTCTGCCCGGTGCGGGCTCCAGTTGCATCACACGCCACAGGCCGGTGCGGTGCAGGAGGTCCTCGGTGCGCCGGTTGGCGCCGCGCAGCACCACCGCCCCGCCGCGGGCGCGGCAGGTGCGGTGCGCCCACAGGAAGCTCGCCACCGCGGAACTCGACAGATGGGCCACCCCGGTGAGGTCGACGACCAGCCGCCGCGCGCCGGCGAGCAGCGCGTCGTGCAGCAGCCACCGCACGTCCGCCAGACCGTCGGCGAGCATCGCGTCGTCGAGGTGGACGGTCACCACGTCGCCGCGCGTCTCGACCTCGGCCCGGGTGCGGGCGGCAGTGGTCATCGGTGTCCTCCTGGAGTCGGTGACCGGATCCTGTGAGCGGGTACTGACAGACTCGGTGGGGGACGTTGCGATACCTCTTGGAGTTGCTTTGCGATCCCATGACGGAAGCGCGTCGGGGAAGGCCGCGGTGGCAGCATGATCCGGGTGCCACCCCGCCTGCTGGTCGTCGAGGACGACGACCCGATCCGCACTGCCCTGCGCTGGGCGCTGGAGGACGAGGGCTACGACGTGGCCGAGGCGGCCACGGGGGAAGACGCGATCGCCCAGGTCGCCGTCGCCGCGCCCGACGTGATGGTCGTCGACCTGATGCTGGGCTCCACCGACGGCTTCGCGGTCATCCGCGAGGTCCGCCGCGAGCACGACCTGCCGATCATCGTGGTCAGCGCCCGCGCCGACACCCACGACATCGTCGCCGCCCTGGAGGCCGGCGCCGACGACTACGTGACCAAGCCCTTCCAGGTCAAGGAGATCACCGCCCGGCTGCGTGCCCTGCGCCGCCGGGCCCGGGCCGGCGGCGGCGCGGCGCCCGACGTCCCGCCCGACGAGGTCGTGCTCGACGCGCACCCCGCGGCGCCGCTGGTGCTGCGCGAGCAGCGGGGCACGGTGCACCGCGGCGACGAGCAGGTGCCCCTCACGCTCACCGAGTTCCGGCTGCTGTGCGAGCTCGCCGCCGCCCCGGGGCGGGTGTTCAGCCGCCAGGCCCTGCTCGAGCGGGTCTGGGAGCACGGCTTCTTCGGTGACGAGCGGATCGTCGACGTCCACATCCGCCGGCTGCGCACGAAGGTCGAGCTCGACCCCGGCTCCCCCCGGCTGGTGGTGACCGTGCGGGGGCTGGGCTACCGCCTGGACCCGCAGTGACCGAGTCCCTGCGGGCGCGGGGGCTGCGGGCGCGGATCGTGCTGGGGTTCGCCGTCGGCACCCTGCTCGTCTCCGCCGTGCTGGTGACCACCACCTGGCTGCTGGCCCGCGGCTACCTGGTCGACCAGCGCGAGCGCTCGCTGACCCGGCAGGCGTTCGCCGACGCCAACGTGCTGGCCAGCCGGCTGGCCACCGCCGGGACCGAGGTGGGCGACGTGCTCACCGAGCAGGTGCCCTCCGGCGGGGCGGACGTCGTCGTCCGCAGCGGCGACTCCTGGTACTCCACCAGCCTGGACGTCGGCGCCCGGGACGTGCCCACGTCCCTGCAGGCGCTGGTCGAGGACGGGTCGGCCGGCACCGCGCGGGTGGAGATCGGGGGCGTGCCGGCGCTGCTGGTCGGCGTCCCCGTCGCCTCGGCCGACGTCGAGTTCTACGAGGTCACCCGGTTGACCGAGCTGCAGCAGGTGCTGCGGACGCTGGCCGCCGTCCTCGGCGCCGGTGCGCTCGTCGCGACCGCCGCCGGCGCGGCCTTCGGGGTGTGGGCCAGCCGGCGCGCGGTCACGCCGCTGGAGCAGGTGGCCGGCGCCGCGACCCGCATCGCCGGCGGCGAGCTGACCACCCGGCTGCCGCCCACCGAGGACCCCGACCTGGTCGGCATCGTCGCGGCGTTCAACAGCATGGTCGACGCCCTGTCGGCCCGCATCGAGCGCGATGCCCGGTTCGTCGGCGACGTCAGCCACGAGCTGCGCAGCCCGCTGACCAGCGTGGTCACCAGCGTCGAGGTGCTCGGCGCACGGCGTGCGGAGCTCAGCCCGCGGGCCGACCAGGCGCTGGCGCTGGTGGAGCGCGAGCTCGACCGGTTCCGGCACATGCTCGACGACCTGCTGGAGCTCGCCCGCATCGACGGCGCCCCCGACCCGTCCGCCGGCACCCCGGTGTCGGTGGCGGCGCTGGCCCGGGAGCTCCTGGCGGCCACCGGCCGGGACCCCGACCTGCTGCGGGCCGAGGCGGGGGAGGACACCACCGTCCTCGGCGACAAGACCGCCCTGGAGCGCGCCCTGCGCAACCTGCTCGACAACGCCGACCGGCACGCCGGCGGCGCGGTCGCGGTGGTGGTGCGCCGCACCGGGGACACGGTCGTGGCCGGCGTGGACGACGCCGGCCCCGGGGTCGCGCTCGAGGACCGGGAGCGGGTGTTCGAGCGCTTCGCCCGCGGGACCGGCGCCGCGCGCGGCTCGCTGCCCGGTGCCGGGCTCGGCCTGGCCATCGTCGCGGAGACCGCGGCCCGGCACGGCGGCGCCGCGTGGGTGAGCGAGGCACCGGGAGGCGGGGCACGGTTCAACCTGTCGGTGCCGGCCGCCCCCGTCGGCGGGCCGGCGGGCGAGGGCTCGCCGTCCGGTGGCGCGCCCGGTGCGGCGCGCGGCGGGGAGGCCGAGCCGGTCGCCCCGGCGGGGAGCACCCGCAGGGGGACCCCGTGACCGCACGTCACCGGCGCTGGGTCGGTGCGGTGGCCCTCCCCGCGGCCTCGTCGCTGGTGCTGCTGACCGGCTGCGGGGTGCCCACCGGCGACCCGGCCGAGCCGATCCCGGCCTCCGACGTGCCCTTCGGGCTGGCCACGCCCACGACCGAGCCGGCCCCGAGCACCTCGCCCACCCCCGCGCCCGGCGTCCCCGAGGTGTACCTGCTCGCCGCCGGGGACCACCTCGTCCCCCGCGGCCGGGAGGTGCTCGCCGGGGCGCTGCCCGACCGGCTGGAGTCGGTCCTCGACGAGCTGGCCGCCGGCCCGACGAGCACGGAGCGGGACGCGCAGCTGTCCACCGCGCTGCCACCCGAGGTCGAGCTCGACGTCGTCGAGGTCTCCGGCGGGACGGCGACCATCGACCTCAGCGGCTCGGAGCAGGTCCCCTCGGGCACGGCGGGCCGGCGGGCGGTGGCCCAGGTGGTGCTCACCGCGACCAGCGTGGCCGGGATCTCCTCGGTCGTGCTCACCGTGGACGGCGAGCGCGTCGAGGCGCCGCTGCCGTCGGGCGAGCTGACCGCCGACCCGCTCACCGCGGTCGACTACACGGAGTTCCTGACCCCCGTCGAGCAGACCCCCGTCGCGGAGATCCCCGCCCCGGCGAGCCCCGCGCCGTCGGTCCCCGCGCCGCCCTCCTGACGTGAGGTCCCCGGCGCGCGGGACGCCCCCGGTGTGCGAGGGACAGGAAGCCATGCCCCCGTCACGGGCTGCTGGACGCCGGCATGGTTTCCTTCTCCGCGGCCTCCCGCGCGGCGGCCGGGCCCAGGGACCCGCAGCCGCCGCAGCCGCGGCCCAGCAGGACCCGGCCCAGCAGGACCCGGCCCAGCAGGACCCGGCCGGCGGGTCACATCGTGCGGCGCAGCTTCATCCGCGGCGGCCGGCCGTCGGGGTCGAACACCAGGCGGTAGGCCGGGGCGGCGAAGAGCCGCTGCCAGCGCGGTGGCGGCTGCACCCGGTGCGGCCGCAGCCGGCCGGGCGGGCGGGGGCCGGTGCGCCCGCCGGCGTGCCAGGTGTCCAGGGCGTCCGCGGAGGCCCGCAGCGCCGCGACGGCGGAGTCCGGGTCGAGCAGGTCGGCGTCGTCCCCGTCGGCGCGGTCGAGGTGCTCGCGCAGCAGGCGCAGCCGCAGCTCGCGGGCGAACACCCGCGCCCCGTCGCCGAGCCCGGCGGGGTCGGCCGGCGCTCGCTCGTCGCGGGCGGCGTCGAGCACCGCGGCGGTCAGCTCCGAGTCGTGGGTCCAGGACCGGCGGTTGAAGTTGTCGCTGCCGACGGCGGCCCACACGTCGTCGACCACGCAGACCTTGGCGTGCACGTACACCGGCTCGCCGTCCCGGTTCTCGACGTCGAAGACCTGCACCCGGTCCCCGCCGGCCTCCCGCACCATCTCCAGCGCCTCGGCGTGCCCGAGCATCACCGCGGGGACGCTGAAGCGCCCGTCCTGGTCGGGGAAGCGGGGGACGACGGCGACCAGGTGCAGCCGCGGCTGCGCGCGCAGGGCCTCGGCGAACACCCGGGCCACGTCGATGGACCACAGGTACTGGTCCTCGACGTAGACCAGCCGGCGGGCCCGCCGCAGCGCCTTGGCGTAGCCGCGGGCGGCGCTGCGCTCCCCGTCGGGGGCGAACGGGTAGCCCGGCCAGCGGTTGGGGTAGGTGCGCAGCAGCTGGACCGCGCAGCTCCCCGCGGCCGGCGGGTCCGGTCGCGGCTCGGGCAGGTGCGAGGGCTCGCGGTCCAGCCGGCGCAGCATGTCCGGCAGCGCCTGCCACGGCAGCCGGGTCAGGGCGGCCGGGTCCTCCCAGCGCTCGCGGAAGACGTCCTCCACCTCCCGCACGGCCGGCCCCTGGACCTGCACCTGCACGTCGTGCCAGGCCGGGCTGCCGCCGTAGGGGTCGGCAAAGGGCTGGGTCTGCGGGTCCCCGCCGTGGTCGGCGTCGTCGCGCCGGCTGTGGCCGAGGTCGATCCCGCCCAGGAAGGCGACGTCCCGCCGGGGGTCGTCGGCGTGCCGGACGACGACGAACTTCTGGTGGTGGCTGCCCATCGGCCGCACCCGCTGGTCGAGCAGCACCTCCCCGCCGTCGTCGTTGACGTCCTCGGAGAGGTCCCGGTTCTGCGCGGCGGAGAACTGGAAGCGGTCCAGGTGCGAGCGCCAGACCAGCCCCTTGACCAGCGCGCCCCGCCGCGCGGCCCGCGACAGGATCTCGCCGAGCCGCGGGCCGTCGTCGACCAGCTGCTCGTCCGGGTCGCCGCGCCAGTCGGCGAAGAAGACCAGGTCGCCGTCGGCGGCGCCCTCCAGCGCGTCGAGCAGCACGGGGAAGTAGCTGCGGCCGTCGACCAGCGCCCGCACCGCGTTGCCCTCGGTCCAGGCCCGCAGCCGGGTGGCGTCGTTGCCCCGCTCCTCGGCGCTGAGGAACCAGGCCTCGGGGCCGGTGCGCTCCGTCCCCGGTTCCGGCCCGTCGAGGACGGCGTGCAGCCGGGCGTAGAGGTCGGACCCGTCGGGGGCCGCGACCACCGGCACCTCGCCCACCCGGTCCCCGATCCGCGGGGCCGGCTCGGGCGTTCCGGGCGGCGCGACGGTGCGCAGCGCGATGGCGACCACCCGGTCGGGGTGCCGCCGCGCGAAGTCGGCGTAGATCTCGGGGTCGTGCTCGCCGTCGTCCCCGACGAGCACCCAGCGGACGTCCGGCAGGTCGGCGGCCAGCCGCTCGAGCTCGGCCCGCTTGTGCGCCTTCCCGCTGCGGAACCAGGCCGTGGGGCTGATGCCCCAGTCGGTCATGAGCAGCGCCCCGGCGGGGAACTCGTGCCGGGCCAGGAAGCGGCTGATCACGCCGGCCAGGTTCCACGGGCCGTTGCTCAGGTAGACCACCGGCGGGTCCGGCTCGCCCTCGAGGAGGCGGTTGAGCAGCCCGGCCATCCCCGAGACCGGCCGCCGGCCGGCGCCGCTGCGGGCGAACGTCCGCCAGGCGGCGCGCAGCGGGTGCCGCAGCCCGGTGACCCACACCGTGTCGTCGACGTCGCAGACGACGCCGCGGGCCGCCTCCGGCGCGGCCACGTGCACCGGCGCGGGCACCGGCGGGCGCCCCTCGACGTGCAGCAGGGCGCGCGCCGGGCCCGGGGGCAGGTGGGCGTCGACGGTGACGTCGAGCAGCCCGGCCCGGTCGGCGCGGACCCGGGTGCGCGTGCCGCCGAGGTCGACCTCCACCGCCCCGCCCGGCTCCTCCAGGGTGAGCAGCCGCCGCCAGCCGGGCACGTCGCGGCGCGTGCCCGGGTCGGTGGCGGGCGGGGCCAGCAGCAGCCGGCCGAGCACGCGGGCCCGGCCCGAGGCGCCGTAGCCGGGGAAGGCGAGGGCCGCCGTCGTCCAGCCGCTGCGCCGGGCCACCGCGGCCGAGCCCTCGCGGACGGCCGTGCCGAGCCGGTTGGCCAGCACGAGCAGCCGGCGGGCGGGTGGGGGCGCGCTCCCCGGGGCGGCGCCCTGCGGGGCGTCGCCTCCCGGTACGCGGCTCGGCCGGGCGGTGGTCACCTGGACCGTCCTACTCGCCCTGCGGCCGCGGGGCCACCGCTCCGGCGCTGGTCACCGGCCCGGGGACGCGAGGCCGCGGACCGTCCCGGCCAGCGCCCGCGCGGTGAGCCGGCCGTCGGCGAGCCCGAGGGCGACGACGTCGTCGAACACCCGCCGGTCGGCCGCGGCGGCGCGGACGGCGGCGTCCATGAGCGCCGGCCACCGGGACAGCTGCGAGGCCGCCGCCGACGACCGCAGGTGCCGGCCCAGCCGCCGGCGCAGCGCCGACCGGTAGCGCGCCCCGGCACCCGCCCCCTCCCGGGCGCACGCCCCGGCCAGCGCCCCGGAGAGGACGGCGTAGAAGATCCCCTCCCCGGTCAGCGGGTTGACCAGCGAGGCGGCGTCCCCCGCCAGCAGCACCCGGCCGTCGGGCTGGCGCGGGCGCTCCGTGGACAGCGGCAGCCGGTGCGCCCGCAGCGCCGTCGGCTCGACCCCGGGCAGCAGCCGGGCCAGGCCCTCGAGGAGCGCCGCCCGCGTCGCCCCGCCGGAGACCAGCTCGCCGTAGCCGGCGTTCACCCGCCCGTCGCCGATCGGGAACGACCACGCGTAGGCCGGCCAGCGCCGCTCGGTGGTGACCAGCACCTGGGTGCCGGGCCGGCCGGGCGGCTCGGGGGCGTAGCCGCGGATCGCCACCGCCAGCCGGTCGGGGCGGTTGGTGCCCAGCCCCAGCGCCCGGCGGACGACGGACTCCGCGCCGTCGGCCCCCACGAGCACCCCGGCGGTCAGGGCGCCGTCGACGACCACGCCGTCCGGGCCGGGCGCCACCCGCCGCACCGCGTGCCGGCGCACCTGCGCACCCCGGGCGCGGGCGGCGTCGAGGAGCCGCGCGTCGAGCACCAGCCGCGGGACCACGTACGAGGGCCGGGCGACGTCCCGCTCGACGGTCGCGCCGCGCGGCGAGCGCAGGGACAGCCGGGGCACCGGCGGGTGGCCGGCGACCACCGCGGCCGGGTCGACCCCGAGGCCGGCGAGCACGTCGAGAGCCTCGGCGGCCACCCCGTCGCCGCACACCTTGTCCCGCGGGAAGCCGGCCCGGTCGAGCACCAGCACGGACGCGCCGGTGGCCCGGGCCGCGAGCGCGGCGGCCGCTCCGGCCGGGCCGCCGCCGACGACGACGACGTCCCAGCGCTCCACCCGACCGACGCTAGGCGGCCCGGTTCAGCGGCGCACGATCACGGCGGCGTGGGCTGCCACTTGCGCTCCGGGTGCTCGTAGGCCTCGACGAAGGCCAGCAGCTCCGCCGCGCTGCCCACCACGCCGAGCGCGTCGAGGCGGTGGGCGTCGAGGTAGCCGTCCTCGACCATGCGCTGCACCTGGTCCAGCAGCGGCTGCCAGAACCCGTCGACGTCCACCAGCACGACCGGCTTGGCGTGCAGCCCGAGCATCCCCCAGGTCCAGGCCTCGAACAGCTCCTCGAGGGTGCCGGCCGCGCCGGGCAGTGCCACGAAGGCGTCGGCCAGCTCGGCCATGCGGGCCTTGCGCTCGTGCATCGACCCGACGACCTCCAGCTGCGGCAGCCCCGGGTGGGCCAGCTCGTCGTCGACCAGGTGCTGCGGGATGACGCCGACGACGTCCCCGCCGGCGGCCAGCGCCGCGTCGGCGACCACGCCCATCAGCCCGACGCGCCCGCCGCCGTAGACCAGGCCGACACCGGCGCGGGCCAGGTCCGCGGCGAGGGCGGCGGCGGCCGCGCGGTGGGACGGCGGCCCGCTGCGGGACCCGGTGAAGACGGCGACGCGCACGCCCCGAGCCTGGCACGCCCGCCCGGGGCGCCCGCCGCGCCCCCGCGACCCGGGGTTCACTGGTCGGCGTGTTCACCTCCACCGACGGCTGGGTGCGGTGCGACCTCGGGCACCGGCACTGGGGCCTGGTCGGCGCGGCCGGCCTGCTCGTGCACCGGGACGGCGACGACGGCCCCGAGCTGCTGCTCCAGCACCGCGCGGTCTGGTCGCACCACGGCGGCACCTGGGGCACCCCCGGCGGCGCGCTGCACGCGGGGGAGAGCCCGGAGCACGGGGCGCTGCGCGAGGTCCGGGAGGAGCTGGGCCTCGACCCGGCCGACCTGGTGCTCGGGGCCTCATCGGTCGACGACCACGGCGGGTGGTCCTACACCACGGTGCTGGCCCGGCCGGTGCGCCGCATCGAGGCGGCCGACCTGCGGCTGGACGGCGAGAGCGACGGGGTGGCCTGGATCCCGGTCGCCGACCTGGTGTCGGTGCCGCTGCACCCGGGGTTCGAGGCCTCGCTGGTCCGGGTCGCCGCCCTCCTCCCCTGACCCAGGGCGCGGCGGGTGGGGCGGGCCGGCCGGGTCGGGGCGGCCGAGCGGGGCGGCCGGGTCGGGGCGGCCGGGTCGGGGCGGCCGGGTCGGGGCGGCCGATGATCAGGTCACCTGGTCGTTGCCGGTCCTGGCTCACCACCGGTGCTGAGCCAGGACCCGCAACGGTGAGCCAGGACGACGGCGGCCCCGGCGGCGATCGGGAGGGGGCCGGGACGACGACCGGTCGCCGGGGTCAGGCCGGGGCGACGGTCACCGACAGCGCCCGGTGGTCGCCGACCGCCAGGCGGGTGGCCGCCGCGTCGTGGCCGGCCAGCCCGTCCCCGACGGCCAGCAGGTGGTCGAGCTGCACCCGCGGCCCGTGCGCCGGGAAGCTGGGCAGCCGCACCAGCGGGTGGGCCCGGGCCAGCCGGGCGGGCACCCGACCGGGCAGGTTGAGGTCGCCGGCCAGGACGACGGGCCCGCGCAGCCCGGCCATCCACCGGCGCAGCCGCAGCAGCTGGCGCACCGCGGTGTGCGGCGCGAACGACAGGTGCGTGGCCACCACGGTCACCGCGTCCAGCCGCGCGGCGACGGCGACCCGCGGCTCGTCGGGGATCCACCACCAGCGCGGCCGCCCGGTGCGCGGGTCGAGGGCCTGCATGGGCAGCCGGGCGCGGCCGGCACCCAGCCCGAGCACCGACCACTCCCGCACGGGCAGGCGGCTGAGCAGGGCGATGCCGTAGGCGGGGCCGTCGGCGCTGCCGTCGTCCGGACCGCGCAGGGCCGGCGGCGCCGGCCGCCAGCTCCGGAACGGGTCGGGCGTGCCCGCCACGGTCGCGGCTCCCCGCCAGTGCCCGGCCTCCAGCGCGCCGGCGAGGACGGCGGCCTGGTCGGTGCCCTGCGAGCGCGGCTGGCCGGCGTCCACCTCCTGCACCGCGAGGACGTCGACGTCCAGGCCGGTGACGGCCGCGGCGAGCTGGTCGGGGCCGAGCACCGCGCCGCCCGGGCCGCGGCCGCCGGCGAGGTTCAGGGTGCCCACGCGGACGGCGGGGGCGGGGGGCACGTCCCGGACGCTACCGGGGCCCGAGCGGTCCGGCCGGACACGCGGGGCTGTACCGGACCGTGCCTGAACCGTTACCTTGCGTCGTCGCGCTGTCACCCGTTCGGAGGAACCGGCCGTGAGTTCCCACCGCCACCGTCGCACCGCCGCAGGCGCCTCGGGCCGGCGCGGGCGCCGCCTGGCCGGCCTGCTCCTGCTGCTCGGCTGCGTCGCGGCCCTGGTGGCGGTCGTGTCGGCGGCGTCCCCGGGGACGGCGACCGTGGCCGCCGAGGGGCGGGTCCGGGAGGCCCCGGCCGCGTCGCCCGCGGAGACGGGCAGCGGCCTCTCCCGCGCCTGGAACCGCTCCTCCGGCCCGGGGGCGACCGCGCCGTCCGGGTCCCCGGGCACCCCGCCGCCCACCGCGGCGACCCGGGCGCCGGCCGCGACCGGCCCGGCGGCTCCCGACGCCCCCGCGGGCACGGCGACCCCCGCCGGGGCGACCAGCGCCGGGGCGACCACCCCGACGGCCATCGCAGCTCCCGCCACGACCCCGGCCGGCGCGACGGTCCTCCCGGCGCCCGTCGTGCCGGGGACGCCGGCACCCGCCGCCCCGGTTCCGGGAGCGGCCGCCTCCCCGGCCGCGGGCGGCACGACGGGCGCGCCCAGCGGCGCCACCCTGCCCGCGGCCACCACGGCCCCGGGCGGCACCGCCGCCCGCACGGCGGCGCCGGCCGCCGCCCCCGCGCCACCGGCCGTCGCCCCCGCGCCACCGGCCGTCGCCCCCGCGCCACCGGCCGTCGCCCCCGCGCCACCGGCCGTCGCCCCCGCGCCACCGGCCGTCGCCCCCGCGCCACCGGCCGCCCCGGCACCGGCCACCCCGCCCGCCGGGTCGACGGGGGAGGCCGACGCGACGGAGGAGGCGGCACCGACGGCCGGGACCGCGCCGACCCCGTCGACCGACCCGGCGGCGACCACCGCCGCGAGCACCACCGCCGCCGCCGTCCCCGCTCCCACCGCCACCGCCGCGCAGGCGGCGCCGCCGGCCCCCGGGGAGCCCGGGCGCCGGCACGGGCACGACCGGCCCTGACCCGGCCACCGCCCGGCCGCCGGCCGCCGGCCGCCGGCCGCAGGCCGGCCACCGGCCCTGACCCGGCCACCGCCCGGCCACCTCCGGGCGGGAGCACTAGGTTCGGGTCATGCCCGCCCGCGACGACGTCTCCGAGCTGTTCGACCCCGCCGCGTGGCAGCCGGTCGAGGGCTTCGACCTGACCGACCTCACCTACCACCGGGCCGTGGACGCCGGGGTCGTGCGCATCGCCTTCGACCGGCCGGAGGTCCGCAACGCCTTCCGGCCGCAGACGGTCGACGAGCTCATCGCCGTCCTCGACCACGCGCGGCTGTCCACCGACGTCGGGTGCGTGCTGCTGACCGGCAACGGCCCGAGCCCCCGGGACGGCGGGTGGGCGTTCTGCTCCGGCGGCGACCAGCGGGTGCGGGGCCGGTACGGCTACGAGCACGACAAGGGGCGCAGCAGCGGCCGGCTGCACGTGCTCGAGGCCCAGCGGCTGATCCGCTTCATGCCCAAGGTCGTCGTGTGCGTCGTCCCCGGCTGGGCGGCCGGCGGCGGCCACAGCCTGCACGTGGTCAGCGACCTCACGCTGGCCAGCGCCGAGCACGCCCGGTTCAAGCAGACCGACGCCGACGTCGGCAGCTTCGACGGCGGCTTCGGCTCGGCGTACCTGGCCCGCCAGGTGGGGCAGAAGTTCGCCCGCGAGGTCTTCTTCCTCGGCGACGAGTACTCCGCCGCCGACGCACACGCCATGGGCATGGTCAACCGCGTCGTCCCGCACGCCGAGCTGGAGCGCACCGCGCTGGAGTGGGGACGGCGGATCGTGGCGAAGAGCCCGACCGCCCAGCGGATGCTGAAGTACTCGTTCAACCTGATCGACGACGGGCTGGTCGGCCAGCAGCTGTTCGCCGGGGAGACCACCCGGCTGGCCTACATGGCCGAGGAGGCCGTGGAGGGCCGTGACGCCTTCCTGGAGAAGCGGGAGCCGGACTTCACGCGGTTCCCGTGGCACGTGTGACGACCGACGCGCCCGGCGCGGGCGTGCGAGCGCTGGGGAGAAGGGGGTCCTTGCTGTGATCGTCGAGGTGGTCGGCGGGGCGGACGCGCGCCCCGAGGTGAAGGTGGTGGACGTCGACGAGCTGACGTCCCTGCACCTGGCGCTGGGCGAGGTGACCGACGAGGAGGCCGACGGTGCCCTGCGCGCCGCGGGGCTCGGCCGGCTGGCCGACGGCGAGACCGGGTACCTGGACCCGGCGGCCCTGCGCGCGTCGGCGGAGCCGCAGGCGGGGGCCGCCGACTGGCCGCAGCGCTGGGAGGGGATGCTGGCGACCGCCCGGGAGCGCGGCTGGGTCGCCGACGACGGCAGCCTGCAGGTGCACGTGGAGAGCGCCGCGGGGGCCTGAGGCCGGCCCGACGCCCTGGGAGCAGAAGTTGAGAAAGTAAGGAAAACTGGGGGAGAACGGTCGCGGGTGATTGTGGGGACTCCGACCCACGGTCCACGATGGCCTGCGTCGTGACGACCGGGAGAGGGGCCGAGAGGTGACAGGGACGCCGGGGCGCCCGCTGAGCGCGGAGCTGTCCGAGCAACTGCTGACCGTGGCGGTCGACATCCTGGCCGAGGACGGGTGGGGCAAGCTCAACAGCGACCGGGTCGCTGCCCGTGCACGCGCGGGGAAGGCCGGGATCTACCGGCGCTGGCCGACGATGGCGGCGATGGCCCGCCACGCGGTCAGCCGCACCGCGCTGGTCGCCGCCCCGGTCGACACCGGGTCGCTGCGCGACGACCTGGCCCTGCTCGTGGACCGCTGGCGCCGCCCGCTGGACCGCGAGGAGCGGGCCGTGGCGAGCCTGGTCGGTGCCGCCCGCCACGACGACGAGCTGCGGGCCGGGCTCGACGCCGCGCTCGTGCAGCCGCTGGCGGCGGCCGTGGCGGAGATCGGCGCCCGCGCCGAGGCCCGCGGCGAGGGCCTGCCGCCGGCGCGGCTGGCGCTGCTCGGCTCGGTGCTCGAGGCGTTCTGGTGGCAGCGGTTCACCGCCGGCACCGGCCCGATGCCCGACGACCAGGTGCAGCGGGTGCTCGACGAGGTGCTGCTGCCGATCGTCCGCATGCCCGCCGGCGAGGCCGCCGCCGTCTGACCCCGGGTCACCCGGCCGCGTCGCGCCGCCAGTCCTGCAGCACGGCCCGGGCCCACGAGTCGACCAGCACGGCCAGGTCGATGACGTCGAGGTCCGCCGCGACGTCAGCGATCGTCGTCCGCCACACCGCCGGCCGCGCCGTGCCCTCCGGGACCGGGGGCGAGGCCGTCCGGGTGGCCAGCGCGTCGAGGGCGGCGCGCACCCGGTCGGGTCCGGCCCCGGCCGCGTGCTGGGCGGTCCAGGCGGCCTCGGCGAGGGCGAGCGTGGCCGCCGGCCGCGGGTCCGCACCCTCCTCGTCGCGCAGCCCCCGCGTGGTCTCCTCGAAGAGCCGAGCGCAGGCGGCCGTCGGGGCGGCGGGCGGCTCCGGGGCGGTGGTCTCCAGGGCGGCGAGCACCGATCCGCAGCCGGGGCACTGCACCGCGGCGTCCGCGGCGGTGCGGGCGGGCGGGACGGCGGGCGGCGGCGTGGGCACCCGCCGATCGTGCCCCACGGCGGCCCCCGGAGCGGTCCGGCTCCCCGTCCGCGGTTGGCCGGGGAGCCGCGCGGGCACCGCCCCGGCGTGGTGCTGCGCGCGGGGCTCGTCGGCGCCGGTGGGGTGGGCGCCCGGCACGCCCGGACCCTGGCCGGCTTCCCCGACGTCGAGCTGATCGGGATCACCGACCCGGCGCCCGGGGTCGCCGGCGCCCTGGCCGCGGACCTCGGCGTCCCGGTCGCCCCGGACCTGCCGGCCCTGCTGCGGCAGCGGCCGGACGCGGTCTGGCTGTGCGTGCCGCCGTTCGCCCACGGCGCGCCCGAGCTGGCCGCCGTCCGCGCGGGGGTGCCCTTCCTCGTGGAGAAGCCGCTGTCCACCGGCCTGCCGGTGGCCGAGGAGGTGGCCGCCGCCGTCGCCGCGGCCGGCCTGCCCACCGCCACCGGCTACCACTGGCGCCACCTCGACACGGTGGCCCGCGCCCGGGAGGTCTGCGCCGCCTCCCCGCCCCGGCTGGTCGACGCGACCTGGCTGGACACGGTGCCGCCCCCGGCCTGGTGGCGCCGGCGGGAGGCCTCCGGCGGGCAGGTCGTCGAGCAGCTCACCCACGTGCTCGACCTGGCGCGGCTGCTGGCCGGCGAGGTCGCCGAGGTCCGCGCCCTCCCGGCCGGCTCGACCGGCGCGGGGCGGGACGTCGACGACGCCACCGCGGCCCTGCTCGCCTTCACCGGCGGCGCGGTCGGCACCGTCACCGCCGCCTGCACGCTGCCGGCCAAGGTGCGCGCCGGCCTCGACGTCGTCTGCGACGGGGTGGCCGTCGAGCTGACCGAGACCGCGCTGACCGTCACCACCCGGGACGGCGCGGAGACCCGGCAGCCGCAGGTCGACGCCCGCACCGCCGTCGACCGGGCCTTCGTCGACCTGCTGGCCGGCGGGCCGCCGGCCCCGGGGCTGGTCGACTACGCCGAGGCGCTGCGCACCCACCGGGTGGGGGTGGCGATCGCCGAGTCGGCGCGCACCGGCGCCGCCGTCCGCCCCTGACGGCCTGCCGCCCGGCTACCGCCCCGCCCGCCGCAGCACCTCCGCGTAGAGCCGCAGGTAGCCGTCGGCCATGACGGCCGGGGCGAACCGGCGCCGGGCCTCCGCCGCGCACACCTCCGGGTCGATCGCGTCGAGCCGGCGCAGCGCCGCGGTGAAGCCCGCCTCGTCGCCGGCCAGCCACCCGGTGCGGCCGTCGTCCACCAGCGAGGGCAGGCAGCCGCGCGCCATGGCGACCACCGGGGTGCCGGCGGCCAGCGCCTCGCACACCGCGGTGCCGCCGGGCTCCTCCCAGCGGATGGGGAACAGGACCGCCCGGGAGGTGCGCAGCAGCTCGTCCTTCGCGGCGCCGCCCACGCTGCCGATCCAGCGGGCGGACCGGCCGTCGAGGTGCGGTGCCACGTGCTCGGCGAACCAGGCGACGTCGGGGTGCGAGCGGGCCGGGTGGTCGGGGTCGGCGAGCGCGGCGTCGAGGGCCGCCCGGTCGGGCAGCCCGCCGACCGGGCCGGCGAGGACCAGCGGCACCCCGGCCGCGCGGCAGGCCCGCAGCGCGGTGTCCACGCCCTTGGACGCGCACAGCCGCGACAGCACCAGGACGCGGTCGGCCCGCTGCCCGCGGGGCACCGGCGGCCGCCGGTCGACCGGCACGGCCAGGGGGACGACGCCCACCACCTGCTCGCGCAGCCGCGGGGCCGCCCGCGCCACCTGGCTCGCCGAGACCCCGGCGAAGCAGACCCGCCCGCGGCCGTCGAAGGTCGCCCAGAAGTCGGCGTTGCGGTGCAGGTCCCAGTGCAGCGTGCCCAGCACCGGGGGGCCGGCGCTGTCGAGGGCACCCAGCACGGCCGGCCCCACGACCTCGACGTGCGTGTGCACCAGGTCGAAGGGCCGCCCGGCGACGGCGTGGTCGGCGAGGGCGCGCAGCACAGCCTGCTCGTGCGCGTGGGCGGTGCCCACCACCTGCGGGTAGGGGCCGCCCAGCAGCTCGAACCGGCCGTCGGGGAAGGCGCTGACCAGCCCGTCGACCGGCAGCGTCGAGTCGCCGGGCGCGGCGAGGACGACGGTGTGCCCGCGGGCGCGCAGCTCGGTGGTGAGGGTGGCCACCACGTTCTCCACCCCGCCGTAGCCCGGCGGGGGCACCGGGAGCCACGGCCCGGCGTCCATGAGGACCTTCACGGCCGGGGGGTGCCGTCGCGGGCGGCCGCGCGCCGCACCGACCGCATCGGCGGGCGCTCGGCGACCCCGACGTCCCAGGTCACCCCCTCCAGCCCGTCGGCGGTGCGCAGGAACTGCAGCAGCTCGGTGGCCGGCCGCCCGCCGCCGGGCCGGCGGGCGAGCGCGGTCTGCAGGACCTGCCCGGCCATCCGCCCCAGCGCCGCGTCGGGCTGGTGGCCGTGCCGGCGGGTGCCGAGGTCGACCTGGGCCAGGGCGTCGAGCCCGGCGAGGGCGGCGAGGTCCACCAGCAGGCCGAGCTCCACGCCGTACCCGGAGACGAACGGCACCCGCTCGAGGAGGTCCCGCCGCCCGGCGTACTCCCCGGACAGCGGCTGCACGAAGCCGGCCAGCTCGGGCCAGAAGGCGTTGATCAGCGGCCGCGCGAGCAGCTCGGTGACCCGCCCGCCGCCGGAGGGCACGATGCCGTCGACGGTGGTGAGCGGGCGGTCGTAGAGGGCCTTGACGTAGCCGATCGCCGGGTCGGTGAGCAGCGGGCCCAGCAGGCCGACGACGAACTGCGGGTCGAAGCCGATGAGGTCGGCGTCGACGAAGACGACGAGGTCGCCGGTGGTGGCGTGCAGCGACTTCCACAGCGCCTCGCCCTTGCCGGGCCGGCCGCCGTGCGCGGGCAGCACGTCGGCGGCGGTCACCACCGTCGCCCCCGCGGTCGCCGCGACCTGCGCGGTCCGGTCGGTGGAGCCGCTGTCGACGACGACCACCTCGTCGACCAGGGGGCAGTCCTCGACCAGCGCGCGCCGGAGGGCGGCGACGATGTCGCCGACGGTGCGCTCCTCGTCGAGGGCGGGCAGCACCACGCTCACCGTGGTGCCGCCGTCGGCCTTGCGCTCGAGCAGCTGCGCTGCCCGCCAGGTGCCCGCGGTGTAGGTGCGGGTGCCGAACCAGTGCCGGACGTCGGGGCGCACGTGCCCTCCCGGGGAGGCGGTGCCGACGGCCTCGCCGGCACGCGGGCGGGCCCGTCGCGCCGGGGGCGGCGGGCCCGGACGGTCCCGGGCGGCTGGTCTGCACCCGGGGTGCCGTTGTACCGGATCGCGGGCCGCGCGGCGCGCCGGAGCGGCCCCGGACCTCAGCCGACCTCGTCGGTGCGCGCCCGGTACCCGGGCACGGTGGCCATCGGCGGGCGCTCGTCCACGGCGACCGCGGTGCTGCCCGGCACGAACGCCGTCCCGTCGTGGGTGAACCGGGTGAGCAGGCCGCCGGGGTCGGTGCGCAGCCCGCCGGCGCGGGCGAGGACCGCCGACACCACCTGGCCGGCCATCCGGCCGAGGGCCACCTCGTCCTGGGAGGTGTGCCGCCGGACGCCGAGGTCCACCTGCGCCAGCGCGTGCAGGCCGACCAGGTCGAGCAGGTCGACCAGCAGCCCGACTTCCACGCCGTAGCCGGAGACGAACGGCACCTGCTCCAGCGCCGACCGCCGGCCGGCGTACTCGCCGCCCAGCGGCTGGACGACGCCGGCCAGCTCGGGCCACAGGGCGTTGAGCAGCGGGCGCGCGGTGAGCTCGGTGACCCGCCCGCCGCCGGCGGGGAGCACCCGGCCGCCGACCTCCAGCGGCCGGGTGTAGCAGCCCTTGACGTAGTCGACGCCCGGGTCGGTGAGCAGGGGGCCGAGCAGCCCGGGGACGTAGTGCCGGACGTCGCCGAGCAGGTCGGCGTCGAGGAAGACCACCAGGTCCCCCGTCGTGGCGGCCAGCGACTTCCACAGCGCCTCGCCCTTGCCGGGCCGGTGGCCGTGGGCCGGCAGCACGTCGCCGGCGGCCACCACCTCGGCCCCGGCGGCCCGGGCCGCCGCGGCCGTGCCGTCGGTCGAGTCGGAGTCGACGACGAGCAGCTCGTCGACCAGCGGGACCTCCTCGACCCAGTGCCGGCGCAGGTCGGCGACCAGCCGCCCCACGGTGGCCTCCTCGTCGCGGGCGGGGAGGACGACGCTGACCCGCTGCCGGCCGCGGCGCCTGGCCCGCAGCAGGAGGTCGGCGTCGACCGCGTCGAGGGTGGGGACGGAGGTCGTGCGGGTCCGGAACCACGCGCCGGCGTCGGGTCGCATCGGCCCACTCTCCGGGACGGCCGGTCGCCGGCGCCACGGCGGGAGGCCAGTGTTCACACGCACGTCCGGCGGCCGTCACCGGGCCCGGCGCCCGGGAGCCGTTGGCAGGCGAGGGGGGCCGCTCGTACGGTGGTCGGCGGACGCGGGTCCGGGGGACACAGGGCGGGACGCCCGGGGGGACATGGCGGGACGAGCGGCGCGACACCTGACGCGGCGGCGCCCTGCCCGGGGCCCCGCCGTGGTCGTCGTCCACCTCCTCGACCTCGCCGACCCGGGGTGGGACCTCGACGCGGCCGCCGCCGTCCTCACCGCCGCCGAGCGCGAGCGCGCCGAGCGCGGCGTCCCGGCCGTGCGGCGCCGCCGGCTCCTGGTCCGCGCCGGCCTGCGCCGGGTGCTCGGCGGGGTGCTCGGCGTCCCGCCGGCCGCGGTGCCCCTGCGCGGCGACCGCGGCCGGCCGCTGGTCGACGGGGCGGACCTCGGCCTGTCCTGCTCGGCCGGCGGGGACCTCGCCCTGGTGGCGGTCGCGGCAGGCGCGCGGATCGGCGTCGACGTGCAGCCGCACCGGGACGCCGAGGCCGCCGCCGCGCCCGCCGAGGGCTGGCTGGCGCCCGCCGAGCAGGCCCGGATCGCCGAGCTCCCCGCCGCCTCCCGGCTGCCCGCGGTCACCCGCTGCTGGGTGCAGAAGGAGGCCGTGCTCAAGGCGCGGGGGACCGGGATCCGCCGTCCCCCCGCCGACGTGGTGACCCCGGTGGCCGACTCGGGACGGGTCGGGCCGGAGTGGGTGACCGCGCTGCCCGTCCCGGCCGGGTCGCTCGCCGCCCTGGCGGCCGACGTCCCCGTGCCCGCCCCCGGTGTCGTCCTGCTCCCCCCAGGAGGTCCACGGTGAAGACCCCGCCCCCGGTGGGGCCCGCGCCCGCCGGGCCCCGGACCGCGGCCCCGCAGGTCGCCGGCTTCCGGGCGCGCGCCGAGGCCGTCGCCGGCCGCCCGCTGCCCACCCCTCCCGCGCTGCACGCCTGGTCGGTGGCCGCCCCCGGCGACTTCTGGCGCACGTTCCTCGACTGGTCCGGCCTGGTCTGGGAGGGCTCGGCCGACCCGGTCCTGACCGAGGGGGACGTGCGGACGGCGCGGTTCTTCCCCGGCGTGCGGCTCAACTACGCCGAGAACGCGCTGCGGGCGGTGGACGGCGCCGGGGACGACGCCCCCGCCCTGACCTCCGTGCACGCCGACGGGTCGGTGGAGCGGTACACCCGCGGGGAGCTGCGGGCCGCCGTCCGCCGGACCTCCCGCGCCCTGGCCGACTCAGGCGTCGGCCCGGGGGCCGCGGTGCTGGCCGTCGCGCCGAACACCGCCGCGGTCGCCGTCGCGGCGCTCGCCGTCGCCGGGCTGGGCGCCGCGCTGTCGACCGCCACCCCGGACATGGGCCCGAGCACGCTGCTCGGCCGGTTCGGGCCGGTGCGGGCGGCGACCCTGCTGGTGGACCGGACCGGCATGGCCCGCCCCGACGCGCCGGCCGACGACGTGCTCGCCGCGGTGCTCGCCGGCCTGCCCACCGCCGAGCGGGTGCTGCTGCTCGACGACGGGCCGCTGCCCGCCCTGGAGGGGGTGGCCGTCGACCGCCTCGCCGACCGGGTGGCCGCCGTCCCGGCCGGCGACCCGGGCCCCGCCTGGCCCCGGCAGCCGTTCGACGCGCCGCTGTGGGTGATGGCGTCCTCGGGCACGACCGGCCCGCCGAAGGCGATGGTGCACGGCACCGGCGGCTCGCTGCTGGAGCACGTCAAGGAGCACCGGCTGCACGGCGACCTGGGCCCCGGCGACACGCTGCACTTCCACACCACCACCGCCTGGATGATGTGGAACTGGCAGCTCTCGGCGCTCGCCGTCGGGGCGCACGTGGTGCTCGCCGACGTGCCGCTGACCGGGCCGGACACGCTGTGGCGGCTGGCCGCCGAGCACGGCGTCACGGTGCTGGGCACCAGCCCGGCGTACCTGCAGCTGTGCCAGGACGAGGGGTACCGGCCGCGCGACGAGGTGGACCTCTCCCGGCTGCGCGCGGTGCTCTCGACCGGCGCCGTGCTGCACGAGTGGCAGTTCCGCTGGGCCGCCGACGCCGTCGGGGCCGTGCCGCTGCAGTCGATCTCCGGCGGCACCGACATCGTCGGCTGCTTCGTCCTCGGCTCCCCGGAGCTGCCGGTGCGGCCCGGCCGGTCGCAGGCGCTCAGCCTCGGCCTGGACGTCGCCGCCCTCGACGACGCCGGCCGCCCGGTGCTCGGGCAGGTCGGCGAGCTGGTCTGCCGCAACCCGTTCCCCTCCCGGCCGACCGGCTTCCTGGACGACCCGGACGGCGAGCGCTTCCGGGCCGCCTACTTCGCCCGGCACCCGGGGGTGTGGACGCACGGCGACCGCGTCGACGTCGACGCCGACGGCTCGGCGCGGGTGCACGGCCGCTCGGACGGCGTGCTCAACGTCGCCGGCGTCCGGATCGGGCCCTCGGAGATCTACACGATCGCGCGGGCGGTCCCCGGGGTGGCCGACGCCATGGCGGTCGAGACCCGCGACCCGGCGGCGGAGGGCAGCACCCGGCTGGCGCTGCTCGTGGTGCTGCGGCCCGGGGTGGAGCTGGACGACGGGCTGGCCGTCGCGCTCCGGGCGGCGCTGCGGCGGGAGGGGTCGCCGGCGCACGTGCCGGACCTGCTGCTGGCCGTCGACGAGCTGCCGCTGACGCACAACGGCAAGCGGTCGGAGGCGGCCGCCCGCGCGGTGCTCGACGGCGAGCCGGTGCGCAACACCGCCGCGCTGCGCAACCCGGGGTCGCTGCGGGGCATCGCGGCGGCCGCGGCGGCCGCGGCCGGGGCGGCTGCTGCGGCTGCTGCGGCGCCCTCGCCGGCCGCGGACGGCCCGCAGGGCGGCGTGCACGACGCGGTGGCCCGCGTCTTCACCGAGGTCCTCGGCGCCCCCGTGCCCGACGACGCCGACTTCTTCGACGCCGGCGGGACCTCCCGCAGCTCGATGACCGTGCTGCGCCGGCTGCGCAGCGAGCTCGGCCGCCCGGTGGGCCTGGAGGTGTTCGCCGCCGAGCCGACCGTCCGCGGCCTGACCACGGCGCTGGCCGAGGCCGACCCGCAGGGGGCGACGGTGGAGCCGCTCCGGGAGGGGGCGGCCGGCGAGCCGCCGCTGGTCCTGGTGCACGGGGCCTTCGGGGACGTCGACGCCTACCGGGCCCTGGTCGAGGCCCTGGACACCGACGCCCCGGTGTACGGGCTGCCCGTGCCCCCCGGTGAGGGCGGCGGGGTCGCCGAGCTGGCCCGCCGGCACGTGGAGACGGTCTCGACGGTGTGGCCGGCCGGGCCGGTGCGGCTGGCCGGGTACTCCTTCGGCGGGCTGGTGGCCTACGAGATGGCCCGGCTGCTGACCGCCCGGGGCCGGGAGGTGCCCTTCCTCGGCCTGCTCGACGTCCTGCCGCCGACCGGCCGGCTGTCCCGGAACCGGCAGCGGCTGTACCACCTGGCGGCGCTGCTGGCCCGCTTCGTGCCGGGCATGGCCGAGGACGGCCCGGTGGACTTCCTGCGCGCCGGCCCGCTGGCCCCGCTGCTGCGCCTGGCGCCGGCGCCCCCGCCGGCCCCCGAGGAGGCGGCGCTGCAGCGCAGCGAGGAGCTGTTCAACGCGCACGCGTGGGGCCCCTACGGCGGGCGGGTGAGCTACTTCCGGGCGCGCCGGCGGATCCCGGTGATCATGAACCAGCTCGCCGCGTGGCGGCGGGTCGCGCCCGACCTCGCGGTCGCCGACGTGCCCGGGGCACACCACGACCTCCTGGCCGCCGAGCACGCCCCGGGGCTGGCGCGGGCGGTGTCGGCGGCGCTGGCGGCGTCGCCCTCGCCGTCGGCCGGCTGACGTACCGTCCCCGCCGGCCGGGGCGCCGGCCGGTCAGGCCGGGACGTCGGCCACGGGGGCGGGGGAGCGCCGCGCCCGCGCGGTGGCGCTGTCCGGACCCACCGCGGCCCCCTCCCCGGTCGGCTCGGGGTGGCCGAGGTCGGTCAGCCAGCCGCGCAGCACGCGGTGCAGGTGCTCGGCCCCGACGATCTCGCCGGGCGGCCGGAACGAGCGGGGGTGCAGCAGGAAGCCGAGCTGCTGCGGGCCGCCGAGCCCGCCGTGCGAGCCGACGTGCGGCTCGAAGGCCGACGCCTCGTCGGTGTGCGGGTCGTACCGGCTGTTGACCACGACGTCGGCGCAGTGCCGGAACGTCGAGGCGCGGGCCACCAGGCGGGCGGCGTGCGGGCCGTAGGGGGTGAGCGGGTCCTCGCCGAGCACCTCGCCGGTGGCCAGCCGGTGCACGCCGTCCCGGCCGAGCACGACCGGGCCCTGCTCGGTGGAGTGCACCAGCAGGAACCCGACGCCGTCGTGGTCGACCAGCCCGGGTAGCAGCGCCGGCCAGTGCTGCTCGATCTCCTCCAGCGGCACCCGGCCCGGGATGTCGGGGAAGGAGACCATCGCGGTGTGCCCGGAGACGGCGACGACGACCCCCGGGGCGACCCGCGGCACCTGCCCGGCGCGGTCGGCCGGCAGCTCGTGGTCGTGCGGCCGGCCGGCGCCCCGCTCGGCCCGCTCCCGCAGCCGCCGGGCGATCGGGCCGGCGCCCTCGGCCAGGGCGGCCCCGACCTGCCAGCCCTCGGTCAGCCGGCGGCTGTCGCGGGGCCCGGTGAGGTGCCCGGTGCCGGCTTCCGAGCCGCCGCACAGCCGGCCGACGAGCGCCTCGACCGTCTCGCCGAAGCGGGTGGCGAAGGACTCGCCCTGGGTCTGGCCGTGGTCGGACAGGCAGACCAGGTGGTACTCGCGGGGGGCGAGCTGCGCGGCCCGCTGCAGCCGGCCGATCTGCTGGTCGATGGTGCGCAGCACGGCCAGGCTGTCGGCCCGCTCGAGCCCGGCGTGGTGGGCCGCCTCGTCGTAGCCGAGGAAGTCCGCGTAGGCCACCGGGCGGCCGGCCAGCATGTCCTCGAGCAGGGCGAAGACGACGACGTCCCGGCTGATCACCGTCGTCCCCGGGCGGGCCAGCGGGTACAGGCCGCCGCGGGAGGTGCGCGGCCGGACGTCGTCGCGCCGCTCCCGGGCCGCGGCGAGCAGTTCCCGGCCGACGTCGACCAGGGAGACCGCGAGGGTGCGCAGGGCGTTCACCGGGCTGGCGAAGTAGGCGTAGTAGCCGGTGCCGACCCGCTCCCGGCGGCGGGCCCGGCGGGAGCGGGCGGGGACCACGTGGGCCAGCGAGCTCATGGTGAGGCTGACGTGCGCGGCGTCGCCGGTGAACAGGTTGCCGCGGCTGGCCCCGCCGCCGGCGAGCAGCCCGCGGCCGTCGGAGAGCCGGCGCTCGATCTCCGCGGCGTCGGTGGGGGAGGAGACCCGCACGATGCGGTCGCGGTCCTTGTCGTAGAAGCGGAAGCCCGGGACGTCCTCGTTCGACCCGTGCAGGATGCCGCTGACCGCCGCGCCGGTCTGCGAGCTCCAGTCGGTGTGCCAGGAGGTCATCGCGTGGCTGCCCGAGCGCAGCCAGGCGGACAGGACCGGCATGGAGCCGTCGCGGACCGCGCGCCGGGCCGTCTCGTAGGAGAGCGCGTCGATCTGCAGGAACAGCACGCCGGGCGGGCGGTCGCCGTCCGGCTGCGCCCGCCGGGCCCGTCGCCGCGCGCGGCGGAAGAACAGCTCGTCCTCGTCGAGGGCGAGCACGCTGCTGACCACCCCGGAGACCCCGGCCATGACCACCCCGACGACCACCGCGGTGGGCAGGCCGGTGATGACCACGCCGGGCACGAGGAAGGAGAGCCCGAGCACGGCCGCGCCGAGCAGCAGGAAGCTGCCCAGGCCGAGGGTGAGGAAGGCCAGGGGCAGGGCGACCCGCATGACCAGCGGCCAGGCCACCGCGGTGAGCAGCCCGAGCAGCAGCGCGATGACCGGGGGCTGCCACCAGGAGTCCATGGTGAAGGTGCGCAGCCGGTCGTCGAGCAGGACCAGCGCCGCGGTGGTGACCGCCCAGGTGAGGACCAGCCGGGCCGGCGTGCGCCCGGCCTGCAGGACGCGGCCGACGACCCGGGGGGCCGCGCTCACGCCGGACCGCAGGGGGTGGCGTCGGGGCGGGTGGGGTCGGGCCGGCGGGCACCGGGGCCGGCCGCGGTGGGGGGCTCGCCCGGCTCCCGGGCCCGGCGCCGGCGGTTGCCGAGCAGGTTGAGCAGCGCGCCGACGACCAGGACCAGGACCGTGGCCAGCAGGACGGCGGTCAGCGGGGAGTCGAAGATGCCGCCGCTGATCACGCCGAGCAGGGAGTAGGCCAGCGCCCACAGCGCGGCGGCGGTGAACGAGGCGGGCAGCAGCCGGCGCCACGGGTAGGCCAGCGCGCCGGCCGCCAGGAGCACCGGGATGCGCCCGGCGGGCAGCAGCCGGCCGACGACGATGATCTGCCAGCCGTGCTGCCGGAACTGCTCGCGGACCTCGGCGATGCGGTCGGCGTGCTGGCCGCGGGCCACCCAGCGCACCGCGGCGGGGCCCCCGGACCGGCAGATGGTGAAGGTGACGACGTCCCCGGTCCAGGCCGCCAGCGTGGCGACGAGCACCACCAGCGGCAGGTTCAGCCCGTGCGCGGTCATCGCGAACGCCGCCCCGGCGCCGACGATCGCCCCGGTCGGCACCACCGGCGCGATGGAGCCGAGCAGCACGCCGCCGAAGAGGACCGGGTAGCCGATGCTCGCGCCGTCGGTCCAGCTCGAGGCCAGCGCGCTCATGCCGTCGTCCCCAGCAGGACCGGGTTCCCGGGCAGGGTGACCGCCACCCGCGTGGGCAGCGCCCGGGCGGTGACGGCGGCGGCGAACTCGTGCGGCGGGGACGTGAGCAGCCGGCGCATCCGGCTGCCCAGCCGCGGCAGCGCGGTGGCCCCGCGCACGGCGAGGGTGCCCCAGTGCACGGGCACCGCCAGCCGCGGGCGCAGCCGGGCCACCGCCTCGGCCGCCTGCTGCGGGTCGAGGTGGCCGGGGCCCAGCGAGGGCCCCCAGCCCCAGACCGGCAGCAGCGCGATGTCGAGGGCGGCGCCCGCGAGCTCCCGCATGCCGTCGAACAGCCCGGTGTCGCCGCTGACGTAGACGGTGCTCCCGCCGCCCTCGAGCAGGTGCCCGACCGCGCGGGTGTCGGGCCCGTGGGTCAGCCGCGGCCCCCAGCGGTGGCCGCTGTGCGCGGCCGGGACGGCGGTCACCGTCAGCGGGCCGTGGGTGAAGGACTCCCCGGGCGCGACCTCCACCACGTCGCGCACCCCCCGGCCGCGCAGCCAGCGCCCGGCGCCGCGGGGGACCGCGACCCGGACGTCGGGGCCCAGCCGGCGCAGCGAGGGCAGGTGCAGGTGGTCGCCGTGCAGGTGGCTGACGAGGACGAGGTCGACGCCGGCCCAGGTCTCCGGCGCCGGCGGGGGGACGACGCGGCGCAGCGGCCCGACCCGCGAGGTGAGCAGCGGGTCGGTGAGCACGGTGACGCCGGCCAGCTCGACGCGGACCGTCGAGTGCCCGAGGAAGTGCATCGACGGCCCACCCACCGACCCAGTATCGGGCCCGGGGGTGACAGGACCCAGGGGATTCACCCCCACCAGGATCCCCGGGACCACCCTGGTTCCCAGGTCCGCACCGACCGTTCACCCGCCCGCCACCCCCCGGCGGTGATCATGGGCGACTTCCCCAGCGGTGATCATGGGCGTCTGGCCGGCCGCCTGGGCGTGTCCGCGCGTGTCCCCGGCAAGAAGCCCATGATCACCGCGGCCGGGGGGGGGGGGGGCGCCCACACCCGGCAGCGGCGTCCACAGGTCGTCGTCGCCACCGCTGTGGGCGGCTCCGGGCCAGCACGGTCGCCGGGTGACCGACATCGAGCTGGGCGAGGCCTACACCTGGGCGGCGGCGCGGGCGGCCGGCGCCACGCGCGGGCAGATCCGGCGGGACGGCGTCCGGCTGGGCAAGGGCCTGTACCTCTCCTCCGCCGCCGAGCCCGACCTGCGAACCCGCTGCGCGGCATGGGCGCCGGTGCTGCCGGACGACGCCGCCTTCGGCCTCTGGACGGCGGCCGAGCTGCTGGGTGCGCCGGCCCGCCGCTCCTCGGTCCACGTGGTGCTCAGCCCACGGCTGTCCCTGCCACGGCGCGCCGGCCTGGTCGTGCACGCCCGGGGGATCGCCGCCGCCGACGTCGTGGACCTCGACGGCCTCGCCGTGACCTCCGGCCCCCAGACCTGGCTCGACCTGGCGCCGCTCCTCCCGCCGCAGGAGCTGGTCGCGGTCGGGGACGCGCTGATGCGGGGCGGCCACCTCACCGCCGACGACCTGGCCGCGCGCCTGGCACGGGCCGGCGGGCTGCGGGGCGTCGTCCGCGCCCGCGAGTGCGCGCCGCTGCTCGACGGGCGCGCGGCCTCGCGGCCGGAGAGCCTCACCCGGTACTGGCTCGTGACCAGCGACCTGCCCGCTCTCGAGATCCAGATGCCGGTGCACGACCGGTGGGGCCGGGAGGTGGTCCACGCCGACCTGGGGTGGAGCCGCTGGCGGGTGGCCGTGGAGTACGAGGGCCGGCAGCACGCCGACCACGACCAGTTCGGCCGGGACCTCGACCGGTACTCGCTCATGGCCGCGGACGGCTGGCTGCTGCTCCGCTTCGCCGCGCGGCACGTCGACGGCCCGACCGTGGTGGTCGAGCGCTGCCGCCGGGCCCTGCTCAGCCGCGGCTGGCGCCCGGACTCACCGTGATCGCCGGCCTCCCCCGGCCGCGGCCCGCCGCGGGTCCCCACCCCTTCGCCGCCCCTTCGCCGCCCTTCGCCGCCCCTTCGCCGCCCCTTCGCCGCGGTGATCATGGGCGTCTTGCCTGGGACACGCGCCGACACGCCGGGGCGGCCGGCCACATCCCCATGATCACCGCCGGGCCGCGCCCCGCCGCCACGTCGCCGCGGTGATCATGGGCGTCTTGCCGGGGACACGCGCCGACACGCCGGGGCGGCCGGCCAGATCCCCATGATCACCGCCGGGGGCGGGGGGCCGGGAGGCCCGGCGGGGCCGGAGGGGGCAGGCGGCGGCCCCCGGAAGCCCCACCCACCGGCCGGCAGCGGGCGGACGGCGGCATCCGGGTTCCGAGCGGCCGGATCGTGCCCAACATGGCAGAGTCGGCCGGGTGAAGACCTGGCTCGACGCGTGGCCGGTGTACCGGCAGCTCACCGGACCGGACCCGCTCGGCCGCGGCAGGGCCGCGCGCAACAAGGGCACCGAGCAGCTGACCAGCCGGACGGCGACCGCCGACCGCGTGGTCCAGAGCGTCTGCCCGTACTGCGCCGTGGGCTGCGGCCAGCGCGTGTACGTCAAGGACGAGCAGATCCTGCAGATCGAGGGCGACCCGGACTCGCCGATCAGCCGCGGCCGGCTGTGCCCCAAGGGCAGCGCCAGCAAGCAGCTGGTGACCAGCCCGAGCCGGGTCACCGAGGTCCGCTACCGCCGCCCGTACGGGACGGAGTGGGAGGACCTCGACCTCGACACGGCGATGGACATGATCGCCGACCGCGTGCTCGACGCCCGCCGCAAGCGCTGGGAGGCCGAGGACGAGGACGGCCGGACGCTCAACCGCACCATGGGGATAGCGAGCCTCGGAGGGGCGACCCTCGACAACGAGGAGAACTACCTCATGAAGAAGCTGTACAGCGCCATGGGGGCCATCCAGATCGAGAACCAGGCCCGCATATAGCACTCCGCCACGGTCCCCGGTCTGGGGACCACGTTCGGGCGCGGCGGCGCCACCAGCTTCCAGCAGGACCTCGCGAACTCCGACTGCATCGTCATCGAGGGTTCGAACATGGCCGAGTGCCACCCGGTCGGCTTCCAGTGGGTGATGGAGGCCAAGGACCGGGGCGCGAAGGTCATCCACGTCGACCCGCGGTTCACCCGCACCAGCGCGCTGGCCGACCGGCACGTCCCGCTGCGCGCCGGCACCGACATCGCCTTCCTCGGCGGGCTGATCAACCACGTGCTGCAGAACGAGCTGTACTTCCGGGAGTACGTGCTCGCCTACACCAACGCCGCGACGCTGGTCCGGGAGGACTTCCAGGACACCGAGGACCTCGACGGCCTGTTCTCCGGCTTCGACCCGGAGACCCGCAAGTACGACGAGTCCAGCTGGCAGTACGACGGCGTGGACACCCCGGCGGCGGCCGGCCAGCGCTCCACCGCGCAGCCCGGCGGTCAGGTCAAGTCCCCCAACGACGGCGGCCGGGCCGACCGGATGCAGGAGCAGTCCGGTGAGGACGTCGACGTCCGCAGCGCCGACCAGTTCGAGACCGCCGGCAGCGGGGGCTCCGGGGCGGTCCCGAAGCCTGAGCGCGACGAGACCCTGCAGCACCCGCGCTGCGTGATCAACGTCCTCAAGCGGCACTTCTCCCGCTACACCCCGGAGCTGGTCGGCGAGATCTGCGGCGTCGAGCCCGAGGTGTTCCTCGAGGTCGCCGAGGCGATCACGGCCAACAGCGGCCGGGACCGGACGACGGCGTGGGTGTACTCGGTGGGCTGGACGCACCACACCGTGGGCGTGCAGTACATCCGCACCTGCTCGATCCTGCAGGCGCTGCTGGGCAACATGGGCCGGCCGGGCGGGGGGATCCTCGCGCTGCGGGGGCACGCCAGCATCCAGGGGTCCACGGACATCCCGACGCTGTTCAACATCCTCCCCGGCTACCTGCCGATGCCGCACGCCAAGCAGCACCAGTCGCTCGACGACTACTGCGCGCTCGGCGACCAGCGGATCGGCTTCTGGGGCAACATGCGCGCCTACACCGTCAGCCTGCTGAAGTCCTGGTGGGGCGACGCGGCGCAGCCGGAGAACGACTTCTGCTTCGACTACATGCCGCGGATCAGCGGCGACCACAGCTCCTACCGCACGGTCGCCGACATGATCGAGGGCAAGGTGCCCGGCTACTTCCTCGTCGGGGAGAACCCGGCGGTGGGCCACGCCAACGGGCGCATGCAGCGCTTCGGGCTGGCCAACCTGGAGTGGCTCGTCGTCCGCGACCTGCAGATGATCGAGTCGGCCACGTTCTGGCAGGACGGCCCGGAGATCGCCACCGGGGAGATGGTCACCGACCAGGTCCCGACCGAGGTGTTCTTCATGCCCGCCGCCACGCACGTGGAGAAGGAGGGCACGTTCACCCAGACCCAGCGGCTGCTCCAGTGGCGGCACAAGGCCGTCGAGCCGCCGGGCGAGTGCCGCAGCGACCTGTGGTTCTACTTCCACCTCGGCCGCCGGCTCAGGGAGAAGCTGAAGGACTCCACCGACCCGCGCGACCGCCCGCTGCTGGACCTGGTCTGGGACTACCCGACCCACGGCGAGCACGCCGAGCCCAGCGCCGAGGCGGTGCTGCGGGAGATCAACGGCGTCGGCCCCGACGGGCGCACCCTCTCCTCCTACACGGAGATGAAGGACGACGGGTCGACCACCGGCGGCTGCTGGATCTACACCGGCGTCTACGCCGACGAGGTGAACCAGTCGGCCCGCCGCAAGCCCGGCCGGGAGCAGGACTACGTGGCCGCCGAGTGGGGCTGGGCGTGGCCGCTCAACCGCCGCACCCTCTACAACCGCGCCAGCGCCGACCCCGAGGGCCGGCCGTGGAGCGAGCGCAAGAAGTACGTGTGGTGGGACGAGGACGCCGGCGAGTGGACCGGCGTCGACGTGCCCGACTTCGAGAAGGGCAAGCGGCCGGACTACGTGCCGCCGGAGGGCGCGAAGGCGCAGGACGGCATCGGCGGCGCCGACCCGTTCATCATGCAGGACGACGGGAAGGCCTGGCTGTACGCGCCGGCGGGCCTGGCCGACGGCCCGATGCCGACGCACTACGAGCCGGCCGAGTCGCCGATGACCAACCTGCTGTACAAGCAGCAGTCCAACCCGGGGCGCGAGGAGATCCACGCGCCGTGGAACCGGCTCAACCCCTCCGGCGACGACCCGGGCGCGCGGGTCTACCCGTACGTGTTCACCACCTACCGGCTCACCGAGCACCACACCGCCGGCGGGATGAGCCGCACCCTGCCCTACCTGTCGGAGCTGCAGCCGGAGTTCTTCGTCGAGGTCAGCCCGCAGCTGGCCGAGGAGCGCGGGCTGGAGAACGGCGGCTGGGCGACGCTGGTCAGCGCGCGCAGCGCGATCGAGGCCAAGGTGCTGGTCACCGAGCGGATGCGCCCGCTGAAGACCACCGACGGGCGGCTGATCCACCAGATCGGCGTCCCGTACCACTGGGGTGAGCGGGGCATCTCCACCGGCGACGCGGCCAACGACCTGTTCGGCGTCGTCATGGACCCGAACGTGCACATCCAGGAGTCCAAGGTGGCCAGCTGCGACATCCGGCCGGGCCGGCGCCCGCGCGGGACGGCGCTGGTCGAGTTCGTCGAGGGCTACCGGCGGCGGGCCGGCGTGCCCAGCGGGCTGGTGCCGCTGAACGGGCGCGCGCCGGTCGAGACCGTGGAGGGCATGTGACGACCGTCAGCTCGGCCAGCCCGGCCTTCTCCGGGAACGACCCGGCCAACCGGCTCTACGGGCCGCTGCCGGACGTCGCGGGGGACGCCGGGTACGACGGCGACCACCCGGCGCGGGTCGGCTTCTTCACCGACACCTCGGTGTGCATCGGCTGCAAGGCCTGCGAGGTGGCGTGCAAGGAGTGGAACATGCTGCCGATGGACGACGCGGACGGTGTCCGCGACCGGATGGGCCTGACCGGCATGTCCTACGACAACACCGGCATGCTGGGCGCCAACTCCTGGCGGCACGTGGCCTTCGTCGAGCAGAGCCGCCCGGTCGACCTGCCGATGCCGGGCGTCGGGCTGCCCGGCGCCGGCGGCACCCCGGGGGCGCACGGGCTCGCCGACGGCTCGCAGACCCGGCAGGACAGCGTGCTCAACGCCGAGGCGCTGGCCGAGTTCGACCCGCAGACGGGGCGCTCGGCCGACCGCGAGATCCGCTGGCTGATGAGCTCGGACGTGTGCAAGCACTGCACGCACGCCGGCTGCCTCGACGTCTGCCCGACGGGGGCGCTGTTCCGCACCGAGTTCGGCACGGTCGTCGTCCAGGGCGACATCTGCAACGGCTGCGGCTACTGCGTGCCGGCCTGCCCCTACGGGGTCATCGACCAGCGCAAGGACGACGGGCGGGTGTTCAAGTGCACCCTCTGCTACGACCGCACCCTCGACGGGCTCATGCCCGCCTGCGCGACGGCCTGCCCCACGGAGTCCATCCAGTTCGGCAACCTCGACGAGCTGCAGGCCCGCGCCGACGCCCGGCTGGCCACGCTGAAGGAGCAGGGCGTGCAGACCGCCCGGCTCTACGGGCGCGACGAGGGGGACGGCGTCGGCGGCGCCGGGGCGTTCTTCCTCCTGCTCGACGAGCCGGAGGTCTACGGCCTCCCGCCGGACCCGGTCGTGCCCACCCGTGACCTGCCGGCGCTGTGGAAGTCGGCCGGGGCGGCCGCGGCGGTGATGCTGGGCGTCATCGCTTCGGCGGTGCTCGGCTCGCGGCGGCCCCGGTGACCGGGGGCACGGCGCAGCCGGGCGGCGGGGCGCAGCCGGGGGGTGTGGCGCAGCCGGGGGGTGGCTGGCGGCGGGCCGACGGGCCGTCGGCGCACGACCGCGAGCGCCGCAGGCGCGGCCGCGGCGGCAGCGAGCGGCTGGGCCGGCGGCCCGGGGCGGCCGACGGCGCGCCGGTGGTGGCCGACGCGGAGTTCGGCTCCTACTACGGGCGCCCGATCATCAAGGAACCGGTGTGGAAGACGCCGGACGTGCCGCTGTACCTGTTCCTCGGGGGCGCGGCCGGGACGTCGGCCGCCCTCGGGTCCCTGGCCGACGCGACCGGTCGCCCGGCGCTGGCGCGGTCGGGCCGCCTGACGGCCGGCGCCGCGTCGGTGCTGTCGGTGGGCTGGCTGATCCACGACCTGGGCCGGCCCGAGCGGTTCCTGCACATGCTGCGGGTGCTCAAGCCGACGTCCCCGCTGTCGGTGGGCTCCTACATCCTGGCGCCGTTCAGCGCGGCGGCCGGTGCCACGGCGGCGGTGGAGCTGCTGGGCTGGTTCCCGCGGCTGAAGCGGTTCGGCTCGGCGGTGTCGGCCCTCTTCGGCGGGCCGATGGCGACCTACACCGCGGTCCTGTTCGCCAACACCGCCGTCCCGTCGTGGAAGGAGCCCGGCCGCGAGCTGCCGTTCGTGTTCGCCGGCTCGGCGATGGCCGCCGGGGGCGGCCTGACGATGGCGTTCACCCCGGTCGCGGAGGCCGGCCCGTCGCGGGGGACCGCGGTGGCCGGGGCCGCGCTGGAGCTGGCGGTGATGCGCCGGGTGGAGAACGGCCACGGTGTCGTCAGCGAGCCCTTCCACGAGGGCAAGGCCGGGCGCTACCTGAAGGCGGCGCGGGCGTGCACCGCTGCCGGCGCGGGGCTGACCCTGCTGGCCGGGCGCCGGCGGGCCGGTGCGGTGGCCGCCGGGGCGCTGCTGGCGGCCGGCTCGCTGCTCACCCGGTTCGGGGTCTACGAGGCCGGGATGGCCAGCGCCCGCGACCCGAAGTACACCGTCGTCCCGCAGCGGGAGCGGATCGCGGCGCGGGAGGACACCGGCTCCCTGGTGCGCTGAGGTCGCCCCGGCGGGGCTGCGTCCGGCGGGCCTGCGTCCGGCGGGCCTGCGTCCGGCGGGGCTCGTCGGGCACCTGCGGCTGCAGCCTCACGCGGGCACCAGTTCGACATCGACGCCCAGCGCCCTGTAGGTGCTCAGGGCGCGGGCGTCCCGGGTGAGCAGCGGCAGTGCCGCGGCTCGGGCGGCGAGGCCGACGAGAGCGTCGTAGACGGCTCCGCCCGCCAGGTCCCGGGCGGCCAGAACGCGCGGGAGGCCCCTGTTCTCGTCCCGCGGGACGGGAAGCACCCTGGGGAAGCCGGACTCCAGCAGCCGGACGGCGTCCCACGGGGCGACGCGGGCGTCGCCGGGCAGCCGGGTCAGCACGGAGTACGTCTCGGCCAGCGAGTGGGTGGTCAGCGCGGCGGCCCGCCCGTACGCGTACCGCCGGACGGCCTCGTGGGCGGTGTGGGACCTGAGCAGCAGGGGGATGGCAGCGCTCGTGTCGAAGGCCAGCGGCCTCACCGGCGGCCGGCGTCGATCAGCCCGAAGACGATGTCGTCAGTGACCTCCGTCGTCGACTCGGCGACCAGCCGGCCGTCCTCCTCGACGAGCCGGGCGGTCCGACCGGCCGGGACCAGGTGGAGACCTGCGCCGTAACGGCTCACGTCCACCACGGTGCCCGGCGCGAGCCCGAGGGCGTCACGCAGCGGCTTCGGCACGACGATGCGACCGAGGGCGTCGACGGTGGCCTTCACTGGATGGACGCTACCAGCGACAATCCAGGAGCAGGGCGCAGCGCAGGTGTCGACCTGCGTCCGGCGGGCGGCCGCGAGGTGAAGGGGTGCCGTGGGACTTCTCGTCTTCGCCGTGCCGGCGCTGCTGGTCGTCGTCCTCGGCTACGTCGTCGGGTACGCGCTGCTCGACGCCTTCGGTGCGCCGGCGCCGGTGCCGGAGGTGGTCGGCTGGGTGGCGGGCCTCGTGCTGCTCGTGACCGTCGTCCGGGCGCTGGTGGGCCGGCGGGGGCGGTTGCGCTGGGCGCTGCGGCGGGCTCGGGGTCAGGGGGACCACCCCGAGGTGGCGCGGCTGGAGGCCGCGCTGGCGGAGCAGCGCCGGTGGCCCCGGCGCCGCCGCGGGTGACATCACCGGCGCCGACACAGAACCACCCCGTGCCGGTTCCGGTGACCAGCCGCTAGAGTGCCCGCCGGGGGATAGACCGGCGTTCCCGCGCCGGCGACGGGGGCATGCGGGAACGGGGATGCACGTGGCTGACCACGCCGACGACGTGGCCGGGTTGGAGTTCGCGGTGCGGGTGGCGCTGCGACCCGACGACGTCCGGGAGGCCGGGCGGCGCGCGCTGGCGGCCGCGCGCGGCCAGCGGGGGACGACGATCCGCGAGGCGCACGTGGGCCCGGCGGCGATCCGCTACGTGGTCTTCGGCCGCGGGCTGGTCCGCCAGATGGTGCTGCACCTGACCTGGGAGGAACTCGCGGCCGGCCGCCGCCGGGTGCGGCTGACCGTGGGGGAGCACCTGGTCGAGCCGAACCGGCTGCTGTTCATCCCGCTGGGCCCGCCGGTGGTCCCGGCGCTGCCGACCGCGCGCGCCTTCGTCGCGGCGCTGCGCGACGAACTGACCGGGTCGGCGGCCCGTCCGCCCACCCGGCCGGCGCTGCCCGTGCCGCGGCCGGCGCGGCCGCAGGCGTCGGTCGACTCGCCCGAGGTCGTGTGATCGCTCCGCAGCGTTCCTGCTCGCGTACGCGGCGGAGCGACGCCAGGATCGGTACTTTGCGGTTCCACTACGAGGCGTGACCTCGGAGGACGGCGGCCTCCAGCGCGGTTAATCTCCCGGGCACCGTCGGCGGTGCGCTGTGGATGGCCCGGGGACGACGGCGTGTCGAAAGGGTCCGCGCGTGCACGCTCCGGGCAGCGACCAGCCCTCCCCCCGCACCCCCGCGCCCCCGCGGCCACCGCTGCGGGCCGTCGGTGAACCGGCCGCCGCGCCGGGCGCCGGGCCGCCGTGCACCTGCGGGCACGCCCGCACCGCGCACGAGCACTACCGCCGGGGGAGCGACTGCGCGCTGTGCACGTGCGAGCGGTACCGGCGGGACCGGCGACGGTTCCCCCGCCGCGGCTGACCCGCCGGCACCGGGCCCGCCCGGTCAGGAGGCGACCGGCCCATAGGTCAGGTGCGCGACGCCGTTGCTGAACTGCTGGGAGCCGACCAGGCCCAGTCGGGTCCTCGACGTCCCCTCGGGGAACAGCCGCGCGCCGGCCCCGAGCACCACCGGGTAGACGAAGAGGTGCAGCTCGTCGAGCAGGCCGTCGGCGATCAGCGCCCGCACGAGCGTGCCGCTGCCGCTGGTGAAGAGGTCCTCGGACTCCTTGAGCTGCCGGATCGCCGCCGGGTCGTAGGGGCCGAGCACGCGGGAGTTCTGCCAGGCGTCGGCCGAGCCGAGCGTCGAGGAGACGACGTGCTTCGGGGTGTCGTTGAAGAAGGGGGCGCCGGGGTCGTCCTCGGCGGTCCGGGTCGACCAGGCCGGCGCGAACATCTCGAAGGTGGTGCGGCCGAGCAGGATGCCGGTGCTGGCCCCGGTGATCTCGCCGATGGCGGCGGCCAGGTCGTCGGGGAAGCCGTGCTCGAACGTCCAGCCCGGGTCCTCGTAGACGCCGTCGAGGCTGACGAACTCGTGCACCCGGATCCTGCCCATGGAATTCTCCCTCGCTCGTGCGTGCGGCGGTGCGCCTGGCCGGCGTCCCCGCCCGTCGTGGGTGCAGACGCGGCGCCCCCGCGGAAATCATCGGTCGCCGGCGGCCGCGCGGCACCCGTCGGGGAACGGGAGATGAGCGGCGGGTCGACTGTCCTGCCCGGGTGCGCAAGGTCTCCCGGGTGGCCGCGCGGTCCGCCGTCCGGTTGCTGCGTGCGACGTGGCTGCCGCTGCTGTCTGGACATGGGCGGCAGCCTGCCCGAGCTCTGGGGCTTCGCGCTGGAACCGGGGGTCGTCGCCGCCCTGCTCGTGATCGCGGAGCGGCTGCGCTACGGCACGGCGCCGGCCTGGGCGGCCGGCTACCCGGTGGTGCTGGTCGACGATGCGGTCCCGCTGCACGAGCGGGTGGGCGCCGCGCTGGTCGACGCGGGGCTGCTGCCCGCGCATGTGGCCGGCGTCGGCGGCGAGATGGTCGCGCCGAGCGGGACGCCGGCGTTCGCGGCCGGGCTGGCGCGGCGGCGGCCGGCCGGGCCGGGGGCGCAGGCGGCCCCGCTGGACGACCGGATCGAGGGGCGCGTCCACCACCGCTGAGTTCGGCGGCGGGGGGACTACGGCAGCCGCCGGGAGGTGAGGACGGCCCGGCGCGCGGTCAGGACCAGCGCGGCCCCGGAGAGCAGGTGCAGCGCCGTGGTGAGCGTCGTCGCCCTCGACGTCGAGCGCCGGCCCCAGGTGACCGGCTCGACCACGGTGCCGACGAGGCAGGCGGACCCGATCCCCAGGCACACCTGCGCCGGCACGGTGCTGTCCGGGCGCGATGCCAGTGCGGCGATCACCGCCGCCACCGGCATGGGCCAGGGGGCCATCGTGCCCGAGCCCAGCCCGACGATCTCGTGCGTGGAGACCTTCCCCGGTGGTCGCCAGCCGAGTGGTTCGCCGGGCACGTCCTCCCGGACGCCCACCACCGCCCCGTAGGCCGCTGTCGCGGAGAACAGCGCGCTCGCGGCCAGCATGGGCAGATCCACGGCAGGCGCTCCCTCCGGGTGACGGCTGCGGGCGGACGCGCTCGCGCCCGGCGATCGCATCGTCCCAGCGGTGCGCCGAGCCGGGAAGCCGCTCCGCCCCGGTCGGACGTCCGGCACCGCCGAGCGCGCTCAGGCGGGCGGCAGCAGCCCGGCGCGGGCCTTGGCGAGCAGCGCGGTGCGGACGGCGTCGTCCACCCGCGCGGCGAACACCGGGTCGGCCGCGTCGCGGGCCAGGACGGCGTCGACCATCTCGGGCACGTCGCGCGGCTGCAGGGTGAGCACCAGCGTGCCGCCGGCGGCGAGGAAGCGGGTGGCGCGCTCGCCCACGGGGACGTCCTGCAGGGCGGCGGCGTTGCCGACGTCGTCGGTGATGACCACGCCGTCGAAGCCGAGCCGCTCGCGCAGCAGGCCGGTGACGACCGCCGGGGAGAACAGCGCGGCCTGCCCGGCGTCGAGCTGGGCGTAGGTGGCCGAGGACATCATCACGAACGGGTCGGCGGGGGAGTCGACGAGCGCGGCGAAGGCCTGCACCTGCTCGCCGTCGGCGGTGGTCCGGTCGTCGACGACGACGGGGTCGACGTCGGGGTTGCGGTCGAGCCGGCCGAGGCCGGGGAAGTGCTTGAGGGTGGGGACGACGCCGTGCTCGGCCAGGCCCCAGGCGACCGCACCGGCGGCCAGGACCACCTCCTCGGGGTCCCCGCCGTACTGGCGGCCGTAGAAGCCGATCGGCGGGTTGCCCCGCTCGGTGCCGGGCGGGACGACGTCGACCACCGGGGCGAGGTCGAGGGTGACGCCCGCGGCGGCGAGCTCGCTGCCCAGGCCGCTCGCGAGCGCGGCCAGCTGCTCGGGCGGGAGGGCGGCCTGCTCGACCGCGGGCGGCAGCGCGGAGAAGCCCTCCCCGGAGAGGGCCTGGACGGCGCCGCCCTCCTGGTCGGCGGCGATCCACGGCGCCGGGCCGTCGGCGGCCTCGACCCAGCTCTCCGTGAGGGTGGCGAGCTCGGCGGTGGAGGCGGTGCTGCGGCCGCGGAGAAAGATGCCGCCGACGTCCTGCTCCCGGATGAGCGCCTCGCCGGGGGAGAGGTCGGTGAGCTCGACGCTGACCACGAACAGCTGGGCGACCTGGGCGCGGCGGTCGAGGCCGGCCAGGGCCGCGTCGACGGCCTGCTCGAGCGGGTCGGGCTCGGGGGTCGGCGCGCTGGCCGGCGTCGTGGGTGCCGGGCTGGTCGTCGCCGTCGTGGCCGGCGCGCTGGTGCCGCCGGCGCAGGCGGTGAGGGCGAGGGCGAGCAGCGGGGCGAGGAGGCGGGCGGGGCGCATCGCAGCCCATTGTGCGCAGGTGCTCTCCGGTCGACGGCGAGCCTCAGGAAGGGAGTAGCCGGAACCCGTCCGCGGCGGCGGCGAGACGGAGCCGGTCGTCGAAGGCGGCGAAGGTCCGGCAGGAGGGAACGGCCTCGGCCGCGGCTCGGGCACTGGCCAGCTGGACGGCGTCGTACGCACGCAGTCCGTGCACGGCGCTGAGCCGGGCGGCGTCGTCGAGGATCTCGGGCACCACGCTCACCGCGGCGAAGCGGGCCGGGTCGTCGTGCGTGCCGGCGTAGTCAGCCTCGAACGCGGCGACCAGCACGCCGGCGTCGGCGGCGGACAGCTCGCCGGCTCGCGCCTTCCGCCAGAGCGCAGCGGGTACCTCCACCCGGGCCAGCTGGGACACGATCAGCATCGCGACCGCGCGGACGGGCTCGTGGCCCGGCTCGTCGGCGTAGAGTTTCACGAGGGCCGAGGAGTCCGCGAAGACGCTCACCCGCGATCGGCGGAGACCGTGTCGGACAGCGGCGTGCCCGTACCCGCTCTCCCGCGCGCGGCGGCCACCTGGCCCGCATCGGGGCGGACGGCGACGCGGCCTGGAGGTGCGAGCAGGCCGGCCAGGGACAGTCGCTCCCGGATCTGCGCGTACGGCTCGCCGGCGAGGTCCGGGTCGGTCGCCGCGTCGAGGACGCGGGTCAGGTACTCGTTGACGCTCCAGCCGTGACGGCCGGCGATCGTCCGCACACGGTCGAGGAGATCGTCGCGCACCCGCCAGGTGACCTGTTGCATGCATGCATGCTAGCGCTCCATCGATGAACGAGCGGTGAAGGAAGGACGACGCCCGCCGTGCGAGGCGGACCTGCCGGCTCCGGGCCGAGCCCCTACGCTCGGCCCGCCTGCCTTCCCCGCGGGCGGACCGTCGTCGACGTGCGTGGACTGGAGTGTGGATGCAGGTCGAGCTGACCTGGGGGGCGGCGACCGCGCTGGGTGCCCGGGAGGAGAACCAGGACCGGGCGGTGGCGACGCCGCCGGTGTTCGCCGTGGCCGACGGGATGGGCGGGCACGCCGGCGGGGCGGCGGCGGCCGAGGCCGTGGTGGAGGCGCTGGGCGCGCTGGCGGGCGGGCCGGCGACCAGCGTCGAGCGGGTGCGGCTGGCGCTGCGGCGGGCCGACGGGGAGATCCGCGCCGCCAGCGGGGACGCCCCCGGTGGTGGGGGGTCCACGGTGGCTGGGGTGGCGCTGGTCGAGGAGGGGGCCGGGTCGCAGTGGGCGGTCTTCCACGTGGGCGACTCGCGGGTCTACCGGCTCTCGGGCGACGTGCTGGAGCAGCTGTCCACCGACCACTCGGTGGTGCAGGAGCTGATCGACGCCGGGCACCTCTCCGACGCCGGTGCGGCCAGCCACCCGCAGCGGCACATCATCACCCGGGCGCTGGGGGTGGGGGCGTCGAACCAGGCGGACGTCGTGCTGCTGCCCGTCGTCCCGGGGGAGGTCTTCCTGGCCTGCTCGGACGGGCTGACCAACGAGGTGGGGCCGGCGCGGATCGCCGAGCTGCTGGCCTGCGGTGCCGGGCCGCAGGAGATCGCGGAGGCGCTGGTGACCGAGGCGGACGCCGACGGCGCCCGCGACAACGTCACGGTCGTCGTGGTGGCGGTCGCCGGACCGTAGACGGCCCGTGGCCAGGGGTGGTCTGCCCTGACGGCGTTCCCGCGGGAGCGCCGCCCGGCGGGTTGGCCGCCTCGCGGTGAACCGGACGGTCCCGCCCGGACGCCTGGCCCGTCGGCGGCAGGGGCCGCCACCGGCTCGCCCTGCGATGTGGCGCGCGGTCACGCGGGCCATCCGGTCGCACCCTCGGTCATGGCCACGTCGAGGTTGTAGGCGCCATCGAGCCGCGCTCCGGTCAGGTCGGCGCCGCTCAGATCGGCTCCGCGGTGGAAGCGCTCGCTGCTCGGATCGACCCTGCCAAAGTTGGCCTCCTCGAGGATGCTGTTCCGCAGGTGCGCACCGCGGAGATCGGCACCTTCCAGGCGTGCGGCCCACAGGCTGGCACCGTCCAGGCGGGCGCCCTGCAGGTCGGCGCGGCGGAGGTCCGTGCGGGACAGGTCGAGACCGCCGGCCTCCGGCGACGCCACCCGGTCGTCCGCCAGGGGCGAGCGGCACAGGACGGTGAGGGCGGCCTGCGCATCGGGGGCTCGCAGTCGCAGGATGCGGACGTAGCCACCGTCGCCGACGTCGGCGGCGGGTAGGCGGCCCCGGACGAAAGCCGCGAGCGTGTCGACGACGTACTGGCGGTCGTCGGGGGAATCCCGGGCGATGCGTTCCAGGGCGAAGATCCCGCCCATGCGGACGTGGGAGCTCTCGTTGCCCAGCTGCTCGATCGCCCGCGTGAACCGGTCGGTGACCTGCGCCGACCGCATCAGGGCCAGCTGGTGGTCCTGGTACTCCTGCTGCATGCGCAGGGACTGGCCCTGCCTGCGGTAGTTCAGCATCCCGATGACGAACGTCGCCGCCGCACCGATGATCGCGACGGCGAAGGCCGAGAGCCCCGCGGCCGTGAACGGTGAGTCGTCCTGCAGAACCGTCATCGCCACTCCTGCGGCCGGCGATCGGAGGTTCCACGCTACGCCGGGGCGTCACCGGAACACCACGAGCAGCGCTCGCGGTGCCCGCTCCCCGGGCGCCGGATCGGCCGGAGGGCCGCGGCGACCGCCCTGGGCCAGGGCGCTGTGACACGGGCGTGGGGGCTGCGAGCAGCCCAGACCGGGCCGGCCGGTCATGCACCCGGTCGAGCTCCGGGCCGGTGACGGCCGGGTCGATCACCGCAGCGGCGTGCCGGAAGCCCTGGAGGCGGTGCCGGCCGGCATCACGCCTGGCTCGCCGCGCCCCTCCGGGGGGTGACCTCAGGTGCCGGCGTCGAGCAGCACTGCGACGTCGTCGTGCAGGGCGGCGAGAGCCCGGTCGAGAGTGGCCAGTCGGCCGTCCCGTGACCGCGCCAGGCCGGCCAGGTAGGCGTCGGTCACCTGCTTGTGGCCGACCACGCCGCGGAGGTCGATGTCGGCGAAGCCGAGGTGGTCGGGCCAGAACTCGTGCTCGTCGGAGGCGTCCAGCCCGCGCAGGACCTCGACGGCCTCGCGTGCGGTGGCGCCGCTGCGGAGCAGGAAACGTACGAGCGCCCCCTGCGTGAGCGGGCAGGTGGCGAAGGGCTCGGAGCGCTGCAGGAACCAGCCCTCCGTGAGGTCGTGGTGCACGTGGTCGGTGACGGTCAGCGCGATGAGCACGTTCGCATCGAGCAGAACACTCATTCGTCGTTCTCCAGGGAGCGCACGTCCTCGCTGGTGACCACCCGGCCGATAGAGGCGACCTGCAGGCCGGTGCGAGGACTCACGCTCACCCGGACCGGCCCCGGAGTGGCGAGCGCAGCGCGGAGCAGGCGGGTGAGCGTCTCGCTCAGCGAGCTGCCCGAGTCGCGCGCGATGGCGGAGGCCACCCGGTGGATGTCCTCGGGCAGGTCGACGGTCGTGCGCATGTCCTCACGATAGCGTCACGATGCAGATAGCAGCACCTGTGCATCAAAGTGTAGACCTTGGTCTCCCAGGGCGGCCTTGCGCGGATGGCGCCCTCCGAGTAGTTGGCCACCGAAGGTCTGACGTGACTGGACGCGAGGCTTCGTCCGTGGGGCGGTCGCGCCGGCGACAGGGCGTATCGATGCCCGCCGCACGCACGGGCCGGCCCGCCTGCCTTCCCCGCGGGCGGACCGTCGTCGACGTGCGTGGACTGGAGTGTGGATGCAGGTCGAGCTGACCTGGGGGGCGGCGACCGCGCTGGGTGCCCGGGAGGAGAACCAGGACCGGGCGGTGGCGACGCCGCCGGTGTTCGCCGTGGCCGACGGGATGGGCGGGCACGCCGGCGGGGCGGCGGCGGCCGAGGCCGTGGTGGAGGCGCTGGGCGCGCTGGCGGGCGGGCCGGCGACCAGCGTCGAGCGGGTGCGGCTGGCGCTGCGGCGGGCCGACGGGGAGATCCGCGCCGCCAGCGGGGACGCCCCCGGTGGTGGGGGGTCCACGGTGGCTGGGGTGGCGCTGGTCGAGGAGGGGGCCGGGTCGCAGTGGGCGGTCTTCCACGTGGGCGACTCGCGGGTCTACCGGCTCTCGGGCGACGTGCTGGAGCAGCTGTCCACCGACCACTCGGTGGTGCAGGAGCTGATCGACGCCGGGCACCTCTCCGACGCCGGTGCGGCCAGCCACCCGCAGCGGCACATCATCACCCGGGCGCTGGGGGTGGGGGCGTCGAACCAGGCGGACGTCGTGCTGCTGCCCGTCGTCCCGGGGGAGGTCTTCCTGGCCTGCTCGGACGGGCTGACCAACGAGGTAGGGCCGGCGCGGATCGCCGAGCACCTGGCCCCTAAGGCCGCCCCCCGCTGGCGCTCGCCGACGCACTCGTGCCGAAGGCAGATGCCGACGGCGTCTGTGAAAACGTCACCGTGGTCGTCCGCCAAGCTGGATAGGCTCGAATACGGGCGGACTCAACTATCGTTACCGACCTACTCCTGCCCAAACCGCTCTTCACTTAAGTATCTAAGGACCTCCGACGTATACGTTTTCCGTATCTGAACGTCGTTCATGCCGCCCGCAACGTTCCGCTGCCGCAGGCCGATATCTTGCCCGCGGTAGATCGTTGGGAAGTCTTGAGCGACCCTGCTCACCTGGGACGTCCTTACGCCGAAGGTGACGGCGCAACGGTGAAGCCACAAGTCATCGGCCCGCGGGCAAACCATCAGAAAGGCGGCCCCCTCGGCTTTCAAGCGGTTCAGGTAGCTGGGCGGATACAGCACTCCCGATACCCCTAGCGCCATATGGCCCAGTCGAGATTCGGTCGACTGGACCGCGGGCCATTCCCGATACGGCACCAAGCCCTCAGAAGTGAGTTGTACGAACCGGGCACGGTGACACACAATGTCCGTCGGGCGTTCATCGTGTGCGCAGACTAGCCCCTGTAACCAATGGCGCGGGTAGATGACGTCATCATCGGCTGTGACGAGCGGGGAAGCGTGGTGACCGACGCTCTGAACGTAAGGAAAGTATTTGGTGTGCGGGCCGACATCGTCGGCGACGCACACCTCCAGCCCCCGGCCCGCCAGTCGCTTCAAACCGTCAGGTAATCCCGTGCCCAGGGTCTCAGCGTCGACGAAGAGCATAACCCTCGACGGCCGCTTCCAGCCGCGCGCTATCGACTCGATGGCCAAAGACACGGTATGGATTCTCTTTCCGTGAGTGGTGAGCGATACCACAACGTTCGACTCGGAATCGATCACCGGAGACGACGAGACATGGTTGCGCAACCGCAAGGCGCCGGAAGCACCGTAAGCGATCGCCCGGCGGACGACAGGCCGCCACAATCTCAACACCCACAATCCCCAGGCACTACGCCGCAATTTATGCTCCTTGCGTCGCTTCTGTCCGGCAGCCGGCTGGCAAGTCGGAGGTAGACTTCTCGCACGCTTGACGCCACAGGCATCAGGGAGTGTTCGGCTTCCACCGTAACCGATCCCCAATGCCAGGGATCAAGGTGCTCGCTACGCCTCTATCTCGTATTTCCCCGCCTGATCCCGCCGAAGCGGGCACACCGCGGCACCCCGCGCGACGAGTGAGCCGCCAGTCGTGGGATCCTTCGGTAGCGGCACAGCGCCCCGGCGATCAAGAGCCGTGTGCGGGGTTGGTGCATCTAGGGAGGGTTAATGCGTCTTGCATTGGCGCACGACTATCTTACTCAGCGTGGCGGCGCTGAACGAGTTGCACTTGCGCTCGCAATGGAGTTTGCGGATGCCCCACTGTATACCAGCGTATACAATCCCCATGGCACATTCCCCGAATTCGCCTGCGTCGATGTGCGGACGTCCTTCCTGCAGAGCGTGGAGCGTTTCAGGAGGGATCCGCGCGCCGCGTTCCCGCTCCTGCCCGCTGCATGGAGGCAGCTGCATGTACAACCGGTGGACGTGATTCTAGCCAGCACAACGGGTTGGGCACATGCAATTGGAAAGCCAGAAGGCGCGAGACTGATCGCCTACTGTCACAACCCCGCCCGCTGGCTCTACCAGCCGCATGAATATATACCCTCACGAGTTGCTCAACGATTTTGGGAGCCATGTCGCCGACTGTTGGTGCGTTGGGATGCGCAGCGCGCCTCTTCCGTCGATCGCTATATCGCCAACTCCACTAGCGTAGCCTCAAGAATCCGTGAGACGTATGGAGTTGAACCTGAAGTCATACATCCGCCTGTCATGGTCGACCCTGACGCGGAAAAGGATCCTGTCACCGGAATAGATGCGGGCTACTGGCTCGTGGTTGCTCGTGGTCGCGGCTACAAGAACGTAGACGCAATCATCGAAGCGACCGCTGGGCTCTCAGAGCTCGTCGTGGTGGTTGGAGCGTCCTTTACGGGGCGCGAAGTGCCGACCCATGTACGGACTCTAGGCATCGTCAGTGACGCACAACTGCGATGGCTATACGCGAATGCACGTGCATTGGTTAGCGTTTCATACGAAGACTTTGGACTCACCCCGATCGAGGCGAACGCTTTCGGAACTCCAGTGGCCGTCCTGCGAGCCGGCGGCTTCCTGGATAGCACCCAAGAGGGTGCTTCTGGAGTCTTCATCCCGTCTCCAACTCCCGAGGCGATACGCGCTACACTCCGCAACTTCCCTGACCTTCCTGCCGCTGCCATCCGGGCAAACGCTGCACGCTTCAGCTCCGACAGCTTCTTGCGCCAGCTCTCCGCAATATTAAGCGACGTCGCTAGCGACATGGCATAGTGGCCCATTAGGTCTGAATCTGGCGTCTGGCTGGGATTAGTACTAGTCGGTAGCCATGCTGCCCGACGCCTTAGGTCATCCGCGCTCCATTAAGGTGATTGGGCGTCCCAGGAGTAGGAGATGGTCAGTTGGCAAGCAATGGACGCCGATCTCTGGCGCACGTCCTCGTGGCCTCGGGACTTGCAAATCTAGCCAACCCGATCGCGGCCATCGCAACGGCTCCCATACTGGCCCAAGTCTTGGGTCCGGACGGCCGAGGCGCCGTGGCCGCGGCTACAGCACCACTCGTTCTGATGACTACCGCAGCTCTTCTTGGCATTCCCGAGGCGGTAACGTATGTGGTCGCGAGGACTCCAGGCCAAAGCCGACCGAGCGTCTGGAGGGGAAGCCTCATCGTGCTCGTGTCTGGAGTGGCCTCAACTCTTTCCGTCGTAGCAGCTGCTTCATATACTTCCGGCGGCGACTCGACCGTTGAAAGGCTGACGGTAGTCACGGCGCTGGCCTTGACTCCCGCCCTACTAGTCGGAGTGCAGCGCGGCCGGGCAGCAGGCTTGGGCCTTTTTGGTCGCATCAACGCAGAGAAGTACATTGGGGCGCTGGTCCGACTTGGCGGTATCGGCGCTATGGCCGCCCTCGACGTGCTGACAGTCACGAGTGCCGTAGCCGTGATTGCGGCAGCACCGATAATCGCTGGCATGCCCTACCTGCGTCCAGTCCCAGACTCGGTGATTGACGACTCGCCGGAAACACAGGGGACTAAATGGGGTAGCATACTGCACTTTGGGCTACGCATATGGATTGGAACGTTGTCAGGAGTCCTGCTATCACGGCTGGACCAAGTGCTGATGGCACCTCTGTCCTCTCTAGCCGAACTTGGCTTCTACGTTGTTGCGGTCAACGTCGCTGACCTCGCGCTCATCTTCAACAACGCGGTGCGCGACGTTCTGTATGCGACTGAGGCCAAGGGCGGAACTGCCGGTGAAAGGGCAATTGTCGCCGCGCGCCTATCTGCGGCCCTCTCATTGGTCCTTGGAGTCGTCCTTGCCAGTACGATGACGCTCTGGTTACCACTTGTCTTCGGGCCGGAGTTCGCGGCTTCAGTAGTGCCCGCTGCCATACTGCTCTTGGCCGGTGTCACCGGCGTTCCGGGTTCGATCGCTGGTGCCATTTTGAGCGCGTCGGGAAGGCCTGGGCTACGCAGCACGTCCATGGTGGCAGCCGCGACAGTCAACATCATCCTGTTGTTTCTCTTGGCGCCCGCCCTGGGGGCTGTCGGCGCCGCCATCGCCACTCTCATAGGGAGTTTGATCGCAGCAAACGCCAACATCATCTTTGTGAGTCAGCGACTCCCACATGGCTTCAAGGACTTCTACGGAGTTCGGCGTACGGATTTCCAGCTGGCCTTGGCTGTAGTGCAGCGTCTGACGCATCCGCAACACGTATCCAAAGACTGACAGCGTGGCTGAGCAGAGGTTTCCTAAAGTGCTTCATCGAAACGTCATTGTGCTGTCGACCGCCGACTACGAATCGGCTGTCTGGACAAACAAGCAACACATCGCAAGTCGTCTCGCGGATTCTGGCGTCAGGGTCGCCTACATCAATTCCCTCGGATTGCGGCGGCCGACATTCCAGATTCACGACCTTCGCCGCATGGCGCGACGCTTGCAAGCTGGTCGACGAGTCGCTGCTGTACACAGTCCGTTGAACCTACAAGTTCATAGCCCCAGGGTTGTACCCTTCCACGGTAGTCGTTTAGTTCGTCGAGTCAATGCGTCAATCCTGAGGCGACAGCTCATTGGTCTACCGTGGTCAGACTCGACTCTATGGACCTTTAGCCCGGTTACCTATGGCCTTGAGACGGATGCAAGGCAAGTGGTCTACCATTCGGTTGACCTCCTTCATACGCTGCCGGGCGTGCCGAGTGCAGCTCTCCTGGAGGCTGAGTCGCAGCTAATTCGCCGTGCGGATGTAGTCATTGCAAGCAGCAGAGGCGTTGCAGAGCACCTTGAAGGACTGGGCCGCAAGGATGTCCAGCTCTGGCCCAATGTTGCTGATACGTCCGCTTACGAAGCCGCGACACGGCGGAGCGAGGAGCGTGAGAGGCGCGCAATATTTGCTGGAAACCTCACGCCGGCGAAAATAGACTTCGCAATACTTGAAGCCTTGGCTGACAGTGGCGTGGAGCTAGCTCTGGCTGGTCCGGTCTCCGTCGACGGGACCAGAAACGGCAGTCGACTCAATGATCTGATGTCTCATCGGCGGGTCACGTATTTAGGAAACCTTTCGTCCGAAGAGTTGGCGGTGGAGTGTGCATCCTCTATGGTCGGCCTGATCCCGTACCTGAGGAACGCCTACACCGCAGGCGTCCACCCGATGAAGCTCTACGAGTACTTATCGTCGGGGCTCTCGGTTGTGGCGACACCGCTGCAGAGTCTCACAGGCGAGACGGTCGAGGGCCTGCACATCCATGAGCCTGCCGACTTTCCTACCTTCGTTAGGCATGAGATTGACAGCTTCGACGAGGCTGTCGCACGCCAAAGGCAGGAGGCGGCTAGGGGGCACTCCTGGGAAGCTCGGTTGGAGCAAGTAGCGGCGGTGCTCGATCGTGAGAACAACTGATGCGCGACCCTAAGGGGGTGTTGCGTTGCTAGCCGCTTGGCTCCTGGTGTGTGCCGTGGCGGCGTGGATCTTGCGACGCAAGCCCGAGGGCGCCGCAGGGGTGATCCTCGTCCTGTGGATTATGATTCCGTCTGTAGCTGGTCAATTACTCACGGGTGTAAGCTTCTCTTCAGCAACGGTGACCAACATGCACCCAGCTGCATGGTTCACATACGTGTTCGTATGTATATTCGCGATCGTCGGTCCGCAGGGGTGGATTGCCGATCTCAAATCAACGCCGTGGCTATTGGTACTGCTCGCTTGGCTTATGGCGTACGGTGCAATATCGACGTTCACGAATGTCGGTCAGGCGTCGCCGAGGGGGTTCGTCGGCAACTTCCTGGCTGGAGGACTCTGGCTATTCATATGTGCGGTCGGTGGCGCCCGGAATCAGTGCTTCGCCCTCAGGTTATTGAAGCTCTTCGTGGCTTGCGCGGTTGTAAATGGCCTTTTGTCGATCGTTCAATCCGTCCTTGGGGAAGTCTGGCCGTTCGCCGGTTTTCGAGCGCTCTATCAGGTTGACTTCCGGGACGGTGCGGAGCGCACGAGTGGAACGCTCGATCACCCACTCGTCCTGTCGCTTCTGATGGTGGCCGCACTTCCTCTAGCCATGGTTCTGAGAGGGCACTGGGTAAGGCTCGGGGCGATCACTGTGCTGCTGATCGGTCTTCTGCAATCCGGTTCGCGGGCTGGAGCACTCCTTGGCCTTATCGGGTTACTCGGCGGCGCAATGGTCAGCCGCCAGTCGCTTAACCGAAAACTCGCTCAAGTCATCGGGATTGTGGGTACTGCCTCCGCGTTGCTTCTTGCTGGCGCCGGTGAGGTCGTCATCTCTAGATTTGTGGATGACGATGGGTCCACTTCGCTGAGGCAAGAGGCGTATGCATACTTTTGGGAAAACCTGTCAGATATCCTGTTCGTTGGTGGCGGTTATGCCTCGAGCTTCGATCTAAAGGACAGGGGGCTCATCCCAAGCAGCTTTGAAAATGGTTATGTGATGCTTGCCACCGACATGGGCCTCATGGCGGCGGCAAGCTTCCTCGGCGTTCAGGTCGGACTACTCGTCGTTGCATGGCGGCGTGCTGTGCCAAGAGCTGTGCTGGTGGGGGCGGCGGCGACCATGGCCTGCGCGGCGACCTTTAGTTCCTTCCAAGTCTTGTCGGCAGCTATGATAATCGTGTGGGCACCGATCGCGGTGGCAGCATGCTGGCCAGACGACTCCTGGAGCGGGTGCGATAACACTACTTCGTCGCCGAAGCTGGGGGGAAATGTCGAACACGGGCGGTGACAAGATAGCCGTCTAAAAGCTGGTATGACGTGCTTTCGATCAATCCACACAGGACGGGATGACAGATGGACGCGGGCGAGTTTGTTGCTGCGCTTCGGGGTAGGTGGTGGTGGCTAGTTGTTGGTTTGCTTGGCGGTGGAATTTCGGCGCTGGGCGTGAGTATGCTGCAGACGCCTGCGTATACGGCCGAGACGCAGTTGTTCGTCTCGGCAACGAATACCGCGTCGACGCTAGAGGCATTCCAGGGAGGGCAGCTCTCCCAGCAGCGGGTCCTCTCTTACGCGCGCCTCGTGGAGGGAGGTGAGCTTGCGTCTCGAGTGGCCGCTAGGCTCGACTCTGCGATGGCCCCTGAAGACGTGAAGGAGTTAATCAGCGCAAGTGTTGTACCGGATACAGTGCTAGTGGATGTGGAGGTGACGGCCGACTCGGCTCAACTGTCACAGGATGTCGCGGAGGCGGTCGGGGCAGTCTTTCCTCAAATGGTGGCCGAACTGGAGGGCTCGGAGGACGGGGAAGAGTCTCCTGTGAAGGCGACTGTTACTGAGGAGCCCCAGTTGCCGGAGGAACCGAGCTCGCCTAATGTGATTCGCAATGTGGCCCTGGGTCTCATGTTGGGGCTTCTCGGCGGCTCTGGGTTGGCCGTCGCTCACGCTAGAAACGATCGCTCCGTGAGGGATCCCGACGAGATCGTGCAGCTTGCAGGTGCGCCTGTCATCGGCACGGTATTGCGCGACGAGGCGCTCGAAAGGCGCCACGTTATTGACCGCACCAGTGTGAATCGGACGGCAGAGGACTACCGGCAACTTCGCAACAATCTTCAGTTCCTCAACGTCGACGAGCCGCCCAAGGTGATCATGGTCTCCAGCGCCGTGCCGTCCGAGGGCAAGACCACCGCGGTGGTCAACCTCGGCCTGGCTCTCGCGGATGCTGGCCGGCGGGTGACCATCGTCGAGGCCGACCTCCGTAAGCCCAAGGTCACCCGCTACCTCGGCATGGTCGGCGGGGTCGGGCTCAGCAACATCCTGGCCGACACGGCCGATCTCGACGACGTGCTGCAGCGCTACGGCACCGGAGAGCTCTCCGTCATCGCGGCCGGCCCGACGCCGCCCAACCCGGGGGAGCTGCTCTCCTCCAGGCACATGTTCGCCCTGCTCGACAAGCTCCGGGCCGCCAACGACTTCGTGCTCGTCGACGCCCCGCCGCTGCTGCCCGTCGCCGACTCCACCGGGCTGGCCGTCTACATGGACGGCGTCCTGCTCTCCGTCCGCTACGGCAGCACGCGCAAGGAGCAGTTGCAGCAGGCCGCGGCGACCCTGGAGCGGGTCGGCGCCAAGGCACTTGGCGTCATCCTCAACATCGTCCCGCCGAAGGCCGAGCTGGCCTCGGCGTACGGGTACGGCTACTCCTACGGCTACGGCAAGGACGAGCCCGGGGGTGGCGCGACCCGCTGACCCGGCGTCGCCCAAGGCCGTTGGACGGGCTCGCGCGCCGGAGCCGGCGGCGACCGTGGCGCAGCGGTGCGTGGTGCTGATGTGACGTGTGGTGCCTGCCACCTTCCAGTTGCGGAACTGTGACGGTACGTTCACTCCGCCGGGTGAACGCCGAGGTTCCTCGCGCACCGGCTGTCGAGTCGCGAATGCCCCTGCGGGGTGCGGCGTTTCCACGGGGGTACAGCGATTTCCACGCTCGACGATCGTGACGGACTCGTTCGTCACGCTCCGCGCACAAATGCTCGCTCGACGTCCGGCTTCGCCTCCCGGCTCCGTGGGGAGGGGACCGTCGCGCGACGGGCCTGGCGCGGCGCGTACGTCCGCCGGATCGTCGCCGCCGACTTCGTGTGCGCGCTCGTCGCGGGGTTGATCGGCTACCTCCTCCGCTTCGGCCCGGCCGGCGTCGGCTCCGAGATCGCCTACCTCGCCGCAGCACTGGGGCTACCGGTCCTCTGGCTGGCCGCGATGCTCCTCGGCCGCAGCTACGAGGAGCGTTTCCTCTGGGTCGGCGCCGACGAGTTCCGCCGGGTCTTCTTCGCCGCCGCGCTGCTGCTCGCCACCGTCGGCACCGTCTCCTGGGCCCTCAAGCTGGACGTCGCCCGGGGCTTCGTGGTCGTCGCGCTCCCGCTCGCCACGCTGCTGACCCTCGTCCAGCGCTACGCGCAGCGGCAGCGGCTGCACCGCGCCCGCCAGCAAGGGCACTTCCAGCAGACCACCCTGCTCGTCGGTCACCGCGCCGGCGTCGAGGCACTGCACGCCCAGATCGAGCGCGAGGCCTACCACGGCTACCACGTGATCGGCTGCGCCCTCCCCGGGGGCCGCGACGCCGCCGCCCAGTTCGACGGGCTGCCCGTGCTGGGTGACCTCACCGAGGTCGTCGACGTCGTCCGCGGCTTCGAGGTCGACACCGTCGCCGTCCTGCCCTCGCCGGAGCTCGACGGGCCGGCGCTGCGCCGCCTCGGCTGGGACCTCGAGGACACCCGCGCCGAGCTCCTCCTAGCCCCGGCCATCACCGAGGTCGCCGGCCCCCGGGTGCGCATCCGCCCCGTCGCCGGGCTGCCGCTGCTGCACGTCGAGCGCCCCGAGCTGACCGGCGTCCGCCGGCTGACCAAGGCGACCTTCGACCGCAGCAGCGCGATCCTCGGCATCCTGGCCATCGCGCCGGTGCTCATCGCCCTCGCGCTCGCCGTCAAGGTCACCAGCTCCGGCCCGGTGTTCTTCCGGCAGGAGCGGGTGGGCAAGGACGGCCGCACCTTCGGGATGCTGAAGTTCCGGAGCATGGTGGCCGGCGCCGACCGCATGGTGGCCGCGCTGGACGAGCAGAGCGAGGGCAACGGCGTCCTGTTCAAGATGAAGGACGACCCGCGGGTCACCCGCGTCGGGAAGGTCCTGCGCCGCTACTCCCTCGACGAGCTGCCGCAGCTGTTCAACGTCGTCCGCGGCGACATGTCCCTCGTCGGCCCGCGGCCGCCGCTGCAGAGCGAGGTCGAGAAGTACGGTGACGACATGCACCGCCGCTTCCTCGTCAAGCCCGGCCTGACCGGCCTCTGGCAGGTCAGCGGCCGCTCGGACCTCTCCTGGGACGACTCGGTGCGCATCGACGTCCGCTACGTCGAGAACTGGTCGCTGACCGTCGACTTCATGATCCTGTGGAAGACCGCCGGTGCGGTCCTGCGCGGCTCGGGAGCGTACTGAGATGGCAGTCCTCCGCGCCGTCCCCGGCTCCCGCCGCCCCCGCGCGCTGAGCGCCGCCCTGTACGGCGCGATCCTGATGGCGCTGGCCGTCGTCCTCGCCGAGGCCGTCCTGCTCGGCCTCGTGCCCTCCGCAGCGACCAGGTCGACGGCCGCCGTCCTCCTGCTCGGCGCCGGAGCCGCCGTCGCCGTGCTGATCCGGGACGCCCGCCGGCACCGGTGACCGCCCGCGCGGGGCGGCCGGTTCCCGGCCGCCGTCGGACAATGGGCTGATGCCCCGCCACTGGACCCCCGAGCCGGTCTTCTCCGTGCTCCTCGTGTGCACGGGCAACATCTGCCGCTCGGCGCTGGCCGAGCGGCTCGGCCGGGCCTACCTCGACGAGGCGCTGGGTGACGCCGCCGGCCAGGTGCAGCTCAGCAGTGCCGGTGTCCAGGGCGTCGAGGGCTCGGCCATGCACCCCGACAGCGCCCTGGTGCTCCGCGGCCTCGGTGGCGACCCCGAGGGCTTCGTCGCCCGCCGCCTGGTCGAGGACCTGGCCATCGATGCCGACCTCACCCTCACCATGACCCGCCAGCACCGCCGCGACGTGCTCAAGGCCGCCCCGCGGGCGCTGAACAAGACCTTCACCCTCCGCGAGGCCGCCGACCTGGTGCGGCTCGTCGGGGCGGACGCCGACCTGCCGGGGGAGGGGCTGGCCGAGCGCGCCCGCGCCCTGGTGCGGGAGATGGCCGCGGCCCGCTCCCGGCGGCAGGGCGGGGGCGGGGACGACATCGGCGACCCCATCGGGCTGCCCGTCGAGGCCCACCAGGAGGCCGGCGAGGCGGTCGCCGGGGCGCTGGTGCCCGTGCTGGCCCGCATCGCCACGCTGCAGCCGGCGCGGACCTGAGCTTCGGCGGCCGATCAGACGGGGACGACCTCGAGCAACTCATCGGCGCCGACGAGGTCGTCGGCGTTGCGGGTGTAGAGCCGGGCACCGTGCGCGTGCGCCGTGGCGGCGATGAGGAGATCCATCGTCCGCGGCCGAGGTGCCCGGCCGGCGGCCACCACGGCGGCTGCCAGCCGGCCGTAGCTGGCGGCGACGGCCTCGTCGACGGGCAGGGGGTCGAAGCGGTGTTGCAGGACCGACAGGCGGCGTAGTCGCTCGGCGCGGATCTCCGGCTCACCGGCCACCAGGATGCCGAAGTGCAGCTCGGCCACGGTGGCGGCGCTGATCGCCAGCTCGCCGGTCAACGGGCCGACGTCGGCAGCGATCACCACGCTGGTGTCGAGCACGGCTCTCATCGGCGCAGCCACGGATCGGTGAGCTCGCCGTCGAGGCGATCCCGCTCCTCGGCCCAGGTGGTGTCGGCGGGACCGCGGAACAGCTCGGCGATCTCATCCCACTGCCGCCAGGCGCGCGGCGAGACGGGGACCAGTCGAGCGCTGGGGCGGCCGGCCACCGTGATCGTGACCTCCTCCCCGGCCTCGGCCCGGCGCACGAGCTCGGAGGCGTGCTGGCGGAGTTCGCGCAGGCCGATGGTCGTCACCCGCCGAACAGTAGCACTTGTGCTACCGGTGTGGGCCCTCGGGCAAGAAGCTCGACGGCCTCGGTCGGCGACGACGTCCGGCCGGGTCAGGCCGGGACGAGCGCGGGTAGGTGCGTCCGGACGCTGGTGAACAGGACGTCGGCCAGCGGGCGCAGCGCCACCTCGATCGTGCGGGCCGTCGCCGCGTGCACCTCCGGGCGCCGGCCGATCGGGTCGGCGATGTCGTCGCCGCTGCCGGAGGCCCGGCCGGCGCGGGCGGCGTCCAGGCGCAGCGCCAGGTCGACCGCCCGGGTGCGCACGGGGGAGAGGAACACCCCGCCCAGGTCCGCCCGGTTGAGCAGGTCCGTGGCCTCGAGCAGCGTGAAGGTCCGCCGCAGGCCGCGGGGGTTGACCTCCAGCACCGAGCGCCGCTGGTCGCGGGTCATCGTGAGCACCAGGTCGGCCTCCGCGGCGAGCTCCGCGGTGAGCACGCGGGAACGGAAGCCGGCCGGGTCGCCGCCGAGCGCGGTGAGCGCTGCCGCGGCCTCGGGGTCCATGTCCCGGCCCTCGACGGCGTCCAGGCCCGCGCTCGCCACGGAGACCTCGGCGGCCTCCGGGCTGCCGGCGAGGGCCTCGGCGGCCCAGGCCGTGGCCAGCCGCTCGGCCAGCGGCGAGCGGCACAGGTTCCCGGTGCAGACGAAGAGGAGGCGCACGCACCCGACGCTAGGGGCGGACAGGCAGGTCGTCGCCGCTGCGGCGGGGGCCGTGACCCCTCCGGGTGAGCCGGATTCCCCACGGTGGGTCGCGGCTCGCTGCCGCACGGCGACGGGGATGCGCCCGCCGGGATGACCTGGGCCACGGCCGGGTGCCCGGCGGCGGGCGGCCCCGTAGCGTCGCAGCGGATCCGGGCGTCGTCCGGGAGGTGGCAGCGCGGGGAAGGGCAGCACGTGGCGGCATCGCACGGGGGGCAGCAGGTCGACGACGTCGTGGCCCCGGCGGGGGCCGTCGCGCCCCCGCGCACCAAGCCCGCGTTCCGCACCGACGTCGAGGGGCTGCGGGCCGTCGCCATCGGCGCGGTGCTGCTGTTCCACGCCGGCGTTCCCCGCATCAGCGGCGGCGGCTTCGTCGGCGTCGACGTCTTCTTCGTCATCTCCGGCTTCCTCATCACCGGGCTGCTGGTCCGCGAGGTCGACCGCACCGGACGCATCGCGCTGGCCGACTTCTACGCCCGCCGCGCCCGCCGGATCCTCCCCGCCGCCGCCTTCGTCACCGTCGTCACGCTGGTCGCCGGCTCCCTGCTGCTCGACGGGCCGGAGCAGAGCGACCTCGGCTGGGGTGGCTTCTGGGCCGCGCTGCAGAGCGCCAACTGGTACTGGGCCAGCATCTCGATCGACGAGCTGGTGCCGCGGCTGACCGAGAACCCGCTGCTGCACTACTGGTCGCTCGCGGTCGAGGAGCAGTTCTACCTCGTCTGGCCGCTGACGATCATCCTGGTCGTGGCCGTGGTCCGCCGCCGGTCGGGCTCCTGGCGGCCGGCCCTGCTCGCCACCCTCGGCGTCCTCTCCGCCGCCTCGCTGCTGGCCTGCGTGCTCGTCACCTACGACCACCGGCTGCTGGCCTACTTCGGCAGCCCCATGCGGGCCTGGCAGTTCGGCGCCGGCGCCCTGCTGGCCATCGGCGCGGCCACGGTCGACCGATGGGCGGCCACCGAGCGCGGCCGCCGGCTCGGCGTCGGCCTCGGCTGGGCCGGGATGGCGCTCATCCTCAGCTGCCTGCTGTGGGCCAACGGCACGCCCTACCCGGGCGTCGCGGCGATCGTCCCGACGGTGGGCGCCGCGGCCGTGATCCTCGCCGGCGGCCTGACCGCGCGGCGCGGCAGCGTGGCCGCGGTGCTCTCCTGGGCGCCGGTCCGGTTCGTCGGGCGCATCTCCTACTCCTGGTACCTGTGGCACCTGCCGGCCACGTTCGTCGCCGAGCACGCGTTCGGGCTCACCGGCTGGTACTGGTGGCTGCTCGTCGAGCTGATCGCCGGCGGGCTCGCCTACCTGACGATGGTGCTCGTCGAGCGGCCCTTCCGGTACGCCCCGGCGTTCTCCGCCACCCCCGGCCGCGGCCTCGCGCTCGGCGGCGCGGTCACCGCGCTCACCGTCGCCGTCGCGCTGGCCGTCGTCGCCACCAGCTGAGTTCGGCAGCACGGGGTGATGCGGGTGGGGAACTCGTCGGCACGTCCCCTCTCTGCGTGCACGTACTGCCCTGCGCGGAGTTCGGCGTCCGGTTCCCCCTGGAGCACAGTTAGACAGGGGAGTGGACGACGAGCGCGGAGATCCGGCGTCCCTCTGGCCGGTCGGTGATCAGGTAGGTCACCTCCAACCGAGAGATCTCGCTGCCGTCTGCGCGCCGGCGCACGAACCTGGCCCGGTGACCGGCGCAGCTGCCGTTGAGCACGACGGTCTTCGCGTCGAGTTCCTCGGTCCGGTCGTACCCGGCCGCCCGCATCCCGTCCACCTGCTGGCGTGCCATCGCCAGGACCTGGGTCTCGTCGGTCAGCGCCGTCGTTCCCGCGTCGGTGCTGATGAGGAACGGAATGCCGTAGTGGAGGAGCAGCCGCCGAACGTCGTCGGTGTCTCCCCGCCCCAGCGCGACGAAGTCGTTCAGGTAGGCCCCGAACCACTCCCTGGCTCCGTGCTCGTCCACGCCTCGATGGTGTCGCCCGCCGGTTCCTCGGGTCCAGACCTTCGTGCCAGCCGGCGCGCCGTTCGCCACCTCGACCGCCGTGAAGCGGGGGTGCGGCGAGCGATGCCCCCGCTCGGCCCTCCGGCTCCAGGCCGGGGACGTGCAGCGGCTCTGACTGGGTTTTCCACCCATCTCACCCCTCGCTGCCGAACTCACCACCAGCTGAGCCGGGTCAGCGGGACGCCGCTCAGCGGGGGACGTCGGGCAGCGCCTGGTCGGCGAACTCGTCGGCGTTCTGCGACAGTGAGTCGTTGCGCAGGTACTCCCACATCCGCTCGCCGGCGACGTGGTCCAGGTAGACCACGCTGGCCGCGCCCTCGGTGCCGGTGCCTAGCACCGGTGCGGTGAGGAAGTCGATGCCCTCCAGGCCCAGGCCGCGCAGGTCGTAGGCCAGCGAGAGCAGCTCGCCGTTGCCGAGCTGCTCGTCGACGGCGACCGCGCCGGTCATCGACAGCAGCGCGGCGTCCAGGCGGCCGGGGTCGGTGAGGGTGTCGGTGCTCAGCAGCTTGCCGAACACCGCCTTGAGGTACTGCTGCTGGCGGCGCACCCGGTCGAAGTCGCCCGCGGCCAGGCCGTAGCGCTGCGCGAGGTACCAGCGGGCCTCGTCGCCGTCGAGGTGGTTGACGCCGGCGGCGAAGGTGTGCGGGCCGTTGCTGGTGGTCTCGGCGACCACGACCTCCACCCCGCCGAGGTCGTCGGTGACCTCGGTGATGCCCTCGAAGTCGATGGCGACGTAGTGGTCGACGCGCACGCCGGTGAGCTGCTCGACGGTCTGCACCAGCAGCGACGGCCCGCCGTAGGCGTAGGCGGCGTTGATCTTGCCCATCCCGTGCCCGGGGATCTCCACCCAGGAGTCGCGGGGCAGGGAGACGACCTGGGCGTGCTGCCGGTCGGCGGAGAACCGGGCCAGCATGATCGCGTCGGAGCGGCCGCCGGGGGCGATGCCCTCCTCGGCGGTCGCCAGGGTGTCCGAGCCGACCAGCAGGAAGGTGACCGGGGCCTCGCCCGCCGCCTGCTGCGGGGTGGCCGGCGCCGGCCGGGACTCCTCCTCGAGGCCGGCGAAGACGTCGGCGACCCGCGCCACGTTGCCGGCGTACCGGTCGGTCAGGAACCACAGGCCCCCGCCCACGACCAGCGCGAGCACCAGGCCCAGCACGCCGAGGACGACCAGCACCCGGCGCAGCCCGCGCCGGCGCGGTCGAGGGCCCTCCGGGGCCGCGTGCTGCGGGCGCCGCCCGTCCACCACCGTCTGCTCCGCGCCCATGCCATCCCCCGTCGACCGGATACCCGGTCGAATGTACGGAGCGGTGCCGGAACCGCGCAGGGACGCTGACCCCCGCGGGGGAGGCGGGTCACCCGGGTGGCCTCGGGCGCGGCACCTCCTCCGAGGGGTCGTCGCCTCCGAGCAGTGGTCCCAGGTCGTCGGGACGCGGGCGGCGCCGGTCGGCGAGGCGGACGGTCCGGCCGATCAGCAGCGCGAGGCCGACGGCGACGAGCGGCCAGAGCCCCAGGAGCCACCATCCCCAGCTCATCGGGCCTCCCCGACGTCCGCACCGGCCCGGGTCGCGGGCAGGTCTCCGCACCAGTGAACCGCGCGGAGGGGTGCGGCGCACTCACCCGGTCCCGTGAATGCGAGGGGCGGGGAGCATGACGCACCTCACGTCCCCCTGCCGGTCCCCGACCGGCAGACTGGCCGGGTGCGCAGCCTCCCCGTCCCGGCTCGCCCGCTCGGCCGCGCTCCCCGGTGGCGCGGGCGGCTGCACCTGCACCGCTTCCGGTGGGCGGCCGACGACGCCTTCAGCGGGTCCAGCCTCTACGCCTGCCGCTGCGGCGTCGTCCGCCCCTCCCCCTGACGACCCTGGGTGGTCGGGTGCTCCGCCCACGACCTACGGTCGGCCGGTAACGGAACAGGCGGGGCACGGAGGGGTGCGCTGACATGAGGATCTCGGTCATCGGCTGCGGGTACCTGGGGGCGGTCCACGCGGCGTCCATGGCCGAACTGGGGCACGAGGTCGTCGGCATCGACGTCGACGAGCCGAAGGTCGCCGCCCTGCGCGACGCGAAGGCCCCCTTCTTCGAGCCCGGTTTCGAGGAGCTGCTCGAGCGGACGCTGGGCACCGGGCGGCTGCGGTTCTCCACCGACGTGGCCGACGCGGCCGGCGCCGTCCTGCACTTCGTCTGCGTGGGCACCCCGCAGAAGCGCGGCGAGTACGCCGCCGACCTGCGCTACGTGGAGGCCGCCGCCGAGTCGCTGCTGCAGGTGCTCGCGCCGGGCGACCTGGTGGTGGGCAAGTCGACCGTGCCGGTGGGGACGGCGGCCCGGCTGGCGGAGCTGGTCGGGGAGAAGGTGCCCGGCGCGCTGCTGGCGTGGAACCCGGAGTTCCTCCGCGAGGGCTTCGCCGTGCAGGACACGCTGCACCCCGACCGGCTGGTCTACGGCCTGCCCGCCGGCCCCGACGGCGAGACCGCCGAGCGCATGCTCGACGAGGTGTACGCGCCGATCGTCGCGCGGGGCACGCCGAAGGTGGTCACCGACCACGCCACCGCGGAGATGGTGAAGACGGCGGCCAACTCGTTCCTGGCCACGAAGATCTCCTTCATCAACGCCATGGCCGAGCTGTGCGAGGCCACCGGCGCCGACGTGAAGCTGCTGGCCGACGCGATCGGCTACGACGACCGGATCGGGCGCAAGTTCCTCAACGCCGGGCTGGGCTTCGGCGGCGGCTGCCTGCCCAAGGACATCCGCGCCTTCATGGCCCGCGCCGGGGAGCTGGGCGCCGACCAGGCGCTGACCTTCCTGCGCGAGGTCGACAACATCAACATGCGCCGGCGGATCCGGATGGTCGAGCTGGCCCGCGAGGTCTGCGACGGCTCGCTGCTCGGCAAGCGGGTCGCCGTGCTCGGCGCGGCGTTCAAGCCCGACTCCGACGACATCCGCGACAGCCCGGCGCTCAACGTCGCCGCGCAGCTGCAGCTGCAGGGCGCGGTGGTGCGGGTGACCGACCCGGCGGCGGTGGAGAACAGCCGTCGGCTGTGGCCGCAGCTGGACTACGCCGGCACCGCGGAGGAGGCGGCCGAGCGGGCCGACGCCGTCCTCGTCCTGACCGAGTGGAAGCAGTACCGCGAGCTGGACCCGGTCGCCTTCGGCGAGGTCGTGGCGCAGAAGCGGGTGCTCGACGGGCGCAACGCCCTCGACCGCGAGGCCTGGACCGCCGCCGGCTGGAGCTACCGGGCCCTGGGCCGCCGCGCCGGCTGACGGGCGGGGCCGGTGGGGCCGGTGCGGTCCCACCGGTCCCGCCCGCCCCACCCGTCCCGGATCCGTTCCCGGATCGGCGCATGGCTGCCGAGAGGGCGGGCATGGAGTGGCTCGTGCTCTTCCTCGCCGTCTGGGTCGCGCTCGCCGTCGCCGTCGCCGTCCTCGTCGGCCGCGGCATCCGCATGGCCGACGCCCGGTCGGCGGGCACCGGGACCCCGCTGACGACCGCCGACCTCCCGGCCGGCATGGTCGCCGTGGGGTCCGCCCGCCGCTGAGCGCGGTGCCTCACCCCGCCGGGTGACCACACGGTCACGGTCGGCTGCCGGGCTGCCGATGGTGACGGACATGTGGGCATGGATCGTCGGCGGGCTCGTGGCCTGGGGGCTCGCCGCCCTGGTGGTGGCCGTCGTCCTCGGCCGCGGCATCCGGCTGGCCGACCAGCGCGCCTGGGGGACCGGCGCCCCCGCCGAACCCCGCCCCCGGCGCCGCCGGGTCCCGCTCCCCCCGATCGGCGTCGCGCTCGCCGCGGTCGCCGTCGTCCTGATGACCACCGGCTACGCGACCCGCCTCAGCGGCGCCCGCGGCCCGCTCGCGCGGTTCCTCGACATGGACGCGCCGTTCTCGCTGCCGCGGCTCTACGTCGCCGCCCTCTTCGCCGTCGCCGCCCTCGCGGCCGCCGCCGGTGCCGCCCGCAACCCCGGGCGCCGGACCTGGTGGGCCGCGGTCGGCGTCGTGACCGCCGCCATCGCGGTGGTCAAGGCCGGCAGCACGCTGCACGCCGACGCGATGCAGGCCCTCGCCGCGGCCGTCGGGTCGAGCGCCGCGGTCGTCGTGAGCGTCCTGCTCGCCGCCGCCGTGCTGCTCGTGCTCGGCGTGCTCAGCCGGGCCGAGCGCCGCGACCGGCGCCGCGTGCTGCTCGCCCTCGGCGCCTACGCCGCCGCCTCGGTCGGGCTCTCCGCGCTCTCCTCGGCCGCCGGGTCCTGGGCCGCCACCGCCACGTTCCTCGAGGAGTCCGGCGAGGCCCTGGCCGGGGTCTCCGTGCTGGTCGCCGTCCTCGTCGGTGTCGCCCCCCGCCTGGTGCTGCCGGCCGCGTGGCGGCTGCGCCGGCAGGACGACGCGCTCGGCCTGGAGGTCCCCGACCTCGCCCCGGGCGCCGAGGGGCACGCCCGCGGCTGACGCCGGGGATCAGCGGCTGACCCCGCGGGTCAGCGGCGGCGCGAGCCCGGCCGGCGCGCCGGCGGCGCGATGCAGCGGTTCGTCACCGGTCCCGGCCGCCGCGGCCGCCGGGCGAGCGGCTGCGGCGCGGGCTCCCGGTCCCCCTCCGGCTCGGCGGGCTCCGGTCCAGCCTGCTCGGCAGGCTCCGGCTCGGATGCCGGGACCGGTGCCGGTGCGGGTGCAGGGGCGGGGACGAGCACGGCGTCGGGGAGGTCGTCCCGCTCGTCCCGGTCGGCCCCGCGGATCGCGGCGCCGATCAGCAGGCCCAGGACCAGGGCGCCCAGCGGCCACGCGAGGAGCACCCACCACCAGCTCATCGGCCCCTCCCCGGGCCCGTGCCGCGCTGCCCCCGTCCCCTGCGGCTCGCCGAGTCCTGCGGACACCAGCGTCCGCCCGGGGAGCGACGTCCGCACCCACCGGTGCATTGCGGAACGATGACGATCCGGCGAACGCGAGGGGCACGGGCGCCCACCCCGGCGCTACCCTCCGCCGATGGCGTGGCTGGTCACCGGCGGGGCCGGGTACATCGGGGCGCACGTGGTCGACGCGATGCGGCAGGCGGGGGAGGACGTCGTCGTCCTCGACGACCTCTCCACCGGGGACGCCGCGCGCATCCCCGGCGTCGACCTGGTCGTCGGCTCGGTCGGTGACGCCGGGCTCCTGACCCGGTTGCTCGCCGGCCGCGCGGTCGAGGGCGTGGTGCACGTCGCGGCCAAGAAGCAGGTCGAGGAGTCGGTGCGGGACCCGCTGCTCTACTACCGGGAGAACGTCGCGGGCCTGGTCACGCTGCTCGAGGCGGTCACCGCGGCCGGCGTCCCGTCCTTCGTGTTCTCCTCCAGCGCCGCGGTCTACGGCGCCCCCGACGTCGACCTGGTCACCGAGGCCACCGACTGCCGCCCCGTGAACCCCTACGGGGAGACCAAGCTCGTCGGCGAGCGGGTGGTCGAGGCGCTGGCGCGGGCGACCGGCCTCCGGTACGCCCACCTGCGCTACTTCAACGTCGCCGGCTGCGCCCGGCCCGAGCTCGCCGACCGCGGCCGGTCCAACCTCGTCCCGATGGTCTTCGAGCAGCTGGTCGCCGGCCGCCCGCCGCGCGTCTTCGGCGACGACCACCCGACGCCCGACGGCACCTGCGTCCGCGACTTCGTGCACGTGGCCGACGTCGCCTCGGCCCACGTCGCCGTCGCCCAGGCGCTGCGCGACGGCCGGACCGCCGCGCTGACCGCCAACATCGGCCGCGGCGAGGGGGTGTCGGTGCGGGAGGTGGTCGAGATCATCCGGGCCGTCACCGGGACTGCCGACGCGCCCTGGGCCGAGCCCGTCGTCGAACCGCGCCGGGCCGGTGACCCGCCGCGGGTGGTGGCCTCCGCCGACCTGCTGCGCGACCGCCTCGGCTGGCGCGCCCGCCACGACGTCGAGGAGATGGTCCGGTCGGCCTGGGCCGGCTGGGGCAGCCCGGCGCTCCCCGGGCCCGCCGCCGGAGAAAGTGACCCGGTCCGTGCCGGAGGGGGTCGCGCGACACCGGTCCCGTGAGCACACTGCACGCCTACGGCGTGGCAGCCGCCCACGGATGGGAGAACGCGTGGAGTCGATCCGGACCGGTCCCGACCACGAGCGGGCGGCCGAGCTGGCCACGGCGGCGGGGGAGCTGCTGCTCCGCGTGCGCGGGCGCGAGTTCGGCGACCCGGGCGCGCGCAAGGCCGCCGGGGACGCCGAGTCGCACGAGTTCCTCCTCGACCGGCTCCGGACCCTCCAGCCCGGCGACGCCGTCCTCTCCGAGGAGGGCGCGGACGACGCGGCGCGGCTGACCGCCGAGCGGGTGTGGATCGTCGACCCGCTCGACGGCACCCGCGAGTTCTCCGAGCTCGACCGGGCCGACTGGGCGGTGCACGTGGCGCTCTGGGAGCGCGGCGACCTGGCGGCCGGCGCCGTCGCGCTGCCGGCCGAGGGCCTGACGCTCGGCACCGGACGGCCGCCGGCCCTGCCCCCGCGCGCCGGCGGGCCGCTGCGCCTGGCGGTCAGCCGCACCCGGCCGCCGGCGCTCGTGGCCGACCTCGCCGCGGCCCTCGGCGCGGAGCTGGTGCCGATGGGGTCCGCCGGGGTCAAGGCCACCGCCGTCCTCCGCGGCCAGGTCGACGCCTACGTGCACGGCGGCGGCCAGTACGAGTGGGACTCCGCCGCCCCCGTCGCCGTCGCCCGGGCCGCCGGCGCGCACGCCAGCCGGCTCGACGGCTCGCCTCTGGCCTACAACCGGCCCGACCCGTGGCTGCCCGACCTGCTGGTCTGCCGGCCGGAGCTGGCCGCCGACCTCATCGACGCCCTGGCCGGGCTGGTGCCGGCCGACCGGAACGGGGGAGGACGCCCATGACCACGGCCGTCTACGAGCTCGGCCACCTCGACGCGCTGGAGGCCGAGTCGGTCCACGTCTTCCGGGAGGTGGCGGCGGAGTTCGAGCGGCCGGTGCTGCTCTTCTCCGGCGGCAAGGACTCCATCGTCATGCTGCACCTGGCCGAGAAGGCGTTCTGGCCGGCGCGCATCCCCTTCCCGGTCATGCACGTCGACACCGGGCACAACTTCCCCGAGGTGCTGGAGTACCGCGACCGGCGGGTCGCCGAGATGGGCGTCCAGCTCGTCATCGCCTCGGTGCAGGAGTCGATCGACAGCGGCCGGGTGCGCGAGCAGCGGGGCCCGCGGGCCAGCCGCAACCCGCTGCAGACGGTCACCCTGCTCGACGCCATCGAGAAGTACGGCTTCGACGCCGCCTTCGGCGGGGCCCGCCGCGACGAGGAGAAGGCCCGCGCCAAGGAGCGGGTCTTCTCCTTCCGCGACGAGTTCGGCCAGTGGGACCCGAAGAACCAGCGGCCGGAGCTGTGGTCGCTGTACAACGGCCGGCACGCCCGCGGCGAGCACATCCGGGTGTTCCCGCTCTCCAACTGGACCGAGCTGGACATCTGGCAGTACATCGGCCGCGAGCGCATCCCGCTGCCCTCCATCTACTTCGCGCACCGGCGCACGCTGGTGGCCCGCGACGGCATGCTGCTCTGGCCGTGCGCGCACCTCCCGCTGCTCGACGGCGAGCAGACCCTCGAGGCCACGGTGCGCTACCGCACCGTGGGCGACGTGACCTGCACCGGGGCGGTGGAGTCCACGGCGAGCACCGTCGAGGACATCGTCGCCGAGGTCGCGGCCACCCGGCTCACCGAGCGGGGCGCCACCCGCGCCGACGACCGCGCCAGCGAGGCCGCCATGGAGGACCGCAAGCGGGAGGGCTACTTCTGATGGAGATGCTGCGGTTCGCCACCGCGGGGTCGGTGGACGACGGCAAGTCCACCCTGATCGGCCGGCTGCTCTACGACACCAAGTCGATCTTCACCGACCAGCTCGAGGCCGTGGAGCGCACCAGCGCCCAGCGCGGCGACGAGTACACCAACCTGGCGCTGCTCACCGACGGGCTGCGGGCCGAGCGCGAGCAGGGCATCACCATCGACGTCGCCTACCGGTACTTCGCCACCCCGCGGCGCAAGTTCATCGTGGCCGACACCCCCGGGCACATCCAGTACACGCGGAACATGGTCACCGGCGCCTCGACGGCCAACGCGGCGCTGATCCTGGTCGACGCGCGCAAGGGCCTGCTCGAGCAGAGCCGCCGGCACGCCTTCCTGGCCTCCCTGCTGCGGGTCCCGCACCTGGTGCTCTGCGTCAACAAGATGGACCTGGTCGACTACGACCAGGGCGTCTTCGACGCCATCGCCGCCGAGTTCCGCAACTTCGCCTCCAAGCTCGACATCGGCGACCTCACGGTCATCCCCATGTCGGCGCTGGCCGGGGACAACGTGGTCAGCCGCTCGGTCAACATGCCCTGGTACGAGGGGACCTCGCTCCTGCACCACCTGGAGGAGCTGCACATCGCCTCCGACCGCAACCTCATCGACGTGCGGTTCCCCGTGCAGTACGTCATCCGCCCCTACTCCGGCTCGCACCTGGACTATCGCGGCTACGCCGGCCAGGTGGCCGGCGGGGTCCTCAAGCCGGGGGACGACGTCGTCGTCCTGCCCTCGGGGCTGCCCTCGCGCATCCACTCGATCGAGACCAAGGACGGGCCGGTCGCCGAGGCGTTCCCGCCCATGTCGGTCACCGTCCGGCTCGAGGACGAGATCGACATCTCCCGGGGCGACATGATCTGCCGGCCGCACAACCAACCCTCGGTGTCCCAGGACGTCGAGGCGATGGTCTGCTGGATGCACGACGACCCGATGCGCCCCGGCGGCAAGTACGCGATCAAGCACACCACCCGGTCGGCCCGGGCGCTGGTGAAGGAGCTCCGCTACCGGCTCGACGTGAACACGCTGCACCGCGACGAGGAGGCGGCGACCCTCGGGCTCAACGAGATCGGCCGGCTGCGGCTGCGGGTCACCGCGCCGCTGTTCACCGACCCGTACCGGGTCAACCGGACCACCGGCAGCTTCATCCTCGTCGACGAGGCGACCAACGCCACCGTCGGCGCCGGCATGATCCTCTAGGCGGCCGCCGTGCCCGCCCACGTGCCGGTCGTGTGGTCCGCGGAGACCGGGCACGTCCGGCACGCCTGGGCGCCGGGCCTGGTCGTCGAGGAGCCGGGGACCGCTCCGGTCCACCTGCTGCTGGTCGTGCAGTGGCTGGACAGCGTGAGCTTCCACCTGTCGTGGCCGTGGCTGCACGGCGACGTCCACGCGAGCCTGCGGCAGGCCTACCAGCTGACCGACGCCGCCGGGCACGGCTGCCCGCTGGTCGACTCCCGGGTGATGCCTCTGGCCGGGCGGATGAACGAGGTCACGTACTTCGACACCCGGGCCGTGGAGGGGGCGCAGACCCTCGCCCTGCGGCTGCGCTCCCGGCTGGCCACCCCGGTCGAGGTCCCCGTCCAGGGCTGACCGGCTTCAGCTCCGGGACGGTGCGACCTCCCCGTCCACCCGGCGGGCGCGCCGGCGTTGTTGCCAGACGAACGCGGGTTCGCCGTGCCGCACCTTGAGCCAGGCCCAGCCGCCGACGCCGCCGACGACCGCCGCGCCCGCGATCGTGAGCACGACGGGGGTCGGAGCGCCGAGCAGCTTCGCGCCCGAGGCGAGCAGGATGACGGTGAGCGCGCGGCGGACGAGGCTCCCGGGCGAACGTGACGACACCCGTGCGCCCACCCATACGCCCGGGATCGCCCCGACGAGGATGCTGCCGGTCAGCCCCAGCGTGAAGTCCCCGAAGAGCAGGTGCCCCACCGACGCCGAGGCGACCAGGGGCACCGCCTGGACCAGGTCGGTGCCCACGAGCTGGCGGGCCTTGATGGCCGGGTACAGCAGGAGGAGGCACACGATCATCAGCGAGCCGGCTCCCACGGAGGTCATCCCGACGACGAGGCCGCCGAGGATCCCGACGAGGACGGTCGCCGGCCGGCGGACGGGGATGGTCTGCAGTCGCGGTCGCACCGCCCCGGTGGTCGGGTCGAGCCGGGCGCGCTCGCGCTCGCGCAGCCTCAGGTAGGCCTTGGCCACCATCGCCAGGGAGGCGAGCACCAGCACGGCCCCGAGGGCGAACAGCAGGACCTCCTGCAGTGCGTCGCCGTCCTCGATCAGCCGCAGCAGCAGGACGCCGGTGAAGGCGGCCGGAATGGAGCCCAAGCACAACCAGCCCACGAGGCGCAGGTGCACGGTCCCCTGGCGCAGGTGCACCAGCCCACCGATGGGTTTCATGAAGAAGCTGGCCACCACGTCGCTGGAGACGGCGGCCAGCGGTGAGACGCCGAAGAAGAAGACCAGGATGGGTGTCATGAGGGCGCCGCCACCCATGCCGGTCAGGCCCACGACGAGGCCCACGAGGAGACCGGCCGCGGCGATCCCCGGATCCCACCAGTCCATGAGGCCTCCGTGCCGTGAACCCTGTGGCGGGGCCGTCGTCCGGACCGGGTGCCAGCCGGACGCCGGTCATCGCCGGAGCGGCCGACGATAGAGCCTGCACGCCGTTCCGGTGGCATGTTCGCGAGCGGCCAGCCGCTCTTCCCGGGAGCAAGGTGACGCGTATCGGCCATTCGATGACCCAATGCAGTGGTGGGGCCGTCGGTGCGCGACCGAGGATGACTGCACCTGTGCGCAACGTGATGACCGGGGATGTTTGTTGGCGAAGGTCGCTCCTCGCTGCCGCTACACCTGTCCCACCTGCGCATTGTCTTCTAGCGTCCGCCACTGTTCGGTTCTTCGGACGCCTACCGGCAGCCCCTGCGGCACGGGGGCTGTCCTGAGCCAAGGGGGGGAGATGGCAGTCGGGATGCGGCGGCCGGCGGACCACGTCGTCCACGAGCTCCTGCAGGATCGTCTCCAGGTCGTCCTCCACGAGGTGCGCCAGCCACTCGCTGCCGTCCTGGCTCTCGTCGAGGCCGCGCGCAGCGTCGACGGGGTGCCCGCCGAGGTGCTCGTTCACCTGGACCGCATCGTCGAGCAGGTCCTCGAGGTGCCCGAGGCAGCCAGGAGTGTCCTCCGCGCCGGGGTGCACGACACCGTGCCCGGGGACCCGTGCACCGACGTGGAGGAGGTGCTGGACTCGGCGCTGGCGGCCTCACGGCTGACATGGGCGGGGACGTTCATGCGCCGGGGGGGTGCGGCCGGTCTCGTCCTGGGGAGCCGGGCGGTGATCCGGCGCTGCATGCTCAACGTGCTGGACAACGCAGTCCGTGCTACCGGCCCCCACGGGCGGGTCGTCGTCACCGTGGCGTCCGAACGCGCGGCGATCGACGTGGCGGTGGAGGACGACGGCCCGGGGTTCGGCGGAATCCCGGCTGGCTCCGGTATCGGGCTGGCCGTGACCCGGACGGTGCTGGAGAGCCTGGGCGGCGCTCTCCTCCTGCATCAACCCGTTGCGACCGGAGCGGGGGCGCGGGTCGTGCTGCGCCTGCCCCGCGCCTCCGGCTACCCGGCCAGGGCCGGCTGAGGAAGGCCCACGGTGCGACTCGTCGTCTGTGATGACCACCGGATGTTCGCCGAGCCGTTCGCGATGGTCCTGACCGCACGCGGGCACGACGTCGTCGTGGTCAGCTCCCCCGCGGAGGTCGTGACGGCGGACGAGGGGCACCACGCCGACCTCGTGGTGGTGGATCGGCGCTTCCCGGACGGTGACGGTCTCGAGGCGGTCGCCCGGCTGCACGCGCGGCGCCCTTCCCGACCCGTGGTCGTCCTGTCCGGATCATCGGAGGACGGTGACCGGTTCGTCGCTCTCGAGGCGGGGGCTGCCGCCTTCCTCGACAAGGTGCAACCGATGGCCAGCATCCTCCGGGCGTTGGAGGCCTGTCACGCCGGCCGGGTGGTCCGCGGGGGCACGCCGGCGGCTCTCGCGCGGCCCGCCGACCAGCACGCTGATCTCCGGGCCGGGGTGCAGCGGCTCACCCCCCGGGAGCGCGAGGTGCTCCGGCGGCTCGTCGATGCCGAGGGCACGACGAACATCGCGGCGGCGCTCGGGGTCTCCCGCAGCACTGCTCGGACCCACCTGCAGAACGTGCTGTTGAAGCTCGGTGCGCGGACGCGCCTGCAAGCGGTGACTGCCGTGGTCGCGGCCGGACTCGACGGCGAGCTGTAACCACCCGGATGGCAGCGGACCACCACCACCCGGGCCGGAGGCCGGCCCGGTCGCACCGTCAAGCTCCCCCCGTGCTCCGGGTCCTGCTCGGCGACCACCAGTTGTCCCTCGTCGAGGCGCTGGCCGAAGCGATCGCCGCGGAGTCCGACCTCGAAGTGGTCGGCACCGCAGCGCGGGCGGACGACGTGCTGCGCGTGGTCGGTTCCCGTCCGGTGGACGTGGCCGTGCTGGGCTCGGACACCGGCCCCGCCGACCTGGCGTCCTTGGGTGCCGCCCTCCGGGAGGTCCGTCCGGGACTCGCGCTGATCGCCCTGGCTGATCACGAGGACATCGTCGCCCTGGTTCGTGCCGTGCGCGCCGGCTTCCGGGGCTGGGTCCACAAGGAGGCTGGGGTGCAGGAGCTCGTGGATGTCGTACGCGCCGTCCCCCGTGGCGAGACGCGGATCCCCCCGGTGGAGCTGACACGGGTGCTGGACCACCTGCTGGAGGCCGGCGCTGCAGCCACCCGGTCGGGCCCTCTGGACGAGCTGACCTCCAGGGAGCTCGAGGTGTTGCGTGCACTGTCCGGCGGCGTCACGCGCCAAGAGGTCGCCGATGAGCTCGACATCTCCGTGAACACCGTGCGGACGCACATGCGGCGGATCCTCGCGAAGCTGGGGGTTCACACGTCCCTGGAGGCCGTCGTCATCGCCCGCCGCGCCGGGTTCCGGTAGGCGGGACCTTCGACTCGGGCGTAGACGGGGGTCACCCTCGTGACGGATCCGCGACCGGGAAGCGCCGTCTAGCGTCCCGTGAACAGCAGGTGACGGGCGCGTAGCTCGGGGGTAGACGCATGGGACTCGTCATGACCGTGGCCCGGTGTTGCAGGCGAGAAGCGTCGTCGAGCACCGCATCACCGGCCGGGTGCCTCGCGACCCGCTGTCGTCCGGGTCTCGTGGCCGGCTCATGACCCTGGAACTGGGGCGGGACCCCACCGGGCTCGCACGTGTCCGCGGCCAGCATCGCCGCCATGAGCTGGCACGTCAGGAGCGCACCGGTGCTACCGCCGCGCTGCGACCACGGCGTCGCCGGGCCCGCCGCCGCCGGTCGGGGTTCGTCGCGGCCCTCCTCCTCTCCGTGGACCTGACCGCCTTCGTCGGGGCAGTGCTGGTCACCGGTACCGCGAACTGGAAGACGCTGGTCACCCTGGCGCTGGCCCTACCGCTCTTCCACGTCGCCGACCTGTACCGCTCCCGGTTGTCGCTGTCGGTTCTCGACGACGCCCCGGCCGTCATCGGCCGGTCGCTGGCGGCTGGGGCGGGCGCCATGGTGCTCGCCGGGCTCGGGGACGGCACCGCAGGCACCGCCCGGCTGGGGACCGCCGCGGTCTTCGGCGTCCTGTGCCTCGGAGGGCGCTCGGTCGCCTACGCCGTCATCCGGCGCCTCCGGTCACGGGGCCGGCTGCGTCAGCGGACGCTCGTCCTGGGTGCCGGGACCGTGGCAGGGACGTTGGCCGGGAACCTACTGGCTCACCCGGAGTACGGCCTCGTACCGGTCGGGATGCTGGACGACGACCCGCTCCTCTCCCCCGAGGAGTGCCCCGTCCCGGTCCTGGGGGGGTACAACGGGCTCAACGAGGTGCTCGTCGCCGAGGGCATCGACGTGGTCATCGTGACGTACGGGCGGATGCGGGAGCCCTCGGTCGTGAGCCTGCTCCGTGCCTGCGACCGGCTGGCCTGCGAGATCTACTTCGTCCCCCGGCTCTACGAGCTGCACGCCGTCACGAAGGACACCGAGGTGCTCTGGGGGATCCCGATGGTCCGCCTGCGCCGGGCGCCCTTCCGGACGAGCACGTGGGCGGCCAAGCGCGTGGGGGACGCGGCCCTCGCGGCGCTGGCGTTGTTCTTCCTCTTCCCGGTCCTGGCCGTCTGCGCCGCACTGAGCCGGTGGGGAACAGGTGCCGTGCTCTTCCGTCAGATACGCATCGGGATCGATGGTCAGGCGTTCACCCTGCTGAAGTTCTCCTCCATGCGCCCGGCGTCCGAGAGCGAGGCGTCGACGCAGTGGAACATCGCCGAGGACCAGCGGCTCGGTCGCATCGGCAAGTTCCTCCGCCGCACGTCCCTCGACGAGTTGCCGCAGCTCTGGAACGTCGTCCGCGGCGACATGAGCCTCGTGGGTCCCCGCCCTGAGCGGCCGTTCTTCGTCGACGAGTTCATCCGGCAGTTCCCCTGGTACACCTCGCGCCACCGGGTCCCCGTCGGGCTGACCGGATGGGCTCAGGTGCACGGCCTGCGCGGCGACACCTCGATCGCCGACCGGGCCCGCTTCGACAACTTCTACATCGAGAACTGGTCGATGTGGGGGGACATCAAGATTCTGCTGCGGACCGTGGGCCAGGTCGTGAGGGCGGCCGGTCGGTGACCTGGCCGGCATCGGCCCGCGCCTAGCCAGCCCCCCGCTCCTGTCATCGGCGCCGTCCGGCGGAACGGAAGGCGAGCAGGCCGGCGATGGCCGCGAGCGGCAGGAGTGCCCACCCGGCAAGGTCCTGCGTCGACGTCCCGGAGTCAGGTTCGGGCATCTCGACGACGATGCGGACGGCCTCGGATCTGTTGCCCGCGACATCCAGGGCGACCACGGCGTATTCGACGGCCGTCTCGCCGTCGCGGCCGGAACTGCTGATGAGCTGGTCCCGGAAGCTGGTCGAGCGGACGGTGGCGATCTCCGTCCCGTCACGCTGCAGGACGTAGGCCTGTGCCGGGGTACCGTCGCGCGCCGGAGCCCACCGGTCCGCCTCCGTCACCTCGGCCCAGGACAGGACGACTGTGTCTGGGGACACGGCCCTCCCCTGGAAGGCGTGCGGCGCTTCGGGCGGAGTGCGATCGGTTTCATCGTCCGTGGGTGGGGTCGGTGACATGATCGGCGCCTCCGCATGGCGGTACCTCCCATTCGCGGCGTCACTGGCCAGGATGACTAGTCCCGTGCGGGCGTTGACCGGGTGTTTGGCGCCCGTGGGGTCGAGAAGGCGCCCCTCGCCGAGTACGAACGGCTCCCCCAAGCCGGGCTCGAAGCGCAGGTCGTCGAGCGAGGCCCGCTTGGTGACGATCTGCCCCTCCCACGCGGCGAACAGGTGGAGGGTCCGGGTCGTCTCGTCCACCTGGAGGATCGGGTTGTTCAAGGCGTCGCCGATCGTGCTGATCGGCGACGCCGACCACTGACCGTCCGGGCTCCGGACCAGCAGCTCCAGGAGCAGCGCATCCGAAGGCTCACCCTCGTCGTTCCGCGACGTCTTCACCGCCGCGACCACCAGGTCAGATGGCTCACCCTGCACAGCCGCAACGCTGATGTGGTTGTCTGCCTGCGCCGGCCCGGTAAGGGCTTGCTCGTACGACCACAGACCGGGGGCGTCACCATCCTGGTGCCAGGCGAACTCAAAGGACCCGGTCGACTGGTCCGACCAGAGCACACCGACCCGGTCGTCGAACACCACGACGGCCGCCGACTCCGCCGTGCTGGGGTCGTGTTTGACGGCGAGTGGGAAGTTCTCCCCCCACCATTGCCCGCCGCTGTCGCTGTACGTGACCACCACCCGACCGAAGTCGGCGTAGCTGACCCACAGCCGTCCCGTGCTGTCCCTGATGAGCGAGGCGGTCGCTGCCCCCCCGCGGGTGGTGACCAACCGGGCCGGTGCTGCCCGGTAATCCCGGGTCGCGGGGTCGAACGCCAACCGGGTGTAGTACAGGACACCGTCGCTGCGGCGCGACACCGTGTGCACGGTGTCGCCCTCGAGAAGGGCGTCACCGGCATCCCCCGCATCAGGGTTCACCACCGCGGAGGTGGGTCGCCACGAGTGGTCCGGCATCAGCTCGAACACCCGGACGGTGCGTCCCGTGGGTTCGAGGAGCATCGCCCACCAGGCGCCGGCGTGGAACCAGAGGGCGCTCCGGGTCTCCGGGCTGGTGGGCGCCGAGGACACGGACGTGTCATAGGCCGGCCCCGCGTACGTCCGTACTGTGGTCGAGTCCGCCACCGCAGGGGCCAGGACCCCGACCGTCGACAGCACCGAAGCCAGCACCACGGCAGCGAGTGAGACGATGCGGCGGGATGTCCGCCTCACGTCCGCTCCGGCTCGGAGCGGTCGCCGGCCGGGCCGATGGCTGTGGGCGCCTGGCCAGAGCTCTCCCACGAACGGTGCGTCACAGCTCGCTCGAGCCGCGATGGGACGTCGACCAGGACGACTCCGAGGAGTCCGGCGTCCCTGTAATCGGCGGAGAGTGCGCGGAGGCTCCTCCTGGGCTCTCCCAGCCGTGCCACGGCTACCACTGGTGCGCCGATCGTGGCCGGGTCGAGGGTGACGAGGGGATAGCCGCCGTCCACCAGGAGGAGCCCATCGGCCGTCTCGGAATCTCGTGAGGACGTACGTGCGATCTCCTCGCCGAACCGGTGCTGTCGGATCGCCTCGTTGACCTCGCGCGGAGCGTGCGTCCTCACGGGGCGGAGTCCGGCGAGAGCCACGGACACCATCACGAACAGGCGTTGGCGGACCGCGTCGCACGAGGGTGCGCTCACCAGCAGCAGCCGCCCGGAGGGGACAGATGCCAATCGCCGGGTCACCGTGACGAGACCCGAGATGCCGAGGGGCCCCGGGTACTCGTCCCGTGAGATCGGCGGCAACCGTACGGTTCCCAGCAATGGGACGCCGGCGGCCTGCTGAACGTCGGACGCGGTGACCACCGGACGACGCGCACCCGCGATCAGTGCGATCATCCCAAATCCCAGGGTCACGCCCGCCACCGCGCCGACGGCCGTCCACGCCAGCTGGGGGATCCCGTCCAAGGGCTCGGTGGAGACGACGGCCTCGGCGCCCACCGAGAACTCGCCGACGCCTGCGCCGTTGCGGTTGAGTTCACCAACCAGCGCGGCGGCAGCCAGGTCGGCCAGCCGCGCCGCGACGACCGGGTCGGGGTCCCGAGCCTGGACCGTCACAACGATCGAGTCCTCCGGAGCCACCACGGACACCCGCGCGGGGATGAGGTCGTCGGCCTCTCCTTCGGCGGTCGCCTCGGCGGCCAGGGCTTCCTCCACCGCTCCTGCGGCGAACACGGCCTCCGCGAGGCGGGGAAGGACTCGTTCGTTCACGGCGAGATCCCGGGCGACGACCAGGCTGCTGGCTTGGTACATGGGGGTCGAGGGCGTGATGAAGAGCGGCAGGGCGGCGCACGCCAAGGTGCAGGCGGCCAGGAGCCACCCGTACGTCCGCAGGGTCCAGGTGAGCTTGCTGGCCTGTGGCCGCAGATCAGCGCTCAATCGAACCGTCCCTCGTTCGCAACCAGTGGCGCCGGCTGCGTCACGATAGCGACTGCGGACTGGTCCGGACCGGTATCGTGCGCCCCTTGCTGACCCAGTAGGCGCGGGTCATGAGCGATGGAGCGGCCAATGAGCAGGGTGTTGCTGGTCGGCAAGGGTGCGCCGGACCGCGGCGGCATCCCGACGTTCCTCGAGACGTTGATCGACAGCTCCCTCGCCGAGGAGCACGAGGTGCGCTTTCTCAACGTGGCCCATTCGTCTACGCCGCAGGCGACCCGTCCCACCATGGCCAACGTCGGTCGAACCCTTCGTGATGCGGTGGCTGTCTGGCGGGCCGCGCGAGGGCGGGACATCGTGCACATCCACTCCGCGCTGGCTGCCACCGTCACCGTGATGCGCGCGTCCTTGCTGGCCGTGGCCGCTCGCGCGCGCGGCTGCGCCGTCGTCATCCACGCACACGGGGGCAACATCCAGGACTGGCTCACCACGTCCCGGCGCCGGACGCTCCTGCGGCTCGCGATGACGCCGGCGCATCGGGTGATCGCGGTGTGGACCGCCGGTCGTGCGGCGTTGAGCGCCGTGCTGCCGGCCGAACAGGTGGGGCTCATCGAGAACGGCGTGCCGGTGGACCTTTACGACAGCGCCAGGAGCGTTCCGACGCACGAGCCACCACGCCTGCTCTACGTAGGGCTGCTCACTCCCCGCAAGGGCGTGCTCGACCTGTTGGCGGCGTCCCGGATGCTGCGCCAGCGGGGTGTCGTCCACGAGTTGTGGCTGCTCGGCGGTACTCCTGATGAGGGCCCTGCCGCCGAGGCCGAGGTCCGCGCGCAGCTCGACGGGAACGTGCGATTGCTCGGGACGCGCCCGCCGGAGGAGATGCCGGCCGCCTTCGCTGCCGCCGACGTCTTCTGCCTGCCCTCATGGTGGGAGGCGATGCCATTGTCCGTGCTTGAGGCGATGGCCGCCGGTCTGCCCGTGGTGGCATCCGACGTGGGCGACGTCGGACGCGCGGTCGCCCACGGGATGACAGGCTACGTCATCCCGCCCCGGGCCCCGGAGCGGCTGGCCTCTGCGCTGGAACCGCTGCTGACCGACCCGGAGCTGCGGAGGCGGATGGGTGCCGCCGGACGTGCGCGGGTCGAGGAGTCGTTCTCGGCAGCCGGCACCGTCCGTGCGGTCTCCGACCTCTACCGAGAGCTGCGCGCGCGGGCGTCATGACCATCTTCTGCTACCACTCCGTCGAACCGCTCTGGGAATCCCCCATGGCGGTCGAGCCCGGGGCGTTCGCGCAGCAGGCCGGATGGCTGCGCAGGACCCGGCGCGTGCTCCCCCTGCGCGATGCGTTGCCACGGCTCGATACGAGCGGGCGGTTGCCCCGGGGGGAGGCCGTGCTGACCTTCGACGACGGGTTCACCTCCCTGCACAGCCACGTCCTGCCGGTTCTCACCCGGGAGGCGCTCCCGGCCACGGTGTTCCTGGTGGCGCAGACCCTCACCCCGGCCGGCCAGCCGGTGGACTGGGTGGACGATCCGGGGCCGGAACCGCTCGACACGCTGTCCCTCGACCAGGTGCTCGAGATGCAGGACGCGGGGGTGGACTTCGAGTCGCACAGCTGGGCTCACCATGACCTCACCCGGCTCACGGAGGCCGAGTGCGTCCGAGACCTCCGGGAGAGTCGGGAACTGCTGTCCGACCTGCTCGGACGCGCCGTCACGTTGCTCGCCTATCCGCGCGGCCTGCACGACGATAAGGTCCGCCGCGCAGCCCGGACGGCCGGCTACACGCATGCGTTCACGCTTCCGGAGCGAGCCGAGCAGGTCGACGAGCATGCCATCCCACGGGTGGGGATCTACCGCGGGAACGGGCAGGTCGCCGTCCGGGTCAAGGGCGCCCGGTCGTACCTCCCGCTGCGCACCTCGCCCTGGCTCGCCTGCGCTGCCGGGCACCTGCGTCGCACCGGAGGGACAGGACCGGATGCCGCCGCTGAGGGCTGAGCGAGATCCGTGCTCAGTCGCCGCCTCGGCAGACCCCTGTCAGGCCCTGGCGCCGACGACCGATCGAGTGTCCAGCGAGTAGCCGTAGCGCAGGAGGAGCGGCCAGCTCAGCGCGCGAACGGCGAGCTGCTGACGATGGGGCATCCGGCGACGCCACTCGTCGTCGGCCCTGACCTGAACCGGTCCGACCCGGAATCGGTTCGGGTTACCGGCCACGGTGTGGTTGACGTCCAGGACGACGGTGTCCTCGTCGACGAAGGGCGGAGGGACGTCCTCGCCGAGGAAACTTAGGATGCGGGCGACGGTCGCGCGAGGAGCTGCTGCGAAGTCCTCGTAGCGCACGAACATCCAGCGACCGCCAGGCATGCGCTGGTGCAGGGCCTCAGCGCCGAGGCAGTTCTCCGACCACCGGACCATGCTCGGCAAGAAGCCGCGGGTGGCCATGGTTCGGGCGCCGTCCGCAGCATGCGTCGTCTTGTCCCGCCGTTGCCACGAGTGGATCACCGCAGCCGGGTCGCGCACCATGTGGAGGACGTAGTGCTCCACCTCGTCGAGCCCGGCGATCACCGCTGCATCCTGCGCGCGCTTGGAGCTGTCGACGACGACACGGGCGCCGGTCACCTCGGCGATGGCCGAGATGAGTCCCTCGGAGACCTGGCGCACCTGTTCCAGAGCGGGCCACTGCGACGACCCCGCGGTCGCCTCGCGGATGACACGCAACCGGTGCCGGCGCCAGGCCAACTCCTCCAGCGCCCCACCGATCTCGGCGGCGAGGTCGGTCGCGACCCGGCCCGCGGAGACCTTCTCGATCACCCGGGACCACAACGGGCATGCCTGCAGGCTCGGGGCTCCGCATCCGCATGCACGCCCCTCGAGCAACCCGCGCCGCCACAACCACCGGAGCTCGCCGACGTTGAGGAAGCCCTCCGTCTGGCCGAGCACGCTGGTCAGGATGGTGGTGCCGCTGCGGCCCGGGCCGACGATCGACAACACCTTGGTCCGGCTCACGCCGCGAAAGCTACCGGCCCCGGAGGCGTCGATGTGTGGAAGCATCCCTCAGGCCAGGGAGGAGGGCGTCGCGCGTGACGGTGGTGCAGCTCGTCGCGGTGGCTCTGGCGCCGCTTCTCGTGGTCTACGTCGTCGCCTGCTTCCGCGACCCTCTGCGATACGCGCTCCCGCCCTACGCCGTATTGCTGCCGTTCAGTTCCCTCGTGTCGATCGGCCCCGGGCCCTTCGGCTCCGTCTCGTCACTGCAGGGGCTCCTGCTGGGGAGCGCGTTGGTGGCCCAGCTGGCCACCAGCCGACGGAGCGCCCCACGGATAGCGCTGTCCGTGCCGGTCTGGCTTGCCTTCGTCGCCCTCTGCGGCTTCTCCGTCTATTGGAGCGTCGCACCCCTGCTGACGGTGCAGAACGTCCTCGTCCTGGCCAGCCTGGTGCTCCTCTTCGTCGCACTGGCGCTGACCCGGTTCGACCCCTTGACGCTGCGTCGCTTCGAGAACTCGATCGTGCTGGGTGGCGGCCTCGTCGTCTGCTACGGCCTGGCCCAGCTCCTCTTCCTGGGTGGTCTGCCCGCGCCCGACGGTCGGGGCGCCCGGTTCGGCAACGACCTGCTGGGCGCCAACCTGCAGGCCGCCTTCCTGCTCTTCCCGATCGCGATCGTGGCGGCTCGGGCGTTGACGGGACCGCCCCGGGCCAGGGTGGCCAACGTGCTCGTGATGCTGCTCCTGCTGTTCGGGCTGCTGATGACCGGGTCACGCGGCGGGCTGCTGTCGCTCGTCGTCGTTCTCGGTGTCATCACGCTGTTGGCGTCGGCGCGACTCGCCACCAAGAACGCACTGGCGGCAATTGCGGTGGTCCTGCTGGTGGGCGTCCTGGTCCTGAACCCAGCCGGGATCGGTCAGCGGCAACTACAGGGCACCGACTCATCCGGGCGGGCCGACATCTGGACGGTGGGGTGGCAGGCCTGCCTCGACCACTGCGCCACCGGGGCCGGGTGGGGCTCCTTCCCCCGCGTGTACGCCGATCAGCTCTCCTCCGTCCCGGAGGCCAGAGTTCTGCACCGTGGCACCACGTGGGAGGCGCACAACATCTTCCTGCTCGCCGTCGTGGAGGTCGGTGTCGCCGGGGTGCTGTTGGTCCTGCTCGGCTTGGGGCTGGCGCTGCGTAGTGCTGTGCGGTTGCCGCCATCCCTGCGCGCGCCACCTTTGGCGACCCTGCTCGGGACGGTGCTGTCGTCCTTCTTCCTCTCCTCCCTCAACTTCAAGTTCTTCTGGATCGTCCTCGCCTACGTCGCTGTCTCGGAAACAGTCGCCATCACCGCACGTGAACACACTGTGATCGACGCTCCGCGACCGGCGAGCGTCCTGTGACAGAGGGCAGGAGGCTCGGTTGATGGTGCAGGGTCCGATCTTCGTCGTCGGCACGATGCGTTCCGGGAGCACGCTCTTCCGCTTGATCCTGGATGCCCACCCGCGCATCTCCATCAGCGAGGAGACGGGTTTCATGGGAGCGCTGACGGCCACCAAGAACATCCCGAACTGGCAGCACGGTCACGGCTGGTACCAGCGGATCGGTTGGACGGAACAAGAGTTCGACGAGCGCCTCCGCGACTTCTACTCCGCGTTGTTCGAGCGCCATGCACGGAGCGAGGGCAAGCGCCGGTGGGGCGAGAAGACGCCGTTCCACTCGCGGCACATCGCACAGATGGCCGGCGTCTTCCCGGATGCCGTCTTCGTGGGCATCGTGCGGCACCCGGGCGCTGTCGTCCACTCGCTCACCCGCAAGTTCCACTACGACACCCAGGACGCCGCCGCCTACTGGGACAGCACGAACAGGGAAATCCTCCGGCAGGGCGTCGACCTCGGCGACGACCGCTTCGCCCTCTTGCGCTACGAGGACCTGGTCGGATATCCGGAGGAGACGCTGCGTGAGCTCGTCGACTGGTTGGGTGAGCCCTGGTCGGACGACCTGCTGCAGCACGGCCGAGTACAGGCCGCCCGCGGCACCCCCCGGCTCTCAGCAGGTAGTACCCGGACGCGGGACCCGATCCAGACCGACCTGGCAGATCGCTGGGCCGAGGGACTCACCGCGACGGACACCAGTGCACTGGCCGAGCTCACGGGTGAACTGGCCGGCTTCCTGGGCTACGACCCCCTCCGCCCCGGTGCGCCGGGTTCCCTGGCGCCTCCGAGGGGAGACCGGTACCGATTGCTCACGGGTGCGGCGCTGGCCAGCCGGGTCGCCGAGCCGGGCGCCGTGACGCTCGACGCCCCGACCGAGGCAGTGATCATGCCGGAGATGAGCGCCGCGGAACTCGCCAAGCGCTTGCAGGCGGCCGAGGCAGCATTGGCGAGAATCCGGTCGAGCCGCGCCGTGCGGTGGCGGGATGCAGCCCGGCGGCACCAGCGCCGGGTGTCAGGGCTTCCTCGTGAGCTGGTTGGAGTCGCCGGTCGTGTCATGCGTCACCGCCCGTGAGACGCGACTCGCCGCGGTTCAATCCTCGTTCGCGGGTCCGGTGAGCGCCGTGAGACAGGACCGGGGTCAGCTGTCAGCGGTCATGCCCTCCATCGCGTCCCCAGCTGCCTGAGGGCGTGCGCGGACGCGGCGGCCTGGACGGACCAGAAGCAACCGGACCTCCGCACTTCCGCCCAGGTGCTCGGCGACCGCAGCCCGCAGCGCGGCGGTGCCGATGCCTTCCGGGACGACCAGCACCGTCGCCGTCTCGAGCGGTGGCTGGAGGAGCGCGGGCGGATCGCTGATGTCGAGCACCGTGGGGTGGGGCCGGGAACTGACTCCGTGTCCGTTCGAGGCGTGGGTCGACCGCTCCACACCGTGCTGGTGGGCGGCGTGGGCGGTGGTCAGCTGCGCAGCGTTGACATCCCCGGCCTCGCGAACCCGGGTCAGGACCTCCGTCACCGCCGAGGTCATCCGGAGGCGGATCTGCTCGTCCTCGGGCCGGCTGGCGACGACCACGGTCGGCGCCGGGAGGGCGAGCAGGCGGCGGCACGCGGGTATGAGGCCGGCGAACACCTCCGGGAGGTGGCGCCCCCGCCGCCCCCGCGAGACGGTCACGACACCCAGTGCGGGGACTCCCGTCACCTCTTCCGCGTCGATTCCGTCGAGGACAGGTTGCCGCGCAACCAGCAGCACGGCCACCGCCGCGAGGCCGAGCAGCAGTCCGGCCCCGATGCCCACGGGGATGGCCAGCACGGTTCCCAGGCCCGTCGACGGGGCGACCGGCGGCTCAGCGGGGCTCTGCACGGCGAACGTTCCCACCCCGACGCCGGCAGCGTTGAGCGATTCGACGAAGGCGTTCGCGGCCACATTGGCCAGGTCCGCCGCGGTCCCCGGGTCGGTGTCGTGCCCGACGACCGTGAAGACGATGGAATCCTGCACGGCCACCATCGAAACCCTGTCCGGGACGATGTCCTGGAAGGCGCCGAGGTCGCCGAACTGCGCCGCGACGGCCTGAGCCACCTGGCCGTTGTCGAACACGGCCTGCCCGTATCGCGGAAGGGCGGCGAGGTCGATGTCCAGTCTCTGTGCGATGACCAGGGCTTCGGCGTCGACCGTTGAAGGCCGCTGGACGGTGGCGACCGGGGCTACCACGGCGCCGAGGAGCAGGATGGCGAGGAAGAGCAGCCGATAGCGCCGGAGGCCCCAACGCAGCACGCCGATCGCGTCGGTACCGGCTGGTCTCATCGGAGTCTCCCAGTCCTCGTCGCCGAGTCGCTCGGACCGCGCGCACACGGCTGAGGCAGCCAATCACGCCCCGGGGCGCGAGCACCACAACGTGCGCCGCGCCGGTGTCAGGTCAGCCGGCCGACCACGAGGCGACGGGTCTCCGACGACCTACCGGGTACTGCGCAGCAAGGACTCCACTGGGTCGACCAACGAGCGCAGGTCTACGGGATAGGGATGACGGAGCGCGTGTGCCGGCCGATCGCCCAGGTAGTCGTCCAGCAGGCCGCCTTCCACAGCGGGGGCGTCCTCCACCACGGTCGCCCGACGGTGGGGGAAGAGGAACCGGAACTGGCGGTACACCTGCAGAAATGGGGTCCGCTCCTCTGCGAGAGAGGCACGCATGCGCGCGGCGATCTCTGCCCCGGACACCGGCTCGATCGTGACCTCGTTGCCGTCGTGGCTGGCGACGAGCAGGAGGTGGTCGAGTTGTCCGTGCAACGCGACGGCTTCCGCGCCGAACAATTGCGCCGGGGGGACCTGCACGTTCGCCTGTCGGCGCACCACCGGTGCGGCGCGGCGGAGGACCGACGAAGGGACCCCGTGCAGGCGGTCGGCCATCGCGGTCGCGGACGAGGCGATGGAGGGCATCGCGCGTAGTCGCGCCCGGCTCGCTCGGGAGAGCGCGGCGCGAACTCCAGGCAGTTGGGCCACCTGCCAGTACCACAGTCGGATCGGCTCCGGGACGCCGTGGAGTCCCCCGTCCGGCGTCAAGTAGACCCATTCGTCGCCGATGTAGTGAGCGCCCCGTGCGGCGAACGCGAGCAGTGTCTCGGTCTTCCCGCCCTTCGACCAGCCCGTCGCCAGGACTCCCTCCCCGCGGTAGGTGAACGCTGACGCGTGGAGGGGCAGTACGCCCTTGGTCAGCGCGGTGAGGTTGATGATGGCGAGGAGGTGAGGAACGGGGCCGACCCTGCGTTCGCAGACGATGTCGCACCGGTCGCCGATGGCGTCTATGGGGAACGAGGTGCGCGCGGCCACGCCGTCCGCCCCCCGCAGCAGGAGGAACTCATCCCCTGCCGCCGCCGCATCCGGCCAACCGGCGTAGGTCATCCGCGGTGGACCGGGGAGTTGGTCGACGAACCGGACGGTGATGTCGGGTTCCCTCGCCAGGGGTGCGACCAGAGGTCCGATCTGGCTGGTGATCGTCTCCACGTCGCGTGCTCGCGGATCGAGTATGCGGATGCCGACGATGCCGTGGAGGTCGAAGTCGACGTGCGTCCGGGCGGCAAGGTCCTGAGCTGGCGCGGTCGACCTCTCAGGGCTCACCGCGTCACTCCGCGGCGGACGAGCTCCAGCGTGCGCGACCAGACGCCGAGCCCCCAGCCCACGTGCATGGCGAGGAAGGCCGCCGGCACAAGTCCCCGTGCTCGGGCGTCGTCGAGGCCGCGGGCGCTCCGGACCGACGCGATGGCCAGCGCCGCGGCGTAGGGAGCCAGCATCGCGCCGGCCACTCGTGGCCTGATCGGGACGGCTCCCGCAGCAGCGGCCAGGTACGGCACGAGCAGCGGTGGCAGCAGGTGCCGCAGACGCAGCGAGTGCGGGTGGAGTCGCGCGACGTCCACCTTGCCCCGACCGTACCGTCGGTACTGCTGGAAGAGCTCGCGCAGCGACTGCTTGCTCTGCCACGTGATCCTGAGCCGCGGATCGAACAGGAGCCGTCCCCCGCGACTTCGGAGCCGGTGGTCGAACTCGAAGTCCTCGTTCGCAACCAAACTCTCGTCCCAGCCGCCCAGTGAGCGGACGAGTTCGGTCGGGTAGGCGCCGAACGGGATGTGGTCGACTTCCTGCTCCGCCACGCCATGGTGGTAGACCGAACCGCCGACCCCGAACCTGCTGCCTAGCGCAGCGGCGATGGCGCGCCCGGCGAATGTCGAGCCGGTGCCGTCCTTCCGCCCGCCCACTCCGCCCCACCGTTCTTCACGCAGCCTGGCCACAGCGGTGCCCACGTACTCGGGGCCGACCGTGGAGTGGGCATCCATGCGGACGAGCCACCGACCCCTGGCGGCCGCAAGTGCCAGGTTGAGCGCTGTAGGGATGGTCTGCCTGGGGTTGTGCACGAGCTCGATCCGCTCGTCCTCGGCCATGTGCTGCTGGACCACCGCGACCGTGCTGTCGGCGGAACCACCATCCACGACGACGATCTGGAGGTTGCGGTAGGCCTGCCGGCGCAAGGCCTCGAGCGTGGCGCCGATCGAGCGTTCCTCATCACGGGCGGGAACGATGACGCTCACCAGTTCGTCGTCCCCTGCCCGAAGGTCGGTACCGACCGATGGACTCCTCGTTGGCAGCATCACCGGAGCACCTCTCTCCTGGGTCATCGGACGAGTCGCCCGAAAACGGGTACCCGCAGCAGCTCGGGGAACGTGTCACCCAGTTCCAAGGCTCTACGGCTGATCAGCAGAACTGCGATCGAAGCGAGCGTCGCCGCCGCCACTCCGACGGCCAATCCGGGGTCAACAGTGACCTGGAACACCCAGAGCCCGGACGCGGCGACCAGTATCGCCAGGTAGCAGCGCAGCGAACGGCGGTCGATGAAGGTCGTCTTGATGGCACCTCTGAGGGCCCACTGGTTGAGCAGGTTGTGTGCCACCAGTGCGCTGAGGTTCGCGATCGCTATCCCCAGCGCGCCGTGCCGCTGCACGAGCAGCAGGGCGACCGTCACGTTGAGCACTGCCGCGAAGACGTTGACGCCCACCAGGAAGCGGAGGCGCTCGCAGACCTGCAGCGTGTAGGCGTTGAACCCGAGCACGACACTGACGTAGTACCCGACGGACAGCAGGGCCAGAACTAGGGCGGACTCGGAGTACCGCACTCCGAACAGGGCGACGGTCAGTTCTGGTGCCAGAGGACCGGTCAGCGCGAACAGTGGGAACGTGCACACCGCGACGACGGTTGCCGTGTGCCAGTAGGACCGGCGGAGCCCATCGATGTCCGCGCGGGCGAAGAGCCGTGCAGCAAGTGGCAGGAACAGCGGGACGAATGCCTGCTGGACGGCGTTGTTCAGGCGCGACGGGTTGAAGACGGCGCGGTAGCTCGCCACCTCCGCGGCCGAGTGGTAGAAGCCGAGGATCAAGACCCCACCGACGGTGAGGGACAACAGGAACAGTTCTCCGGTGATGAGCGGGACGGAGAAGGAGAAGACGGCCCGGAACGGTAGGACGATACGGCGGATCCGCAGGTGCTGCAGCAACCCGCGCTGCCGGAGCACCTGGACTGCCACGACGACGTACACGAGCAGACCGATGACTCCTGCAGCCAGGTACCCGAGCGCCAGGAAGCTGACCGACGAGCCGGTGACGGCCAAAGCGATCACGACCGCGAGTCGGAGGCCAGGTGTGAACAGGTACTTGCGGACGAAGATCGCCCGAGGCTTGCTGAAGACCGCGAAGAGCGCGACGAAAACTTGGTCGAGGGCCTCCAGCGGAGCCAGGAAGACCAAGATGAGGACGACCTCCACCGTTGCGGGGTCTTCCACAGCCGTCCCGATGAGCTCGTCGGACAGCATGAAGAGCGTCGCGATGGCGACGCTGCTGGTGACCAGGATGGTGACGACAGCGAGCACCAAGGAGCCGAACATCCGCTCGTAGTCCCGCTGCTCGTCGTACTTGGCCATGAATCGGCTGAGCAACCGTCCCTGCCCCAGGGAGAGCAGGACCTGCCCGCTCCCGGCAATGGCTAGGGCGTAGGCGAACGCTCCGTAGTCACTCATCGTCAAGGAGCGCACGATCACGATCTGCGTTGCCGTGGTCAACAGGATCGTCAGTGCTCGCCCCAGGGCCAGCAGAGCGGATCCGCGGACCTGTTTCCGCCGCATCGTCGTGGTGCCGGCGGTGTCGGGGGACCGGCCTGCATCGCTCTCTGCGACTGTCGCCCCCTCGGCCAGCCGCACGAGTTCTTCCGGTCGCGGAGGCGGATCGGCCGCCACCCCGGGGGTCCGTGTGGCGGATGGCGGATCCTCGATCGGACGCGACCCCGGCGTCATTCGGCTACAGCTCCGCGCCAGTGAGGATCCTGCCTGGTCGGCAGCACCTGGTGGGCGTCGGATCTCTGCTCACGCCGCCGCCCCTCCGTCGCGCACTCCACTGATCTCGCCTCGGAGGCCGAGACGTTAGCGGTTCTCGCGCGTGTTGTGAGGGTGCCGTTTCACCGCCGACGAGGCTCGTCCTGCTGGGCAGGCACAGCCCCCCGACCAGGCGCAGCTGGTGGGTCAGCGACCGCAGCACGCTGCGGTAACCCGGCGGACCGGCGGCATCGGCGCCGCTGAACAGGAGTGGCGTCCGCCAAGGTGGTGTACGACGGCCCCACCCGGGGTGAGGCCCGGACGTAGAGGCGGCCACCGCGTGATCTTCTGGAAAACCTCTCACAGCACTCCAGGAGAAGAACGCGATGACCGCACCGAGCAGTATCGACCCTGCCCGCTTCCTGCACGAGCAGCTGGCCCAGGCCAGCCCTGATCTGCTGCGCCAGATGCTGACCACGTTCATCAACACCCTCATGTCCGCCGAGGCCGATGCGGTCTGCGGCGCCGGCTATGGCGAGCGCTCGGCCGAGCGGACCAACAGCCGCAACGGCTACCGGTCCCGGGAGTTCGACACCCGCGCCGGCACCCTGGAGGTGGCGATTCCCAAGCTGCGGGCCGGGTCCTACTTCCCGGACTGGCTGCTCGAGCGCCGGCGGCGGGCGGAGCGGGCGCTGACCACCGTGGTCGCGACCTGCTATCTGCTGGGCGTCTCCACGCGGCGGATGGAGAAGCTCGTCGAGAGTCCCGGCATCACCCGGCTGAGCAAGTCCCAGGTGTCGGAGATGGCGAAAGATCTCGACGAGCAGGTCGAGGCGTTCCGGCACCGGCCGCTGGATGCCGGGCCGTACACGTTCGTCGCCGCCGATGCCCTGGTGCTCAAGGTCCGCGAGGGCGGCCGGGTGGTCAACGTGCACGCCCTGGTCGCCACCGGCGTGAACGCCGACGGGCACCGGGAGATCCTCGGCCTGCAGGTCACCAGTGCCGAGGACGGCGCCGGCTGGCTGGCGTTCTTCCGCGACCTGACCGCCCGCGGGCTGACCGGCGTGCAGCTGGTCACCTCCGACGCGCACCGCGGGCTGGTCGAGGCCATCGGGGCCACCCTGCCCGGGGCGGCCTGGCAGCGCTGCCGGACGCATTGGGCCTGTCAGGAATCAAGCTGTTCTTTCCCGATTTCGGAGCCGACGATCTGCTATGCGCGTCGACGACGAGGTCCGCGGCCAGCTCGCCATCAGGTTCCAAGTGCTGTTGCCGCATCTGAACGAGCGCCAGCAACGGATGGCGCTGGCCTGCGAGGCCCGACTGCTGGGGCACGGGGGCGTGGCCGCGGTTGCGGAGGCGGCCCGAGTCAGCCCGACCACTGTGCGCCGCGGCGTGACCGAGCTGGACTCCGGCGAGGAGCCACTGCCGGCCGGCCGCTCCCGGCGGACCGGCGGCGGACGTAAGCCGGTCACCGCGCGCGATCCCGAGATGACGGCGGCCCTGCTGGAGCTGGTCGAGCCGAACGCACGGGGCGATCCGATGTCGCCGCTGCGCTGGACGACGAAGTCGCTGCGGCATCTGGCCACCGAGCTGACCGCACGGGGACATCCGGTCTCCGCGCCGACGGTGGGCCGCCTGCTCCGAGACAGCGGCTTCAGTCTGCAGGGCACGGCCAAGACGCTGGAGGGCAAGCAGCATCCCGACCGCGACGAGCAGTTCGCCTACATCAACGAGCAGGTCAAGGAGCACCAGGCCGCCGGGGCGCCGGTGATCAGCGTCGATGCGAAGAAGAAGGAGCAGCTCGGGCAGCTGCCCGCGGCCGGTCGGGAGTGGCGACCGAAGGGCGATCCGGTCGCGGTCGAGGACCACAGCTTCTTCAGCATGGGCCCCGACGTGCCGCTGGCCATTCCCTTCGGCGTCTACGACCTGGGCACCGACGCCGGCTGGGTCAACGTCGGCGTCGACCACGACACCTCGGCGTTCGCGGTCGCCTCGATCCGCCGCTGGTGGACCGCCCGCGGAGCACTCGACCATCCGGGCGCAGACCGGCTGCTGATCACCGCCGATGCGGGCGGCTCCAACAGCTACCGCTACCGGCTCTGGAAGGCGGAGCTGGCCGCGCTGGCCGCCGACACCGGCCTCAGGATCACGGTCTGCCACTTCCCGCCGGGCACCTCGAAGTGGAACAAGATCGAGCACCGGCTGTTCTCGCAGATCACCATGAACTGGCGGGGCCGGCCGCTGACCACCCACGAGGTCGTCGTCGCCACGATCGCGGCGACCCGCACCCGGACCGGGCTGCACGTGGAGGCTGAGCTCGACACCGGCCGCTATCCGCTCGGCATCGCCGTTCCCGCCGGCGAGCTGCGCCGCCTGCCGATCACCGCCCATGCCCGGCACGGCGCCTGGAACTACACCATCGCCCCGAGCCGGGCCGCCGAGCCTGGACCGGTGCGCGCCGAGGACCGCGCTCGCGCCCGCGCGCAGGCATTGGCCGTGCTCGCCGACGAACGGCTGACCGGCATGACGCGCGACGAGCTGGCCCAGCTTGTGACGCTGCTGGCACCGGCGCAGGCCGCCCAGGCAGCCCAACGCCGCTTCGAGCAGCGCGGCGGGCCGCGGCGCCGCGCGGCCGGCGCGGGCAGCACCGGACTGCTCACCGACGCCGACCGGGTGCTGGTCACCGTCGTCTATCAACGCCAGCTCTGCTCGATGAACGTGCTCTCGGACCTGCTGGGGGTCAACGCGAACTCCATCGGCCAGGCCATCGCCGACACCCGCCAGCTGCTGGCCGAGCACGGCCGACCGATCTCCGCGAGCACGCTTCGCTTCGCCACCGCCGAAGCGCTGCTCGCCTTCACCTCAAGCAGCGGCCCGGACCCGACCCGACCACGGCTGGCCGACCGCCTCGCCGACTCGGCCCTGACCGGCATCACGCGCGCCGAGCTCGCCGCGCTGACCGAGCGGATCGTGCCCGTGCTGGCCGCCCGTGCCGAGCGCCACCGCCATCGACAACGCGGCGGCGAACGGTTGCCCGGAGCCCGTGGCGGCATCTTCATGCAGAAGATCACCGACCCCGAGCGGGTGCTGGCCACCGTGCTCTACCGGCGCGGACTGGGCACCCACGACACCCTCGCGGAGCTCTTCGAGGTCAGCCGCCGCACCATCGGCGGCGTGCTGCGCGAGGTCGGCCCGCTCCTGGACCAGCACGGCCACGTTGCCCCGCCGGCTCCCGCCCGCTTCGCCAGCGCGGCCGAGATCCTCGCCTCGTTGCCGGCCGGCAGCGGCCACTCCCGGGACACGCCGACAAGTTGATTCTTTACAGGCCCATTACGCGGCGAACCTGATGGCGGTCTGCCCGAAGAACGCCTGGACCTGGGTGCGGGCGCTGCTGCACTCGGTCTACGAGCAGCCCGACGCGGCCAGCGTGCACGCCCAGTTCGACCACGTCCTGGCCGCGCTGACCGACAAGCTGCCGCGGGTGGCCGAGCACCTGGAGGCCGCCCGCGCCGACGTGCTGGCCTTCACCGCGTTCCCGAAGGAGGTCTGGCGGCAGCTCTGGAGCAACAACCCCAACGAGCGGCTCAACCGCGAGATCCGCCGGCGCACCGACGTGGTCGGCATCTTCCCCGACCGCGACGCCCTGATCCGGCTGGTCGGCGCGGTGCTCGCCGAGCAGCACGACGAATGGACCGAAGGCCGCCGCTACCTCGGCCTCGACGTCCTTGCCCGCTGCCGCCTGCACCCCGTGCCCACCGAACCAGCGAGCTCGGCCACCGGCTCCGAGGAGGTGACCGCCCCGACCATTCCGGCGCTCAGCGCCTGACCCAACCAGCACAGATCACGCGGTGTCACCGACTTCGATACACCACGTCAGCGGACTTGACCTGAACAGGCACAGCCCGAGCACGAAGTACACCACCGCGCGGGCCGGCAACAGCCGGCACCGCCGCTGCAGGCGACCGGCGTCGTGAACCGTCCTGGATCTGACGGACGCTGGATTCAGCCTCGATCCACCGTCGATCTTGGTGGACCCGGCCGGCTCGTGACCTGATTGTGGTTGTCTGATCTGGGCGTGGGTGGGCCGCCGGTCTGTCCGGCTCTTCCACGGTCGGTCTCCGATCGGGCCCGGTGGGCGGTGGTCGGCTCAGGCCGCTGCCGGAGGTCCGCAGGTGGTGGAGAACAGCTGGGACCAGGCGGTCTGCCACGGCCAGTCGCGGGGCAGGTGCAGCCGCAGCCGGCGGGCGGAGCGGGCGATCC
>NZ_QVQH01000071.1 GCF_003428645.1 Geodermatophilus marinus | reverse complement strand
CAGTAGCGGGTCCGCCGGCCGGTTGATCACGTAGTGCGGTCGTGCATGTGGTGGAGCAGGACGAGGGCGGCGGCGGTGATGGCGCCGATGCGCCAGGGGCACAAGCTGACCCGGCGCAGCGCCTTGAAGCTGGTCTTGAGCAGGGAGTTGCCGCGTTCGGCCGGGGCGCGGGTGGCCGCGTGCAGCAGGTTCACGGTGCGCTGGTCGGTGGTCAGCGGCGCGTCGATGGTCTTCTTGATCGGCGTGGTCAGCGCCGCCTGCTCGCCCTCGTAGCCCAGATCGCCGAGGGCACGGTGGTCGGCGTCGGTCCACTCGGCCAGCAGCGGCAGCGCCTCAGGATGGGTGCGCAGCGCAGTGGTGTCGTGTTCGCGGCCCGGTCGCACCGGCGAGGTCCAGATCGGCCAGCCGTCGGGGGCGGCGATGACCTGCACGTTGCCGCCGTGGCAGGTGTGCTTGCCCGACCACCACAGGTCCACCCGGCGCTCGGGTCGATCGGCGCGGGCGGTCGGCCCGGGGACCTGGCAACGGTCGGTGCGCACCAACGTGCCGTCCACCGTCACGTGCGGATGGCCAGCGGCGCGGGCGGCCAGCAGCGCGCCGCGCAGCCCGGGGGCTGCGGCGGCGAGGACGTCGATGCCCTCGTGCAGATACCGGTAGGCCGTCGAGGACCCGATCCGGTTGTCGGCGGTCAGCTGGGCCAGCCGGGTGCCGTCGACAAACCAGCGCAGGACCAGCACCGCCTGCCGGTAGCAGCCCAGCGCTCGGCGCCGGCCGCGGGTGCCGCGTCGTCGTCGCTCGGCGGCCAGCAGGCCGGACACGAAGTGCACGGTCTCCTGATCGATCGGAAGCACGGCGGTGTAGGTGACAGGATCGGACACAGCAGGACCTCGGGTGGGGAAGACGGTCTGTGAGAAGACGTCCCTCCTACCGAGGTCCTGCGCTTCCTCCCGTCACCTCGCGCGCGTCGGCGTGTCCGGCCCGCCCTGCCAGCCGCCCGCTACTGGGAAAGGCTCA
>NZ_QVQH01000070.1 GCF_003428645.1 Geodermatophilus marinus | reverse complement strand
AGAGCAAGCCCTCAGCGGCCCAAACGTGTACCTACACATTCACGCCCGTCGGGAACGCTACGCCCGCTCGACCAGCACCTTCGTCCGCGCTACCCGCCTCGTGTGCCCATCAACTGCGGAACTCGGGCCTCTGAGGCCCGGTAACAAGACCTTGAGGCTACTGGGCGACGGAGCGCAGCCTGAAGGGCCTGTCGTGCACGGCGTGTCCCACAGCGACCCACTATGGGGCACCAAAACCTCTTGGAGATAGCTCATGAGCGATCCGCTATGGCAGAGGCTCCTAGTTGCCGCGACAGGTCCAGTCGTTACCGCCGCACTGGCCCTCCTAGTTGTCAACCTCGTAACGACCTGGGCGCAGCGGCGCAAGGATGAGGGCGAGATTCGCGAAGCACTCGCGTCCGAACTGACAGAAGCGGCCAACTCCCTGTACCTAGCTCTTCAGGCATTCTGGAGGGCCGCACGGAACGTGCCACTGGCGGACAGGATGACTTCAAATGTTCTTTCCGATAGGCGAACCGAGCTAGAAAAAGTCTATCAGAGTATGCGCACAAAAGGTCAAGTTCTTGAGCGACGCCTGCAGATTTATTACGCCGACAGGCAGCCTGCGGAGGCGTGGCATGCGGTAACCGACCTACTCACGGTGAGGTACTTCCTTCTCCTAGAAGCGGACGCTAACCGTCGCAGGAGGATAAGGCGACTCAACGCGGGCCCAGGCCACTCACGTCTGACGGAAGGCCAGCTCAACGATCCCAAATTGCTCCTCGAGACCTATCGCTCCGCGCTTGACGACTGCGTCCAGACGTTGTGGCAGTACACACCCGATAGGCAAGGGCGCCACCTTAAGCGCAGAAGCATTCCCCGAACGTGGCACGGTACCGGTGGAGAAGAGCAAGAAAATCGCGCACCCAAAGAAGACGTCTGAAGGTTGCCTGAACGGCAGGTGACGTACCACTCGAAGCCGACGATCGCCACTATCCCCAAGGCGGCCTTCAGGGTGTGTGAGATGGCGGTCAATATAGTGCGGGGGACGGGTGAATTTGCAGAACGTCAGTGAGCCCAGCCTTTGAGAGGCGAGCAAACTGCTTTACCCTGCATTTGTCATCTTTGGCTAAGGGATCTATCCCGGGCCTGTGAGCCTTTCCCAGTAGCGGGCGGCTGGCAGGGCGGGCCGGACACGCCGACGCGCGCGAGGTGACGGGAGGAAGCGCAGGACCTCGGTAGGAGGGACGTCTTCTCACAGACCGTCTTCCCCACCCGA
>NZ_QVQH01000007.1 GCF_003428645.1 Geodermatophilus marinus | reverse complement strand
TGGCGGACCAGGGCGATGGTGAGCAGCTCGGCGTCGCTGCAGGCCGGGGTCGGCCCCGGCCGGGCCGGGATGGTCACCTGCCCGGCGGCGATCGCATCGTCGATGAGCACGTAGACGTGGACGAACAGGTCCTCGGTGGGGAGCATGAGAGGCGCCTCTGCGGGCGAGGGGCTTCGACAACCACCACGCTCCGCAGAGGCGCCCTCATGTCAAGCCATCAGTTGCCGACGGCAACCCACATAACGCGCCTCAGCCGAACGCCTCGCGCACCCCCTCCGAGGCGGGGGCGGGGTCCCCCTGCCCGGCGGGCGGCGCGGCCGCCGCCTCCCCGCGCGGGGCCCCGCCCGGCCCGGCCACGGCGACCACGGCGGGGTCGAGCCGCAGCACCGCGTAGCCGGCGACCGCCCCCGCACCGAAGCCCGGCGCGAAGATGCGCACCGGCCCGGTGATGACGCCGTCCCGCACGGCGTCGTGGATGGCCAGCGGGATGCTGGCCGAGGAGGTGTTGCCGACCTCCTCGATGTTGAAGTAGAGCTGGTCGGCGGTCAGCCCGGCCCGCTCGGCCAGCCCGATGACCATCGTCTTGTTCGCCTGGTGCGGGACGATCAGGTCGATCGCGTCCAGCAGGGTCCCCGCCCCGCCGTCGGGGTCCGGGAGGGCACCGAGCTCCTCGATCATCTGCGACAGGTAGCGGCCGGCCAGCGCCTTCACCTGCGGGCCGAAGACGGTGATGTTGTTGTCGAACTCCGGGTTCGGCCACAGGATGGAGTTGACCTCGCTGGCCGGGCCGCTGGCGTAGGTCTTCAGGTAGGCGATGTCGCCGCTGGTCCCCTCGGGCGCCGGGCCGACCACCAGCGCCGCCGCGCCGTCCCCGAAGATCATGCGGGAGGTGCGGACGTTGCCGATCTTGTCGGAGAACTTCTCGACGCAGACGACGAGGACCGGCCGCTCGACCTCCTGCAGCAGCCGCACGGCGTCGGCGACGCCGTAGGGCATGCCCGCGCAGGCGGCGATCAGGTCGTAGGCCGCGTAGACCTGGTGCATCCCCAGCTGCCCGCACAGGTAGGTGGCCAGCGACGGGATGAGCCGGGAGCTGGTGCAGGTGCAGACCAGCACGCCGCCGATCTCCTCCGGCTGCCGGCCGGCCTTGTCCAGCGCCGCCTCGGCCGCCTGCAGCGCGAGGTCCTCCAGCGGCAGCGAGCTGTACTCGCGCTGCTCGATGCCGGTCTTCGACGCGATCTCCTCGGCGCTCATCGGCGACCAGTTGTAGGCGGTGTTGCGGATGAGGTCGTCGTTGCCGCACACCTGGTCGCCGTGCACCGCGGCCAGCGCCTCGATCCGCGGCTGCACCGCGAACCGCTGCCGCACGTCCAGCTCCGGGTAGGGCCGGACCGGCGGCCGGGACTCCCGCGGGCCGGCGACGTGCCGGGGCCCGGCGCCGGCGCGCAGCCGGCGCAGGAAGGCCCGCACCTCCTTGTCCCGCGGGTGGAAGGCGACCACCCAGTCGTCGTCCCGCAGCCGGCCGGCGTCGGCCAGCTCCACCTGCGAGCGCTCCCACGGGTACTGGTTGTGCAGCACCATGGCCCAGCGGTGCAGCGCCTCGAGCTCGGGGACGTCCTCGGAGACGTCGAGGATGTCGGTGTAGTCGTAGACGGGGTAGTCCGGGTCGTACCGCGGCAGCCGGAAGGTGAGCGCACCCGGCTGCTCCAGGAACTCGGCGACCGTGGGCTTGATCGCCGGCAGCGTCGAGGCGTGGTGCCGCCGGTTGGCGAAGACGTCGAAGAGGATCTCGAAGACGCGGTCCTCGCAGGCGTCGTCCCACCGGGCCGGCAGCTGCGGGTAGGCGTCCTGGACGCCGGAGACCTTGGCCTCGCCGTCCTCCCACGGCTCGAGCACGGGCAGGAAGACGTCGGGGCGGGTGCGCGGCAGGTCGCCCCAGCGGGTCGGCCGCTTGTCGTACATCGTGATGGAGAAGCGGTTGGCCCAGAACAGGTTGAGCGCCATGTCGCGCATGAGGTCGTAGCGCGTGCCGTAGCCGCCGGTGCGGACCCGCTCCAGGATCTCGGTCCCGCTCGGGGCCTTGGTCTCGAAGTCGCGCCGGATGACGCTGTCGAGCTGCTCGAGCGTCTCCAGGGTGGAGAAGTCCAGCTCCGGCATGATGTTGGACGGGAACACCATGCGGCCGTGCCGGTTCAGGACGAACGCGTTCACGAAGAGTCCTCTCGTGACGGGGGCGGTCAGGTCGTGGCGGCGCGCTCCATCCCCCGCTCGACGGCGGTGATGAGGCGGGGCCGCAGCTCGGCGGCGGGGATGATGGCGTGCACCGAGCCGACCCGGCGGGCCCGCTCGATGTCGTGGACGGCCTCGAACTCGTCGGCGACCTCGCCGAGCTTCTCCGACCGGACGGCGGCGCGGACGCCGGCCAGCTCCGCGCGCAGGTGCGCCTGCTGCACCGCGTCGGCCGCGGCGATCGCGGCCTCCACCTCCCGCACCCGCGGGTCGGCGGCGGTGCGCCGGTCGACCTCACGGGTGAAGACCACGGCGGCCGCGGGGGCCCCGCCGATGACCGAGGCGTAGGACCCCTCGACGGCGAGGACCTCCATGTTGTCGTTGAGGACGCCGGAGAACACGACGAACGCGCCGCCGTGGTAGCGGGAGATCACGCAGAACACGATCGGGCCGTCGAAGTTGACCATGGCCCGGCCGATCTCGGCGCCGTACTCCAGCTGGATCTCGCGCAGCGACTCCGGCGACCCGTCGAAGCCCGACAGGTTCGCCAGCACCACCAGGGGCCGGTTGCCGCTGGCGGCGTTGATGGCGCGCGCGGTCTTCTTCGACGACCGCGGGAACAGCGTGCCCGCCGTCCACTGGTCCGGGCCGTCGGCCGGGCGGCTGCCGCGCCGCGGGATCGGCCGGGACTCCACGCCCACCACCGTCACGGGGTGGCCCCCCAGGTGGGCGTCGAGGACGACGGCGGTGTCGGCGTCGGCCATGCCCGCCCACCGCTCCAGCACCGGGTGGTCGGCGTCGGTGACCGCCCGCATGACGGTGCGGATGTCGAAGGCCTTCTTGCGCTCCGGGTTGGCCTCGGCCGAGAAGACGTCGCCGACGGTGGTGAAGTCGCTGGCCGGGTGGGCGTGCGGGAACTCCCGCACGTCCCGGTCCCGCGGGTCGCCGGTGTCGGCCGGCCGGGCCCACCGCTCCCCGGGTGCCCGGTAGGTGTGGTCGTAGTGCCGGAAGAGCAGGTCGACCGCGGCGCCCAGGTGCGGCGCCCAGTACTGCGCCTGCCCGTTGGGCCCCATGACGCGGTCGTAGCCGCCGATGCCGAAGTTGTCCTCCGCCGACACCCCGCCGGAGTAGTCGAGGGAGTGCTTGCCCGTGAGCACCATCGCGCTGTCGGGCGTCATCACCAGGATGCCCTTGGTGTGCATGAGCATCGTGGCCTCGGCGTTCCAGTACGGCTGGGCGCCGACGTTGATCCCGGCGACGACCACGTTGACCTCGCCGCCGGCCTGGGTGAACTCGATGATCCGGCGCAGCGCCCGGGCGACCCAGTCCATGTTCTCCGTGCCGCTGTCCATGGAGATGCGGGCGCCGGAGGACAGCGCGAACCACTCGACCGGGATGCCGCGCTCCTCGGCCAGGTCGAGGGCGGCGACGACCCGGGCGCACTCGGGCTCGGCGACGGTGCCGAGGGCCTTGGTGGGGTCCCCGAGCAGCGCCACCCGCGTCATGCCCTCCGGGTAGCGGGCCGTCGGGGTGCGGACCAGGCCGGTCACCAGGCCGGCCGTGTTGCGGCCCGGCGGGCGCTCGACCGGGGTGAGCCGGCCGTCGCCGTCGAGGTCGAGCTCGACGAACTCGCCGTCGGGCCCGGCCAGCAGCGGGGCCAGCTCGTACGGGTACGCCGCACCCCGGGCCCGGGAGCCGAGCACCTTCTCGGTGTACTCGTCGAGCGGCCGCATGGGCTCGGTCGGCCGGTCGGTGACCTCCATGCGGACCCCGGTGCCGGGCCGGTGCGAGAAGCGCAGCGCCACCTCCCGGGGTGGCCCGCCCGCTTCCTGCAGCCGGGCCAGCAGCACGATCTGGTCCAGGCCGGCGCCGACGGTCAGCGGTGCGGCGGTGCGGGCGAAGGTGGCGACCTGCTCCAGCGGCACCTCGATCGACGGCCAGGCGTACAGGTGGATGCGGTTGTGCTCCAGCGGCCGCCGGGAGCGCCGCAGCGACTGCGCCCGGCGCAGGCTGTCCAGGCAGGCGGTCAGCTGCCGCTCGGCGGTCGGGTAGCCGACGATCTCACCCTGCTCGTCGCGCACCGGGGTCAGGTCGCGCACCTCGGCCATGGCGACGAACCGCTCGTCGTCCGGGTTCTCCCGGGCGCTGACGTGCAGCAGGTAGGTGTCCTCGGCCGAGGGCACGCGCTCGCCGTCGAACTCCTTGAGCCGCCACACCTGGAACCGCTGGGCGGTCAGCGGGTGCAGGCCGCGGATGAGCCGTTCCTCGGCCAGCCCGGACGGCGACGCGCGGAAGGTCACCGTGTCGACGTCGCCGCCGGGGGTGCACACCGTCACGGTGACCCGGCGGACGGCGGGCACCGCCTCGAGGGGGCGCAGCGCCCGGTGCAGCTCGGCTACCACGGCCTCGTCGTCGGCGGGGCGGTCGGGCCAGGACAGGTAGAGGTCGACCAACAGGGTGCGCGGCTCGCCGACGTCCCCGGCCGGCCGGGTCAGCTCGCCGACCAGGGCCGGCAGCTCCGCCGCCTCGGCCATGAGCGCGACCAGGTGCAGCCGGGTGCCCAGCAGGTCGTAGTCGGCGGTCACGCAGGAGCTGCCCGCCAGCAGGGACGACCGCAGGTTCTCCAGGTCGCGGCTGCGGTAGTAGCGGCGGGTCAGCACCTCGAGGACGGGGTCGGGGACGGCGGTCCGCCGCCCGAAGCGCTGCGCCAGCAGGCGGACCAGCGGCTCGGGGCTGGCCACCAGCGCCTCGATCCGCCGGATGCTCTCCGCCGCGTCGCCGCGGGCGCCGGCCTCGTCGAGCTCGTCGAGCAGCCGGCCGGCCTCGGTGAGGACCTGCCGGCGGGCCTGCCGGAGCACCGGCTCCTCGAAGTGGCGGTAGCGGACGGCGCGGGCCAGGTCGCCGACCGTGGGGTAGCGCAGCTGGGTGGCGACGACCAGCCGGTCGAGCACCTCCGCCACCTCGGCGCGGGAGGAGCCGTCGGGCAGCTCGGGGGCGGTGAGCCAGCGGTCGAGGAGGGCCTGCACCGCGGGCAGCTGCTCGGCGACGCGCTGCTGGGCCAGGAAGATGCGGAAGACCGCCTCCTCCAGCGCCGGGCCGGGCTCGAGGTCCTGCACGCCGTAGCGCAGCAGGGCCCGGCACAGGCGGGCGCGGAAGCTCTCCGGCAGCGCCTCGCGCTCGACGTCCAGGGAGTGCAGGTAGGCGTGGAAGTACTCCCGCGGGCTGTGGACCTGCGCGTCGGCCTCCTCCTCGGCGCTGGCCGGGCGGTTGCGCGTGAGCTCGCACAGGTCGGCGAACGTGGTGAGCACGGCCAGCTCGCCGCGCAGCAGGTCCGGGTCGTCGGGGACGGCGTCCCGGGCGGGGCCGTAGCCGGCCACCAGCGCGCGGGCGTGCCCGCCGCTGACGTCGTACCCGGTGATCAGCGCCTGCAGCTCGGCCAGCAGCGACCGGGCCCGCTCCCCCGGTCGGCCCTCGGCCGGGTCGCCGGCGACCGGCAGCTCGACGCGCTCGCCGGAGGCCTCCTCGACCTCGCCGCCCGCGCGGTCGAGGGTCAGCAGCGCGGCCCCGGCGTCGACCTGGGCGTTGACGGCCGCCTGGACGTCGCGGACCCGGCCGGCGAACGGCGCGCGCACCGGCGTCTCCATCTTCATGCTCTCGAGCACGGCGACGGTCTGGCCGGCCTCGACCTCCTGGCCGGCCTCGACCCGCACGGCGACCACCACGGCCGGCGCGGGGGCGCGGACCACGCCGCCGACGTCGAGGGCCACCCGGTGCGTCTCGCCGTCGACCTCGACCAGGGCGGAGCCGGTGGCCGCCGAGACGACGACGGAGAACCGCTCGCCGGCGGCGGTCAGCCGGCTCTCCAGGGGGCCCAGCCGGTCGACGTCGACGTCGACGGTCCGGCCGTCGAGCCCGACCCGGTAGCGGTCGCGGCCCAGGGTCGCGACGGTGAGCCGGTAGGCCTGCCCGCGGTACCCGAGCTCCAGGGTCCGCCCGACCCCGTGCGGGGCGCGCGGCCGGCGCCCGCGCGCGGCGGTCAGGAAGGCCGCCCGCTCGCGGGCCTCCTCGGCGTCGGCCACGTCGACGGCCACCTGCACCAGCGCCACCCAGGCCCGGCCCAGGGGCCGGGGCCCGGCGCCGGCGCCGGTGCGGTCCAGCCAGCCGGTGTCGACGGTGCCGGCCCGGACCTCGGGCCGGTCGAGGAGGTCGAGCAGGAAGGACTTCGTCGTCGTGCCGCCGCGGAGCACGACCGTCGTCTCCCGCAGCGCGCAGCGCAGCCGGGCCAGCGCCTCGGGGCGGTCCCGGCCCCAGGCGATGACCTTGGCGACCATCGAGTCGTACTGCGGCGGGATGACGTCACCGACGCCCATGCCGGTGTCCACGCGCACCCCCGGGCCGCCGGGCAGGCGCATGAGCTCGACCCGCCCGGGCGCGGGCGCGAACCCCTGCTCGGCGTCCTCGGCGTTCAGCCGGGCCTCCACGGCGTGCCCGGACGCCTCGGGGACCGGCCCCTCGAGCCGGCCGCCGGCGGCCACGTGCAGCTGCAGCTTGACGATGTCCAGGCCGGTGGTCTCCTCGGTCACCGGGTGCTCCACCTGCAGCCGGGTGTTGACCTCCAGGAAGGTGAACAGCTGCTCGTCGGGCTGGTAGAGGAACTCCACCGTCCCGGCGCCGACGTAGCCGGCCGCCTTGACCAGCGCGGTCGCGGACTCGCGGAGGGCGGCGTCCTGCTCGGCGGTCAGCGCCGGGGAGCTGGACTCCTCGATGACCTTCTGGTTGCGGCGCTGCACCGAGCAGTCCCGCACGCCGGGCGCCCACACGGTGCCGTGCCGGTCGGCGACGACCTGCACCTCGACGTGCCGGCCGCCCTCGACGAGCCGCTCCATGAACACGACCGGGTCGCCGAAGGTCCGCTCGGCCTCCACCCGCGTGCGGGTGAGCGCCTCGTCGAGGTCGGCGGCGCTCCGGACGACGCGGATCCCCCGGCCGCCGCCGCCGCTGCGCGCCTTGACGATGAGCGGGTAGCCGATGGCCTCGGCGTGCCGGCGGCCGTCCTCGAGGTCGGCCACCGGACCGCGGCTCCACGGCGCCACCGGGACGCCGGTCTCCTCCGCGAGCACCTTCGCCTCGATCTTGGCCCCGAGCAGGCGCATGGCCGCCGGCGGCGGGCCGATGAACGTCACGCCCAGGTCGGCGCACAGCTCGGCGAAGGCGGGGTCCTCGGCCACGAACCCCCAGCCGACCCAGGCCGCGTCGGCGCGGCTCTCCCGGAGGGCGCGCGCCAGCTCGTCGTGGTCGAGGTACGGGGAACGGGCACCGGTGTCGCGCAGGAGGACGGCCTCGTCGGCCACCCGCACGAACGTCGCCCGGCGCTCCTCCTCGGTGTGCAGGGCCACGACCCGGGTCCGCCGGCCGTGCTCGGCGTCGAGCTCGCGGACGGCCCGGACGAGCCGGACGGCCGGCTCCCCCCGGTTGACGACGGCGATGCGGTCGAACACCCGAGCGCCCCTCCCTGTCGGTGGTCCCGTGCCGGCGGCGCCGGCCGGGAGCGGCTACGCGCGCGGGCCGGTGCCCCCGGCCGGCGCCGCTCCTGCCCCGGCCGCGCCCCGCGGGGTCGTGCCGGTCGTCGGGGCGGGTGTCCGGGTCGACGTCACCGGGGCCTCCTCGCAGCAGGGGCGTGTCCGCCTCGTGGCAGGGCCGGGACGCCCCGACGGTCGCGGGCCCCGGATCGCTACGTGCGCAGCATCCTGCGGGAGCAGCGCCATGGCAACCGGCGGCGCCGTCCGGCGCTCCCGCCGCGTCCGCGACGGCCGCGCTGGCCCCGCGGGCGGCCCACCCACCATGCTGGGCGGGCCGGGGACCGGCGGGGCCGGTGGTCACCTGGGAGCGCGACGGAGGAGGACCGGGATGAGGGTGACCGTGCTGGGGGCGGGCTCGTGGGGGACGACGGTGGCCGCCCTGCTGTGCCGCCGCGACCACGAGGTGCTGCTCTGGGCCCGCGACCCGGACGTGGCCGCCGAGGTCGGCGGCGAGCGCACCAACGGCGCCTACCTGCCCGGGGCCCGGTTGCCGGCGCGGCTGGGGGCCACGGCCGACCTGGAGCGGGCCGCCCGGCACGCCGAGCTGCTGGTGGTCGGCGTCCCGACCGGAGCGTTCCGCGGGGTCCTGGAGCGGGTCCGGCCGCACCTGGCGCCGTGGATCCCGGTGGTCAGCCTGAGCAAGGGGCTCGAGCGGGACACCCACCTGCGCATGACCGAGGTGGTCAAGGACGTGCTGCCCGGCCGGCCGGCGGCGGCGCTGACCGGCCCCAACCTGGCGCGGGAGATCATGGCCGGCCAGGCGGCGGCCAGCGTGATCGCGACCGACGACCTGACGGTGGCCGCGGCGCTGCAGCGCGAGGTGCAGCGCGGGCTGTTCCGGGTCTACACCCACCACGACGTCGTCGGCTGCGAGGTCGGCGGCGCCCTGAAGAACGTCGTCGCGATCGCCACCGGGATGGCCCAGGGCCTGGGCGTGGGCGACAACACGAGGGCCGCGGTGATGTCGCGGGGCCTGGCCGAGCTGACGACGCTGGCCGTGGCGATGGGCGGGGAAGCGGCCACCCTGGCCGGGCTCGCCGGCATGGGTGACCTGGTGGCCACGTGCATGAGCCCGCAGAGCCGCAACCGCCACGTCGGCGAGCAGCTGGGCCTGGGCCGGTCGCTCGACGACGTGCTCGGCGAGATGCGCATGGTCGCCGAGGGGGTGCGGACGGTGGCCACCGTCGTGCACCTGGCCGACCAGCACGGGCTGGACATGCCGATCGCCCGGACGATCTCCGACGTCGTCACCGGCCGGATCCGCGCCGCGGACGCCTACCGGGGCCTCACCCGGGCCGTGCCGGCCGGGCACGAGTCCCAGCCGGGCTGACCGGCGCCGTGGCCCGCCGCGGGCCACCGCGGCCCGCCGTGGTCGGTCGTGGTCGGTCGTGGTCAGACGGCGGCGGTGCCGATGAGCCCCTTGCGGGTCACCAGGCCGGCGAGCTCCTCCTCCCCGAGCCGCTCGGTCCCCGCGGGGCGGCGCGGCAGGACCATGTACCGGGACTCCGCGCTGGCGTCCCAGACCGAGATCCGCGTCGTCCCCGGCAGCTGCAGGCCGAACTCCCGCAGCACGCCGCGGGGGTCCCGCACCACCCGGGAACGGTAGGCCTCGCTCTTGTACCAGCCCGGGGAGGGCCCCAGCAGCGCGATCGGGTAGCAGGAGCAGAGCGTGCAGACGACGACGTTGTGCTCGGCCTCGGTGTTGGCGACCACCTTGAGGCGCTGCTCCTGCAGGCCGCCGGACATCGACAGCCCGAGCTCGCGGATCGCGCCGTTGGCGTCCGCGAGGAGCCGCTCGGCGAACCCCGGGTCGACCCAGGCGCGGGCGGTGACCCGCGCGCCGTTGGCCGGGGAGCCGCCGGCGAGGAACTCGTCGATGCGGCGGTCGATCTCGCCGTCGTCGAGCAGGCCGCGGTGCTCCAGCAGCGCCTCGACGTGGCGCACCCGCGCCGCGATCGGCGAGCCGACGTGGGTCCCGCTCATGCGCGCTCCCCGATCGGTACCAGGTAGTCCTCCCACAGCTCCACGGTGACCGTGTGGTCCCCGGCGCCGAACAGGTCGGCGGCGGCGAAGCGCACGTGCCACACCGGCTGCGGGGTGCCGGCCCGGCCGCGGGCCCGCTCGTCGGCCAGCGGGTGCACGCCCGCCTCCTCCACGAGGACGCCGACGGCGCCGCGGGCGTACCGGGGCAACCGGGTGTGGCCGTCGGGATCGGTGCTGCGGGTGCGCACCCGCATGCCGGGGGCGAGGTCAGGCACCGGGCACCTCCAGCTCCTCGGGGGTGGCCAGGTCCTCGGGAGTTGCCACGCCCTTCTCCGCCAGCAGCGTGACGATCGCGGTGAACCAGCGCTCGTAGTAGGAGGCGGCGAGGTACTCCTGGGGCGGCATCCGCTCGATCGCGTCGCGGAACTCGTCCAGGTTGTAGACGCCCCGCCGGATCAGCGCCCCGTTGAGGGCGAGGACGTGGGCCTCCCAGTCGGCGTGGAAGGGCGGCTCGTCGGGCTCCTCGGTGATCGCCGGGAACCCGGCCATCCCCCCGACGTCGTTGATGCGGCTCACGCCTGCTTCCTACCCTGCCGCGGGCGGCCCGTCAGGCCCCGTCCGCGCCCGGCCGGCCGCGGGCGACGCCGAGGTGGTGGGCCACGGCCTCCCCCAGGGAGACCGCGTCGACGGCGACGGTGACGATCGTGGCGCCCTCGGCGGCGAGGTCGGCGGCCTCCTCGCCGCTGGAGGCGTGCACCCCGACCGGCACGCCCGCGACGCCGGCGCGGGCGACGATCGAGGACAGCACCTCCCGCAGCCGCGCGCGGTCCCCGTCGCCGGCCAGCCCCAGGGACAGGGACAGGTCGCCGGGGCCGACGTAGACCCCGTCCACCCCCTCCACGGCGAGGAGGGCGTCGAGGTCGTCGAGCGCGGTCGCGGTCTCCACCATGGCGACGACCAGCGGCTCGTCGGCCCCGCCGGACAGCCGGCCGATCGACCGGCTCCCGGCCGGTGCGTATCGGCCGGCGGCCACCACCTCCCGGGCGTGCCCGGCGTCGCGCACGCTCGGCACGATGACGCCCCGCGCGCCGAGGTCCAGCGGCCGCCCCACGTCGGCGAACCCGGGGCTGCGGGTCCGGACCAGCGGCACGGCGCCGGCCGCGGTGATCGCCGCGGTGATCCCCGGCAGCTCGGCCTCGGTGGCGGCGCCGTGCTGCAGGTCGACGACGACGAAGTCCGGGCCGGTGCGGGCGAGGACCTCGGCGGTCACCGCGCCGGGCAGCAGGCTCCACAGGCCGTGGCAGGCCCGGCCCGCCGCCCACCGGCGCCTCAGGTCGACCTCGCTGAGCGCCATCCGCGGCCCCCCTCCCGCCCCGGCCCGGCGGCACCCCCGCCGGAGCGCCGGACCGGGACCTCGTCCGGTGGCCGATCCTGCCGCACCGGCCCGGTGGCCGCGGGGTGACGGAGCGGTGACGACGGCGGTGACGGGCCGGTGACGGGGCCATGACGCGCGCCCCGGAACCTGGGGCGGCCGGTCCGGGGCGGTGCCGGGACCGGCCACGGGGGGTGGTCACCGGGCCGCGGTCGACGGCGGCGGGGCAGCGACGGCACCCGGGAGGTTGGCCATGACCGAGGCGGGGCAGCGGCGGCGGGAGCTCCGGGTGGCCGTCGTCCTCAACGGCGGGGTGAGCCTCGCGGTGTGGATGGGCGGGGTCACGCACGAGCTGGACCTGCTCCGGCGGGCGTCGCGGGTCGCCGCGGGCGCGGCCGAGGAGGACGTCGGCGGCGTGGCCGGGCACGACCGGGCGGTCTTCGACGCGTGGGTGGACCTCTGCCGCGGCTCCGACGTCGGTGAGGTCGTCGTCGACGTCATCGCCGGCACCAGCGCCGGCGGGCTCAACGGCACGCTGCTGGCCGCGGCGGTCGCCCGCGGCGTGCCGCTGGACCCGCCCGGCGGCGGGCCGCGGCCCCGGCTGCGCGACATCTGGGACACCAGCGCGCGCCTGGAGCCCGGCGCCCTGCTGCGGGGCGAGGACGTGCAGCCCGCCCTGGCCAGCGTCCTGGACGGTGACTTCTTCCGGCGGGAGATCGAGCAGGTGGTGACCGGGATCGACGGCTCCGGCCGGCCCGGTCGCCGGGACCCGGTGACCCTGTTCGTGACCGCCACCGCCCTCGGCCGGTCCGACCGCGACCACCGGGACTCCTTCAGCCGGCGCTTCGCGGTGGCCGACCACCGCCGGCTCTACCGCTTCCGCCGCACCGAGGACGAGCGGGTCGGCTACGCCCCGGGCGACGGGCCGCCGGCGACCTGGTGGCGGGGCGGCGACGCCGGGCCCCTCGTCGACGACTTCGCCCCCGCCGACCCCTCGGCCGCGAAGGCCCTGGTGACCGCCGCGCGGGCCTCCGCCTCGTTCCCGCTGGCGTTCACCCCGGTGCAGGAGGGCCCCGACCTGGCCCACCGGCGCGTGCTGCCGGCCAGCACCCTCGAGCCCGACGGGGGGCGCTGGCTCGTCGACGGCGGCATCCTGGACAACGCGCCGTTCCAGCCGGTCCTCGACGCCATCGCCCGCCGGCCGGCCACGGAGCCGGTCCGGCGCCTGCTCGTCTACGTCGTCCCCTCCCGGGGGGCGGAGCCGCCGTCGCTGGACGATGCCGCGCCGGGCGGGGCCGCCGGGGCGGAGCACCCGGCGTGGCCGGCGATCCTCGGCGCCGCCGTCGGCTTCCCGCGGGAGGGCGACGTCCGCGCCGACATGGAGTACGCCGCCGAGCTCCTCGGGGCCGGCGAGGCGACCGACGTCCGCCCCGAGGTGGGCCCCGAGGCGCTGTTCCGGGAGGAGGTGGACGGCCCGACGCACGCCGCGGACGGGCTGTTCGAGCAGTACCGGCGGGCGCGGGCGGTCGGCGGGCTGCAGGACGTGCGCGAGACGCTCGCCCGCGCCCGCGCGGACAGCGCGGTGGTCCTGGCGCCCTCGGCCGGGGTGCGACCGGCCGAGCTGTGCGCGCGCGACCTGCCCTGGGCCCCGCCCCCCGACCCGGACGCCGCCTTCGCCCCCGGCCCGTGGCGCTGGGGGCTGGGCACGGCGGAGCGGGTCTGCCGGCTCCTGGTCCGCGACCTCTGGGACCGCGACGACGTCGAGCCCGCCGCGATCCGGGACGTCGACGCCGCCCTCCTGCGGGTCGAGGCCGTCCGGGACGCGGTGGCCGCCCGGCTGGCCGCCGACGCGGCGAGCGCCCCCGAGGACGCGCTCGGCCTCGTGGACTGGGCTGCGGCGCGGATCGCCGGGCTGCGGGTGCAGGAGGCGCTGACCCACTGCCTGTCCGCGGCGAGCGCGGCCTACGCGGCGGCCCGCCGGGGGGCGGTGGCCGACGACACCGCCCGCCGGGCCGGCCTGGTGGTGGAGGTGGCCACGCAGGCCTTCACCGCCCACCACCGGTTCCAGCGGACGGCGCAGTTCGAGTTCCTCCGGCTCGGGCCCGACGTCGAGAGCCCGCTCGCGGACACGACGCCCGAGGCGCAGGCGGCGGCGCGCGCGTGCGGGGACGACAAGCTCTACGGCACCCGGCTGCGGCACTTCGCGGCGTTCGGCCTGCCCGGGTGGCGGGCCTGGGACTGGACCGCCGGGCGGCTGGACGCGCAGGCGCACCTGGCCCGGGCGGTGCGCGGCGGGGACGTGGCGGCGTGGACCGCGGCGGTGCAGGCCCGCACGGTCCGCGCCGAGCTGGGGCTCTCGCCCGGGGAGTGGGCGGACCGGCGCGACCGCCTGCACCGGACCACCGACGGCGACCTGCTCGCCGACCTGCGGGAGGACGAGCACGGCCGGGACCTCGTCGCCGCGGTGGCCGACGCGGTGATGCGCGCCCTGCCGCAGCCGCTGGCCCTGGACCGGCCCGGCGCGGTCGTCAACGCCCTGCTGGCGCGCCGGCCGCTGCGCTGGTGGTTCCTGCCGTGGGCGCCCGTGCTCCGGCTGCCGGCGCGGATCGTGTGGCGGCACCGGGTCGCCGGCGTGGGCCGCCGGTCGCCCGACGGGCGCGCGGTGGTCCGGGGCGACCGGCGGTGAGGAGGGCCCCGGTCAGCACGCCACCCGGCCAGGCCGGCCGGGCAGGAGCCCCCGGACGAGCCCGGCCATCCGCTCGGTGGGCGCGACGCCGAGCTCGTCCCGCAGCAGCTGCGCGAACAGCCGGTGCGCCCGCAGCGCCTCGGAGGGGTTGCCCTCGGCGAGGTGGACGCGCACCAGCGTGCGGTGGGCGCTCTCCCGCAGGGGCTCGGCGCGGACGGCCAGGTGGGCGGCCTCCAGCGCCTCGGCGTAGCGCCGCGCCGCCGCCAGCCGGCCGGCGGCCACCTCCAGCGCGTGCAGCCGGAGCTGGCGCAGCCGCTCGCGCTCGAGCAGGACCCAGTCGTCGTACCACCCGGGGAGCAGCTCCCCCCGCAGCGCCACGTCGGGCAGCGCGACGTCCTCGACGTCCGAGCCGGGGTCGGTGGCGCGCCGGGCCCACGCCTGCAGCTCCCGGACGTCGACCCGCACCCAGCCGGCCAGCGACAGGACCTCCCCGGAGACCTCCACCAGGCCCGGGGCGGCCCGGCGCAGCCGCCACAACCCCGAGCGCAGGCTGGCCAGGGCCTGCTCGTCGAGGACGTCGGGCCAGAGCAGACCGGCCACGGCGGGCCGGGCGGTGCGCTCCGCGAGGCACACGTGCGCGACCAGCCGCTGGACACCCGGTGACAGGGCGCAGCCGCGGCCCCGCACGGCTCCCTCGTGGGGCGCGGGCCCGGTCTCGAGCGAGAACCCGTCGAGCAGGGTGATCCGTGCCGCTGGTGTGGTGACCACTCGGGGCACCTCCCTGGTGCGCGCCTGGTGCGCGAGGTCGCGAGTCGGTGGTGCCCCTAGGGAGCACGGGCCGGGGGCGGAAATACACCGTCGCCGCGACGGGGCCTCACTACGCTGGGACGGCCGCCGCAGCGCGAGCCGGAGGGGGGACGGTGCGTGGACCCCGCAGCGGACGACCACGGCGTGCCCGAGCTGGTCGCCGGAGCGCTCGACGGCGACCCCGCCGCCTGGGACCGCCTCGTCGAGCGGTTCACCCCGCTCGTGCTGGCCGTCGTGCGGCGCCACCGCCTGCAGGACGCGGAGGCCCAGGACGTCGCGCAGACGGTGTGGCTGCGCCTGGTCGAGCACCTCGGGAGCATCCGGGAGCCGGGCGCGCTGCCGGGCTGGATCGCCACCACCACCCGGAACGAGTGCCTGCACGTGCTCCGGGGGCACCGCCTCGCCTCCCCCGCGGACCTCGACGCGCGGGGCGGGCCGGCCGACGGGGCCCCGGCACCCGACCACGACCTGCTGGCGGGTGAGCGGCACGAGGCCCTGCTCGGCGCGCTCGCCGAGCTCCCCGAGCGCCAGCGGGCGCTGCTGCTGCTGCTCATCGAGGACCCGCCGCTCCCCTACGAGGAGATCGGCCGCCGCCTCGGGATGCCGGTGGGCAGCATCGGCCCGACGCGGGCGCGGGCGCTCACGCGCATCCGGGCCCACCACGCGGTGCAGGCCCTGCTCGAGGCCTGACCCCGGCCGGGGTCAGAGGCGCACCCAGCGGGTCACCAGGACACCGGAGGGAGTGGTGCACCGCAGGCGGAGCGGGCCGGAGACCGGGCCCGCGAAGCGGAAGCGGCCCCACTCGTCGGCGGCCGTGCCCTCCGCCGCGCCGTCGGGCCGCACCAGGGTCACCTCCCCCCGGGTGGCCGGGACCAGCTGGCCGACCAGCCCGTCCGGCAGGTGCTCGAGCTCCACGGACAGCGCCCGCCCCTCGAAGACCAGGTCCCGGGCCCCGGCCGCGGCGCCGCGCACCCCCGCCGGCTCGTCGACCAGCGAGTCGTAGGCGAGCGCGGCCAGCTCGGCGTCGACCGTCCGCCACGAGAAGGCGGCGCGGGCGGCGGCGGCCATCGCCGGGGTGGGCGTGCCCGCCCGGTGCAGCGCCGAGCGCAGCTCGTCGAGCAGGGCGGCGTCGTCCAGGGTGCCGTGCTCGAAGGCGCCGTCGTCGAAGGCGCCGCCGTCCCCACCGGGGGTCGTCATGCCCGCCACCTCCTCCCCACCTGCCGGCCACGGCCGCAGCCCGCGCTGCAGCCGCATGGTGCCCCGTGGCGCGGAGCACCGCCACCAGCAGGGGCGGGTCGCCGGCCGACCACCCCCTCCTGCCGTGCGCCTCCCCCTCCAGAGCGTGCGGACCCCGCTCCTGATACCCGCCGGCCCCGGCACCGCCGCGCCGCGGGGCTCACCCCGCGCCGTAGGCGGTGACCGCGCACCAGTTCACGTACTGCCGCGGGTCGGCGGTGTCCAGGGTGGCCCGGGCGGCGTGCAACGCGTCGGCCGCCGACCGGCCCGCCGCCAGCCCGCGGTGCAGCTCCACCATGAGGCCCAGCGACTCCGCGTCGGCCAGCGCGACGGGGCTGGCGACGACGCCCGCCGTGCCCCGCGCCAGCAGGGCGCCGACGAACCCGAGCAGCTCGCCCCCGGCCAGGGCGGTGTCGGCGGCCGCGTCGCAGGCGGCCAGCACCACGCGCGCCGGCGCCAGGCCCCGCCGGTCCAGCTCGTGCACCGTGAGCCGGCCGTCGGCCAGCTCCAGGGCGGAGAAGGACGGGTTGTCCGCCCGTAGCCGGCCGTGGCAGGCGAGGTGGGCCAGGGCGGCGCCGGCCAGCGCCTCGGTCGTCGCCGCCACCGTCGCCGCCCCGCCGGTCAGGACGGCGGGCCGCTCGTGCAGCAGGCGCAGCGCGCCCACCTCGGCGACCGCCCCCGGCAGCCGCGGGCCGGCGACGAGCACCGCGGGAGCGGCCGCGCGGGGCCGCACCGTGGTGCGGGCCCACAGGGCCGCGGACGGCGCCACGCCCACCGGCCCGGGGTGCAGCGCCGACCAGGGCACGCGGTGGGTGGCCGCCTCGGGGACGACCACCAGCGCGACGTCCGGCGGCAGGCCGAGGGGCCGGACGAGCAGGTCGGCGAGCCGCCGCACCCCGTGCTCGGCGGCCGCCCGGGCGGCGGCGGCCGCGGCCGGGCGGGCGGGGCGGGTGAGCCGCCGGAGGGCGAAGAGCACGCTGTCGCACTCGAACCGCACCGGCTCGGCCGGTCCCAGCCGCACGAGCCGGCTGCGCCCCGCGTGCAGCACGACGGCGACCAGCTCCCCGCCGACGGCGGCGAGGGAGGCCAGCGCGCGGCCGTCGAGCCGCCGGCGCAGCTCCGCGGCCGTGCAGACCGGCGCCGGGCCCCCGCCCGACCCGGACCGCTGCCAGGTGCGGCGCCGGATGCGGGCCTCGGCCGCGGCCTGGCGGGCCCGCAGGTCCGGCGGCTCCTGGCCGGTCTCGCGCAGCGCCTGCGCCAGCTCGGCATGCACGAGCCGCAGTTCGGCGAGGTCGGCCGGGAGCCCGTCGGGGGCCGGTGGCTCCGCGGTGAGCAGGGCCGCCGCGCGGGTCCGCTCCATCCACCCCAGCACGCGCAGCGGGGAGCCGGAGCGCAGCAGCGTCTCGAGGCCCAGCCGGCCCAGCTCCACGCCGTGCCCGGAGGCGAGCGCCCGGAGCTCGGTCGAGCCCAGGGCGGCCCGGTGGCGCGCCAGGTCGGCCAGGCCGGCCCGGCAGTGCCGCAGGACGGCGTCGTCGCGGCCGGCCAGCCGCTCGGCGCGGGCCGCGGCCAGGCGCCCGCGCACCCGCAGGAGCACCGGGCCGTGCCGGCTGCGGTCGCGGGCGGCCCCGTAGCACCGGCGCGCCACCCGGGGGCGGTCGAGCTGCTCGGCCAGCCGGCCCGCGGTCAGGTGCGCCGCCGCGGCCGCCGACGGGGTCCCCGACCGGTCGAGCACCCCGGCCGCCCGCGCCGCGCGCCGGAGCACCGGCACGTCGGCCGTCCCCTGCTCGAGGGCGGCCTGGGCGCCCAGCACCGTCGCCCGGGCGGCCCACGCCGTCCGGCGCTGCCGCCGGAACTGCTGCTCGGCCTCCGCCGCGACCGCCCGCGCCACGCAGGCCTCGCCGGCGAGCAGCGCCGCCTGCGCCACGGTGAGCCGGGCCTCCGCGGCGAGCAGCCCGACCCCCTGGGCGTCGAGCTCCGCGGCGGCGCGCGCGGCGACCTCGCGGGCCTCCGGGAGCAGCCGGAGCTCGGCCAGGACGTCGGCGTGCTCCATGGCGTACTCGCCGAGCGGCACGTCCGTGCCGGCGAACAGCTGCGCGGCCCGGTCGAGCTCGGCGAGCCCCTCGGCCGGCCGCCCGCTCTGCGCCAGCACCAGGCCCCGGTTGTGGGCCGCGAAGGCGTACAGCGAGGGGCCGATCCCGGCCGCCAGCTCCTCGGCGTGGTCCAGGTGCCGCAGGCTCTCGTCGAACCGGCCCGCGGCGGCGGCGACCAGGGCCAGGTTGTTCGCGGCGCTGCCCCGGTTGTCGAGCGTGGCCGCGGGGTCGGCGAGCACCCGGCGGTAGGACGCCGCCGCCGGCTCCAGCCGGCCGAGGTTGTGCAGGAGGACGGCCCGCATGAACTCCACCGCGGGGGGCGGCCGGCCGTCACCGCGCGCCGCCCGGTCGAGGTCGCGCACGCAGGCGGCGACGCGCCCGAGCTCCAGGACGACCGCCGCCCGCGTGACGAGCAGCTCCGGGAGCCGCCGGGTCAGCCCGGCGCGGTGGGCCAGGCGGACCGCCTCGTCGAGCAGCCGGAGGGCCTGCCCGTTCTCCCGCCGCGCCCGCGCCGCCCAGGCCAGCGCCCGCAGCGCGACGACCAGGGCCTCCCGGTCACCGGCCCGGCGGGCCTCCGCCACGAGACCGGCGGCCACCGGCCCGAACCGCCGCGGGTCGCCGACCACCCCGTCGTAGGCCTCCTGGGCGCGTATCAGGAGGCGGGCCGCCGCCTCTTCCGCTGTGACGGTGGTCACATCACGATTCTGCCGGGTCGTCGGCTCGCCGAGGAGGAGATGCGAGATGCCTGAGGTCCCCGTGTTCCGCCACGCCCCGCAGGACAGGCGCACCCCCGGCCAGATCCGGCAGCAGCGCGCGGCCGTGCGGGTCCAGATCGACCGCTGGGTGCAGCAGACCACCGACGGCGCGCGGCGCCGGGCCCTGGAGGCCCGTGCCCTCACCGTGCTGCGGGACCGGCAGGGCGCGGCGGGGACGGCCCGGTTCGAGGTCGAGGACGACGAGTACCCGGTGGCACCGAACCGGCTGGTCGTGCGCCGGGAGGACGCGGCCGGCGTCCTCGCGGAACTTCGCGACCGGTACGCGCCGTACGAGGTCCCCGTCCCGGACCTCGAGGAGATCTGCGTCCTGCAGGACGTCGGGGCCGGCCCGCGGCGCCTGCGCTCGTCGGGGTCGGTGGCCCGTGCCCTCCCCGCCGGGCGCGTGGCGCCCAGCCACGTGGTGCTGCTCGGCGCCGTCCGCAAGGCCGAGGGCGGGCCGGAACCCTCCGGGCCGCAGGACGGCGGGCTGTGGGAGCGCGGCCCGGCGCAGGGGCGCGGGGACGGCGGCCCGGACGCCCCGTTCGTGGTGGTCGTCGACAACGGGGTGACCGCCGAGTGCCGCGCCGACGGCTGGCTGGCCGGCCTCGCCCGCACCGACAACCTGGACCTGCTCGACGTCGTCCCGCAGGACTCCTTCCTCGACCTCGGGGCCGGGCACGGCACCTTCGTGGCCGGCATCGTGCAGCAGGTCGCGCCGGCCGCCCGGATCGACGTGCGCCGCGCGCTCGACACCGACGGGGTGGGCGACGAGGTCGAGGTGGCGCGGGAGATCGTCCGCGCCGCGGCGGACGGCGCCGACATCGTCAACCTCTCCCTCGGCTTCGCCACCCCCGACGGCGAGGAACCGCCCCTGGCCCTCGAGGCCGCCGTCCGGGCCGCGATCCGGACCGCCCGGGAGCGGGGGCGGCACCTGCTGCTCGTCTGCGCCGCCGGCAACTACGGCGACGAGCGCCTCGTCTGGCCCGCGGCGTTCTGCCGGGACCCCGAGTTCGCCGAGCACGTGGTCGCCGTGGCGGCCCTCCGCCTCGACCACGACGACGACACGCACGTGGTCGGCGCCGAGTGGTCCACGCGCGGGTGGGTCACCTGCTCGACACCGGGGCAGGGCGTCGTCTCGACCTACGTGGTGGGCCGGGAGTCGCCGCGGGGTGACGTCCACGGGCCCGACTGCTTCCCCCCGAACGCGTGGGCGACGTGGAGCGGCACCTCGTTCGCGGCCCCGCAGGTGGCCGGGGCGATCGCCCGCCTCGTGCAGGAGGACGGCCTCACGGCGCGCGAGGCGTGCGACGCGCTGCTGAGCTCCGGCCGGGCGGTGGTCGACGGCTACGGCACCTCGCTGCGCATCCTGCCGGTCTGAGCCCGAACCTCCGGCGGCCACCGGGCCGGTGGGCCGCTGCCGGTCGGGTGCCGCGGTGACGCCCCGGTGACGCGGGGCGCGCAGGATCGGGGGCGGCCGTCGCGGGGCGACCCGATCGGGTGCGGCCGGGACGGGCCGACGGGAGGCGAGCGCGATGACGGCCACGGCTGTCGGCCACCCGGCGGCGCGCGCCGCCGGGAGCCGGTCCGCCGGGCGGGAGGGGCAGTGACCGCGCCCGCCCCCGGCGGCGACCGCTGCGGGGTCTGCGTCGTGCGGGTGTGGCCCCACGGGGACGGCGTGGTCATCCGCGTCCTGTCGCGGACCGACGTCGAGCGGTGGGCGACCGAGGACCGGTGGACGGTCGCCGACGTCGACGACGCGCTGGTGCTGCTGCGCCGCTTCCTCGTGGCGGCGGCGACGGTCCGGGAGCCGGGCCCGCCGCTGCCGCGGTGAGGCGGGGGGCGGGGTCAGCCGCCTGCGGGCACCCGGGAGGAGCGCGGCCGGAGGTCCCGCACGAGCCGGGCCATCTGCTCGCTGGGCTGGACGCCGAGCTCCTCGGCGAGGAGCACCCGGAACCGGTCGGCGGACCGCAGCGCCTCGGCGAGGTTGCCCTCCTGCAGGTGCACGCGGACCACCGCGCGGTGCGCGCTCTCCCGCAACGGCTCGGCGCGGACCGCGGCGTGGGCCGCCTCCAGCGCGTCGGCGTACCGGCCGGCCGCCGCCAGCCGGGCGGCGGCCTGCTCCAGGGCGTGCATCCGCACCTGCCGCAGCCGCTCCCGCTCGAGCAGGACCCAGTCGTCGTACCAGCCGGGCAGCAGGTCCCCGAGGAGCCCACCGGGCACCTCGACGTCCTCCGGGCCCGCGTGCGGGTCGCGGACCCGGCGGGCCCAGTCCTGCAACTCCCGCACGTCCACCCGGACGCCCTCGGCGAGCGCGAGGGTGCACGCCGACACCTGGACGAGCCCGGGGGCGACCTTCTGCAACCGCCACAGGGCCGACCGCAGGCTGCCGTGGGCGTGGTCCTCCGGGACGTCGGGCCACAGCTGCCCGGCGACGGCCGCGCGCGGCGGCCGGCCGGACAGGCACAGGTGCGCCACCAGCCGCTGCACCCCGTGCGGCAGCTCCCCGTCGCCGGCCGGGGCGCCCGGTGGGCCGAGGTGCAGTCCGAAACCGTCCAGGAGCGTCACGCGGACCGGTGTCCCGACCCCCATCCCGACCACCCCCTGCCGAGCCGACGGTGCAGCCGAGCCGGACGACGACCCGGACGACGTCGGTTCGGAACATAGGACGGTTCGGTGGCGCACCGTCAGGGTCTAACTACCCGGCGATCCCGGATCCGGGTGGAGGAGGCCCGCGAGCCACTCCTCCACGGCGGCCACCACGGCCCCGGGGGAGGCGACGACCGCGACCGTCGCCTGCCCCGGGGTGCCGTCGGGGGCGCCGGCGGAGGCGTCCCCCACCGCCGTCAGGCGCGCACGGAAGGCGCCCTCCCCCTCGAACCACACCCGGATGAGGATCGCGCTGCTCCGGTCGTCGGTCACGGCCGCCTCCCCGGGTCGACGCCGCCGCCGGGGAGGCGGTGCGGCAGCCGGCCGCCGCACCCGCGGCAGCCGGCGACCCCACGGTGCCCGGAGGGCCCCGCCGGGGCACTCCCCCGGCCGGGTGACGCCGGCGTCGCGGCTCACCCCCGGGTGAAGGTGCCCAGCCCCTCCCGGTCGTAGAAGTCCAGCCGCACGCTCGTCACGCGCCCGTCCGGGCCGGTGGCGAACAGGGCGCCCGCGAGACCGTTGGCGTTCTCGCCGGTGGTCTCGAAGGTGAACGTGTCCCCCGAGTGGTGGGTCAGCGGGAACGTCGTGGGGGCCCCGGGCGGGCCCATCGCCATGGTCAGGGCTCCCCCGTCGGCGGTCACGGTGAGCGGCCCGTAGTAGGAGTTGTCGTAGGTCCCGGTGTAGGCGTCGAGCGGCCGGGCCGGTGCCGGGTCGGCGGGCGGCTGCGTCCAGTCGGTCTCCGGGGCGTCGGCCGCCTCGATCTGCGCGAAGACGCCGGAGGTGAAGGTGAGCCAGTCGACGGTGGGCTCGCCGTGGTTCGCGACGTCGAAGAAGCCGGCGGCGATGGCCTCGGGGATCCCCTCGGGGTGGCCGTTGGTGAGGACGACGATGCCGAGGTCCTCGCCGGGGAGCATGAGGACCGTCGTGGCCGCGCCGAGGTTGAAGGCGCCGGAGTGCCCGATCTGCAGCCGTCCCCGGTCGTCGTAGGAGACGTTCCAGCCCAGGCCGTAGAAGCCGGTGCGCGCCTCGGGTGTCGCGGGTGGGCCGGAGACCGAGTGCGGGACGTGCGTCTCGGCCAGCGCGTCGGCGTCGATGACCTGCGTGCCGTCGTGGACACCGCCGGCCAGCTGCAGCCGCACCCACTGGGCGAGGTCCCGCACGGAGGAGCTGGCGCCGCCGGCGGGCGCCTCGGCGTCCGCGTCCCGGGTGTAGCGCGCCTCCCACGTCCCGTCGCCGGTCGGCACGTGGAGGACGGCCTTGTTCGCCGCGGCCTCGTAGTCCTCGTGGCGGTAGCTGGTCGCGGTCATCCCCAGCGGTTCGAAGAGCACCTGCCCGGCCAGGTCCTCCCAGGCCGTGCCGGTGGCGACGGCCGCGGCCTCCGCGCCGGCCGTGTACCCGAAGTTGCTGTAGTTGTAGCTGGACCGGAAGGGGTCCAGGGGCTGCTGGTCCAGGTGCGCCAGGATGTACTCCCGGTCGAAGCCCAGGTCCTCCAGCAGGTCCCCCGCGCCCGTGTGCAGGCCGCTGCGGTGGGAGAGCAGGTCGGCGACGGTGGCGTGCTCGGTGACGTAGGGGTCGCCGAGCGCGAACGAGGGGTCGTGCTGCCGGACCGGGTCGTCCCACCCGAGCGCGCCCCGCCCGACGACACCGGCGACCACGGTGGAGGCCAGCGGCTTGGACACCGAGGCCAGCTGGAAGACGGTGTCCGGGTCGACCGCCCCCGGCTCGCCCACCTCCCGGACCCCGTGGCCCTCGGCGTGCACGACCCGGTCCCGGTGGACGACGGCGACGGCCACGCCGGGGACCCCGGTCCGCTCCATCGCGTCGGCCACCAGCCCGTCCAGCGCGGCCACGGCGGAGTCGACCTGCTGCTGCGTGAGCAGGGGCGGCACCTGGACCGGCGGGGCGGTGGGCAGCGTCGAGCCGGGCGGCACGGTGGGCTCCGCGGGGGCGGCCACCGCCCCGACCGCGGCCCAGACCGCCGTCGACGCCGCCACCGCGGCGACGACCGCCGCTGCACCCGCCGAGCGCAGCAGCCGGGGCCGCGGCGGCCGGCGGGGGTCCGGGAGGGGTGCGCTGCGCGGGTTCGGCACGGTGCACGATCCAGACTGGCACCGCGGTCCGGCGCCCGGTCGTGAGCGCCACGGGCGGGGCCGGCCGGGCGCACGGCTCGCGGAGCACCCGTGGTGAGCCGGGACCGTAGCCCCGCGGCGGAGCGGCCGTCCAGGACCGTCGGCGCGGGCCCGCCGGCGGCACCGGGCGCTCAGGCGTGACCGGCGGCGCGCAGCTCCCGCACGCAGGCCCGTTCCAGGGACCACTGCCGGCGCACGCGGGCCAGCAGGCCCGGGACGGGCTCGAGCTCCCGGGGACCGGACCGGCGCGCGTCGGCGAGCCGGCCGTCGGCGTAGCGCCCCGTGGTGGTGTGCACCGTCCAGCGCTCCACGTCGGGGACCGACACCTCCTGCCCGACCAGGACCGCCGGACCCCGCACGCCGGTCGGGGCGTCGCGCAGGGGCACCGGGTCGGCCTCCCAGTCGGCCACCCGGACGGTGCCGACGTGCAGCCCGCCGTCGTCGACGGCGAGGACGGCGTCGGTCGGCCCCTCCCTGCGCCGCGTCCCGCCCACCCGCACCGGGTCGAGCACGAGGACCAGCCGCGGCAGGTACCACCAGTGCTCCCGGCGGAGCATCGGCGAGTCGGCCAGCGCCCGGGACGGCGGGTGCTTGCGCAGCTCCTGGTCGAGCAGCCGCTCGGTGAACAGCGACCCGTCGCCGTCCTCGACGAGCGCGGGGCGCCCGGACAGCACCAGCGGCCGCCACGCCGACCCGGTGAGCCGGGGGTCGGACAGGACCAGCGCGACCTCGCCCGCCGACGCCGCGGACCGGGCCGTGGCGGCCTGCGCCCAGGGCAGGGCGACCACCGGCCGGTCGTCGAGCACCAGGGGGACGACGCCCGTCGCGCCGGGCGGCCCGCCCGGCGTCCGCCACAACAGTTCGGCCACACCGGCCGAATGCACTGCTCGTGCGGTTGTGGGGTCCATCGGGGAGTTGTCTACTCCCCTGCAGCGGCGGCGACGGGGCCGCCCCGTCCGAGGAGGTGCCGATGCCGGCATTCGTCGTGGGCGCGGTGGTCGGGATCCTGTTCTTCGTCGGGTACCGCTACTACTCGTCCTACCTGGCCCGGAGGGTCTACGCCCTCGACCCGGCCTTCGTCACCCCGGCGCACCGGTTCAACGACGGCGTGGACTTCGTGCCGACCAACAAGCACGTCCTGTTCGGCCACCACTTCACCTCCGTGGCCGGCGCCGCGCCGATCGTCGGGCCGGCGATCGCGGTGTTCTGGGGCTGGGGCCCGGCGCTGGCCTGGATCGTGCTGGGGACGATCTTCGCCGCCGGCGTGCACGACTTCGGCTCCCTGGCCGTCTCGGTCCGGCACAAGGCCAGGAGCATCGGGACCCTCGCGGGCGAGGTGATCAACGGCCGCGCCCGGATGCTGTTCCTCGCGATCATCTTCTTCCTGCTGACCCTGGTGAACGCGGTGTTCGCGGTCGTCATCGGCAACCTGTTCGTCGCCAACCCGGGCGCGGTGATCCCGATCGTCCTGGAGATCCCGCTGGCGATCTTCATCGGCATCTACATCTACCGGACCCGCTCCTCGGCCCTGCTCCCGTCGATCGTCGGGGTGCTGGTCCTGTACGCGCTGATCCTCGTCGGCAACGCGTTCCCGATCTCCCTGGACGGGTGGGCCGAGGCGCTGGGCTTCGAGCAGACCCGCAACCTGTGGGTGGTCCTGCTGTTCGCCTACACCTGGGTGGCCTCGCGCATCCCGGTGTGGGTGCTGCTGCAGCCGCGCGACTACATCAACAGCCACCAGCTGTTCATCGCCCTCGGCGTGATCGCCCTGGGCGTGATCGTCGGGATGGACACCATCGAGGCGCCGGTGGTCAACGACGTCCCCGAGGGGGCACCGAGCTTCTTCCCGTTCCTGTTCATCACCATCGCCTGCGGCGCCATCTCGGGGTTCCACTCCCTGGTGGCCTCCGGGACGTCGTCGAAGCAGCTCGACAAGGAGACCGACGCCCGCTACGTCGGCTACATGGGTGCCGTCGGCGAGGGTTCGCTGGCCACCGGCTCGGTGCTGGCGACCACCGCCGGCGTGGCCGCGACGCAGGCCGACTGGGAGGCCCTGTACCCCGACTTCGCCACCGCGTCGGGCGGGGCGACCGGCAACTTCGTCAACGGCGTCGCCGAGTTCGCGAACAACCTCGGCGTCCCGCTGGACCTCGCGACGATCTTCGCCGCCGTCGTCGTCATCAGCTTCGCCGCGACGACCATGGACACCGGCGTCCGGTTGCAGCGCTACGTCGTGCAGGAGATCGGCGAGCTCACCGGCATCCGGGTGCTGGCGCGCAACCTCACCCTCGCCACGACGGTCGCCGTGGTCATCCCGCTGGCCATGGCCCTGCTGCCCGGCGGCGGCGAGGCCGGCTACACCTTCGGCGTCCTCTGGCAGCTGTTCGGGACGACGAACCAGCTGACCGCCGGCCTGGCGCTGTCGGTGATCGCGGTCTGGGTCACCCGCCGCGGCCGGAACCCGGTGGCGGTGCTGGTCCCGCTGGTGTTCCTGCTGGTGATGACGTCGTGGGCGCTGATCACCAACCTGCGCAACTTCGTCGAGGCCGGCCAGTGGGTCCTGGCGCCCCTGGACGCGGTGATCTTCGTCCTGGCGATCTGGCTGATGGTCGAGGCCGCGCTCTCGCTGCGGTCGGCGTTCCGGGACCGCGGGCGGGCGGTGCCCGCCGAGGACCCGACCGGGGGCGGGGAGGAGTCGGCGGTGGCCCGGGCCAACCCGGAGCACGGGGACTCCACCGCCGGTCCCACCGAGGGCCCGGGCGGGCGAGCCGGGCGGTGAGCTCCCGCGTCGTCCTCGTCCGCGGCACCCGCTCGGCGGCCCCGGCCGCCGGCGGGTGCTGCGGCGGAGACGTCCGCCTCTTCGACGAGGGCGGCGGCGCACACCGCCACCCGCCGCCCGCGGACGACGTCGGCGCGGTCTACCGGGCGCTGCGCTCCGCCCTCCCCGCCGACGTGGACGTCCAGGTGGTGTCGCCGTCCAACTGGCTGTGGCTGCTGCCCGAGCTCGTGCGGGGCGGCCGCCGGCGCGGCCTGCGCGGCGCCGCCCTGCGCCGGTCGGTCCGGGCGGGCATGGCGGTGTCGTCGGTGCTCGTCGACGGCGTGCCGGTGGCCTCCGGTGGCCTGCCCGAGCCGGCCGAGGTGGTGGCGCTGGTCGGCCGGCGGCTCGCGCCGCGCTGACCCGCGGGGGCCCGGCCGTGGCGCTCGCTCGACCGGCGGCAGCGGCAGGTCCTCGCCTGCACCCGGTCGGCCAGCGCGCTGGTGTTCTTCGACCAGACCGCGGTGACCGTCGCGCTGCCCGCCATCGGACGCGAGTGCGGGGCCCGGACCGACGACCTGCAGTGGGTGGTCACGTCCTAACTGCTGGTGCTGGCCGCCCTCATGGTGGTCGCCGGCCGGGTGGGCGACGCGTGGGCGTCGGCGCGGCCCTGGCCCCGCTGGTGCTGAGCACCACGGTGGCGGCGGTCGGCGACCGGCGGCGCGGGGTGGGCGGCCACCGCGGCCGTCGACTGGCCGGGGGCGGTCCTCGCCGCGGCCGTCTGCGCCCTCGCCGCCGTCGTCGTGCGGCGGCGGATGCCCTCGCCGGCAGCCGCGCGCGGCCGGCCCGGTGGTGACGTCAGCCCTGGTGCGGGATCTTGAACGGCTGCATGGCGCCGGCGTCGATCACCGTGGTCGTCCCCGTGACGTAGCGCGCCTCGTCCGAGGCGAGGAAGAGGACGGCATTGCTGATGTCGACCGCCTCCACCCAGGGCACCGGGATGGCGTTGAGCGCCGTCATGCCCTCGGCCGCCTGCTCGCGGGTGGCGCCCTGCGCACCGCCCAGGAACAGCCCCCAGATGGCCTCGTTGGCCACCATCGGCGTGTCCACCGTCGTGGGGTGGACCGAGTTGACCCGGATGCGGTGCGGCGCGAGCTCGACGGCGAGGGTGCGCATCAGACCGGTGACGCCGTGCTTGGCTGCGGTGTAGTGCGCGAGGTTGGGAAAGGCGATCAGCCCCGCGATGGAGCTGGTCAGGACGATGGACCCGCCCTGCCCCCGCTCCACCATCGCAGGCGCGGTCGCCTTCACCGTCTTCCACACCCCGGTCAGGTTGATGTCGACGACGTCCTGCCACGTCTCCTCGGTGAGCTCCAGCGCCGGTGCGAAGCTGCCGATCCCGGCGTTGGCGCAGACGATGTCGATGTGGCCGAACTGCGCCAGCCCTTCGTCGACCACCGCCTGCAAGGAGGCCAGGTCCCGCACATCGGCCTTCCGGGCCACGATGCGCCGGTCGAGCGCCTCGACCTCCTTCACCGTCTGTGCCAGATCGGCCTCCGTCGCACCGGCGTAGGGCACCGTGTCGAAGCCGCGGCACACGTCCACCGCGATGATCTCGGCGCCCTCCTCGGCCAGCCGGACCGCGTGCGCGCGACCCTGTCCCCGGGCGGCTCCGGTGATGAAGGCGACTTTGCCCTCGACACGTCCCACGGCGCTCTCCTCCCCACGGCCCGGCAGCAGTTCGGCGCCAGGATGGGCGCCGAATCCATGACCGAGGTCACAGCCGGTGGTGCCGGTGCGCCCTGCTCCCGGCGGTTGCGGCGTGCCGTGACGGGGAACGGTCCGCGCAGCTGCGCACGGGTGCGCGGTCAGGCGGCCCCGACGGGGGCGTCCCAGTCGACGCGGTGCGCGCGGAACCAGGCCTGCGGGTCGCTGCCGCGGGCGGCGGCCCACCGCAGCGCCACGGGCATCACCAGGTCGCGGACGACCCGCCCCACCGCGGGGGGTGACTTGGCGCTGCTGGTCCGGAACCCCTGGGCGACGGCCCGCTCCACCCGCGTGCGGCGCAGCTGCTCGAACCGGGCGAGGGCCTGCGGGACGGGCAGGTCGCGCAGGCACCGGGCGAGGGTCACGGCGTCCTCGACGGCCAGCGACGCCCCCTGCCCGGCCGCGGGCGAGGTCGCGTGCGCGGCGTCGCCGATGAGGACGACCCGCCCGCCGTGCCACCGGCGCACCGTCGGCAGGTCGTAGGTGGTCCAGCCGCGCAGCGGGCCGGGCGTGGCCTCCACGAGGTCGGCCACCGGGGACCGGTCGGCCCGGTGCAGGTCGAGCAGCCGGGCGCGCCAGGCGCCGTCGTGGATGGCGGCGACCTCGCCGGGACCCGGCTCGACCGGCAGCGGCGGGTTGGCGAACCACCAGGTCTGACCGGTGGGCGCGGCCAGGTAGCCGGCGAACGCGCGCCGGCCGAAGACCATGGTGAGCCGGCCGACCTCGGCCCCCGGCGGGGTGTGGTCGGCGTAGCCGGCGGTGTTGAGCACCGGCACGTAGCGGGGCGGCGGGCAGCCGGGGTCCAGCAGGGCGCGCACCGTGGACCGCACCCCGTCGGCCCCGATCAGCAGGTCGGCGGACGCGGTGCCGCCGTCGGCGAAGGTCGCGGTCACCCCCTCGGGCGTGCTGCGCGCTCCGGTCAGGCGCGAGCCGTAGCGGATGTCGATGCCGCGGCGCAGGGCCTCGCCGTGCAGGGCGCGGTACAGGTCGGAGCGCTTCGCCGACACCCCCGGCGCCGCGCCGGGCGCCGGGCCGGCGGTGGGGACGGCACCCAGGACCCGCCCCGTCCCGCTGCGGAACTCGATCACCGGCGTGGGCACGCCCACCTCCAGCACGGCCCGGTCCGCGCCGATCGCCCGCAGCGCGTCCAACCCGTTGACCTGCACCCCGAGCCACGCGCCGACGTCCCCCGCGGGGGCGGCGTACGCCTCGTGGACGGTGGCCTCGACACCCACCCTCTGCAGGGCCATGGCGACGACGGGGCCGGCCACCCCGCCGCCGATCACCAGCGCGCGGACCGTGGGCACCGGCGCTCCCCCTTCCCGCCCCGCCGCCGGGGCCCCGTGGGCATCTCCTCACAGACCGCCGCCGGGAGCCACCCCTGCCGGCACGGTCGCCGGCGCGGTCCTCAGCGCTGCGCCACCGCGGCGGCCAGCAGGCCCGAGGTGTTCGTCGCGAGGTGCAGCAGGACGGGGGCGAGCAGGCTGCCGCTGCGGACCCGCAGCCAGGCGAACAGCAGGCCCGCCCCCACCGTGACCAGGCAGCCCAGGGCCACCAGGAGGGCCTGCGCGGCCGCGCCGCCGGCCAGGTCGTTGGCCGCCACCGCGCTCGCGGTCGGGCGGACGTGCCAGACCCCGAAGAGCAGCGCCGAGGCCACGACCGCGGTGCGCGGGGCCAGCAGGCGCGCCAGCACGGCGAGCAGCACCCCGCGGAAGGCCGTCTCCTCCCACAGGACGGTGCCCAGCGGGATGCGGACGAGCACGTCGTGGGCCAGCTCCGCGGCACCGGCCCCCGCGACCCGCGCGTCGGCGAACAGCGGCCGGGTCGCCGGGACCGCGACGCCGGCCGCGCAGCCCGCGACGACCACCGCGGCGAAGGCCCCGCCCCAGCGCAGCCCGGCGCCGACCCGCCGCGGGTCCAGGCCCAGCTCCGCCCGGGACAGACCGGCCGCCCGCGCCGCGCCGAGCAGCACCGCCGTGGCGATCAGGTTCGTGGCCACGTACGCCCCGCCGGGCAACCGGGGGACGACGAGGTTGTTCCAGGCGCCCAGGACGAGCACGAGCGGGACGGCCAGCGCGAGTCCCCTGCGCCGGCCGGCCGGGCGAGCATGCACGGGTGGAGTCTCCCCCGGGGCCGCGCCGGCCCGGCCCGGCGACCGCGGCCGTCGCCTGCCTCGCCGTCGGAGCCGCGCTGGCCGTCGCCGCGGTGGTCGGGGTCGCCGGCGAGCTCTCGCCCGGCGCGCTCGGGGCCGTCGGGGTCGCCGGCGCTGTCGTCGCGGTCCTGGCGACGGCCCGGCGGTCGGGTGCGGCCGCGCGGCCGGTGGGCCGGCGCGGCCTGCCGTGGGCGGCGTGGGCGGCCGCGGCCCTCGGCTGGGAGCTGGTGACGCTCCTGGACGACGACCTGCCGACGGCCAGCGACCTGGCCGACCCGCTCCTGGCGCACCCGGTGGCCCGCGCCGCGGCCACGCTGTGCTGGCTGGCGGTCGGCGCCTGGCTGCTCACCCGCCCGCGCGCCCGATCGCGCCCGTCGTGAGCGGCACCGCGGTGAGCGCCGCCGGGTTCGGGTTGCTGCTCGTCGCCGCGCTTCTCCTCGAGGTGCGGGCCCGCCGGGGGTGGGGTCACCGCGAGCGCGCTGACCGGGAGCGGGGACCGGTCCGCGCGGCCGAGGCGGTGGAGGCGGCCCTGCGCACCACGCCCGGGCGGGTCCTCGTGCTGGTCGCCTGGGTCTGGCTCGGCGTCCACTTCCTGGCTCGCTGAGGCGCCGCCCGCCGGGCGCGCGCCGGCCGGGGCGCTCAGCGGCGGAAGAACAGCCGGATCGTGGTCCCGGCCGGCCCCGAGTCGAGCGCCGCGTCGTCGGCGAGGCTCCAGGCCAGCCACATCCCGCGGGACGAGCGCGGCTCGTCGGCCGGCGGGACGTAGCCCAGCGTCTCGTCCGGCAGCCCCGGCCCCGCGTCGGCGACCTGCACGACGAGGGTGCCGGCCTCGGTCCAGCAGGACACCTCCGCGAACGCGGCCACCCGGAGGGCGTTCACCACCAGCTCGTGGACGGCCGGGACGACGTCCCCCAGCCGGGCCGGCCACCAGTCGGCGACGGCCGCCGCGACCGCGCGGCGGGCCTCCCGCGGCGTGGTCACCGGCACGGTGCCGGCCGAGGCCGGCTGCTCCCCCATCGCCGGCTGGGCCGACCGGAGGAAGCACCGCGGGTCGTCGTAGGCCGGCGTCGGCACCGGGGCGGTGCCACCCCAGGTCAGCGGGTGGGTGCGCTCGACCGCGTCCAGGACGGGCGCGGGGAGCAGCTGCCGGTCGTGCAGGCACAGGCTGTAGTACGGCATCGCCGTGAAGCAGTGGTTGGCCACGGCCTCGAAGCGGCTCCACTCCCGGCCGTCGTCGCGGGCCAGCCACACCGGCTCCGCGGCCAGCCGCCAGTTCGGCACGGTGGCGCGCAGGGCGCGGAGGTCCCGGGCGTAGGCGTGCAGCGTGCGGTGCCCGCCCTGCCACCAGCTCTCCGCCGCCGCGACCCGCGCCAGCCGGCAGACGTCCGCGCCGAGCTCCTCGGCCACGAGCGTCCGCACCCGTTCACCGGCGACCAGGAGCACCGGCTCCCCGCGGGAGAACCCCTCGAGGACGAACGGCACCACGCGGTCGGTCAGCTCCCGGTCGGTGCGGAAGGCGAAGGCCTCGTGGGCCAGCCCCCCGCCGTCCCAGTCCCCCGTCGGTCGGACCTCGGTCATGCCGGCTCCACCGGAACACCCCCGTCGAACAGCTCCAGGCACCGCCGGACCAGCCGCCGGGCCCCGACCAGCCGCAGCCCGGTGCCCGCCTCGGCGAGCCGCCGGCCGGCCGTGACCAGACCGCGGGCACCGGCGACGTCGAGGAAGTCGAGGTCGGACAGGTCGAGGACGACCTCGCGCCGGGGTCCGTCGCGCCGGGGTCCGTCGCGCCGGGACCCCTCGGGCGGGTACCCCTCGCCGGGTGCGGCCCCGGCCACGTCGACCAGGGCGCGGACCAGGTCGTCGACCTGGGTGACGTCGACCTCGCCGTGCAGGGAGAGCCGGGGACCGCGACCGGAGAGGTGCACCAGCGGCTCCCGGGCACCGCGGTGCCCGCCCGGGTGCAGCAGCGCCAGCGGGCCGAGCACGTCCCGGCCCAGCGCGGCGTCGTAGAGGCAGAGCGCCGTCATCGGGACGGCGCCCATGAGCTCGTCGGCGAGCCGCTCGTAGCGGTGCCACCGGCGGTGCTCGGCCGCCCCGCCCCCGGCCAGTCCCGTCGCGTCCGCGGCCACCCGCAACCCCGTGCGCCCGCGGTCCAGGGCCTGCTCGACCTCCCGGCGGTAGACCTCGACCTGCGCGGCGGGGTCCTCCCCGCGGGCGGCCGCGTAGGCCTCGTCCGTGGTCCGCACCACCAGCTGCCCGCCGGCCAGCAGGTCCGCCCGCCCCGGCAGGGCCGACACGGCCTCCTCCAGCGCGGGTCGTGAGCGCCCCACCAGGAGCAGCTGCTCGCCGAGCCGGCGCCCCTCGTCGAGGTACGGGAGCACCGCAGCCGCGAGGCCCGCGGCACCGCTGAACGTCCAGCAGACGTGGTCGCCGGGCCGCAGGTCCGTGGGGGCGTCCAGCCGCCGCCGCGGGGGCGTCACCCCGCCGACGCTACCCCGGCCGCCGCCCGCGCGGCAGGGGCCGGGTCGCCGCCCGGGGGCGCCGGCCGTCGGGCGTCGGCCCGGCGGAACCGTCAGCCGGCGGGGCGCACCGCGGGCCCGGGCGGGGCGTGCTCGGGGAGCAGCCCGATGCCGATCAGCCGGGCCGGCAGGCCCTGCAGCACGGGGTGCCGCTGCAGCACCCGCAGCACCCGCGGGGTGCCGACGTCCTCCCCGGCGAGCACCCGGGCGAGGAAGCGGCGCTGCACCTGCCGCTGCAGCTGCTGGGTCACCACGGTGGGCAGCAGCCTCCGGCGGCGCACCCGGGCGAGCCGCCGCGGGGTCACCCGGCGCCGGCGCAGCGGCCCGGCCAGGAGCCGGGCCGCGGCGGCGGCGTCCTGCACGGCCAGGTTGATCCCGACCCCGCCGATCGGCGACATCGCGTGCGCGGCGTCGCCGATCACCAGGAGCCCGGGCAGGTGCCACCGCCGGAGCCGGTCCACCCGCACGCTGAGCACGCGGACGTCGTCCCAGCTGCGGAGCACCCCGAGCGCGGGCGCCATGCCCGGGAGCAGCTCGACCAGCCCGCTGCGGAAGGAGTCCAGGCCGGCGTCCCGGAGGGCCGCTGCACCGCCCTTCGGGACGAGGAAGGCCGTCTGCCAGTAGCTGCCCCGGTCGATGAGCACGAGCAGCCGCCCCCGGGCCACCCGGCCCGCGCCGCCGAAGGCCGGCGCCGCCACGCCGGGCACCCGGGGCAGCCGGAACCACAGGACGTCCATCGGGGCGCCGAACTCGCGCAACCGGAGGCCGGCGTCGGCGCGCAGCAGCGAGTGCCGCCCGTCGGCGGCCACGGTGAGCCGCGCCCGGAGCGCGTGCTCGCCGTCGGCGGTGCGGTACCGGACGCCGCGGACCTCCCCGCCCACCCGGAGCAGGCCGACCGCCTCGGCCCCCATGCGCAGGGAGAAGTGCGGGAGGCCCCGCGCGGCGTCGGCGAGCAGGTCGAGCAGGTCCCACTGCGGCACGAGCGCCAGGAACCGGTACCGGCCGCGGAGCCGGCCGAAGTCGGCCAGCACGTACGTGCCGTCGTCGGTGGTGACCCCGATGCGGGTCACCTGCTGGTGCGGCAGGGCGAGGAAGGCCCCGGCCAGGCCCACCTCGTCGAGCAGCCGCAGGGTGGAGGGGTGGACGGTGTCGCCGCGGAAGTCGCGGAGGAAGTCCGCGTGCTTCTCCAGGACGGTCACGCGCACGCCCGCGCGGGCCAGCAGGAGGCCCAGCACCATGCCCGCCGGACCACCACCGACGACGACGCAGTCCACCTCGGGGGGACGGTCCTCCGAGGGGTCGGGCATGCCCGCCATCGTCCCCCCGAGGGGTGCGGTGCGGCGCGGGAGCGCCCCGGTCAGGCCGGCTGCAGCCGGCCCGTGGTGATCGCCGTGGGGGCCTCGTCCACCCGCCAGTCCCGCATCGTCAGGCCGGCGATGTGGGGGTGCGCGGCCAGCGCGGCACCGAGGTCGCCGGCGAGGAACGCCCGGTAGCTCTCCTCGTCCTCCCACACGTACACGCCGCCGAGCTGCCCGTCGGGCGTCGTCAGCCAGATCTTGCTGACCAGGCCGGGCACCGCGGCGAACACGGGCGCGAGCTGCTCGACGCACACGCGGGCCCACTCCTCGCGGTCGACGCCGCTGAGCCGGTACTCGATCAGGGAGACGTGCATCGGTCCTCCTCCGGGCCGCGACGGGACACCGTCACGGTGGACCGGCGCCCCGGAGCAGGGAAAGGGACCAACGGCACCGGCCGCGCGCGCGGCCCGGGACGAGGCCGCCGCCCGGCTGCAGGAGGCCCGGGCGGTGCAGCGGTGCGCGGCCGAGGAGGCCGCCCGGCTGCGGCGGGAGGCCGCCGCGGACGCGGCCCTCACCCGGGCGCTGGGGCGCGAGGAGGTCGTCCGCATGCTGACCGCGGCACGGGACGCGCGACAGCGGGCCGACGACGAGGCGGCCGCGACCCGGCAGCGGCCCCGCCGGGGCGGCTGGGAGCCCGGGACCGCGGGGAGCGGCCGGTAGCGTCCGCCGGGCCGGCCGTCCCTGGACACCGGGTGGCGCGGGGTCCACGCTCGTGCCCGTCCCCGGCGGTGCGAGGAGGGACGCCGTGGTCGGCAGCGGCCTGGTCGTGGTCATGGGGGCGACGGGACGGCAGGGCGGTGCCGTCACCCGTGCGCTGCTCGCGGACGGCTGGCCGGTGCGGGCGGTGAGCCGGCGCCCCGACCGGCGCGCGGCCCGGGCGCTGGCGGCGGCCGGCGCGGAGGTCGTGGCCGCCGACATGGAGGACCCCGCCTCGCTGGACCGGGCCCTCGCCGGCGCCTACGGGATCTACAGCGTGCAGAACCCCATGACCTGCGGCCTGGAGGGCGAGGTCCGGCAGGGGTGCAACGTCGGGGACGCCGCCGCCCGGGCCGGCGTCCGGCACCTCGTCCAGGGGTCCGCGGGCACCGGGCAGCGCGGCACCGGCGTCGGGTCCTTCGAGTCCAAGCTCGACGTCGAGGCCCACCTCGCCGGGCTCGGGCTGCCGGTGACCGTGCTGCGCCCGATGGCCTTCATGGAGCTCATGACCGACCGGGCGTTCTCCCCGGCCGCCGGCGTGTGGCACGTGTGGCCGGCGCTGGCCGGGTGGGACGTCCGCGTCCCGTGGCTGTCCTGCCCCGACCTCGGCCGGGTCGCCGCCCGCGTCCTCGCCGATCCGCGGCGGTTCGCCGGCCGCGCGCTCCAGCTGGCCTCGGACGTGCGCTCGCTCGCGGAGTGCCGGGAGATCCACACCCGCGTCCTGGGCCGCCCTCCGCGGCGGTTCCCGATGCCCGTCCCGCTCTTCGAGCGGTTCGCGCCGGACATCGCCGCCCTCTGGCGCTGGACCCGGACCGCCGCCCTGGACGTCGACCCGCGGGCCACGCTCGCCCTCGTCCCCGACGCCGCCACCGTCGAGGCCTGGCTGCGCCGGCGGGCCGGGCGTCCGCGCCGGCCCGGGGCCCGGAGGGGCGGCCGGTAGCGTCCGGCCGGTGACGGAGGCCACGCTCCCGCGGGACACCACGCGCCGGCGGCTCGACGCCCTCACCTTCGGGCTGTTCACGGTGGCCCTGGGCACCAACATCCCCACCCCGCTGCTGCTGGTCTACCGCCGCACCCTCGGGCTGTCGGACGCCGACCTCACCGCGGTCTTCGGCTGCTACGCCGTCGGGCTCATCGCGGCGCTGACCGTCTCCGGCGCGGCCTCGGACCGCTTCGGCCGGCGGGCCCTCGTCCTGCCCTTCGCCGTCCTCGCCGGCCTGGTCTCGCTGCTGTTCCTGCCCGCCGTCGACCACCTGCCCCTGCTCTACCTGGGCCGGCTGCTGCAGGGCGTCGTCTCCGGCGTGGTGTTCTCCGTGGCCAACGCCTGGCTGCAGGAGCTGGCCGGCCCCGACGGCCAGCGGTCGGCGGCCACCCGCGGCGCGGTGTCGACCTCCCTCGGCTTCGCCGTCGCCCCGGCGATGAGCGGGGTGCTCGCCCAGTACGGCCCCGCGCCGACGACCCTGCCCTACCTCGTGCACGTCGCCGTCCTGCTCGTCGGCCTCGGCGCGCTGCTGACCGTGCCGGAGACGGTGCAGGTGCGGCGGCGCGGCCGGCTGATGACGCTCGGCCTGCCGCCGGAGGCGCGGCGGCCGTTCTGGGCGGTGCTCGCCCCGACGGCCGTCGGCGTCTTCGCCTTCCCGGCGGTCGCGGCGACGCTGCTGCCGCTGCTGGTGGTGCCGGACGGCGTCGGGGTCGCCTACGCCGGGCTGATCGCCGGGCTGGCCCTCGCCGCCAGCGCGGTCGCCGCCCGGGTCGGCCGGCGGGCCGAGCGCGGCGCCGGGCCGCTCGGGATGGCGCTCGGCGCGGCCGGCCTGGCCCTCGGCGTCGCCGCGGTCGTCGCCGGCTCCGAGCCGCTGCTGCTGCCGGCGTCGGCGCTCATGGGGGCCGGGGGCGGGCTCTGCCTCACCGCCGGGCTCACCCTCACCGCGCGGCTGGCACCGCCGCACACCCGGGGTGCGGTGAACAGCGCGTTCTACGCCTTCGCCTACACCGGCTTCGGGACCCCGCTGCTGCTGGCGTGGCTGGGCGGGCTGGTGGGCACCGTCCCGGCGCTGGCGGCGTTCGTCGTCGTGCCGGTGGCCCTCGCCGCGTGGCTGTGGCGGGAGGTCCGCCGGGTGGCGCGGGGCTGACCGCCGACCGCGGCCGGACGGGGTCCCCGGGGCCGCCGCGCGTTGCGGCGGCCCCGGCCGCGCGGTGGGATGACGCATGACCCGCGGGCAGGGGACGGCGGTCACGGGCCGCCACGGCGGGGCGAGCGACGCCGCCTCGCCGCACCACCTCACGCCCCGCGAGTGGGGGCGGGTGCTGCGGCGCGTCGGGGCGCACGTGGTCAGCGACCGCCTCATGGTCCAGAGCGCGGCGGTGGCGTTCTTCGCCGTCCTCTCCGTCGCGCCGGTGCTCGTCACCGCGCTGTCGGTGTACGGCGCGGTGAACACCCCGGAGCGGGCGCTGCAGCAGCTCTCCCGCGTGGCCGACGTGCTGCCCACCGACCTCGAGGCGATCGTGGCCGACCAGCTGACCACGATCACCGCCGCGTCGACGCAGGTGCTGACCTGGCGCGGGGTGACCGGGCTCCTGGTGGCGCTGTGGACGGCGACGACCGCCATGACCTACCTCGTCGACGGGCTGACACTGGCCTACCACGAGACCGAGACGCGCGGGCTGCTGCGCCGCAGCGGGCTGGCCCTGGTGTTCGTGCTCGCCGGCGCCGTCGCCCTCGGCGGCCTGATCGCCGGGGGCGGCGTGCTCTCGCAGGCCCTCCCCGACGCCCCGGGCCCGCTCGGGGCGGTGGTGACGGCGGGGTCGTGGGCGGTGCTCGCCCTGCTCATGGCCGGGGTGCTCGCCGTCCTCTACCGGTACGCACCCGACCGCCGCCAGGCCCGCTGGCGGTGGATCACGCCGGGCTCGGCCGCCGCGACGCTGCTCTGGCTCGCCACGACGATCGCCTTCTTCAGCTACGTCCAGAACCTGGGCAGCTACCAGTCGACGTACGGCTCCCTCGCCGGGGTGGCGATCAGCATGTTCTGGCTGTGGGTCACCGTCTTCCTGGTGATCGTCGGCGCGGCCCTCAACGCGGAGGCCGAGCGCCAGACCACCCGCGACTCGACCGTCGGGCCCGAACGGCCGCTGGGCCAGCGCGGAGCCGTCGTGGCCGACAGCACGCCGCCCTACCACGGCGAGCGCCGCCGCTGACCCCGCTCACCCGCGGTGGGCCTGCCCGGGACGCCGGTCAGAGGCCGAGGGACCCGGAGGCGGGATCGGCCCACCGGCTGGAGGCGTCGTAGGAGCGGACCACCAGCGACCGCCAGCGGCCGGTCCGGCTGATCTCCTTCTCCGGCACGCCCTGGGCGTAGGCCGTGGTGGCGAAACCCCGGCGCAGCGAGTGCGGGGAGAGGCCCTCGGTGGGGACGCCGGCGCGCTCGGCGGCCCGCGCGAGCACCAGGGTGACGCCCCGGGTGCTCAGCGCGCCCGTCCCCAGCCGGGAGGTGCGGCCCTTCCCCACCGCGCGGAACAGCGGCCCGGCGGTGACGCCCTGCCCGGCCAGGGTGTCGAGCCAGGCGCGCGCGGCCCGGACCGGGCAGGTGACCTCGCGGACGCCCTCGGCCAGGGCGAGGGTCTCCCCCGCGCCGTCCTGGTCGGTCTTGGAGAAGCGGACGAGGACGTCGAGCCCGCCGTGCCCGGCCGGGGTGAGGTCCTCGACGTGCAGGCGGCACAGGTCGGAGGCGCGCAGGCCCAGGGCGAACCCGAGCAGGAGCAGGCAGCGGTCGCGCCGGCCGGCGGGGGTGTCGGGGAGGTCCTCGACCAGCGCCCGGACGGTCGCGGTGTCCAGCGCCCGCGCGGTCCGCGGCCGGGCGCCGGCCCGCACCGCGCTGCGGCGGATGCCGGCCAGCGTCCGCCGGACCCCCTCGTTGTCCCCGGGCGCCGGGTGCCCGGCGGTGCGGTGGACGTCGTTGAGCGCGGACAGCCGGCGGGCGATGTACCTCGGGCTGCGCCCGTCGTCGGCCAGCTCGGCCAGCCAGGCGGCGACGGCCAGCGGGTCGGCCGGCGGCCCGCTCGGCAGCGCCCGGCCGGCGCACCACCGCTGCCAGGCGGCCACGTCGCGGGCGTAGGCCGTCCGCGTGGCCTCGGCCCGGGACGCGGCGACGTAGCCGCCGACCGCGGTCAGGTCGCCCGGGAGGAGCAGCCCGCCGGTCGCCGTGGTCGCCGACGCGGCGACCGGCGTCTCCTCCGGGCCGGATCGGCGCGCGCTCGTGGCGCTCATCGGCGACCCTCCCTCCGCGCACCGATCGCTACCGAGAACAGGTGCTTCTCGGAAGCTATCAGCCGGTCGTGCGCCGCGGCACGAAACATGGATGTGTGGGTGTCCGCCCATGCATCTACGGTCGCTGCGTGACGACCGCCGACGGGGGCCAGGAGCGCTGCGCGTTCCCCGGCTGCTCCGAGCCGCCCCGATCGCGCACCCCCGGTCGCAGCGGCCCCTCCCCCCGGTTCTGCGCCCGCCCGGACCACAACCCCGAGACCGCCCGCCGCGCCCGCGCGCGGACCGGCGGGCAGCCGGGCGGGGCCGCCGCCGACCTGCCGCCGGAGGGCCGGGTGCGGGAGCTCGTGGCGCGGTGGGCGGCGGCGGCGCGGGAGGCGACCGCGGCGGCGGAGGCGCAGGCCGCGCTGCTCGCCGCCGCGACCGAGGCCCTGGAGGGCTACCGGGACGAGACGACCGTGGAGGCCCGGCTGGCGCAGGCCCGGTCCGACGTGGAGGCCGCGCACGCCGGGCGCCTGCGCGCCGAGGAGCAGGCCCGGCTGGCCGGGCAGCTCCGCGCGGAGGCCGAGGCGGCCCGGCAGGGCGCCGAGCACGATGCCGCGGCCACCCGGTCCGCCGCCGAGCGCCGGGTGGCGGAGGCCGGAGCGGAGGCCGAGCGCGCGGTGCGGCGGGCCGAGGAGGCCCGCGCGGCGGCCGACGCCGCGCGGGACCGGGCGCTGGCCGAGCGGGACCAGGCCGCCGACGCCCGCGACGCCGCCCTCCGGGGCGCCGCGGACGCCGAGCTGCGCCGCCAGGCGGCCGACCGGGACGCCGCGGACGCGCGGCGGGCCGAGCGGCACGCCCGCGCCGAGGCCGCCCGGGAGCACGACGCCCTGGTCGAGGCGCGCGCCCGGTGGGGCGCCACCGAGCGCACGCTCACCGGCGCCGCGCAGACCCGGGCGCAGGAGCGGGACCAGGCGCTCGCCGCCCGGGACCACGCCCTCGCCGCCCGGGACGAGGCCCTCGCCGCCCGCGACGAGGCGCGCGCCGCCGCGGCAGCGGCGGCCGAGCGGGCCCGCGCCGCCGAGCGCGACCGGGACGAGGCCCGCCGGGCCGAGCGGGACGCCCGGGTCCGGGCCGCGGCCGCCGACACCCGCACGGCGGAGGCCGAGGCGCGCCGCGAGGAGGCGGTCACGACGGCGGCGCGGGCCGTGCAGCGCGCGGAGGACGCCGACCGCCGGGCCGCCGAGGCCGAGACCCGGGCGGGCGAGGCCGACGTCCGCGCCGGCCGGGCCGGTGAGCGGGTGGGCGCGCTCGCCGCCGAGGTGGAGGGCCTGCGCGCGCGGCTGCGCGGCTGACCGCCCGGTCAGGTCCGGCGGACGGTGACCGGGAAGTCCAGCCAGCGGAACGGGCTGGGCAGGCCGGCCTCGGCGGCACGGGCCGGGTCGTCGACGCGGACGAAGTCCCGCACGAGCCTGGCCCGGACGCCGAACACGGCGTCGGAGTCCAGGTAGGGGCTGTCGGAGACGAAGACGTGCGTGGTCAGCGTCCGGATCCCCGGGCCGGTCACCTCGACGTGCAGGTGCGCCGGGCGGTTGGGGTGCCGGCCGGTGGCCGCCAGCAGCCGGCCCACCGGGCCGTCGTCCGGGATCGGGTACCAGCGGGGCACGATCGTGCGGAACCGGAACCGGCCCTCGGCGTCGGTGGGAAAGACCCCGCGCAGGTTGTCCCGCGGCACCTCGCCGGGGCGCTGCACGTCGTAGAAGCCGTCGGCGTCGGCCTGCCACACGTCCACGGCGGCGCCGGCCACCGGAACCCCCGCGGTGTCGAGCACCCGGCCGGTGACCAGGCACGGCTCGCCGTCCCCGGCCTCGACGATGCTGTCGCCCGGCTCCCGCGCGGGCGAGGCGACCAGGTGGAAGGGCCCCTCGACGGTCGACTCGGTCACCCCGTCGCCGGCGGGGTGGGCGAGCGCGTCGACGAGCATCGACACCCCGAGGACGTCGGAGAGCAGGATGAACTCCTGCCGGGTGTCGTCGCAGGTCTGCCCGGTCTCGGTGAGGAACCGGATCCCCCGCGCCCACTCCTCCGGGGTCAGCCCGACGTCCTTGACGAAGGCGTGCAGGTGGCCGACGAGCGCGGTGAGCACCTCGCGCAGCCGCGGGTCGGCGGTGCGGGCGAAGCTGGCGGCGACGATCTCGGCCGAGCGCTCCTCCTCGAACCGGGCGGGCGGGCCGGCGGGTCCGGTCACGGTCGTCTCGCTCCCTCGTCGGGCCGGGGCGGCCCCGGTGCCGCCGGGGACCGCCCCGGGGTGGGCGGTGGTGCCGATTCCACCCCGCATCGCCGCCGCGGGCCAGGGGTCGCCCGGCCGCGGTCCCTGGCACCCGGGGACGTTGGGCCGTTCCCGCGTCCCGCCCGCACGGCGAGGCTCGGGGCGCCGAGACCAGTGCCGACGCCGAGGAGGCCCCCGTGAAGCCGGAAGAGGTCCTGAGCGGCGCCCGCGACGCGATCACCGTGAAGCGGGTCTTCGCCGAGCCGTACGAGAAGGACGGCGTCACGGTCATCCCCGCCGCCGCCGTCGGCGGGGCGGGCGGCGGGGGGAGCGGCCACGACGAGAAGGGCCAGGAGGGGCAGGGCGCGGGCTTCGGCATGGGTGCCCGGCCGGCCGGCGTCTACGTCATCAAGGACGGCGACGTCGCGTGGCGCCCGGCCGTCGACGTCAACCGGCTGGCCGGCGTGGTCGGCCTGGTGCTCGTCACCTTCTTCCTGACGCGGTCACGGGTGGCCCGGACCCGGATGCGGGCACGCCGTCGCCGGGACCGGGGGAAGCGCTGACCGCCCGTGCCGGTCGGCGCCGTCGGCCTCACCCCGGCGGGCGCCGCGGGCGCCAGGGGCCGATCCCGCCGATCCGCTCGACGGTGATCCGCGTGACGTAGCCGGCCGGCGGGTCGTCCACGGGCGGAAAAGGCCCGTGGGTCCGCCGTACCGTCGGCCGCGCTCAGCCCTGCTCGGTGGGGACCCAGCTGCCGTGGAACCCCAGCGGGACCCGCGCCGGCAGGTGGACGCGGGCGACGGGCGCGCCGACGAGGTCCTGCGCCGCGAGGACGACGAGGTCGGTGGCGCCGCGGTCGGGGTCGTGGACGAAGGCCAGCACGTACCCGTCGTCCTCGGCCGCGTCGGGCGCGGCCGGGACGAACACGGCCTCGCCGACGGCGGCGTCCCGGCCGAACCGGTGCGCCGCCACGGTGCCCCTCGCCAGGTCGTGCTGGAGCAGCGCGGAGGCGAACGCGTCGTCGCCGAAGCCGCCGTCGGGCCGCACGGTGCCCGGGTCGACCTGACCGAGCGCCGCGCTGTAGGCGTAGCGGTGCGGCCGGGAGACGACCCGCTCGTCCACCCGCGGGAACTCCTGGGGCCGGTCGTCGAGCAGCTGGCGGCCGGCCGTGCCGGTGCGCGGGTCGAGCGTCCAGCGGTCGAGCGTGAGCGGCCCCCGCCCGGACAGGCCGGACATGTCGTAGGAGCCGGCGTACCGGCAGACGTCGAGCACGACCCGGTCGCCGCCGTCGGGGGCGGTGCCGTCGAAGGCGTTGACCGTGTGGAACACCCAGCAGGGGTCCACCTCGACCCAGCGGACGTCCCCGCCGGCGCCGTCCCGCGGGAGCAGGCCGACCCGCGCCGGGTGCGCCGGGTTCCAGGTGTAGGGCAGCGACGAGCCCGCCGCCGCGGCGTCCATGCTGAAGGTGACCGGCAGGTCCAGCAGCACCACGTAGCGCTCGGTGAGCGCGAAGTCGTGCATCATCGGCCCGTCCGGGACGGGCACGTCGGTGGTCCGGCGGACCCGCCCGTCGGGGCCGACGACGACGTGCTGCACGTGGTCCCAGCCCCAGAAGTAGGCGACGGCGTGCAGGTCCCCGGTCCGCCGGTCGAGCTTGGTGTGCGCGGCGTACCCCCCGGGCAGCGTGCCGTCGAAGTCGCAGGGGCCGACCGTGTCCAGCTCGTCGGTGAGCTCGTAGGGCAGCGCGCCCGCCTCGACCGTGGCCAGCGTCCGCCCGGCGTGCGCGATGACGTGGGTGTTGGCGGCGAAGTCCATGCCGGCGTGGACCGGCCCCCCGGGCCACCGCTCCCCCAGCGCGGCGGCCACCTCACCGGAGCGGACCCAGCGGTTGCGGTACCACTCGGCCCGGCCGTCGCGCAGCCGGACGCCGTGCACCATCCCGGGGCCGAGGAACCAGTGCTCGACCGGCTCGTCGAGGCCGAGCGGGTTGGGCCCGTTGCGCAGGTACCGCCCGTCCAGGCCGGCCGGCAGGGTCCCGGTGACCGGCAGGTCGACGGCCGTGACCTCCTCGGTCACCGGGGCGTACGGCCCCCGGACGAACCAGCCGCGGTCCGCCGCGGGCCGGGCGCCCGCCGGCTCGGCGGGCGCGGGCGGCGGGGCGGACGTCGGCTCGGCGGACATCGGGGCCTCCCGGCGGCTGTGCGGGCTGGCGTCGTCGCTGTGCCCGTGCCATCGTGCTCGCCGCCGTCCCGCACCGGAACCCCGGCGGGACCTCCGACCCTGGCCGTCCGCCGCGCCGGCGACGCGACGATCGGGGACGTCCGCGACGAGGCTGGGGTGGGCCGGTGGTCCTCGAGCTGGAGATCCTGCCGGCGGTGACCGGCCGCCGGGCGGTCGTGGCGTGGCTGCTGGCCGCCTTCCTGGTCACCTTCCTCGTGACGCGCTTCGTCACCCGGGCGATCCGGACCGGCCGCGGCCCGTTCCGCGACGCCAGCGTCGGCGGCGTGCACGTGCACCACGAGGTCTACGGCATCTTCCTCCTCCTCGGCACCGGCACGCTGGAGTTCACCTACCGGCCCGACCCGCCGTGGCTCCACGTCCTGGCCGTGCTCTTCGGCATCGGCGCCGCCCTGACCCTCGACGAGTTCGCGCTGTGGCTGCACCTCGACGACGTCTACTGGACGCAGGAGGGCCGCAGCTCCGTCGACGCCGTCCTCGTGGCCCTCGTCGTGGGTGGGCTGCTGCTGGTCGGCGCCAACCCCTTCGACCTCGACCGCGACGAGGGCGAGCCGGTCCTCGCGCTGACCCTCGCGGCGAACCTGGGGTTCGCGGTCGTCGCGGTCCTCAAGGGCCGGACCGTGCTCGGCGTGGTGGGGGTGTTCGTCCCGCTGGTCGCGGCCGTCGGCGCCCTGCGGCTGGCCCGGCCGGGGTCGCCGTGGGCGCGGCGCAGGTACGCCGAGGGGTCGCGGCGCCGGCGCCGGTCGGTCGCGCGCTTCCCCCCGGGGCGACGCACCCGCTGGGACGCGCTGGTGGACCTGTTCGCCGTCGTCCCGCCGCGCCCGGCGGCCGGTGCGGCCGTCGGGGCCCCGCAGCGCCCGGACCCACCGTCGCGCGACGACAGCACGGTGTAGCACCGGCCCCGCGTCCCGGCGGTGGGCCGCCGCGGCGGCTCCGGACCCCTCCCCGGCCGGCCGGGCCGCCCCTATCGTGGCGCGATGGTCCAGGAGGCGGACACCTCGACCCACCCCGCCGACGTCCGCGAGCGGCGCCTGGAGAAGTTCCGCGCGCTGCGCGAGCGCGGCCAGGACGCCTACCCCTACCGCTACCCCACCGACGCGACCGCGGGCGGGATCCGCGCCGCGCACGCCGGCCTCGGGCCCGACGTGCGGACCACCGACCGGGTCCGGCTGGCCGGCCGGGTGGAGCTGATCCGCCGGCAGGGCTGGCTGACCTTCGCCACGCTGCGCGACCGCACCGGGGCGATCCAGCTCTTCGTCGACAGCTCCGTGCTGGGTGCCGACCGGCACCGGGAGTTCGACGACGTCGACCGGGGCGACTGGGTGGGGGTCGAGGGCACGGTGATGACCACCCGCCGCGGCGAGCTGTCGGTCTGCGTGGCGGGCTTCGCCGTCCTCGGCAAGGCCCTGCGGGAGCCGCCCGACAAGCACCGCGGGCTCCCCGACGTCGAGACCCGCTACCGCCGGCGCTACGCCGACCTCGAGGCCAACGAGCGGACCCGGGAGGTCTTCCGGATCCGCCACGCCGCGGTGCGCGCCCTCCGCCACCACCTGGAGGACCGGGGGTTCACCGAGGTCGAGGGCCCGGTGCTGCAGAGCACCCAGGGCGGGGCCAGCGCGCGGCCGTTCGTCACGCACCACAACGCGCTCGACCTCGACCTCTACCTGCGGATCGCCCTCGAACTGCACCTCAAGCGGCTGGTCGTCGGCGGGCTGGAGCGGGTGTTCGAGATCGGCCGCGTGTTCCGCAACGAGGGCATCGACACCCGGCACAACCCGGAGTTCACGATGCTCGAGGCCTACCAGGCCTTCGCCGACTACCACGACATGATGGACCTGGTCGAGGGCATGGTCACCGCCGCCGCGCGGGCCGCGCTGGGCGGGGTCGACGACCACGCCCTCACCGTCCACCTCGGCGGGCACGCCATCGACCTGGCCGCCACGCCGTGGCCGCGGAAGCGGTTCGCCGACATGATCGCCGAGGCCACCGGGGCCACCATGCACCCCGCCATGCCCGTCGGCGAGGCGCGTGCGGTGCTCGACCGGCTCGGCATCCCGTACGAGAGCCGCTGGGGCGCCGGGCGGCTGATGAAGGAGGTCTACGACGAGAAGGTGCAGCACGCGGTCGTCGGGCCGGTCTTCTGCACCGACTACCCCCGCGAGGTCTCGCCGCTGGCCCGCGTGCACCGGGACGACCCGGCCTACGTCGAGCGCTTCGAGCTCGTCGTCGCCGGCTTCGAGCTGTGCAACGCCTACTCCGAGCAGAACGACCCCCTCGAGCAGCTCGCCGCGTTCGAGGCCGAGGCCCGCGCCAAGGCCCAGGGTGACCCCGAGGCCGGCGACGTCGACCTCGACTACGTGCGCGCGCTGGAGTACGGGATGCCGTGCACCGGCGGCCTGGGCATCGGCGTCGACCGCCTGGTGATGCTGCTGGCGGGCGTGGACTCGATCCGCGAGGTCATCCTCTTCCCCACCCTGCGGCCGGAGTCCCCGCCGCCGCCCGGCTCGGGCCCGTCGGGGGCGCCGCGCCCGCTGCTGCCGCCCACGCCCGGCCCGGCGGCCGCGGTCCCGTCACCGCGGCCGGCCGAGCCACCCGGACCGCCGGGTCCGGCCGCCCCGGCCGGGGGCTCGGTCGTCGCGCTGCCCGCCACCGCGCCGTCGGCCTCCCCCGTCACCTCGGTCCGGCGCCCGGCCGTCGCGCACGGGACCGCCGTCCGGGTGATCGCCGGGCTGGTCGCGCTCGCGGGCGCCCTCCAGCTGCTGCCGCTGCTGCCGGTCGCGCACTCCCGGATCGGCGGGGAGCTGCCGGCGCTCGACCCGGTGGGGGTGCCGGCGGCCGGGCACGTCGCGTCGGTGGTCGTCGGCGTGCTGCTCCTGCTGCTCGCCGACCAGCTCGCCCGGCGCAAGCTGCTCGCCTGGCGGCTGGCCGTGACCCTGCTGGCGGTGGGCGCGGTCGCGCACCTGGTGAAGGGCCCGCACCCGGTCGCCGCGGTGCTGGACGCGGCCCTGCTGCTGGCCCTGGTGCGCTACCGGTCGGCCTTCCGCGCCCCGCCCGACCCGCCGTCCCTGCTGCGCCTGCTGCGCGTCCTGCCGGTCTACGCCGCGGGCGTCCTGCTGTTCGGCCTGGCCGCGCTGTGGAGCCAGCGCGGGCAGTTGAGCCCGGATCTCACCCTCCCCGGTGCCCTGCGCACGGTGCTGGCCGGCCTGGTCGGGCTGGACGGCGCCTACGCGTACGGCTCGGACCTGTTCGCCGCCCTCTTCCCGGCGGCCCTGCTCGCGCTGGGGATCACCGGGCTCGGGGTGCTCGCCGTCCTGCTCTTCCGCCCGCTCACCGCCCGGCCACCCCACACCGCCGAGGACTGGGAGCGCGCCCGCGACCTGGTGCGCGCCCACGGCTGGGACACCCTGGCGTACTTCGCCCTGCGCGACGACAAGAGCTTCTTCTTCTCCCGGGACGGGGAGGCCTTCCTCGCCTACACCTACCTCGGCGGGTACGCGCTGGTCTCCGGCGACCCGATCGGCGCGCGCGAGTCGGTGGTGCGGGTGCTCGACGAGTTCCTGGACTTGTGCGACGACCGGGCCTGGACCCCGGCGCTGCTCGCCGTGCGCGAGGCGAGCATGCCGCTGTACGCCTCGCGCGGCTTCTCGGCGTTCTACCTCGGCGACGAGGCGGTCCTCGACTGCCGGCGGTTCGGCCTCGACGGACCGGCACGCAAGGGGCTGCGGGCGGCGGTCCGCCGGGTGGGGCGCACGCACCGCTTCCGGCTGATCGCCGAGTCGCAGGCGCCGGCCGGCCTCGTCGAGCAGCTCAACGCGATCAGCGCGCGGTGGCGGGGCAAGGCCCCCGAGCGCGGGTTCACCATGTCGCTGTCCCAGGACGTGCGCGGGGCCGGCGCCGACCCCGAGTTCCTGCTCTGCGTGGCGCTCGACGCCGACGGGGTGCCGGGCGGGTTCCTCCGGCTGGTGCCCGCCTACGGCCCGTCGTTCGGCTACACGCTCGACCTGATGCGGCACGACCCGGACGCCCCGAACGGCATGACCGAGTTCCTGATCGCCTCCACGGCGGGCGCCCTGGGTGCCCGCGGTGTCGCCCGGCTGTCGATGAACTTCGCGATGTGGGGGCGGCTGTTCGCCGACGACGTGCCGTTCACACCCCTCCAGCGGGTGGCCCGCCGGGCGGTCGGGCTGCTCAACCCGTTCTTCCAGATCGAGTCGCTGCACGACTTCAACGCCCGCTTCGGCCCCGAGTGGCTGCCCCGGGTCCTGGCCTACCGGCACCGCTCGGACCTGCCCCGGGTGGGCCTGCGCTACGCCGGCGCCGAGGGGTTCCTCGCCGTCCCGGGGCTCGGTCGGCTGCTCGTCCCGAAGGCCGTCGGCGGCGTGCCCTCGCCGTCCGCGCCGCCGTCCGCGCCGCCGTCCGCGCCGGGGCGGGCCGCGGCGTGACCGCGGCGGGCACGGGCCGCACCGCCTCGGCTGTGGTCCTCGTGCTCGCCGCCACCCTCGGCGCGTTGGGGCTCGTGCAGTGGGCCGGCCACGGCCGCGCCCCCTTCGGGGACGTCGTCTTCGAGCGGGTCGAGGCGGCCGCCGCCGCGGCGGGGCTGCAGGTGTGCCGGGTGGTCGACGAGCCCGGCGGGTTGGCGGGCGGCGCCGTCGCCAGCCGCGTCTACGACCTGGCGGTGCGCTGCCCGGCGGAGGGCGCGACGGTCGTCGTCGACCGCTTCGCCACGGCGGCCGACCGCGACGCCGCCGCGCGGCGGTTCGAGTCGCTGCTCCGCCCCCGCGGCAGCGGTGCCGTGCGCACCCTCGGCGACGGGACGGTGCTCGTGCGCGGGGAGGGGGACGACGACGTGCACCGGGCCCTCGCCCGCGCGCTCGACGCGGCCGGTGCCCGGTGACGCGCGCGGGGCGGAGCGCCCGGCTCGGCGTCCTGGCGCTGGCGATGATCAACGTGGCGTCGATCGTGAGCGCGCGGAACCTGCCGGTCATGGCCGAGTACGGGTGGGCGATGCTGCTGCTGTTCGCCCTGTCGGTCACCGTGTTCCTGGTCCCGGTCGCCATGGCCGCCGCCGAGCTCGGCACCGCCTGGCCGCGGGACGGCGGCGTGTACGCCTGGGTCAAGGAGGCCTTCGGCGGGCGCACCGGCTTCCTGGCGGTCTGGTGCGACTACGCCGAGAACGTCGCCTGGTTCCCGACCGTGCTCTCCTTCATCGCGGCCTCCCTCGCCTACGCCGTCGACCCCGGGCTGGCCGGCGACCGGCTCTGGCTGGTGGCGGTCATGCTGGTGTTCTTCTGGGGCACCACGGCGGCCGCGCTGGCCGGGGCGCGCGCGTCGGCGGCGATCGGCGCGGTCGGCACCGTCGCCGGGTCCCTGCTCCCGGCGCTGCTCGTCGTGGCCCTGGGCGCGGCCTGGTTGCTGCAGGGCAACCCGTCGCAGATCCCGTTCTCCCCCGGCGCACTGGTCCCCGACGTCGGGCTCGGCAACCTGGCCTTCCTCGGCGGCATCATCCTGCTGTTCACCGGGATGGAGATGGCCGGCTTCCACGCCGGGGAGACCCGCGACCCCGGCCGGACGGTGCCCCGGGCGATCTTCCTCGCCGTCGCGATCACCGTGTCGTTCTCCGTGCTGGGCTCGCTGTTCATGGCCTTCGTGCTGCCGCGGCACGAGATCAGCCTCGTGTCGGGGACGATGGAGCTGTTCGCCGGCGTGCTCGACACGTTCTCCCTGGGCTGGCTGCTGGCCCCGCTGGCACTGCTCGTGGCGCTGGGCGGGGTCGCCCACCTCATGCCGTGGGTCCTGGGCCCGGCCAAGGGGGTCGCGGCGGTGGCGCAGGAGGGGCTGGCGCCGCCGCGGCTGGGGCGCACCAACCGCAACGCCGTCCCGGTGGCGCTGCTGCTCGTCCAGGGGGTGGCCGGCTCGGTGTTCGCGCTGCTGTTCGTCGCGGTGCCGAGCGTGAGCACGTCCTACTGGATGCTCTCGGCCGTCACCGCCCAGGTCATCGTGACGATGTACGCCCTGGTGTTCGCCGCGGTGATCCGGCTGCGCTACACCCAGCCGGGCACGCCGCGGCCCTACCGCATCCCCGGGGGTCTGCCGGGCGTGTGGCTCGTCGGCGGGGTCGGGCTGCTCGGCTGCGTCGCGTCCTTCCTGCTGGGCTTCGTCCCGCCGAGCCAGCTGCAGACCGGCGACACGGTGCGCTACGTGCTGCTGCTGGCGCTGGCCACCGTGGTGCTGTCGCTCCCGCCGTTCGTGTTCGCCCTGCTGTCCCGCCGGCGGGCCGGACCGGCTCCGGAGGCCGCCCGGTCGGCCTGACCGGGTCCCAGGGCACCGCGTTCCTCAGGGCACCGCGGCCGGCACCGGGGGCGCGCTCCTGGCCGCGGCGCGCGCCAGGGCCAGGGTGGCGGCGGCCATGACGGCGACCAGCACCCCGACCAGCACCCACTCCGTGCCGCCGGCCCGCAGGTGCTCGCCGAGGACGGCGATGCCGAGCGCGACCGCGACCACCGGTTCCCCGACGGTCATCGCCGGCAGCGAGGCCTCGAGGGCCCCGGCCTGGTACGCCGACTGCTGCACGACCGTCCCGCCGACCAGGGCGACGACCAGCAGCCAGGTCTCCCAGCTGCTCAGCAGGGCGGGGACACCGTCGTCGAGGAGGCTCACCACGCCCTTGGTGAGCGCCGCGGCCAGGCCGGCGGCCACCCCGCTGACCACGGCGAGCAGCAGTGCCCGCACCGGCCCGCGGCGGACTGCGGCCCCGAGCAGGCACGCGCCGACCAGCAGGCCCAGGACGACCAGGGCCGGCGCCCACTCCCGCACGCCGGCGCGGTCGGCGCCGGCGGTGGGCTCGCCGGTCACCACGAAGGCCGCCAGCGCGAGGGCGAGCGCCGCGGCCCACGCCCAGTCCGACCGGCGCAGCCGCCGGCCCGCCCACCGGGCGGCCAGGGGCAGCGCGAACAGCACCGTGGTGACCAGCAGCGGCTGGACCAGCAGCAGCGAGCCGAGGCCCAGCGCGGCCGCCTGGGCGGCGTACCCGGCCGTGTCGCTGAGCGTGCCCGCCCACCACCGCGGGCGTCGGACGAGGGAGAGCAGGAGCGCCGGACCGCGGGCGCGCTCGTCGGGGACGTCGGCCGCCGAGCGCTGCTGGACCGCCGAGGCCACCGCGAACAGCAGGGCCGCGAGCAGCGCCAGCGCGGCCGCGAGCCCGGTCACCCGACCGGTTACCCGGCGGTGCCGACCGGCACGTCCAGGCGCACCTCACCGGCGGTCGCGAACACGAACGTGACCGGGACCGTCTCCGTCGTCCCGATGGTCGAGGTGACCCCCTCGAGCCGCATCCGCTGCGGGCCGGTCGTCGCGTCCACCTGGCCGTCGGCCGGCAGCGGGATCCCGCCGGTGGCCGGGTCGCCGTTCTCGTCCAGCAGCTGCACCGACTGCGCCGCCGGCGTGGTGACGCTGGTCAGCGTGTCCGGGGACTCGCCCTCGTTGGTCAGCGCCGCCCGCAGCGGGACCTCCGTGCCGGCCGCGACGTCCGAGCCGGAGTCGAGGTAGACGTCGTCGAGGTCGACCTGGCCCACCGAGCCGTCGACGCCCGGGGTGTCGGGGACCTCCTGGGCGGTCTGGGCGTCCAGACCGGCGTCGCAGCCGGCGACACCGACGACCACGGCAGCCACCCCGGCGGCTCCGACGCGGGCGAGCCGCGCCGTCCCGGTGCCGGCCGGCACCACCTGCCTGCGGGGCACGGGACCTCCCGGCGGCTCGGAGGGGCGGGGATGCCAGTCTGCCGCCGACCCGGCGCCCCCGACAGGGGTCCGCGCCCGGTGCGGGCCGGGTGCGGGGCCCGCCGTCCGATCAGACCAGACCGAGGGCGTGCACCGCCTCGGCGACCTCGAGGAAGCCGGCCACGTTGGCGCCGAGCACCAGGTCACCGGGCGAGCCGTACTCGTCGGCCGTCTCGAAGCAGCGGGTGTGGATGTCGCGCATGATCTCCTCGAGCCGGTCCTCGGTGTGCTCGAAGGTCCACCGGTCGCGCGAGGCGTTCTGCTGCATCTCCAGCGCCGAGGTGGCGACCCCGCCGGCGTTGGCCGCCTTGCCGGGCGCGAACCGGGTCCCGGCCTCCCGGAAGAGGCCCACCGCCTCCGGGGTCGAGGGCATGTTGGCGCCCTCGACGACGTAGCGGCAGCCGTTGCGGACCAGCGTCGCGGCGGCGTCCCGGTCGATCTCGTTCTGCGTGGCGCTCGGGACGGCGACGTCGCAGGGGACGTCCCAGATGCTGCCGCCCGGCACGAAGGAGGCCGACGGCACCCGCTCGGCGTACACGTCGATGCGCGCCCGCTGCACCTCCTTGACGTGCTTGAGGACCTCGAGGTCGATGCCCTTCTCGTCGACGACGTAGCCGCTGGAGTCCGAGCAGGCGACCACGGTGCCGCCGAGCTGGTGGATCTTCTCGATGCCGTAGACGGCGACGTTGCCCGAGCCGGACACCACCGCCCGCCGGCCGTCGAAGGACTCCCCGGCCGCCGCCATCATCGCCGCGGCGAAGAACGCCGCGCCGTAGCCGGTGGCCTCGGTGCGCACCAGCGCACCGCCCCAGCCCAGGCCCTTGCCGGTGATGACGCCGGACTCGTAGCGGTTGGTGATCCGCTTGTACTGGCCGAACAGGTAGCCGATCTCGCGGGCCCCGACGCCGATGTCGCCGGCCGGGACGTCGGTGTACTCGCCGAGGTGCCGGTAGAGCTCGGTCATGAAGGACTGGCAGAAGCGCATGATCTCGGTGTCCGACCGGCCCTTGGGGTCGAAGTCCGACCCGCCCTTGCCCCCGCCGATCGGCATCCCGGTGAGCGCGTTCTTGAAGACCTGCTCGAAGCCGAGGAACTTGACGATGCCCAGGTTCACCGACGGGTGGAAGCGCAGCCCGCCCTTGTAGGGGCCGAGCGCGGAGTTGAACTCCACCCGGAAGCCGCGGTTGATGTGCACCTCGCCGCGGTCGTCCTGCCAGGGGACGCGGAAGATGATCTGCCGCTCGGGCTCGCAGATCCGCTCGACCGTCTTCAGGTCGGTGTACTCGCGGTGCCGGTTCAGGACGACGGCCAGCGACTCCAGCACCTCGTGGACGGCCTGGTGGAACTCGCGCTCGCCGGCGTTGCGCCGCAGCACGTCCTCGTAGATCCGCTCGACGACCGGCGGGAGCGCCGGGATCGTGCCGGTCGCGGTGGTGCTGGTCATCGTGGTGCTGGTCATCGTGGTGCTGGTCATCGTGGTGCTCCGTTCCTGGTGCTCCCGGGTTCCGCTGCCGGGCACCGCCGATCCCACCACGCCCGCCGCCCTCCCGGCGCACCGCCCGGGCTGCGCACGCTGCCCAGCCGGGTGGACCCCGGTTGTGCGCCGCCGACCTCGCGTGGTCCGCTCGCGGGCGTCCCCTCCGCCACCGCAGCCGGGAGCACCCGCCATGAGCCTGACCGTCGACCCCGCACCCGGCCGTGCCGGCACCGAGCCGAGCACCGGCACCACCGCGGACACCGGCACCACCGCGGACACCGGCGCCGCCGCGGACGCCGATGCCGCGCTGCGGCAGGTCGAGGACCGCGTGCTGTGGCTGGCCACCGCGATCGTCGACCACGCCAACCGGCTCCGGCCGGACCCCTCCGGCCTCAAGGTCGGCGGGCACCAGGCCTCCAGCGCGTCGATGGTCACGATCATGACCGCGCTGTGGCTCGAGCAGCTGCGCGCCGGGGACCGGGTGTCGGTGAAGCCGCACGCCTCGCCGGTGCTGCACGCGCTGGAGTACCTGCTGGGCCAGCTCGACGCATCCTGGCTGACCACGCTGCGCGCGTTCGGCGGGCTGCAGTCCTACCCGTCGCGGCTGAAGGACCCGGTGCCGGCGGACTACTCGACCGGCTCGGTGGGGATCGGCGCGACGGCGCCGCTCTGGGGCGCGCTCGCCCGCCGCTACGTCGACCGGCGGTTCGGCGGCGGCGGGTCCGGCCGCCAGTGGTCGCTGGTCGGCGACGCCGAGCTCGACGAGGGCGCGGTCTGGGAGGCGGTGCTGGACCCGATGGTGGCCGAGCTCGGCGAGGTGGTGTGGGTGGTCGACCTCAACCGGCAGTCGCTGGACCGGGTCGTGCCCACCCTCGGCGCCGGCCGGCTCGAGGGCATGTTCACCGCGGCGGGCTGGCAAGTGCTCACCGTCAAGTACGGGCGGCTGCTGGAGGAGCTCTTCACCCGCCCCGGCGGGGCCGCGCTGCGCCGGCGCATCGACGACATGCCCAACGCCGAGTACCAGCGGATGCTCCGCCGCGGCCCGGCGGAGCTGCGCGCGGCGCTGCCCGGGGACGGTCCGGGGGCCGGGGACGTCGCCCGCCTGGTCGCCGACGTCCCCGACGCCGAGCTGGCCGCGGCGGTCCGCAACCTCGGGGGGCACGACCTCGCGTCGCTGCGGGAGGCGTTCGCCGCGATCGACGACACCCGCCCCACCGTCGTCCTCGCCTACACCCTCAAGGGCCACCGGCTGGCCACCGAGGGCCACCCGCAGAACCACTCGGCCCTGCTGACCGAGGCCCAGCTGCACGAGCTGGCCGCGCTGCTCGGGGCGGACCCCGCCGACCCGTGGGCGGCGCTGCCCGCGGACGGCCCGGGCGGGCGGCTGGTGGCCGCGGCGTCCGAACGGCTCCGCCGCGCGCCGGTCGAGCCGGTGCCGCCCCCGGCCGTCCCCGCGGACCTGGGGCGCACCCCCTCGGGGACGGCGACCACCCAGGCCGCGCTCGGCCGCACCCTGCTGGACCTCTCCCGCGCCGCCCCGGACGTCGCCGACCGCGTGGTCACGGTCAGCCCCGACGTCAGCTCCAGCACCAACCTCGGGGGCTGGGTGAACAAGGTCGGGGTCTGGGCGTCGGAGGACCGGCACAATTGGTTCGCCGACGACGCCGAGACCGTCCTGCACTGGCGGGAGCGCCCTGACGGCCGGCACGTCGAGCTCGGCATCGCGGAGACCAACCTGGTGGGGCTGCTCGGCGAGCTCGGGGCGACGTGGAGCCGGTGGGGGCAGCCGCTGCTGCCGATCGGCGTCCTGTACGACCCGTTCGTGGCCCGCGCGCTGGAGCCGTGGTCGTTCGGCATCTACGCCGGGGGCCAGTCGATCCTGGTCGGCACGCCCTCGGGGGTGACGCTGGCGCCCGAGGGCGGGGCGCACCAGTCGGTCACCACGCCCTCCCTCGGGCTGGAGCAGCCCGGGTGCGACACCTGGGAGCCGGCGTTCGCCCTCGACGCGGAGTGGTGCCTGCTCGCGGCCATGGCCCGGCTGGGCCGGGCGGGCGGGCGCTCGGCCTACCTCCGGCTGTCCACCCGGCCGGTGGACCAGTCGCTGGCCGCCGTCCCCGCCGACCCGGCCGCCCGCGAGCGGCGCCGCCGCCAGGTGGTCGCCGGCGCCTACCCGCTGCGCCGGGCCGCGTCAGCGGCGGTCACGCTCGTCGCCATGGGCGCGGTCGTGCCGGAGACGCTGGCCGCGGCCGACCGGCTCGCCGCGCTCGGCATCGGGGCCGACGTCGTCTGCGTCACCAGCCCCGGGCTGCTGTTCCGGGCGCTGCAGGCCCGCCGGGGGCTCGGCGACGCGCCATCGTGGGTGCTCGACAGCGTCTTCCCGGCCGATCGCGCCGCCCCGCTGGTCACGGTGCTCGACGGCCACCCGCACACGCTGGCGTTCCTGGCCGGCGTGCACCGGGTGCCCGCCACCCACCTGGGGGTCACGTCCTTCGGGCAGAGCGGCGACCTCGCCTCCGTCTACCGCTGGCACGGCCTGGACACCGACACCGTCGTGGGCGTGGCGCTGGACCTGGTCGACTGACCGCCGCCGGGGCCCGGTGGTGGGTCAGCCCACGTAGTTCACGTGGACGTGGTCGAGGTGGTTGGCCGTGGCGCTGCCGCGGTCGGCCATCGGCTTCCACGCGCCGTCCGGCGAGCTGAGCATCCGCTGCTGCCAGATGAGGTAGTCGACGCCGAGCTCGTCCCAGTGGGCGCGGTGGTAGGCGACGATCGCGTCACCGAGGGCCGGGGTGCACATGTAGTCCAGGGCCAGACCCGAGGGGTGCCCGCCCGGGTCGGCCGCGCTGGCGCGGGTGCCGCCGATGGTGATGCCGGCGGCGCCCGGGACGTGGGTGACGACGGCGTCGGCGGCGGCCTGCGCCACCGGCTTGATCACCCCGGCGGTGTTGGTGACGCGCGCGGCCCCGGCCGGCGCGGCGGTGCCCGACGCGGCCGGCGGCGGAGCCGCGGCGGGTGCCGGGGTGCTCGCGGCCGGCGCCTGGGCCTCCTGCTCCCCGGACTGCTGCGCCTCGGCCTCCTGCGCCTGCGCCGCGGCCTGCGCGGCCGCCTCCTCTGCCTGCGCGGCCGCCTCGGCCTCGGCGGCGCGGGCGGCCTCCTCGGCGGCCCGGCGGTCCAGCTCGGCCTGGTCGGCCGCGGCCTGGGCCTGCTGGGCGGCACTGCGGTCGGCCTGCCGGGTGCTGCGGCTGGCGGTGAGCTGCTCGAGCGCCTCCAGGTCGGGCGCGGGCACGGCCTCGGCGGGGGGCGCGGCCTCGCCGGGCAGCCCGAGCTCCTCGGCGACGTCGACCGAGCGGCTGCTGGCGGTCTCCGCCGTCCCGGCCTCGGCCTGCGCGGCCGGGCCGGTGCCGGTGAGCACGCTGACGGTGAGCGCGCCGGCGGCGGCGACGCCGAGCAGCAGGGCGGGACGGCGGCGCACCGGCGGGCGGCGCAGGGCGCGGCGCCGACGTCCGATGGTGGTGGTGCGGGGGTCCATGCGGGGGTGCTCCGGGGGTGCGGGCGCAGCGGCGGGCAGGGGCGCGCCGCTGCGGCGGGGTGCGGTCGGGCGGAGGCGGCGACCGTCCTCGGGCACGGGCCCACCGGGGCAGCCGGGGGGAGCCGGTCGAGCGGGGGTGCTCGGGTGCGGTGGAGAGGCCGGGCCGGTCGCGCCGGGTCAGTGGCGGGGGGCCACCCGGGTACGACGGGCTGGTGCGGTGCGCGGGCACGCCATCGGGCGGCTCTCCTTCTCCCTGGAGCCGCCTACCGGGTTAGCTGACGGGTTCGGGCGGGAAGCGGCCCTACCGGCCCGGGCGGGACGCCCGGGGCGGATTCACCCCAGAACTGCGGTGGGTCCCCGGCTCGCCCCGGGGGGCGACTCGGCGGCGCCCGGCCGGGCCCCCGGATGGGGACGGATCGACCGACCGGACCGGCTCACCGTAGACGCGTTATCGACTCGTGACAATCGGCGATCGTCGATTCGTCAAGTGACGGTCGTCGCGGTGTTCCGCTCCGGTCCGGGCGCCGGCGTCAGCGGCGCGCGCCGAGCCACCGGACCGGGGCGCACACCGACCACCGCACGACCCGGAACGGCACTGCCGCGGCGGCCTGGACCAGGCGCACGCCGAGCACCACGAGGTCGGCGTACTCCGGCGGCCGGGGTGCCTGCGGACGCCGCTGCCCCGCACCGGGCCCGGGCGGGTCCTGCTCCTGCGCCCGGGGCTCGGGCGGGCCCGGCTCCCCTGCACCCCGCTCCCCCGATGGCGGCGCGGGCGCCGGGCCGCCGCCGACGAGCGCGTCGACCGCCGGCCGCCACGAGCCGCGCAGCGACGCGAACGACGGGATGGCCGGCGAGGCCGGGCCGTCGTCGGGGCCGTCGTCCGGGCCGTCGTCCGCGGCGCCGGGCATGCCGGGGAGCGGCGCGGGCCGGCCTCCCGGGGCGAGCCGGCCGGGCGGCTCGGGGACGACGGCGCGGATGGCCGCGATCGCCCCCGGGCCGACGCCGTCGATGGCGGCGAGCTCCCGCCGGGTCAGCGCGGCCAGCTGCTCGGTGCGGGTCACCCCGGCCCGGGTCAGCGCGCTGACCGTCCGGGTGGGCAGCCCGAGGTCCCGGACGGTGTCCGCGGTGGCCTCGCGCGGTGGACTCGACGGCATGGGCACCGACCCTAGCGGCGGGCCGCGGGGGCGCCGGGGGTGGCCGTCGGGCCCGCCCGGCGGCAGGCCCCGGCCCCGGCAGGCCCTGGCCCCGGCAGACCCCGGACACGGCACGGCCCCGGCGCGGGGACTGCACGACCACGCCGGGGCCGGTTTCATGCTCATGGTTACCCGGAGCGATGCGCCCCACACATCGATCCGCTGCCGTCTGGCGGGCGGGGCTCACCCGGGACCACGCCCAGGGCCCCGCCCGCCTGAAGCATGCGGGTACCGGATCGGCGCCGCAACAGATGTCTAGGACGTCTGCGCGGGGGTGCCCGCACGGGGACGCGTCAGCCGACGTGGTTGACGTGCACGTGGTCGAGGTGGTTGGCCGTGGCGCTGCCGCGGTCGGCCATCGGCTTCCACGCGCCGTCCGGCGAGGAGAGGATGCGCTGCTGCCAGATGAGGTAGTCCACGCCCAGCTCGTCCCAGTGCGCCAGGTGGTAGGCGACGATCGCGTCGCCCAGGGCGGCGTCGTCGTGGACCATGTAGTCCAGCGCCAGGCCCGCCGGGTGCCCGCCCGGATCGGCCGCGCTGGCGCGGGTGCCGCCGATGGTGATCAGCGCGGCGCCCCGCACGTTGGCGACCACCTGGTCGGCGGCGGCCTGGACCTGCGGCTTCACGGCTCCGGCGGTGTTGCTGATGACGGCGGCGCCGCTGGTCACGGCCGCCTGCTCCGGGGCGGGCGCGGCCTCGACAGCCTGGGCGGCGACCGGCGCGGCGACCGCCGGGGCGGACTCCCCCGCGGACGGAACCGGAGCGGCCTCGAGCGCGGCGGCCTCGGGTGCAGGCGCCTCGGGAGCGGCGGCCTGGGGCGCCGGCGCGGCCTCGGCGGCCCCGTCCCGCTCCCACCCACCGGTGCGCTCACCGCGGGACGCGCGGTCCCCGGAGCCGTCGCGGTCCCACGAGCCGTCGCGGTCCCACGAGCCATCGCGGTCCCACGAGCCGTCGCGGTCCCACGAGCGGTCCGCGGAGCTCTCCCCCGCCCCCTCCTGGGCCGGCGCGGCCCCGGTCAAGCGCAGCACCTGGCCGGGGTAGATGCGGTTCGGGTTCCCGCCGATCACGTCCGCGTTGCGCTGGTACAGGTCCCGCCACCGCTCGCCGTACGCCGCCGCGATGCGGGCCACGGTGTCACCGCGCCGGACCGTGTGGGCCTCCCCGGCAGCGGCGCCACCCCGCTCCCCCGCCTGCTCGGGGGCGGCCTGCTCGGGGGCGGCCTGCTCGGGGGCGGCCTGCTCGGGAGCGGCCTGCTCGGGGGCGGCCTGCTCGGGGGCGGCGGTCGCCTGCTCCGGTGCGGCGGCCGGCGCCGCGGGGGCGGCGGACGGGACGGCCGCCGGGGTGGTGCCCCCGGCCAGGTGCTTCCCGCAGGTCGGCCAGGCGCCGATGCCCTGCCCGGCGAGCACGGCCTCGGCCACCTCGACCTGCTGGGCCGGCGTGGCGAGGTCGGCGCGCGGCGCGAACCCGGTGCCGCCGTAGGCAGCCCAGGTGCCAGGGGCGAACTGCAGGCCGCCGTAGTAGCCGTTGCCGGTGTTGATGGCCCAGTTGCCGCCGGACTCGCACTGGGCGACGCCGGTCCAGTCGTGGGTGGCGGCGGCCTGGGCCGGGCTGGCCAGGACACCGATGCCGACCACCGTGGCGCCGGCGGCGACCGGGACCCCGGCGAGGGCCTGCTTGGTGCGGACGTAGCGGGGTGCGCGGTGCTTGGACATGGATCTCCCGATCACCGCCGGCGAGGTGAGCTGTCGGGTTCGGGCGATCGGTGCCCGGCCGCGAGCGCGCGGCTTCACCCCGGAGGCGCGCGGTCCGGCCGCAGCCGGCACCGGGCGACGGGTGTGGGTCCCCCACCCCTGCCCTGGGCGGATCGGTGGACGACCGGTGGGCAGGGTTGGGCGGACCGGCGCCGCGCTCTCTCGTTTGCTGAGCGCAGCCAAGACACTACGGCGGGTGATGTGCACTGTCGCCGTGATGCACCCCACTCCGCGACGGTCTGGCGTGTTCCTGCCTACGCGGAGTACAAGGGCGACCCCGGCGCGTCACCGTCCTGGTCGAGCAGGGGTCACCGCCAGGGCCCGGTCAGGTGAAGCGCGGGTCCGGGGGCAGCCGCGGGTTGAGCAGGTGCGCCACCAGCGCCGTCCAGCCGGTCTGGTGGGTGGCGCCCAGGCCCTCGCCGGTGTCGCCGTCGAAGAACTCGCTGAACGTCGGGTGCTCCCGCCAGAGGTCCGAGTCGCTGGACTCGATCCGCTTGCCGTCGGCCGGTCGCTTGCCGCCCACCGGCCGGAACAGCGCGGTGAGGCTGTTGTCGACGAGGTCGGCGGCCTCGACGAGGGTGCAGCGGTGGCCGGACCCGGTCGGGATCTCGATGGTGAACGCGTCACCGTAGTACCGGCCGAGCGTGCGCAGCTTGTCGGCGAGCAGCACGTTGACCGGGAACCACACCGGGCCGCGCCAGTTCGAGTTCCCGCCGAAGAGCTTGGTGCGTGACTCCCCCGGCTCGTACTCGATGGAGACGTCCCGGCCGCCGACCTGGGCGAACACCTGACCGGTGGCCTTGGACAGCGACCGGATGCCGTAGGGCGACAGGAACTCGTCGGTGTCGAACATCCGCTGCAGGATGCGCGCCAGCCGCTCCTCCCCGACCAGCGAGAGCAGCATCTTGCGCCCCTCGGGCCCGGACCGGCTGCGCAGCGGCCGCATCAGCTCGGGCCGGCGCCGCTGCAGCCAGCGCACCCGCTCCGCGACGTCGGGCAGCTGGGCCACCCACCGCGGGATCTCGGTGACCCCCAGGATCGGCAGCAGCCCGACCATGGAGCGCACCTGCAGCGGCTCGGCCGTGCCGTCCGGGGCGACGAGGACGTCGTAGAAGAAGCCGTCCTCCTCGTGCCACAGCGACACCTCGTGCGAGCCGAAGGCGTTCATCGCCTGGGCGATGGCGAGGAAGTGCTCGAAGAACTTGGTCGCCGTCCCGTCCCAGGCCTGGTCGAACCGGGACAGCTCCAGCGCGATCTTGAGCATCTGCTGGCAGTAGAACGCCATCCAGCTCGTCGCGTCCGACTGCTCGAGCCGGTAGCCCGGGGGCAGCGGCGCCGAGCGGTCGAACAGGGCGATGTTGTCCATCCCGAGGAAGCCGCCCTCGAAGACGTTCGACCCGCCGGCGTCCTTGCGGTTGACCCACCAGGAGAAGTTGAGCAGCAGCTTGGTGAACACCCGGACCAGGAACTGCTGGTCGCGGTAGCCGTCGATGCGGTAGACGTGCCAGGCCGCCCAGGCGTGCACCGGCGGGTTGACGTCGCCGAAGGCCCACTCGTAGGCCGGCAGCTGGCCGTTGGGGTGCATCGCCCACTCCCGGCACATGAGCACCAGCTGCTCCTTGGCGAAGTCCGGGTCGACGTGGGCCAGCGGGATGCAGTGGAAGGCGGTGTCCCACGCGGCGAACCACGGGTACTCCCACTCGTCGGGCATGGAGATGACGTCGGCCAGCGCCAGGTGCCGCCAGCCGGTGTTCCGCCGTCCCCGCCGGCGCCGCGCCTCCGGGGCGTGGAAGTCGGGATCGCCGTCGAGCCACTGCGCGACGTCGAAGCGGTAGAGCTGCTTGGTCCACAGCAGGCCCGCGTAGGCGCGGCGGGCGACGTGCCGGTCCTCGTCGGAGAGGCTCTCGTGGATGACCGAGGCGTAGAAGTCGTCGGCCTCGGCGCGGCGGTCGGCCAGCACCGCGTCGAACCCGGGGCCGAAGACGTCCTCGTCCGGGGCCGCACGGCGCAGCCGCAGCCGCACGCTGACGCTCTCCCCCGGCCCGACGGCGTCCCACCGGTACCAGAAGGCGGCCTTGGTGCCGGAGTCCGAGGGGTTGATCCGCGACTCGTCGCCGTGCACGACCCGGCGGTCGATCCCGTCCTTGGGGTACCGGCTGGCGTTGCGCTCGGCGCCGAAGAGCGTCACGGCGTCGGTCTCGTTGTCGCAGCAGAGGACGACGGGGTCGCCCTCTGCGGCCAGGTGGTAGCGGCCCAGGAAGCCGTGCTCGGCCTCGACCGCCTCCAGGCCGGAGACGGTGAGCGTCGGCGCCAGGAGCTGGGTGAGCACGCCCTGCCGCTTGTCCCCGCCCCACGACCAGGTGTTGCGGAACCACACCTGCGGCAGCAGGTGCAGGGGTGCGGGGTCGGGGCCGTGGTTGGTGGCGGTGACGACGATGCAGACGTCGTCCGGGGCGGCCTTGGCGTAGGTGACCTGGACGTCGAAGAAGCGGTCCTCGTCGAGGACGCCGGTGTCGGCCAGCTCGTACTCGCGCTCCAGCCGGGACCGCTCGGCGTTGACGCGGCGCAGCTCCTCGTAGGGGAACTCGGCCTGCGGGTAGCGGTAGAGCCACTGCATCCAGGAGTGGGTGGGCGTGCCGTCGACGGCCCACCAGTACTCCTTGGCGTCCTCCCCGTGGTTGCCCTCCTCGTTGGTGAGGCCGAACAGCCGCTCCTTGAGGACGGGGTCCTTCCCGTTCCAGAGGGCGACCGAAAAGTTGAGGAAGCCGTAGCGGTCGCAGATGCCGCCGAGGCCGTCCTCACCCCACCGGTAGGCGCGGGCGTGCGCGTGGTCGAACGGGAAGGACGACCACGCGTCGCCGTCCCCGGAGTAGTCCTCGCGCACCGTGCCCCACTGGCGGCCGGCGAGGTAGGGCCCCCACAGCCGCCACGGCGCCGACATGTCGGCGGACCCGGCCAGGCGGGCGTGCTCGGCACTGCGGGGACCGCCCGCGTCCTGGGGGCCGGGAGGGGCGGTGCGCGGCTCGAACGGAGCGCCGGGGACTGCGGGAGGCACGATCCCACAGTGCCACGGGCTCGTGTCGGCCCCGTGTCACGCGAGTGGCGGGTGGGGGCGGACGGGGTCAGGCGTACCCGCCGGCGTGCCGGCCGCCGGTGCCGGCGCTGTCGACCTCGACGGCGCCGACCGTCCTCTCCTCGGCCAGCAGGTGGCGCACCACCCCCCTCCGCGGTGGGCGATCGGCAGGTGTTCCCCGTGCAGACGAACAGCACGCGCACCCGTCGCACGCCCACCGCGGCACCCGCGTCGGAGGGGCACCCGCCCGGTGCGGTCCTCCGCCATGATCGGCGGGGTCGTCGACGACGACGGCACGGGCCCGCCGGGCACCTGGCACGGCCCCGCCACCCCGAGAGGAGCGCCCCGTGGACACGCAGCCGGGCGAGCTGACCCCCGACGACCTCGACGGCGAGAACGACTCCGGCGTCCTCGACCCCGAGGACAGCCTCGCCGACCGGGGCGTCGACCCGCTGGACGAGGGGTGGTCCCCGGCCGAGCGCCCCTGGGCGGTCGAGGACTGGGGGACGACCGGTGCGGAGGAGTCGGCCGGGGAGGGCCTGGCCGCCCGCCTGGCGCGGGAGCTGCCCGACGAGGCCCCGCAGGACGGCGACGGGCTCGGCGACGCCACCGACACCGACGGGGAGCTGCTCGACGACGAGGTCGGGGACGTCCGCGCCGGCCGGCTCACCGAGGACGACGAGGGCAGCGGTCCGGACGACGAGCCGGAGCTGCACGCCCGCGACCGCGGGTACGCCGGCGGCGCCGCGTCCGCCGAGGAGGCCGCCGTCCACCTGGTGACCGGCGAGCGCTGACCGGAGCCGGTCACGTGGCGCACGACGGGCCGGAGCCCGCGGGGACCCGGCCCGGTCGGGCCACGCGGCCCCAGGGATCGGGGCTGGAGGTCGCCGGCTTCGCCACCGGGCTGACCGGGCTGCTGCTGGTGATCGGCTTCTGGTCGGGGGTGCTGTTGGCGGCGTTCACCCTCGGGCTGCTCGTCTCGGCGCTCGGGGCCGCGCTCAGCGCGGTCGCCCTGGTGCTGCGCCGCCGGCGCGGGCGCCGGGCGCGGTGGGCGACCGCCGGGCTGGTCTGCGGGGTCCTCGGCTCCTTCGGGCCGTTGCTGCTGGTCGTGTACGCCGTCGAGCAGCACGTCCGCTGAATCCGGCGGCCGGGCGCCTGCGCCGGCGCCCGGCCGGTCGCCGCCCCGGCCGCGGTCCGCACCGCCCGTTCCGGGCACGGACGCCGGCGGCGGACGGCCCACCTGAGGAGCCACCTGCGCCGGCCGCGCGGGCCGGTGGCGTTGGATGGGGCCCGTGGACGACCGGACGGACGACGCGACGACGGGCAGCCCGGTGGCCGTGCTGGTGCACGGGCTCTGGCACGGGGCCTGGAGCTGGGACGCCGTGCAGGCCGCGCTGACCGGCCGGGGGGTGGACGCCGTCGCCGTGGAGCTGCCGCTCACCGACCTCGCCACCGACACCCGGGTGGTGCGCGACGTGCTCGACGGCCTGGGCCGCCCCGCGGTGCTGGTGGGCCACTCCTACGGCGGCGCGGTGATCACCGCGGCCGGCGTGCACCCGGCGGTGCGGGAGCTGGTCTACCTGGCGGCCTTCTGCCTCGACGAGGGCGAGTCGGTGAGCCGCGTCCTGCCGGGCGAGGAGCACCCGGAGACCCGGCTGGGCGAGGCGCTGCGGGTGGACCGCGAGCGCGGGGAGGTGGCCCTCGACCCGGAGCTGGGTCCCGCGCTGCTCTACCCGGACGCCTCCCCCGGCGCGGCCGCCGCGGCGGCGGGCCGGCTGCGCCCGGTCGGGCGGGCGGTGTTCCGCGGCACGCCCGAGGCCGTCGCCTGGCGGACGGTGCCCTCGACCTACGTGGTCTGCACGGCCGACGAGGTGGTGCACCCCGCGCTGCAGCGGGCCATGGCCGCGCGGGCGACCCGGCGCCTGGAGTGGGCCGGGGGGCACTGCCCCCCGGTGAGCCGCCCGGACGACGTCGCCGCCCTCGTCGCCGAGCGGGTCGCCGCCGTCGCCGGCTGACCGCCCGCCGCGGCGCTCAGCGGGCGCGGGCGGTGAGCACGCGCTGCTCGGCGTCCGGCCCGGGGTCCACCGACGGCACCCGGAGCACGAAGACCAGGCCCAGCAGCCACCACGCCGCGACGACCACCCATTCGTAGGGCCACACCAGGGCGGCGGGCATGCCGGGCAGGTAGAGCGTGCCCAGCCCGAGCGCGAGCAGCCCGGCCACGACACCGGTCGCCGCCCCGCCGGGCGCGCGGAAGGGACGCTCCATCGCCGGCTCCCGGCGGCGCAGGACGACGAAGGACAGCGCCACCATGACGTAGGCGATCACGATGCTCAGGCCGCCGGCGTCGACCATCCACACCAGCGCCGGCCGGCCGAACAAGGGGGCGAGCACGGAGAGCCCGCCGATGAACAGCAGCGCGTTGCCCGGGGTGCGGTAGCGGGGGTGCAGCCGGCCGAACCAGGCCGGCAGCATGCCCGAGCGGGCCATGGCGAACAGCAGCCTGCTGGCCCCGATGAGGAAGCCGTTCCAGCTGGTGAGGATGCCGGCGATCCCGCCGAGCACCAGCACGTCGCCCATGAGCCCGCTGCCCCACAGCGCCGCCATGCCGTCGGCGGCGGCGAGCTCCGAGGCGGCCAGCTCGGACGCCGGGAGCGCCGACCCCACGGTCAGCATGATCAGCACGTACCAGGCGACCGCCATCCCGACCGCGAGCAGCAGCAGCTGGCCGATCTTCCGGTACGGCAGGTGGATCTCCTCGGCCGACTGCGGGATGACGTCGAACCCGACGAACAGGAAGGGCGTGGCCACCAGCACCGCGATCAGGCCCGCCGCGCCGCCGGTGAACAGCGGCCGCATGTTCGCGGTGTCCCCGCCGAGGAAGCTGCCCAGCACCAGCGCCAGCCCGACGGCCAGGAGGAAGAGCACCGCGATCGCCTGGAACACCGCGGCCGGCCGCACGCCCACGTAGTTCAGGCCGGTCATCACCACCGCGGCCAGGACACCGACGGCGACCCAGCTGGCGTACACGTCGTAGTCGGCGACCGTCCACAGCCGGCCGGCGAGCATGTCGGGGAACAGGTACAGCACCGTCTGCGGCAGTGCCACCGCCTCGAAGGCGACCACGGAGACGTAGCCGAGCACCAGCGCCCACGAGGTGACGAAGGCCGGCCGGCTGCCGAGGGCGCGCAGCACGTAGTTGTGCTCCCCGCCGACGTGCGGCATCGCCGACACCAGCTCGGCGTAGGTCAGCCCGACGAGGGCCACGACGACCCCGCCGATAAGGAACGCCAGCGCCGCGCCGAGCGTCCCGGCGTCCTCGAGGAAGCCGCCGGTGAGCACGATCCAGCCGAAACCGATCATCGCCCCGAAGGCGACGGCGAGGACGTCCCAGCGCCCCAGCGTCCGGACGAACCCCTCGGTGCCGGTGTCGGCCATGGTGCCTCCCTGGGCCGGTGCGTGGCCGTGCACCTGCATGGTGGCCCCGGCCCGGGCCGTCGGCACGGCGAGCGGGCGGGGTGTCACCCCCGGCTGCCACCATGGCCGCGTGCTGCTCGCCGAGGTCGTCGCCGCCTCCGCCGCGGTCGCCGCCACCCGCGCCCGCTCGGCGAAGACCGCGGCGATCGCCGGGGTGCTGCGCCGGGCCGGCGCCGACGAGGTGCCCGCGGTCACCGCGTGGCTGGCCGGCGAGCCGCTGCAGGGCCGGCTCGGCGTCGGGTGGCGGACGCTCTCGCGGCACGCCCCGGCCCCCGCCCCCGCCGCCTCGCTCACCGTCGCCGCGGTCCACACGACCCTCACCGCGCTGGCCGGGACGGCGGGCACCGGGTCGGCCGCCCGCCGGGACGCGGCCCTCGGGGAGCTGCTGGGCGCCGCCACCGCCGACGAGCAGCGCTTCCTCGTCCGGCTGCTCACCGGCGAGCTCCGGCAGGGGGCGCTCGAGGGGGTGGTGCTCGACGCGGTGGCCGCGGCCGCCGACGTCCCGCCCGCAGCCGCCCGCCGCGCCTTCATGCTCACCGGCAGCCTGCCCGGCACGGCGGCGGCCGCCCTCGCCGGCGGGGAGCCGGCGCTGGCCGCGGCCCGGCCGGAGGTGGGCCGGCCGGTCCGGCCGATGCTCGCCGCCCCCGGCGCGTCGCTCGATGCGGCGCTGACCGACCTCGGCGCCGCGGTGACCGTCGAGCACAAGCTCGACGGCGCCCGCATCCAGGTGCACCGGGACGGCGCCGCGGTGCGGGTCTGGACCCGCAGCCTGCGGGAGGTGACCGGCGGGGTGCCCGAGCTGGTCGACCGGGTCCGCGCGCTGCCGTGCCGCACCGCCGTCCTCGACGGCGAGACCCTGGCCCTGGACGACGACGGACGCCCGCGGGCCTTCCAGGACACGATGAGCCGGTTCGGCAGCGACGCCCCGGACGCCGGGGTCCTGCTCAGCCCGTTCTTCTTCGACCTGCTGCACCTCGACGGGCGCGACCTGCTCGACGAACCGCTCGACGTCCGCCTCGACGCCCTCGCCGGGCTGCTGGCCGGGGCGGAGCACGCGCCGCTGCGCATGCCCGGCATCCGGCGCCCCACGCCCGAGCAGGCGGCCGGCGTGCTCGACGAGGCGCTGGCCGCCGGGCACGAGGGCGTCGTCGTCAAGGACCTCACCGCCCCGTACGCGGCCGGCCGGCGCGGCCGGGCCTGGCAGAAGGTCAAGCCGGTGCACACCCTCGACCTGGTCGTGCTCGGTGCCGAGTGGGGGTACGGGCGGCGCACCGGCACGCTGTCCAACATCCACCTCGGCGCCCGGGACCCGGACGGCGGGGAGCCGGTCATGGTGGGCAAGACCTTCAAGGGGATGACCGACGAACTGCTCGGGTGGCAGACCCGGACCTTCCCCGAGCACGCCCGCGCGGAGGCGCCGTGGGGGCTGGAGCTGCGCCCCGAGCTGGTCGTCGAGGTCGCCCTCGACGGCGCCCAGCGCAGCCCCCGCTACCCGGGCGGGGTCGCGCTGCGCTTCGCGCGGGTGGTGCGCTACCGGCCGGACAAGACGGCGGCGGAGGCCGACACGATCGAGGCCGTCCGGGCGCTCCTCGCCGGCGGCTGAGCCGCCCTCAGAGGTCGGCGACCTTCGGGGCGACCTCGGTGCCCAGCAGCTCGATGCCGCGCAGCAGGTCCGCGTGCGCCAGGCGTGGGTTGGTCATCTGCAGCGCCACCCGGTCCACCCCGCCGAGCTGCTCGGAGACCCGGCGCAGCTTGGTGGCCACGGTGTCGGGGTCGCCCATGAAGAAGGCGCCGTCCGGGCCGCTGGTCGCGTCGAACTGCGCGCGGGTGGGCGGGGCGAACCCGCGCTCGGCGGAGACCTTGGTGAACATCTCGTGCCAGCCCGGGTAGATGGTGTCGGCCGCAGCCCGGGTGTTCTCGGCGACGAAGCCGAAGACGTGCAGCCCGACCCGCAGCCGCTCGGGAGCGTGCCCGGCGCGCTCGCCGGCCCGGCGGTAGAGGTCCACCAGCGGGGCGAAGCGGCGCGGCTCACCGCCGATGATCGCCACCATGAGCGGCAGGCCCAGCAGCCCGGCGCGCACGAAGGACTCCGGCGTCCCGCCGACGCCGACCCACACCGGCAGCGGGTCCTGCACCGGCCGCGGGTACACCCCCTGCCCGGTGAGCGGCGGGCGGTGCCGGCCCGACCAGGTGACCTGCTCGGTGGCACGGATCCGCAGCAGCAGGTCCAGCTTCTCCTCGAAGAGCTCGTCGTAGTCGGCCAGCGACAGGCCGAAGAGCGGGAACGCCTCGACGAACGACCCGCGCCCGACCACCAGGTCGACCCGCCCGCCGCTGATGAGGTCCAGCGTGGCGAACTGCTGGAACACCCGGACCGGGTCGGCGGCCGAGAGCACGGCCACCGCGCTGCCGAGGCGGATGCGGGAGGTCCGCGCGGCCGCCGCCCCGAGGATCACCGGCGGCGCGGAGTCGTAGTACTCGGGCCGGTGGTGCTCGCCGATGCCGAAGGAGTGCAGGCCCACCCGGTCGGCGAGCTCGATCTCCTCGAGCAGGTGGGCCATGCGCTCCTGCGGGCCGACGACGTGGCCGGAGCGCGGGTCGGTCACGGCCGAGACGAAGCTGTCGACGCCGAGGTGCACGGTGCGTCCTCCTGGGTGGGTGCGGGTCGCCGCCCGGCCGAGGTGGCCGTTCAACGCTCAACCACCAGTGAACCAGGCGGACGCCGCGGGCGTGCCCGCCCCCCGGGTCGGGGTAGGGCTGCGGGAAGCCGTCCCGGGAGGAGGAGCGATGACCGACGACATCGGCCGGCTGGTCCGGCTCACCGACACCGACCGGACCGTCACCGACCCCGAGGCCGACGTGCGCGGCCGCCGCGTCGTGGACCCGTTCGACCAGGACCTCGGCCGGGTCGACGACCTGCTGGTGGACGACCGGGAGGGCCGGGTGCGCTTCCTGCGCGTGAGCGAGGGCGGCGTCCTGGGCATCGGCGCCCGGCACTACCTCGTCCCGGTCGACGCCGTCGTCGCCCTGGAGGCCGACCGCGTGCGGATCGGCCGGAACCGCGACGAGATGGCGTCGGTGCCGCCCTACGACCCCGACCTCGGGGACGACCCCGGCTACTACGCCGGCCTCTACGGCTGGTGGGGGCACCCGCCGTTCTGGGGACCGGGCTACACCTACCCGGGCTACCCCTACTACTGACCCGGAGCGCCGGCCGCCGCGCTCGTGGCCACCTCGCCGCCCGGCTCCCGGCGCCGCGCGCAGCAGCTCCCAGGACTCACCGCGCACGGCCGATCACCCACCGGCACGACCGACGGGACGGCCCCTGGCCGCGGCGGAGGGCCTTCCCGACGCCCCACGGCCGGAGTTGGGTGGCCTCGCGCAGGGAACCGGGGTGCCGGCGGCACGGCGACACGGGGGACGGCCATGGTCGAGGGACGGACGCGGACCGGGAACGGCCCACGGGTCGGCGGCGTGGGACTGCCGGCCCGATGAGGAGGCGCCGGCACCTCCCGTTCGGGCTGGCCGCGGGGGTCACCGCGGTCGCGTTGGCCGTGGTCCCCCACTCGGGGGCGCCCTCCGCCGACACCCGCCCGGACGGGGGGACGGTCTCGCCCGCGCCCCCGACGGAGTTGCCCGTGCTGCACCGGCTCCGGGCCGGGCACCTGCCGGCCCCCGGGCTGCGGGCGGCACCGCCGTCCGGCACCGCGCCGTCCGACGCCCCTCCGACCGACGCCCGTCCGTCGGAGCAGCCACCGTCCACCACGCCGCCCGCCCCGGGACCGACCGCGGCACCCGCGGAACCCGCGCCGGGCAACCCGGTGGGCCCCGAGCCGGCCACCACCGCACCACCGGACGTCTCGGCGCTCGCCGGGCGGGGCATCCCGGCCACCGCGATGGAGGCCTACCGGGCAGCGGCCGACGGGGCGCCGTCCGGCTGCGGCATCGACTGGGCCCTGCTGGCGGCGATCGGGCGGGTGGAGTCCAACCACGGCCGCTTCGGCGGGGCGGTGCTGCACACCGACGGCCGCTCGACGCCGCGCGTGATCGGCGTGGCCCTCGACGGGAACGGGACCGCCGTCATCCCCGACACCGACGACGGCCGCTACGACGGCGACACCACGTACGACCGGGCGGTCGGCCCGATGCAGTTCATCCCGTCGACCTGGGCCCTCTTCGGGCGGGACGGCGACCGCGACGGCCTGCGGGATGTCTTCGACGTCCACGACGCCGCCGCGGGCGCGGCCGCCTACCTCTGCGCCGGCGGGCGGGACCTGACGACGGCGGCCGACCGGGCGCGGGCCGTGTTCGCCTACAACCACTCCACCGAGTACGTCGCCACGGTGCTGGCCCTCGCCGCCACCTACGCCGGGACGACACCGCCGACGCTGCCCGACCCCCCGGCGCCCGCCGCACCGGCCCCGGACCCCGTGCCCCCCGCCGCGCCGACCACGGACTCGGCGCCTACGCCCACCGAGACACCGCCGACCACCGAGGTCCCGGCACCCACGCCCACCGAGCCGGCACCCCCGACCACCGAGGTCCCGCCGACCACCGAGCCGGCACCGACCACCGAGGCACCGCCGACCACCGACCCGGCACCGACCACCGAGGTCCCCGCGCCCACCCCCACCCAGCCGGCACCCCCGACCACCGAGGTCCCGCCGACCACCGACCCGGCACCGACCACCGAGGCACCGCCGACCACCGACCCGGCACCGACCACCGAGGTCCCCGCGCCCACCCCCACCCAGCCGGCACCCCCGACCACCGAGGCGCCGCCGACCACCGACCCGGCACCGACCACCGAGGCACCGCCGACCACCGAGGCGCCGGTCGAGCCGGCACCGACCACCGAGGCTGCGCCGACCACGCAGGCCCCGCTCACGACCGAACCGGCGCCGCCCGCCGAACCGGCCGAACCCGTCGAGAGCGCCGAGGCCTGCCCCGCCGAGCCGGCCCCCGTGGTCGTCGACGTGGTCAGCACGACGGGCGACCCGGCCCCTGCCGCCGCGCTCGCCGCCGCGCTCGCCGGCGGAGGGGCCGACGTGGGCGGGGTGCGCACCACCGCGGACGGCACGCCCACGGTCCTCCTGCACCCGCCCGGTCAGGAGGCGGTGGCCGCGGCGCTGGCCGACGTCCTCGCGGTCGCCACCGCGGCCGGCGACGTCCCGCACCTGACGCTGACCCTGGGCCCGGACGTCCCCGCCCCGGCGCCCGACCCCGCCGCGCTCGCCGCCGCCCTGGTCCCGGCCAGCACCCCGGACTGCCCACCCACCCCCGGGGGTTAGGAGGCTTCACCCACGTCGGCGGGCCGCGGACGTGGGCAGAGCTTCCTGTTCCTCGCACGCGCCCGGCCCCGCGACCGGCCCCGACCCGCCCCGGCCCGGCCGCGCCGAGCTCGCAGCCGGCTCCTAGCGGGTCCCCCGCAGGACCGGCAGCCCGGGGCGCGCCCCCTCGAGGATGCGGTGCGGGTCGGTCGCGGCGGCGACGGCGGCCAGCCGCTCCCGGACGGCGGGACGAGGGGTGCGCGCCAGGACGTCGGGGCTCGGCCCGCTGCCGTGCGCCGGCGCCCGCCCGCCGGTCAGCGGCCCGAACGCCGCGACCAGCTCGTCGGCGCAGGCCCGGGTCGCCGCACGCTCGTCGGCCCCGGCCCCGCCGACCACCCGCAGCGCCAGCCGCGCGTCGCGGTACCCGACCGCGCTCGGCCGCTGCGGCAGCCAGGACACCGCCCCGCCGAGCAGCCGCAGCTCCAGCAGCCGCGGCGGGGTCCCGCGGGCCGCGCGCAGCAGCGGGCCCACGGCCCCCTCGGGCAGCGCGTCGAGCAGCAGCGAGGACTCCACCCCGCGCCGCGGACCCGCCGGGGTCACCTCGAGCTGCGCGGGGGTCCGCACCCCCACGTCGTCGCCCGCGGGCCGGGCGGCCGCCCGCAGCGGCGCGAGCACGGCGGCGCCGTCGTCGGGCTCGCCGGCCCAGGTGAAGCGCACCGCCACGCCCGCCGCCCCGCGCCGCGGCCGGTGCAGCACCGCGGCCGTGCCCGCCTGGATCGGCAGGGTCGCCGCCCAGCCGCCCCAGGCGTGCAGCACGGCGGCGGCGTCGGACGCCGGCCAGCGCAGCGTCCCGGCGTACAGCGGGCCGACCGGCAGCAGGTCGACCTCCACCGCGGTCGGCACCCCGAGGGCGGTGCCCCCGCCGCGGACCGCCCAGAACAGCTCCGGCTCGCCCTCCGGCGTCACCCGCCGCAGCACGCCGTCCCCGGTCACCAGCTCCACCGCGCGCACCCGGTCGGAGGCCAGCCCGTAGGTGCGGGCCAGAGGCCCCACCCCGCCCCCGGCGACCGAGTCCACCACCCGCTCGGCCGGCGAGGCGCCGGTCACCGGGGCCAGGGACAGCGGCGCCGCCGCGTCGAGCAGCCGCTGCCACCGGACCCCGGCCCCCACCCGCGCCCACCCGCCGGCGGAGACGTCGAGATCGTCGAGCGCCGACGGGTCGACGCGCAGCAGCCGCCCCGCCCCCGGGGGGACGCCGTCCCCGTCCACCGCGACCGCGACGCCGTGCCGGCCGGCCAACCGGACGGCGGCGACCACGTCCTCGGGCCTGGCCGGGCGGACCACCGCGCCGTCGGTCAACCCGGCCGACGGGGAGAGGCGGCCGCGCAGCAGGACGGCCAGGTCGGGGGGCAGGACGGCGGCAGCAGGGTTCACGGGGCGTCTCCGGGCGGCGGGGATCGGTCACCCGGAGGGTCGCCGCCGGCCCTTGGCGTCACCTTGTCGGGCGCTTGCGCCCCCGGTGACGTACGCCGGACGAGGCGCTCGCGGGCCGGTGACGTGCGGCGGAGCCCTGGATCGCACGTCCCGGCCCTAGGATCCCGCGCGATGTCCGTCACCTCGTTCCGCGTGCTCGGGCCCGTCGAGGTCTGGCGCGACGGTCGTCCCCTGGCCGCGCAGACGCCCCGCCACCGCGCCGTCCTGGCGGCGCTGCTGGTCGACGCCGGGCGCACCGTGGCCGTCGACGTGCTCGCCGACCGGGTGTGGAGCGGGCAGCCGCCCACCGCGGTCTCGGCGACCCTGCAGGCGGTGATCTCGCGGCTGCGCCGCGAGCTCGAGCCCGACGCCGGCGGCGCGTGGACGCTGCTGCTCACCCGGGAGCCGGGGTACCGGCTGGCCGTCGACCCCGAGGACGTCGACGCCGTCCGCTTCTCGCGCCTGGTCCGCACCGCTCGCGAGCTCGCCGCCCGGGGGGACGTCGCCGGCGCGCGGGCCGCGGTCGCCGAGGGGCTGGGACTGTGGCGCGGCCCCGCCTACGCCGACGTGGCCGCCACCTTCGCCGTCGAGGAGGCCGAGCGGCTGGAGCAGGCCCGCCTCGACGCGCGGGAGCTGGCCGCAGAGCTGGACCTGCGGCTGGGCCGGCACGCCGAGCTGGTCGACGACCTGCGGGAGCTGGTGCGCGCCGAGCCGCTGCGCGAGGGGCTGCGCGCCTCCCTGGTGCTGGCGCTCTACCGGGCCGGCCGGCAGGCCGAGGCGCTGGAGACCTACACGGAGGGCCGCCGGCTGCTGGCCGACGGCCTCGGGGTCGACCCCGGCCGCCCGCTGCAGGAGCTGCACGAGCGGATCCTCCGCCAGGACCCCGGCCTGGCCGCCCCGGCGCCCCCGGCCGCCCCGGCGCCGGAACCCGCACCCGCGCCGGCCCCGCCCGCGGCGCCCGCCGCGCCGGCACCCCCGCCGCTGCCGGTGCCGCTGACCACCTTCGTCGGCCGCGCCCGGGAGCTCGGCGTCCTCGACGGCGCCCTGGCCGCGCAGCGGCTGGTGACCCTCGTCGGCCCCGGCGGCAGCGGCAAGACGCGGCTGGCGCTGGAGGCCGCGCGCCGCCGGACGGCCGACGCGCCGCCGGCCGCGCTCGTCGAGCTCGCCGGGGTGGAGGACCCCGACCTGGTCGCCACCCAGGTGGCCACCGTGCTCGGGGTGAGCCTCACCGCGGGCGACCCGCTCGCCGCGGTCGCGACCGCGCTGCAGGACCGCCCGCTGCTCCTGCTGCTCGACAACTGCGAGCACGTCGTCGAGGCCGCCGCGGAGGTCTGCGCCGCGCTGCTCCCCCGCTGCCCCGACCTGCGGGTGCTCGCCACCTCGCGCGAGCCGCTCGGGTTGCCCGGTGAGGCCGTGCTGCCGTGCGGGCCCATGCCGGCCGGCACCCCGGGCAGTGACGCCGAGCAGCTCTTCCTCGACCGGGCCCGCCTCGCCGCGCCGCACCTGGCCGACCCCTCCCCCGAGGAGCTTCGGCAGGTCCGCGAGCTGTGTGCCGCCCTCGACGGGCTCCCGCTCGCGGTCGAGCTCGCCGCCGCCTGCCTGACCACCCTGCCGCTGGCGGAGGTCGCCGGCCGGGTCGACGACCGGTTCGCGCTCCTGTCGGGCGGCCGGCGCACCGCCCACCCGCACCAGCGCACGCTGGCGGCCACGGTGCAGTGGAGCGTCGACCTGCTCGGCCCGGCCGAGCTCGCGGTGTTCCGCGCGGTGTCGGTGCTGCCCGGCGGCTTCGGCCCCGACGCGGTCGACGCCGTCGCCGGCCCGGACGTCGCGGGCCGCACCCTGGAGCTGCTGCGGGAGCTGGTCGCCAAGTCGCTGGTCGAGCTCGACCACGCCGCCGGGCGGTACCGGATGCTGGAGACCCTGCGGCAGTACGCCGAGCAGGGCCTGGACGCGGCCACCGGCCGCCTGCTGCGCGACCGCCAGGCCGCCTTCGTGCTCGCCCTCACCGAGCGTCTGGAGCCGACGCTGCGCCGGCCGGAGTGGACCGCGAGCGCCCGCCGGCTCGACGCCGAGCAACCCGGGATCCGGGCGGCGCTCGCGCACGCCCTGGCCACCGGCCAGGGCGAGACCGCGCTGCGGATCGGTGCCGCCCTGGCCTGGTGGTGGTACCGCCGCGGGCACGTGCAGGAGGGCCGCCGCTGGCTGGCCGCCGCGCTCGAGGCCACCCCGGACGCCGCGCCGCAGGTGCGCAGCGGCGCGCTCCTGGGCGACGCGCTGCTGGCCTACCTCTCCGGTGACGTGCCGGCCATCTTCGCCCGCACCGACGAGATCGTCACCGCGGCGCAGGACGAGCGGGACGGCGTCCTGGCGCTCGCCCTGGTGCTGCGCGGCTTCGTCCGGGCGCTGCTCGGCCGGCCCGACGAGGAGGGCGCCGTCACCAGCGACATCGCCCGCGGCATCGAGCTGGCGCAGGCCTCGGGCATCGAGTGGGTGCAGGTCGAGATCGCCATGACCCTCGGCCAGTTCTCCCGCGTCGCCGGTGACGTCGACGGGGCGCTGGCCCACCTGGACGCCGCCGAGCGCCTGGCCCTCGACCTCGGCCACTCGTGGGCGCACTCCTCCGTGCTCTGGATCCGGGCCAAGGTGCTCGTCGACACCGGTCGGCCGGGTGCGGCGCTGGCCGACCTGTGGCAGATGGTCGACCTCACCCACCGGGAGGGCGACGCCACCGGCACCCTGGCCGGGCTGCTCACCGCCGTCGGGGCCGCCGCCGCGGCCGGCCGGCACACCGACGCCGCCGTCCTGCTCGGGGCGGTGCAGGCCTCGGCGCGGCTGATCGGCTACGACCCGCTGCGGATGGACCCGCTGGACGGGCAGCGCTACGTCGCCGCCGCCCGCGCCGGCCTCGACGCCGCCGCGTACGAGGCGGCCCTCGCCGAGGGGGCCGGGATGGACGCCGGGGCGGCCTGCGCCCTCGTCGGGCGGCTGGCCGGGGAGGTGCCCGCTCCCGCCGTCCCGGCGTGACGTGCGGGATCGGGCGGCTACGCTGGTCCGGCGCGGCGAGGACGCCGCATAGCGGCGGCGTGACGGGGTAGCGCCGACCGGACAGGGCGGCACGCACCCGGGTCGGCCCTCCTCAGAACGCCCTGGAGGCCACGCGTGACCGGCAACGCCACCCACCACTTCGCCAACACCTCCGTCCTCTCGGTCGCCACCGAGGACGCCACCCGCGTGGTGACCTCCGACGAGATCGACGAGCGCCTGGCCGGCACCTACCGGCAGGTGGGCCTGCGGCCGGGGCTGCTGGAGCGCCTGGCCGGCATCCGCGAGCGGCGCTGGTGGGCCGACGGGGTGACCTTCGTCGACGGCGCCGCCATGGCCGGGGCCAAGGCGATCAGCGAGAGCGGGGTGGACCCCGCCGCGGTCGGCCTCATGGTCAACACCTCGGTGAGCCGCCGCTGGCTGGAGCCCTCGACCGCGGTGGCCGTGCACAGCGCGCTCGGCCTGCCGCGGTCCTGCCAGAACTACGACATCACCAACGCCTGCCTGGGTTTCGTCAACGGCATGGAGCTCGCCGCGGCGATGATCGACTCCGGCCGGGTGCAGTACGCCCTCGTCGTCAACGGCGAGGACTCCCGGCCCGTGCAGGAGCGCACCATCGAGCGGCTGTCCCGGCCGGAGACGGTGTCGCGGGACGTGCTCGCCCAGTTCGCCACGCTGACCCTCGGCTCGGGCGCGGTGGCGATGGTCCTGGGGCGCAGCGACCTGCACCCCGAGGGGCACCGGCTGGTCGGCTCGGTCAGCCGCGCCGGCACCGAGCACCACGAGCTGTGCACCGGTGACAACGACGAGATGCGCACCGACCTCAAGGGCCTGCTCGACGCCGGCATCGCCCTCTCCCTCGACATGTGGGAGGAGGCGCGCGAGCAGTTCGACTGGGCCGACGGGATGAGCCGCTACGTCATGCACCAGGTGTCCAGGGTGCACACCCAGGCGATGTGCGACCGGTTCGGCGTCGACCCCGACCTGGTGCCCCGCACGTTCCCGACCCGCGGCAACCTCGGCCCGGCCTCGGTGCCGGTGACCCTCGCCGGTGAGGCGCAGTCGCTGGTCTCCGGGGACCGGGTGCTGCTCATGGGCATCGGCTCGGGCCTGAACGCCTCCTGCCTCGAGATCGCCTGGTGACGGCGGCACCCCCGCGCCCCGAGACCGACCTCCCCGGGCTCGACCCGGCCTGGTCCCGGCACGTCCCGGTCACCGACCGGACCGGCGCCACGCACGTCTGGCACGTCCTCGACACGGGGCCGGCCACCGGCACGGAGGGGGCCGGTGCCGGGGACGCGGCGGCCGGGACGCTGCTGTGCGTCCACGGCAACCCCACCTGGTCCTACCTGTGGCGGCGCCTGCTGGCCGCGCGGCCGGCCGGCTGGCGGGTGATCGCCCCCGACCAGCTCGGCATGGGCTGGTCGCAGCGCCTGGACCGGCCGCGGACGCTCGCCGAGCGGGTGGCCGACCTCGGCGACCTCAGCGCCGCCCTGGGGCTGACCGGCCCGGTGGTCACCGTGGGCCACGACTGGGGCGGCATCGTCTCCCTCGGCTGGGCGCTGGCGCACCGGGAGCAGCTGCGCGGCGTCGTGCTGGCCAACACGGCGGTCGCCATGCCCGAGGGCGACCGCGGCCCGGCGCTCATCCGCATGGCGCACGCACCCGGCGTCCGCTCGGCGGTGACCGTCGGCACCCCGGTCTTCGTGCGGGCCACCACCGCGCTGTCCCGGCCACCGCTGCCGCCGGCCGTCCGCGACGCCTTCGCCGCCCCCTACCGGACCGCCGCCCGGCGCCGCGCCGTCGGCGACTTCGTCGCCGACATCCCGTTCGCGCCCGGGCACCCCTCCCGCCCCGTGCAGGAGGAGATCGCCGAGGGTGTCTGCGGCCTCGACGTCCCGGCCCTGCTGCTGTGGGGGCCGCGCGACCCGGTGTTCGGCGAGCGCTACCTGACCGACCTGCGCGGGCGGCTGCCGCACGCGGCCCTGCACCGCTTCGAGGGCGCCTCGCACCTGCTGCCGGAGGACGCCCCCCAGTACGCCGAGGCCGTCGCCGACTGGGTCACCGGGCTCGGGAGCGGAGTGGACCCGTCGGCGTCCCGCCCCGGGATCCACTCCGCTCACCGGCCGCTCTGGGCGGCGCTGGAGGAGCGGGCCGGCGACCCCTCCCCCGCCGTCGTCGAGGCCGGGGGCCGGGCCACCGGCTGGGACGTCCTCGCCCGCCGCGTCGCCGAGCTCGCCGCCGGGCTGGCCGCGGCCGGGGTGGGGCCCGGGTCGCGGGTGGCGCTGCTGGTCGAGCCGTCGGCCGACCTCACCGCCGTGGTCTACGCGGTGTGGCGGGCCGGCGGGGTCGTCGTCGTGGCCGACAAGGGGCTGGGCCTGGGCGGCATGCGGCGGGCGCTGGGCAGCGCCGCCCCGGCGGTCGTCGTCGGCAGCCGGGCCGGGCTGGCCGCCGCCCGCCTCATGCGGCTGCCCGGCCGACGCATCGCCGCCGGCCCGCTGCCCGTGGCCGCCCGCCGCGCGCTGCGCGTCGAGGCCACCCTCGACGAGCTGGCCGCCCGGGGCCGGGGCGCCCCCCCGCCGCCCGTCGCCGACCCGGACGCCGACTGCGCCGTGCTCTTCACCTCCGGCGCGACCGGGCCGGCCAAGGGCGTCGTCTACACCCACCGCCAGGCCCGCGCCCAGCTCGAGCTGGTCCGCGCCACCTACCGGCTCACCCCCGCGGACCGGCTCGTCGCCGCCTTCGCGCCGTTCGCGCTGCTCGGGCCGGGCCTCGGCATCGGCACCGCGATCCCCGACGTGGACGTCACCGCGCCCGGGTCGCTGACCGCCGCCGCGCTCGCCGACGCGGTCGCCGCCGTCGACGCCACCGCCGTGTTCGCCTCGCCGGCCGCGCTGCGCCGCGTCGTCGCCACCGCCGGCGACCTCACCACCGCGCAGCGGACGGCGCTGGGCCGGGTCCGGCTGCTGCTCAGCGCCGGCGCCCCGGTCCCCGCGGCGCTGCTGCGTGCGGCCGGCAGCGTGCTCCCCCGGGCCGAGCCGCACACCCCGTACGGCATGACCGAGGCCCTGCCGGTCACCGACGTCTCCCTGGCCGAGGTCGAGGCCGCCGGGGAGGGGGACGGCGTGTGCGTCGGGCGCCCGCTGGCCGGGGTCGAGGTCAGCGTCAGCCCCCTCGACGACCGCGGCCGCGCGGCGGGCCCGCTGACCGCCGAGCCCGGCGTGCTCGGCGAGGTCTGCGTCCGCGGCGCGCACGTCAAGGACCGCTACGACGCGCTCTGGCTGACCGAGCGGGCCGCCTCCCGGGACCCGGGCTGGCACCGCACCGGGGACGTCGGGGCCCTGGACGCCGAGGGCCGGCTGTGGGTCGCCGGCCGGCTGCCGCACGTGGTCACCACCGCGGCCGGCCCCGTGGCGCCGGTCGGCGTGGAGCAGCGGGTGGAGCGGCTGGCCGGGGTCGCCGCCTGCGCCGCCGTCGGGGTGGGCCCGGCCGGGACGCAGGCGCTGGTCGCCGTCGTCGTCCCCTCCGGGGAGGCCCGGCCCCCGGGCCGGCGGGCGGGCCGGCTGCGGCTGGCCGGCGCCGATCTCGCCGCCGCGGTGCGGGCGGCGGCCGGGTCCCCGGTGGCCGCCGTGCTCGTCACCGACCGGCTGCCGGTCGACGTCCGCCACCAGTCCAAGGTCGACCGCACGCTCGTGGCCCGCCGGGCGGCGGCCCACCTGGCCGGGTCCCGCCGGCCGTGAGGGTGCTGGTCACCGGGGCCAGCGGCATGCTCGGCCGGGCGACCGCCACCGCCCTGGCCGCCCGCGGGGACGAGGTCACCGTGCTCCAGCGCCGGCCGGCCGGGCTGCCGCTGCGCGAGGTGCTCGGCGACGTCGCCGACCCGGACGCGGTCGGGCGCGCCGCGCGCGGTCAGGACGCCGTCGTGCACCTGGCCGCCAAGGTCGACGTCACCGGCCCCTGGCGGGAGTACCTGCACGCGAACGTCACCGGCACCCGGGCGGTGGTCGACGCCTGCCGCGGGGCCGGCGTCGGCCGGCTGGTGCACGTCTCCTCGCCGTCGGTGGCGCACGCCGGCGCGGCGCTGGTCGGGGTGGGCGCCGGCCCGGCCGACCCGGCAGCCGCCCGGGGCGCCTACTCCCGGTCCAAGGCGCTGGCCGAGCGGCTGGCCCTGGCCGCCGACGGGGGCCCGACCGCGGTGGTGGCCGTGCGCCCGCACCTGGTGTGGGGGCCGGGCGACCCGCAGCTGGTCGGGCGGATCGTCGCGCGGGCCCGCACCGGCCGGCTGCCCGTCGTCGGCACCGGAGCCGCCCTGGTCGACACCACCTGGGTCGACAACGCCGCCGACGCCCTCGTCGCCGCCGTCGAGGCGCCCGTGCACGGCGAGGCCCTCGTGGTGTCCAACGGCGAACCCCGGCCGGTCGGCGAGGTGATCGCCGCGCTGTGCCGCGCGGCGGGCGCCCCGCCGCCGCGCCGGTCGGTGCCCCTGCCCGCGGCCTGGGCGGCCGGCGCGCTGGCCGAGGGCGTGTGGGCCGCGACCGGCCGCCGGGACACCCCGCCGCTGACCCGCTTCCTCGCCGGGCAGCTGGCCACTGCGCACTGGTTCGACCAGCGGCGCACCCGGGAGGCCCTGGGCTGGGCCCCGCGGGTGCCCCTCGACGAGGGGTTCGCCCGGCTGGCCCGGTGGTACGCCGCCGACCCGTCCCGCTGAGCGCGGGCCGTCACAGCAGGCCGCGGATGTCCTCCTCCACGGCCTCGAAGGCCTTCCGCGCCGCGATGAGGACCGGGTCCCACACCGGGGAGAACGGCGGGGCGTAGGAGAGGTCGAGGGAGAGGACCTCGTCGACGGTCATCTCGTTCCAGATGCAGATCGCCAGCGCGTCGATCCGCTTGGCCGACCCGGCGTCCCCGATCACCTGGGCACCGAGCAGCCGGCCGCTGCGCCGCTCGGCGATCATCTTGACCCGGATCGGCTGGGCGCCCGGGAAGTACCCGGCCTTCGTCGTGGATTCCACCGCCGCGGTGACGAAGGAGTAGCCGGCCAGCTCCGCCTCCTCCGAGGAGAGCCCGGTGCGGGCGGCCTCCAGGGAGCAGATCTTGGTGATCGCCGTCCCGATGACGCCCGGGAAGGTCGCGTAGCCGCCGCCGATGTTGATGCCGGCCACCCGGCCCTGCTTGTTGGCGTGGGTGCCGAGGGCGACCACGACCCGCTGGCCCGACAGCCGGTGCCGGGACTCCACGCAGTCACCGGCGGCCCACACCCCCTCGGCCTCGGTGCGCATGCGGGCGTCCACCGCGATGCCGCCCGACGTCCCGAGGGGGACGCCGGCCTCCCGGGCCAGCCGCACGTCCGGCCGCACCCCCAGCCCGAGGACGACGACGTCGGCCGGCAGCTCCAGACCGCTGCGGGTGAGCACGGCGCGCGCCCGGCCGGTGCGGTCGACCTCGATGGCGGTGACCGGGTCGGAGAGGACCAGCCGGATGCCCTCGCGGCGGACCGCGTCGGCGATCAGCGCGCCGACGTCCGGGTCGAAGGTGCCGATCGGGGTGGCCGAGAGGTCGACGACCGTCACGTCCAGCCCGCGCACCCGGCAGGCCTCGGCGATCTCCAGGCCGATGTAGCCGCCGCCCACCACGACCACGCGGCGCACGCCCTCGCGGGAGAGCTGCTCGCGCAGCGCGACCCCGTCGTCGAGCACCTGGACGCCGTGCACGCCCTCGGCGTCGATGCCCGGCACCGGTGGCCGCATCGGCACGCTGCCGGTGGCCAGCACCAGGTCGTCGAAGGGCTCCCGGCCCTGCCCGTCGCCGTCCAGCTCGCGCCAGTGCACCACCCGGCGGTCGAGGTCGACGCCGACGACCTCCGTGCGCATCCGCACGTCGATGCCGGCCGCGCGGTGCTGCTCGGGCGTGCGGGCGATGAGCTGCGCCTCGCTGTCGACCGCCCCGCCGATCCAGTAGGGGATCCCGCAGGCGGAGTACGAGGTGGCCCGGCCGCGCTCGAACATCACGACGTCGAGCCCGGGGTCCCGCTTCCTGGCCTGCGACGCCGCGCTGCCACCGGCGGCGTCCCCTCCCACGACGACCAGGCGCTTGACCACGGCGCCGACCGTAGGTCACCGCCCGCCGGTGCGCGCGGCCAGCGCCGGTGCACGGTCGGCCCTGGCGCGGTCAGCGCCGGTGCCAGCGCACCGCCCCGGCCGCCGCGGTCCCCAGCACGGCCAGCGACAGGGCGGCGCTGCGCGGGGCGACGTCCCCGCCGCGGCGCGCCACCAGCACGGCGGCGGCGTCCAGGGCGGTCAGCAGCAGGGTCACCTCCGTCGTGCGGCGCGCCTGCGGGGCCGGGCTGACCAGCAGCGCCGCCCCCATGGCGATGTTGCGCGCCGCCACCAGCCGGACCAGGAGGGGCAGCGCCCGGTCGCCCCGCGGGGCGGGCTCGCGCACCCCCAGCCACCGGGTGATCGCCCGCGGGGCGACCAGGGCGGCCGTGCCCAGCCAGATCGACAGCGTCCCGACGCCCTTGCGGCTGACGTCCCACTCCTCGCTCACGGCTCCCCCGTGCCCGCGCGGCGCCCGCTCGAACCGGCCAGGACCAGGACGAGGGCCAGGAAGGGCAGCGTGACCGCGCTGGCGACGACGTCGCTGACCGTGGCGACGGTGAACGCGGCCGCCGACGGGGCGTCGAGCGGGCCGATCATCCCGCCCACCCCGAGCGCGGCCACCGTGGCGGGGACGGTGAGCAGGGCCGACACCGCGCCGCCGAGCAGCACGCCGGCCAGCACGGTCGCCGGCGCCGTGCGCACCGCCCGCCAGGCCAGCGCCGTCCCCCGGCCCAGGGCACCCCGGGCGCGCAGCCGGCCGTCGCGCGGCAGCCCGGCGAGCGCCCCGGTCACCCAGAGCTGGGCGACCAGGCCGGTGAGGAGGCCGACGGCGTCGACGACCACGGCGGCCGACAGCCGCGGGTCGTCGTACACCAGCAGCTGGCGGACGACGTCGGGGACCGTGTTGACCAGCGTCGCCCCGACGGCGGCGAGGTAGGCCGGCCCCGCGTGGCGGCGCAGCAGCCGCAGGGCGGAGCGGACGGTGGGCCCGGGCCGGGCGGCGTCCGGGGCCGGGCGGGTCACCGGCGGGCGGCGACCAGCGCCGTCCAGCAGCCGGCCAGCCGGGTGGCCTGCCCGGTGACGTCGAGGCCGGCGGCACGGCAGGCGGCCGCCAGGCCCTCCGGCGTGGGCCGGTCGCCGTCGGCCGGGTGGAAGGACACCGCGCGCAGCGGCCGGCTGTCGACGAAGCGGGCGGTCATCTCGCACGAGTAGAGCCGGCCACCGGGCCGCAGCACCCGGGCGGCCTCGGCCAGCACGGCGCGCCAGTCCTCCGCGTGGTGCAGCACGTGGTAGCCGAACACCGCGTCGTAGCTGCCGTCCGGCGCGTCGAGCCGCGTGGCGTCGCCCTGCGCCACGGTGACCCGGTCCCCGAGGTCGGCCACCGCGGCCCGGCAGGCCCGCACGCTGCCGTCGTGCAGCTCGACCCCGTCGGCGTGCGCCGCCCCGAAGGCCTCGAGGGCCAGCCGCAGCCCCGTCCCGCGCCGCCCGGTGCCCAGCTCCAGCACCCGCCCGCCGGTCTGCGGCCCGCCGAGCCGGCGCAGCTCGGCGGCCTCGACCCGGCGCTGCAGGAGGGCCCGCGGCCGGGAGTCGACCCACAGCCGGTTGGCGTCCACCCGGGTGGGCGGGACGCGGGGGGACGAGGTCGGGCGGTCGGGGCGGGTCACGGCAGCTGTCCTCCGGCGGTCGGCTGGCCCCGGCATGCCCGCCGCCCGGTGCGGCCAACCGCGACAGCACGGGTCACGGTTCGGTCACGGTCGCTGCGCTTCCGGCACGAGGTGGACGATGGTCGGTCACCAGGTGAACAACAGGTGAACGAGAGGTGGCCACACGCATGAACACGCAGCCCCGCCCGCAGCTGCGCTGGGTGCCCGTCGTCGACGCCGCCGGTCACCGGCACCTGGAGATGCGGTGGACCTGCCCGGCCGCGGCGCCGCTCCGGCGCGCGGCCTGAGCCGGCGCACGACGCGGCCCGGCACCCCCACGGGGGCCGGGCCGCGTCGTGCCGCGGGGCTGCTCAGGCGGTCGACACCGCCCGGGTGAACCGTGCGATGTCGGTGAGCGTCGAGTCGTACACGTCGCCCACGGCCTCCTTGAAGATCAGCTCGGCGGCGTGGGTGAGACCCAGGTTGACCCGCCCGGTCGAGGGGACGCCGGCGGCCTGCAGCCTGCGGTAGTAGGCGATGCCCTCGTCGCGCAGCGGGTCCAGCTCGTTGACCGTGACGACGTGCGGCGGCAGCCCGGCGAGGTCCTCCTCGGTCGCGAAGTACGGCCAGGCCAGGGGGTCCCGCCGGTGCGCGTCGTCGGGGTCGTAGCCGCTGACCAGCAGGTCCATCATCGCGGTGTTGAGGAACCAGCCCTCGTTCTCCACCAGCGAGGGGAGCTCGGCGAGCTTCTCCTCCCGCGACCAGCCGTAGCCGCCGGAGATGTACGGGACCGCCGCGTACACCCCGGCGATCGCCCCGACGGTCCCGGCCCGCTTGGCCGCCAGCGTGGTGGCGATCGCGAGGTTGGCCCCGCCGGACTCCCCCTGCAGGACGACCGAGGACATCCCCAGCTCGTCGCGGTGCGCGGCGATCCAGTCGACGGCGTCGCAGCAGTCCTCGAGCCCCGCGGGGAACGGGAAGTGCCCCGCCGGCCCGCCGGCGCTGCGGAAGTCGACCGCGACGACGGTGAGCCCGTGCGCGGCGAGGTCCTCGCACCAGCGCAGGTGCACGCGGTTGGCGCACTCCAGGATCGTCATCCCCCCGCCGTGCACGTACACGACCCCCGGCAGCGCCCGGTCGGCGCCGGCGGGGCGGAGGACGTGCAGGGGGATGTCGTGCCCGCCGCGGCCCCGCACCGCGCGCTCGGTGCGGGTCACGTCGTCGCGGGGCGGCCGCCCGGCCTCGAGCGCGGCGTACAGGCCCTCGAACGCGTCGTGCGCCCCCCCGGATGAACTGCATCCGCGCCTCGAGCGGGGCCTCGCGGTCCAGCGGCGGCTCGGCGGCCGGCGCGTCCAGCCCCACCCGCGCCAGTGCCTCCCGCAGCGCACGGGCCGCCCGGGGGTCGGTGCGGTACTCGGCGGTGGGGTCCCCGAGTCGGCCGGGCAGCCGCGGCCCGGCGGTGGGCGACGCGGGGGCCGCGGCGGGTTCGGACGTCGTGGTCACGGTTCCTCCTGGCGTTCGTCGGGCCCCCGCGGTGCCCGGACGCTAGTGACGCCGGCCACCGGCGGCAACGGTCCGGCGACCGGGCCGCGCGCCCGCCCCCCTCGGCCGACGGGTCGGGCGCGCGGCGGGGCCGGCTCAGGGCGCCGGGGTCAGCGCCTCGACCGCCGGGAGGAAGACCTGCTCGCGGTGGACGTCCGCGCGCTCCGGCGTCGTCGTCAGCTGGACGAGCACCAGCCCCTGCGGGCTGTCGGCCAGCGCCAGCTCGACCCGCTGGCCGAGGTCGTCGAGGCGGTACAGGTCCCACGACAGGGCTCCGGTCTGCAGCTGCTCGACCGGCTGCGGCGGCTGCCCGGTGCCCAGCTGGGCCGCGAGCTGCTGCAGCAGCTGCTCCGCGGTGGCCCCCGGGACCACCCGCTGCACCAGCGACACCAGCGCCGACTCCTGGTGGGCGCCGGGCAGGACCTCCGTCCAGCCCTCCGGTCGCATGCCGGCCAGGCCCAGCTCCTCGCTCTCGAAGGGCGTCATCGCCACGTCCACGCCGGCCGCGGTGAAGGTCGGCGGCGGCACCTCGTCGACGCAGCCGGTGCCCGGCTCGGTGCCCGGGTCGTCGAGGAACTCGGTGGCGATGCGGACGGCGCAGTCGTGGGACGGCAGGGAGCCGTGCCCGGTGTGCGGGAACAGCACGAGCCGCGCGTCGGAGAGGCCCGCCACGACGTCCTCACCCCACCGGGGCGGGGTGATCGGGTCGAGTTCGCCGGCGAACACGAGCACGGGGACGTCGCTGCTGACGGCCTCGTCCGCCGCCGGGTCCGGCCGGCCGGCGGCCCAGGCGTCGCAGACCTCGAAGACGCCGGGCCCCAGGGTCACCGCGCCGTCCAGGAAGCCCTCGACCAGCGGGTGCTCGGCCGCCGCCTCCGCGACCGCCTCGCGGGAGCTGAACGCGACCTCCTCCTCGCACTGCACGGCCAGCTGCTGGCCGACGGCCACCAGGTCCAGCTGCTGGGAGAGGGCGCCCAGGAGCAGCCCGATGGTGTCGTACCGGCCCTCGTCGGCGGCCGCGATGATCTCGGGCAGGTGGTCGACCAGCTCGGTCGAGTAGAGGCTCTGGAACAGGAACCCGGCGAGGGCGGCCCCGCTGAGCTCGTCCTGCACCCGCTGGCCGGTGGCGGGGTCGACGACGGTGAGGGGCGCCGGCTCGGCGTCGAGCTCGGCCACCAGGTCGCGGACGGTGCGGCCGAGGTCGGGGTGGGCCTCGGCGCACGCGGGGTCGGCCGCGCACGCGTCGAACAGCGCCTCCATGGCCCGCACGGCGTTGCTGGGGGTCTCCTCGTAGAGGTCGGCGTCGACCGGGTAGGCCGCGTCGAGCACCGCCGACCGCACGCCCTCGGGGTGCTCGCGCAGGACCGTCTGCGCCAGCCGGGTGCCGTAGGAGATGCCGTAGAGGTCCCACTGCTCGTGACCCAGGGCCCGGCGGAGGTCGTCGAGGTCGGCGGCCGAGGCGACGCTGTCGTAGTCGTCCAGGTCGACGCCCTCCTCCTCGACCAGCCGCGCCCGGCACTGCTCCAGCGAGTCCAGCGCCTGGGTGCGCAGCTCCTCCGGTGACAGGCCGGCCCCCAGGGACTCGCGGACCCAGGAGCCGTACTCCTCGCAGGCCAGGGAGGGCTGCGACAGGCCGGTGCCGCGCTGGTCGAGCAGCACCAGGTCGCGGCCCCGGGCCAGCGGCTCGTACAGCTGCCCGTAGGCCTGCGGCACCAGCTCGAGCGTGCTCTGGCCCGGCCCGCCCGAGAGGTAGACGACCGGGGTCGCGGCCGGGTCCGGGTCCGGGGTGCGGACCACGCCGAAGGCCAGGTCGACGGTCCCGGCCCCGGGGTCGGCGCGGTCGGCGGGGACCGGGAGGGTCCCGCAGTCGATCTGCACACCGGCGGGGACCTGGAACCCGCAGGCGCCCCACTCCACCTCCGGAGGAGGCCCGGCCGGGGTGGCCGAGGCGGCCGCCGCGACGTCCTGCCCGGCGCCCTCCCCTCCGGATCCGCCGCAGGCGGCGAGGACGAGCAGGGGGCTGAGCAGCAACGCCGCGCGACGACGGTCCATGGGGGCCTCTCCGTGGGTGTCGGAGGGCGTGGCGTCGACCTCGTGCCGTCCCCCTGGGGCGACGCCCGCCCCGGTTCGGCTCCCTGCGTACCAGAACCGCAGGTCAACCGCCCGCCGGGGCGCGGCCGCGGCCGGGGCGGGAGGGCCTCGCCGCCCCGGCCGGGCGGTCAGGAGAGGTGGTGCACCTCCTGCAGCCCGTGCACCGGCGTCGGGATCCCCTCGTGGCGGGCCTTGAGCTGCAGTGCGAGGTAGAGCGAGTAGTGCCGCGACTGGTGCAGGTTGCCGCCGTGGAACCACAGCCCCTCCTGCTGGGTGGGCTTCCACATGTTGCGCTGCTCGCCCTCCCACGGGCCCGGGTCCTTGGTGGTGTCCGAGCCCAGGCCCCACACCTTGCCGACGCGGTCGGCGACCTCCTGGCTGATCAGGTCGGCCGCCCAGCCGTTCATCGACCCGTACCCGGTGGCGTAGACGACCAGGTCGGCCGGCAGCGTCGTGCCGTCCTCGAGGACGACGGCGTCCTCGGTGAGGTGGTCGACCTGGCCGTGCACCAGCCGCACGTCCCCGTTCGCCACCAGGTCGGCGGCGCCCACGTCGATGTAGTAACCGGAGCCGCGGCGCAGGTACTTCATGAACAGCCCGGAGCCGTCGTCCCCCCAGTCGAGCCAGAAGCCGGCGGCCTCCATCCGCCGGTAGAAGTCGGCGTCCCGCTCCTTCATCTGCTCGTACAGCGGGATCTGGAACTCGTGCATGATCCGGTACGGGATCGAGGCGAAGACGAGGTCGGCCTTCTCGGTGGTGACCCCGTCGGCCACGGCCTGCTCGCTGTAGAGCGCGCCGAGGCCGATCTCCATGAGGCTGTCGCTCCTGACGATGTGCGTCGAGGTGCGCTGCACCATCGTGACGTCGGCGCCGGCCTCCCACAGCGCGCCGCAGATGTCGAACGCGGAGTTGTTGCTCCCGATCACCACGCAGCGCTTCCCCGCGTAGGCGTCCGGGCCCGGGTGCGCCGAGGAGTGGTGCTGGTCCCCGCGGAACACGTCCTGCCCCGGCAGCACCGGCACGTTCGGCTTGCCGCTCATGCCGGTGGCCAGCACCAGGTGCTTCGGGCGCAGCGTCAGCGGCGCGCCCTCGCGCTCGACCTCGACGGTCCACTCCCCCGCCTCCGGCGAGTAGGTGGCGCGCCTGGCCTCCGTGCTCCCCCAGTAGGGGATCTCCATGACCCGGACGTAGGACTCCAGCCAGTCGGCGATCTTGTCCTTCGGCGAGAACACCGGCCAGTTGTCGGGGAACTTCAGGTAGGGCAGGTGGTCGTACCAGACCGGGTCGTGCAGGCACAGCGACTTGTACCGGCCGCGCCACTGGTCGCCCGGCCGCGGGTGCTTGTCGACCACCAGCGCGGGGACGCCCATCTGCCGCAGCCGCGCGCCGAGGGCGATGCCGCCCTGCCCGCCGCCGACGACGAGCACGTAGGGCTGCACGGTGACGCCGAGCTCGGCCTCCTCCCGCTCCCGGCGCTCGGCCCAGGTGAGCCGCTCGCGGTCGGCGCCGTGCTCGGCACCCATCGGCCGGCGCGGCCCGCGCGGCTCCTCGTGGTCCTTGAGCTCGTGCAGCGTGGTGAGCAGGGTCCACGCCCGGGTCTCGCCGTCCTCCTCGACCAGCCGCACCAGACCGCGGCCGCGGCCGGGCCCGGTCTCGAAGGTGAACCACGCGGTGGTCACCCCGTCGGCCTCCTCGGGCGGCTCCTCCAGCGCGAAGGACGACGGGTCGGTGCTCTCCAGCGTCCCCTCGAGCAGGCCGGTGACGCCCGCGCGCCCCTCGACGGTGGTGAGGTTCCAGGTGAACGAGACCAGGTCACGCCAGAAGCTGGTGGTCGCGAACATGCCGGCGGCGCGGCCGACGTCGCGGGCCCGCAGGGCGTCCTCGAACCCGGTCAGCCAGGTCTGCGCGCGCTGCTCGGCGGTGGTGGGCGGGGCGTCCAGGGTCTGCGTCATCGCGTCTCCTCCCGGGGGGTTCGGGCGTGGTGTGATGGGGAGCACACCGCACCCGGGGCCGGCGCGGGAGGGTTGCAGCCGGTTGCATCCCGCGGTGCCGACCTGGAGGTGCCCGTGCCCGGCTTCTCGGCGATCACCCCGGGCACGGACCTCTCGCAGCACGCCCGCGTCCTGGTCCGCGTGCACGACGCGGTCATCGGCGGCGGGCGCCCGCCGGCGCAGCCGCGGGACGTGGTCGCCCGCTCCTGGTCCCGGGTGCTCGGCCTGGGCCTCGACCCGTCCCGGGCCAACACCCGCCGGCCGCTGCCGCTGGCCGAGCTGGAGGCGCGGCGGGCCCGCTCGGCCCTGTCGCTGGTGGTCGACGAGCTGCGGCAGGTGCTGGTCAGCGCCGCCGACGCCTCCTGCTTCCTCGTCGTGGTGACCGACGCCGACGGGGTCATCCTCTGGCGCGAGGGATCGGCGGCCGTGCAGCTGCGCGCCGACGCCCTCGGCTTCACCCCCGGCGCGCTGTGGACGGAGGGCGTCGTCGGCACCAACGCGATCGGGACGGCGCTGGCCGAGGCGGCGCCGGTGCAGCTGTTCTCCGCCGAGCACTTCGAGCAGGCCCAGCACCCCTGGTACTGCACGGCCGCACCGATCCACCACCCGGCGACCGGGGAGCTGCTCGGCGTGGTCGACGTCAGCGGCCCGGCCCTCACCCTGCACCCGCTGATCGGCGCGCTGGTCGAGACGGCGGTGCGGCTGGCCGAGTCCCGGCTGTGGCGGCACCACCAGCAGCACCTGGAGCGGGTGCGCCGGTCCGCGCAGGGCGTGCTGGCCACCGTCCGCGGCCCGGTGCTGCTCGTCGACGACGACGGCTGGGTGGCCCACCAGGCGGGCATCGCCGTCCGGGACCGGCTCGAGGTCCCGCGGGCCGACCGGCTCATCGCCGTGCCGGGGCTGGGCCTCTGCACGCCGGAGCGGCTCGGCGAGGGCTGGCTGGTCCGCCCGCCGGACCGGGCCACCGACCTGCGCGCCGAGCTGGACCTCACCGGCGCGCCGGTGCTGCGGTTGGACCCCGGGGACGGCGAGCCGTGGCGGACGCCGCTGACCCGCCGGCACGCCGAGCTGCTGGTCCTGCTGCACCGCGCGGGACGGGCCGGGGTGAGCGCCGCCGGGCTCAGCACGGCCCTGTTCGGGGACGACGCGCACCGGGTGACCGCCCGCGCCGAGGTGTCGCGGCTGCGGCGGGCGGTCGGCGGCCTGGTCGACACCCGGCCCTACCGGCTCGCCGACGGGGTCACGCTGACCGTGCGGGCGCCCGGAGGAGCCTGAGGACGCGCGGTCCGCCCGCGCGCCCGCCCCGCCGGGCGGCCCCTACGGCTCGACCGGGTGGGTCACCGTGCCCAGGCCCCCGTGCTCGTCGGAGCGGGTGACGACGACCTCCCGCGCATTGAGCCGGACCGACAGCACCGCGTAGGGGTCGTAGCCGAGCTCGGCGCAGATCGCGGTGAACATGCCGGCGGGGACGGGCCGGCCGGTGGTGACCGCCGGGCTCCGCGGCGGCGCGGACGGGGCCGCCACCGCGGCCGGGACGGGCCGTGCCACGGAACGCGCCGACGCGTGGCGGGGGTCGTCGGCCGGGGACACCGCCGGACTCGCGGTCATCGGGTCGCCTCTCCTGGGGGTGCGGCCCGGATCCACCGGCGGCACCCGGCAGCCTGCCGGCCCGCTCGAGCAGGCCGGCGGCGGCTCGTCGTCGTCGAGCGGGCTCGCCCCAGCGCCGGACGGCCGCGGCGCCCGGCCGCGGGGTCGTTCGGGTCGGCGTCACGGTAATCAGTGACCCACGTCACGTCAACGCACCGCGTTGGACGGCGCGCCCGGAGGTTCCGCCGCGACCGGCCGGCGTGCATCATGCCGCGGCACACCCGACCCCACCCCTGGAGGAGCACCCCCGTGGGCTTCCGCGACCTCATGGCCAAGCTCGGCGGCGGCAACGCGTCGGTCGACGCCGTCCTCGACACCCCCACCACCACCCCGGGCGGCACCGTCACCGGCACCGTCCACCTCACCGGCGGCGACGTCGCCCAGGAGATCACCGAGATCCGCGTGGCCCTCGAGGCCACCGTCGAGGTGGAGCGCGGGGACAACTCCTGGAAGGAGAACGTCGCCTTCGGCACGGCCACCGTCGCCGGCGCGGGCCGGATCGAGCCGGGCGCCCGGCACGCCATCCCGTTCGGTCTCGCCGTCCCGTGGCAGTGCCCGATCACCAGCATCGACGGCTGGACGCTGCGCGGCATGCGGGTCGGCCTGCGCACCCGGGTCGACGTCCGCGGCGCCGTCGACCCCGGTGACCTCGACCCGGTGACCGTCACCCCGCTGCCGGTGCAGCGCACCGTGCTGCAGGCCCTCGACGGCCTCGGCTTCTCCTTCCGCGGCGCCGACGTGGAGAAGGGCCACCTGCCCGGCAGCGCGCTGCCCTTCTACCAGGAGGTCGAGTTCGCCCCGCCGATGTCCCTGCGCGGCCGGGTCAACGAGGTGGAGGTGACCTTCCTGGCCGACCCGCAGGGGGTCGAGGTGGTGCTGGAGGTCGACCGGCGCGGCGGCCTGCTCACCGAGGGCCGCGACGTGAGCGGCCGGCTGCGCCTGGCGCACTCCGACACCGACCTGCACGCGGTGGCCGCCCGGCTGGACGAGGTCGTCCGCCAGCTCGGCGCACGGCGCGGCTGGCTCTGAGGTCCGGCGCCGCGGCTCCCCGCCGGGGGGCCGCGGCTCAGGTGCCGATGACGGTGCGGACGGCGTAGAGCTCGGGGAAGAAGGTGACGTCGAGCGCCCGGCGCAGGAAGGCCAGCCCGGCCGACCCGCCGGTGCCCCGCTTGTCCCCGATGGTCCGCTGCACGGTGCGCAGGTGGCGGAAGCGCCACATCTGCAGGTTGTCCTCGATGTCGACCAGGCTCTCGCAGGCCTCGTAGAAGCCCCACGGGGCACCGGGGTCCTCGTAGACGGCGCGGAACAGCGGCACCAGCTGGGGGCGGTACGTCCACGCCTCCCGCACGTCCCGGTCGAGCACCTCGGCGGGGACGGCGACGCCCTGCCGGGCCATGAGCCGCAGGAACTCGTCGTAGAGGGTGGGCGCCTCCAGCAGGCCGGCCAGCAGGTCGTGCGCGGCCGGGTCGGCGGCGAACGCCGGGAGCAGCCCGGCGTCCTTGTTGCCCAGGACGAACTCCACCGCCCGGTACTGGTGCGACTGGAACCCCGAGGCGGTGCCCAGCGCGCCGCGGAACTGGGCGTACTCGCGCGGCGTGAGCGTGGCCAGCACCGACCACTGCTCGATGAGGGTGCGCTGCACGTTCTTCACCCGCGCCAGGCACTTGAGGGCCGGCGCCAGCTCGTCCCCGCCCAGGTACCGGCAGGCGGCGGTGAGCTCGTGCAGCACCAGCTTGAACCACAGCTCGCTGGTCTGGTGCTGGACGATGAACAGCAGCTCGTCGTGGTGGACCGGCGAGCTGCGCGGGTGCTGGGCGCCGAGCAGCTGGGGCAGGTCGAGGTACTCGGCGTACCCGGTGACCGGGCCCCGGCCCTCCGTACCGCCGTCCCCCCCGGGGGTCCGCGCGCTCACCGGCGGAAGTCGTGGCTCTCGTCGTAGGAGAGGTCGCCGCCGACGTCCTCCGGCCGCGGCGGCACGGGCCCGCGGCCGGACCCGGCCGGCGGGTACTCCCGCTCCTGGTGCGCCCCCTGCTGCGCCGCCCCCTCGTGCACCGTGTCGTAGCCGAGGTCGCCCCCGGCCGTCCCGTCGCCGGGAGTCCCGTGCCTCGTCATCGCCGCCTCCTCGCGCCGCTGCCGCTGCGATGCTCGCGCGCCGCGGGCGGAGCCCACAACCCGGAGGGCCCCGGCCGGGAAGGGCGAGCGAGGAGGTTGCGCCGCCCGACCGGGGCGGACCATGCTGGCGCGCGACCGGTGCCGGGCGCTCGGCGCCGGGCGCCCGACGGGGCGCGGCTGGAGGGGCTTGATGCGGGGGACTCCCACGGCCATCGCGGGGCGCGGCGCCCTGCTGGCGGTGATGTGCACGGCGGCTGCGCTGGTGGTCGGCGCCGGGTCGTCGCTCACCCTGGCGCTGCCGGAGCTGGCGGCCGCGACCGGGGCGGGCCAGACCGCGCTCACCTGGGTGGTCATCGCCCACCCCCTGGTCGTCGCCGGCCTGCTGCTCCCCCTCGGGGTCGCCGCGGACCGGTTCGGCCGCCGCGAGGCGCTGCTGGCCGGGCTCGGGCTCGTCGCCGTCGCGAGCATCGCCACCGCCCTCGTGGACCAGGTCTGGCAGCTCGTGGCGCTGCGTGCCCTGACCGGGGTCGGTGCCGCCGTCGTGCTCCCGGTGACGCTGGCGGTGCTGCTGGACGCCGTCCCCCGGCAACGCCGGCCGGGCGTGATCGGGTGGTGGCTGGCGGTCACGGGCGCCGGCGCGCTGCTCGGGCTGCTGCTCGCCGGTGTGCTGCTCGAGTTCTCGTGGTGGGGCAGCGTGCCGGCCGCGTTCGGCGCGGCGGCCGCCGTCGTCCTCGGGCTGAGCGCGCTCGTCGTCCCGCCGGCGCGCGATCCGGACCTCCCCGTCGACCCGGTGGGCGCCCTGCTCCTGCTGCTCGGGCTGGGGGCGCTGGCCTTCGGGGTCGTCGAGTCCCCGACGCGCGGCTGGATCGACCCGGCCACGATCGCCGCGCGGGCCGCCGCCGCGGGTCTGCTGATCACCTTCGTGCGCCGGCAGCTGCGCAGCGGCACCCCGCTGCTGCACCTCCGGCTGCTGCGGTCCCGCGGGACGGCCACCGGGAACCTGGTGGTCCTGCTGCTGTTCCTGGCCCTCTCCGGCCTGCTCTTCCTCCTCCCCCAGTGGCTGGTGCACGTCCAGGGCCTCGGGCCGCTGGCGGCCGCGCTGTGGCTGACCCCTATCGCGCCGGGGTTCGCGCTCGCGGCGGCGCTCGTGCCGGTGCTGGTGCGGCAGGCGGGAGCCCGGGCGGTCGCGGCCGGCGGCCTCGCGGTGCTGGGCGCCGGCTTCGTGCTGCTGGCCGTCCTCGCCGGCGTCGGGACGCCGCTGTGGCAGGTCGGGGTCGCGCTGCTCCTCTGCGGGGCGGGCAGCGGCCTGGCGCTCGGACCGGCCGCCGCGCTGGTCACCGACGACCTGCCGGCCGACGCACAGCTCCGGGCGGCCGCGGTCGGCGCCGCCGGCCGGCAGGTGGGGGCGGCGCTCGGCGCGGTCGTGGCGGCCGGTGCGCTGCTGACCGGCTACGCGGGCGAGGTCGCCGGCGTCGTCCGCGGCCTGCCCGCCGACGCGGCCGCGCAGGTGCAGGGCGGGGTCACCCCGGCGGTCGAGGTGGCCGGCGGGCTCGGGGTCCGCGGGGCCGCCGTCGCCGAAGGGGCGCGGGACGCCTTCGCCGCGGGGCAGGCGATCGCGATGCTCGTGGGCGCCGCGGTCCTCGCGGCCGGCGTCCTGGCCTGCGTCCTGCTCCGCCCCGGCACGGCTGGGCGGCTGCGGGCGACGGCAGGCCGCCGGCCGGCCGAAGGTGCCGCTCCCGCCGCGGCCGCTCCCGCGCCGGCGACCACCGTCCCGGCCCCGGCCGTGGCCCGGTCGGCCACCCCGGTGCCGGCCGGGCCGGGCCGGGGCCTGCCGGCCTGGGCAGAGCGCGCGGCCACTGCTGCGGTGGCGCTCGCGGTGCTCGTCGGCATGGGCGTCCTCGCCTCGGTGCTGCGCGAGGGCGTCGGGGAGACCGAGGCCAGCGGTCGCGCGGCGTCACTGGCCATCCGCGAGTCCGATGCCGCCCCGACGCCGGCCCCGGGCGGCGAGATCGGCGAGGCGCTGCCCGAGGCGGAGTCGCCCGCCGACGGCGGTGGCGGCGGTGGCGGCGGCGGTGGCGGCGGCGGCGGTGGCGGCGCCCTGCTGGCGCCACCCGTGGCCGGCTCCCCGGCCGCGGTCGTCGCCGGGGGCACCCCGGCCGGTGGGGCCTCCGCGGCCCGCCAGCCGCTGGCCGCGCCGGGCACGACCGCCGCAGCCCCGCCGACGACCGCGGCCGCGGGGACGCCTGGTCCCGGCAGCACGAGCGCCGGCACCACGAGCCCCGGCAGCACGAGCCCCGGCAGCACGAGCCCCGGCAGCACGAGCCCCGGCACCACGAGCCCCGGCACCACGAGCCCCGGCACCACGAGCCCCGGCAGCACGAGCCCCGGCACCACGAGCCCCGGCACCACGAGCCCCGGCACCACGAGCCCCGGCACCACGAGCCCCGGCACCACGAGCCCCGGCACCACGAGCCCCGGCACCACGAGCCCCGGCACCACGAGCCCCGGCACCACGACGCCACCAGGGACGACGACCGCACCCGGGACGACCACGGCGCCGGGGACCACCACGGCACCCTCGCCGGTCACCACCCCCCCGCCACCGGCCACCACCCCGCCACCGGCCACCACCCCGCCACCGGCCACCACCCCGCCACCGGCCACCACCCCGCCACCGGCCACCACCCCGCCACCGGCCAGCACCCCGCCACCGGCCACCACCCCGCCACCGGCCACCACCGAGGCGCCGGCCACCACCGAGGCGCCGGCGGGGACCACCGCCGCGACCGGCACCGGTAGCACCTGACCGGCGGCCCCCGGACGCCTGGCCCGACGGCCGCCGGCCCCGTCCCGGGACCGGGAGCGGCTCAGCGGCTGCGGTAGAGGCGGGTGGTGATCGGGAGGAACACCGCGGCCAGCGCCGCAGCGACCGCGAGGGACACGGCGACGGCCGTGCCGTCCGGTGCCCCGTCGACCAGGGACCGGGTCGCGGTGACCAGCACCGAGATCGGGTTGACCTCGACGAAGGCCCGCAGCGGCCCGGGCAGCGTCGCCGGGTCGACGAAGACGTTGGACAGGAAGGTCAGCGGGAACAGCACGGTGAACCCGGCGTTGAGGACGGCGTTCGGCGCCCGCAGGAGCAGGCCCATCACCGTGAAGACCCACGACAGGCCGAACGAGAAGACCACGACCAGCCCGAGGGCGGCCAGCGCGCCGGGCAGGCCGCCGTCGGGCCGCCAGCCCAGGACGAACCCCAGCACCAGGATGACCGTGCCGGCGATGACGTAGCGGACGCTGTCGCCGAGCAGCGCTCCGAGCAGCGGGGCCGGCCGCCACACCGGCAGGGAGCGGAACCGGTCCACGACGCCCTTGGTGAGGTCGGTGTTCAGCGTGACGCCGGAGTAGACGGTCGTGAAGAGCACCGACATGACGAGGATCCCCGGCAGCACGTACTGCAGGTACGCGCCGGTGGAGCCGGCGATGGCGCCGCCGAACAGATAGGTGAACATCAGCACGAACATGACCGGCGTCAGGGTGACGTCGAGCAGCTGCTCGGGCACGTGCTTGATCTTGAGGATGCCGCGCCAGCCGAAGGTCAGCGCGGTGGCCAGCCGGCCCGGCCGCGGCGGTCGCGGCGTGGAGGCGATGGCCCTCCGGACGGCGACGGTGTCGGTGGTGCCGGACGCGGCGCTGGTGGCGGTCACGACGGCTGCTCCTCGGGAACGGGGGCCGCGTCGGCGGCCAGGTGGCCGGTGAGGGCCAGGAAGACCTCGTCCAGGCTCGGCCGGCCGAGGGAGAAGTCGGCGAGGGCCACCCCCGCCCGGGCCAGCTCGGCGACCCCGGCGGCGGCCCGCGCGGCGTCCTCGCAGGCCGCCGACAGCGCGGCGCCGTCCGGCTCCAGCACCACCGGGCCCACCGCCTGCTCGAGCCCCCGGGCGGCCTCGGGGCGCTGCTCGGGGTCGATGAGCCGCACGTGCAGCGACCCGCTGCCCGCCGACGACCGCAGCTGCCCCGGGGTGCCCTCGGCGATCACCCGGCCGCGGTCGATCACCACGAGGCCGTCGGCCAGCTGGTCGGCCTCCTCGAGGTACTGGGTGCACAGCAGGATCGTCGTGCCCTCGGCGACCAGCGCCCGGGCGATCTCCCAGACCTGGGTGCGCGAGCGCGGGTCCAGGCCGGTGGTGGGCTCGTCGAGGAACAGCAGGGGCGGGGTCACCACCAGGCTCGCCGCGATGTCGAGCCGGCGGCGCATTCCGCCCGAGTAGTTCTTCACCAGCCGCCCGGCGGCCCCGCTGATGCCGAAGGCCTCCAGCAGCTCGTCGGCGCGGGCCCGTGCGGCGGCCCGGCCCAGCCCGAGCAGCCGGGCGATCAGCACCAGGTTCTCCCGGCCGGTGAGCTCCTCGTCGACGGAGGCGAGCTGGCCGGTCAGGCTGATCGCACCGCGGACGGCGTCGGCCTCGCCGACCACGTCGTGGCCGAGCACGCATGCGCTGCCGGCGTCGGGTCGCAGCAGCGTCGCCAGCATGCGGATGGTCGTCGTCTTCCCGGCGCCGTTGGGGCCGAGGACGCCGTAGACCGCCCCGGCCGGCACCGCGAGGTCCACGCCGTCGACGGCCCGGGTGGCACCGAAGGCCTTGACCAGCCCGGTGGCCTCGATCGCGAGTTCACGTGGCACGGGGCATCCCCTCCTCGGCAGGGCCGCAGCGTCCCGCGACCCACCGACAGAATCTGCGCGCCCGGGCGCCGGCACCGCCACCGGATTTCTGGCGGCCGTCCCGCGCCGCAGGCATCACCTGCGCCGCCGCGCCGGCCCGTGCCCGGCTACCTGCTGCCGTTCCAGGCGGTCACGCTGCTGCTCGCCCTGGTGCTGCGGGAGCTCCCGCTCTCCGACGTGGCCGCCGGCCGGCGCGGGCCCGGGACCCCACCGGTCCCGGGCCCGCGCCACCGGCCGAGCCACCACCCGCAGGCCCCGGCCGCGACGATGCCCAGGAGCAGCAGCACGGCGGCCCACAGCCGCGGGTCGCCGTGGTCGAGCTGTGCCCGGTAGCGGGCCAGCACGGCCAGCTCCAGGGCCCCGAAGACGGCGTAGGCCGCCGCCGGCCCCCGCAGCCGGGCGAGGTCCCGCTCGCGGACCACGAGGGCGGCCGCCACGCCGAAAGCCAGCAACCACGACCCGACCACCTGCGCGGACAGCGGCGTGAGGTCCCACGGCAGCACCCCGATCACCAGCGTGGTGTGGTGGTGCTCCCCGAGCCCGCCGACGAACAGCACCGCACCGGCCGCGCCCAGGACCGCGCCCTGCACGGCGACGGTCCGGGCCAGCCAGGTCGGCATCGGGCGGACGACCGCGTGCCGCACGGCGCCCCCCTGCCGGACGGCCTCGCTGCCCTGCCGGACGGTCACGGCCAGGCAGGCCACCGGGACGGCGAGGTAGACGCCCAGCCAGAGCCAGGCGGCGAACCGCGCGACCGGTCCCCCGTCGGCCAGGCTGAGGCGGTGGGCGTGGTGCACCGAGGCGCACAGCACCAGGGCGGTGAAGACGCCGACGGTCACCACGGTGACGCGGACCCGGTCCCAGGACCGCTCCCGCAGCGCCGCGGCCGACAGCAGGCAGCCCGCCGCGTAGGCCGCACCCAGGAAGGCCGCCGTCATCGGCATGTGGATCGGCCAGGCGAACTCCTCGTGCGCCTGCGCCGGCCGCATCAGCAGGGCGACGACGGCGAGCGCGGTCAGCCCGACGAAGGCCCCCAGCAGGACCCTGGTGCCGGTCAGCACCCCCGCCCGCTCAGGGCTCGGCGCCGCCGGCCGGGACGGCGCGGCGCAGGGGCTGGCTGGAGCCATGGATGACCTCCGGACGACGCTCCCGCCACTCGCGGCGGGGACCCGGCCGCCCGGCCGGGTCGCCCGTGAGCGTGCCGCGGTCCGTGGCGGCGGTCATGACCAGAACTGACCATCTTCGGCCGCCGGCACACGGGAGCGGGCTGCCGCCGCGGTCCGTCAAGGCCGCACCGGCAATGTGTGGACAGGACGTCGACCTGGGGATTCGCGACACCGGCGACCTCGCGCGGCGGTAATGTCCGTACACACGTTCGAGACGGTGGAGCGGGAGGTGACCCGGCGGTGGAGCAGCTGTCGAGCGCGCTGGACGAGCTGGCCGGCGCCGAGCTGGCCACGGCGTTCGGCCCGGAGCTGCTGGCCCGCCTGGGTGGGCTGCTGGTCGCCCAGCACCGGCTGGCCGCCGAGGTGGCCCGCACCGTGCGGGCCTGCGAGCTGGCCGGCGCACCCGAGTTCGACGGGCTCAAGACCATGGCCGGCTGGCTGCGCGGGCACGGGCGCATGTCGACCCTGACCGCGGCCGGGCTGGTCCGCGCCGGCCGGGCCCTGGAGGCGCTCCCCGCCCTGGCCGAAGCGCACGCCGCCGGGGCGGTGTCGGCCGAGGCCGTGGCGACGATCGCCCCGATCACCCGGGAGGAGAACCTGGCCGCCGCCGCGGCCGCCGGCGTGGACCTGGCCGAGGTCGACCGGCTGCTCACCGACCTGGCCGCCGCGCGCCCGCACGCCGACCTGGTGCAGGTGGTGCGGCACTACCTGGCCGGCCTGGACCCCGACGGGCCCGAGCCCGACCCCACCGAGGGCCGCCGGCTCTCCCTCGTCCGGCACGCCGACGGGTCGCTCACCGGCCGGCTGGAGCTGGATGCCGCCGGCGGGGAGAGGCTGCAGGCCACCCTGGAGAGCCTCCTGCAGGCCGGGCGGTGCGCCGGCGACGAGCGCACCCGCCCCCAGGCGCAGGCCGACGCCCTGGTCCAGCTGTGCGATCTCCAGCTCGCCGCCGGCACCCTGCCGGTGCTGCGTACGGTCAAGCCGCACGTCGCCGTGGTCCTCGGCGCCGCCGACCTGGTCGACCCCGGCACCGGCCCGGGTGCGGCGGAGCTGGGCTTCGGCGCCACGATCTCCGCCGCCCGGGCCCGCTGGCTGGCCTGCGACGGGGCGGTCACCCGCATCGTGCTGGGCCCCGACGGCGCCCCCCTGGACGTCGGGCGCACCCACCGGGTGGTGCCCCCGCACCTGCGCCGGGCGGTGGAGCGGCGCGACCGCGGGTGCGTGTTCACCGGCTGCGGGGCTCCCACCCACTGGTGCGACGTGCACCACCTGCTCGCATGGGCCCTCGGCGGAGAGACCAGCCTCGCCAACAGCGCGCTGTTGTGCGAGCGGCACCACACCAAGGTCCACCACGGCTTCCGCGTCGAACGGCAACCCGACGGCACCTGGCGCACCTGGCGCCCCGACGGCACCCAGATCCACATCCCGGCCCCACCACTCGCCGCCTGAACCGGACGGCCAGAGCGAGAACCACGGACCCGGCGCACCCCCGCGTGCGCCGGGTCCGCGGGCTGCCCGCGCCACGGGCGGAAGGCGGCACCGGACGGGTCCGGAGCCGTGCGCGCACAGTCAGTGCAGGGCGGCGTCCGCCGGACCGGTGACCCAGCTCCGGAAGCGGACAACCAGTCCCGCGCACGTCGGCGCACAGCGGTACGGACCCGCCGCGACAGGGACGCCGGCCGGGAAGGCAGCCACCCGCACCAGCCGGAGCGGTTCGTCGTCCTGCTGCGCCTACCGGACCCGGGCACTGACCGGACGCGTGCGCCCAGCGGTCGCGCGCCGTCCGGGCCCGTGACGGGGGCCCGTGACGGGGGGCACCCCCACCCGGGCCGCGGGCCTGGGAGCATCGGTGCGGGGGTGCCCGCGTCCCGGCCCGGCCGGAGGGGCACCCTCGCACCGGCGGCGGGAGAGGAACCCCGCGCCGGCTCGACAGTGCAGGAGTGGACGAGGGACATGCCGCAGGGCACCGTGAAGTGGTTCGACGCAGGCAAGGGGTTCGGGTTCATCGAGCCCGACGACGGTGGACGCGACGTGTTCGTGCACTTCTCCGCCATCGCCGACACCGGGGGGTACCGCAGCCTCGACGAGGGGCAGCGGGTGGAGTACGAGGCCAGCCAGGGCCAGCGCGGCCTGCAGGCCGACACCGTCCGGCCGACCGGTGAGGCGCCGGCCCGCCCGTCCGGCGGCCGCGACCGCGGGCCGGGCGGCAGCACCGGGGGCAGGGCCGCCGCGGGCGTGGCCACCGGCACCGTGTCGTGGTTCAACGCCGAGAAGGGCTTCGGCTTCATCACCCCGGACGACGGCGGCGCCGACGTGTTCGTGCACTTCTCCGCGATCGCCGACACCGGCGGCTACCGCTCGCTCGACGAGGGCCAGGTCGTGCAGTACGAGGCCACCCAGGGCCAGCGCGGCCCGCAGGCGGAGAACGTCCGGCCCCTCGGTGGTGGCCCCGGCGGCGGCTCCGGCTACGGCGGCGGGTACGGCGGGCGGGACGGCGGCTCGCGCGGCGGCTACGGCGGCGGCCGGGACTCCGGCGGCCATGGCGGCGGCCCGCGCGGCGGTGCCCGGCGCCCGGCCCCGCGCGGCGGCGGCGACCGCGTCGGCGGCACCGTGAAGTGGTTCAACGCCGAGAAGGGCTTCGGCTTCATCTCCCCGGACGACGGCGGCGCCGACGTGTTCGTGCACTTCTCCGCGATCGCCGACACCGGCGGCTACCGCTCGCTCGACGAGGGCCAGCGGGTCTCCTTCAGCCCCGCCGAGGGACAGCGCGGCGTGCAGGCGGAGGCCGTCGAGCCGGAGTGACGGCCTGAGCGCGGTACGGCCCGACCCGGCCCCGTCACGCCGCCGACACGGCGGCGGAACGGGGCCGGGTCACGCTGGGGGCAGGTGGTCGACGGCGGGCGGACTGGAGGGGCGCGTTCCGGGGTAGGGACGCACCACCTCTGGGACGTCGGCCTCAGCCACCGGCCCCGTACCCCGCCGGAAGGCCGCCATGACCGCTCACGCCCCCCGCCTCCCCGATCTCGACCGCTCGATCCTGGACGCCTTCCGCGCCCTGGCCGAACTGCGCCGCCGCTTCGACTCCGCGCCGTGCGGCGAGGACGCCCTGGCCTGCGAGGTCGCCGAGGCACGGGTCAACGAGCTGCTCGACCTGCGGTGGTCGCTGCGCCGCGCACCCGGCACGGAGCTCGCCGCCCCGGCCGCCTGAGCACCCGCGGCCGCGCCCCTCCGCGCCGCTCCGCGCGCCGCCGCCGCGCCCCGCCCGCCCGCCCGGATCACCCCTCTGCCAGGGTCTGGCGGGGACGGGAGGTCGGCGGGGTGGCGGAGCGGGGTTTCCGGGCGGGTCTGCGGGACGGCGCGCCCTACGGGGGCGCGGTCTTCGTGCTGGCCGTCTCGTTCGGGGTGGTGGCGACCGACCTCGGCATGCCCCCGGCGGCGGCCGTGGTGATGTCCGCGGTCGTGTACTCGGCCTCGGGGCAGCTGGCCGCGCTCGGCATCGTGGGCGCCGGCGGCGGGCTGCTGGCGGCCGCCGGCGCGGCGGCCCTGGTCAGCTCCCGGTTCCTCCCCATGGGCCTGGCGCTCGGGCCCTCGCTGCGGGGCAGCCGGGCACGGCGGGCGCTCGAGGGGCAGGCCACCGTCGACGCCTCCTGGGCCATGGCCGCCCGCGGTGACGGGACCTTCGACCGCGAGTACCTGTTCGGGCACTCCGCGGCGCAGTACGTGCTCTGGGTCCTCGGGACCCTCCTCGGCGTCGTCGTCCCGGCGTCGGTCGACGTGCGGGTGCTCGGCCTCGACGTCGTCTTCCCCGCCTTCTTCCTGGCGATCCTCGCCGGCGAGGTGCGCGACCGGCTGCGCCTCGGCGTCGCGCTCGCCGGCGCGGCGATCGCGCTGGCCCTGGTCCCGGTCGCCGCGCCGGGGCTGCCCGTGCTCGCGGCCAGCACGGCCGCGCTGGCCGGGTTGCGGAGGTCGGGGTGACCGCGGGGACGGCGTGGCTGCTGGTGCTGCTCTGCGCGGCCGTGCTGGTCACCATCCGCGGGGCCGGCCCGGCGCTGACCGGGGCACGGCAGCTGCCGCCGGCCGCCGTCCGGGTGGTCGTGCTGCTGTCGTCGGCGCTGCTGGCGGCGCTGGTGGTCACCGCGGCCCTGGCCGACGGCGGCGAGTGGCGCGTCGGGGCCGACACCGCCGGTGTGGCGACGGCCGGGGTGCTGCTCTGGCGGCGGGCGCACGTGCTGGTCGCCGTCCTCGCCGCCGTGCTGGTGACCGCCGGCCTGCGCGCGCTCGGCGTCCACTGACCGGGGGTACCACCGGGGGGCCGGCTCAGGCCTCCGCCGTGCGCACGGAGGGGTGCGGCACCGGGCGGACCTCCCGCGCGCCGTCGAGCCGGTGCCCGCCGTCGCACACGAGCGCGAGGTGCACCGGCTCCCCGCAGTCGCGGTGCCGCAGCTCCAACGGGGCCACGCCGTCCTCGGCGAGGTAGCGGTCGCCCCACTCCATGAGCGCCACCAGGGCGGGGTAGAGGTCGACGCCCTTGCGGGTCAGCCGGTACTCGTGGCGCTGGCGCTCACCCTCGGCCTGGTACGGCACGCGCCGGAGCAGCCCCTGGTCGACGAGGGTGGCCAGCCGGTCGGTGAGCACCGCCCGCGGCGCGCCCAGGGTGCGCTGCAGGTCGGCGAAGCGCCGGACGCCGAGGAACGCCTCGCGGAGCACCAGGAGGCTCCACTTCTCCCCCACGATCGCCAGCGTGCCGGCGACCGAGCACCGGGACCGGTCCCACCGCGCCTCGCTCATGCCCCCAGTCTACGACGCTGGGTTCGCTTGACGAACTCACTCGACCGGGGCAGAGTTCACCTCACGAACTCAGGAGGTCGGGATGGACATCGCGGTGGCGACCAGGCCGGTGCGACCCGAGGACGCCGAGCCCTTCCGGCGGCTGTGGGGGCGGCTCTCGCCCGACACGGTGTACCGCCGCTTCCACGCCCCGCTGCGCTGCCTGCCGGCGGGCTGGCTGCACCGGCTGGTGCACGTCGACCACGACCGCCGCGAGGCCCTCGTCGCCGTCGTCGGCGGTGAGGTCGTCGGGGTGGCCCGCTACGACCGCTCCCCCGCCGACCCGGCCACCGCCGACCTGGCGGTGGTGGTGGAGGACGCCTGGCAGGGCGTCGGGGTGGGCCGCCAGCTGCTCGCCGAGCCGACCGACCTCGCCGCCCGGCGCGGCGTCGCCACGCTGACCGCCAGCGTCCAGGCGGACAACGAGCGCGCCCTCGGGCTGGCCCGGCGGCTGCTGCCCCACGCCTCCCTCACCCCCGACGGCGGGGTCCAGGCCCTGCGCAGCCCCGCCGTCCGCCGCACCGCCCCCACCCCGGCGCCGACGCCCGTCGGCGCCTGACCACCGGAGGTCCGACCATGTCCCGCCTGCGCACCGCCCTCAGCGCCCACCGCCGCGACCGCGCCCGGCTCCGCGAGGAGCGGGCCCTCGAGCGGTGGGCGGCCGCCGCGCCGACGCTGGAGTCCGCCCACGAGCTGCGCACCCTGGCCACCCGCCGCTGACCGCGGCGGGCGACGGCCCGGCCACCGGGGGCGGCGGCCGGCCCGCCGTCACCCGGGTGGGCACCCGACGATCTCCCAGTAGGAGTCCTTGCGCCGGATCCGCCCGTCCGGGGGCAGGTCGAACAGGCCGCACCCGCGGACCCGCACGGCCTCGCCGGCGGTCGTCGTCCCCGTCAGCAGCCACCCGCGGGCGCACCGGGAGGAGGGGTCCCGGCACGCCCCGGGCACCCGTCCGGCCGCAGCTCCCGGTAGGCGCGCGCCAGGTCCGGCAGCTGGAAGTGCGCGTTCAGCCCGCTCGGGTTGGGCGCCACCCACGTCTCGGCGCCGCCGATCCGCTCCGGTTGACGGCCCAGCACCGCCCGCGGCCGGCCGAACCCGGTGCGGTACGCGGTGATGCCCAGCACCGCCAGCACCCGGGGCCGCCAGGTGTCGACCAGCGCCGCCAGCAGCTCCGCGCCCGTCGCCAGCTCGGCGGGCGTGAGCTCCGCCGCGGTGCGGGTCGGCCGCGCCACCAGGTTGGTCACGCCGAGGCCGTACCGCGGCAGCTCGCCGTCCTCGGCGGGGGTGAGCCGCCGCGGGGTCAGCCCGGCCAGGTGCAGGGCGGGCCAGAAGCGGTTGCCCGGCCGGGCGAAGTGGCGCCCGACCTCCGCCGAGCGCAGCGAGGGGTTGATGCCGCAGAAGAGGACGTCGAGGTCCGGGGCGACGACGTCCCGGAGCGGCTTGCCGGCGACCGTCACGCGGGTCCGGTCACCGCCGCCACGACCGCGGGCGCGACCGCCTCGGCGACGGCGCGCAGCTCCTCGTCGGTGCGGTCCTGCACCGGGTGCGGCACCAGGACGACCGGCGCCGGGAAGCCGAGCGACTCCCCCTGCACCCGGGCGGCCTCGGCGAAGGCCTCGCTGGCCAGGAACACCCCCACCACGCCGCGGGCCTCGAGGTCGGCGATGTCGTGCACACTGCACGACGTGCACGAGCCCTAGTCGGCCAGTGCCTCGATGACCACCTCGCAGCGCTCGGCGATCTCCTGCCGCAGGTCCACCGGCGCCGGCCGGGCGAAGGTGGGCTTGCGGAAGCGCAGCACCCGCGCGCCCTCGCGTTCGAGCAGCTCGGCCAGCCGGTCGAGGACGACGTCCCCGCGGGCCTTGGAGATGTCCAGCAGCCCCACCGTGCGGCCCGCCAGCCCGTCGGGCCGTGGCCGCAGCTGCCGGGACGCCGGCGCCCGCTCGCCGGTCGGGTCGAGGACCGTCCTCATGTCCGTACCTCCCTGGTCACGGGCGCGCTGCCCGAGGTCCCCGACACCCAGCCGCCGATCACCGCGCTGAACAGCCCGGCGTCCCCGCCGGCGTGCGCCACCAGCAGCCCGCCCGGCCGGAACTTGGGCAGCTCGTCGGCACCCGACCCGGCCGGCATCCCCTCGGCCATCCCCCCGGCCCCGCGGACCAGCTCCCCGACCGGCAGGGTGAGCAGCTGCTCCAGCTCGGCCACCAGGCGGGCGCGGTCCCAGCCGGCCCCGCGGAACACCCGGCCGTGCTCCGGGGAGACCACCAGCAGCGCGTCGAAGGCGAGCACCAGCTTGGGGTGGGCGACCGAGCGCAGGCAGGCGGCGAAGGTGCGGGCCAGCGACCCGGGGTCCCGGCTGAGCTGGTCGACCACCGGCTGGACCCCGGCGCCGGCGAACACGGTGACCGCGTCGCCCGGTACCCCGCGGTCGGCGGCCAGCGGCGCGAACGGGCTGCCCTCCTCGCGCTCGGCGAAGCAGAACGTGTACTTGCCGGGGTTGCCCAGCGTCGCGCGGTCCACCTCACCGGGCCGGCCGCCGCCGACGTTGCGGACGACGAGCTGCAGGGCCCGCCCGATCGTGGCGTTGGCCCGGTTGCCCTGGCCGAGCGCGTTCACCCCGCTGTTCATGCCGATCCGCCGGGTGATGCGGCCGTTGACGACGACGACGGGGCCGGAGAAGTAGGTGGTGGCCAGCAGCCCGTGCAGGGCGAACTCGTCGGCGCAGGCGGCCTCGACCGCGGCGAGCACCACCGGCAGGTGCTCGGGCCGGCAGCCGGCCAGCACCGCGTTGACCGCGACCTTCTCGACCGTGCACGGCACGAGGTCGGGCGGGACGACGGCCACCACCTCACCCGGGTCCCGCGAGGTGCCGCGCAGCATCGCCAGCACCCGCTCGGGCGTGGGCGGGACGACGGGCAACCCGTCGGTCCAGCCGCGGGCGAACGCCGCCTCGTGCTCGTCCTCGCGGTCGGCGAGCTCCACCCGCCGGCTGGCCAGCCCGTCGCCGAAGCGGGCCTCGAGCGCGTCCACCCGGTCGGGGTCCACCGACAGGGACCCGCAGCCGGGCCGGTGCTCGGGCAGCCCGGCGCCCAGCCCGCTCACCCCGCTGAGCTCCTCCCACTGCGGCCGGCTCCAGCCGACCACCCGGGCCGTCTCGGCGCCGCCCTCGACGCGCAGCAGGGTCGGGACGGTCTCCACCCGCAGCCGCCAGGACAGCTCCAGCGAGGTGTCGTCACCGGCGAACCAACCCGGGTCGTCCTGGCACCAGACGGCGGCGCCCAGGCCGCGGAGCACCGGCTCCACCAGCACGCACGTCGGGCAGTCGCGCTTGACCACGGCGACCAGGCCGTCGGGCAGCTGCACGGGTCGACGCTAGCGCCCGGGGCCGGTCGGGCACGACCCGCCCCGGGAGGTCTTCCGCCGGGCGCCCCGCGCGGCCAGGGTCGGTGGATGACCGTCGACGAGCGACTGCGCGAGCTGGGCATCGAGCTGCCCGCGCCGATGGCCCCCGGGGGGACCTACCGGCCGGCCGCCCGCGCCGGCGACCTGCTCTTCGTGTCCGGGCAGGGCCCGGTCCTGCCCGACGGGGGCCTGGTCACCGGCAAGGTGGGCCCGGGCGGGCTGGACCTGGACACCGCGCGGGGCGCGGCCCGCCTGACCGGGTTGCAGGTCCTCGCCGTGCTGCGCGCCGAGCTCGGCGACCTCGACCGGGTCGGGCAGGTGGTGAAGACCCTCGGCATGGTGAACACCGCCCCGGGCTTCACCGCGACCCCCGCGGTCGTCGACGGCTGCTCCGACCTGTTCGTCGAGGTCCTCGGCGAGGCCGGCCGGGGCGCCCGCTCCGCGGTGGGCGTGGCCGCGCTGCCCTTCGACATCGCCGTGGAGGTGGAGGCCGTCGTCCTCGTGCGCTGAGCGCGGGCCGGCGGTGGTTGGCTACGGGTATGGACGACGCCGTTCTCGCCCAGCTCATCGACGCCCTGCCCGCGGGCACGGTCCTCACCGAACCCGACCTCACCGAGTCCTACCGGGACGACTGGACCCGCTCCCCCGCGGCCGGCCGCCCGGCGGCCGTGGTGCGGGCCGGGTCGGCCGCCGACGTGCAGACCGCGGTGCGCTGGGCCGCCGAGCACCGGGTGCCCGTGGTGCCCCGCGGTGCGGGCAGCGGGCTGGCCGGGGGCGTCACCGCGGTCGAGGGCTGCCTGGTGGTCAGCACCGAGCGGATGACCGCGATCGAGGTGGACCCGGTCCAGCGGATCGCCGTCGCCGGGGCGGGCGCGCTCAACGTCGCGGTGAAGGAGGCCGCCGCCGTCCACGGCCTGTGGTACCCCCCGGACCCCGGCTCGTTCCGCATCAGCTCCGTCGGCGGCAACGTGGCGACCAACGCCGGCGGCATCTGCTGCGTGAAGTACGGCGTCACCACCGACTACGTCCTCGGCCTCGACGTCGTGCTCCCCGACGGCCGGCTGGTCACCCTCGGCGGGACGACGGTCAAGGACGTCGCCGGGCTGCCGCTGCTCAAGCTGTTCGTGGGCAGCGAGGGCACCCTGGGCGTGGTCACCCGCGTCGTCCTCCGGCTGCTGCCCGCCCAGCCGCCCGCCGCCACCGTCGTCGCCTGGTTCGACACCCCGCAGCAGGCCGGGGCAGCCGTGGCCGCGATGGGGGCGCGGGTCCGCCCGGCGATGCTCGAGCTCATGGACCGCGCGACGGTCAACGCGGTCGAGGACTTCCGCCCCCTGGGCCTGGACCGCACCGCCGGCGCGCTGCTGGTCGGGCAGTCCGACGCCCCCGGGGCCGCCCGCGCCGAGGAGGTCGAGGTCATGGCCGCCTGCTGCCGGGAGGCCGGCGCGCGGGAGGTGCTCAGCACCGACGACCCCGCCGAGGGCGACATGTTCCTCGAGGCCCGCCGGGCCGCAGGGCCGGCCCTCGACGCCCTCGGCGCGTTCATGGCCGAGGACGTCTGCGTGCCGGTGCACCTCGTCCCCGACGTCCTCGACCGGATCGCCGAGCTGGCCCGGCGGCACGGCGTCGACGTCCCGGTGTTCGCCCACGCCGGCGACGGCAACCTGCACCCGGCGATCCGCTACGAACCCGGCGACCCGGACTCGGTGCGCCGCGCGGAGGCCGCCTTCGCCGACATCATGCGGGAGGCGATCGCCTGCGGCGGCACCATCACCGGCGAGCACGGGGTCGGGCGGACCAAGCGGGCCGCCCTGCCCGAGCAGCTCGGGCCCGACGTGCTCGAGCTCAACCGCCGGGTGCGCGCCGCGCTGGACCCGCTGGGGATCATGAACCCCGGCGCCCTCTGCTGAGGCGCGGCGGGCGGCGTGGGCCGGCGGGCGGCGCGCGGGACCGCGGCGGACGGCGACCTGCAGCGGGCCGTGGCGGCCGAGCTCCCGGCCCTGCTGCGCACGGCCTGGCTGCTGACCGGGGACACCGGGCGCGCCGAGGAGCTGGTACAGGTCGCGCTCTCCCGGGCGGTCACCCGCGGCCGGCTGGCCGAGGGGGCCGCGCTGGAGGCGCTGCTCGACGCCGCGGCCGGCCGGCGGGGGCGGGCCGGGCAGGCGCTGGTGCCCGCGGACGACGGGTTCCCGGACGGCGGGCTCACGGGCGGGGTCGGGGACGGCGTCGCGGGCGGCCCGCTCGCGCGGGTGCTGCCCGACCTCCCGCCGCACCGGCGGGCCGACGTGCTCGGCCGGGCGGCCGCGGGTCCCCGCGCGGGGCCGGCGCGGTGGCGGCTGTCCGACGAGGCCGCGGTCGCCGACCTGCTCCGCCGGCGCCGCCGCACCCGGCGGTGGCGGGTCGGCGTCGCGGGCGCGGCCGTCGCCGCCCTGGCGGTCGGCGCCCTGCTGGTCGCACCCGGGCGCGGTACCCCACCGGGTCCTCCCGCCGGGGCGACCGCGGCCGCCCCGGCGGGCCCGTCCGCGCCGCCGGACCCGTCGGTGCCGGTGCTCGCCGGCCCCACCCGCGGCTCGCTCGCCGGGGACGCCGCCTTCCTCGCCGCCGTGCGGGAGGCCGGCTGGGGGGCGCGGGTGGCGCCGTCCCCGGACCGCCGCACCGTGGTGTACGCCGGTGACACCCCGCACGGCCGGGCGGCCCTCCTGGTCGGCCGGGTGGACGACGACCTGCGCGGGGTGTGGCTCACCGGGCCGCCCGGCGCCGACCCCGCGGAGCTGGCCCCGTTCCAGCCGCCGGCGCTGGGGCCCGGCCGGCCGGCCCCGCTGCTGCTCGGCGGGCCCGGGCCGGCGTCGCTGGTCGTGGTCGCCGCGCCCGGTGACGCGGTGGAGGTCTCCGACCGGCTGCAGGTCGGCCCGCGCGGGACCGTCGGGCGCACCTACCGGCCGGTGGCCGACGCGGCCGGGGTCGCCGTCGTCCCGGTGACCACCACCGCCGGCGGCACGGGCGTGAGCGTGCGCGTGACCCGGGACGGCCGGGAGGTGTGGCGCTCGGGGGTCGGCGGGCCCCGCGAGCTGCCGCCGCCGGAGGCGCCCGACCTGGAGCCGCTGCGGCCCGGCGGCACCCCGCCCGCCGATCGGGTGCTCGCCCAGGCCCTGCGCGAGATCGCCGTCCCCCTGGGCGTGGAACCCGAGGTCCTGGAGCCGGTCCTGCTGTGGGCCGGCCGGTTCCCTCTGGACGAGGTCCCCGGGACGGCGGTGGTCGTGGTGGGCCGCAGCCCCGGGGGCGGGCTGGTCGTGACCACGTGGGCGGCGCAGGTGGGCCCGGCGGGGGCCGGCCGCGCGGTGCCCTGCGGTGTGCAGACCCCGCCCGGCACCACGGAGGTCTCCCGGCTGGTCGTCGCCCGCGTGTGCGACCTCTCCGAACCCGAGCGCGAGCCCTCCCCCGCGGGGCGCTGGCTGGTGGTCACCGCACCGGACGCGGCCGCGTCGATGGCCGTGCTGGACCGGCGCGGGGCCGTGCTCGGCACCGCGCCGCTGGAGGGGGGCAGCGCGGCCCTGCCCCTGCCCGAGGGCGCCCGCACGGTGCGCACCCGGGACGCCACGGGAGCGGCCCTCGCCGAGGTGGCGGTGGCGGCCGCGCCGTCGGCCCCGTTCGGCGACTACGGGCCCGGCCCGGCCGGGTGACCCCGGCGGGCGCGGGTGCCGTGGGTGGCGCAGCTCCTCAGCGCCAGCGGTACTCCAGCTCCGGGCGGCCCGTGCCGCCGTACCGCGGCGCGCGCTCGACCAGCCCGGTGTCCGCCAGGTACTCCAGGTAGCGCCGGGCGGTGATCCGCGACGCGCCGATCACCTGCCCGGTCTCGGCCGCCGACAGCCCGTCCCCGGCGCGGACGGCGGCCACCACCGCGTCCAGCGTCTCCCGCCCCATCCCCTTGGGCAGCGGCGCCGACCGGGACGGGCGCACCGCGTCGAGCACCCGGTCCACCTCGTCCTGCCCGGCCGCGTCGCCGCCGCCGCGCAGCCGCGCCCGGTACTCGGCGTAGGCGAGCAGCCGGTCGCGCAGCGCCGGGTAGGTGAACGGCTTGAGCAGGTAGCCGACCACGCCGTGCGCCGCGGCCGCGCGCACGGTGGACAGCTCGCGGGCGGAGGTCACCGCCAGGACGTCGACGTCCGCGCCCGCCGCGCGGATCCGCCGGCACAGCTCGATGCCGTGCGTGTCGGGGAGGTTCATGTCCAGCAGCACCAGGTCGACCGGGCCGCGGGCCAGCGCCTCGAGGGCCTGCGCGCCGGTGGCGGCGACCGCGGTCGCGGCGAACCCCGGGGTCCGGGCCACGTAGGCCCGGTGCGCCTCCGCGGCGACCGGCTCGTCCTCCACCACCAGCACGGAGATCCCGGCCCCGGGGGTCACGGCGCCGCCCCGGCCGGCGACCGCAGCGGCAGGGTCACGCGGAACTCCGCCCCCGGGCCCGGGCGCACCCTCAGCTCGCCGCCGTGCCGGCGCACGACGGCGGCCACCAGCGCCAGGCCCAGCCCGTGCGGCGCGCCGTCGGCGGCCTTCGTCGTCCAGCCGCGCCGGAACACCCGCCCGAGGTCGGCCGCAGCGATCCCGGGGCCGGTGTCCTCGACCCGGACCTCCAGCGCGCCCCCGACCACCTCGAGGCCGACCTCGACCTCCCGCGGCGGGTCGCCGGCCAGCGCGGCCTCGATCGCGTTGTCCAGCAGGTTGCCGACCACCGTGACCAGGTCCCCGCCGGGCAGCCCGGTCGCCCCGACGCTGCCGGCGTCGATCTCCAGCCGCACCCCCCGCTCGGCCGCGGTGGCCGCCTTCCCGAGCAGCAGCGCGGCCAGCACCGGCTCCTCGACCGCCGAGACCACCCGGTCGGTGAGCTCCTGCGCGGTGCGCAGCTGCTCGGTGGCGAACTCGACCGCCTCGTCGGTGCGGCCGAGCTCGACGAGCGAGACCGTGGTGTGCAGCCGGTTGGCCGCCTCGTGCGCCTGCGCGCGCAGCGACTCGGCGAAGGAGCGCACGCTGTCCAGCTCGCCGGTCAGCCGCTGCAGCTCGGTGCGGTCGCGCAGGGTCACCACCGTGCCGCCGCCGGCGCCCGACGGCGGGGCCTGGCTGACCACGAGCACGCGGCTGCCGGTCAGGTGCACCTCGTCGACGGCGGTGCGGCGGCTGGCCAGCACCTCGGCCAGCTCCGCGGGCAGGCCCAGCTCGGTGACCCGGCACCCCGTCGGGTCACCGGGGAGGTCGAGCAGCCGCCGCGCCTCGTCGTTGACCAGCTGCACCCGCGCGTCGGCGTCCACCAGGAGCAGGCCCTCCCGGACGGCGTGCAGCACGCCGTGGTGGTACTCGACCATCCGCGCCAGCGCCTCCGGGGAGAGCCCGTGGGTCTGCCGGCGCAGCCGGCGGGCCAGCGCCCAGCTGCCCAGCGCGCCGGCGGCCACCGTCGCCGCGGCGGTGCCCGCGATCCCCGGGACGGCGGCGGCCAGGTCCCGGCCGATCGCCTCGACGGTGACCCCCGCCGACACCAGCGCGACCACCTCGCCGTCGGCGCCGAACACCGGGCCCGTCGTCCGCACCGAGGGCCCCAGGGTCCCGGTGTAGGTCTCGGTGAAGGTCCGGCCGGCCAGCGCCGGGGCGATCGTGCCCAGGAACGGCCGGCCGATCTCCGCCGGGTCGGGGTGGGTCCAGCGGGTGCGGTCGGGGGCGAGGACGGTGACGAAGGAGATGCCGGTGTCGGCGCGGACCTGCTCGACGTAGGGCTGCAGCACCGCGGTCGGGTCCGGGCCGGCCACCGCGTCGGCCACCAGCGGCGAGTCGGCGATGCTCTCCACGACCGCGACGGTCTGCTCCTCGGCCGTGTCCCGCACGGCCTCCCGCGCGTCCAGCCAGGCCACCACGGTCATCGCCAGGACGAGGACGCCGACGACCGCGGCCTGCAGCACCAGCAGCCGGCGGGCCAGGCTGGTCTCCCGGGGCCGGGTGCCCCCCGGAGGGCGGGGACGGGCGGAGGCGGGCACGCAGCGAGTGTCCCGCGCTGCCGCGCGCGGGGCGTGAACGGAATGAACGCATCCGTGACCGCGGTCACCGCATCCCGCACCGTGATCCGCGTCGCCCTCCCGGTCGACTCCCCGCAGCCGATCCCCAGGAGCACCCATGGCCCACCCCGCAGCGGTCGCCCGGCGCGACCGCACCCACTGGCTCTACCTCGCGGTGATCGCCGCCGTCCTCGCCGGCATCGGCGTCGGCCTGCTGTTCCCCGAGTTCGCCGCCGGGCTCAAGTGGATCGGGACGGCGTTTGTCGGCCTGATCAAGATGATCATCGCGCCGGTCATCTTCTGCACCATCGTGCTGGGCATCGGCTCGATCCGGCAGGCGGCCAAGGTCGGCCGGGTCGGCGGGCTGGCGCTCGGCTACTTCCTGCTGATGTCGACGGTGGCGCTGGCCATCGGCCTGGTGGTCGGCAACCTGCTGCACCCGGGCGACGGGCTGCAGATCTCTGCGGACCTGCGCGGCGAGGGCGCCGAGCTGGCGGCCACCGCGCACGAGAGCGGGGGGACGACGGACTTCCTGCTGGGGCTCATCCCGACCTCGCTGCTGTCGGCGCTGACCGACGGCTCGGTGCTGCAGGCGCTGCTCGTCGCGCTGCTCGTCGGGTTCGCCATCCAGGCGATGGGGCCGGCCGGTGAGCCGCTGCTGCGCGGCGTCGGGCACCTGCAGAAGCTGGTCTTCCGCATCCTCGCCATGATCATGTGGGCGGCCCCCGTCGGCGCCTTCGGGGCGATCGCCGCCGTCGTCGGCGAGACCGGCGTCGACGCGCTGAAGAGCCTCGCGGTGATCATGCTGGGCTTCTACGCGACCTGCGGCCTGTTCGTGGTCGTCGTCCTCGGCCTGCTGCTGCGTCTGGTCGCCGGGGTCAACCTCTTCAGCCTGCTGCGCTACCTCGGCCGGGAGTTCCTGCTCATCGTGTCGACCTCCTCCTCGGAGACCGCGCTGCCCCGGCTGATCGCGAAGATGGAGCACGCCGGCGTGAGCAAGCCGGTCGCCGGGATCGTCGTCCCGACCGGGTACTCGTTCAACCTCGACGGCACCGCCATCTACCTGACGATGGCCTCGCTGTTCATCGCCACGGCGCTGGGCGACCCGCTGTCGGTCGGCGAGCAGGTCGGCCTGCTGCTGTTCATGATCGTCGCCTCCAAGGGCGCGGCCGGCGTCACCGGCGCGGGTCTGGCCACCCTGGCCGGCGGGCTCTCGGCGCACCGGCCGGACCTGCTCGACGGCGTCGGCCTCATCGTCGGCATCGACCGGTTCATGTCCGAGGCCCGGGCGCTGACCAACTTCGCCGGCAACGCGGTGGCCACCGTGCTGGTCGCCACCTGGACCCGCGAGCTGGACCGCGAGCAGCTGTCGGCCGCGCTCTCCGGCAGCGCCCCGTTCGACGAGGCCACCATGCTCGACGACGAGCACGGCGCCGCGGAGCTGCCGACCTCGGCGACCGCCGCCGGGCCCGGCGACCGCGACGCCGCGGCCGAGGAGCGGGAGCTGGCGCAGGCGTCGCTGCGCTGACCCGCACCGCCCGCACGGGCCGGGGCCGGCACCGGGAACACCGGTGCCGGCCCGCCCGCGTCTACGGGGCCCGGCGCGGGGGCAGCGGCACGGTCGCGAGGTCCTCGGCGACGACCAGGTCCCCGGCGAAGACGGCGGCCGCCTCGTCGCGGAACGCCCGGGGGTCGGGGTAGCGCTGCGAGAAGTGGGTGAGCACCAGCCGGCGCACCCCGCACTCCGCGGCCACCCCGGCCGCCTGGCGGGCGGTGAGGTGCCCGTACTCGTGGGCGAGGGCGGCGTCCTCGTGCAGGAAGGTGGCCTCGACGACGAGCAGGTCGGCGCCGTCGGCGAGGGTGTGCATGCCGTCGCAGAGCCGGGTGTCCATCACGAAGGCGAACCGCTGACCCGGCCGCGGCGCGCTGACCTCCGCCAGCCGCACCGTCCGGCCGCCGGTGTCGAGCACCCCCTCGCGCTGCAGCCGGCCGACGTCGGGACCGGCGATCCCCGCCGCGGCCAGCCGGTCGGGCAGCATGCGGCGGCCATCCGGCTCGACCAGGCGGTAGCCGACGGCGTCGACCGCGTGGTCCAGGCGGCATGCCTCCAGCACGGGCGGGCCGGGGTCGAGGACGCCGTCCTCCCGCACCGGCTCGGGGCGCAGGTCGGTGACGTCGCGGAAGGCCGATGCGGCCAGCAGCCGGTCGAGGAAGGGCCGCCCGGACGCCGGGGAGTGCACCGGTACCGGCCGGGTCACGCCGTCCAGCGACATGCGCTGCACCACGCCCGGCAGGCCGAGGCAGTGGTCGCCGTGGAAGTGGGTCAGGCAGATCCGCGTGACCGCGCTGCTCGGGACGCCCGCGAGCAGCATCTGCCGCTGCGTGCCCTCCCCGGGGTCGAACAGCAGCCCCTGCCCGTCCCAGCGCAGCAGGTACCCGTTGTGGTTGCGAGTGCGGGTCGGGACCTGGCTGGCGGTGCCGAGGACGACGAGCTCGCGGACCGTCACCCCGCCGACCGTAGGCGGGGGCGTAACGTCCCGCCGCCGCGGCAGACCACAGCCTCGTGACACCCACCGAGACCCGAGACCGATCCGCGGCCCCCGCCACCCGGGAGAGCTGGCACCGGGTGGCCGAGCACGTCCTCGCCGCCGGCCAGTACGCCGCCGCCGGGACGATCCGGCTGCGCGCCCTCCCCGGCGGGTTCGGCACCACCGCCGGCGTCGACGGCCGGCAGCTCGCCGTCGTCGGTGACCGGCTGGTGGTCACCGGCCCCGACGGCCGCAGCGGGACGCCGCTGACGACGCTGCGCGAGGTCGCCGCGGCCGCCGGCGTCCGGCCCGGCCTGACCGGCAGCTACACCCCGGCGACCTCGTCGGACCCGGACGCGCCGCTGCCCGTCGACCTCGAGGCGGCCGCGACCCTGGCCGCCTGGTACGCCCTCGGCGACGCCGCCCTGCGCCGGCTGGCCGCCGCGCTCGGCAGCCCGCAGGAGCCGGTGCTGTGGCCCGAGCACCTCGACCTCGGCATCACGCACGACGCGGTGAACTACGGCGTCTCCCCCGGCGACGACGCCGTCCCCGAGCCCTACGCCTACGCCGGCCCGCACGAGGGCCGGCCCGCCGGCCCCGACGTCGACCGGGACTTCTGGACCGCGCCGTTCGGCGCCGTGCGCACCGCCGCGCAGGTCCCCGCCGCCGACGACGTCCTCGACTTCTTCCTCCAGGCCAAGGCACGCATCGACGAGGCACGGACCGAGGCAGCACGCACCGACAGGAGCAGGTCATGAAGGGACTGCAGGGCAGGACGGCGCTGGTGACCGGCGGGAGCTCCGGCATCGGCCAGGCCATCGCCATCCGGCTGGGCCAGGAGGGCGTCGACGTGGCGATCAACTACGTCGGCCCGCCGCAGGGCGCGGAGGAGACCCGGGAGGCCATCGAGCACGGCGTCGAGATCTGCATGAAGGAGATGTCGGCGGCCGGCACCCGGCCGCTGCTGGTCGCCGCCGACGTCTCGCAGGAGGACCAGGTCGCCGCGATGTTCGACCGGGTGCTCGGCGAGTACGGCCGGGTCGACCTGCTCGTCAACAACGCCGGCATCCAGGTCGCCGCCGACAGCGACGAGCTCGACGTCGCCGCCTTCGACAAGGTGCTGGCGGTCAACCTGCGCGGGGCGTTCCTGTGCAGCCAGCAGGCCATCCGCGCGTGGCTGCGGGCGGACCGGCCGGGGAGCATCGTCAACGTCTCGAGCGTGCACCAGGTGATCCCGAAGCCGCGGTTCGTGGGCTACTCGGTGTCCAAGGGCGGCATGCAGAACCTGACCCGCACCCTGGCGCTGGAGTACGCCGCCCGCGGCATCCGGGTCAACGGCGTCGGCCCGGGCGCCACGGTCACGCCGATCAACCGCTCGTGGATCGACGACCCGGTCAAGCGGCGCATGGTGGAGAGCCACATCCCGATGCGCCGGGCCGGCGACGCCGAGGAGATGGCCGCGGTCACCGCGTTCCTGTGCTCCGACGAGGCCGCCTACATCACCGGCCAGACGCTGTTCGTCGACGGCGGGCTGACGCTCTACCCGTCGTTCGAGACCACCTGGTCCTCGGAGTGACCGCCGTCGGCACCTCGCCGCCCGTCGCGGAGCGGACGGCGGGGTGGTTCCCCTCGCGGTGGGGCGCGGACGACCAGGCCGGCGCGCTCAACGAGATCACGCCGGCGACGGTGCTGGCGGCGGTGTCGCTGGTCCGCACCGGCCGGGTGCTCGACCTGGCGCACGTGCTGCACGCCGGGGTGCCGGCGTTCCCCGGCCGCACCTACCGCTCGTACCTGACCACCAACGCCCACGCCGTCAACCGCCGCCGGCCGGGCGGGACCCCCGAGGGCTGGGGCCGCAACGCGGTCAACTGGGTGGTCGAGCAGGTCACCGCCACCCAGCAGATGGGCACGCACCTGGACGCGCTCAACCACCTGCAGGTCGGCGACCGCACGTACAACGGCCACCGGCTGGCCGACATCGCCGAGGAGCACGGCACCAGCCGGCTGGGCGTGGACTCCCTGCCGCAGGTCGTCACCCGCGGGCTGCTGCTCGACGTGGCCGCGGCCCGCGGGGTCGCCGCCCTCGAGCCCGGCGACGTGGTCACCGTCGCCGACGCCGAGGCCGCGCTCGGCGGCCGGCGGCTGCGGCCGGGGGACGCCGTGCTGTTCCACACCGGCTGGGGGCGGCTCTGGGACGACGACCCGGCCGGCTACGGCGCGGGCGAGCCCGGCCCGGGCCTGGAGCTGGCGGGGTGGCTGGCCGCGCAGCGGGTCGCGCTCACCGGGTGCGACACCTGGAGCTACGGGCCGGTGCCTCCGGAGGACCCCGATGAGCCGTTCGTCGTCCCTCAGACGCTGAACGTCCGGCACGGCGTGGTCGTGCTGGAGAACCTGCGGCTGGCCGAGGCGGCCGCCGCCGGGCTGCGCGAGTTCTGCCTCGTGGTCAGCCACGCCAAGCTGCTCGGCGCCACCGGCGCCTGGGTCACCCCGCTCGCGATCACCTGAGGAGAGGTCCGCCATGAGCGAGCACGCCGACGTCGTCGTCATCGGGTCGGGTGCCGGCGGTGGTGCCGTCGCCTGGGCGCTCGCCCCGACCGGGAAGAGGGTGCTGCTGCTGGAGCGCGGCGACCGGCTGCGCCGCGAACCGCAGAACTGGGACCCGCAGGCGCTGTGGGCGGACAAGCGCTACGCCAACAGCGGGCAGTGGACCGACGGCGCCGACGGCCGCCGGTTCACCCCGAAGCAGCACTACTACGTCGGCGGGAACACCAAGTTCTACGGCGCGATCCTCTACCGCTTCCGGGAGCGCGACTTCGGCCCCGTGCAGCACGTGGACGGCGTCTCCCCGGCCTGGCCGATCTCCTACGCCGACCTCGCGCCGTACTACGACCGCGCCGAGGCGCTGTACCAGGTGCACGGCACCCGCGGCGAGGACCCGGACGACCCGCCGGCGAGCGGGCCCTACCCGTGGCCGGCGATCAGCGACGAGCCGCGCATCGCCCAGCTGCGTGCCGACCTCACCGCGGCCGGGCTGCACCCCTTCTCCCTGCCCAACGGCATCCTGCTCGACGAGGCCCGACCGCACCTGTCGGCGTGCATCCGCTGCGCGACCTGCGACGGGTTCCCGTGCCTGGTCAACGGCAAGGCCGACGCGCAGGTGATGACCGTCGAGCCCGCGCTGCGGTACCCGGACGTGCAGCTGCGGACCCGCGCCCGGGTCGTCCGGCTGGAGACCGACCCGACCGGGCGCAGCGTCTCGCGGGTCGTCGTCGACCGGGACGGCGAGCGGGAGGAGTACACCGCCGACGTCGTCGTCCTCGCCGCCGGGGCGATCAACTCGGCGGCGCTGCTGCTGTCCTCGACGTCGGACCGGCACCCGGCCGGCCTGGGCAACGGCTCCGGGCACGTCGGCCGGCACCTGATGCTGCACAACAACTCGGGCCTGGTCGCGTTCTCGCGGACGCCGAACCCGACCCGGTTCCAGAAGACGCTCGGGGTCAACGACTTCTACTGGTCCGACCCGTTCGACCCCGGCTGGGAGTACCCGGTCGGCTCCATCCAGATGAACGGCAAGAGCGACGCCGTCCTCATCGGCTTCGACGTCCCCGACGCCCGGGACCCGGCCGACCTGGCCCGGCACTCGATCGACTTCTGGTTGACCACCGAGGACCTGCCGCTGGACGAGAACCGGGTGACCGTCGACCGCGACGGGCGGATCAGCCTGCACTACCGGCGGACCAACGCGGCCGAGGTGGCCCGGCTGCGGATGCGGCTGGAGGGCCTGCTGGACGCGATGCGCTGCGAGTCCGACGTGCACGAGAACCGCACCTACGCCGGCGGCCAGCTCGGCATCGGCGGGGTGGCGCACCAGAACGGGACGATCCGCTTCGGCCCGGACCCGTCGTCCGCCCCGCTGGACCTCGACTGCCGGATGCACGAGGTGGACAACCTCTACGTCGCCGACTCGTCGTTCTTCGTCTCCAGCACGGCGGTGAACCCGACGCTGACGATCGTCGCCAACGCGCTGCGGGTGGCTGACCGGATCGCCGAGCGGCTGGGCGCCGGCGCGACGGCCCGCGCTGTCCCGCCGCCGCGGGTGGAGCCGGAGGTGACCGTGCGGGCCTGACCGGCGCGGCGGCCCGGGGAGCGAGGGGTGCGCTTAGTCCTCGATGACGTCGAGTCCCTGCTCCCGCAGCCGGGCCAGGTGGTCCAGCATCCCCTCCACCAGCTCCGGGGCATGCCCCTGCCAGCCGGCCACCTCGTCGACGACGCGCAGCGGGTGGCGGGTGCGGTAGGACTGCGTGGGGTTGCCGGGGAACCTCTTGTCGGTCACGTTCGGGTCGTCCTCGAAGGGGCCCAGGGGCTCCACGACGTAGATGCGTCCCCGCTCCCCGTCCCCGGCCAGCGCTGCCGCCAGTTCGGCTCCCCATGCGGCCGTGCCCACGAGGGCGGCGAAGTAGACGTGGTTCGACACCCGGCCCTCCTGGAAGTTCGAGCCGTGGCCGGGGAGCAGCTCGTCGCCGACCTCGAGCGCGGACCTCGTCCCGTGGTAGAAGGGTCCCTCGATGTGCGCGCAGCGCTCGTAGGTCACGGGGGCACGGGTGCCGCTGGTCTCGCCCATCGCCGTCCTCTTCTCAGCTGTCGCGGTCGCGGAGGCGCCTCGGGTGAGCGGGTCGCTCGAGGGCAGCCGTCCGGCTCACCCTGCGGACGTGGCTCCGGGTCAGCCGTCCGGCCGGCTGGTCCCGCCTCGGGGCGAGGCGCCTACCCGTTGCCCTGCCGGCTCACCATCTCGGTGATCCAGATCGGCGCGTACGGGGACGTGCAGTTCGGGGGCGTCGGGTAGTCCTTCAGCACCTCCAGGCGCTCCCCGATGTCGATCGCCCGGGCGCGGTGCTCGGCGTGCTCGATCCCGATCTGGGCCAGGCAGTGGTTCATCGCCCACTGCAGGCGGTCCGGGGCACCCTTCATCTCCGCCTCGATGACGTCGAGGAGCCCGGGGAGGTCGAGGCCGTCGGGCTTCCTCGCCACACGCGCCGTGGTCAGCGCCCAGCCGGCGCTCGCGACCACCGGGTCCGGGTCGGCGGACCAGGCCCGGCGCAGCTCCTCCGCGTGCGGGCTCCTCGCGACCACGTAGCTCACCAGCCAGTCGTGCACCTTGGGCGTCCGCGCCTGGCGCAGCATGGCGTCCAGCTCCTCGCGCTCGAACGCCTTCGGGCGGCAGATCAGGATCGCCAGCAGCCGCGCCGCCGACTCCCCGGTCGCCCACAGGTCGCGCGCGAGGTCCTGCTGGGTCTTCAGCCGCTTGGCGAGCGCCCGCAGGGCGCCTAGGTTCACGCCGTGGTCGTCGCCGTGCCGCTCGTTCACCTCGCGGATCCTGGGGTCCTCGAGCGCGGCCAGCTCGGCCATCACCTCGGCGACCGTCAGCCCGGTCGCGGCCGTCTGCGTCATCTCGGCCTCCTCTCCACCGCGCAGGGAACCAGACCACGACGACGGTTCGGGGCTCCTGTGCGGCCGATCCTGCCCTCGGTCCGGCTCGAAGGCGAGCACGCCGCGACGGACCGGCCCCCAGCGACCGACGTCTCCGCGGGAACGTCTCCGCGGGAACGTCTCCGCGGGAACGAACGTCTCCGCGGGAACGTCTCCGCGGGAACGTCTCCGCGGGAACGTCTCCGCGGGAACGTCTCCGCGGGAACGTCTCCGCGGGAACGTCTCCGCGGGAACGTCTCCGCGGGAACGTCTCCGCGGGAACGTCTCCGCGGGAACGTCTCCGCGGGAACGCAGCAAGGCCGAGGCCTTGACCGCGTTCCCGCGGAGGCGCTCGTGGCTACCAGAAGCGCCCGCCGGCGGGGTCGAGCCCGGCGCCGGTTCCCGCGAATCTGAATCACCACCGCTCGCCGCTCGCCGCTCCCCGCGCTCGGCGGGGCGGGATCCTCGCGTCGCGGCGTCACCCCGGCAGGCCCGGCGCCGGGTGGATCAGGAGCAGGAGCAGCCGGCCATCGGACCCGCAGGGCCGGCATGGGCTGGCGTTCTGGCGCCGCCAGCGCCAGAATGGCGCCATGCCCAGCGTGCAGATCAAGGACGTGCCGGCCGAGACCCACGCCGTGCTCCGGCGCCGGGCCGCGGCCGCGCACCAGTCGCTGCAGGAGTACCTGCGTGCGCGGCTGATCGAGGAGGCCGGCCTCGCCACGGTGGACGAGGTGCTGGAGCGTGCCGGCGGCCGAGCCGGCGGCTCCGTGCCGTTCGCCGCGTCGGTGTCCACGATCCGGGCGGACCGTGATCGTCGTTGATGCCAGCGTGCTGGTGACCGCACTGGCGGACGACGGCGCCGACGGCGACCTCGCTCGCGCCCGGCTGCGCGGGGAGACACTGGCGGCGCCGGAGCTCCTGGACCTCGAGGTGCTGTCCGTGCTCCGCCGGCAGCAGCGGGGTGGGCACCTGCCCCTCCGGCGCGCGGAGCAGGCCCTGACCGACCTGACCGACCTGCCGGTGCGGCGAGCGCCCCACCGGGCCCTGCTCGGGCGCTGCTGGGAACTGCGGGAGAACCTGAGCTCGTACGACGCCGCCTACGTCGCCCTGGCCGAGGCACTCGCCGTTGCGCTGGTCACGGCGGACGCCCGGCTGGCGCGGGCGCCCGGAACCCGGTGCCGCGTGGAGGTCGTCGGGCCGCCGCCGGCCTGACCGGCTCCCCCCCGCCCCGCACGGGCCGGCTCCGCGTGCCGGTGGGCGAGCGCACGGGCCGCGCTCCCCGATGTCGATCGCCCGGGCGCGGTGCTCGGCGTGCTCGATCCGAGCTGGGCCAGGCAGTGGTTCATCGCCCACTGCAGGCGGTCGGGGGCGTCCTTCATCTCCGCCTCGATGACGTCGAGGAGCCCGGGGAGGTCGAGGTCGTCGGGGCCGGGGCCTTGCCCGCGTTCCCGCGGAGACGTCCGGTGGTCCGGAGGAATGCCCACCCGGCGGTCCCGCCGTCTGCACCGGCCGGGTCGAGCCGCCCGCCGGCTCAGCGGAACTGCATCTCCACCGCGCGCCGCGCCCCCGGCTCGGCGGTGGCCTCGGGCGACGACGTCCGCCCCAGCAGGCCGAGGGCCAGCGCCGGGTAGACCAGCACCGAGAGCAGCCCGGCGCAGACCAGCGCCGCGCCGGTCACCGGGTCCAGCCGGCCGGTGGCCTCCCCGATCTGCACCGCGGTCACCAGGAACGGCAGCGAGGTGGCCTGCAGCAGCCCGACGGCGGCGGCACCGCGCCGCCCCAGGGTCCGCGCGTGCAGCAGCGCCGGCACGCCGCGCACCAGGAGCAGCACGGCGAGGAACACCGGCACCCGCAGCAGCGCCGACGGCTCCTCGAGCAGGCCGCGCAGGTCCAGCCGCACCCCGCTGCTGACGAAGAACACCGGGATCAGGAAGCCGAACCCGATCGCCTCCAGCTTGACGCGGAAGTGCGGGTGGCTCGCCGAGTCGCGGTCGAGGACGCCGACCAGCGCGCCGGCCAGGAAGGCGCCGAGCAGCAGCTCGAACCCGACCCGCTCGGCGAGGACGACGAAGGCGAACAGCAGCACGACGACCAGCCGCACCCGGATCTCCGCCGTCGTGTCCTGCAGCCGTACCAGCACCTCACCCAGGCGCATCGACATGCCGGCCCGGCCGAGCGCGACCGCGAGCACCGCCACCAGCACGCCGAAGCCGACGAGCACGGCCGCCGTGGCCCCCGCCCCGCCCCCCGAGGTCGAGAAGAGCAGGGTCAGCAGGACGATGGCGGAGAAGTCGGCGACCGACGCCCCGGCGATGGTCGCCTGACCGACCGGGGAGGCCACCTGCCCGGCGTCCTTGAGGACGGGGACGACCAGCCCCAGCGCGGTGGCGGTCAGCGCCACGGCGAGGAACAGCGGGCTGGCCGTCCAGCCGAGCGCGCCGGCGCCGAGGCCCACCACCAGGGCGAGCCCGGCGCTGAGCAGGTAGCCGGCGCCGGCCGGACCGAGGGCCTGCCCCCGCACCCCGCGCAGGTCGATCTCAAGGCCCGCGAGCAGCAGCAGGAAGGCCAGGCCGGTGACGGACAGGACGGCGACCGGCAGGTCGACCTCGACCCAGCCCAGCACCGAGGGCCCCAGCACCACCCCGGCGACGATCTCCAGGACGACGGCGGGCACCCGCAGCCGGGGCGCCCAGCCGAGCGCCAGCGGCACGAGGGCCGCCACCGCGGTGACGACGAGCAGGTTGGTGAACGACACGTCGGGCACGGCGGGCCTCCGGTCAGACGCCGAGCGCCTCGAGGGCGTGCAGCCACACCTCCGAGACGGTCGGGAACGGGGGGACGGCGTGCCGCAGCTCGCCCAGCGGCACCCGGCAGGCCACGGCGACGGTGGCCGAGTGCAGGAGCTCCTGCACGCCGCTGCCGGTGATCGTGGCGCCCACGAGGACGCCGCGGTCGGCGTCGACGACGAGGCGGGTGGTGCCCTCGGCGCCGTCCCCCAGGACGTAGGCGCCGGGCACCTCGCCGGTGGCCACGTCGACGACCCGGACCGCGAGCCCGCGGTCGCCGGCCGCCGCGGCGGTCAGCCCGACCGCGCAGACCTGCGGGTCGGTGAAGGTGACCCGGGGTACGGCGTCGCGGCCGGCCCGGTCGGTGAGGTCACCGCCGGTGAGCGCGGAGGCGGCGACCCGCGCCTGGTACTTGCCCATGTGCGTGAACGCGGCCCGGCCGGTGCAGTCGCCGATCGCGTACAGCCAGCCCTCCGGCACGCCGGTGGCGCGCATCCGGTCGTCCACCTCGACCGGGCGACCGGGGGCCAGGCCCACCGTCCCCAGCCCGACGTCCGCGGTCGCCGGCCGGCGGCCGACCGCGACCAGCAGCTCGTCGGCGGTCACCGCCGTCCCGTCGGAGAGCGTCGCGGTCACCGGGCCGTCGGAGCCGGCCCGCGCGACGGACGCCACGAGCGTGCCCAGGCGCACGGCGACGCCCTCGCGGGTCAGCGCGGCCAGCACCTGCTCCCCGGCGAACGGCTCCTCGCGCGGCAGCAGCCGGGGCGTGCCCTCCACGACCGTGACCTCGGCCGAGCCGAGCCGGCGGAACGCCTGGGCCAGCTCCAGACCGACCGCGCCCCCGCCCATCACCAGCAGCCGCGCGGGCACCTCCTTGGCCGCCGTGGCGGCCCGGTTGTCCCACGGCCGCACCTCGGCCAGCCCGGGCACCGGGGGCAGGACGGCGCTGCTGCCGGTCGCGAGCACGACCGCCCGCCGCGATACCAGCACCGGCCCGCCCGCCACGGCCACCCGCCGCGGCCCGGCCAGCCGGCCGGTGCCGCGCACCAGCCGGACGCCGTGCCCGGCCAGCCAGCGCTGCTGCCCGGCGTCGTCCCAGCGCGCGGTCATGAGGTCCCGGCGGGCCAGCGCGGCGGGGACGTCGACCGGTCCGGCCACCGCGGCCGCGGCCCCGGGGACCCGGCGGGCCGCGGCCAGGACGTCGCCCGGCCGCAGCAGCGTCTTGCTCGGGATGCACCCCCAGTACGAGCACTCGCCGCCGACCAGCTCGCGCTCGACCAGCACCGTGGACAGGCCGTGGTCGGCGCACCGGCCGGCCACCACCTCCCCGGCGGGGCCGCCGCCCACCACGACGACGTCGACCTCCTGCACCGCAGCGGACATCGGGACCTCCTCGCGTTCGGTGGCCCCTGGTCACGGCGGCCGGCGCGGGTGTTACGCGTAACGGCCGGCGGCGCCGGCGGGACAGGGGGCACACCAGCGCCGTCCGCCCCGGGAGACCCCCATGAGCTCCACGCCCATCGCCGACCACGCCTTCCTCTCCGACCGGCACTCCAGCGCGCTCGTCGACCGCGCGGGCTCGGTCGAGTGGCTGTGCTTCCCGCGCTTCGACAGCGCATCGGTGTTCGGCCGGCTGCTCGACGACGACGCCGGCCACTGGTCGGTGCACCCGACCGCCGGGTGGCGCTCGAGCCGCCGGTACGCCGGGCGCTCGCTGGCCCTGCAGACGACCTTCAGCACCGCCGGGGGCACCCTGGTCCTCACCGACGCCCTCGGCCTCGGCCCCGACAACGGCGGGCACCGCCTCGGCCGGGACGTGCCGCATGTGCTGGTCCGCCGGCTGGCGTGCACCGACGGCGAGGTCGAGGTGGACGTCGACTACCGGCCGCGGCCCGAGTACGGCCTCGTCGTCCCGCTGCTGTCGCACGTCGACGGCGGGGTGACCGCCCGGGGCGGCGCCGACTGGCTGGTGCTCACGCTGCCCGGCGACGTCCGCGTCGCCGACGGCCGGGCCCGTGCCCGGCTGCGGCTGCGGGCCGGCGACGTCGTCCACCTGGCGCTGCAGCGCAGCACCCTGGGCGACGCCGTCCCCGCGCACGTCTGGGCGCAGGAGGACCTCGCGGCCCTGCTCGACCGCACCCTCGCCGCCTGGGAGTCCTGGTGCGACCTGCACCAGGCCTACGACGGGCCGTGGGCCGACCTCGTGCACACCAGCGGCCGGGTGCTGCAGGGGCTGTCCTACCAGCCGAGCGGGGCGGTCGTCGCCGCGGCCACCACCTCGCTGCCGGAAGGGGTCGGCGGCGAGCGCAACTGGGACTACCGCTACGCCTGGGTGCGCGATGCCAGCTTCACCATGGAGGCGCTGTGGGTGGCCGCCTGCCCGGACGAGGCCGAGGACTTCTTCGCGTTCATGACCACCGCGGGCGCCGGCGGGGTGGGGCCCGAGCAGTCGCTGCAGATCATGTTCGGCGTCGGCGGGGAGCACGACCTGACCGAGCGCACCCTGCGCCACCTCCGCGGCTGGCGGGACAGCCGGCCGGTCCGCGTGGGCAACGGCGCCTGGGACCAGCGGCAGGTCGACGTGTACGGCGAGCTGCTCGGCGCGGCCGCCCGGCTGGCCGACCAGCTCCCCTCCCTCGACGAGGACACCCGCCGGTTCCTGGTGGCCTGCGCCGACGCCGCCGCCGTCCGCTGGCGCGACCGCGACCAGGGCATCTGGGAGGTGCGCGGGGAGCCGCAGCACTTCCTCTACTCCAAGGTGATGTGCTGGGTCGCCCTCGACCGGGCCGTGTCGCTGGCCGCGGTGCTGGACGCCGAGGACCGGGTCGACGGCTGGAAGCGGGCCCGCGACGAGATCGCCGCGGTGGTGCTCGAGCAGGGCTGGTCCGAGCAGGCGCAGGCCTTCACCCAGTACCCGGGCACCACCGCCCTGGACGCCTCGAACCTGATGATGCCGATCGTCGGGTTCCTGCCCGCCGACGACCCGCGGGTGCTGGCCACGATCGACGCGGTCGCCGACCGGCTGACCGACGAGCGCGGGCTGGTCTACCGCTACCGCACGGACGACGGCGTCGACGGGCTGGCCGGGGAGGAGGGCACCTTCCTGCTGTGCACCTTCTGGCTGGCCCAGGCGCTGGCGATGTCGGGCCAGGTCGAGCGGGCACGGGAGGTCTTCGCCCGGGCGGCCGGGTACGTCAGCGACCTCGGCCTGCTGGCCGAGGAGGTCGACGCCACCACCGGTGAGCTGCTGGGCAACGTCCCGCAGGCGTTCAGCCACATCGGCCTGGTCAACGCCGCGTGGGCGATCGACCAGGCCGAGCGGGCGCGGCGCGGGACCAACGGCCGGTGACACCGGGCGGCGCGGCCACCATCCTGGGGCGGCCCTCCCGGCCGACCGCGTGGAGGCCGCGCATGACCGAGCCGCCCCAGCCGCGCCCGGCGCCACCCGAGCCCGACCCGCCGGGCCCGGGAGCCCGCCGGGCGGCCGCCCCGCCCGTCACGGTGGCGGTCGCCGCCGCCCGCCCCGGGGGCAGCGACGACCAGGCCGGGCTGCTGGCCCGGCTCCGCGCGGGGGACCAGCGGGCCTTCGCCGAGCTCGTCGACACGTGGTCCCCGGTCATGCTGCGGGTGGCGATGCTGCACGTCTCGTCCCGGGCGTCGGCCGAGGAGGTCGTGCAGGAGACCTGGCTGGCGGTGGTCCGCCAGCTCGACCGCTTCGAGGGCCGCTCCTCGCTGCGCACCTGGGCGTTCCGCATCCTCGAGAACCTGGCGCGCACCCGCGGCCGCCGGGAGGCCCGCACGCTGCCGTGGTCGTCGGCCTTCCCGGGGGACGGCGAGGGGGACGGTGGCGGGCCGACGGTCGACCCGGCCCGCTTCCGCGGCGCCGGTGACCGATGGCCGCGGCACTGGACCGACGCCGGCGCACCGGTCGCCTGGGAGCCCCCGCCCGAGGACGCCGCCGTGGCCGCCGAGGTGCGCCGCGAGCTGCGCGCCGCCCTCGACGAGCTGCCCCCGCGGCAGCGCGCGGTGGTCGAGCTGCGGGACGTGCTCGGGCTCTCCTCGGACGAGGTGTGCGCCCGGCTGGCCCTCACCCCCGGCAACCAGCGCATCCTGCTGCACCGGGGGCGGGCCCGGCTCCGGGCCCGCCTGGAAGGGCTCTACCGGGGCCGCACGGAAGGAGACGGCGGTGGGTGAACCGCGGCGCGTCGACGGGTCCGGGGGCGACGCCGTCCTCGAGGTGGCCTGCCAGGAGTTCGTCGAGCTCGTCACCGAGCACCTCGAGGGCGCGCTGCCCCCGGCGGTGGAGCGGGCCGTCGTCGCGCACCTGGCGCTGTGCGACCCGTGCGTGGAGTACCTGGCGCAGGTGCGCGCCACCACGGCCGCGCTGGCGCAGCTGCCGCCGCCGACGCTGCCGGAGCCGGTGCGCGACCAGCTGCTCGGCCTGTTCGGCCGCCTGCACCCGCCGTCGCCGGGGCCCTGAGACTCCCGCTCGGGGTGTGACCTCGGTTACGTTCGCGGGACCCAGGTCCCCTTCCGAGGAGAGCACATGGACAGGCTGCGCTTCGGCACGTTCCTCGCCCCGTTCCACCCCGCCGGGGAGAACCCCACGCTGGCCCTGCAGCGCGATCTGGAGCTGGTCGAGCACCTCGACCGGCTGGGCTACGACGAGGCCTGGATCGGGGAGCACCACTCGGCGGGCACGGAGATCATCGCCTCGCCGGAGATCTTCATCGCCGCGGCCGCCGAGCGGACGCGGCACATCAAGCTCGGCACCGGCGTCACCTCGATCGCCTACCACAACCCGCTGTGGGTGGCCGAGCGCATGGTCCTGCTCGACCACCTCACCCGCGGGCGGGCCATGCTCGGCTGCGGTCCCGGGTCGCTGCCCACCGACTCGATGATGCTGGGGCTCACCCCGACCGACACCCGCGAGCTGCTCGAGGTCGACCTCGACATCATCATGCGGCTGCTGCGCGGCGAGACGGTCACCGCGAAGACCCGCACGCACGAGCTGGTCGACGCACGGCTGCACCTGCGGCCCTACACCCAGCCCTGCTTCGAGATCGCCGTCGCCGCGGTCGCCTCCCCGACCGGGCCGCGGATGGCCGGCCGGCACGGGGTCGGGCTGCTCTCGATCGGGGCGACCCTGACCAAGGACGGCTTCGACGCCCTCGCCCACCACTGGAACGTGGTCGAGGAGCGGGCCGCCCACTTCGGGCAGACCGTCTCCCGCCGCGACTGGCGCCTGGTCGGGCTCATGCACGTGGCCGAGACCCGCGAGCAGGCCTACGCCGACGTCCAGCACGGCATCGAGACGTGGTTCCGGTACTTCCAGAAGACCGCCGCGTTCCCGCAGATGGCGGTCGAGGGCGGCGACGCCAAGGAGATGATCGACTTCATCAACGAGGCCGGCATCGGCGCGATCGGCACGGTCGAGGACGCCCGGGCCCAGGTGCAGCGGCTGTGGGACCAGTCCGGCGGTTTCGGCGCCATGCTGCTGCTGGGCCACGAGTGGGCGAACCCGCAGGCCACCAAGCGCTCCTGGGAGCTCATCGCCCAGCACGTCATGCCGCACTTCCAGGGCGGGGACGTGTCCCACGCGCAGCGGACGCTGGACGCCAAGGAGTGGGCGATGGGCAAGCGGGAGGACTACGCCGCCGCCCAGATGCAGGCGGTGGCCACGATGACCGAGCGGTACGAGAAGGAGAAGGCCGGCCAGGCGTGAGCGTCGGCGGGCCGGGGCGTACCGCGCCCCGGCCCGCCACCCGACCCGCCACCCGACCCGCCACCCGACCCGCCACCCGACCCGCGAGGAGTCGAGGACCACCGCGCGCGGCAGCCGGACGCCGGTCAGCCGTGGGCCGCGTGGCCGTGGGCGTGCAGGTGGTCGTGGCCGGGCGTCCCCGACCGGCGCCGGTCCCCCGCCCCGGCGCGCTCGCCGCCGCCCTCCCCGTCTCGCTCGCCCCCGCCGTCTCGCTCGCCCCCGCCGTCGTGATCGTCGTCGTGATCGTCGCCGCCGCCCGCCCCGCGCCGCAGGTCGGCGACCCCGAGCGCGAGCGCGACGGCCACGCCGACGAGCGCCGCGGCCAGCCCGGCGGCCGCCGCGGTCGGGTGGTCCTCCCCGCTGGCGGCGAGCACCACGTAGTAGAGCCCCGGCAGGGCCGCCGTGCCGATGGCGCCGCCGAACCGCTGGGCGGTCTGCAGGCCGCCCCCGGCCGAGCCGGCCAGCCGCACCGGCACCTCGCGCAGCGTCATGGTGATGTTGGGCGAGATGACCATCCCGCCGCCCAGGCCCGCGAGGAGCAGCGCGGGGAGGACCGCCCAGCCCACCGCCCCCTCGGGCACGACGAGCAGCACCGCCACGACCGCGCCGAGCCCGGCCAGGACGCCGGTGAGCCCCAGCACGGTCAGCCACCGCCCGAACCGCTCGACCAGCCGGCCGGCCACCACCGCCGCGACCGCGGAGCCCAGCGCGAACGGGGTGACGGCCAGGCCGGACTGCAGCGGGGTGAACCCCAGGCCGGTCTGGAAGAACAGCGCGAAGACCAGCCAGATGCCGCTGAAGCCGACGAAGTAGGCGGTGGCCAGCGCCGCGCCGATGCCGTAGCCGCGGGTCCGGGTCACCAGCCGCGGGTCGAACACCGGCTCACCGCCGCGGGCGACCACCCGGCGCTCCCAGGCGACGAACCCGGCCAGCACGGCCCCGCCGACCGGGAACAGCCACCACAGGCGACCCAGCCCCCCGGACTCCGCCTGGACCAGCGGCAGCAGCAGGGCCAGCGCGCCGGCCCCGAGCAGCAGCACGCCGCCGCCGTCCACCCGGCCCGGCCGGCCGGTGCCGCCGCGGGGCAGCAGCCGCCAGGCCAGCACGAAGGCCACCACGCCGATCGGCACGTTGACGTAGAAGATCCACCGCCAGCCGCCCGGGCCGCCGGCGAGCCCGAGGATGAGCCCGCCGAGCACCGGCCCGATCGCGGTGGACAGGCCCACGGTGGCCCCGAACAGGCCGAACGCGCGGCCGCGCTCGCCACCGCGGAACAGCTGCTGGATCAGGCCGGAGTTCTGCGGGGCGAGGCACCCGGCCGCCACCCCCTGCGCCAGGCGCGCGGCGACGAGCAGCCCCACGGTGGGGGCGGCGCCGGCCGCCGCGCTGCACAGCACGAACAGCGCCAGCCCGACGAGGAACATCCGCCGGCGGCCGAAGGCGTCCCCGAGCCGGCCGGCGGTCACCAGCACCAGCGCGAAGGTCAGCGCGTACCCGGAGACGACCCACTGCACGGTGGCCGGCGAGGCCGCGAGGTCCGCCTGCAGCGAGGGCAGCGCCACCGAGACGATGCTGACGTCGAGCAGGCTCATGAACCCGGCGACGAGGGTGACCGACAGCGCCCGCCAGCGGCGGGGGTCGGGCTGGTCGGTGTCCGGGTCGGCCTCGCCGGGTGCGTCGCGGGTGGGCGGCCGAGCCGTCACGGGCGTCTCCAGACGTGCAGGGGCGGTGAGCTCCCGGTGGCTACCCGCCCGGCCCGGTCCTGCACCCCGTGCCCGATGACCTCCGGCACTACCGGACCGGGTCGGGGCGGCGGGAGGCTCCGGGCACCCGCCCGCTCTCGGCCTCCCGGGAGGACCCCATGGCACCGCTGCGCCGCACCCTCGTCACCGGCGCGCTGGCCGGCTACGTCGCCAGCCGCACCATGGACGCCGTCACCGGCGTCTTCCACGCCCGCCAGAGCGAGGACTCCCGCAAGCGGGAGGACGAGATCGCGCCGGGTGGCACCCTCGTCCAGCTCGGCCACCAGCTGGGGGCGGTCGCCGGTCGCGACCTCGACGACGCGACCGCCGGCCGGGTGGGCCTCGCCGTGCACCGGACCTTCGGCACCACCTACGGGGTGCTGGCCGCGCTGCTGGCCCGGCGCGGGCTGCACCCGGTCGCCGCCGGGCTCACCGTGGGCGCCGCCGCCTGGGCGGTGGTCGACGAGGGGACGGCCCTGCCGACGATGACCGACTACCCCCTGGTCAGCCACGCCCGCGGCGTGGTCGGGCACACCACCGTCGGGCTCACCATCGGCGTCCTGCTGGCCCTGGCGGGCGACTGACCCGCCGGGCGGTCAGCCCCCGGCGCCCGGCCGCTCGGCCAGCGGCAGCAGCACCTGGAAACGGGTCTCGCCCGGCCGCGAGCGCAGCCGGAGGTCACCCCCGTGCCGGCTGACCACGGTCCGGTAGGCGTAGTCCAGCCCCAGCCCGGTGCCCTTGCCGAAGGGCTTGGTGGTGAAGAACGGTTCGAACACCCGCCGGCGCAGCTCCTCGGGCACGCCGGGGCCGGTGTCGACCACCTCGACCAGCGCGCAGTCGCCGTCCCGGCCGGTGCGCAGGGTCAGCGTGCCGGTGCCGTCCCCGCCGTCCCCCGCCATGTCGTCGCCCGCCATGGCGTCGAGGGCGTTGACCACCAGGTTGGTCCACACCTGGTTGAGCTCGGCGGCGAACGCCGGCACGGCCGGCAGCGAGCGGTCGTACTCCTTCACCACGGTGACGCCGGGCGGGATCTTCGCGCCGAGGACGACGAGGGTGGCGTCCAGCCCCGCGTGCAGGTCGGTGGGCTGGTGCGGCGCCCGGTCGACCTGCGAGTACTGCTTGGCGGCGTCCACCAGGTTCGAGATCCGCGCCGTGCTCTCGATGATCTCCACCAGCAGCGACTCGGTCTCCACGGTGTAGGACAGCCACCGCAGCGCCGGCTCCAGGGAGTCCGCGGCGACCGCGCCGGCCACCCGGTCGAGGTCGTCGGGGCCGAGGCCGGCGGGCACGAAGACCGCCGCGAGCTCCCAGGCCCCGCCCACGCCGTGGTCGGTGATCCAGTCGGCGAGCTCGTCCTCCCGGTCGGAGCGCTCCAGCGCGGTGAGCTCGGGCGCGTCGGCGACGCGGGCCACGAGGTCCTCCTGCAGCGCGGTGAGGGCGCGCATCACAGCGCCGTCGAGCCGGCCCTCCGACAGCAGCGCGAGCTTGTGCCGCATGCCCGCCACCCGCTCGCGCAGCGCCGCCGCCGCCCGGGACGCGGCGGCGGCGGGGTTGTTCAGCTCGTGGGTCAGCCCCGCCGACAGCTTGCCCAGGGCCAGCAGGCGTTCCCGCTGGGTCACCAGCTCGGCGAGGTTGCGCTGCCCGAAGAACAGCCCCTCCAGCAGGTGCACCGCCATCGGGTACCACTGCCGGAACACCTCGGCGAAGCCGGCCGCCGGCAGCGCGAGCACCCGGACGTCGGTGACCGCCCGCACCGTGGCCGGGTAGACCTGCTCGATCCGGTCGCCGACGTAGAACTGCACCGCCCCCGAGTAGACGCCGCGCTGGGACGAGCGCACGGTCTCGACCTCGGTGCCGCCCACGGTCCGGACCATGCTGATGGTCCCGTCGAGGAGCACGTGGAAGCACTCGGCCGGGCCGCCCTCGGTCGAGATCTCCGCCCCCTCGTCGTACCCGACGACGTCGGCGTGCGCGGCGACCCAGTCCAGCTGCTCGTCGTCGAGGTCGGCGAAGAGGAACAGCTCGCGCAGCTCGGCCGGCGCCAGGCCGCGCTCGGCGGTGCTCACGTCTCCCCCAGGTACCGGTGCACGAGGGTGACGGCCATCGCGCCCTCGCCGACCGCCGAGGCGACCCGCTTGACCGACTCGGCCCGCACGTCCCCGGCGACGAACACCCCCGGGAGGCTGGACTCCAGCAGGTAGGGGTCCCGGTCGGGCGTCCAGCCCGGCGGGCGCCGGCCGCCGGTCACCAGGGCCGGGCCGGTGGGCACGAAACCGCGCTCGTCGCGGACGACGGTGCCGTCGAGCCACCCGGTGCGCGGTGCCCCGCCGATGAAGACGAACAGGTGGCCGGCGGGGACGGTCTCGCGCTCGCCCGTGGTGCCGTCGGCGAGCGTGACCGCCTCCAGGTGCCCGTCGCCGTGCACGGCGGCCACCGTGGTGCAGGTCCGCACCGACACGGTGGGCAGCGCGGCGAGCTGGTCGACCAGGTACGCCGACATGGAGGCCTCCAGCGAGGGGCCGCGCACGAGCAGGCACACCGACCGGGCGTACCGCGAGAAGAAGACCGCCGCCTGGCCGGCCGAGTTGGCCCCGCCGACGATGAGGACGTCGCGGTCGGCGCACTCGGCGGCCTCGGTCATCGCCGAGCCGTAGAAGACCCCCCGGCCGGTGAGGTCGTCGACCCCGGGCACCCCCAGGCTGCGGTAGGAGACGCCGGTGGCGAGCACGACGGCGTGCGCGCCGATCCGCCGGCCGTCGTCGAGCTGCAGCACCCGCTTGGGCCCGTGCGCCTCCAGCGACACCACGTCGCGGGCCAGCAGCAGCTCGGCGCCGAACTTGACCGCCTGCCGGCGGGCGCGGTCGGCGAGCTGCCCGCCGGAGACGCCGTCGGGGAAGCCGAGGTAGTTCTCGATCCGGCTGCTCTGCCCGGCCTGCCCGCCGGTCGCCTCGCGCTCCACGAGCACGGTGCGCAGCCCCTCCGAGGCCCCGTACACCGCCGCCCCGAGCCCCGCCGGGCCACCCCCGACGACCACCAGGTCGTAGAACTGCTCGCGGGGGTCGACCGCGAGCCCGGCCACCGCGGCGAGCTCGGCCTCGCTGGGGGCCACGAGCACGCGGGCGTCCGGGGTGACCACGACCGGGAGCTGCTCCGGGCCGGCGCCGGCCGCCTCGAGCAGCCGCCGGCCCTCGGGCTCCTCCACGCTGTACCAGCGGTACGGGACGGCGTTGCGGGCCAGCAGGTCGCGGGCGCGGGCCGACGGCGCCGACCAGCGGTGCCCGACCAGCTTCACGCCGTCCGCCGCGGCATCCGGGGTCGACCGCCACGTGTCGATCATCGCGTCGAGGACCGGGTACAGCTTCTCCTCGGGCGGGTCCCACGGCTTGAGCAGGTAGTGGTCGACGTCGACCACGTTGATCGCGGCGATGGCCGCGTCGGTGTCGGCGTAGGCGGTGAGCAGCGCGCGCCGGGCGCGCGGCATCAGGTCCATCGCCTGCTCGAGGAACTCGATGCCGTCCATCCCCGGCATGCGGTAGTCGGCCAGCAGCGCCGCCACCGGGTCGCCGCGCAGGGTCAGCTCGCGCAGCGCGTCGAGCGCCTCGGTGCCGGAGGAGGCGCGCAGCACGCGGAACTCCTCGCCGTACCGGCGGCGCAGGTCACGGGCGACCGAGCGGGAGACGCCGGGGTCGTCGTCCACGCTGAGCAGCACCGGCTTGGGCATGGGTCCTCCTGTCGCACCGCCGGGTGCTCCGGGCGGCAAGCCGGGCCGTGCGGGCGGCCCGGGGGCTGACGGCCCGCGGACGGCGTCGGCCGCGGCGACGGCCACGCTAGCCCCGGGCACGGCCCGCCGACAGACCCGCGGGGCCGCCCGCGGTCAGGGGCCGGTGACCGGCTCCGGGAACTGGGCCCGCACCGCGTCCATGTCCAGGCTGCGGACGGTGGCGATGAGCAGGTCCACCGAGTCCCCGGGCAGCCACCCCGGCTCGGCGAAGACGGTCACGCCGTCGCGGAAGACCATGAGCGTCGGGGCGGCCCGGACCCCGACCCGCGCGGTGAGGTCGGCCTCGGCCTCGGTGTCGACCGTGGCGAACACCAGGTCGGGGTGCCGGTGCGCGGCGGCGTCGAAGACGGTCGCGAAGGCCCGGCTGGAGCCGGACAGCTCGGTGCGGAAGTCGACCAGCACGATGCCCGGCCGCCCGACGGTCGCCGCGAAGTCCTGCGCGCCCAGCGCGACGGTGCCCATGCGCCCCTCCCGGTGACCGACCCCCACGGCTCCCCTCCTGGTGACCTGCCCCCATCGAACGCCCCCGCGGCGCCCGCGTCGACCCGGGCCGCGGACCGGCGGCACCTTCCGGTGGGGCCCCGGCGTCCCTACGGTGGGCGGCGGACCCACGACGGAGGCCGGCGATGACCGCAGCGATCGACCCTTCCGTGCCGCCGAGCGGCACCGGGTGCGTGGAGTGCGAGGAGCTCGGCGGGTGGTGGTTCCACCTGCGCCGGTGCGCGACGTGCGGGCACGTCGGCTGCTGCGACTCCTCGCCGTCCCGGCACGCCCGGGCGCACGCGGCCGAGGCCGGGCACCCGGTCGTCCGCAGCTTCGAGCCCGGCGAGGCCTGGTTCTGGGACTTCTCCGCCGAGCGGGCGGTCCGCGGCCCGGAGCTGGCCCCGCCCCGGTCCCGGCCGACCGACCAGCCCGCGCCGGGCCCGGCCGGGCGGGTCCCCGCCGACTGGCGCTCCCGCCTGCACTGACCCCCGCCCGCGACGGATCCCCGCTCGGGCCGAACTGGCGCGCGATCCCCGCTTGCCTCTCCCGGGGTCAGGTCCATGATGGGGGTACCGCCCGGACCCCCGGGCGGGTGCACCGCCGAACCGGTGGACCGGCGCAGCACGGCCGACCGCCGGGCGGCCGAGCAGCTGGGGGAACCATGACCCGTCCCCGCCCGGCCCGCACCGGGGAGCGTGCCGCGTGACCGCCATCGCGCCCCGGCCGATCGTCAGCCGACCGGCCGGCGCCCAGCCGGCCGCCAAGGGCGGGCGGCTGTCGAACCTGCTGCGGACCACCGACCACAAGACCATCGGCCTGATGTACCTGGCCACCTCGTTCTTCTGGTTCGTGATCGGCGGCCTCATGGCCATGCTGATCCGCGGGGAGATCGCCCAGCCGGGGCTGCAGTTCCTCTCGCCCGAGCAGTACAACCAGCTGTTCACCATGCACGGCACGGTGATGCTGCTGTTCTTCGCCACGCCGCTGTTCTTCGCCTTCGGCAACCTCATCATGCCGCTGCAGATCGGCTCGCCCGACGTGGCGTTCCCGCGGCTGAACGCCTTCTCCTACTGGCTGTTCCTCTTCGGCAGCACGCTCGCCGTGGCCGGGTTCTTCACCCCCGGCGGCGCCGCCGACTTCGGCTGGTACGCCTACACCCCGCTGTCGACCGTGGTGCACTCGCCCGGCCCCGGTGGGGACCTGTGGATCGCCGGCCTGGCCGTCTCCGGCCTGGGCACCATCCTCGGCGGCGTCAACTTCATCACCACGATCATCTGCCTGCGGGCGCCGGGCATGACGATGTTCCGGATGCCGATCTTCTGCTGGAACACCCTGGTCACCAGCCTGCTCGTGCTCTTCGCCTTCCCGATCCTCACCGCGGCGCTCTTCGCCCTGCTGGCCGAGCGGCAGCTGGGCGCGATGGTCTACTCGGCCGAGATGGCCGGGCCGATGCTGTGGCAGCACCTGTTCTGGTTCTTCGGGCACCCCGAGGTCTACATCATCGCGCTGCCGTTCTTCGGCATCATCACCGAGGTCATCCCGGTGTTCAGCCGCAAGCCGCTGTTCGGCTACAAGGGCATGGTCGGGGCGACGCTGCTGATCGGTTTCCTCTCCATCACCGTGTGGGCGCACCACATGTACGCCACCGGCGCGGTGCTGCTGCCGTTCTTCGCGTTCCTGACCTACCTGATCGCGGTGCCGACCGGCATCAAGTTCTTCAACTGGATCGGCACCATGTGGCGGGGTCAGCTGACCTTCGAGACGCCGATGCTCTTCTCCCTCGGCTTCCTGGTCACCTTCCTGCTCGGCGGCCTGACCGGCGTGCTGCTGGCCTCCCCGCCGCTGGACTGGCACCTCAACGACACGTACTTCGTCGTCGCGCACTTCCACTACGTGGTCTTCGGCACCGTGGTCTTCGCCGCCTACGCCGGCATGTACTTCTGGTTCCCGAAGATGTGCGGCCGGATGATGGACGAGCGGCTGGGCAAGCTGCAGTTCTGGATGGTCTTCGTCGGCTTCCACGGCACGTTCCTGGTCCAGCACTGGCTGGGCAACGAGGGCTACCCACGCCGCTACGTGAACTACCTGCCCACCGACGGGTTCACGACGCTGAACACGATCTCCACGATCTTCAGCTTCGTGCTCGGGGCCTCGATCATCCCGTTCCTCTACAACGTCTGGAAGTCCTGGCGCAACGGTCCGCTCGCCCTGCGCGACGACCCCTGGGGCCACGGCAACTCGCTGGAGTGGGCGACCTCGTCGCCGCCGCCGCGGCACAACTTCACCGAGATCCCGCGGATCCGCTCCGAGCGCCCGGCGTTCGAGGCCCACCACCCGCACCTGCTCGACCGGCTCGAGGCCGAGCGGCACACCGGGGGGCGGCACGAGCCCGTCGGCGGGGTCAGCGAGCTGGGGCTGACCTCGGGCAGGCGCAGCGGCTCCGAGGACCCGGACCCGACGTGAGGACCGGCCGGCGGGTGCGCCCGGCCGGCGCCGCCCGGCCGGCGCCGCGACCGGTGGAGGCTCCTCGCGCCGGCCGGCTCCCGGCACCCCGGCCGGCCGACGACGAGGTGCTCGCCGCGCTGCGGGACGACCTCGAGCGCGACGACCCGTCCTTCCGGCGTGCGGGCCAGCGGCTGGTCCGCGACCGCTGCCGCCGGATGCTGGCCGCGGTGGTCACCGGGTGGATCGCGGCCGTCGCCCTCGCCTTCGCGCTGGGCCCCCGGGCGGTCGCGCTGCTGGCCGTGCTCGTCCTCGGCGTCCCCCTGCTCGTGGCCGGGGCCCGGCGGGGGGACGACGTCCCGCGGGAGCGGCCACCGGGCGGCGGGTGACCTTCAGCGCAGGTGCCGGTCCAGGAACCGCAGCACGCGCCCCCAGGCGTCCTCGGCCGACGCGTGGTGGTAGCCCACCCCGGCGAGACGGGCCAGGACGGTGAGCGGGCCGGCGTCGTACCGGTTCATGAACGAGTGCCCGGCGTCCGGGTACTCGCGGACGTCGTGCGGCACCCCGTGCTCGGTCAGCGCCGCCTCGACCCGCGCGGCGGCCCCCCGGAGCGCCGGGTCCCGTCGCCCGTAGCTCGCCACCACCGGGCAGGCACCGGCCAGGACCGCGGCCGGGTCGTCGGGCAGCGGACCGTAGTGGGGTGCGGCGACGTCGAAGCCGCGCGTGGCGGCCAGGAGCGCGAATCCGCCGCCCAGGCAGAAGCCGAGCACGCCGACCCGGCCGGTGCAGTCCTCCCGGCCGGCCAGCCAGGAGCGGGCGGCCTCGAGGTCCCCGAAGGCCGGGCCCTCCTGCCGGGACAGGTCGGCGAACACGCGCCGCAGGCAGCGGAACCCGCCGGCGGAGAGCAGGTCCGGGGCGACGGCGAGGTAGCCGGCCGCGGCCAGCCGGTCGGCGTGCTCGCGCACGTCGTCGGTCAGCCCGAACACCTCGTGCACGACCACGACACCGGGCCAGGGGCCCTCCCCGACCGGGGGCACCGCCAGGTGGGCGCGCAGCCGCGGGGCGCTGGCCCCGCCCGGGATGGCCGTCTCGGGCACGCGGGCCTCCTCGCCTCGCCGGTCGCTCGCCCCGGACGCTAGCCCCGCGGGCCGCCGGCGGCAGGTCGGCCGGTGGGGCTCAGCCGGTGAAGGCGCCGGTCTCGGCCAGCCGGGACGGCGTCACGGTCTTCAGCCGGGCGACCGCGTCGGCCAGCGGCACCAGCTCGATCTCGGTCCCGCGCAGCGCGACCATCTGCCCGTGCCGGCCCTCGTGGGCGGCGATCGTCGCGTGCAGGCCGAAGCGGGTGGCCAGCACCCGGTCGAAGGACGTCGGGGTGCCGCCGCGCTGCACGTGCCCGAGGACGGTGGTCCGCACCTCCTTGCCGGTGCGCCGCTCCAGCTCCTCCCCCAGCTGCTGGGCCACGCCGGTGAACCGCCGGTGGCCGTACTCGTCCACGCCGCCGTCCCGCACGAGCATCGTGCCGGGCAGCGGGTGCGCCCCCTCGGCGACGACGCCGATCACGTGGCTGTCCCCGCGGGCGAAGCGCTCCTCGACCACCTCGGCGACCTCGGCGACGTCGAAGGGCTCCTCGGGCACCAGGGTCAGGTGGGCCCCGGAGGCCAGGCCGGCGTGCAGGGCGATCCAGCCGGCGTGCCGGCCCATCACCTCGACCAGCAGCACCCGCTGGTGGGACTCGGCGGTGGTGTGCAGCCGGTCGATGAGGTCGGTGGCGATGCTCACGGCGGTGTCGAAGCCGAAGGTGAGGTCGGTGCAGTCGATGTCGTTGTCGATCGTCTTCGGGATGCCGACGACCGGGACCCCGGCCGAGGAGAGCAGGTGGGCGGCGGTGAGCGTGCCCTCCCCGCCGATCGGGATCAGCACGTCGATGCCGTGCCGGGCCAGCACGGCCTTCATCCCGGGCAGCTCGTCGCGCAGCCGCTGCGGGGCGACCCGCGCCGAGCCGAGCGTCGTCCCCCCGCGGGTGAGCAGGCCGTCCACGGCGGCGACGTCCAGCGGCGTCGTCCGGTTCTCCAGCAGGCCGCGCCAGCCGTCGCGGAAGCCCACGACCTCGCTGCCGTAGTGAGCCGTCGAGCTGCGGACGACGGACCGGATGACGGCGTTGAGGCCGGGGCAGTCGCCGCCGCCGGTCAGGATGCCGATGCGCACCGGCTGCTCCTCGGGATGTGTGGGGCCGGGTCTCCGCGACCATACGTCATGACGACATGACGACGCGCCCGTCCGGGTGGTGCGTCGCGCATCTCACGGTGCGGCCGGCCCACCCGCCCCGGCTCCCCCGGGACGGCTGCCTCCCCGCGGCGGTCAGCCGACCTCGGTGGCCCCGGCGGCGTGCCGGCGCGCCAGCTCCTGGTAGATGGCGGGGTTGCCGTCCACCCAGCGGGCCGCGCCCTCGGTCAGCGGGCCGCGCACCCGGGCCGGCGCCCCGAGCGCCACCGTCCCGTCGGGCACCTCCGCGCCGGGCGGGACGAGGCTGTGCGCGCCGACGAGGGCCCGCCGGCCGATCCGGGCGCCGTCCTGCACGGTGGCCCCGTTGCCGACCAGCGCCTCGGCGCCGACCACCGCGCCGTGGACGACGCACATGTGCCCGACCGTGGCGCCGGGACCGATCTCGGTGACCGGGTCGTCGCCGCCGTGCAGCACCGAGTTGTCCTGCACGTTCGCCCCGGCCCGGACCACGATCCGGCCGAAGTCGGCGCGCAGCACGGCGCCGTACCAGACGGAGGCCCCGGCCTCGACGACGACGTCGCCGACGAGCGTCGCGGTGGGGGCGACCCACGCCTCCGGGTGCACCTGCGGGGACCGGCCCTCGAAGCTGAACAGCGGCACCGGGGCAGCCTAGGGGGCGCCCGCCGGGGACCGGACGGGCGCCTTTGCGATCGGATGACGGTCCGTTGCACCCGCCCCCCGGGCTGGATCCCGGCGGGCGGGGCCGTCAGGGTCGACGCGTGGTAGCCGTGTGGATCCATTCAGTGCACAACCTCCACTGCCCGGAGTGCGGGCAGCGACTGGTGCAGCGGGCCGGCCGCTACGAGGTGCCGGCCCGCCCGCACCCGGTCTACGTCGGCGAGGTGGGCACGCTGCTGTGCCCGGCGCGCCACCCGCTGCCCGACCGGGAGGCGCTCTACGCGCACCGGGACGAGCTCGGCGTGCCGTGGCAGGCGCCGGTGCGGGAGGTCGCCCCGCCGCGCTGAGCCGCGCCGGCCGGACGCCCGGTCGGGCGGTGCGGCGACCGCGTGCGACGATCCGTGCCCGTGCAGCAGCGGGGTCCCGGGGGAATGCCCCGCGAGGTCGGCGTCCTGGCGGTGGTGGCCTTCGTGGTCGCCCTCGGGTTCGGCATCGTCGCGCCGGCCATCCCGCTGTTCGCCCGCTCGTTCGGGGTGGGCACGACCGCGGTCGGCCTGGCGGTCAGCGCCTTCGCCTTCTTCCGCTTCGTCTCCGCCTTCGGCGGCGGCAGCCTGGTCGAGCGCTTCGGCGAGCGGACCGTGCTGGCCACCGGGCTGGTCACGGTCGCGCTCACCACCGGCGCGGCCGGGCTGGCCGGCTCCTTCCCCCTGTTCCTGGCGCTGCGGGCGGCCGGCGGGGTGGGCAGCGCGATGTTCACCGTCTCGGCGCTGTCGCTCCTGCTGCGGGTCGCGCCGCCGGACCAGCGCGGCCGGGCCGCGGCCACCTGGCAGGGCGGCTTCATCCTCGGCGGGATCGCCGGGCCGGCCGCCGGCGGGCTGCTCGCCGAGCTCTCCCCGCGCCTGCCCTTCCTGCTCTACGCCGGGTTCCTCCTGGTGGCCGGCGCGGTCAGCATGCTGTTCCTGCGCGCGGCCCCCGGCGGCGACGGGGACGGGGCGGCCGGCGCCGCGGCGACCGCCGACCCCCTGCCGCTGGCCCGGGCCCTGCGCTCGCGGCTCTACCTGGCCGCGCTCGCGGCCAACCTCGGGGTCGGCTGGGTGCTCTTCGGGGTGCGCAACTCCCTGGTGCCCCTGTACGTCACCGAGGAGCTCGGCCGGACCGTGGCCTGGGCCGGCGCCGGGCTGCTGGCCGGGTCCCTGGCACAGGCCCTGGCGCTGCTGCGGGCCGGCCGGCTGGCCGACACCTGGGGCCGGCGCCCGTCGCTGGTGCTCGGCGCGGCGCTGGCGACCGGCTCGATGGCCGTGCTCGTGCTGCCGCCCGCGCTGTGGGCCTTCCTCGCCTCGATGGCGGTCTTCGGGCTGGGGGCGGCCCTGCTGGCCAGCGTGCCGGCCGCGCTGGTCGGCGACGTCAGCCCCGCGCGCGGCGGCCGGGTGGTCGCCGTCTTCCAGATGTCGGCCGACCTGGGCGCGATCGTCGGGCCGCTGGCGGCCGGGTGGCTGACCGACGTGGTCTCGTTCCAGGCGGCGTTCGCGCTGAGCACCGCCGTCCTGGCGCTGGGGCTGGTCGGGGCCCTGGCGCTGCCCCGTCAGCCGCGGGACGCCGCCGGCCCGCCGTCCCGGTAGGCCGGCGACCGGCTCGCCCCGCGCGGGCCGCCCGCGGTGAGCAGCGGCAGCGCCCGGCGGGGCACGAGCTCCGAGAGGGCCACGACGCTGGTCGAGCGGACCACGCACGGCGAGCGGCCGAGCTGCACCAGCGTCTCCTGCAGGGCGGCGTGCGACGCGGCGGCGATCCGGCACAGCACGTCCCCGGCGCCGGTGGTGGCGTGCGCCTCGAGCACCCCGGGGATCGCCCGCAGGTCGGCGGCCACCTCGTCGAGCGCGCCCTGCGCGATCTCCAGGGTCACGAAGGCCTGGACGGCGTAGCCCGCGGCCGCCAGGTCGATGTCGGGGCCGTACCCGGCGACCACGCCGGTCCCCTCCAGCCGCCGCAGCCGGGCCTGCACCGTCGCGCGGGCCACGCCCAGCCGGCGGGACAGCTCCAGCACCCCCGCCCGGGGCTGCTCGGTGAGGGCGGCGAGCACCGCCAGGTCGAGCGCGTCGAGGTCGGCCACCGCGGTCCTCCGTCGTCCTGCGTGGTCGCGGGCACGTGTGCAGACCGGACAGCCCGGCCCGCCCGGGGCCCGCCGAACTGGGCGGGTTGGCCAGCTCGGTCCATCCATCTTGCACACCTGCGCGACGGGGAGGTGTCCTGGGTACCGGACCGAGCACCGCGCCGACCGGACGGAGGACCCCATGAGTCTCGACGGCACCCTGAACGACACGCTCAACGACCAGGAGCGGCTGGCCGAGCTGAGCACGGACCAGCTGCGCCAGCTCGTCGGCCTCGTCGAGCACGACGACTCCACCGACCCCTTCCCGGTGAGCGGCTGGGACGCCCTGGTGTGGGTGGTCGGCAACGCGGTCCAGACCGCGCACTTCTTCCAGTCGGCCTTCGGCATGGAGCTGGTGGCCTACTCGGGCCCGGAGACCGGCAACCGCGACCACCACGCCTACGTGCTGCGCTCGGGCGCCGCCCGCTTCGTGGTGCAGGGCGCCTACGACCCGGCCAGCCCGCTGGCCGACCACCACCGGCGGCACGGGGACGGCATCGTCGACATCGCGCTGTCGGTGCCCGACGTCGACCGGTGCGTCGCCCACGCCCGCGCCATGGGCGCCATCGTGCTCGAGGAGCCGCACGACGTCTCCGACGAGCACGGCACGGTGCGGCTGGCCGCGATCGCCACCTACGGCGACACCCGGCACACGCTGGTGGACCGCTCCCGCTACAGCGGCCCCTACCTGCCCGGCTACACCGCCCGGACGTCGTCCTTCGTCAAGCGCGAGGGCGCCCCGAAGCGGCTGTTCCAGGCCGTCGACCACGTGGTCGGCAACGTGGAGCTCGGCGAGATGGACCGCTGGGTCGACTTCTACAACCGCGTCATGGGGTTCACCAACATGGCCGAGTTCATCGGGGAGGACATCGCCACCGACTACTCGGCCCTGATGAGCAAGGTCGTCGCCAACGGCAACCACCGGGTGAAGTTCCCGCTCAACGAGCCGGCGGTGGGCAAGAAGAAGTCCCAGATCGACGAGTACCTGGAGTTCTACGGCGGCCCGGGCGCCCAGCACGTCGCCCTGGCGACCAACGACATCGTGGCCACCGTCGACGCGATGACCGCCGAGGGCGTGGAGTTCCTCGCCACCCCCGACTCCTACTACGAGGACCCGGAGCTGCGGTCCCGCATCGGCACCGTGCGCGTCCCGGTCGAGGAGCTGCAGCGGCGCGGCATCCTGGTCGACCGCGACGAGGACGGCTACCTGCTGCAGATCTTCACCAAGCCGACCGGCGACCGGCCCACGGTGTTCTTCGAGCTCATCGAGCGGCACGGCTCGCTCGGCTTCGGGAAGGGCAACTTCAAGGCGCTGTTCGAGGCGATCGAGCGGGAGCAGGAGCGGCGCGGCAACTTCTGAGCGCTCACACCGGGCGGCGTGGTCACGCAGCGTGAGACCCGCCCGGGGTGTCGGGCCCGCGGTTGGTTCCGGAACGACCGCACCTCTAGCGTGTCCGCGTCCGGACGGGCCGTTCCGTCACCGACTGGTGGCACCGCCCGGACGCCGCCGAACCCCGGCGCCGGCCACGCCGCCGGAACCGGGGACCGGGGACCCACCGCAGTCCTGGGGTGAAGCACGCCTCGGCCCTCACCGGCCGCGGCGGCCGGGCGCCTTCCCGCCCGAACCCGTCAGCTAACCCGGTAGGCGGCCGTGGAAGAGAGGACGCCCCACCGGCCATGGCGCGAGTGCCCACCCCTGCCCGCCGTCCGTCCGCCCCCCGGGTCCTGGTGGGTCTGCTCGCCGCCGGCGGGCTGGTCCTCAGCCCCCTGCCGGCGCTCGCCGCCCCCGACGACCCGGCCACCTCCGCCGAGGCCGCGGCCCTGGTCGCCGACCGCGCCCACCGGCTCGAGGTGGTCACCGAGGAGTTCAACGAGGCCCGGGAGCGGCTGCGCGCCGCCCAGGGTGCCGCCGAGCAGGCCGCCGCGGGGGTCCTCGCGGCCGAGGCCGCGGTCGCCGACGCGCAGGCCGCCGTGGCGGCGGCGCGGGCCGCGCTGGCCGACGCCCGGGACCGGGTGCGGGCCGTCGCCCGCGGCGCCTGGACCGGCGACCGGCTGGGCCCGCTGTCGGCCGTGCTGTCCAGCGGCTCCCCGGAGGAGGCGCTGGACCGGGTCGGCACGCTGCAGACCATCGCCGACCACAACAACGGCCTGCTCGACGGTGCCGAGCGGGCCGGGCGGGACGCCGACCGCGCCGCCCACGACGCCGACCGGGCCGCGGCCGAGGCCGACCGCGCCGCCGCGGCGGCCGAGCGCACCCGGGCCGACGCACAGCAGCTGCTGGACCGGGTGAGCGCCCAGCAGGCCGACTTGGACCGGCAGGTCGCCGAGTTCCGGGCCGAGTACGACCGGCTGGCCGCCGAGGAGCAGGCCGCGGCGCAGGCCGCGGCCGAGCGGCACGCCGCCGAGCAGGCGGCCGCCGCGGAGTCCAGCGCGGCGGCGGCCGCGGAGGACGACGGGCAGCAGGCGGCGGCGCCGGCCCCGTCGGGCGGGGGCGGGTCGGCCGCGCCGGCCCCGGGGAGGGCGGCGCAGGTGGCGGTGGACACCGCGATGGCCCAGATCGGCGACCCCTACGTGTGGGCCGCCGCCGGGCCGAACGCCTTCGACTGCTCGGGCCTGGTGCAGTACGCCTTCGCCGCCGCGGGCGTCCCGCTGCCGCACTCCAGCCGCATGCAGTCGCAGCTGGGCACACCGGTCTCCCGCTCGGCGCTGCAGCCCGGCGACCTGGTCTTCTTCTACAGCCCGGTCAGCCACGTCGGCATCTACATCGGCAACGGGCAGATGGTGCACGCCTCCACCTACGGGCAGCCGGTCAAGGTGGCCTCCGTGGACGCGATGGGCGGCTACAACTCCGCCCGCCGCGTCGCCTGACCCCGCCCGGCGGAGCGGCCCGGGACCGGCGCGGCCCGGGACCGGCGCGGCCCGGGTCCAGCGCGGCCCGGGACGAGCGCGGCCCGGGTCCTACGTCATTGAGTGCCACAGCACTCAATGACGTAGGACCTCCGGGGTGCAGGTGCCCGGGCCCGCGGGGACCCGGGCACCGGGCCGGCGGGACCCTGGGACCGCGCGCGGGCGGGGCGGCGGCCGCGGTTAGGCTCGGGGCCCGTCAAACCCTGAGCACCTTCTCGGTGGGAGGCCCCGTGGACGACGACGCCCGCACCCGCGCCCCGGACGACGCACCCGTGGAGGGCACGGCCCCGGAGACGGCCGTGACCGGCAGCCGGGTGACCGGGGTCGAGGGCGCCTCGGTCCGCGAGGTCCGCGCCCGGGTCGCCCGTCACCTGGTCGGCCGGGAGCGGGAGCTGGACCTGCTGCTGGCAGCGGTGTCGGCGGGCCGCGACGTCCTGCTGGAGGGCCCGCCGGGGACGTCGAAGACGACGCTGCTGCGCTCCATCACCCTGGAGTGGGGCATCCCCCTGGTGTTCGTCGAGGGCAACGCCGACCTCACCCCGACCCGGCTGGTCGGGCACCACAACCCGGCCCGGGTGCTGCGCGAGGACTACACCGAGGACAACTTCGTGCCCGGCCCGCTGGTCGAGGCGATGCGCTCGGGCGGCTTCCTCTACGTGGAGGAGTTCAACCGGGCGCCCGAGGACACCCTCAACACGCTGCTCACCGCGATGGCCGAGCGCCGGATCGCCGTCCCCCGGGTCGGCACGGTCACCGCGCTGCCCACCTTCCGGGTGGTCGCCTCCATGAACCCCTACGACAACGTGGGCACCACCCGGCTGTCGACGTCGGTCTACGACCGGCTGTGCCGGCTGTCGATCGGCTACCAGGACGCCGAGGCCGAGCGCGGCATCGTCGGCCGCCGCACCGGCCTGGAGTCGCCGCGGCTGGTCGCCGACGCGGTGGCCCTGACCCGGGCGACCCGGGATCGGGACGACGTCCGCCAGGGCAGCAGCGTGCGCGGGGCGATCGACCTGGCGCTGGTCGCCGCGCAGCTGGCCGCCATGCGCGGGGTCCGGCTGCCGGACGCCCCCTCGGTGCAGCCTCCCCGCGACCTGCCCGAGGAGTACACCGCGGTCGTCCTCGACGCGCTGCTGCTGGCCCTGTCCGGCCGGATCTTCCTCGACGAGGCGCTGGAGGCGACCGCCGAGGCGGTGCTGCGGCAGGTGTGGGAGGACCACTTCCTGCTCTCCCCCGCGGCGGCCCAGCCCGGTTGAAGGGCGGTCGAGGCCGACTCGCCGGTGACCCGGCGCGGGTCCGGCGGGCGGGCGTCCGGGATGCGCCCGCTGCGGCGGCGCCCCAAGCAGCTGACCGAGGAGCCCTCGCTGTACCGGCCCTCGGCCGGCGGCGGCGGGCTGGCGCTGTCCTCCGGCGACCGGCGCCGGGGCGGGCCGGGCGCACCCCGGCCCGCCGGCACCGCGCGCGGCACGACCGACGAGCCGGCCGAGCTCGTCCCGCTGGCCGACCTGGCCGCGCCCGGCACGGACGACGGCCAGGTGCGCCGCCGCGCCCGGGAGATCGCCCGCCGGCTCGCGGTCACCCACCCGCCGCGCGACCGCCGGGACCGCCGGGGCCTCGGTGAGCTGACCAGCCTGCGGTGGAGCGGCGGGTCCGACGAGCTGGACCTGGAGCGCACGTTGGAGGCGGTCGCCGGGACGCCGGTGCCCGAGGACGAGGACGTCGTCGTCCGCGAGCGGGTGCGCCGCCGGCGGTCGGTGGTGCTGGTCGTCGACGTCTCCGGGTCGATGCGCGGCGAGCGGGTGCGCACCGCCGCGGCCACGGTCGGTGCGCTGGCCGGGGAGCTGGGCCGCGACCGGCTGGCCGTGGTGGCGTTCTGGTCCGACGCCGCCGTCCTCGTGCGGCTCGGGGAGACCACCGACCCGCTCGCCGTCCTCGACCTGCTGGTGCGGGTGCCGGCGCAGGGGCTGACCAACGTGTCCTTCGCGCTGGAGACCGCGGCGGCGCAGCTGGCCGGGGTGCCGCCGCGCGACGCCCGGGTGCTGCTTCTGTCGGACTGCGTGCACAACGCCGGGCCCGACCCGCGGCTGGTCGCCGCCCGGCTGCCGCGGCTCGACGTCCTGCTGGACACCTCCGGGGAGGACGACGTCGACCTCGGCCGCGACCTGGCCCGGGTCGGCCGCGGCCGCTGCCGGCTGGTGCACGGCCACCGCGACGTGGCCACCGCGCTCACCGCGGTCTTCGCCGACTGACCCGCCCCCGCCGGAGCCGCGGGTCAGTGGCCGAAGGCCTCGGCCAGCCACCACGACGGCTCGTCGGCGGCCACCTTGGCGTCGAGGAGCAGCGGCCGGGACCGCGGGCCGGCCAGCCAGCGCGCCACCGGCTCGAGGTCGCGCTCGGCCCGCACGACGTGCGCCTCGAACCCGTGCCCGCGGGCGACGGCGGCGAGGTCGGCGTCCGGGAAGCGCACCGTGTCGAGCGGGTGCCCGTCGGGCCCGAAGTGGTGCACCTCGGCGCCGTAGGCGGCGTCGTCGTAGACCACCACGACCAGGGGCAGCCCGAGCCGCACCACGGTCTCCAGCTCCGAGGCGCCCATGAGCGCACCGCCGTCGCCGAGGGCGGCCACGGTCAGCCGGTCCGGCCGGGCCAGCGCGGCCCCGATGGCGGTGGCCAGGCCGAGGCCGACCGACTGGAAGGCCTGGGTGAACACCGACCCGTCGGCGTCGGGGACGTCGAGGAAGGCGCTGGGGTAGCCCATGAAGTTGCCGGAGTCCACCGCCACCAGCCGCTGCTCGGGCAGCAGGTCGTCGAGGGCGGTGGTGAGGGTGCGCGGGTCGATCCGGTCGGCGTGCGCCGCCGGGGTGAAGGGGACGTCGCGCCAGCGCACCCCGGCGGCCAGGCGGTCGGCGAGCTCCGGGGAGCGGTAGCCGGGGCACGTCGTCCCGAGGACGGCGCCCACCGCCTCTGCCGTCCGCCGGACGTCGCCCACCACGCCGGTGTCCGCCGGCTGGTTGCGGCCGATCGCCCCCGGCTCGAGGTCCACCTGCGCCACCCGGGTGCCCGGGCCGACCAGCCGGCCGTGCCGGGTGGTCCACATGGTCAGCGAGCAGCCCCAGGCGACGAGCAGGTCCGCCTCCCGGATCAGCTCGGCGGCCAGCGGCGAGGCGAAGCCGCCGGAGGTGCCCAGCGACCACGGGTTGCCGGCGAACAACCCGCGGGCGACCGCCGAGGTGGCGAGGAGGGCTCCGCACCGGTCGGCGAGCTCCTCGAGCGCCGCGCGGGCGTGCCGGGCGCCGCGGCCGGCGACGAACACCGGGCGGGCGGCGGTCTGCAGCACGGCGGCCAGCCGGTCGACGTCGGCCGCGGCCGGGGCCGGCAGCGCCGGCGCCGGCACCACCGGGTCGGTGGCGCCGTGCGGGACGTCGTCCACCTGCACGTCGAGGGGCAGGTTGAGCAGCACGGTGCGGCGCTCGCCCACCGCGGTCGCGACCGCCGCGGCGACGTCCTCCAGCGCCGTCGCCGCCGAGGAGACCCGCCGCGGCACCGCGCCGACCGCCGCCGCCAGGCCGGCCTGGTCGACGGCGAAGTTGGACAGCGGCGAGGTCGCCTCGGCGGCCAGGACGACCAGCGGGGTGCGGCTCTTGGCGGCCTCGGTGATGCCGGTGAGGGCGTTGGTCAGGCCGCACCCCTGGTGCACGCTGAGCACGCCCGGGGTGCCGCTGGCCCGCGCGTAGGCGTCGGCCATCGTGGCCGCGCCGCCCTCGTGCCGCGCGGCGACGAACCGGGCCCCGGCGGCCACCATGGCGTTGGTGACGGCGAAGTTGCCCGAGCCCACCACGCCGAACACGGTGTCCGCACCGTGCCGGACCAGCGCGGCGCCGACCGCCTCGGCGACCGTCGCCACCGCTCAGCCCCGCTCGACGAGCGCCAGCACCCGCGCCGGCGACCCGGACCCGCCGACGATCGGCAGCGGGGCGGCGACGAGCACCGCGCCGGTCGGCGGGAGCAGGGCCAGGTTGCGCAGCTGGGTGAGGCCGTACCTGCCGCTGCCCATGAGCGCGGCGTGGCACGGGAAGGGCGGGTCGAAGCCGCCCGCGGCGCCGGCGTCGGTGCCGACGGTCTCGACGCCCAGGCCGACGACCGGGGCCTCCTCGGCCAGCCAGCGGGCGCACGCCGGCGAGACCCCGGGGGTGTGCGGCCCGCTCTCGTCGGCGTTGACGAACCGCTCCTGGGAGTCGCTGCGGGCGTCCCACCCGGTGCGGTAGAGCAGCCAGCCGCCCTCGGGGAGCGGGCCGTGCTCGGCCTCCCAGGCGCGCACGTGGTCGACCTCGAGCAGGAAGTCGGGGTCGGCGGCGGCCTCGGCGGAGAGGTCCAGGACGGCGGCCGGCCCCACCAGCCGGGCGGGGGCGATGGACGCGACGTCCTCGCCGTCCCGGCCGGTCACCCAGTGGTTCGGCGCGTCGAGGTGGGTCCCGGTGTGCTCGCCGGTGCGGATGTCGTTCCAGTACCAGGCCGGCCCGCGGTCGTCGTAGCGGGAGAGCTCGGTCAGCTCGAACCGGGCGGTCTGGGCGAACTGCTCCGGCAGCGCGATGACCGGCGTCCCCGACGACAGCGGCGCGGTGAGGTCGACGACCTCGATCCGGCCACCGGCGAGGGCGGCGGCGAGCTCGGGCAGGACGGGCATGGCGGTCCCTTCGACGGCGGGCGGGGGGCCAGCCAACCACGCCGTCCGCCGCGCCGGACCGGGTGCGCGACACTGCCCCGGTGACCACGACCGTGCAGCTGCGCCGCTACACCATCGAGCCGGGCCGGATGGCCGACTTCCTCGCCTGGTTCCCGACCCTGCTGCCGGTGCGGGCGTCGTTCGGGTTCCGGGTGGTCGCCGCGTTCGCCGACGAGCCGAACGACGCGTTCGTGTGGGCGGTGGAGCACGACGGCGACGAGGCCGGGTTCCGCGCGGTCGAGGAGGTCTACAACGCCTCCCCCGAGCGGGCTCGGGCGTTCGAGACCTTCCCCGGCTGCGTCACCGGCCAGCTCAACTCGTTCGTCTCCCGGGTCGGCTGAGCCCCGGGCCGGGCGGGGTCGCGCGGGCCGGGCGACGTCCCCCTCGCGGGTCCTACGTCTCTGAGTGCACCTGCACTCAGAGACGTAGGACGACGGACCCCGGGATGCAGCCGCGCCCGGACGCCCCCGCTGCGGCCGGGCTCAGGCCGGCTGGGGCGCCCGGTTGTCGAACAGCGCGATCCCCGCGGCGGTGTTGGACGCCGGCACGAAGTAGGAGCTGTGCACCTTGGTGATCCGCTCGTCCATCGCCCCGCGCATGATCAGCCACATGATCAGCTCGATGCCCTCCGACCCGGCCTGGCGGATCAGCTCCTCGCGGGACAGCGCGGCCAGGCGCGCCGGGTCGGTCTCGATCGCCTCCATCCACATGGCGTCGAACTCGGGGTTGATGAACCCGGCCCGCGCCCCGGCCAGCTGGTGGGACATGCCGCCGGTGCCCAGCAGGGCCACCTTCTGGTCCTCCGGGTAGCTGCGGATCGCGCGGCCCAGCGCCTGGCCGAGGGCGTAGCAGCGGGCGGCGGTGGGCTGCGGGTACTGGATGACGTTGACCAGCAGCGGCACCACCGGGCACGGCCAGGCCTCGCCGGGGTCCGGCGTCCACACCGACAGGGGCACGGTGAGGCCGTGGTCGACGTCCAGCTCCTGGAAGACGGTCAGGTCGAAGCCCTCGTCGACCAGGCTCTCCAGCAGGTGCAGCGACAGGTCGGCGTCCCCCACCACGTCGGGCACCGGCCGCCGGCCGAAGCCCTCGTCGGCGACCGGGTAGTGCTCGGCGGTGCCGATCGCGAAGGTCGGGACGACGTCGAGGTCGATGCCGTTGGCGTGGTCGTTGTAGACGACGACCGCCACGTCGGGGCGGTGCTCGGCCAGCCAGGCGCGGGCCGGGGCGTAGCCGTCGAACAGCGCCTTCCAGTTCGGGTCCTCGGTCTTCCCGCGGTCCATGGCCGCCCCGATCGAGGGCACGTGCGAGGTCGCCAGACCCCAGACCACCTCAGCCATCCCGCCGTCCTCCCGTGTCGCGTCGCCCGCCGGCCCGCATGGCCGCCACGAACTCCTCCTCGGTCATGCCGGTGAACACACCGCCGAGGTACTGCATGGACCGGCCGTCCATCACGGCCAGCTTGTAGACGTAGAAGATGCTCCCGCCGAGGTCGATCATCGCCTGCCAGTCCCGGTCGAGGACGGCGCGCTCCTGCTCCGGCGTGAGGCCGAACTCGCGGCAGTAGCCGGCCTCGTCGGCGAGGAAGCGCGTGCGGTTGGCCTCCGACCGCAGGCTCATGAACATCTTGTTCATCCGCAGGCCGCGGCGGCTGGTCTGCCCGTCGAAGACCGGCGTCCCCGGCAGGTCGAACCGGCTGCCGGCCGGCGTGTCAGTGCTCATCGGGCGGGTCCTCCTCAGCGGCGCCGGGCCGCTCGTGCTCGTGCTCGTGCTCGTGCTCGTGCTCGTGCTCGTCGAGCCACTCCCACAGCTGGCGCGGGTGGGCGCTGGACCGGGTCAGCCCGCACCAGCAGGTGCCGAGCATCTCACCGTCGTGCTGGCGGAAGGAGATGCGCAGCTCTCGGCGGACCGGAGCGGTCACGTCCGCTCCTGCGGGTGCTGGGCGAGGGCCTCGACGTGCACGTCCAGCCACGGCGACATCGGCAGCGAGACCAGCGCGTCGTGGAGGGCGGCGGCGTCCGGGGCCTCGTAGAGGCCGATGGTGGCGTTGCGGCCCGGCACCCGCCAGAGCCGCTTGAGCACCCCGGCGGCGCGCAGCTCCACGGCCCGGGCCCGCTCGGCGGCGCGCAGCTCCTCGCGGCGCTCGGCCGGCGTCTCCGGCGGCAGGCGGTTCTCGGAGCGGACGAGGAACTCCACGGGTCCTCCAGGGGTCGGGGGGCGGTCAGCGGGCGATCTCGAGCAGGACGTCGGCCAGCGCCTTGGGCGCGGTCACCATCGCCTCGTGCCCGGTGTCGAGCTCGTGCACCGGCCAGCCCCGGGCGCGGGCCCGCTCGGCCTGGGCGGCGAACACCCGCATCCAGGTCACGCACTCGACGAACGCGGCCGGCACCCGCCCGGCGGCCCCGGTGAGCCGCAGCGGGTCGGTGTAGGTCTTCCACGGGTGCGGGGTGAGCTTCGGCGTGAGCCAGTCGACGTCGGCCTGGTCGGTCACCCCGAGCACCGAGAGCTTGCGCACCGGGACCAGCCAGCCGAAGCCCTGCTGCTCGGCCGACTCCGCCCAGTGGTGCTCGACCTGCTCGGGCAGCAGGTCGCGGGCGGCCTCGCCGTCCTCGCCGACGAAGGCGTCGAGGTAGACCCGCCGCGCGAGCGCGTCCGGCCGCCGGTCGGCGACGCCGGTGACGACCTGCCCGGCGTAGCTGTGCCCGACGAGGACGACGTCACGCAGGCCGAGGACGTCGAGCAGCCGGACGACGTCCTCGACGTGGGTGTCGAGCCCGACGGTGGGCGCGAGCAGGTGCGCCCGCTCCGACAGCCCGGTGAGGGTGGGGGTGTGCACGTCGTGGCCGGCCGCGCGCAGCAGCGGGGCGACGCGGTCCCAGCACCAGCCGCCGTGCCAGGCCCCGTGGACGAGGACGAAGGTGCTCATGCCTGCCGCGCCGGCTCGGGGCGGGCGGCCGGCGCCTGCCCGCCGGCGGCGGCCGCGGGGCGCTGCGGCCTCGCCGGCCGGGCCGGGGCCTCCCCGCGGGCGGCGGCCTCGGCCTTGACCATCTTGTCCAGCAGCCGGCGGCCGCGGATGCCGGCGACGTCGGACCGGATGCTGGACTCGACCATCCCCGGGTCGGTGGCGACCATGACCTCCTGCACCTCCAGGGCGTCGATGTCCTCCTGCATGACCGCCAGCTGCTGCGCGAGCTGGAACTCCGACAGCTCCCGGTCCTCGATCCGGTAGTCCCGGCCGAGGGCGAAGAAGTCGTGCGTCTCCGTCGCCGTGGCCGGGGTCATCCCGTAGAAGACCTTCATGTGGAAGCCCTCGGGCTCCTCCGTGCCGGTGGGGGCGATCCGGATGTTGAGGACGAACGTGCCCGGGGCGAAGAAGTCGCCGTCCTGCCAGCGGTCGATGTCGGTGGTGACCCCCATCGAGGACCGGTAGAACGGCGGCGCCTCGATGCCGATCATGTGCCGGATGAACGACACCCGGTTGCCCTCCCCCACGACCTCGATCGGGGTGGCGGCGACCGCGGCGTTGCCGATCGAGGTGGGGTGCAGGAACGTCTCGTGCGTGAGGTCGAGCAGGTTCTCGACCAGCAGGACCTGGCGGGCCTTGAGCGGCACCATGCCCTTGACGTGGGTCCAGCCCTCGTCGGCCAGCCAGGGGAGGTCGGGGACGTCGGCGGGGTCGGCCCGGTCGGGGTCGCCGGGCCAGATCCACACCACGCCGTGCCGCTCGACGACCGGGAAGCGGTGCACCCGCGCGTTCCTGGGGACGTCGGGCTGCTCGGCCACGCCGACGCAGGTCCCCTGCCCGTCGATCCGGTAACCGTGGTAGTTGCAGGTGATGACGTCGTCGTCGCCCAGCCTGCCCAGGGACAGCGGGTAGCGGCGGTGCGGGCAGCGGTCCTCGACGGCGTTCGCGGTGCCGTCGGAGAGCCGGTAGAAGCACACCGGCCGGCCGCAGATCCAGCGCTGCAGCAGGGTGCGGCCGACCTCGTCGGTCCAGGCGCCGATGTACCAGCCGTCCATGACGATCGGGTTGGCGCTCATCTCGCAGCCTCCTGCCGCCGGTGTCGGGGTCGCCGGGCCGGTCCCGCGACGACGGGCGCGGGCGGTGACCGCGCTCACGTCACGGTAGGCATCGTGCGCGCACCCGCGGATCGGCGCGATGTCGCCACCGGCCTACGTCGGATGTCGCGGTCGGCCGGGGACGGCACCCGCGCCCCGGACCGTGGCCGGTGCTCGGCGGTGCCGCCGGCGCCGCGACCGCCGTCAGCCCGGTGGGGGGACCAGGCCTTCCTTGATGGCCAGCAGCGCGGCCTGGGTGCGGCTGGCCAGTTGCAGCTTGCCGAGCACGTTGCTCACGTGGGTCCGGGCGGTGCGCTCGCTGATCGCGAGCCGGTCGGCGATCTCCCGGTTCGAGTGGCCCCGGGCGACCAGCGCCAGCACCTCGCGCTCCCGGTCGGTGAGGGCGCTGAGCCCGGCGCGGGGGGCGGCCATCCGGCGGGCGAGCTGCCGGGCGACCGCGGCGTCCAGGTGCACCTCCCCCGCGGCGGCCGCCCGGACCGCGGTGGCCACCTCGGCGGGGTCGGCGTCCTTGAGCACGTACCCGGCCGCCCCGGCGGCCAGCGCGGCGTGCACCCGCTCGGCCTCCCCGAAGCTGGTGAGGACGACGACCCGCACCGACGGGTGCGCCCGGGTGATCGCCGCGGTCGCCGCGACGCCGTCCACGCGGGGCATCTGCAGGTCCATGAGGACGACGTCGGGCAGCGGTTCACCGGTCGCCGCCCGGCGCGCCAGCAGCTCCACCGCCTCCTGCCCGTCGGCGGCCTCCCCCAGCACCCGCATCCCCGGGACGGCGGTGAGGTAGGCCTGCACGCCGCGGCGCACCACCGCGTGGTCGTCGACCAGCACCAGCCCGATGCCGCTCACCGCGGCGCCCCGGGCAGCTCCACCTCGACCCGCCAGCCGCCGCCCGGGCGGGGACCGGCGACCAGCCGGCCGCCCCAGCGCTCGGCCCGCTCCCGCATCGACACCAGCCCCAGCCGCCCGGGGCCGGCCGGTGTCCCGGCGCCGCGGCCGTCGTCGTCCACCGTGATCCGCGCGCCCCCGCCGGGCAGCGCGGCCAGCACCACCCGCACCCCGGACGCCCCCGCGTGCTTCACCACGTTGTGCAGCGCCTCCTGGACGATCCGGTACAGGTCCTCCTGCACGTCCACCTCGACGTCGGGCTCCCGGCGGTCGTCGGCGACCACCTCGACCGCCAGGCCGGTGCGGGCCTCCATGCCGGCGGCGTGGGCGCGCACCGCCTCGGCCAGCCCGTGCTCGGCGAGGTCCAGCGGCCGCAGCTCGAAGACCAGCCCGCGCAGGTCGGCCAGCGCGCTGGCCGCCAGCGCGGCCAGCTCCCCGGCGGCGGCGCGGACCGCCGCCGGGTCGGGCCCGGGCCGCTCCAGCGAGGCCCGCAGCGCCTCGGCCTGCATCCGCATCGAGAACACCTGCTGGACGGCGGAGTCGTGCAGGTCCCGGGCCAGGCGCCGGCGCTCGTCGGACTGCGCCCGCGACCGGGTCTGGGCCAGCAGCGCCGCGGTGTCGATCGCGACGGCGGCCGACCCGGCCATGGCCTCGAGGAAGTCCAGCGAGCCGGGCCCGGGGTCCTCTCCCGGCACGTAGTAGGCGTTGATGACGCCCAGCGCCCGGCCGCGCACCACCATCGGCATCGAGACGAAGGTGTCCCAGTCGGGACGGGCCATGATCTCGTGCAGCGGCGCCCACCGCGGGTCGCCGAGGATCGCCGCCCGCCGGTGCGGGACGACGACCGCCCGCCGCCGGTCGAGCGCCTCGGTGAACCGCACCGCCGCCCCCCGCTCGCGGCAGGCCGCCAGCCGCGCGGTGAAGTCCGCGGCGTCGCCGAACCCGGCCATGCCCAGCACCCGCACCTCGTCGCGCGGGTCGTCCAGCGCCAGGATCTGCACCGCGGCGATCGAGGCGGTCATCGCGATCTCCCGCGCCACCGCGTCCAGGGTGACCCGCAGCGACCCGGCGTCGGCCACCGAGGCCGCGGCCCGGACGATCGCGGTGAGCCGCTCCTGCTGGCGCACGGAGCCGGTGACGTCGGCGAACCAGACCGCGACCCGGCCGTCGCCCAGCGCGTCGGCGCGGTACTCGAGGTCCCGCCGCCGGCCGTGCGGGGCCCTCCAGGCGACCCGGCCCCGCCCCACCGCGAACGGCAGCACGGTGCCGACGGGGACGGCGCCGGCGGGGACGCCGAGCACCGCCGCACCGGCCGCGTTCACGGCGAGCAGCCGGCCCGCCGGGTCGGTCACCGCCAGCCCGTCGGCGCAGACGTCGACCAGCGCGCGGAGCACCCGGTCGTCGGCGGGCGGGCCGGCCACCGGTGCGCTCAGCCGATCCGCCGGGTCTCGACCGCGACCGGCACCTCGACCACCCGCGGCCCGGTCGCCGCGCCGACCGCCTTGAGCTCGGCGGTCAGCTCCTCGGCGCTGCCCACCCGCACGGCGGGCACCCCGTAGCCGGCCGCGACCGCGGCGGCGTCCAGCCCGGGCAGCTCCAGCCCCGGGACGCCGGTGACCCCGAGCTGGCCGACGAACCCCGACAGCGCCCCGTACACCCCGTTGGCCAGCACCACGAAGGTCACCGGCAGGTCCAGCTGCGCCGCCGTCCAGAGCCCCTGGACGCCGTACTGGAACGCGCCGTCCCCGAGGACGGCGACCACCGGGCGGGAGGGGTCGGCCAGCGCGACCCCGACCGCGGCGGGCAGCCCGAAGCCGAGCCCGCCGGCCGCGGGGAAGAAGAAGCGCCGGGCGCCGGCCAGGTGCAGGTGCGCCCAGAACTGGCCGGTGTTGGACGTCGACTCGTTGACCAGCCGCACGCCGTCGGGCAGCCCGTGCAGGAGGGCGGTGAAGACCGCGTCGGCGGGGAACGGCGCGGCCGCGGGCTCGACCGCGGGCGCGCGCCCGGGCGCCGGCCGCGGCGGGCGGGGGGGCGCGTCCTCCAGTGCGGCCAGCAGCTGCCCCGCGGCGGTGCCGACGTCGGCGACGACGGCGTCCCCGAACGCCGCCCGCGCCGCCGACCGCGGGTCGCTGCCCACCGCGACCAGCTGCGCCCCGGCCGGCAGCCAGGGCCCGGGCACCTGGGCGTGGTAGCGGAACACCGGGGCGCCGAGCACCAGCACCTGGTCGGCCCCGGCCAGCGCGCCGCTGACCCCGCCGATGCTGGCCGGCAGCACGCCCTGCCAGAGCGGGTGCCGGGTGGGGAACGGCGAGCGCGGCGGGCTGGGCGCGGTGAACACCCGGGCCTGCAGCCGCTCGGCGAGGGCGACCACCCGGGGCACCACCCGCTCGTCGTCGGCCTCGGGACCCACGACGAGCACCGGCTCGCGGGCCGCGGCCAGCCGGCCGGCCAGCTCGGCCAGCAGCTCCGGGTCCAGGGCACCCGCGGCGCGCACCCGGCGGCCGGCCAGGTGGGCGACCTCGTCGTCCCCGACCGGCTGCGCCCAGTCGTCCAGGGGCAGGGAGACGAACACCGGGCCGGTCGGCGGCAGCGTGGCCAGGTGCACGGCCTCGGACAGCGCGCGCGGCACGTCCTGCGCCCGGGCCGGCTCGAACGACCACGTCACCTGGGGCTCGGGCACGCGGGTCATCGCCGGCTCGGCCAGGACCGCCCCGAGCCCGGACAGCGCCCGGGACTGCTGGCCGGCGGTGACCACCAGCGGCGTCCCCGAAGCCCGGGCGTTGGCCAGGTTGCCCATGGCGTTGCCCAGGCCGGCGGCCGAGTGCAGGTTCACCAGCGCCGGGCGGCCGCTGGCCTGGGCCCACCCGTCGGCCATCGCCAGCACCGCGCCCTCGTGCAGCCCGAGCACGTAGCGGAAGTCGGCCGGGAAGCCGTCGAGGAAGGGCAGCTCGTTGGAGCCGGGGTTGCCGAAGACGGTGGTCAGCCCCCACGTCCGCAGCAGGTCGTGCACGGTCTCGCGGACGGTGGTCACGGCGTCCTCCTCCAGGCGGTCCTCCCCGGGCTGCCCCGGCAGGCTAGCCCCGCCGCCCCGACCGGCCGCCCCGGCCCGCGGCCGGCCCCCGGCCGGTCGTGGGGTACAACCGGCACCCGCAGCCCGACCCGCGCGACGAGGAGGCACCGGCCTGACGCACCGACCCGCCGGCGCCCCCGGGGCCGGCCGCACCGCGGGGCCCGCGCGGCCCTCCCCCGCGCTGGTCCCCGTGCTGGTCCTGCTCGCCACGGTGGTGGCGGTGACCAGCAGCGTCGGGGCGCCGCTCATCCCGGCCGTCGCCGACCGGTACGACGTGCCGCTGCACGCCGCCCAGTGGTCGCTCACCATGCCGCTGCTGGTCGGCGTCGTGGCGACCCCGGTGCTCGGTCGGCTCGGCAACGGTCCCCGCCGCCGGGCCGTCGCGCTCGGCGCCCTGGTCCTGGTCGTGCTCGGCGGCGTCCTCACCGCGCTGCCGCTGCCCTTCGGCGCCTTCCTGGCCGGCCGGGGGTTGCAGGGCTTCGGGCTCGGGCTCATGCCCCTGCTCGTCGCCACCGCCCGCGACGCGCTCCCCGCGCCCCGCGCCGCCCGCGCCATCGCGGTGCTGTCGATCACCGTCGTCTCCGGCGTCGGCCTGGGCTACCCGATCGCCGGGGCCATCGCCACCACCGCCGGGACGGCCGCCGCGTTCTGGACGGCGACGGCCGTCTGCGCCGGTGCCCTCGCCGCCGCGGCCGCGGTCCTGCCGCCGGCCGCCCCCGCCGCGCCGCGGCGGTTCGACCTGCCGGGCGCGCTGCTGCTCGGCGCCGGCATCGCCGGCGCGCTGGTGACCCTCGGCGAGGGCGGGACCTGGGGCTGGTCCTCGGTGCGGGTGCTCGTCCTGGGCACGGCCTCGCTCCTGCTGCTGGCCGCCTGGGTCGCCGTCGCCCTGCGGGTGACCGCCCCGCTCATCGACCTGCGGCTGGCCCGCGGCCGGCTGCCGGCCGCCGGGCACGTCACGGTGCTGCTGATCGGCCTGTCGAACTACCTGCTGCTGGGCTCGCTCCCCACGCTGGCGCAGGCGCCCGCCGGCAGCGGCGCGGGGCTCGGCGCCTCCGGCCTGGTCGCGGGCCTGCTGCTGCTGCCGTTCTCGCTGGCCGGCATGCTCGCCGGCCCGCTGTCGCGCCGGCTCGGGGAGCGGGTCCGCCCGCGGTCGGTGCTGGCCGCCGGTGCGCTGCTCGTGGCCACCGCCGAGGCGGTCTTCGCGGCGCACCGGGCCGACCTGTGGACCCTCGCCGCCGTCGCCGCGGTCACCGGGCTCGGGGTGAGCACCGTCTTCGCCGCGGCCGCCGGGGTGGTCGTGGCGTGCGCCCCGCCGCGGGAGACCGGCAGCGCGATGGCGCTCAACCAGGTGCTCCGCTACGCCGGCTTCTCGGTCGGCAGCGCCCTGACCGGGACCGTGCTGGCCGCGGCGACACCCGCCGGCGGGGGGCTGCCGGCGGGGGGCGCGTACACGGTGATCGGCGCCGTCGGCTGCGGCACCGCCGTGCTCGCGGCGCTGGCGGCCTGGCTGCTCGCCGGCCGGGACGCGGGCGGGGACGCGGTCGGGCCGGACCCGGCCGGCGCCCCGCGGCCCGGCGCGCGGGGCCGCGGGGCCCGGCGGACCGGTCCGCCGGGTGCGCAGGCGCGTGCGTAACGTCCGGGAGCGGTCCCCGGCCGGGGGCCACCCGTTCCCGAGGAGCACGCCCATGTCCCGCCCCGCCGCCCCGGACGCCGGCGCCCCCGCCTGGTTCGACCGCGCCCTGGCCCGCGCACCGGAGCACCGCGACGTGGAGGTGGCCGGCGCGCGGGTGCACTACCGCGCCTGGGGGGACGGCGACGCCCCCGGGCTGGTGCTGGTGCACGGCGGCGCCGCCCACTCCGGCTGGTGGGACCACGTCGCCCCGCTGCTCGGCTCGCACCGCGTGGTGGCGGTGGACCTCTCCGGTCACGGCGACAGCTCCTGGCGCCCGGAGTACACGATGTCCCTGTGGGCCCGGGAGGTGCTCGCCGTGGCCGCCGCCGAGGGGCTCGACCGCCCGGTGGTGCTCGGGCACAGCATGGGCGGCTGGGTCACCCTCACGGCCGCGGTCGAGCACGGCCCGGCGCTCGCCGGCGCCGCGGTCATCGACTCGCCGCTGGCCGCCCGCCCGCCCGAGGAGTCCCGCGCCGGGGGCATCGCCCGCACCCACCGGGTCTACGCCGACCCCGGGGAGGCGGTGGTCCGCTTCCGCACGCTGCCGCCGCAGGAGGAGTACCTCCCCTACGTCATGGCGCACGTGGCCCGCGGGTCGCTGCGCCGCGCGGAGGGCGGGTGGACGTGGAAGTTCGACCCGGGCTTCTTCGGCCCGCGGCCCGACCTGCGCGACGTGCTGCCCCGGCTGGCCACCCCCGCGGCGCTGTTCCGCTGCGAGCGCGGGCTGGTCGGGCCCGGCATGGCCGCGGAGATGGCCGGGCTGGCCCCCGGGGGGCTGACCGTCGTCGACCTGCCGGAGGCCGGGCACCACCCGATGCTCGACCAGCCCCTGGCCCTGGTCACCGCGGTCCGCACGCTGCTGGCCCTCTGGCCGGGCCGGTGAGCGCCGGGGCGCCCCGGCCGGCCGGGGATGCCCGCGGTTGACCGGCGCCGACGCGCCGGGCCACGATGACCCGGCCGGTCGCCGGCCGCGGCCGGGTGCAGCTCCCCGGAGGACGGCGGGACCATGACCGAGACGCAGACGATCACCGTGCCCCACCTCGGCGGCTCGACCATCGGCTACCGGACCAGCGGGCCGCTCGACCCCGCCCTGCCGACACTCGTGCTGGTCAACTCGTTCACCACCTCCGTCGAGCTGTTCCGGCCGCAGTTCGCCGACGAGGAGCTCACCGCGACCGCCAACCTGCTCGCGCTGGAGCCGTACGGCCACGGCCGGACCCGCGCCACCTGGGAGCAGTTCACCTACTGGGACTCGGCGATCGCCGACCTGCAGGTCCTCGACGCGCTCGGCGTCCGCGAGGCGTTCGTCCTGGGCACCTCGCAGGGCGGGTGGGTGGCGGCCCGCATGGCGGTGCTGGCCCCCGGCACCGTCCGCGGCATCGTCCCGCTGGGCACCTCGATGGACTCCGAGAGCCGGCGCAGCCGGGACCTCGGGTGCTGGGACGGCGTCGGCTTCTGCACCCCGGCCGTCGACGCGCTCGCCGGCAGCGTCGGCGAGGACTGGGTCATCCCGGACGAGCTCGTCGACGCCGTCCTCGCCGAGGGCCTGGGCGAGGACGTGCCCCCCGCCGAGCGCGAGTTCTGGCACGCCGTCCACCGGGAGAACTACGCCGGGGACGCCGGCCGGCGGCGCCTGCGGCTGAGCACCATCAACCTCCGGGACCGCGACGGCCTGCACGGCCGGCTGGACGGCGTGCGGTGCCCGGTCCTGTGGATGCACGGCACGGCCGACCCGGTCTACTCCGTCGAGAACGCCGAGGACGAGATCTCGCTGTTCGTGAACAGCCCGCACGCCGAGCTGCGCGTCGTCGACGGGGGCCGGCACTTCCTCAGCGCCTCGCACCCCGAGGAGGTCGACCGCGCCACCGTCGGGTTCATCCGCCGCTGGGCGCAGCAGTAGCACCCGGCGGGGCGCCCGGCTGGCGCCGCCTACGCGACCCGGACCGCCGAGACGTCGAACTCCACCTGGATGCGGTCGCTGACCAGCACGCCCCCGGTGTCCAGCGGGGTGTTCCAGGTCAGCCCCCACTCGCTGCGCCTGATGGCCAGCGCGCCCTCGAAGCCGACCCGGGTGTTGCCGAACGGGTCCTTCGCCGAGCCGGTGAGGGTGAAGTCGACCGCCACCGGCCGGGTGGTGTCCCGGATCGTGAGGTCCCCGGCGACGGTGTAGACGTCGTCCTCGATCTGCTCGACCCCGGTGGAGACGAAGACGATCTCCGGGAACGTCGTGACGTCGAGGAAGTCGGCCGAGCGCAGGTGCGCGTCCCGGTCCGGCTGGCCGGTGTCGATGCTCTCGGTCCGGATCCGCAGGGTCACCGAGCTCGCCGCGGGCTTGGCCACGTCCAGGTGCGCGGTGCCGGCGAACTCGGTGAACGCCCCGCGGACGGTCGTGACCATGGCGTGCCGGGCGCGGATGCCGATGCGGGTGTGCGCGGCGTCGACCTCGTAGTCGCCGGTGACGTCGGCGAGCGCGGTGGTGGCCGCGTCGAAATCGGTGGGGTCCGCGTCAGGTGCCCGGTGCTTGCCCACGGCTCGACCCTCCTTCCCCCAGGTGTGCTCAGGACATCCTGACGGATCGTCGGCGGCCCGCCACCGCAGGGGGTCCCTAGCCGGGGTCGAGGCCGGCGTAGACCCGCACCGCGTTGCCCCCGAGCACGAGGCCGACGACGTCCTCGGGCAGCCCGAGCGAGGCCACGGCGCGGGCGTTGGCCGCCTGCCCCGGGACGCCGGGCCAGTCGGTGCCGTAGATCCACCGGCGGGCCAGCCGGCCGAGGTCGAAGCGGGCGTAGTACTCGGGCAGCCGCTTGGGGGGCAGGCCGGAGAGCTCGATCCAGACGTTGGGGCGGGACACGGCGAGGAACGCCGCCGCGTCGTACCACCAGCCTCGGCCCCCGTGGGCGAGCACGACCTGCAGGTCGGGGAAGTCGCGGAGGACGGCGTCGAGGGTCTGCGGGTCGGCGAGGGCGTTGGTGGAGCCGGGGAAGCTGCTGGTGCCGCAGTGCACCACCAGCGGCACCCCCCGCTCCACCAGGACGGCGTAGGCGGGGTACAGGGCGGCGTCGTCGGCGCGGAAACCGCCGTGCACCGGGTGGATCTTCAGCGCGGCCGCCCCGGCGTCGAGCTGGCGGGTCAGCTCGCGGGCGATCGGGAAGTGCAGGTGCGGGTTGACGTTGGCCACCGGCCGGAAGCGGCGCGGGTTGTGCTCGACGACCGGCAGCAGGTCGTCGAAGAGCTGGTAGCCGGTGGCCTTGGGGCTGTACTCGCAGAACAGCAGGGCGACGTCGACCCCCTCGGCGGCGAACAGCCGGTCCAGCGCGGCGGGGTCCGGCGTGCCGTCGGGCCGCCAGGCCTCCTCCAGGATGCCGGGCCGGCCGAACCGGCGGGCCCAGTCCAGCCAGGCCGGCGCCAACGAGGAGAGCAGCGGGACGTGCACGTGCGCGTCCACGAGGAGGTGGCCGTCGAGCACGTCAGGCACCCTGCCCCTGCGGCCGGAGGACCACCTGCGGGGGCGGCGGCTCGGTGGCGAGCAGCGCGACGAGGCCGGCGCGGCGCTCCCGGACGGCGGCCTGGTTGACGTAGCCCTTGTCGGTGATCTCCCCGGCGTCGAGCTGGGCCGGCTCGGTGAGCAGCAGCAACCGCTCGACGTGCTGGGAGGACCCGCTGCTCCCGGCCGCCAGCCGCGCCAGGGCGGCCGCCAGCTCGGCGCGCAGCGCGTCGTCCGGCACCCCCTCGGCGGAGACCCGGGCCGCGGCGTCGGGCGCGGGCCAGGCGAGGGCGGTCACGCACGGGCCGTCCTGCCCGCAGATCACGGCGTCGGCGAGCAGGCCCTGCGCCGCCGAGAGCAGGGCCGGGCGCAGCGTGCCGACGCTGACGAAGGTGCCGGTCATCAGCTTGAAGTCCTCGGCGGTACGGCCCCGGAACACCAGCCCGGCGGCCGGGTCGTCGTCGTCGGCCAGGGCGACGGCGTCCCCGGTGCGGAAGAAGCCGTGCTCGTCGAAGGCGGCGGCGGTGAGGTCGGGCCGGCGGTGGTAGCCGGGTGTGACGTTGGGGCCCTTCACCCGGACCTCAGTCTTGGCGCCCACCGGCACCAGCGCGAGCTCGACGCCGGGCAGCGGGACCCCGAGCACGTCGCTGCGGGTGATCCGGTAGTGGGCGCTCGTCGCCGCCGGTGCGGTCTCGGTCAGCCCCCACGAGGTGGTCATGACCATGTCCGCGCCGTGCGCGGCGGCCAGCGCGGCCATCCGGTCCCACAGCTGCTGGGGCAGGGCCGCGGCGGCGAAGAAGGCAAAACGCAGCCGGTCGAGGAAGGCCGCCGCCGCGGCTCGGTCGCGCTCGAGGTGCGGCAGCAGCGCGGCGTACCCGGCGGGCACGTTGAAGAAGAGGGTGGGGCGCGCGTCGGCGAGGTTGCGCACCGTCCGGTCCACCAGCGCGGGGGCCGGGCGGCCGTCATCGATCCACAGCGTGCCGCCGTGGGTGAGCACCAGGTTCAGGTCGTGGCTGCCGCCGAAGGTGTGGCTCCAGGGCAGCCAGTCGAGCAGGACCGGCGGCTCCTCGGCGAGGAAGGGCCAGACCTGGCGCAGCTGCTGCTGGTTGGCGCTGAGCATCCCGTGGGTGGTGAGCACGCCCTTGGGGGAGCCCGTCGACCCGGAGGTGAAGAGGATCTTGGCGACGTCGTCCCGGGCCAGCGCCCCGCAGCGGCGGTCCACCTCGGGGGTGGGGTCGGCGCCGAACTCCGCCGGGTCGGTGCCCAGCGGCCCGAGCACCTCCCGCGCCCCCGCCCGGCCCGCGGTGACGGCCTCGACCGCCCGCGCGAACGAGGCGTCCTCGGCCACGACCAGGCCGGGGTCGACCAGGTCGGCCATCGCGCGGAGCTTGGCGTGGTCGGCGCTCTGCAGCGAGTACGCGACGCTGGTCGGGACGACGGGGGCGCCGACGGTCATCGCGGCCAGCGCCACGGTCAGGTGCAGCCGGCTGTTGCCCGACAGCACCAGCACCGGCCGGTCGGCCAGCCCCCGGTCGAGCAGGCCCTGCGCCAGCCGGTCGGCCCGCGCGCGCACCTCGCCCCACGTCGAGCGGGCCCACTCCCCGTCGGCACCCCGCTCGGCGACCAGCAGCCGGTCGGGGTGGGCCTCGCTGCCGGCCCGAAAGGAGTGCACGACGCCGACCGGGTGGTCGCCCAGCGGCTCGGCCGAGCGGAGCAGCAACCGGCCGTCGCCGGGCCGCTCGGCCTCGATCCGCGGAGCAGCGAACGTCTGCACGCCCATGACGTCTCCCGTCCCCGAGCCACGACCGCCGCCGCGAATGTCCTACACGCCCGTCGCAGCGGTCAAGGGCGGGTGTAGGACGTCAGCGGAACCGGCGGAAGTCCGGCGGCCGCTTCTCGGCGAAGGCCCGGGCGCCCTCCATGCCCTCCTCGCTGTGGACGAACTGCTCCAGGCCGTCGAACGCCAGGTGCGAGATGCCGCCGAGGTGGTCGCTGTCGGCGTTGAACGAGTGCTTGAGGAAGCGGATGGCCGTCGGCGAGTACGAGCCGATCTTCCGGGCGTACCCGCGGGCGGTCTCGAGCAGCTGCTCGCGCGGGACGACCTCGTTGACCAGCCCCCACCGCTCGGCGGTGGCGGCGTCGTAGCGGTCGAGGAGGAACCAGATCTGGCGGGCCCGCTTCTCGCCCACCACGCGGGCGAGGTAGGCGGTGCCGAAGCCGGCGTCGAAGCTGCCGACCCGCGGCCCGGACTGCGCGAAGGTGGCCTCCTCGCAGGCCACGGTGAGGTCGCAGAGCACGTGCAGCACGTGGCCGCCGCCGATCGCGATGCCGTTGACCGCGGCGATCACGGGCTTGGGGATGTCGCGGATGATCCGGTGCAGCCGCTCGATCTCGAACGTCCCCCACTCGGTCTCGCCGTAGCCGCCGGTCTCGGCGCGCTCCTTGACGTCGCCCCCGGTGCAGAAGGCGCGCTCGCCGGCCGCGGTGAGGACGACGGCGGCGACCCGGCGGTCGGCCCAGGCGTGCTTGAAGGCGGAGATCAGCTCGTCCACCGTCCGGCCGCGGAAGCTGTTCATCCGCTCCGGGCGGTCGATGGTGATGACGGCGTGGTTGTCCTCCTCCACCTCGTAGTGAACGTCGGTGAACTCCTCGGGCCGCACGGTCGCCCCCTCTGTCGGCGGTATGTCGTCATGTTGACGGTCGTCACGAGGGGCTGGCAAGCTCGCCGCCGTGCCCGCCCGCCGCTGCCTGGTCACGGGGGCGGGGCGCGGCATCGGCGCCGCGGTCGCCCGCCGGCTCTCCGCCGAGGGCCACGCGGTCGCGCTGGTCGCCCGCACGGCGGCGGAGCTCGAGGCGGTGGCCGCGCAGCTGCCGGGCCCGTCGCTCGTCGTCCCCGCCGACCTCACCAACCCGGGTGCTGCGGACGCCGCCGCCGGCCGGGTCGAGCGGGAGTGGGGCGGCCCGGTCGAGGTGCTCGTGCTCAACGCCGGCGTCGCCGTGTCCGCGCCGCTGGCCCGCACCACCGACGAGGACTGGGCCCGCATGCTGGAGGTGAACCTCACCGCACCGTTCCGGCTGCTGCGCCGGGTGCTGCCCGGCATGGCCGAGGCCGGCTGGGGGCGGGTGGTCGCGGTCGCGTCCGTGGCGGCCAGGCGCGGGGACCCCTACGTGGCCGCCTACACCGCGAGCAAGCACGGCCTGCTGGGCCTGGTGCGCTCGGCCGCCGCGGAGGTGGCCGGCCGGGGGGTGACCGTGAACGCGGTCTGCCCCGGCTACGTGGACACCCCGATGACCGACCGCACGGTGGCCGGCATCAGCGCCACCACCGGCCGCACCCCGGAGCAGGCGCGCGACGCGCTGGCCCGCAAGCAGCCGATCGGCCGGCTGGTCACGCCCGAGGAGGTGGCCGACGTCGTGCTGCTGTGCGTGGCGAACGCGGCGGTGACCGGGCAGGGCATCAACGTCGACGGAGGGGCGGTGCAGTCGTGAGCCTGGAACGGGTCGACCCGCCCGAGCTCGCCCGGCCGTCGGGCTTCGCGCACGCCGTGGTCGCCGGGGCCGGCCGCCTGGTGTTCCTCGCCGGCCAGACCGCCCTGGACGCGGAGGGGCGCATCGTCGGCGACGGCGTGGTCGCGCAGTTCGAGCGGGCGCTGGGCAACCTGCTCACCGCGCTGCGGGCCGCGGGCGGGGAGCCCGGGCACCTGGCCGCGCTCACCGTCTACGCCGTCGACCTCGCCGACTACCGGGCGCACGCCCGTGAGATCGGTGCCGTGTGGCGCCGGCTGGTGGGCCAGGCCTACCCGGCGATGGCCGGGATCGGGGTGGCCCGGCTCTGGGACGACGAGGCGCTCGTCGAGGTGCAGGGCACCGCCGTCCTCCCGGCCTGACCGCGACACCCCCGGCCTGACCGCGACACCCCCGGCCCGACCACGGCACCCCCGGCCCGACCACGGCACCCCCGGCCCGACCACGGCACCCCCGGCCCGACCGCGGCATACTCCCCGGCGGCTCGACCGCGCCCACCGACCCAGGTCGCCACCGCGGGTCCTACGTCTGTGAGTGCAGTTGCACTCACAGACGTAGGACCCCCGGCGAGATGTAGGACCCCGGCGAGACGCAGGACCCGCGGCGGACCCGGTGGGTGGCGCGTCCGCCGGGGCGTGCTCGGCACCGGGTCGGGCCCGGGGCGGCGTCCGGCGGGTCGTTCAGCCCTCGATCAGCGCCCGGGCGTGCTCGGCGGCCGGGCCGGCGAGGCGCTCGCGCAGCCGCGCGAACAGGTCCGCCGCCCGCGCGCCGTTCCAGTCGGCCGGCAGCAGGTCCAGCGGCAGCCCGGGGTCGGCGTAGGGCAGGGCCCGCCAGTCGGTGAGCAGCCGGACGTAGTCGGGGAACGCCCGCGCGGGGTCGGGCCACCCGCTCCCGGCGTCGGCGCCGGCGTGCCGGTCGAGGAAACCGGCGTACCGGTCGTGCAGCGCGTCGAGGTCCCACCAGCGCGCGACGGAGGCGCGCACCGACCCCCCGGGCACGCAGGCGCGGGTGAACAGCTCCACGTACCCGGCCAGGCCACGCCGGCGCAGCACCTCGGCGGCCTCCTCGGCCAGGTGGCCGGGAGCGATCCACACCCCCGGCGCGACGGTGCCGAACCCCAGCCGGGTCAGCTCCGCGCGCAGCCGGTGCCGCCGCTCGCGCTCGGACTCCGGGACCGAGAACACCACGAGCAGCCAGCCGTCGGAGGGCTCCGCGCGCCGCCGGGCGAAGATCCGCGCGTCGCCGTCGGCCAGCACCTCGCGGGCCGGGTCGGTCAGGGCGTAGCCGGCCACGTCGGCCTCCCGCCGGGCCGCCAGCCACCCCCGCCGCTTGAGCCGGGACACCGACGAGCGGACGGCGGGCTCGTCCACCCCGAGGTCGGCCATCAGCCGGACCACCGCGGCCACCGAGAGCCAGCCGCCGCGCTCGCGGGCGTAGAGCCCGTAGAGCGTCACGATCAGCTGGCGCGGCTGCAACCCCGCCCCGGCCGGCGAGGTCGCCTGCTCGACGGCGGTCACGGCGACAGGATAGCCGCCCGCCTGCTGTCATGCCGCGGTGTTGACTCCCGTCACCCGAGCGCCATACTGGTCGCACGGTGTGGTCCGGATCACCCCGCCGCCCCTGGGAGGCCCCGACATGACGGTGCACGCCCCGACCCTCGCGCCCTCGGCGCACGTCGACACCTTCTGCCGGGACAACCTGCCCCCGCCGGAGACCTGGCCGGTCCTCGACCTCGGCGACCTGGGCTACCCCGAGCGGCTCAACTGCGCCGTCGCGCTGCTCGACGCCACGATCGACCGGCTCGGCGCCGACCGGCCGTGCCTGCGCACCCCGGGCGGCGGCACCTGGAGCTACGGCGAGCTGCGCGACCGGGCCGACCGGATCGCCGCGGTCCTCGTCGACGAGCTCGGCCTGGTGCCGGGCAACCGCGTCCTGCTGCGCGGGTTCAACGAGCCCTGGCTGGTGGCCTGCTGGTTCGCGGTCCTGCGCGCCGGCGGGGTCGTGGTGACCACGATGCCGGCCCTGCGCGCCGGGGAGCTGGCCACGATCGGGGAGATGTGCCGGCCGGCCCTCGCCCTGTGCGACGCCCGGCTGACCGAGGACCTCGAGCGGGCGGCCGTACCGGGCATGGTGGTCGCCCCGTTCGGCGGCGACGGCCCCGGCGACCTCACCGCCCGCGCCGCGGCCCGGCGGGACGCGCCGCCCGCCCCGGCGGACACCGCCGCCGACGACGTCGCGCTGCTGGCCTTCACCTCCGGCACCACCGGCAAGCCGAAGGCGACCATGCACTTCCACCGCGACGTGCTGGCCATCGCCGACACCTTCGGCGCCCACGTGCTGCGCCCCGAGCCCGAGGACGTGTTCACCGGCACCCCGCCCCTGGCGTTCACCTACGGCCTCGGCGGGCTGGTCGTCTTCCCGCTGCGCGTCGGGGCCAGCGTGCTGCTGCTCGAGCGCGCCACCCCCGATCAGCTCGCCGACGCGATCGCCGACCACGGCGTCACGGTGCTGTTCACCGCGCCGACGGCGTACAAGGCGGTCGTCGCCGGCGGGAAGGCCGACCGGCTGGCCGGGCTGCGCCGGGCGGTCTCGGCCGGCGAGAACCTGCCGGCGGCCACCTGGCACGCCGTGCACGACGCCACCGGCCTGCGGGTGATCGACGGCATCGGGGCCACCGAGATGCTGCACATCTTCGTCTCCGCGGCCGACGACGACATCCGGCCCGGCTGCACCGGCCGCGCCGTCCCCGGCTACACCGCCGCGGTGCTGGACGACGACGGCGAGCCGGTGCCCGACGGCACCGAGGGTCACCTCGCCGTGCGGGGGCCCACCGGCTGCCGCTACCTCTTCGGCGACCGGCAGGAGTCCTACGTCCGGCACGGCTGGAACCACACCGGCGACACCTACGTCCGCGACACCGACGGCTACTTCACCTACCGGGCGCGCACCGACGACATGATCGTCTCGGCCGGGTACAACATCGCCGGCCCCGAGGTCGAGCAGGCGCTGCTGCAACACCCCGCCGTGGTGGAGTGCGCCGTGGTCGGCGCCCCGGACCCCGACCGCGGCACGATCGTCAAGGCCTTCGTCGTCCTCGACCCGGAGCACACCGGCGAGGTGCCGCCCGAGGAGCTGCAGGCCCACTGCAAGCGGGTGATCGCCCCGTACAAGTGCCCGCGGGCCGTCGAGTTCCGCACCGAGCTGCCGCGCACGGCCACCGGCAAGCTGCAGCGGTTCCGGCTCCGGTGAGCGGCGTAGGAGGGGGCGGCATGCGGATCGCGGTCGTCGGCGGCGGGCCCGGCGGGCTCTACCTCGCCGCGCTGGTCAAGCAGCTCGACGCCGCGCACGAGGTCACCGTGTGGGAGCGCAACGCCCCCGACGACACCTTCGGCTTCGGCGTCGTGTTCTCCGACGAGACGCTCGGCGGCATCGAGCACGCCGACCCGGCGGTCTACCGGGAGATGGAGCGGCACTTCGCCCGCTGGGACGACATCGACGTGCACCACCGCGGCCGGGTCACCACCTCCGGCGGGCACGGCTTCGCCGCCATGAGCCGCAAGGAGCTGCTCGGCATCCTGCAGCGCCGCTGCGCCGACCTCGGGGTCGCGCTGCGCTTCCGCACCGAGGCGCCCGACGTCGAGCGGCTCCGCGCGGACCACGACCTGGTGGTGGCCGGCGACGGCGCCCGGTCGGCGGTGCGCACCCGCTACGCCGAGGTGTTCCGGCCCACGTTGGAGACCCGCAACTGCCGCTACATGTGGCTGGGCACCGACCTGGTCTTCGAGGCCTTCAAGTTCTACGTGGAGGAGACGCCGTACGGCGTCATGCAGATCCACGGCTACCCCTACGACCGCACCGGCAGCACCTTCATCGTGGAGATGCACGAGGACGTCTGGCAGCGCGCCTTCGCCGACGTCGCCGCCCTCGACCTGCCGCCCGGCGAGAGCGACACCAAGTCGATCGCGCTGGTCGAGCAGCTGTTCGCCGGCGTCCTCGACGGGCACCGGCTGTTCGCCAACAACTCCAAGTGGCTGAACTTCCTCACCCTGCGCAACGAGACCTGGCGGCACGGCAACCTGGTGCTGCTCGGCGACGCGGCGCACACCGCGCACTTCTCCATCGGGTCGGGCACGAAGCTGGCGATGGAGGACGCCCTCGCCCTGGCCGCCTGCCTGCACGAGCAGCCCGACGTGCCCACCGCGCTGGCCGCCTACGAGGAGGAGCGCCGGCCGGTCGTGCTCTCCACCCAGCGCGCCGCCCAGGCCAGCCTCGAGTGGTTCGAGGAGATCGGCCGCTACGTGCACCAGGACCCCGAGCAGTTCGCGTTCAACATCATCACCCGCAGCCGGCGGGTCACCCACGACAACCTGCGGCTGCGCGACCCGGAGTTCGTGGCCGCCGTCGACGCCTGGTTCGCCCGCAGCCAGCCGGAACCGGCCGAGCCCCGGCCGCCGATGTTCCACCCCTTCCGCCTCGGCGGGCTGGAGCTGAAGAACCGGGTCGTGGTCTCGGCGATGGACATGTACTCCGCCGCCGACGGCCTGCCCACCGACTTCCACCTGGTGCACCTGGGCAGCAAGGCGCTCGGCGGCGCCGGGCTGGTGATGACCGAGATGGTCTGCGTCTCCCCCGAGGGCCGGATCACCCCCGGCTGCACCGGCCTCTACGCGCCCGAGCAGGAGGCGGTCTGGGCGCGGGTGGTCGACTTCGTGCACGCGGCCTCCGACGCGCGGATCGGCGTGCAGCTCGGCCACTCCGGCCGCAAGGGCTCTACCAAGCTCATGTGGGAGGGCATCGACGAGCCGCTGCCCGAGGGCGGCTGGGACGTCGTCGGCCCCTCCGCGGTGCCCTACTCCCCCGCCAACGCCGTCCCCCGGGAGCTCACCGAGGACGACCTGGCCGCGATCCTCCAGCAGTTCGTCGACAGCACGCACGCCGCGGCGCGGGCCGGCTTCGACGTCCTCGAGCTGCACTGCGCGCACGGCTACCTGCTGTCCTCCTTCATCTCCCCGCTGGCCAACCACCGCACCGACCGCTACGGCGGGCCGCTGCCGAACCGGCTGCGCTACCCGCTGGAGGTCTTCGACGCCGTCCGCGCGGCCTGGCCGGCCGACCGACCGATGACGGTGCGCATCTCGGCCACCGACTGGTTCGAGGGCGGCACCGACGTCGACGACGCGGTGCGGGTCGCCCGGGCGTTCGCCGAGCACGGCGCCGACGGCATCGACGTCTCCACCGGCCAGGTGGTCAAGGGCGAGCGGCCGGCGTTCGGGCGCAGCTACCAGACGCCGTACGCCGACCGGATCCGCAACGAGGTGGGCCGGGAGCTCGGCGTCGCGGTCATCGCGGTGGGCGCCATCTCCAGCTGGGACGACGTCAACTCCGTCCTGCTCGCCGGCCGCGCGGACCTCTGCGCCCTGGGCCGCCCGCACCTCTACGACCCCCAGTGGACCCTGCACGCGGCCGCCGAGCAGGGGTACGCCGGGCCGGGCGTCACGTGGCCGGCCCCGTTCCGGGCCGGCAGCCGGCCCCCGCAGACCGGCCGCAGCGACGGCCCGCGGCCGCGGCTGGAGCTGATCCGGAGCGGCACGACCGGGACGCGGCATGCACGCTGGCGCCCGTGACCTCGCCCCCCGGCCCGGGTTCCCCCGCGGTCCGCCTCGGCGGTCCGGCGCTGTTCGTCCTGCTGTGGAGCACCGGGTTCGTCGGTGCCAAGTACGGCCTGCCCTACGCCGAGCCGTTCACCTTCCTCGGCGTGCGGCTGGCGCTGGCGGCCGTGCTGCTCGCCGGGCTGGCGCTGGCCCTGCGCTCGGCCCGGCCGGCCTCGCGCACCCAGCTCCGGCACGCCTCCGTCGCCGGCCTCCTGCTGCACGCGGGCTACCTGGGCGGGGTCTTCTACGCCATCTCCGTGGGCGTCCCGGCCGGCGTGTCGGCGGTCGTGGTCAGCCTCCAGCCGGTGCTGGTCGCCGTCCTCGCCGCGCCGCTGCTCGGCGAGCGGGCCACCGCCCGGCAGTGGGCCGGCCTGGTGCTCGGCGTCGCCGGCGTCGCGCTCACGGTCGGGCCGGGCGTGCTCGGCGCCGACGCCGCGACCGGGCCGCTGCCGGTGGCCGGCCTGCTGGCCTGCGTCGTCGGCCTCGCCGCGGGCACCGCCGGCACGCTGTACCAGAAGCGGCACGGGGACGCCGTCCCGCTGGTGTGGGGCACCGCGGTGCAGTACACCGCCGCGGCGACCCTGCTGCTCGTGCTCGCCGTCGCCACCGAGGACACCACCATCCGCTGGACGGCCGAGTTCGTCGCCGCGTTCGCCTGGCTGGTCGTCGTCCTCTCGCTCGGCGCGGTGCTCCTGCTGCTGTACCTGCTGCGCCGCGGCACGGCCGCCGGAGTCTCCAGCCTCTACTACCTGGTGCCACCGGCGACGGCCCTGGAGGCCTGGCTGCTGTTCGGCGAGCGGCTCTCGCCGGTGTCCCTGGCCGGCATCGCCGTGACCACCGTCGGCGTGGCCCTCGTGGTCGCCCCGGTCCGGCGGCGCGCACCGGCGGCGCCGGCGCCCGCGCCGCGCGGTTGACGACGGTCGGCCCGGTGCCAGAGAGTCCGACCGGGTCCCGCACCCGACGACGAGGAGGCCGCGATGACCGACCGACCGGGGGTCCCGGCGAGCCAGCTCTCCGACGAGGAGCTCGAGCGGCAGGGCGTGCACGCGCACGCGATGCGGCACTGGGTGTTCCTGCACGGCACCGCGGAGCAGTTCCGCACGCACACCGAGCGGATGCTCGAGCTCGAGCAGGAGTACCTGCGGCGGCACCCGCAGCGCACCTGGCAGGGCTCGGGCGGCGCAGCGCTGGCACCGTCGCGCGACGACCGGATCCGGGACCTGGTGCAGACCTTCTCCCGCGCGGTCACCACCCTGCTCGACGAGGAGCCCGCCCCCGCGCCGCACCGGGAGCGGGCCGACCCGGAGCAGGCGCAGGCCGCGCTGCTGCGGCGCTTCGCGGAGGCACCCGGCGGCCGCCTGCACAAGCTGGAGGCCCACCAGATCGCCCGCCAGCTCGCCCCGGACAGCCACCTGGTGGCCCGCCTCTACCGGCAGGACCCGCCGCTGCTGCAGGCCGACCGGGACATGCGGGTCCTCACCGACGCCGGCCGGGCGTGGCTGGAGCGCCACCCCGTGCCGGCGTGAGCTCAGCGGCCCTCGGTCAGCTCCTCCCAGGCCCGCTGGGCGCGCGGCGCCCACCCGGCGTGCCGCTCGCGGAAGACCTCCGCCGCCCGGTTGCCGCTCCACCGCGGGGGCAGCAGCTCGCGCGGCAGCCCGGGGTCGAGCAACGGGAAGCGCCGCCACTCCTGCACGAGGCGGACCTGCGCGACCAGGGCCTGCCGGTCGGTGCGCGGGCGGCGCCGGCCGACCAGGTCGAGGAAGTCCTCGTAGCGGCGCTCGATGGCGTCGAGGTCCCAGGCGGTGCGGGCCAGGGTGCGCTCGTCACCGACCGCCCCCGCGGTCGCCACGAACGACCAGCTGCCGGCCCGCAGGCCCAGCTCGTCGAGGACCCGGCGGGCCTCCTGCTCGCGGTCCACCCGCGGGGTCACCCAGGTACCGGCGTCCAGGCAGCCCAGCCCCGCCCAGCCGAGCTGGGTGCGCAGCCGCTGGCGCAGCGCCCGGTTGTTCTCCGGCACCCCGACGGTGAGCACCAGCCAGCGGCCGTCCCAGGACCGGTCGCCGGCGGCGAAGCCGTAGATCCGCTCGGTGCCCTCGCGCAGCAGCCGCGTGCCGGCCGCCGTGAGCGACCACCGCGTCTCCCGCCCGATCCGGCTGGCCGCGATCCAGCCGCTGTCGGCGGTGCGCATGATCGCCTGGCGCGCGGCCTTCTCCGCGACGTCCAGGTCGGCCAGCAGCTCGATGAGGCTGGCGGTCCACACCGGGCGCCCGCCGGGCAGCACGAACTCTCCGAGCACGGTGAGCAGCAGGCTGCGCGCGCTCGCCGCCCCCAGCTCCTGCCGGCGCGTGACGAACGGACCCTCCACGACCTCCACGGGCTCATGGTGGCACCCCGTGCCACCGCCGCCGGCGGGCCCGGCCGGTGGAGGCGCAGGTCACGACTCGGACTCGTCCGGTCCCGGGCCGGGTGTGACTGTTGACACACTCAGAACGGGCACTACAGGCTCTGTCGCCACCAGGCGTGTCGCTGTAGCACGTCGTGACCTCACCGGAGAGTGCCCATGCCGAAGCACCGCGCACACCCCCTCCTGGGTCACCGCCTCCTCCGCGGTGCCGGCGCCGGCGTCCTCGTCACCGCCCTCGCCGCCTGCGGCGGCGGCAGCCTCGGCGGGGACGACGGGGGCGGCGGGGGCGGTGGGGGCGAGGAGGGCGGCACCGTCCGCGTGGGCCTGGTGATCCCGCAGGCGGGCGTCTACACCCCGCTGGGCGAGGACATGCAGCAGGGCTGGGAGCTCTTCCTGGAGCAGAACGGCGGGGAGCTGGGCGGCTACACCGTCGAGACGGTGACCGCCGACGAGGGCGAGGGGCCGGACACCGGTGTCCCGGCCGTCCAGCGCCTGCTCACCGAGGGCAACGTCGACGCGATGGTCGGCATCGTCAACTCGGCGACCGCGCTCGGCGTCGCCGAGCAGGTCACCGAGGCGCAGGTCCCGCTCATCGTCGCCAACGCCGGGGCGGAGGCGGTCACCCAGGACGCCGCGAGCGACTACGTCTGGCGGTCGTCGTTCACCAACAAGCAGGTCGCCGCCGCGATGGGCGAGCACCTGGCCGCCGAGGGCATCGGGCCGGTCTACGTCATGGCACCGGACTACGCCGCGGGCCAGGAGGTCGTCGACGGCTTCACCGAGGCCTACACGGCCGGGGGCGGCACGGTCGCCGGCCAGGCCCTCACCCCGTTCGGCACGACGCAGGACTTCCAGCCGTTCCTCTCGGCCATCCAGCCCTCCGGCGCGGCCGCGACGTTCGTCTTCTACGCCGGTGGCGAGGCGGTCAGCTTCGTGCAGCAGTACGACGCCTTCGGGCTGAAGGGCAGCGTGCCGCTCTACGGGTCCGGCTTTCTCACCGAGGGCAGCGTGCTCGACGCGCAGGGGCCGTCCGCGGTCGGCGTCCGGACGACGCTGCACTACTCGACCGAGATCGACAACGAGGCCAACGCCGAGTTCGTGCAGGCCTACCAGGACGCCTACGGCGAGCTGCCGACGACGTACGCCCTGCAGGCCTACGACGCGGCCAACGTGCTGGACCGGGCGCTCGAGGAAGCCGGTGGCACCAGCGGCGAGGCGATCGTCGAAGGGCTGGACGCCGTCGAGGAGGTCGAGGACAGCCCGCGCGGTCCGTGGACCTTCACCAACCAGACGCCGGAGCAGCCGATCTACCTCCGCGAGGTCGTGGACGAGGGCGGGACGCTGGTCAACGCAGTGGTCGAGGACCTCGGCGTCTACGCCCAGCCGTGACCGGACGCCGGGGGCCGCGGGCGGTTGACCCCCCGCGGTCCCCGGTCTCGCGCAGAGGAGTGCCTCGATGATCGGCTGGTTCGACGCGAACCTGGTCAGCATCCTCAACGGCTTCGCCATCGGGTCGCTGCTGTTCATCCTCGCCGTGGGCCTGTCGATCGTCTTCGGGATGATGGACGTGCTCAACCTCGCGCACGGCGCCTTCTTCCTGGTCGGCTCCTACCTGTCGGTCACCTTCCTCGCCGGGGCGTCGTGGGGCGGCTTCCTCACCGCGCTCGGCGTCGCCGCGCTCGTGGGCCTGCTCGCCGGCGGCGTGCTCTCGGGGATGACCGAGCCGCTGGCCCGGCGGCCGATCCTGGACCAGGCGCTGCTGACCCTGGGCATCTCGCTGATCGTCGCCGAGGTGCTCTCGATCGTGTACGGCAACGACGTCCGCTCGGTGCGCCCGCCGCCGGGGCTCCGGGGCAGCACGGACGTCGCCGGCGACGCCTACCCGACCTACCGGCTGCTGCTCATCGGCATCGGCCTGGCGCTGGCGCTGGTCGTGTGGCTGGTCGTGGAGCGCACGTCGGTCGGCGCGCTCGTGCGGGCCAGCGTCGCCGACCGCGAGATGGTGTCGGCGATGGGGATCGACAACCGGAAGGTGAAGGTCGCCGTCCTCGGCCTCGGGTCGATGCTGGCCACCGTCGCCGGCGTGCTCGCCGCGCCGGTCTACGGCGCCCGCCCCGGGCTGGACGAGACGATCCTGCTCCTGGCCCTGGTGGTCATCGTGATCGGCGGTCTGGGCTCGATCCGCGGCGCGCTGATCGGTGCGCTGGTGATCGGGCAGGTCGAGTCGCTGGGGCGGGCGCTGCTGCCCGACCTGGCCTCCTTCATCCTCTTCGGCACCCTGGCGCTGGTGCTGGTCGTCCGGCCCCGTGGACTCTTCGCCGGGAAGGTGGCCCACTCATGACCGTGGACAGCCCTCCCGCGCGCGGCACACCCGGCGCGACGGCGGCCGCCGGGGGCACGCCGCGACGGCGCGGGTCCCGCCCGCTGGCCGCCGTCCTCGGGCTGGTGCTGCTGGCGGTGCTCGCGGCCGTCCCGCTGTTCGTCGACCCGTTCGGCACGAACACGCTCTCCCGGATCCTGGTCTTCGCGCTGTTCGCCATGAGCCTTGACCTGCTGGTCGGCATCACCGGCCTGCCCTCGCTCGGCCACGCCGCCTGGTTCGGCATCGGCGCCTACACCGCCGGGCTGGTCGCCGAGCACTGGACGGCCGAGGGCGTGGTCACCGTGCTCCTGGCCGCGGTCGCGGGGGCGGTGGGCGCGGCCGCGACCGGCTGGCTGGCGGTGCGCAGCAGCGGCGTCTTCTTCCTCATGCTGACGCTGGCCATCGGCGAGCTGGTCCACCAGCTGGCGCAGTCGGCCGACACGGTCACCGGCGGCTCCAACGGCCTGTTCGGCATCCCGTCGATCCGGGTGGCCGGCACCCCGCTGACCCTGGCCGGGTACGTGTACTGGTTCGTCCTGGCCGTGGTGCTGCTCGGGGCGCTGGGGCTGTGGCTGGTCTCGGCGTCCCCGTTCGGGGCGGCGCTGCGCGGGATCCGGGACAACGAGGCGCGGATGCGCTCGCTGGGCTACACGCCGTTCCGCTACAAGTACGCCGCCTTCGTGCTCGCCGGGGGCTTCGCGGGCCTGGCCGGTGGGCTGTTCGCCGGGCTGGTGCGGATCGTCAACCCGAGCGACGCCGGGTTCTCCACCAGCGCCCTCCTGCTGCTCGCGGTCATCCTCGGCGGCGCCGGCACGCTGTGGGGCCCGGCCCTGGGTGCCGCCGTCGTCGTCCTGGTCCGCGACACCTACGGCCCGACCCTCGAGGGCCACGGCCCCCTGCTGCTGGGCGTCGTCTTCGTGCTCGCCGTCTACCTGCTGCCCCAGGGGGTGGCCGGCCTCGCCGGCGTCCGGGCCGGGATCGGCCGGCGGCGTCCTGCCCGGGAGGGCTCGTCGTGACCGCACCGCTGCTGTCCCTCTCCGGCGTGACCCGGTCGTTCGGCGCGCTGAGGGCGGTGGACGACGTCACCCTCGACGTCCCCGCCGGCGCGCGGCACGCGCTCATCGGCCCCAACGGGGCGGGCAAGAGCACCCTGTTCAAGCTGGTCACCGGCGAGATGCCGGTGACCGCGGGGCGGATCCGGCTCGCCGGGCAGGACGTCACCCGGCTCTCCGAGCCCCAGCGCGCCCGGCGCGGGATCAGCCAGACGCTGCAGCACTCGAGCCTGTTCCTCTCGCAGACGGTGGAGCAGAACGTGCTGCTGGCCGCCCAGCGCCGGCACGGGTCCCGGCACTCCCCGGTGCCGCGCCGGCAGGCCGCCGCCCGGGAGCGGACGCGGGCGCTGCTGGCCGACGTCGGGCTGGCCGACCGCGCCACCGTGCCCGTCGCCGCCCTCTCCCACGGCGAGCGCCGGCAGGTGGAGGTGGCCCTCGCGCTGGCCTGCGAGCCCACCCTGCTGCTGCTCGACGAGCCGGCCGCCGGGATGTCCCCGGCCGAGAGCGCCCGGCTGGTCGACCTGCTGCGGGCGCTGCCCGAGTCGGTGACCGTGGTGGTCGTCGAGCACGACCTCGACGTCGTGTTCGCCCTGGCCCGCTCGGTCACCGTGCTGCACCTGGGCCGCGTCCTGCTGACCGGGACGCCGGACGAGGTCCGCGGCGACACCGCGGTGCAGGAGGCCTACCTGGGCACCGGCCGGGAGGCGCTGTTCCTCGACGGTGCGGGCCCCGCCCGCCGGGAGGTGGGCTGAGTGCTCGAGGTCCGGGGGCTGCGGTCGGGCTACCGGCGCAGCACGGTGCTGCAGGGGGTCGACCTCGACGTCGGCGCGGGCCGGGTGCTGGGGCTGCTCGGCCGCAACGGCGTCGGCAAGACCACGCTGGTCCACACGCTCATGGGGCTGGTGACGGCCACGGCGGGGACGGTCCGCATCGACGGGCGCGACGTCACCGGCCGCCGCCCGGACGTCGTCGCGCGGGCGGGCGTGGGCCTGGTGCCGCAGGGCCGGCGGGTGTGGCCGCCGCTGACGGTGACCGAGCACCTCGACCTCGCCGCGCGCCGCGGGCGGGGCGCCGGCCCCTGGGACGTGCCCCGGGTGCTGGAGCTGCTGCCCCGGCTCGGCGAGCGGCGCCGGCACGCGGCCGGGCAGCTCTCCGGCGGCGAGCAGCAGATGCTGGCGATCGCGCGGGCGCTGCTGACCAACCCGCGGCTGGTGCTGATGGACGAGCCCTCCGACGGCCTGGCCCCGGCGGTGGTGGACCAGATCGGCGGGGCGATCGGCGGGATGAAGGCCGAGGGGGTGACGCTGCTGGTCGTGGAGCAGGACCTGCACCTGGCCTTCGCCGTGGCCGACGACATCGCGGTGATGGACAAGGGCCGGATCGTGCACCGGTCCTCCACCCGGGAGTTCCGCAGCGACAGCTCGGTCGCCCACGCCCTCCTCGGCGTGGCCTGATCCGGTCCCCGGGCCGCTCCCACGCGCCCCCGCCCGCGCCCTGCACCACGGCAGCCCGGAGCAGCCAGCGCGGGGCAGCCCCGGGCGGGCCGGGTCAGTAGCGGTGGTGCTCCGGGTCGACGTACCCGCCGGCCTCCTCCGCGCCGGGCCCGCGGTCCGAGCCGCCGTCGCCCGCCCCGTCGTGCCCGCGCGCCGCGGCCCGGGCCCGCTCGGCGTCGTACCGGGCCCGGCGGTCGCCGTCCGGCGGCTGCGCGCGGCCGGTTCCGGGCCGGCCCTCCTGGCGCTGGCCGGTGTCCCCGGGGGCCACCCGCTTGCGCAGCCGGCCCTCGTCGTCGGCGGCGAACCCGCGGGCGCGGAACCACGCGGTCACCCGGTCCCGGTCGGGGTGCGTGTCCCGGACCACGTTGACCACGTAGTTGAGCCCGCGGGCGGCCGCCTCCTCCTCGAGGCGGGCCAGCACGAAGGCACCCACGCCGCGCCCGCGGGCGCCGTCCTCGACCGCCAGCAGGATCTCGGCGTCGCCCCACACGTCGTCCAGCCAGCCGTAGCCCACGACCCGCCCGGCGTCCTCCGCCCGCCACCAGTCACCGGGCAGCCGCTCCCCCGGCCGGCGGGCCTCGGTGCGGAACACGCCCTCCGGGACGCCGGCGAACACCCGCTCCCGGTCGGCGTCCCACCGCGGGTCGCCGTCGCGCACCCATTGCAACCGCGCCGCCTGCACGTCCGTCGCCGTCATCGCCGTCCTCCTCGGGCTGGGCTGGTGCTCCCAGCGTGGCACCGCGGCCGGCGATCCGGGCCGCACCGCGGCCCACGTCTACACTCCTCCTGCCTCTTGCACCGGGTCGTGTAGCACGTCAGGATGGGACGTGAGCCCGTGGCGCCCGCGGGCCCGCAATCCCCCTGGAGGCACCGTGACGACCCTCGACCACCGTGCGACCGACGGGACGACGACCGAGGGCCCGGGTCCGGCCGCCGAGCCCGCGGCCACCACCGAGGTCTCCTTCGACACCTCCCCCGAGCAGTACCAGCACTGGCGGCTGTCGGTGGACGGCGAGATCGCCACCCTCACCCTCGACGTGGCCGAGGACGGCGGCATCGTGCCCGGCTACGAGTTGAAGATGAACAGCTACGACCTCGGCGTCGACATCGAGCTGCACGACGCCGTCCAGCGGATCCGCTTCGAGCACCCCGAGGTCAAGGCGGTCGTGGTCGCCAGCGCCAAGGAGCGCATGTTCTGCGCCGGGGCGAACATCAAGATGCTGGCCGCCTCCCCGCACGCCTGGAAGGTGAACTTCTGCAAGTTCACCAACGAGACCCGCAACGGCTTCGAGGACGCCAGCGCCCACTCCGGCCTGCCCTTCGTCGCGGCGGTCAACGGGACGGCGGCCGGCGGCGGGTACGAACTCGCCCTGGCCTGCGACCAGATCGTGCTGGTCGACGACAACTCCTCGGCCGTGTCGCTGCCCGAGGTGCCGCTGCTGGGCGTGCTGCCCGGCACCGGCGGGCTGACCCGCGTGGTCGACAAGCGCGGGGTGCGCCGCGACCTGGCCGACGTCTTCTCCACCACCGCCGAGGGCATCCGCGGCCGGCGGGCGGTCGACTGGCGGCTGGTCGACGCCACCGTCAAGGCCCGCGACTTCGACGCCGAGGTCGCCCGCCGCGCGGCCGAGCTGGCCGCGACGTCGAACCGGCCGGGGGCCGGCGCGCAGGGCGTGGCGCTGACGCCGCTGCGCCGGGAGACCGATGGCGACACCACCCGCTACGAGCACGTGCGCGTGGTGCTCGACCGGGACTCGGGCACCGCGACGATCACCGTGCGAGGACCGGACGCCGTCCCGGGCAGCGTCGAGGAGCTGCACCAGCAGGGCGACGGCGCCTGGCTGCTGGCCACGACCCGCGAGCTGGACGACGCGATCCTGCGGCTGCGCACCAACGAGCTGGCCGTCGGCACCTGGCTGCTGCGCACCGAGGGCGACCTGGGCACGGTGGCCGGCTACGACGGGTTCCTGCTCGCCCACCGCGACCACTGGCTGGTGAACGAGACCGTCGGCTACTGGCGCCGCACGCTCAAGCGGCTGGACACCACCAGCCGCAGCCTGTTCGCGCTGGTCGAGCCGGGCTCCTGCTTCGCCGGCACCCTGGCCGAGATCGCCCTCGCCGCCGACCGGCAGTTCATGCTGGAGGGTCAGTTCGAGGACGACGAGGACCCGAAGCCCCCGGCGGCGATCCGGCTCGACGAGTTCAACACCGGGCTGCTGCCGATGGGCAACGGCCTGTCCCGGCTGCAGGTCCGTTTCCTCGGCTCGGCCGACGAGCTCGCCGCCGCGGAGGCCGCGGTCGGCCGCGACCTGCTCGCCGAGGACGCCGCCGCGCTGGGGCTGGTCACCGCCACCCCGGACGACATCGACTGGGAGGACGAGGTCCGCCTGGTCATCGAGGAGCGGGCCAGCTTCTCCCCCGACGCGCTCACCGGCATGGAGGCCAACCTGCGCTTCGCCGGCCGGGAGACGCCGGAGACGAAGGTGTTCGGCCGGCTCACCGCCTGGCAGAACTGGATCTTCCAGCGGCCCAACGCCGCCGGTCCCGAAGGAGCCCTGCGCCGGTACGGCACCGGCAAGCGCGCCGACTACGACAGGAAGCGGGTCTGAGCATGACCACCACCGAGAGCAACCCCACCGACGGCACGGTCACCGGCGAGGCCCCCACCCCCACCGGGCCGCTGTCGCGGATCGACTACAGCGAGCGGATCCCGAACAACGTCAACCTGGCCGGCGACCGCAAGCTGCAGCGGGCGCTGGAGGGCTGGCAGCCCAAGTTCCTCGACTGGTGGAAGAACCTCGGGCCCTCCATCCCGACCCACGACGTCTACCTGCGCACCGCCATCGCCGTGGGCCGCGACGGGTGGGCGCACTTCGACCGGGTGCCCATGGAGCAGTACCGCTGGGGCATCTTCCTCGCCGAGGCCGACCCCGACCGGAAGGTCAACTTCGGCGACCGCAAGGGCGAGCCGGCCTGGCAGGAGGTGCCCGGCGAGCACCGCTCGGACCTGCGCCGGCTCATCGTCGTGCAGGGCGACACCGAGCCCGCCTCGGTCGAGCAGCAGCGCCACCTGGGCATGACCGCCCCGTCGCTGTACGACATGCGCAACCTCTTCCAGGTCAACGTCGAGGAGGGCCGCCACCTGTGGGCGATGGTCTACCTGCTGCACGCCTACTTCGGCAAGGACGGCCGGGAGGAGGCCGAGGAGCTGCTCAAGCGCAACTCCGGTGACTACGACTCCCCGCGCATCCTGGGGGCGTTCAACGAGGAGACGACCGACTGGCTGTCGTTCTTCATGTTCACCTACTTCACCGACCGGGACGGCAAGTACCAGCTCGGCACGCTCAAGGAGTCCGGCTTCGACCCGCTGGCGCGCACCTGCGAGTTCATGCTCAAGGAGGAGGCGCACCACATGTTCGTCGGGACGACGGGCGTGCAGCGCACCGTCCAGCGGACCGCGGAGCTGGTGAAGCGGCACGGCACCGACGACATCTGGGAGCACGGCGGCATCCCGCTGTCGGTGATCCAGAAGTACCTGAACTTCCAGTACTCGGTGTCGATGGACCTCTTCGGCTCCGAGACCTCCTCCAACGTGGCCGGCTACTACACCGCGGGCCTGAAGGGCCGCTGGATGGAGACGCGGCGCAAGGACGACCACCAGCTGCACGACCTCACCATGGAGGTCCCCGTCGTCGAGAACGGGAAGATGGCCACCCGGACCGTCCCGATGCTCACCGCGCTCAACCTCGACCTGCGCAACGAGTACGCCGCCGACTGCGAGAACGGCGTGCGGCGCTGGAACCAGGAGCTCGAGGACGCCGGTCTGGAGCAGCGGCTGTACCTGCCGCACCAGGGCTTCAACCGCAAGGTCGGCGCCTTCGCCGGGCACCACGTCAGCCCGCAGGGCGACATCCTCGACGACGCCGCCTGGGACCAGCGGGTCGATGAGTGGCTGCCCACCGCCGACGACCGCGCCCGGGTCGCCGAGCTGATGGTCCCGCACTACGAGCCCGGCGACTTCGCCGGCTGGATCGCGCCCCCGTCGGTCGGCATCAACTCCCTGCCCGTGGAGTACGACTACGTCCGCTTCTGAGAGGACCCCCGTCCTCCCCACCCTTCGCAAGCTCAGGGCGGGCCCCTGGACGGGGGCCGGTTCCAGGGCCCCTGGACGGGGGCCGGTTCCCGCACGTCACCGGAAGGGCTGAGCAGCGTGGCCACCCTCGACACCGTCGCACCCCCGGCGCCGACCCCGCCGTCGGCCGAGCCGTTCAACGCCGCCGAGTGGCTGGTCACCCGGCACGCGCGGGCGGACCCCGACCGCCGGGCGATCACCGCGATCGACCTCGACGGCAGCGTCCGCACGCTCGGCTACGGCGAGCTCGACGCAGCCGTCACCGCGTGCGCCGCGGCGCTGGTCGCCGCCGGGGTCCGGCCCGAGGAGCGGCTGCTGCTGTGCATGGGCGACACCCCCGAGCTGGTGACCGCCTTCCTCGCCGGGCTGTGGATCGGTGCGGTCCCGGTGCCGGTGAGCACCATGCTCAAGCCCCGGGACCTCGCGGTGCTGGCCGCCGACAGCCGGGCCCGCCTGGTCGCCCTGTCGGCGGAGTTCACCGACCTGGCGCCGGCCGTCGGCGGGCTGCGCGACCTCGCCGACGTCGTCGTCCTCACCGACGGCCCGCTGCCGGACGTCGCGGGGACGCGCGTGCGGTCGTGGGCGGACTTCCTCGCCGCCGGGGCCGGCGCGCGGGACGCCGTCGCCGAGCCCTACCCGACGGTCGCCGACTCGCCGGCGTTCTGGCTCTACACCTCCGGCACCACGGGCACGCCCAAGGGCGCGATGCACCGGCACGGCTCGCTGCGCGACACCGCGGAGACCTACGCCCGCGACGTGCTGGCCATCGGCCCCGACGACGTCACCTTCTCGGTGGCGAAGTTCTTCTTCGCCTACGGCCTCGGCAACACCCTCACCTTCCCGTTCTCGGTCGGGGCGAGCACGGTCCTCGACCGCTCCCGGCCCAGCCCGGCCGGCACCCTGCGGGTGCTGCAGGAGCTGCGGCCGACGCTGTTCTTCGGGGGGCCGACCTTCTACGCCGCCCTGCTGGCCGCCGGCCTGCCCGAGGACGCGTTCGCCCCCGTGCGGGCCTGCGTGTCGGCCGGCGAGGCGTTCCCCGCCGCGCTGTTCGAGCGGTTCACCGGCCGCTTCGGCGTGGAGATGCTCGACGGCATCGGTTCCACCGAGATGCTGCACATCTTCATCAGCGGCCGGCCGGGTCGCACCCGCGCCGGCGCCACCGGCGAGATCGTCGCCGGGTACGAGGCGCGGATCGTCGACGACGACGGCGTGCCCGTCCTCGACGGCACCCCCGGCCACCTGTACGTCAAGGGCAGCTCCGCGGCGACCGGCTACTGGCAGCGCAGTGCCGTGACCCGCCGGGTGTTCCAGGGCGAGTGGGTGCGCACCGGCGACACCTACGTGCGCAGCCCCGACGGCTACTACACCTCGCTGGGCCGCACCGACGACATCATCAAGGCCGGCGGCATCTGGGTCTCCCCGACCGAGGTGGAGGAGCGGCTGCGCCAGCACCCCGACGTCGCCCAGGTGGTCGTGGTCTCCCTGCCGGACGCCGACGGGCTGGACAAACCGGTGGCCTGCGTCGTCCTCGGCCCCGGCGGGACGGCGACCAACGCGGACCTCGTCGCCTTCTGCCGCGAGGGGCTGGCCGCCTTCAAGCGGCCCCGGCACGTGCTGCTGTTCGACGAGCTGCCCACCACGGCGACCGGCAAGCTGCAGCGGTTCCGCATCCGCGAGCTGGCGCTGGAGCAGCTGGCCGGCGCCGCCCGCCCGGACAACGTCGGCGGGCCGGTGTGAGCGACGTCGACCTGCGCGCCCGCCCCGCCGACCGAGCCCCCACCGACTGAGGAGAACCCCGTGCCGTACGTCATCGGCGCCGAGTGCATCGACACCACCGACATGTCCTGCGTGGAGGAGTGCCCGGTCGACTGCATCTACGAGGGCGACCGCAAGCTCTACATCAACCCCAAGGAGTGCATCGACTGCGGCGCCTGCGAGCCGGTCTGCCCGGTGGAGGCCATCTCCCAGGACCGCCGGGTCACCGAGGAGAACGAGCCGCACGTCGACGACAACCGGCGCTTCTTCGTCGAGCCGCTGCCCGGCCGCGACGCCCCCCTGGGCAGCCCGGGCGGCGCCTCCAAGGTCGGCAAGGTCGGCGTGGACACCGAACTGGTCAGCGAGCACCCGTGAGGGTCGTCCTCACCCTCTCGGCCGACCAGACCGCGGTGGCCGCGGAGGCCCGCGCGGCCGAGGAGGCCGGGTACGACGGCGTGGCGACCGGGGAGCACCTGTTCTTCCACGGCCCGGTCGCCAACGGCTTCGTCACCCTCGCCGCCGCGGCCGGCGCGACCACGCGCATCCGGCTGCTCAGCTCGCTCACGGTGCTGCCGCTGTACCCGGCGGCGCTGGCCGCGAAGCTGGCCACCACGCTCGACCGGGTCAGCGGCGGCCGGTTCGACCTCGGCGTGGGCGTGGGCGGGGAGCACCCGCCGGAGTTCACCGCCGCCGGCGTCGAGGTGGCCGAGCGCGGCGCCCGGGCCGACGAGGCGCTGGAGCTCCTGCGCGCCCTGTGGGCCGGCGGCCCGGTCGACGTCTCGGGGCGGTTCACCCGCCTCCCCGGCCTGGCCCTCGACCCCCCGCCGGTGCAGCCGGGCGGCCCGCCGGTCTGGGTCGGCGGGCGCGCGGGCGCCGCGATCCGCCGCGCCGGCCGGTTCGGGGACGTCTGGATGCCGTACATGTACACACCCGAGCAGCTGGCCGGCAGCCTGGCCGAGGTCCGGCGGGCGGCCGAGGCCGCCGGCCGCGACCCCGCGGCGGTGCGCGGCGCGGTGTTCTGCTGGGGTGGGGTCGACGAGGACGCCGCCCGGTCGAGGCGGCAGGTGGTCGAGACGGTCAGCGCGGTGTACCAGCAGGACTTCGACCGGCTCGCCGACCGCTACCTGCTGCACGGCGACCCCGACCGGGTCGCCGCCCGGGCCCGCGAGTACGCCGAGGCCGGGGCCGGGACGCTCGTGCTCTCCCCCGTCGGCGAGGGCGCCGACCGCGAGCGCGTCGTCGAGCTGTTCACCGCGGCCGTCCTCCCGGTGCTGCGCGGCTGACCCGCGCACCGGCGCCCACAGCCCCGCACGGCCGGCCGCCGAGGAGGATGATGCCGGGGGTGGACAGCGACGACGCCGGCCGGCACGCGGCGGCCACCCGTGCCGAGCAGGCCGCCCGGCGGGCCCGCGAACTCGCCGAGCGGCTGGCGCGCATGGCCGACGAGCACGGCGGGTCCTCCCCCGAGGACCTGCAGCGTGCGCGGCGCCGCGCCGCGGAGGCCGCCGAGCACGCGCGACGCGCGCACGAGCGGGCGCTGGCCGGGCACGAGCGGGCGGCGCTGAGCCACGAGGCGGCCGCGAGGGCCCACGACGCGGCCGCCGGCCGCGGCCTGGGCGACGTGGCGGAGCACCGGGCCCGGGCCGAGGAGCACCGGCGGGGGGCCGACGAGGACCGGGCCGCGGCCGCGGACGAGGGCCACCTCGCCGAGGAGGACGCCGCCCGGCAGCGCACCACGAGCGGGGACGCCCCATGACCACCTCGTTCCCCGAGGAGGACGCCGTGCCCGACCCGCAGGAGCCGCTCGAGGCCGGCCGGGCCCTGGGCCTGCTGGCCGAGCTCCGCGTGGCGCACGAGGAGCTGCGCGTCGCCGAGGAGGAGATGCGCGACCAGCAGGAGCAGATCGACCACCTGCTCAGCGGCTACGAGGCCGAGCGACGGTGGCGCAGCCAGCTGTCCGGCCTGGTGCCCGTGGCGCTCTGCACCACCGACGGCGCCGGGGCGCTGACCGACGCCAACCCGGCCATGGCCCACCTGCTGGAGCTCCCGCTGCACCGGCTCCGTGGTAAGCCGCTGGCGGTCTACCTGGACCGCGGTGACGTGTCCCGGTTCCGGTCCGTCGTCCGGGAGCTCGCCTCGGGGACGACCGCCGAGCACCGCCTCCAGGTCACTCTGCGCGGTCGCCGGCAGGGCAGGTCCGCCGCCGACCTCTTCGGCTTCGCCGACCACCCGGCCGGGCAGTCGCGGGACACCCGGCTGCAATGGGTCCTGGTCCCCGCCGTGCCCGCGGGGACCTCCCGGAGCCCGGATGGCGAGCGCCGGGACGACGAGCACCCGGCCGGCGACCGCGCGGCCTCCGGCCTGCCCGCGGCCGGCACCCTGGGGCTGGCCGCCGCGCTGGCCGAGCTGGCGACCCTCCCGATCGAGGCGGCCGACCGGCAGCGGCTGCTCTCCCGGATGGCGGTGCTCGTGCGCAGCGCCGTCCCGGCGGCCGACGGGGTGAGCATCACCCTCGGCTCGCCGCTGGCCCCGCAGCAACTGGGCAGCGACTCGGTCACGGCGCAGGAGGCCGACGGCCGGCAGGTGCAGGCCGAGGAGGGCCCGTGCTGGGACGCCCACGTCACCGGGCGGGTCGTCCTCACGCCCGACGTGACGGTGGACCGGCGGTGGCCGCGCCTGGCGCGGCGGAGCGAGGACGCCCCGGTCCGCAGCGTGCTCGCCGTCCCCCTGCGCGAGGGCGAGCAGCCGGTCGGCGTCCTCAACGTCTACTCCGCGGCCCCCGACGCCTTCGACGGGGACAGCCGGCGCATCGCCGAGCTCGTCGGCGCCGCCGTCGGCGGCGTGCTGCAGAGCGTGGCGGAGCGGGAGTCGCTGCGGGACCTGGCGGCGAACCTGGAGAAGGCGCTGACCTCCCGCGCGGTCATCGACCAGGCCAAGGGGGTGCTGATCGCCCGGCTGGGGATCGACGCCGAGGACGCGTTCGCCCGGCTGGTCGCCCTGAGCAACCGGCTCAACATCAAGGTCCGGGACCTCGCGCACCTGGTCGTGGAGGGCAACGCCGCCGAGGTGCTCGCCGCCGGCGAGCGGTGACCGGCCCGGCGGTCAGCGGTCGATCGGGTCCATGAGGACGACGGCCCCGCCGCCCACGCCCGCCACCTGGGCGAACGCGGTGACGGTCACCCGAAGCCGGATCGACCGGCCGCGCCGGTTGACCGCGTCCAGCTCGACGGTGTCGTGCCGCTCGCCGTCGCCGGCGACCTGGCGGCGCAGCAGCGGGTGCAGCGCCGAGACCGGCAGGCCGATGTCCAGGTTGAGCAGGTGCCGCCCGGTCACCTCGTCCCGGCGCAGGCCCCAGAGGTCCTCCGCCGCCGCGTTCCACACGAGGACGCGCAGGTCGGGGTCGACGACGGCCACGCCGGCCCGGAAGCTGCTCAGCACGCCGTTCATGAACTGGTTGACCGCACCGACCTCCGAGGTGCTGACCCGCAGCTCCTCGTTGGTCGAGTGCAGCTCGTCGTTCATGGACTGGAGCTCCTCGTTCATGGTCTCCAGCTCCTCGTTGGTCGACTGGAGCTCCTCGTTGGTGGTCTCCAGCTCCTCGACGGTGGACTGCAGCTCCTCGTTGGTGGTCTCCAGCTCCTCGTTGGCCGACTGGAGCTCCTCGTAGGCGGTCTCCAGCTGCCGGTTGGCGTACTCCAGCTCCTCCTGCAGGGTCCGGTACCGGGTGACGTCGTCGAAGACGATCGTGGTGCCCAGCGGGGTGCCGTCGTCCCGCAGGACCGGCAGGACCTGGACGTCGTAGAGGACCGGCTCCTGCCCGGGCCGGCGGCGCTCCACGTCGCGCAGCCACCGCGGGGCGCGGCTCTGGGTGGCCTCGGCGATCGCCCCGCGCAGCTCCACCGGCCGGTAGGAGATCTCGAGGTCCTGGAACGGCCGGCCCACGTCGCGCCGGTCCACGCCCAGCTCGCGCTCGGCCCGGTGGTTGACCACCGCCAGCACCCCGGAGGCGTCGAGCGCCACCTGCGCGGCCGACCCGGCCAGCAGCGCCTCCTGGCGCAGCAGCTCCAGGTCGTCCTCGACCGGGAGCGGGGGCCGCAGCGGCGGGCCGGGTGACCGCCGTCCCGGCGAGGGGCCGGGGTCCCGCCTGCGGAAGAACCGCCGGGTGAGGTCCACGGGTTCGAAGAGCTGGTTGTGCGACAGCAGCATCTCCGCCTTGCCCAGGAACAGCACGCCGTGCGGCTCGAGCGCGTAGTGCAGCCGCCCGAGGATCCGCGATTGGGTCTCGGCGGTGAAGTACATCAGCGTGTTGCGGCACAGCAGCAGGTCGATGTGCGAGATCGGTGCGTCCTGCACCAGGTCGTTGCGGCCGAAGATCACCGCGCGGCGCAGGTCCTTCCGGAACGCGTACCGGGTGCCCTCGGGGGTGAAGTAGGTGCGCAGCTGCTCCGGGCTCAACCCGGTCGTCTCGCGCTCGCCGTACACCGCCAGCCGGGCGTGCGCCAGCGCCTCCTCGTCGACGTCGGTCGCGTAGATCTTGACCCGCTGCCGGAACTCCTCCGCACCGAGCGCGTCGGCCAGGAGGACGGCCAGGCTGTAGGCCTCCTGGCCGGAGGCGCACCCGGCGCTCCACACCCTGATGTCGGGACCGCAGGACGCCAGCAGCTCGGGCAGCAACCGGTCCCGGAGGTGGTCCCAGGCGGCCTGGTCGCGGAAGAAGCCGGTGACGTTGATCAGGATGGTGTTGAACAGCGGGGTGAACTCGTCGGGGTGGACCTCGAGGTGGTCCCGGTACTCGCCGAACGACGCGATGCCCACCTCGGCCATCCGCCGGCGGACCCGCCGCACGAGGCTGGGCCGCTTGTACCCGGTGAAGTCGAACCCGCGCCGCTCGCGCAGGAACAGCAGCATCGCCTCGAAGTCCGGGTCCGGGACGTCCGAGCGAGCCCCCCGCGCGGCCTCCTCCCCGGCGTCCCCCGGGCCGGTCGCCACGTCCTCAGCCCTCACCGAGCTCGTCGGGCAACGCCTCGGCGCTCAGCTCGCCGCGGTGCAGCAACCGGCGCAGCAGCGCGGCGGCGTCGGTGGCCTCCCGGTGGCGCGCGCGGAAGCGGAGGGCGCTGTGGGCGTGCCCCCTCTCCTCGGCGCGCCGGCCCATGGCCAGGCTGAGCGCGGCCCGTTCCTCCAGGCCGCGCAGGGCCATCCACAGCGCCCCCTCGAGGGCCTGGGCCTGCTCCTCGGCGAGGGCCTCCGGGGACCACGCGTGGCCGACCCGGCAGCGGTAGCGCTGCATGCCGCCCTCGTCGATGGCGAACAGCGCCCCGTGGCACGAGGGGCACCCGAAGCCCGACGGCGTGCCGGGCCGGTCCTCGCCGTCGTAGGCGTCGCCGTCGAGCTCGGCCATGGCGACCTCCGTCTTCATGAGCTCCGACGCGGGCTCCACGCCGGTCACGTCCACCTCCTCGGCCAGCAGGCGGCCCAGGAGGGCGGGGATCTCCGCCACCGGCGCCGTGTGCTCGGCGCCGCCGACCTCCAGCGCGTGCAGGGGCATGCTCGGGTAGAGCGCGTCGCCAGGGAACTGCGCGATGCCGACCCCGCCCCGCGCCCGCAGTGCCACCATGCCCGCCGTCCCGTCGTCGAGCGCACCGGACAGGACGACGCCGACCGCACGCGGGCCCGCGGACCGGGCTGCCGAGCGGAACAGCACGTCGACCGCCGGCCGGTGCCCGTTCTCCCGCGGCCCCCGGGGCAGCGCGATCCTGCGCCCCACGACCACCAGGTGCCGGTCGGGGACGGCCACGGTCACCGTGCCCGGCTCGATGAGGTCACCGTGCCGCGCCGGCCGGACGGGCAGGTCGCTGGCCCGGGCCAGGATCTCCGGCAGCTGGCTGCGGGCGCTGGGGGGCATGTGCAGCACCGCGAGCACCGCCGCGGGGAAGTCGGCCGGCAACCCCCGCACCAGGTCGCGCAGGGCCTCCACCCCGCCGGCGGAGGCGCCGACCACCACCAGATCCCGCCGGATCACCACGTGCGCCCACCTCACCCGTCAACCCGCGGTCGCCGGGATCTCGACGCGACACGGGCGGTCCTCCCAACCTAGCCGGTGCGCAGGCGGGCCGGGGACCACGGCCCCGCCTGCCCGCGAGCACTGGCCGTGCCGGTCCCCGCGCTGCTACCGTCGGCGCGGGTCGAGCTCCCGGCCCGACGTGCACGGATGCGTGCGCCGCGCCGGGGCTCTGGGTGCGGGCCGCCCACGGGGGTACCCACCATGCGATCGTCCGGCCCACCGCCGCGCACGCTCCCACGCCCGCTGACCGTGTCGGTCGACCTGCGCGGCGGCCGCGTCCAGGTCCGCGGGGAGCTCGACCGCTCCACCGCGCACCACCTGCTGGACGCGCTGGTCGCCCTGGGGCTCACCGACCACCCGGTGTGGACCGTCGACGCCTCGCACCTCTCGTTCTGCGACACCACGGGCCTGCGGGCGCTGGCGCAGGGCGCCGCCCGCGCCCGCGGATCGGGTCGGCGGCTGCGCGTGACGGGCGCGTGCCCCGTCCTCGCCGAGGTCGTCGCGCTCGCGGGGCTGGGCGACGTGCTCGCCGAGCGGCGCCCCGCGGCCCTCCCCGCCCCCCGGGGGCCCGGGTCGGTCAGGGGCTGAGGACCAGCCGGGCGCTCGTCCGGCCCGCGGCCTGCTCGTCCCAGGCGGCGGCGACCTCGGCCAGCGGCCGCACCTCGTGCGCGACCGCCATCCGCCCGGCGGCGGCCACCTCGGCCACCGCGGTCAGGGCGTCGGCCCTCTCCGGCGGGGTCAGCGCGTTGTTCGTGTACCCGAGCACGTCGGCCGAGCGGCCGCGCAGCACGGCGGAGGAGAACTCCGCCGAGTCCCCCGCCGCGCCGCCCAGGTTGACCAGCCGGCCGCCCTCGGCGAGCACGCGGCCCGCCGCGGTCGCGGGGACGCCGAACACCGGGTCCAGCACCACGTCGAACCGGCCGCCGGCCGCCTCCGCGAGGCGGGCGGCCAGGTCGTCGGCGTCCCCGGTGAGCGGGACGACGGCGTCCGCACCCGCCGCGCGGGCCCGGTCCTCGCCCCGGCCGGGGCGGCAGGCGGCCACCACCCGGCCGGCCCCCAGCTCCCGCGCGGCGGCGACGCCGGCCTGGCCGACGGCACCGCCGGCGCCGAGCACCAGGACCGTCTCGCCCCGGCGCAGCCGCCCGCGCCGGCTCAGTGCCATCCAGGCCGCGACGGCGGACAGTCCCAGGGCCGCCAGCGGCGCGTCGTCGACGGCGGCGGCCACCGGCACCACGTCGGCGTCCGGCACGGCGCAGAGCTCGGCGAGGCTGCCGTCGCCGGGCGCCATCCCCGCCGAGGTGGCGAACCAGACGCGCGTGCCGGGGGCGACCCGCGCCGACTCCTCGACCACCCCGACGCCCTGGACGCCGGGGACGTAGGGCGTGGCCGGGCGGCCGAAGTAGGAGGTCCCGGAGGCGCAGAGCAGGTCCAGCGGCACCACGGGCGCGGCGGTGACGCGGACCAGGGTGCGCCCCTCCCCGGCCGACGGGTCCGGGTGGTCGGTGTGGGCCGGCGGCTGCCCCGGCGTGGTGAGGACGGCGGCGCGCACGGTCAGGTCGCGATGTCGGGGTAGGGCAGCGTGATGTGCTCCATCGCCCTGCCGTAGGCCTTCTGGTACTCCAGCGGCCCGTGGTCGCGCTCGAACATCGCGATGAACAGGGTGAGCGTGAGGAACGGGTGGGCGCCCATCCGGAACAGCGTCACGTGGTCGTGCTCGCGCAGTGCGCGCCGCTCGTCCTCGGTGAACTCCAACCAGGTCGACCGCTCGTCGGCGGTGCAGTTGAGGATCGTGTTGGCCATCTCGGCCTCCCACCACTCGACCGTGCCGGCGGGGTCCTCGCGGTAGCGCTCGACGAGGGCGGGGTCGCGGTCGACGGTGAACAGGAACTTGTCCAGCAGGTACCTGCTCATCGCGTCGCCTCCGCCGTGTCGCCGGGGCCGGCCGGCACCCCGTCCGGGTACCAGGTGAAGTAGGCCTCCATGGTGTGGAAGAGGTCGAGGGTGTCGACGTGGTCGGCCTTCCGCCCGTCGCCGGCCACACCCATCATCAGCATGAAGTCCATGAAACCGTGGGTGGCGTTGCCCGGGGCGTGCAGGGACTCCAGGCTCACCTCGGCCAGGCAGCCCTCGATGTCGCCGGAGGCGATCCACTCGACGGCCTTGCGGTCGAACTCGGGGTCGGGGCCGTGCTCGCCGAACTGGCGGGGCCCGCCGAGCTCCAGCGACAGGTGCCCGGTGCCGATGATCGCCACCCGCTGGTCGCTCTCCCAGGACTCGACCATCTCGCGCAGCGCCCGGCCCAGCTGCACGAACCGCCTCGGCTGCGGCAGCGGCGGGGCGAAGATGTTCGTGTAGACCGGCACGATCGGCAGGTCGGCCTGCGGCCGCAGCGTGATGATCGGGCAGGTGATGCTGTGGTCGATCCGCAGCTCGTTGCTGAACGCCAGGTCGAAGTCGCGGTCCAGGCCGTCGCGCAGGATGTGCGCGGCGAGCTCCTCCTGGCCCCGCAGCCGCATCCGCGGCAGGCCGAACTCGCGCTCCTCGTTGTACCAGTTGGCGTCGAAGAACGGCGCCTTGCCGACGAGGAACTGCGGCATGTTGTCCAGCCACAGCTGGTGGAAGTGGTCGCTGCCGACCATGACCAGCACGTCGGGCTCGGCGCGGGTGAGCGTCTCCCGGAACCGCTCGATCTTGGCCACCCACTCGTCGGCGAACGGCGGGCGGTCGGCCCCGGTCGACGTGCTGGCCCGGTGGTAGAAGGGGTGGTGGGTGGACGCGATGACCGCGGCGACCTCAGCCATGCCGACCTCCGTTGGCGTCGATGTCAGGGGTGTACGGATCGGGGGCGACCGACCGGTTGTTGAGGTCCACGGAGAGGAAGACGTCGTTGGCGACCGGGCTGCGGATCTCCTCGGCCAGCTGGCCGATCAGGCCCGCGGTGCGGGCCAGCAGCGCGAAGCCCCGCAGCAGCTCCAGCGGCAGTCCGAGGTCCGCGAGGGCGGCGCCGCAGACGCCGGCGCCGTTGAGCGGCAGCGTCCGGCCCAGCACCTGCGGGTGCACCCGGCCGATCGCGGTGAACAGCGCCAGGTGCGGCCCGGTCAGCCCCTCCTCGGCGGCGATCTCCAGCAGCCGCGGGGTGCGCGGGTCGCCGTCCTTGTGCACGTGGTGACCCAGGCCCGGCACGAACCGCCCGGCCGCGCGCTGCGCGGTGACCGTCTCCAGCGCGAGGGCGTCCCAGCCGGCGTCGTCGCCGGGCAGGCCGCCCTCGACCGACGTCAGGACGCCGTGCAGGAACCGGCCGCAGTCCTCGGTGACCCCCAGGAAGCGGGAGCCCCCGCCGAGCAGGCCGGCGGCCAGCGCGCCCTGCACCGAGTCCGGCGCCGAGAGCCAGGTGAGGCGGGTGACGATCGCCGTGGGCGTGAACCCGTGGTCGGCCAGGGCGGCGAGCACCGCCTCGAAGACCCGGGTCTCCCCCCGGGTGGGCCGCCGCTGCGCGGCCAGCCAGAACGCCAGCTCCCCGAAGCCGACGGTGCCCATGACGTCGCGGGCCAGGTCGTGCCCGAGCAGGGTGATCGACTCCCGGCTCGAGGCGCCCAGCGCGGTCGGGTAGACGGGGCGCTCGCTCACGGCTGCTCCTTAGCCAGCCAACGGCGGATCTCCGCGCCGTGCTCGTCGAGGGCCGGCGGCGGCAGCCGGTAGCTCGCCGCGCTCTCGGAGAACCGGATCGGGTTGCGGATCGACGGCACCGCGGCGTCCCCCTCCCCCGCGCTCACCACCGGAGCCAGCCCGACCTCCTCGGCGAAGGCCACCCCCTGGTCGACGGTGTTGATCGGCCCGCACGGCACGTCGGCGCCGATGATGTCGCGGAACCACTCCTGCTTGCCGCGGGTGCGCAGCCGCTCGACCAGCAGCGGCCGCAGCTCCTCCCGGTTGGCGGTGCGGTCCTCGTTGTGCAGGAAGCGCGGGTCGTCGACGAGCTCGGGGACGCCGAGGACGTCGCACAGCTTGCGGAACTGCCCGTCGTTGCCGGCCGTGATGATCAGCTCGCCGTCGGCGCACGGCAGCGGCTCGTAGGGGAACAGGCTCGGGTGGCTGTTGCCCATCCGGAACGGCACCACCCCCCCGGCGACGAACGCGCTGGTCTGGTTGACCAGGCCGGACAGCGCCGAGGAGAGCAGGTTGACCTCCACGTGCTGGCCGCGGCCGGTCTCCCGCCGGGCGTGCAGCGCCGACAGGACCCCGATGGTGGCGTGCAGCCCGGCCATCACGTCGAACACCGCCACCCCGGCGCGGTACGGGTCCCCGCCCGGGTCGCCGGTGAGGCTCATCAGCCCGGAGATCGCCTGGACGATGAGGTCGTAGCCGGGCAGCGAGGCGCCCTCCGGTGCGCTGCCGAAGCCGCTGATGGAGGCGTAGACGATGCCGGGGTTGGCCGCGGCGACGGAGTCGTAGTCCAGGCCGAAGCGGGCCAGGCCGCCCGGCTTGAAGTTCTCGACCAGGACGTCGGCGCGGCGGGCCAGCTCCTGCGCGGCGGCGGCGTCGTCGGGGGCGGTGAGGTCCAGGGCCACCGAGCGCTTGTTGCGGTTCACGCCGAGGTAGTAGGTGGACACGCCGTCGCGGACCGGCGGCGCCCAGGTGCGGGTGTCGTCGCCCCGCGGGCCCTCCACCTTCACCACCTCCGCGCCGAGGTCGGCCAGGAGCATCGTGCTGTACGGCCCGGCCAGGATCCGCGAGAAGTCGGCCACGAGGAGGCCGGCGAGCGGGCCGCGCGGCCCGTCGTCCCCGGGTTCGCGTGCTGCGGTCATCGGTGCGCGCCCACTCCTCGCTCCTCGGCCGCCCGCCACCAGACGGACGTTCGTCCGTTCGCCATTCCAGTGGCGTGCACCCCCGGCTGTCAACCCGGCCGACGTCGGCGCTCCTGGCCTTGACACGTGGGCCACGCCACAGCATCGTGCGAACGCACACCCGTGTGCCCGCTGTGCGGACAGCAGTCCGGCGACGGGACGACGAGGCACAGGAGGAGACGCATGAGCCAGCCCGCGAGCCCCACCCCCGCTCCGGAGGCCGGCCGGCCGCTGGTCTTCCGCGGCGGCACGGTCCTGACCATGGACGACGCCTGCACCGTGCTCACCGACGCGGACGTGCTCGTGGTGGGCGACCGGATCGCCGCCGTCGGCCCGCGGCTGGAGGTCCCCGAGGGGACCCGGGAGATCGACGCCTCCGGCGGCATCGTGATGCCGGGCATGATCGACACGCACCGGCACATGTGGCAGACGGCGATGCGCGGCTACGGGGCCGACTGGACGCTCACCCAGTACTTCGTCTGGTACTACCTCGAGCACGGGAGGAAGTTCCGCCCGCAGGACATCGCGGCGGGCAACCGGCTGGCCGCGCTCGAGTCGCTCGACGCCGGCGTCACCACCACCGTCGACTGGTCGCACAACCTGCAGAGCGTCGACCACGCCGAGGCCGCACTGGAGGCGCTGCGCTCGGTGCCGGGCCGGTTCGTCCTGGCCTACGGCAACATCCAGGCCGGCCCGTGGGAGTGGACCGCCGACCCGGCCGTCCGCTCCTTCCTCGAGCGGCTGCGCGACGAGCGCGACGACATGATGGGCGTGCAGATCGCCTTCGACGTCACCGGCGACCCGGCGTTCCCGGAGCGGGCGGCGTTCGAGGTGGCCCGGGAGCTCGGCCTGCCGGTCACGACGCACGCCGGGGTGTGGGGCGCGACCAGCGACACCGGCATCCAGCAGATGTACGACGGCGGCTTCATGACCCCGGAGACGACCTACGTGCACGCCGCCACCCTCACCCGGGACAGCTACCAGCGCATCGCGGCCACCGGCGGGTCGATCTCCATCTCGACCGAGTCGGAGTGCAGCGCCGGGCAGGGCCACGCCCCCACCGAGCAGGTGCTGCAGTACGGCATCCCGGTGTCGCTGTCGATGGACACCAGCGTGTGGTGGAACGGCGACATGTTCTCCGCGATGCGGGCCACGCTGAACGCCGACCGCATGGCCGAGCACCTCACGGCACACCTCGAGGGCGAGACGATCACGCACCTGCGGCTGCGGGCCAAGCAGGTCGTCGAGTGGTGCACCCGGGGCGGCGCGCACACCATCGGCCGGGACGCCGACCTCGGCAGCCTGGAGGCCGGCAAGAAGGCCGACGTCGTCCTGGTCAAGAACGACCACTCCCCCGTGTCCTTCCCGCTGCTCAACCCGCTGGGGCACGTCGCGTTCCAGGCGCAGCGCGCCGACGTGCACACCGTCGTCGTGGACGGCCGCGTGGTGAAGCACGACCACCGGCTGGTCGGCGTCGACCTCGCCGCCTCGCGCCGGGAGATCGAGGACACCATCGGGTACCTGCGCGCCGAGTGCGGCGAGGAGGTCTGGGAGGCCGGGATGTTCCCCGACATGCCCGAGGCCGAGGCCGCGATCCTCGACAACCCGTACCAGTACACCGACTTCGTGGACGAGTCGAAGCGGGCCGGCGGCGAGGACCGCGTGCTCGGCCGCTGACGAGGACCCGGGGCGCCGTACCTGCCGCCCCCGGTGCGGCGTCCCGGCCTCCGGGGGCGGTCCCCCCCACCCGGGGCGGCCGGTCGCGGGTCGGGGACGGCGCGGCGGCGGGGGCCGGCGGGGAGGAGCGAGGAGATGGCGGGGCGCGGGAACGGGCCGGACTTCGTGGAGGCGCTGGCGCGCGGGCTGGACGTGCTGGCCTGCTTCGACGCCGGGCACCCGCGGATGAGCCTGACGGAGGTGGCGACGAAGGCGGGCCTGGCCCGGCCGACCGCCCGTCGGCTGCTGCTGACGCTGGCGGAGCTCGGCTTCGTGCGCTCCTCCGGCGGCACGTTCGCGCTGACCCCGCGGGTGCTGTCGCTGGGGATGGCCTACGTCGGCGCGCTGGGGCTGTGGGACATCGCCCGGCCGCACCTGGAGGACCTGGTCGCCCGGACCGGCGAGTCGTCGTCCATGGCCCAGCTCGACGGGTCGGACATCGTCTACGTCGCCCGCGTGTCGGTGCCGAAGCTGATCGCGCTGCGGGTGGAGATCGGCACGCGCTTCCCCGCCGCGCAGACCTCGCAGGGGAAGGTGCTGCTGGCCGCGCTGCCGCCCGGGGAGCTGGAGGCGACCCTGGCCCAGCCGAGCCGGTCGGGGCTGCCCCCGTACATCGGGCGCACCCCCGCGCAGCTGGCCGAGGAGCTGACCGCCGTCCGGGCGCGCGGCTGGGCCCTGGCCGACGAGGAGCTGGCGCCGGGGGTGCGGTCGGTCGCCGTCCCGGTCCGGGACGGCAGCGGCGCGGTGCGGGCGGCGGTGAACGTGACGGTGCACGCCGCGGAGACCTCGACCGAGCGGCTGCTGGCCGAGCACCTGCCGCGGCTGCTGCGGGCCGCCGGGGAGATCAGCGCGGAGTGGGCGCTGTGGCAGTCCCGGCCGCACGTGGAGACCGGCCGGCCGAGCGGCACCGCGAGCGCCTAGCGCCCCGGCGCCCCGGGGTCCGCCAGCCACGCCAGGAGGCGGCCCCGCGACCAGCAGCGGCCGACGGCCTCGGCGTGCAGCGTCGACCGGTCGGCCACCGCCAGGCCCACCGTGCTGTGGCCGGAGGCGCGGCGGTCGCCGAGGGTCGGGACGGCCGGTGCGACGCCCACCCCCTCCGCGGACACCCAGGCCACCGCCCGGCCGGCCGCCGCGTCGCCGAGGCGGTGCAGGAAGCGCAGGCGGCGCTCGGGCGCCAGCCGCGACAGCGCCCACGCCGTGGTGACGACGGGCAGGGCACCCTCGGACACCCGGGCCACGGCCTCGGGCAGCAGGTCGACGGCGTCTCCCCGCAGCAGCACCGGCGGCTCGGCGGCCACCAGCGCACTGCCCGCCGCGAGCGCCGCGGCCTGCTCCGGCCGGTCCGGCGGCAGGCAGGCGCGCAGCCACCGCGCGTCCTCCGGGTCGGTCGGGTCCACCGGGTCGGGGTCGACGCCGACCCGGGCGACGACCTCGGGGACGGCGCGCGCCGGGACGGGCCGGTCCCCGACGACCGAGCACGACAGCTGCACCGGCGACGACGGGTCGCCCAGCAGCCGCCCGCCGCCGCCCGGGGTGCCGCCGTAGGTGATGCCGAGGCGGTCGACGTGGGCGTCGAGCCCGGCCGAGGCGCCCACGGCCACCAGCCCGACCGCGTCCGCACCGACCCGGCGGGCCGCCTCGGCGACGACGGGGTACAGCACGGCGCAGCGGTCGGTCTCCCGCGTCCGCGGGCGCCGGCGCGTGGCGGTGGCGACGACCGCGTCGGTGGTGGTCACCAGCACGTCGACCGCCGCGCGGGCGGCGGCGTCGCCGTCCCCGGCCGCGTAGGCCGCCGCGAGCGCGGGGGCGCGCCCGGCGAGGGCGAGGTCGTGCAGCGCGGCGAGGACCACCGCGGGGTCCCGCCGGCGCGCCGGCACCGCCTCCAGGGCGTGCAGCGCCTCCTCCGACCCGCTCAGCGCGAGGGCGACGCGCCCCTCCAGCGGCGAGGTCCCGGCGACGCCGGACCCGCCGAAGCGCCGGTAGACCCCGGCGAGCGTGCGCCCCCGGGCGGCGGAGTGCCCCGTGCGAGGGGACCTCGCACGGGGCACTCCGCTTCCCGCCCGGTCAGAGCAGCTCGAGGACGGTGGCGTTGGCCTGGCCGCCGCCCTCGCACATCGTCTGCAGGCCGTACCGGATGCCGTTGTCGCGCATGTGGTGCACCAGCGTGGTCATGATCCGGGCGCCCGAGCCGCCGAGCGGGTGGCCCAGCGCGATCGCCCCGCCGTTCGGGTTGAGCGCCTTGGCGTCGGCGCCGATGTCGGCCAGCCAGGCCAGCGGCACCGGGGCGAAGGCCTCGTTGACCTCGAAGGCGCCGATCTGGTCGACCGACAGCCCGGACTTCGCCAGCGCCTTCTGCGTGGCCGGGATCGGCGCGGTCAGCATGATCACCGGGTCGGCGCCGGCCAGCACCGCGGTGTGCACCCGGGCGATCGGCGTCAGGCCCAGCTCGCGGGCCTTGTCGCTGGTCGTCATGAGCAGCGCGGCCGCGCCGTCGGAGATCTGCGAGGAGTTGCCGGCGGTGATGACCCCGCCCTCGGGCTTGAACACCGTCTTCAGCCCGGCCAGCACCTCCGTGGTGGTCCCCTCGCGGATGCCCTCGTCGGCGCTGACCACCGTCCCGTCCGGCGTGGTGACCGGGGCGATCTGGCCCTCGAAGCGGCCCTCGGCCCGCGCGGCGGCGGCCTTCTCGTGGGAGGCGACCGAGTACTCGTCGCACTGCCGGCGGGAGAGTCCCCAGCGCTCGGCGATCATCTCCGCACCGACGCCCTGGTTCGGCCGCACGCCGCCGTAGCGGGCGGAGAAGCGGGTGCCGAACGGGTCGGCGCCGGCGGAGGACGAGCCCATCGGCACCCGGGACATCGACTCCACGCCCCCGGCGACGACCACGTCGTACTGGCCGGAGACCAGGCCCGCGGCGGCGAAGTGCACCGCCTGCTGCGAGGAGCCGCACTGCCGGTCGACCGTGACGCCGGTGACCGTCTCGGGCCAGCCGGCCGCCAGCGCCGCCGTCCGGCCGATGTCGAAGGTCTGCTCGCCGACCTGGGACACGCAGCCCCACACGACGTCCTCGACCACCGCCGGGTCGACCCCGGTCCGCTCGACGAGGGCGCTGAGCACGTGCGCGGACAGGTCGGCCGGGTGCACCCCCGAGAGCCCGCCGTTGCGCTTGCCGACCGGCGTGCGCACAGCCTCCACGATCACTGCGTCCTGCATGTCCCGTCCTCCCGGTCCTCGGCGGCACCGCCGCTGGTGTCGTCCCGACCACATTCGCACGCCGGTGGCCGGGTGCGCACTCACCCCTCCGCCTAGGATCGCGCTCCGTGGGGCAGCCGGGAGCACAGCAGGACGCCGCAGCGCTCGTGCGCCGCTACTGGGACGGGCTGTGGAACCGCCGGGACCTCGGGGTGATCGACGAGCTGATCGCCGAGCCCTACGTGCGGCACTCCTCGGCCGGCACCCGGGCGCTGTCCCGCGCCCAGTTCCGCCGGGAGGTCAGCGACTCCTGGCAGCTGCTGCACGACGCGGCGACCACCGTGGACGACCAGGTGGCCGCCGGCGACCGGGTGTGGACCCGCGCCACCACGACCGGTGTCAACCTCGACACCGGCGAGACCTCCGTCGTCACCTGGCTGGTGGTGCACCGGGTGGCCGACGGCCGGATCGCCGAGTCCTGGAGCGCGACGCTGCCGGGCGTGGACTGGCGGCCGCGCTGACCTACCCGAGGTCGCGCAGCCGCTGCGCGTCGGCGACCCGGCGGCGGCTGCGGACGGCGAACAGCAGCACGACGAGGACGACGCCGGCGCCCATGCCCAGCAGGGTCCAGCGCAGCCCCGCGGCGTCGGCGAGCAGCCCCAGCGGCAGGGCCGCGATGCCGAAGGCGCCGAAGCTGAGCATCACCAGCCCCTGCACGCGGCCCTGGTACTCCAGGTCCGACAGCGCCAGCAGCTGCGACTGGTTGGTGGTCTGGAAGGCCAGCATCCCGGCGCCGACGAGCAGCAGGGCGACGACCGCGAGCGCGGCCGAGGGCACGAACGCCAGCGCGACGAGCGCCAGGCCGAAGACCGCGCCGGAGCCCACGAGCAGCCGCGTCTCGTGCGACCGGGACGACCGCCGGCCCAGCACCAGGCCGGCGGCGACGCCGCCGACCGCCGAGGTCGCCGACAGCACGCCGTAGCCGGCCGAGCCGAGGCCGAACAGGTCGGCGGCGATGGTCGGCATGAACGCCAGGTAGGGCATCCCCAGCATCGTGACGCCGATGCCGCACAGCACCAGCGCGCCCAGCGTCGGGTGCCGCCGCACGTAGCGGACCCCGTCGACCAGCTCACCCAGCGGCGAGCGGTTCGAGGGCTCCCCGCGCCGCCGGCCGGGGGGCAGCGCCCCGGTGAGCAGCAGGCCGACGGCGGCCAGGCCGGCGCTGGCGAGGAACACCGCCGCCGTACCCCAGGCGGCCGCGCCGATGACCACGCCGGCCAGCGCGGGCCCCACCACCCGGCTGGCCTCGGTGTTGACCAGCAGCAGCGAGACCGCCTGGGGCACCGACCCGCGGGGCACCAGCTCGCCGAGGAAGGCCATGCGCGCCGGGTTGAACAGCGCGAACCCGATCGCCTGCAGGACCCCGGCGACCAGCAGCATCCAGTACTGGACGACGTCGAGCAGCACCGCGACGCCGATCCAGGCGCTGGAGCCGGCGAGCACGAGCACCGACAGCTGCAGCACCAGCCGCTTGGGCAACCGGTCGGCGGCGACCCCGCCCCAGGGGGTGGCGATGAGCAGCGCCACCCCGAAGGAGAGCAGCACGCCGCCGAGCGCCGCGTTGGACCCGGTGAGCCGGTAGGCCAGCCACGAGCGGGCGATGGCCTGCCCCATGACGCCGAGGAAGATCGCGGCGGCGTTGAGGTAGAGCACCAGGTAGCCGGGGGTGCGCAGCAGGCCGAGCGCGCCGAGCGGCGGCGGGTTCCCGGGCCCCGCCGTCCCGGTGCCCGGAGCGGTCTCCGCGCTCACGCCGGCCCCCGGCCCGCGGGAGGGGTCAGCGCCCCCGCCAGACCGGGGCGCGCTTCTCGGCGAACGCGGTGGCGCCCTCGCGGGCGTCCTCGCTGGCGAACACCGGGCCGACCAGCTCGCCCTGCCGGGCCCACCGCTCCTCGGCCGGCCAGTCGCGGGCGCCGCGGGCCACGGCCTTGGTGGCCGCCACCGCCAGCGGCCCGTTGGCGGCGATGGTGGCGGCCAGCTCCCGCGCCCCCTCCAGCGCCCCGCCCTCGGCGGTGACCCGGTTGACCAGCCCCATCGCCGCCGCCCGGTGGGCGTCCACGGGGTCGCCGGTGAGCAGCAGCTCCAGCGCCAGGTTGGTGGGCACCCGGGACGGCAGCGCCAGCGCCGCCCCGCCGGCGGCGACCAGCGAGCGCTTGACCTCCGGCACCCCGAAGCGCGCCGTCCCGGCGGCGACGACCAGGTCGCAGGCGAGCACCAGCTCGAAGCCGCCGGCCAGCGCCCAGCCCTCCACCGCCGCGATCAGCGGCTTGCGCGGCGGGGCCTGGGTGATGCCGCACAGCCCCCGGCCCTCGATCGCCGGGGTCTCGCCGCGCAGGAAGGCCTTGAGGTCCATGCCCGAGGAGAACGTGCCCCCGGCGCCGGTGAGGACGCCGACCCGCAGCTCGTCCGAGGCGTCGAGCTCGTCGACGGCCGCCGCGACGCCCTCGGCCACCGCGCGGTCCAGGGCGTTGCGCGCCTCCGGACGGTTGATCGTGATCACCATGACGCCGTCGCGCCGTTCGACGCGCACCTCGTCCGCCACCGGGTCTCCTCCCGCGTCCGTCGTCCGTGTCAGGCCTGGGTGACCGCGCCGGCGGCCAGCAGGTCGTCGATCTCGCCGGCCCCGAGGCCCCAGGCCGCGAGCGCCGCCCGGGTGTCCTGGCCCGCCGCCCGCGGCTCGCCCCGCACCGCCGCCGGCGTGCGCGAGAACCGCGGGGCCGGCGCCGGCTCCGGGTGCCCGCCCCGGTCGACGAAGGTGCCGCGGGCGGCCAGGTGCGGGTGGGCGGGCGCCTCGGTCAGCGACAGCACCGGGGTCACGCAGGCGTCGGTGCCGGCGAAGTGCGCGGCCCACTCGTCGCGGCTGCGCGTGGCGAACACCGCGCCGATCCGGGCCCGCTGCTGCGGCCAGCGGGCGAGGTCCATCTGCGCGCCGTGCTCGTGCGGGTCGAGGTCGAGCCCGGCGAGCAGCGTGGCGTGGAACTGCGGCTCCAGCGCGCCGACGGCGACGTGCCGGCCGTCGGCGCACGGGTAGGTGTCGTAGAAGGGGGCGCCGCCGTCGAGCAGGTTGGCCGCGCGGCGGTCCTGCCAGAGGCCGGCGGCGAGCATGCCGTGCACCATGGTCACCAGGGAGCTCGCGCCGTCCACCATCGCCGCGTCGACCACCTGGCCGCGCCCGCTGGTCGCCCGCTCCAGCAGGGCGGCGAGCACGCCGACCAGCAGGAACATCGAGCCCCCGCCGAAGTCGGCGCCGATGTTGAGCGGCGCCACCGGCTTCTCGGCCGGGCCGATGGCGTGCAGCGCGCCGGTCAGCCCCAGGTAGTTGATGTCGTGCCCGGCCCGGTCGGCCAGCGGCCCGTCCTGGCCCCACCCGGTCATGCGGGCGTAGACCAGCCGCGGGTTGCGCTCGGCGCAGGCGTCGGGCCCGAGGCCCAGCCGCTCGGTGACGCCCGGCCGCAGCCCCTCGACCAGCACGTCGGCGGCCTCGACCAGGCGCAGGACGACGTCCCGGCCGGCCGGCGTCTTCAGGTCGACCGCCACGGAGGGGCGGCTGCGGTGCAGCGCCTCCTTGGCCGGGTGCACGAACTGCGTGCCGCCGCCGGGGCGGTCGACGCGGACCACGTCGGCGCCCAGCTCGGCCAGCAGCATGCAGGCGTAGGGCGCGGGGCCGATGCCGGCGAGCTCGACGACGCGGGTGCCCGCGAGCGGGCCGGAGGGCGGCTGCACGGCCGCCAACCTAGCAACGGGTGACCTGGCGCACCGCCCGCCCGCCCCCTACGTTCGGGTCGGTGAGCGGACAGGGGCGCGAGCACCGCAGCGAGGGACGAGCGAGGAGCGGAGCGTCCCGCGGGAGCGAGCGGTGACAGCGGCCGGGGAACGGTGGTTCGAGGACTACGCGCCGGGGACGACGACCGAGCACGGCCCGCTGCGGGTCGGGGCCGACGACGTCGTGGACTTCGGCCGCCGGTTCGACCCGCAGCCCTTCCACGTCGACCCGGAGGCCGCGGCCGCCGGGCCGTTCGGCGGGCTGATCGCCAGCGGCTGGCACACCTGCGCGCTGATGATGCGGCTGTTCGCCGACGAGTACCTCTCCCCCGTCTCCAGCCTCGGCTCGCCGGGCGTCGACGAGCTGCGCTGGCGCGCGCCGGTGCGGCCGGGTGACGAGCTCACCCTGCGGACGACGGTCGAGGAGGCCCGGCTCTCCCGCAGCAAGCCCGACCGCGGCCTGCTGCGCACCCGCGTGGAGCTGGCCAACGGCGCGGGGGACGTCGTCCTGTCGATGGTGGCGATGAACCTCGTCCGCACCCGCCCGACCGGCTGAGGAGGAGCGATGCCCTGGCCCGGCGCGTTCGCGCGCACCGCCCCCGACCGGCCGGCCCTGGTGATGGCCGGCTCCGGCGCCACGCTCACCTACGCCGAGCTGGAGGAGCGGTCGACCCGGCTGGCCTCGTGGCTGCGGGCGCAGGGCCTGCGGCCCGGCGACGTCGTGGCGCTGCTCACCGACAACCGGCTGGAGGTCTCGGAGGTCTACTGGGCCTGCCAGCGCGCCGGGCTCTACGTCACGGCGGTGAACTGGCACCTCGCCCCGGCCGAGGCCACCTACGTCGTCGCCGACAGCGGCGCCCGGGTGCTGGTGGCCGCCGCGACGCTGGCCCCGCTGGCGCGGCACCTGCGGGCCGCCGTCCCGGCTCTCGAGGCCGCGCTCTCCGTCGGCGGGCCGGTCGAGGGCTTCACCGGGTACGCCGACGCGCTGGCCGCCGGCGACCCCGTCCCGCCGGCCGACCAGCCACGCGGCGCCGACCTGCTCTACAGCTCCGGCACGACCGGCCGGCCCAAGGGCATCCGGCCGCCGCTGCCCGACCGGCAGGTCACCGAGCCCGGCGACAGCATCGCTGCGGTGTTCGGCACCCGCTACGGCTTCGGGGAGGACACCGTCTACCTCTCCCCGGCCCCGGCCTACCACGCGGCGCCGCTGCGGTTCATCGGCGCGGTGCAGGCGACCGGCGGCAGCGTCGTGATGATGGAGGCCTTCGACGCCGAGGCCGCGCTGGCCGCGATCGAGCGGTACGGCGTCACCCACGGGCAGTTCGTCCCGACGATGTTCGTCCGGATGCTCAAGCTGCCGCCGGAGGTGCGGGGCCGCCACGACGTGTCCAGCCTGCGGGTCGCCGTCCACGCGGCCGCGCCGTGCCCGCCCGACGTCAAGCGGGCGATGATCGACTGGTGGGGGCCGGTGCTCGAGGAGTACTACGCCTCCACCGAGAGCGCCGGGGTCACGATGGTGGGCAGCGCGGAGTGGCTGGCGCACCCGGGCACCGTGGGCCGGGACGGCTTCCTCGGCACCGTGCACGTCGTCGGCGACGACGGCCGGGAGCTGCCGCCCGGCGAGGTTGGCGTCATCTACTTCGAGCGCGAGGCCATGCCCTTCGCCTACCTCGGCGACCCCGAGCGGACCGCGCAGGCCCAGCACCTCGACCACCCGACCTGGTCCACCGTCGGCGACATGGGCTACCTCGACGAGGACCGCTGGCTGTACCTCACCGACCGGCAGTCCAACATGATCATCTCGGGTGGGGTGAACGTGTACCCGCGGGAGGCCGAGGACGTGCTGGCCCTGCACCCCGCCGTGCACGACGTCGCGGTGATCGGGGTGCCGGACGAGGAGATGGGCGAGTCGGTGCTCGCGCTGGTGCAGCCGGCCCCGGGCACCGGCACCGCCGGGCTGGCCGACGAGCTGGTCTCCTACACCCGGCAGCGGCTGTCGCACTTCAAGTGCCCGAGCCGGGTCGAGTTCGTCGACGAGCTGCCCCGCACCCCCACGGGCAAGCTGCAGAAGCACCTGCTCCGCCGGCGGTACGCGGCGACGGAGGACGCGGGCCGACGGCCCTGACGGCGGGCCCGGGGGCGCCCTGAGCACGACGCTGCGCCTGACCCGATCAGGTCAGCCGCCCGGCGGCAGGGCTCCAGGACCTCGCCCGGGTGGCCGACCACGTCGGGGTGGAACGACCCGGCCGAGGACAGCACGTGATCATCACCGCCAGGACGACCAGGGCGGCGGGCGAGGGGCAGGTGTTCCGCGAGGTGGCCCGCGTCCTCGACCGGCGGTCGGCCTTCGAGCACCCACCGGTCGACCTCACCGTGTCGGACGGGGTGGCGCTGGGGATTGCCTGCCTCTTCCGCAACGCGGCGACCTCGGGCCGGGTGCTCGACCGCTTCCACACGTACGGCTCCGTCGACGCCCACGCGCTGATCGCCGCGGCGAGGCTGGAGCAGGGGTTCGCGTCCCCAGAGGGCTACGCGGCCCTGCGCTGCCTGGTTCTGTGGGCGCAGGCCAGGATGCGTGCCGCCGGCCCGGGCCGCTGATCACCGGTCGCGCGGGCCGTCGGACCCTGACGGGGACCGGGCGGCGTCCCGGACCCTCGGAGCATGACGCGTCGGCGGCGGACCCCGTGACCAGGACGGCGGACCCCCGCACCCGCGCCCGGCCGGCCGGGGCCGCACCGACGACGGCCGACGACGTCCGCCAGGTGCTCGTCGCGGTCGCCGTCTACTCCCTCCTCACCGGACTGGCCTACCGGCGGCCGGCGGCCGGGCGGCGGGCCCTCGGCGTCTTCTTCGCCCTCACGGGCCTGGTCTGGAACGGGGTCACCACCGTGACCGCCCCCGAGCAGTACCCGGCGCTCGCCCGGCGCGCCCCCTGGGGCTGGTACCGGCGCGCCGGGCTGGCCTTGACCGGCCCCGCCCCGCGGGCGTTCGGCGTGGCCATGACCGCGGGCGAGACGGTGGTGGCCGCCGCCGTCCTGGGACGCGACCCGGCCGCCCGGCTCGGCCTCCTGGCCGTGGCGGCCTTCGCCCTCGGTACCACGCCGCTGGGCCCCTACACGCTGGGGAACCCGGTCCTGGCGGCCGGGGCCCTGCACCTGGCCCGCCACCGGTGGCCGACGGCCGCCTTCGGCTGTCGCCACGACGCCGGGCCGGCGGGTCCGAGTGCCCGCGGCGCGGGGCCGTGCCGGGCGCGGCCGGCCGCTGGATGACCGGGTCCACCAGGTGGTGACGTCCCGGCCGGGACCGGCTACGCCGGGTCGCCGCCCGCAGCCGCGTCCTGGGCCACGTTCGGCGCCGCGGGGGCCCGGCCGCCGCGCTGCACCGGGGGGACGGGTGGCCGGGGCAGCGCTCCGGGGTCGGCGCGGCCCCACTCGGCCTCGACGTCGGCCAGCAGCGCCTCGAGGTAGGCGCGCAGCTGGGTGCGGCAGGCCTGCCCGAAGGCCTTCAGGTAGGCCACCTGCTCCTCGAGCTCCTGCGTCGAGCGCTGCGGGCTGCCGGCATCCGGCGGTCGCTCACCGGCGGTCATCCGGGCCGCGGCCTCCTGGGCCGCCTCGATGATGGCGCCGGCGTTCTCCTTGGCCCGCCGGACCTGCTCCTCGTACTGGGCGCGGGCGTCGGCGGTGATCTGCCGGCTGAAGTCCTCGGCCTCGGCGACGTAGCTGTCGGCGGTCTGCTGCGCGGTGGCCAGGATGCGCACGGCCTGGTCGCTCGGGGCCTCCGGCGCGACCGTCCCGGCCACCTGCTCCTGCAGCGCGCGGACCCGGTCGCGCAGCTCGGCCTTGTCGGCGTGCAGCCGGGCCATCTCCTCGGCCACCCGGTCGAGGAAGCGGTCGACGTCGGCCTCGACGTACCCCGGTCGCAGCATCGCGGCGCGCGCGAACTGCACGCTGCGGATCTCGCCGGGGCTCAGCCGCCGGTCTTCCCCCTGGGGCGGGTGGATGCTCATCCGGTCACCTCTCCGTCCAGGCTGGGTCCCAGCCGGCTGGGCGCGAACACCTCGCTGCGGATGCGGTCGGGCCGGACACCGTCGGCGAGCAGCCGCTTCGTGGTGTCCTCCACCATGGGGGCCGGCCCGGCCACGTAGACGTCCCGGCTGTTCCACGGCCCGTGCCGCGCGACGACCTCGCCCACGTCGCCCTGCTCGAGCGGCGAGAGCTCGTCCCCGGAGACCGCGAACGTCACGGTCAGCCAGCCGTGCTCGGCCGCCAGCCGCTCGAGGGCGGCCCGGTCGTAGATCCGCTCCTCGGTGCGGGAGCCGACGAAGAGGTCGACCCGCCGTGGCGGACCGGCGCGGGCGACGTGGTCGACCAGTGCCTTGAGCGGGGCCAGGCCCGTCCCGCCGGCGACCAGGAGGAGGTCGCGGTCGGAGTCCGCGTCGAAGGCGAGGTGACCGACCGGGGGGCCCAGGCGCACGACGTCCCCCGCACCGATCCGGCGGACCAGGGCGGCGCCGACCGGGCCGCCGTCGTAGGCACGGACGTGGAGCTCGACGAGCCCGTCGGGGCGCGGCGCGTTGGCCGGCGAGTAGTACCGCCACAGCTTGGGCCGGACGTCGGTCTCCAGCGACACCGACTGCCCCGCCGCATAGGGGAACTCCGGTTTCGGGTGCAGCCACAGCACCGCGGTGTCGACGCCGCGACGCTCGTGCGCGACCACCTCGGCGTCCCACCACGGCGGCTGGCCCGACGCCGCCTCGGCCGCCTCGATCATCACCTGGGCGACCAGCCCGTAGGCCTCCGTCCAGCTCTGCTCGAGCGCGGCGTCCCACCGGTCGTCGAAGTGCCGCAGCGTGGCGATCAGGCTGGCCCCCACCGCCGGGTAGTGGCCGGCGACGGTGCCGAACTTGCGGTGGTCCCGCCCGAGGGCCTGGAGGATCGGCACGAGCCGGTCGAGGTCGTCGACGTAGGCCGCGACGTCGCTTAGGGCCTGGAACAACCGGTCCCGCTGGTGCGCCATGGACACGGGGAAGAGCTGCCGGGTCTCCGGGTGGCTGAGGAAGAGGTGGGAGTAGAAGAACAGCGGCGCCTCGTCCCCGGCGGCTGCCGCCTTGGCGAAGCTGGCCCGCATGGCGGGGATGTCCATCAGCACCTCCGTCCCCCGTGCCGCTCGACGCGCGTCGGCCCCGTGCTCGACGCCGGAGCCGGTTCCGACTCGACCCGACCGTATCGATCGGTCGGCCGGCCCGCGATCCTGAGCCCCTCCGCCCCGGATCACCCGGCCGTGCGAACGGCGCGGAGCAGGCGGTCCCGGGCGCCGGCCAGCGAGGGCCCGTACCAGGTCAGGTCGCGGCCGGGGACCAGCGCGCAGCGGGTGCCGGGGAACGCCTCCGGGCCGTCGTCCGCGGTGAACAGGTAGGGCTCGTCGGGGAGGACGACGACGTCCGGGCCGGCCACCGCGACCTCCTCGACCGAGACCTTCGGGTAGCGGTCCTCCCCGGCGTCGAAGGCGTTGACCAAGCCGAGCCGCGCCAGCACGTCACCGGTGAAGGTGCGCGGGCCGACCACCATCCAGGGGTCCCGCCAGACCGGGACGGCGACCCGCAGCGGCGGGCCCGGCACGGGGGCCGCCCACGAGGCCGCGGCGGCGGTCAACCAGCCCGGCTCACCGACGTCGAGGACTTCCCCGAACAGCCGGCGCAGCGAGGCCAGGGCCTCGGCCACCGACTCGATGACGGTCACCCACACCGGGACCCCGGCCGCCCGCAACCGGTCGACGTCGAGGCGCCGGTTCTCCTCCCGGTTGGCGACCACCAGGTCGGGGGCCAGCGCCTCGATCGCCGCCCGGTCGGGGTTCTTGGTGCCCCGCACCCGCGGCACGTCGAGGCCGGCCGGGTGGGTGCACCAGTCGGTGGCACCCACCAGCCGGTCCGGGACCGTCTCCGCGAGGGCCTCGGTCAGCGAGGGCACCAGCGACACGACCCGCCGCGGCGGCCGCGGCAGGTCCACCGCCGTCCCGAGGTCGTCGGTCAGCACCCGGGCCAGCCCCTCGCGTGCCGCTGCGGCCCCCTCCCGGGGCCCGCGCCGAGCGTGCGAGGCGTGGGGAGGAGGGGGTCCTTCTCGGGGGGCACGGGGGTCCTCACACGTTGCGGCGGTACTGGCCGCCCACCTCGAAGAAGGCGTCGGAGATCTGCCCCAGCGAGCAGGCCCGGACGGCGTCCATCAGGGCGGCGAAGACGTTGCCGCCGTCCATGGCGACCTGCTGGAGGCGGGCCAGCGCCGCGGGCGCCTCGTCGGCGTGCCGGGCGTGGAAGTCGGCCAGCCGCTGCAGCTGCGACTGCTTCTCCGCCTCGGTGGCGCGGGCGAGCTCGAGCGTCTTCGGGGCCTCCTCGCCGGCGTGCGGGTCGAGGAAGGTGTTCACGCCGACGATCGGCAGGCTGCCGTCGTGCTTGCGGTGCTCGTAGAGCATCGACTCGTCCTGGATCTTGCCGCGCTGGTAGCCGGTCTCCATGGCGCCCAGCACGCCGCCGCGCTCGGCGATGCGGTCGAACTCGGCCAGCACCGCCTCCTCGACCAGGTCGGTGAGCTCGTCGACGACGAACGAGCCCTGCAGCGGGTTCTCGTTGCCGGCCAGCCCCCACTCCTTGTCGATGATCATCTGGATGGCCAGCGCCCGGCGCACCGAGTGCGTCGAGGGGGTGGTCACCGCCTCGTCGTAGGCGTTGGTGTGCAGGCTGTTGGCGTTGTCGTAGATGGCGCACAGCGCCTGCAGCGTGGTGCGGATGTCGTTGAAGTCCATCTCCTGGGCGTGCAGGGAGCGGCCCGAGGTCTGCACGTGGTACTTCAGCTGCTGCGAGCGGGCGTTGGCGCCGTACTTCTCGCGCATGGCGACGGCCCAGATGCGGCGGGCCACCCGGCCGATCACCGAGTACTCGGCGTCCATGCCGTTGGAGAAGAAGAACGACAGGTTCGGCGCGAAGTCGTCGATGTCCATGCCGCGGGCCAGGTAGGACTCCACGTAGGTGAAGCCGTTGGCCAGCGTGAACGCCAGCTGGCTGATCGGGTTCGCCCCGGCCTCGGCGATGTGGTAGCCGGAGATCGACACCGAGTAGAAGTTCCGGACGCCGTGCTCGATGAACCACTCCTGGATGTCGGCCATGCAGCGCAGCGCGAACTCGGTGGAGAAGATGCAGGTGTTCTGGCCCTGGTCCTCCTTGAGGATGTCGGCCTGCACCGTGCCCCGGACGGTCGTCAGCACCCGGGCGCGGATCTCCTCGGCCTCGGCGGCGTCGGGCTCCCGGCCCTCGTCCTCCCGGAACCGGTCGAGCTGCTGGTCGATCGCGGTGTTGAGGAACATCGCCAGGATCGCCGGCGCCGGGCCGTTGATGGTCATCGACACCGACGTGGTCGGGCTGCACAGGTCGAAACCGGAGTAGAGGACCTCCATGTCGTCGAGCGTGGCGATCGAGACCCCCGACGTGCCGACCTTGCCGTAGACGTCCGGGCGCGGGTCGGGGTCGCGCCCGTAGAGGGTGACCGAGTCGAACGCCGTCGACAGCCGGGTGGCCTCGTTGCCGGCGGAGAGGAGCTTGAACCGGCGGTTGGTGCGGAACGCGTCGCCCTCGCCGGCGAACATCCGGGCCGGGGCCTCGCCGGAGCGCTTGAACGGGAAGACCCCGGCGGTGAACGGGAAGGCGCCGGGCAGGTTCTCCCGCCGCAGGAAGCCCAGCAGCTCCGCCTCATCCCTCGTGCGCGGCAGCGCCACCCGGCGCACCTTGGTGCCCGACAGCGTCTCCCGGGTCAGCGGGACGTGGATCTCCCGCCCGCGCACGGTGTAGACGTGCTCGTCGCCGGAGTAGTCCTGGACGCGGGCCGGCCACTCCTCCAGCAGCGCGCGGACTCCCGGTGACAGCTCGGCGTCGGCGGCCTCCGCCGCCGCGGCGGCGGCCTCGGACGGCTCCCCCTCGAGCACCTCGGCGGCGGTGCGCAGGTGCTGGCGCCGGCGGACGACGGCCGCCTGCGCCTCGGTCTCGGCGTGGTAGGCGCGCACCGCCTCGGAGATCTCGGCCAGGTACCGGGAGCGCTGCGAGGGCACCACGCTGGCCAGCCCGGTGGAGGTGCGGGTGTCGACCCGCGGCAGGACGCCGGTGCCGGCTGGCAGCCCCTGCTCGGTGAGCAGCCCGAGCAGGTGGTGGTAGAGCGCGGTGACCCCGTCGTCGTTGAACCGGGCGGCGCTGGTGCCGAAGACCGGCATCTCCTCCCAGGGCTGCCCGAACGCCTCGCGGTTGCGCACCATCTGCCGGGCGACGTCCCGGCGGGCGTCCTCGGCACCGCGCCGCTCGAACTTGTTGACCGCGACCGCGTCGGCGAAGTCGAGCATGTCGATCTTCTCCAGCTGCGAGGCGGCACCGAACTCCGGCGTCATCACGTACAGCGACACGTCGGAGAACGGCACGATGCCGGCGTCGCCCTGCCCGATGCCCGGCGTCTCCACGATGACGAGGTCGAAGCCGGCGGCCTTCACCGCGGCGAGGACGTCCTCGAGGTGCGCAGGCGTCTCCGCGCCGGCCGAGCGGGTGGCCATCGACCGGAAGAAGGTGTGCGACCCCTCGCCGGTCTCCAGCGCGTTCATCCGGATCCGGTCGCCGAGCAGCGCGCCCCCGCCGCGGCGGCGGGTCGGGTCGATCGCCAGGACGGCGACCCGCAGCTTGTCCTCCTGGTCGGTCCGCAGCCGGCGCAGCAGCTCGTCGGTGAGCGAGGACTTGCCCGACCCGCCGGTGCCGGTGATGCCCAGCACCGGCACGGTCCGGCCGGCGGCGGCCTCGCGCACCCGGGCGGCGAGCTCCTCGTCGCGGCCGGTCTCCAGCACCGAGATCGTGCGGGCCAGCGCCGCCGGGTCGCCGGTGCGCAGGGCGTCGACGTCCGGACCCTGCGCGGCCAGGTCGACGTCGCACTCCCGGATCAGCTCGTTGATCATCCCGGGCAGGCCGAGCCGCTGGCCGTCCTCGGGGCTGAAGATGCGCACGCCGCGCTCGCGCAGCAGCGCGATCTCCTCGGGCACGATCACCCCGCCGCCGCCCCCGAAGACCTTGACGTGGCCGGCGCCGGCCTGCGCCAGCCGCTCGACCAGGTAGCTGAAGTACTCGACGTGGCCGCCCTGGTAGGAGGAGATGGCCACCCCCTGCACGTCCTCCTCCAGCGCGGCGCGGACGACGGTGTCCACGCTGCGGTCGTGCCCGAGGTGCACCACCTCCGCACCCTGGCTCTGCAGCAGCCGCCGCATCACGTTGATGGCCGCGTCGTGCCCGTCGAACAGGCTGGCCGCGGTGACGAACCGGACGGGGTGGACGGGGACGTGCAGGTCGGCGGGCATGCCGCTCCTCGGGGTCGGACGCCGCGGCGCCGTCGGGCCGAACTGTTCGGACGTCCTACTATCCCAGGGCGCGTCCGCCCCGTCCACGCCGCGCCTGGAACACCCTTCCGGCTTCCTACGTCTCTGAGTGCACCGGCACTCAGAGCCGTAGGAAGCCGCGCGGAACGCAGCGGACCGGCCGCGAGCGCCCCCGGCCGCGAGCGCCCCCGGCCGCGAGCCGTCCCCGGCCGCGAGCCGCCCCCGGCCCGTACGCCGGGCACCCGCCCCGAGGGGTCAGGAGGTGGCGTGCACCGGATCGGCCGCGCCGGGCCGGCCGGTGCCCCCGGCCTCCTCGGCCCCGATCGCCCGGACCCAGACCAGGGTCAGCGTGCGCAGCAGCGCCTCGCGGTCGAACTCCTTGCCGAGGTTGAGCCACACGTAGCAGGTGTGGTCGACCATCGCGCCGAGCACCTCGGCGGTGAGCACCGGGTCCAGGGACCGGTCGGCGACGCCGGACTCCTGCTGGTGGGCGATGCCGCGGGCGGCCCGCTCGACGAAGGCCTCGCGGACCTGCAGCCGCAGGTGCTTGAGCTCCGGGGTGAAGGTGCCCACCTGCTCGATGAGGGCGATGATCCGCGCCCGGGGCTGGTAGGCGTCGACGAAGCGCTCCATCGCCGCGTGGGCCCGCTCGTACGGCGTGCCCGCGTGCGGGCCGGCGGCCTGGAGGGCCTCGAGCAGCTCGGCCACGACCGCCCGGGCCACGGCCTGGAACACCGCGTCCTTCGAGTCGAAGTAGGTGTAGAAGGTCCCCTGCGCGACCCGGGCCTCGCCCACGATGTCCGCCACGCGGGTGTCGAGGAACCCCCGGCGCTCGAACACGCGACGGGCTGCGTCGAGGAGCTCGGCCTTGCGGGCCCGGCCCTTGCCGGTCAGCGGCCCGGCGTCGCGGCGCTCCTGCTGCGCCGGGCCCGGCACGGTCACGATCCCTGCGGCTGGCTGCGCGCCCACGACCCCTCCCTCGATCGGGAACCGGCTCGCGCGGCCGCGTACCTCCCGGTCCGACCCGGCGCCGACCGGTTCGCTCTCGACGTCACGGTACGAGCGGAGGAGCCGGCGCACCCCCGGTCGGTCGCTGCCGACGGTCACCGCCGCGGCCGCGCGGCAGCCGGGAGGAGTCGGGTGTGCGTCACGCCACCCCGCCGAGCGCGGGGCCGTCGAGCACGGCCGCGGCGAGCCGCTCGGCGGCCGCGGCGCGGCCGCCGAGCAGTGCGGCGTCCCCGACGGCGCGCTTGTAGTACAGGTGGGTGGGGTGCTCCCAGGTGAAGCCGATGCCGCCGTGCACCTGGACGGTGTTCTTCGCGACGCGCAGGTAGGCCTCGGCCGTGACCGTCGTGGCCAGGTCGGCGGCGACCCGGGGGTCGTCCGTGCCCGCGTCCTGCGCCCAGGCGGCGTGGTAGGCGACCGACCGGGCGTGCTCGACGTCGACCAGCATGTCCGCGCAGCGGTGCTTGACCGCCTGGAAGGAGCCGATCGCCCGGCCGAACTGCAGCCGGGTCCTGGCGTACTCCACCGACATGTCCAGCAGCCGCTGGGCGCCGCCGACCGCCTCGGCGGCCAGGACGACGGCGGCGACGTCGCGCGCCCCGGCGACCGCGGTGGCGGCCTGCCCGGGCTCCCCCACCGCCCGCGCGGGGACGTCGGCGTAGCGCAGCCGCGCCAGCCGGCGGGTCAGGTCCAGCACCGACAGGGGTTCGCGGGTGAGGCCGTCGGCCGCCCCGTCGACGGCGAACAGGCCGGTGCCGGTCTCCGTGGTGGCGAGCACCAGCACGGCGTCCGCGGCGGCGCCGTCGAGCACGTGCGCCTGCTCGCCGGTCAGCCGCCAGCCGGAGTCGGTGCGGGTGGCCCGCACGGTCGGCTGGGCCGGTGCCCACGCGCCGCGGTCGTCCGTGGCGGCGAGCGCGACGACGGCCTCGCCCTCGGCGATCGCCGGCAGCAGCTCCTCGGCGGTGCCGTCGTCGCCGGCCAGCCGCAGCGCCGTCGCCGCCAGCGCGACCGTGCCGACCAACGGTGCCGGGGCGACGGCCCGGCCGAACTCCTCGGCGACCAGCGCGAGGTCGACCAGGCCGGCGCCGGCCCCGCCGAGCTCCTCGGGCAGCGCCAGGCCGAGCAGCCCGACGTCGCGGCCCAGCCGGCGCCAGACCTCCCGGTCGAAGCCGTCGGGGGTCTCCACCAGCCGGCGCACCTCGGGCCCGGCGAACCGCTCGGTGCAGAACTCCCGGGCGACCGCGCGCAGGTCGCGCTGCTCGGGGGTGAACTCGAACTCGACCATCAGAAGGTCCCTCCGTCGACGACGATCCGCTGGTCGTTCACGTAGCCGCCCTCGGGCCCGACGAGGAACCGCACCACCCGGGCGACGTCCTCGGGGGCGCAGACCCGGCCGAACGGCGAGGAGGTGTCGAGCTCGTGGATGTCCTCGACGCTGCGGGTGGCGCGGGCCAGCCGGCGGCCCATCTCGGTGTCGGTGAGCCCGGGGGCGACGACGTTGACGCGCACGCCGGCGCGGCGCTCCTCGCGGGCCAGGGTGTGCGCGAGCGCCTCGACCGCCGCCTTGCCCATGGCGTACGGGGCACCGCCCGGTGTCCAGGTGGAGGCGGCGATGCTGCTGATGAACACGACGTCGGAGCGGGGCTGCCGGCGCAGGTGCGGCAGCGCCGCCCGCACCAGCTGGTGCGGGCCGAGCGCGTGCACCGCCAGCACCCACGACAGCTCCTCGTGCGTCGTGGCCGCCACCGGGTTCCCGCGGCTGGCGACCCCGGCGTTGCTCACCAGCACGTCGAGCGCACCGAAGCGCTCGACGGCGGCCTGGACCGCCCGCTCCGAGGAGGCGGGGTCCTCGACGTGCGCCTCGACGGCGTGCGCCCGGGCGCCCTCGCCGGTCAGCTCGTCGACCAGCGCGGCCGCGGCGTCGGCGTCCCGCCGGTAGGTCAGGACGACGGCGGCGCCGGCCAGCGCCAGCTCGGTGCTGATCGCCGCGCCGATGCCCCGGCCGCCGCCGGTGACCAGGGCGACCCGCCCGGCCAGGGCCGCGCCGGCCCCCGCCTCAGCCACGCGGCACCTCGCTCCACGGCCGGCCGGTGTCGGCGCGCAGGTCGCCGGGCAGGCCGAGCAGCCGCTCGCCGAGGATGGTGCGCAGCACCTCGGAGGTGCCGCCCTCGATGGTGTTGGCCCGGCTGCGCAGGAACATCCGCTGCCGGTCCTCCCCCTCCACCGGCGGTGGCGAGCCGTCGGGGCGGGGCTCGTAGCCGCTGTAGAGGGTGGCCTCGACGCCGAGGGCGTCCATGCACCACTCGTGGACGTCCTGGTTGAGCTCGGCGCCGACGAGCTTGCCGATGCTGCCCTCGGGGCCGATCCGCTCGCCGGCCTCGGCCCGCTGGCGGTCGCCGGTGAGCCGGGCGGCGTCGGCCCGGGCGAACAGGTGCACCAGGCGCTCGCGCAGCGCCGGGGTGCGCAGGTCCGGGCGCTCGCGCCACAGCCGCAGCGCGGTGCCGATGCTGCCGCTGCCGCGGACGCTGCTGCCGCCGCCGATCGCCGTCCGCTCGTTCATCAGCGTGGTCATGGCGACGTGCCAGCCCTGGCCGACCTCGCCGAGGCGGTGGGCGTCGGGGATCCGCGCCTCCCGCAGGTACACCTCGTTGAACTCGGCCTCACCGGTCATCTGGCGCAGCGGGCGGACCTCGACGCCGGGGTCGGTCATGTCCAGCACGAAGTAGGTCAGCCCGCGGTGCTTGGGCTGGTCGGGGTCGGTGCGGGCCAGCAGCAGCGCGCGGCGGGCCTTGTGCGCGTTCGACGTCCACACCTTCTGGCCGGTGACCACCCAGGTGTCGCCGTCGCGCACGGCCCGGGTGGCCAGCCCGGCGAGGTCGGAGCCCGCGCCGGGCTCGCTGAACAGCTGGCACCAGATCTCGTCGCAGACGTAGTCGGGGCGCAGCAGCTGCGCGGCCAGCTCGCGGGAGGCGTGCGCCATCACCGTGGGGCCGGCCATGCCGTAGCCCATCGGGTTGAGCCAGAAGGGGTTGGGGCCGCCGGCGCCCTGCAGGATGCCGTCGGCGACGGCCTGGAGGCCGGGGGCGACGCCGAGGCCGCCGAAGCCCTCCGGGAAGTGCACCCAGGCCAGGCCGGCGTCGAAGCAGGCGCCGAGGAACGCCCGCTGCGGGGTGGTGGCAGGTGGGTGCTCGGCCACCACGCTCCGGGCGGTCTCGACGACGCGGTCGCGGTCGGTCACGGACACCCCTCTCAGGCGTCGCGGAAGTGCGGGGACCGGCGCTCGCGGAAGGCCAGCGCGGCCTCCCGGTGGTCGCCGGTGAACGAGCTGAGGATCTGGGTGCGGTTCTCCAGGTCGATGCCGGCCTGCAGGCTCGACACCTCCAGCTGGCTCCACATGACCTCCTTGGTCATGCGCACGCCCATCGGCGAGTTGGCCAGCACCGCCCGCGCGGTGCCCAGGGCGGCGTCGAGGAGCTCCTCGTCGGGCACCACCCGGGTGACCAGGCCGATGCGGTCGGCCTCGGGGGCGTCGACGACCCGGCCGGTGAGCAGCAGCTCGAAGGCGCGGGAGGCGCCGATCAGGCGGGGCAGCAGCCAGCTGACCCCGATGTCGCAGCCGGAGAGGCCCAGCCGCACGAAGGCGACGGTGTAGCGGGACGACGCCGCCCCGATCCGCACGTCCGCGGCCAGCGCCAGCGCCAGCCCGCCGCCGGCCGCAGGGCCGTTGACCGCGGCGATCACCACCTGCGGCAGCGCGCGCAGTTTCGGCACCAGCGCGGCGATGTGCTTCTGCAGCGCCAGGCCGGCCTGCGGGGACCGGGTGGCCCGGTCGGGGCCGCCCATGTCGAAGGCGGTGAGGTCCAGGCCGGCGCAGAAGCCGCGGCCGGCGCCGGTGAGCACGAGCACGCGGACGGAGGGGTCGTCGGCGAGCGCGTCGAGCACCGCGTGCAGCTCGCGGAGCAGGTCGGCCGACATCGCGTTGAGCCGCTCGGGCCGGTCGAGGGTGAGCACCAGGACGCCGGGCTCGGGGGCGGCCAGCCGGAGGGTGCCGAGGTCGGCCGGCAGACCGGCGGGCAGGGGTGCCGGCACCGGCACGGGGGCGCCGGGCTCGGGGGACGTCATCGTCGCCTCCTGGTCGGGGGTCAGCGCCCGCGGAACACGGGGTCGCGCTTCTCGAGGAAGGCCCGGCCGGCCTCGGCGGTGTCCTCGGTGCCGAAGTTGACCTGCTGGGCGCGGGCCTCGTCCTCCAGGGCGCGCTCGAAGGACACCTCCCAGGCGTCGTCGAGCATCCGCTTGGACAGCCGCATGGCGACCGGGGGGCCGGCGAGCAGCCGTGCGACGAGCCGGTCGACGGTCCCGTCGAGCTCCTCGGGGGCCACGACCTCCCGGACCAAACCCCACTCCCGGGCCCGCTCGGCGCCGATCTCGTCCCCGAGCAGCACCAGCTCCTTGGCGCGGTGGGCGCCGACGAGCCGGGGCAGCAGCCAGGAGCCGCCGAAGTCGACCGACAGCCCGCGGCGGACGAAGATCTCCGAGAACCGGGCCCGGGTCGAGGCGACGACGAAGTCGCACCCGAGGGCGAGGTTCATCCCGGCGCCGACGGCGACCCCGTCGACGCGGGCGACGGTCGGGACGGGCAGCCGGTGCAGCGCGAGGCAGGCCGCGTTGACCTCGGCCATGTCGACCATCGGCGGCCGCCGCCCCGCCCCGGCGTCGGAGAGGTCGGCGCCCGCGCAGAAGTCCTCGCCCGCGCCGGTGACGACCAGGACCCGGGCACCGCCGTCGACCACGTCGTCCAGCGCGGCGCGCAGCAGCCGCCAGGAGGACCGCGCGACGGCGTTCTTCCGCCGCGGGTTGGCCAGCGTGAGGGTGGCGACGGGGCCGTCCCGGGTCAGCCGGACCGCTCCCCCGCCGTCGGCGGGCCGGTCCCCGGCACCGCTCGAGCTCACAGGTCCGCGGCCAGGTTCTTCAGCTGCTCGACCGTGCGCAGCCGGTCCTCCCGGTCGGCCTGCACGAGGTGGGCGACGACGGTGGTCACGCCGGCCTCGGCCATGGCCGCCAGGCGCTCGGCGACCCAGCCGGCCGGGCCCACGAGCGAGGTCGCGTCGACCAGCTCCTGCGGCACGGCCGCGGCCGCCTCCTCCTTGCGGCCGTCCAGGTAGAGGTCCTGCACCCGCGCGGCGGCCTCCGGGAAGCCGTAGCGCACGGTCAGCTCGTTGTAGAAGTTCTTGCCGCGGGCACCCATCCCGCCGATGTAGAGGGCGAGCTGGTGGCGGGCGGCGTCGCGGAGCTCCTCGAGACCCTCGCCCACGGCGCAGGGCGCGCCGACCAGCACCTGGAGCGGCCCGAGCGCCGGGTCCCGCCTGGCCCGGCCGGCGGCGAGGGCCGCCCCCCAGGTCTCGGCCGCCCGGCCGGGGTGGAAGAAGATCGGCTCCCACCCCTCGGCGATCTCGGCGGCGAGCTCGACGTTCCTCGGCCCGATGGCGGCCAGGGTCACCGGGATGCGCTCGCGCACCGGGGTGTTGATCAGCTTGAGCGGCTTGCCGAGGCCCGTGCCCTGCTCGGGGGGCAGGGGGAGCGTGTAGTACCGGCCGGGGTACTCGACCCGCTCCCTCCGCCACACCATCCGGCAGATGTCGACGATCTCCCGGATGCGCCCCAGCGGGGCGTCGTACGGGACGCCGTGGAACCCCTCGACGACCTGGGGCCCGGAGGCACCGAGGCCGAGGGTGAACCGGCCGCCGGAGACGTGGTCGAGGCCCGCCGCGGTCATCGCGGTCAGCGTGGGCGTGCGGGTGAACGCCTGCAGGATCCCGGAGGTGAGCTCGAGCCGGTCGGTGACCGCGGCGAGGTAGCCGAGCTGGCTGACCGCGTCGAAGCTGTACGCCTCGGCGATCGAGACCATGTCCAGGCCCGCCTTCTCGAGATCGGCCAGCTCCTCGGCCGCCTCCCGGAACCCGCCGCTGTAGCCGACCCGCATCCCGATGCGCACGCCGCTCCCCTCCTCCCGGTGCCGGCGTGGCCGGCGTCCACCACCGCACGGTAGGGACGACTTGAGGCGTGCGTCAACCGGCCGGGACCCCGTCACGGACCCGGCGTTTGACGGCGGCGGGAGGCGCTGCCATCGTCCGCACGACCTCCCCCCGGGCCCGCTCTCCCCACCCCGGAAGGACCGACGTGGACCCCTCGCTCCCCCCGCGGCTGACCGCGCTGCTGTCCGACCTCGACACCTTCGTCGCCGAGGAGATCGACCCGCTGCACGAGCAGGACGACAACGCCCGCTTCTTCGACCACCGGCGGGAGTTCGCGCGCACCGACGTGGACGCCGGGGGCGTCCCGGCCCGGGAGTGGGAGGAGCTGCTGGCCGAGGTGCGGCGGCGCGCCGACGCGGCCGGGTGGCTGCGGTACTCCCTGCCGGCCGAGCTCGGCGGCCGGGACGGCGGCAACCTGGACATGGCCGTCATCCGCGAGCACCTGGCGCACCGCGGCCTGGGCCTGCACAACGACCTGCAGAACGAGCACAGCGTCGTCGGCAACCTCGTCATGCCCCAGCTGCTGCACCTGTTCGGCACGCCCGAGCAGCGGGCGGAGTTCGTCGAGCCGCTGATCACCGGCGCACGCGGGCTGGCCTTCGGGCTCACCGAGCCCGACCACGGCAGCGACGCGACGTGGCTGGAGACCACCGCCGTGCGGCGGGACGGCGACTGGGTGGTCGACGGGCGCAAGCGGTGGAACACCGGCGTGCACACCGCCACCCACGACCTGGTGTTCGCCCGCACCTCCAGCTCGCCGGGGGACGCCCGGGGCATCACCGCGTTCCTCGTGCCCACCGACGCCCCCGGCTTCTCGGTGCCGTTCTTCTGGTGGACGCTGAACATGCCCTCCGACCACGGCGAGGTCGTGCTCGACGGGGTCCGGGTGCCCGACGCGGCGATCCTGGGCGCCGAGGGCGAGGGGCTGGCGATCGCGCAGACCTTCGTGCACGAGAACCGCATCCGGCAGGCCGCTTCGGGGGTCGGCGCGGCGCAGTACTGCATCGACCGCTCGGTGGCGCACGCCCGGCAGCGGGTCACCTTCGGCCGGCCGCTCGCCGAGCGCCAGGCGGTGCAGTGGCCGCTGGTCGAGCTGCACACCGAGGCGGAGCTGGTGCGCACGCTCATCCGCCGGACCGCGGTCGAGCTCGACGAGCTGACCTCCCGCGGGGAGCCGGCCGTCTCGATCGGCCACCGGGTGTCGATGTGCAACTACCGCGGCAACCGGCTGGTCTGCGACGCGGCCGACCGCGCCATGCAGGTGCACGGCGGGATGGGCTACAGCCGCCACCTGCCCTTCGAGCACATCTACCGGCACCACCGCCGCTACCGGATCACCGAGGGCGCCGAGGAGATCCAGATGCGCCGGGTCGCCGGGCAGCTGTTCGGCTTCCTCCGGTGACCCCGGACGCCGCCCTCGCCGACCGGCTCGCGGCGCGGCTGACCGCGCTGGCCGGTGCGCCGGTGCGCGTCGAGGGGCTGGCGCGCCTCTCCGGCGGCGCGAGCCGGGAGACCTGGGCGTTCACCTCCGTCGGCGCGGACGGCGGCGGCCGGGATCTGGTGCTGCGCAGCGGCGCGGGCACCGGCGGGGTGCCGCTGGCGGTGGAGGCCGAGGCGATGGCGGCCGCGGCGCGGGCCGGGGTGCCGGTGCCGGAGGTGGTCGACCTCGGGGACGACGGCGGACCGCTGGGGCGCGGCTACCTGCTCATGGACCGGGTGGAGGGCGAGACGATCCCGCGCCGGCTGCTGCGCGAGCCCGGGTTCGCCGCGGCCCGGTCCGGGCTGGTGGCGCAGCTGGCGGCGGCCCTGGCCCGGCTGCACGCCGTCCCGGCGGCGGAGGTGCCGTCGGTGGCGCCGCCCACCGATCCGCTCGAGCGCCTGCTGACCGCCTACGGCGGGGACTCCCCTCCCCCGCCGGGCCTGGCCCTGGCGCTGCGCCGGCTGCGCGACGAGCGGCCGGCGCCGGCGCCCGAGGCGCTGGTGCACGGCGACCTGCGGCTGGGCAACCTCGTGGTCGGCCCCGACGGGCTGCGCGCCGTCCTGGACTGGGAGCTGGTGCACCGCGGCGACCCGGTCGAGGACCTCGGCTGGCTGTGCGCGAAGGTCTGGCGCTTCGGCTCGCCGCTGCCGGCCGGTGGGGTGGGCACCCGGGAGGAGCTGCTGGACGCCTACGCCGCGGTGGCCGGGTGGCGGCCGACCCTCGAGCAGCTGCACTGGTGGGAGCTCTACGGCACCGTCCAGTGGGGGCTGATGTGCGGGGTCATGGCCGGCCGGCACCTGTCGGGCGCCGAGCCCTCGGTCGAGCTGGCCGCGATCGGCCGGCGGGCGTGCGAGCAGGAGTTCGACGCGCTGCTCGCCCTCGGGCTGGACGCCCCGGACGGCGCGGCGCCGCCGGACCCGCCGCCGCCGGCCGGCGACGAGCTGCTCACCGGCCGGCCGACGGCGACCGAGCTGCTCGCCGCGGTGACCGCCTACCTGGACGACGACGTGCGCGCGCACGCCCCGGGCCGCACGGGGTTCCACGCCCGGGTCGCCGGCAACGTGCTGGCCGCCGTGCGGCGCGAGCTGGCGCTGGGCCCCGCCGCCCGGGAGCGGCACCGGGCCGCGCTGGCCGCGCTGGGCTGCGCGGACGACGCGGCGCTCTCCCGGGCGATCACCGACGGCTCCCTCGACGACCGCCGCGACGAGGTGGTCGGGGTGGTGCGGGCCGCGGTGCGCGACCGGCTGGCCATCGGCAACCCGCGGCACCTGGCCGTGCCCGGCTGACCGGCGGGCCGCGGGCCCTTGACGTGGCCCGGCCCCGGCGCGACCGTCGTCCCCCGGCACCGCGTCGAGGAGGCGCCATGACCGCCACCCGGTTCACGGAGCTGACCGGCTGCACGGTCCCGGTCCAGCAGGCGCCGATGGGCGCGGTCTCCACCCCGGCGCTGGCCGCGGCGGTCGCGTCGGCGGGCGCGGTGGGCACGCTGTCGGCCCTCGGCCTGGAGCTCGACCAGGTCCTGCGCGCCGTGGCGAAGGCCCGGGCGCGCACCACCGGGGTGCTCGCGGTCAACGTGCTCACCGAGGACGTCGACGAGGACCTCGTCGTCGCGGTCGCCGAGCGGGTGCGGCTGGTCGACTTCTTCTGGCTGGACCCGCGGCCCCGGCTGGTGGAGCTGGTGCACGGCGCGGGCGCGCTGGCGAGCTGGCAGGTCGGCTCGGCGGACGAGGCCCGGGCGGCCGCGGACGCCGGCTGCGACGTGGTGGCCGTCCAGGGGGTGGAGGCGGGCGGGCACGTGCGGGGCTCGCGGCCGCTGCGCCCGCTGCTGGCCGAGGTCCTCGGCGCGGTGCCCGTCCCCGTCCTGGCCGCCGGCGGGATCGCCTCGGGCCCGGCCCTGGCGGCGGTGCTGGCCGACGGCGCGGACGGCGCCCGGATCGGCACGCTCTTCGTCGCGACCGAGGAGTCCGGGGCGCACCCGGGGTACAAGCGGGCCCTGGTCGAGGCCGGCCCCGGCACCACCGAGGTGACCGGCGCGTTCGCCGCCGGGTGCCCGCTGTGCGCGACGAACGCCCGGGCCCGGGTGCTCAGCAGCGCCGTCGCGCGGGTCAGCTCCTTCGACGGCGACGTCGTCGGCACGCTGAGCGCCGGCGGCCGCGAGGTGCCGCTCCCGCCCGGCGCCGGGCTGCCGCCGCTGACCGCCGTCTCCGGCGACGTGGCGGCCATGGCCCTGTACGCCGGTGCGGGCGTGGCCGGGGTGACCGCGGTGCGGCCGGCCGCCGAGGTGGTCGCCGACCTGGCGGCGCACGCCGAGGCCGCGCTCAGACCCGGTGCCGGGCGATCCACTGGGCGGCGATGACCGAGCGCTGGATCTCGTTGGTGCCCTCGCCGAGGATCATCAGCGGGGCGTCGCGGAAATAGCGCTCCACGTCGTACTCGCGGCTGTAGCCGTAGCCGCCGTGCACGCGCATCGCGTCGAGCGCGACCTGCATGGCGGTCTCGGAGGCGAACAGCTTGGCCATGCCCGCCTCCATGTCCGCGCGGCCCCCGGCGTCGAGCCGCTGCGCGGCGTCGGCGGTGAGCAGCCGGGCGGCCTGCACCCGCGTGGCCATGTCGGCGAGCAGGTTGCCCACCGACTGGTGCCGCCAGATGGGCTGCCCGAAGGACTCCCGCTCCTGGGCGTAACGGGTGGCCGCGGCCAGCGCGGCCTGGGCCACCCCGACCGCGCGGGCGGCGACCTGGATGCGGCCGACCTCCAGGCCGCGCATCATCTGCACCCAGCCGCGGCCGGGCTCGCCGCCGAGCAGCGCGGAGGCGGGCACGGCCATGTCGTCGAAGACGATCTCGCAGGCCTCGACGCCCCGGTACCCGAGCTTGTCGATCTTCGGGCCGACGGTGAGTCCTTCCCCCGGCTCGACGAGGAGCACGCCCATCCCGCGGTGCGGCGGGTCCGCGTCGGGGTCGGTGCGGCACAGCAGGCCGATCAGGCCGGCGTGCTGGGCGTTGGAGATCCACGTCTTGCTGCCGGTGACCCGGTAGGTGCCGCCGTCGAGCCGGGCGGTGGTCCGCATGGCCTGCAGGTCGCTGCCGCCCGAGGGCTCGGTGAGCGCCATGGTGGCCCGCAGCGACCCGTCGGCCATCCGCGGCAGGTGGGCGGCCTGCTGCTCGGGCGTCCCGTAGGTCCGCAGCAGGTGCGCGATCACCGAGTGGCCGCCGATCGCGCCGGCCAGGCTCATCCAGCCGCGGGCCAGCTCCTCGGTGACCCGGGCGAAGCAGGCGGTGCTGACCGCGCTGCCGCCGTGCTCCTCGGGCACCAGCAGCCCGAAGACGCCGAGGGCCTTCATCTCCTCGATCAGCGGCTCCGGGTAGTGGTCACCGGCCTCGAACTCCCGGACCCGCGGGCGCACCCGCTCGTCGACGAAGGCGGCCGTGAGGGCCACCATCTCCTGCTCCTGGCCGCTCAGCGCGGTCATGCGGACCTCCCGTCCTCAGCGCGGCGGCTCCGGCGCGCCGTCGTCGTCCCCCTCGGGCCCGAGCGGGCGCTGGTACCAGGCGACGTCGTGCCAGCGCCCCAGCTTCCAGCCCACCCGGCGGTAGGTGCCCACCGGCACGAAGCCCAGCGCCCGGTGCAGCCCCTCGCTGGCCGGGTTGGGCAGGACGATGCCGGCGAGCGCGCGGCGGTAGCCCCGGCCGGCCAGCCGGTCGAGCAGCGCGGCGTAGAGCGCCCGGCCGGCACCGGGTCGCCGGCGGCCGGGGTCGGTGTAGACGCTCACCGTCGTCGACCAGCGGTAGGCCTCGCGGGTCATGAAGGCCGTCCCGTAGGCGTAGCCGGCGACCTCGCCGCCGTCCTCCAGGACCACCCAGGCGTGCGCGGCCAAGGCGGCGTCGATGCGGCCGGCCATCTCGGCGGTCGACGGCGGCTCGGCCTCGAACGAGAACGCCGTGTCGCGGACGTAGGGCGCGTAGATCCCCGCGCAGGCCGCCGCGTCGGCCGCCGTCGCGTCCCTCACCCGCTGCCCGTCGGCCACGCCGCCATCCTGCCCGTCGCGTCACACGTGGTCGGCGTGCACCCCGTCGATCGACCAGATCGCCGCGGGGTCGACCACCTCCCGCAGCTCGCGGAAGTAGTCGGCGACGGCCTGCTCGTAGGCCGGCCCGCCGGCGAGCAGCTCGCGGGCCGCGGTGACCAGCCGGTCGAGGTCGGCCCGCACGCGGGCGCGGGTCATGCTCGGCGTGCGCGGGCCGTCGTCCCCGTCGTCGACGACCGCGGCCGGGTCGAACTGGGTGAACGCCGGGAACCGCGCCGTGTCGGGCAGCACGGAGCGGAACGGCACGCCGTTGAACCAGTACTCGAACCAGCGGCCGCCCGACAGCGCCAGCCACGGCGTGCCGACGGCGAGGGCGGCCAGCCCGAACCCGGTGTGCGGGGCGAGGAACACGCCGCAGGCCTCGACGAGGGCGAGCTGCTCGGCCAGCGGCCGGTCGACGCCGTCGACGGGGGCGCTCGCGTGGCCGAGCAGGCGGCGCAGGTCGGCCGGCGGCAGCCCGGTCGCGGTGCGCTCGTCCCGGGCGGTGCGGCCGAGCAGGACCACCCGCAGGCCCGGGACCGCGGCGGCCAGCGCGTCGAGCACCAGCTCCCACGACGCGACCGACGGGTAGAGGGCGGGCTCCGCGGACCCTGCGGGCAGCAGGGCCAGCCGCGGCCCCCCGGGCAGGCGGCGGGCGGCGGCCGCCCGGGCGCCGGCGGGCAGGTCGAGCCGCACCCGCTGCCGCGGCAGGTACCCGGCGCGGCGGGCCCCGGCGACCGACCGGCCGGCGCGGGCCCGCAGGTGCGCGTCGGAGGCGGCGTAGTGGTCGCGCATGCCGGGGAACAGCTCCAGCTGGAACGGCTGGTGGCGGCGGGCGTCGTCGACGACCCAGTCCCAGTCCCGGGGGACGCCGGCCAGCGCCGCCGCCGCGCCCGGGGCGGGCTCGAGGAAGGGCTGCCGGACCGGGTGCACCGCCCGGACCGCGGCGCACCAGGTGGCCAGCTCGGTCGGTGTCGCGGCGTTGAGCAGCAGCGACACCTCCCGCCCCGGCACCGCCGCCGCGTGGCCCACGCAGTACTGCAGCGCCTCGACGGCGTGCCCGAGCTGCTGGGCGTAGAAGAAGTCGACGAGCAGCCGGTCGGGTGTCACGCCGCCCACCGTCGCAGCGCCCGCAAGCGGTTTCCCGCGGCCGTAGCCTGGCGCGGGTGAGCCCCGCCCGACCCGACCTCGACCGGGTGCTCCGCACCCTGCGAGGGCCGTGGGCCCGGCTGGCGCTGCTGGGGGTGCTCCTCGTCGTCGCGGTCGTGCTGGCGCTGACCGTGGACCGCCCCGGGGTGCCCGCCGTGCGCGGCTGGCTGGACTCCGCCGGGCCCGGCAGCTGGACGCTGCTCGTCCTCGCGACGTCGCTGGCGATGCTCGTGCCGGTGCCGCGGACGGCGGTGTCGGTGCTGCTCGGCGCCGCCGCGGGCTTCCCGGCCGGCCTGGGGGTGGCGGTGGCCGGCGGGTTCCTCGGCGGGGTGGCGGGCTTCGGTCTGTCCCGGGTGCTCGGCCGGGACGCGGTGGCCCGGGTCGCCGGGCGGCGGCTGGACCGGGCCGAGCGGCTGCTGGCCGACCGCGGGTTCCTCGCCGTCCTCACCGCCCGCGTGAGCCCGCTGCCGTTCGTGCTCACCAGCTACGCCGCGGGGCTGACCGGGCTGCGCTGGCGGCCCTACGTGCTGGGCACCGCGGTCGGGGTGGTGCCCGGCTCGGTGCTGCACGTGGCCGTCGGCGCCTCGCTGATCAGCTGGCTCTGAGCGGCGGCCGTCAGGCCGGGACCAGCCGGACCGGGATGCTCCCCCAGGCGCGCAGGGTGTTGTTGTGGTGCCGCGTCGTCGGCCCGGCGAGCTCGATGCGGGCCACCCGCCGGGTCAGCGCGGTGAGCAGCGACCCGGCCTCCAGCCGGGCGACGTGCTGGCCGACGCACTGGTGGATGCCGAACCCGAAGCCGACGTGGCCCGACGGGTCGCGGGTGAGGTCGAACCGGTCCGGGTCGGCCCAGCGGCGCGGGTCGCGGTTGGCCGCGGCGAGGAACATGAGGATCTTGCGCCCGTCCGGGATGACGGTGCCGCCGACGGCGACGTCCCGGGTCGCCGTCCGGAAGAACGTCTGCACCGGGGACTCCCAGCGCACCGCCTCGTCGAAGGCCACCCGGGCGAGCGCGGGCTGCGCGCGCAGCCGCTCCCACTCGGCCGGGTGGGTCGCCAGGGCGTACAGGACGGCGGACAGCCCGTGGACCGTGGTGTCGACCCCGGCGGTGAGCAGCGAGCGGACGACGAGCGGCGCCTGCTCCGGGGTGATCTCGCCCCGGTCGGCCTGCGCCCAGATGTCGGCGCCGAAGCCCTCGGGCGCCAGCACGTCGCGGGCGCACTGCGCGGCCACCCAGGCGGAGAGCTCGGCGACCCGCGGGGCGCCGGCCCGCGTGAGGTCGTTGTCGGGGCCGAAGGCGTTGAAGGCGTGGTTGCCGTAGGGCAGCAGGTTCTCCCGGCCCTCCTGCGGGATGCCCACCGCGTCGGGGAAGACGCGCAGCGGGAAGGCCTCGGTGAGGTGCGGGACGGCGTCGAACTCGCCGCGGTCGAGGACCTCGTCGACCAGCGCCTCGGCGTCCGCGGCCCAGCGCTCGCGCAGCCGGTGCAGCGCGCGGGGACCGAGCACCTTGGACAGCACGCGGCGGGGGGCGTCGTGCCGGGGCGGGTCGGCCTCCAGCAGCAGGGACGGCGGCCGCCACGGCTTCTCGTAGCGGAAGTTGGACAGCCCGACGCCCGCCCCGGAGGAGAAGTCCTGCCAGTCGACCAGCGCCGCGCGCACCTCGGCGTACCGGGCGAGGGCGAAGACGTCGTAGCGCTCGAGGTGCACGACCGGGCCGGCCTCGCGCAGCTCCCGGTGCAGCGGCAGCGGGTCCTCGAGGGCCTCGTGGGCGAACGGGTCGGCGGCGGTGGTGGGCAGGTGGGCGGGGGCTGCGGTGCTGGTCACGGCCGGTCCCTCACTACAGGTCGAGGACGAGGCGGTCGTCGGCCGCCCGGGAGACGCAGATGAACATGCAGTCGCCGGCGGCGCGCTCGGCGTCGTCGAGGATCGAGTCGCGGTGGTCGGGGACGCCGGCGAGCACGGTCGTCTCGCAGGTCCCGCAGGTGCCCTGCCGGCAGGAGGAGAGCACCTCGACCCCGGCGGCGCCGACGGCCTCCAGCACCGAGGTGCCCGGCTCGACGGTGACGGTGGCGCCGGTGCGGGCCAGCTCGACCTCGAAGGGCGCCGAGCGCACGGGGGCGGCCTGCTCGGCGACGAACCGCTCGGTGCGCAACGCGGTGGGGGGCCAGGCGGTGCAGGCGACGCCCATGGCGTCGAGCAGCGGGCCGGGGCCGCAGCAGTAGACCTTCGTCGCCGGGTCGGGCTCGCCCAGGAAGGACGGCAGGTCCAGCAGGCCGGTCTCGTCCTGCGGCATGACGTGGACCCGCTCGCCGTGGCGGGCGAGCTCGTCGAGGAAGGCCATGGACGCGCGGCGGCGCCCTCCGTAGAGCAGCCGCCAGTCCGCGCCGAGCACCTCGGCCTGGGCCACCATCGGCAGCAGCGGCGTGATGCCGATCCCGCCGGCGACGAACAGGTAGCGCTCGCTGGGCACGAGCGGGAAGTTGTTGCGCGGGCCGCCGACGCCGACGCGGTCGCCGGCGCGCAGGGTGTCGTGCACGTAGGCCGACCCGCCGCGGCCGTCGCGCTCGCGCAGCACGGCGACGCGGTAGGTGCGCGGGTCGAACCGGTCGCCGCACAGCGAGTACTGGCGGGTGTCGCCGGAGGGCAGCACCAGGTCGATGTGCGCGCCGGGGGTCCAGTCGGGCAGCCGTCGTCCGTCGGGGTCGGCGAGCGTGAGGGCGACGACGTCCTCGGCGACGGTGGCCTTCCCGACCACCTCGAGGGTCGCCACGGTCGTGCTCGCGCCCCGGCCGGGTACGGCCGGGGCGGTTCCCGGCGGGGCGAGCAGGGTGCCGGCGTCGGACATGTCACCTCCAGGTCGCGGTGTGACGAGGATGCGACCCCGCCACACCACGGCCCAGCGGTCTCTCACTGGTCGAGAGGGCGGTTCGGTCGCCGCGCAGCCGGCCCGGGACGCCGCGCGCGCTCGCGACGGGTCGCCGGGACGGCACCGGCAGGAGCTAGGCCCAGCGGGCCAGCGCCGTGCACGTCCCGGGCGCCACCGCGGTGAACCCCGCGTCGAGGACCTGCACGGGGGCGTGCCCGCGCAGCTCCGCCCACCGGGCGGGGGCCGGGTGCTCGACGACCACCGGGAACCCGGCGTGCGCCCAGGTGGCCAGCCGCTCCGCGGCCATCCGGCCGGCGGTGAGCTGGGTCGCGTGCCCGGCGGCCGCGGCGGCCTTGCCCAGCGGCAGCAGCGGCGCCGGGCAGATCGACACCACGACGGGGCCGCCCGGCACCGGGTCGACCGCGCCGAGCGCATCCGGGTCGTCGAGCTCGCGGCCGGTCAGCTGCAGCCGGGCGACCTCCCGGGGCATCGCGTCGGTCGGGGTGGGCACGAGCGCGCGGACCTCGGCACCGGCCACCTCGGCGGTGACCCCGGGCAGCGCCAGCGCCCGGTCCCAGGCGGCGCCGCGGGCCCGCCGGCAGTGCTTGCGGATCGGCCCGTCGGTCCACTGCCGGACCCGAGCGGACCACTCGCCGCCGGGCTGCGCGCGGTCGTCGGCGAGCAGCCGGACGACCGCGACCGCCGCGGCCGCGCAGACCGCCGTCCGGGTCGGCGGGCCGGTGCGCTCGACGCGCGCCACCAGCTGCATCGCCCAGGGCGCGTCCCCCTCCCGTCCGCTCTCGCGGTCGACGTGCACGCCGCCACCCTGCCGCCCGCGCCGTCGTCCCGTACCGGCGGGTCCGGCGGGGACGACGGCGCGGGCGGGGCGATGAGTCCCCGGTCCGGGCGGGGTCTGCACCGGCATGACCGACGGCGACCTGCCCGCGTCCATCGGCCGCCCGGCGCTCGGTGCGCTGCGCGCGGCGGGGATCACCACGCTGTCCGAGGTGGCCCGGCTCCGGGAGGAGGAGCTGCTCGCCCTGCACGGCGTCGGCCCGAAGGCGGTCCGGCTGCTGCGGGCGGAGCTGACCGAGCGCGGTCTGGGCTTCGCCGGGGCGTGAGCTCAGCGGGTCCGGTAGCGCGCGTAGATCAGCCCGCTGTCGAAGGCACGCTGCTCGACCAGGTCGAGATCGAGACGCACGCCGTCGGGGAAGAAGCGCTTGCCGCCGCCGACCACGCTCGTGGTGATGAAGAGGTGGTACTCGTCCACCAGGCCGGCCGCGATCGCCTGGGCGGCGAGGTCCGGACCGTCGACGGTGAGGTCGTGATCGGCCTCGGCCTTGAGCCGGCGCACCGCGTCCGGGTCGAAGGTCCGCTCGATCCTGGTCCGCTCGCTCGACACCGACCCCAGCGTCGTGGAGTAGACGATCTTCTCGGCGGCCTGCCAGTCCTTCGCGTACTGCAGGACGTGCGGAGGCACGTCGGGCTCGTCCTGCACGGTCTCCCAGAAGACCATCGTCTCGTACATCCGCCGGCCGTAGAGGTAGGTGCCGACGGAGCGGAAGACGTCGCCGATGAAGGTGTGCACCTCCGGGTCGTCGGCCGCTCCGGTGCCGAGGTCACCCTCGGCTGCCTCGGCGTAGCCGTCGAGCGAGGTGATCATCGAGTAGATGAGCTTTCCCACGGATCCCCTCCGGGTACGTGCGCGATGGTTGCTGGGTGGTCCCGGAGGCTGTGACCCGCGCAGGACCCGGAACTCATCGGGCGGGCGGTCGTGGTGACCGCCGCCTCCCCTCGTGCACGAGGCCGCTGCCGACGACCGGGAACTGTCATACCTGCAGGTCAGGATGGGGGCGTGCTGGAGATGCAGCCCCCGCGACCGCCCGAGCCCGGCTTCCTGCTGGAGGTGGGCCCGGCCGATCTGCTGACCGAGGGCAGCGAGCTGGAGCAGCTCGCCGACATCTGGGCCGCCGACGCCCGCGCCGCCCGGGCCGCCGCCGAGCTGGCGGTGTGGGTCGCCGGCTGGCCCGCCGCCGGCGCATCGACCGCGCCGCCCGGGACGCCGGGCTGCGCGCCGGCCGGGGCGGGCCGGGCCCGGACACGATCGACCGCCGCCCGCCGGTGCTGGCCGACGTGTGCGAGGGGTTCGTGCCAGAGCTGGCCCTGATCCGCCGCTGCTCGGAGGCCGAGGCCGCGGTGCTGGCCGTGGAGTCCCTGGTGCTGGTCGAGCGGCTGCCGGCGGTGTGGAGCGCGCTGTACGCCGGGCGGATCGACCGCCGCCGCGCCGCGGTGCTGGCCGACCTGCTCGGCGAGGTCACCCCCGCGACCGCCGCTGCGGTGCTCGCACGGGTGCTGCCCGCCGCCGGGGAGGCCACCGCCGCCCGGCTGCGCGAGCGCACCCGCCGTGCCCTGGCGGGCATCGACCCCGACGCGCTGGCCGCCCGCCGGGAGCGCGCCGCCCGCCGCGCCGACGTGACCGTCCGCCCGGTCGCCGAGGGCCTGGCCGCCCTCGTCGCCGAGCTGCCCACCACCGACGCGCTGGCCTGCCGCGACGCGGTGCGCCGGCTGGCCGACCAGCAGCGCGCCGGCGGCGACGATCGCCCGATCGGGGTGATCCGCGCCGCGGTGGCCCGCGATCTGATCCTGCGCCCCTGGGGCAGCTCCCGCCCGCCGGTCACCGCCCAGCTGACCGTCCACGCCGACCTGCCCGCCCTGGACCCCGCCGCCCCGGCCCAGCCGGCCTGCGAGGTCGACGGGGTCGTGGTCACCGCCGCCGAGTGCCGGGCCCTGCTCACCGCCCTGGGCATGCTCGGGGTGGCAACCGCCCCGCGCGGGGGCAGCATCACCCTGGCGGTGCACGACCCGACCACCGGCGCGCTGCGCGCGGTCGCCACCCGACAGGAACTGGCCCGCGCCGCCGGACTGACCCGCCGCCGCCGACACCGCGCCGGGGCCACCGGGAGCGGCGGCGCGGGGAGTCGCGGTGTCGACACGGCGACATGTCCCCGAGGCGACTCATCGGCACACCGATACGACGCCGAGCCGACCGCCGACGGGCCCGGCCTGCGCCGCCCGCCGGCCACCCGCCGCTACCGGCCCACCGCCGCCCAGCGCCGCTTCGTGCGCGCCCGCGACCGCCGCTGCCGCTGGCCCGGCTGCGCCCGACCCCCGGCCCGCCACGACCTCGACCACGCCACCCCCCACGCTGCCGGCGGGGCCACCGACTGCTGGAATCGGTGCTGCCTGTGCCGCACCCACCACCGGATCAAGACCCACACCCCCGGCTGGGCCTTCCTGCTGCTCGCCGACGGCCGCGTGCTGGTCCGCACCCCCAGCGGCGTCACCCGCCTCAGCACCCCACCGGGCACCGACCGCGACGGCGCACCACCCACCGGTCCACCACCCGGCCGGCCGACCGGCATGAGCCGCACCGGCCATCCCACCGACGCCGGCGACCCCACCGACGCCAGCGACGACCCGCCCTTCTGACCGAGGACGCACCGCGGCCGGCCACCCGCTGCCGTGAGGAGAGCGGTGACCGGCCGCGGGCCGGCCGAGGGGCGGGCCGGGGGCGACCCCCGGCCCGCTCGGTGGTCAGTGCGCGGTGCCGATCGGCCGCACGAGCCGGACGCCGACCGCGGCCAGCGCGGCGACCACGCCGAGCACCAGCAGCGCCGAGTCCAGGCCGCTGAGGGCGTCGGACAGGGCCAGCACCAGCAGCGGGCAGACGAACTGGCCGAGGAAGACCGCCGAGGTCCACACCCCGGTGCCGCGGCCGCGCTGCTCGAAGGTCAGCGACCCCAGCGCCCAGGTCAGCAGCGAGGGCAGCAGCAGGCCGTTGCCGAACCCGGTCACCACCGCGAACACCACCACCGCCGGGACCGAGCCGGCCATCGAGAGCCCGAGCAGCCCGACGCCGGAGAAGGCGAAGGCCGCCGGCACCGTGACCGCCGGGCCGAGCCGGGCCACCCGGCCGAAGACGAACGCGCCGCAGGCCGTGCCCAGCGAGCCGATCGCGCTGACCGCGCCGATCGTGCCGGTGGACTCCACGCCGATCGCGTCGAGCTTGAACGACAGCTCGACGATGAGCACGTAGAACACCAGCCCGCCGAGCAGGCTCACCCCGACCGGGGCCAGCAGCTGCCGCCACGGCAGCGGGGGCAGCACGCCGGACCGCGCGGCGGGCGCCGGCTGCCACACGTACCTCGCCGCGAGCAGGGCCAGCGGCAGGCTGACCGCGTACAGCCAGACCGGGGTGCGCCAGTCGGCCGCCCCGAGGGCGCCGCCCAGGCCGAAGAAGATCGTCGCCGCGACGGTGGTGAACACGACCTGCAGGCCGAAGTAGCGCTCCCGCTGCGAGCCGGAGAAGTAGTCGGCCAGCAACGTGGTGCAGCAGGTCATGATCGCCGCCTCGGTGAGACCCAGCAGCACGCGGCTGGCCACGATGAGCTGCAGCGACGGCAGCCACACCGGCGCGGTGCCGACGACGGCGTAGACCACCAGGGCACCCACGAGCAGCCGCTTGCGGCCCACCCGGTCGACGATCCGCCCGGCGATCATCGCGGTCAGCCCGATGACCAGCGCCGGGGCGGTGAGCACCACCGGGGTGAGCGCCTCGACGCCGGGGGTGCCGGCGAAGGCGTCCTGGATGCGGGGCAGCACGGGCGCCAGCAGGACCGCGCCCAGCACCGCCAGGCAGCTGGAGAACAGCAGCACCAGGGCCTGCGGGCGGCCGGCGGGACGGCCGGTCGTCGGGTCGACGGCGACCTCGCCGGCCAGCGGCTCGGCCGGTGACCGCGCGGGGTCGAGGACGTTCTCGGACACGGGCGACTCCAGCGGGAACGGGCGCCGGCCTCCGGTGACCGGCGTCACTGGCCGAGGAGTGTGGGCAGGGCGGGCAGCATCAGGGAACAGCCGATCGCTGATGCCCATCATCAGCGCGGCTGATGATCCCCGCGCCAGCGTCAGGCCGGCGGGTCACCGATCTCCCGCGCCGCCCGTACGAGGAGCTCGCGGAAGAAGGCGTGCTCCGGGTCCCGGTCGTACACCGGGTGCCACCACACCGCCTCGAGGAGGGGCCCGGCCTCGAACGGGCACGGCAGCGCCCGGATGCCGGCGTCCGGCGGCAGCCGCCGGACCAGCCGCTCCTGCAGCAGCGCGATCCGGTCGCTGCCGGCCACCAGGCCCGGCACGGTCAGGAAGCTCTCCGTGACCACCTGCACCCGCGGCTCGATGCCGAGCATGCGCATCTGCCGGGCGGCCGGGGTGGACGCCGTCGGCCCGTAGTAGGTGGCCACCCACGGCATCGTCTCCAGCTGCCCCACGGAGATCTCCTCGCCGACGTCCGGGTTGTCCGCGGCCACGACGATCACCCACCGGTCACGGTGCAGATCGGCGTGCGGCAGGTCGGTGACGAACCCGTGCGGCAGGACGAGCAGGTCGGTGGCGAGCAGCGTCTGGGCCGCCTGGTCGACGGCCTCCGGCGTGTTGTGCGCCAGCCGCAGCCGGGCCCCCGGCGCCTCCTCGGCGAGGAGCCGGGCGAGCGCGTCCCCGAGGACGGCGCAGCCGTAGTCGCTCACCAGCACGGAGAACTCCCGCGTGGACTCGGCCGGGTCGAACTCCGGCTGGGCGGTGAACACCCGCTCGACGCCGTCGAGGGCGACCCGGACCCGCGGCCGGAGCTGCGCGGCCAGCGGCGTCAGCCGGTAGTTGTTGCCCACCCGGGAGAGCAGCTCGTCACCGAAGTGCCGGCGCAGCCGGGCCAGGGACGCCGACAGCGCCGGCTGGCTGAGCCCCAGCTGCTGCGCGGCCCGGGTGACGCTGCGCTGCTCGAGCAGGGCGTCGAGGGACACCAGCAGGTTGAGGTCCAGGTTGGCCAGGTTCACGGCCGCCGACCTTATAAGCGGCGTCGATGCCGTACATCACCCAATGGCACTTCCCTGATGGCCTCGCACCGCCGACCGTGGTGACGTGACCCGCACCACCGATGCCACCCCCCTCGACCGCACCGACCCCGAGGGCGCCATCGCCGCCACGGCGCGGCGGGTGTCCAACTGGGGCCGCTGGGGCGCCGACGACGTGCTCGGCACGCTGAACTTCCTCGACGAGGCCAAGCGGGTGGAGGGCGCCCGGCTGGTCCGCCGCGGGGTCAGCTTCTCCCTGGCCCTGCGCTTCGACATGGACGGCCCGCAGAAGGGCTGGCGGCGGCGCACCAACCCGGTGCACACGATGCTCGACACCGGCACCGACGCCGAGCGCGGCGTGCAGGGCTTCCCGCACGGCATCGGCGGCGCCGACGACGTGATCGCCATGCCGCTGCAGGCCTCCACCCAGTGGGACGGCCTGGGCCACATCTTCGACCACGGCGTGGCCTGGAACGGCCGCCGCGCCGGCGACGTGGTCACCAGCGATGGCGACCGGGTCACCGGCATCGAGACCGCCGCGTCGCAGTTCGCCGGCCGCGGCGTGCTGCTCGACGTCGGCCGCGCGATCGGGGACGACGGCGAGCTGCCCGACGGCTTCGCCATCACCACCGAGCACCTGCAGGCCACCATCGCCGCCCAGGGCGAGAGCGCCCGGGTCGGCCGCGGCGACCTGCTCGTCGTCCGCACCGGCCGGCTCGCCCGCGCCCGCCGGGACCTCGCCGCCGGCCGCGGCTGGGGCGACTACGCCGGCGGCGCCGCCCCCGGCCTGTCGTTCACCACCGCCGACTGGCTGCACGCCACCGAGATCGCCGGCATCGCCACCGACACCTGGGGCTTCGAGGTCCGCCCCAACGAGTTCGACGACGCCTTCCAGCCGCTGCACCAGGTCGTCATCCCGAACATGGGCCTGTTCGTCGGCGAGATGTGGGACCCCGACGCCCTCGCCGCCGACTGCGCCCAGGACGGCCGCTACGACTTCTGGCTCACCGCCGCCCCCCTGCCCGTGACCGGCGCCGTCGGCGCCCCGGTCAACCCGATCGCCGTCAAGTGAGGAGCACCCCGTGCCCGCCGTGACCAGCGTCCTCGTCGTCGGGGCCGGCCTCGCCGGCACCGGCACCGCCATCCACCTCGCGGCCGCCGGCGTCGCCGTCGACCTCGTCGAGATCAAGCCCGAGGTCGCCGCCCTCGGCTCCGGCATCACCCTGCAGGGCAACGCGCTGCGCGAGCTGCGCTCGCTCGGCGTCTGGGACCAGGTGCGGGCCGCCGGCTACGCCTTCGACGTCACCGGCATCCGCGCACCCGACCCGCACGGCAGCGTCGTCGCCGAGATCCCCGACGCCCGGACCGGCGGGCCCGACCTGCCCGCCGCCATGGGCATGCCGCGCCCCGAGCTGGCCCGCCTCCTGGTCGACCGCGCGACCGAGGTGGGCGTCAAGGTGCGGCTCGGCACCACCTCCACCGAGCTGGCCCAGGACGACACCGGCGTCGACGTCACCTTCTCCGACGGGTCGACCGGGCGCTACGACCTGGTCGTCGGTGCCGACGGCGTCCGCTCGTGGACCCGCCGGGCGCTGGGCATCCACCTGGAGACCAGGTCGGTCGGCATGGGCATCTGGCGCGCCTTCGGCCCCCGCCCGGCGTCGGTCACCCGCACCGACCTCTACTACGGCGGGCCCTCCTACATCGCCGGCTACTGCCCGACCGGCGAGGACACCCTCTACGCCTACATCGTCGAGGACGCCCAGGACCGCAGCGGCCTCACCCCCGAGGAGCAGCTGGCCACGATGCGGCGGCTGTCGGAGGCCTACCACGGCCCGTGGGACGAGATCCGGGGGACGCTCACCGCCCCCTCCCGGGTCAACTACACCTGGTTCGAGACGCACCTCCTCGAGGCCCCCTGGAACCGCGGCCGCGTGGTGCTGGTCGGCGACGCGGCGCACACCTGCCCGCCGACCATCGCCCAGGGCGGCGCCATGGCCCTGGAGGACGCCGTCGTCCTGGCCGAGCTGCTCACCGGGCGGGCCGCGCTCGACCAGGACCTGTGGAACGCCTTCCACGCCCGCAGGTACGAGCGCGCCAGGACCGTCGTCGAGGCCTCCGACTCACTGGCCCAGTGGCAGCTCGACCACGTGCAGGGCGACATCCCGTCCCTGATGCGCTCCATCGCCATGCTCACCAGCCAGCCCGCCTGACAGAGGATCCTCCTGCCCCCCCAGCGCTCGTAAGAGGACCCCGTCCTCCTCACCGCTCGCCCGCTCGCGGCGAGCCTCTGGACGGGGCCGACACGGATCACCGAAGGACACCCGATGACCCAGCGCCTGATCACCCACCTGCGGCACGTCGACCTCGCCGTGCCGGACTTCGCCGAGCAGCTCGACTTCTACGCCGGCATCTGGGGCCTCACGCCCGAGCACACCGATCCCGGCCTGGCCTTCCTCGCCGCCGAGGGCTCGCCCGAGCAGTACATCGTGCGGTTGCGCGAGGCCACCGACAAGCGGATCGACCTCATCTCCTTCGGCGCGAAGGACCGGGCCGACGTCGACACCCTCGCCGGCACCCTCGCGCGCGACGGCGTACAGCTGGTGCACGAGCCGCGCGACCTGCAGACCCCCGGCGGCGGCTACGGCTTCCGCTTCTTCGACAACGAGGGCCGGACCATCGAGGTCAGCTCCGACGTCGAGGTGCGGCAGCACCGCACGATCGAGGAGGGGGAGTCGATCCCGGTGCGCCTGTCGCACGTGGTGATCAACTCGGCGGACCCCGAGGGGACCGTCGCGTTCTACGACAAGCACCTGGCCTTCTCGCTGTCGGACACGCTCATGCACCCGCGGATGGGCAACATGATGTGGTTCCTCCGCACCAACGCCTGGCACCACAGCATGGCCATCGCGCGGGGTCCGCACCCCTCCCTGCACCACGCCTCGTTCGAGATGCGCGGCCTCGACGAGTACATGAGGGGCACGGGCCGGCTGCTGCGCGCGGGCGTGGAGAAGGTCTGGGGGCCGGGCCGGCACCTGGCCGGCAACAACACGTTCAGCTACTTCCTCGACCCGCACGGCAACACCGTCGAGTACACGACCGAGCTGGAGACCATCGACGAGGACACCTGGCATCCGCACCTCTACGACATCAGCAACCCCGAGGTCTCGGACCAGTGGGGCACGGCGAACGCCATGAACGAGTTCGTCGCGCAGAAGTCGTTCAACGACCCGGACAAGGGCCTGTTCGTGGCCCCGCCGGTCTGATGCGCTTCGCCACCTGGGACGACGGCGGGGTCGTCACCGCCGGCGTCGTCGGCGAGCACGGGCTGCACGCCCTGCCGCCCGACGTCACCGTGCTCGACCTCGTGCGCGCCGGGCTGCCGGCGGCGCTCGACGCGGGGCTGGCGGCGCTGTCCGCGCCGCCGGTGCCGCCGGCGGAGGTCCGGCTGCTGCCGCCGCTGCAGGCCCCGACCGTGCGCGACTTCGTCGCCTTCGAGGAGCACGTCGAGGGGGTGCGCAAGGCGATCGACGGCGTCGCCGAGGTGCCGCCGGAGTGGTACCAGGCGCCGACGTTCTACTTCACCAACCCGTACGCGCTCATCGGCGCGCACGACGACGTCCCGATCCCGCCGGGGTCGCAGCGGTTCGACTTCGAGCTCGAGGTCGCCGTCGTCGTGGGGAGGGACGGCGCCTCGCTGACGCCGGAGCAGGCCCGCGAGCACGTCTTCGGCTACACGATCCTGAACGACTGGTCCGCCCGCGACCTGCAGGCCCGGGAGATGAAGGTCAACCTCGGCCCGGCCAAGGGCAAGGACTCCGCCACCACGCTGGGCCCCTGCCTCGTCACCGCCGACGAGCTCGAGCCCTACCGCGACGGTGACGGCTTCCTGGCCCTCGACCTGCGGGTGTCGGTCGACGACGTCGAGGTCGGCCAGGACCTGCTGTCCAACATGGGCTGGCCCTTCGAGGAGCTCATCGCCTACGCCTCCCGCGGCACCGAGGTGCGCGCCGGTGACGTCCTCGGCTCGGGCACCTGCGGCAACGGCGGCTGCCTGGCCGAGCTGTGGGGCGTGCGCGGGGAGGCCGCTCCCCCGCCGCTGCGGCCGGGCGACGTGGTGGAGATGACCGTGGAGGGCATCGGCACCATCCGCAACCGCGTCGTCGAGGGCCGGCAGCTCCCCCCGGTGCGCGCGGCCCGGCCCCGGCCCCGCACCCGGACGCGGCCCGCGGGCACCGCCCGGTGATCCGCAGCGGCCGGGTCGCCGGCAAGGTCGTCGTCGTCACGGGTGCCGCGCAGGGCCTGGGCGCGGCCGCGGCGAGGCTGCTGGCCACCGAGGGCGCGACCGTCGTGGCTCTCGATCTCGGGGAGGCGCCGGCCGGGGCCCTCCCCGGGATCGAGTACCAGCAGCTCGACGTCACCGACGCCCCCGGGTGGGATGCGGTGGCCGCCGACCTCCGCAGCCGGTTCGGCCGCGTGGACGGCCTCGTGGCCAGCGCCGGGATCACCCGGCGGGCCCGGCTGGCGGACCTCGACGCCGCCGACCTGGCCCGGGCATACGAGGTCAACGTCGCCGGGGTCCTGCTGGGTGTCCAGGCGCTCACCCCGCTGATGCCCGAGGGCGGCTCGGTCGTCGTGGTGGGTTCCGTCGCCGCGCTCACCGGCCACTTCCCGGTCGCCTACACGGCCAGCAAGTGGGCGCTGCGCGGGCTGGCCAAGGCCGCCTGCGTCGAGCTGGGGCCCCGCGGCATCCGGGTCAACACGGTGCACCCCGGCTACATCGAGACCCCCATGACCGCGTCCGCGGCCCCGGCGTTCCGCGCCGCGAACGTCGCCGAGACCCCGCTCGGCCGCACCGGCACCGCCGACGAGGTGGCCCCGCTGGTCGTCTTCCTGCTCAGCGAGGACGCCTCGTTCGTCACCGGCGCCGAGATCCCCGTGGACGGCGGGCTGTCCGCCCACGGCGGCGTGAAGTCCATCAGCGACGCCGTCCGCACCGCTTCCTGAACCACCGAGAGGAACCCCCGTGTTCGAGTACTTCCCCACCGGCCCCTACACCTGGAACCTGTCCGTCGTCGCCACGCTGAACTCCGGCGGGCTGATCGACGAGGTGGACCGGGCCTGCCGGCCGATCAGGGACGCGGCGAATGCCGGCGAGGACGCCGGGACGCCGGACTTCCTGCGCGCCTGGACCGCGCTCACCGACCAGCTGGTCGGGCAGGCGGAGACAGCGGAGAAGGCCGGGCACACCCGCACCGCCGGCCAGCTGTGGTTCCGGGCCAGCAACTACCTGGCCCAGGCCGAGCGGATGCTGGCCCACTCCGATCCGGACCGGGTACCCACCTACCGGCGCCTGCTGGAGATCGCGCAGAAGGCGTTCGAGACGCACAGCCCGCGGGTGTCCCGGGTGGCCGTCCCCTACGAGGGGACGACGCTGCCGGCCTACTTCAGCGCCGCGCCGGCCACCGAGCACGGTCCCGCGCCGGTCGTCGTGCTGGTCAACGGGCTGGACTCCACCAAGGAGCACATGTACGCCTCGAACCACTGGGCGGAGCTGGCGGCCCGCGGCATCTCCTGCCTGATGCTCGACCAGCCCGGCACCGGCGAGGCCCTGCGGCTGCAGGGGTTGACCGCCCGCATCGACACCGAGGCCTGGGCCGGCGCGGC
>NZ_QVQH01000069.1 GCF_003428645.1 Geodermatophilus marinus | reverse complement strand
TGGGACTGCCCCCGGTTCAGTTGACTCCTTGCCTGTGAGGCTGCGGCCTCGCTGGAAGGATCAGCATCGTGCCCAAGCCGTTCCCGCCGGAGTTCCGGCGTGACGTCATCGCCGTGGCCCGTAAGGGCGAGGCGTCGATCGCCCAGATCGCCCGCGACTTCGGGATCTCGGAGTCCTGCCTGGCCCGCTGGCTGAAGATCGCCGACCGCGAGGACGGCCTGGCTCCACCGGCCAGCGGTGACCGTGGCGGCGGGTCGAAGGACGACTCCGCGGAGCTGCGCGAGCTGCGCCGGCGCAACAAGCTGCTGGAGCAGGAGAACGAGATCCTGCGGCGGGCGACGGCCTACTTCGCCCGCGACGTGCTCCCAAAATGATCTACCCGCTGGTCCGTGAACTCGCCGCCGAGCACATCCCTGTCGCGGTGACCTGCCGGGTGCTGGGCTTCTCTCCGCAGGCCTTCTACGCCTGGTGCAAGAACCCGGTGAGTCAGCGCGACTGGGACGACGCGCACCTGATCAACGCCGCCTACGACATCCACGCCGACGATCCCGCCTTCGGCTACCGGTTCATCGCCGACGAGCTCCGCGAACGGGGCATCCGCGCGGGTGAGAATCGGGTCGCCCGGCTGTGCTCGGCTCAGCGGATCTGGTCGGTCTTCGCCAAGAAGCCCGGGCTGAACCGCGCCTCCGGTCCGCCGGTGCACGACGACCTGGTCGACCGCCAGTTCACCGCCACCGCGCCCAACGTCACCTGGCTGACCGACATCACCGAGCACCCGACCGCCGAGGGCAAGCTCTACCTCTGCGCAATCAAGGACGTCTTCTCCGGGCGGATCGTCGGCTACTCCATCGACTCGCGGATGAAGGCGTCGCTGGCGGTGGCCGCACTCAACAGCGCGATCGCCCGCCGCAGCCCGGTCGGGACCGTGGTGCACTCCGACCGCGGCAGCCAATTCCGGTCGAACGCCTACGTCCGCACCCTGGCCAACCACGGCCTGGTCGGCTCCATGGGCCGGGTCGGGGCCTGCGGGGACAACGCCGCGATGGAGTCCTTCTTCGCGCTGCTGCAGAAGAACGTGCTCGACCGGCAGCGCTGGGCCACCCGCGAGGAGCTCCGGCTGGCGATCATCACCTGGATCGAGCGCACCTACCACCGCCGCCGGCGGCAACGCCGCCTGGGCCGGCTCACCCCGGTCGAATACGAGACACTCACCCACGCCGCAGCAGCGGCCTAACCCCTACCGAAGAGAGTCAACCGGACTGGGGGCAGTCCC
>NZ_QVQH01000068.1 GCF_003428645.1 Geodermatophilus marinus | reverse complement strand
GGGACTGCTGCACGGATCGGTGACAGGTTGGGTCAGGCGGCCTGAGCGGCCAGTGTGGGTGTGATGGTCTCGTACTCGATGGGCGTGAGTCGACCGAGGGCGTCTTGGCGACGCCGGCGGTGGTAGGTCCGTTCGATCCAGGTGACGATCGCGATCCGGAGTTCCTGGCGGGTGCGCCAGTGGCGGCGGTTGAGCACGTTCTTCTGCAGCAGCGCGAAGAAGGACTCCATGGCTGCGTTGTCGCCGGCCGCGCCGACTCGGCCCATCGAGCCGGTCAGCTGGTGCCGGTTGAGGGCGTGCACGAATTTTCGGCTTCGGAATTGCGATCCGCGGTCCGAGTGCACGATGCAGCCGGCCACGTCGGCGCCGTCGGCATGGCGTCGGGTGACGGCGTTGTCCAGCGCGGTGACGGCGAGTCGGGACTTCATCCGGGAGTCGATGGAGTAGCCGACGATCCGGTTGGAGTGCACGTCCTTCACCGCGCACAGGTAGAGCTTGCCCTCGCCGGTGCGGTGCTCGGTGATGTCGGTCAGCCAGACGGCGTTGGGCGCCTCGGCGGTGAACACCCGCTGGACCCGGTCGTCGTGCACCGGCGGCCCGGGTCGGCCGCCCTTGCCCCGTCGGGGCTTGCCGAACGCGCTCCACCACCGGTTGGCCGCGCAGATCGCCCACGCCGTTCGGGCCGCCATCGGCTGCCCGTTGTCGACGGCCTCATCGACCAGCAGCCGGTAGCCGAACTCCGGGTCGTCGCGGTGGGCATCGAACAGCGCGTTGGCCCGGTGCGCCGCGACCAGCTCGCGGTCGGTGACCGGGTCGACCAGCCACCGGTAGTAGGGCTGGCGGGCGATCTTGAGGACCCGGCACGTCACCGCGACGGGGATGCCGTCGACGGCGAGTTCACGGACGAGCGGGTAGATCATTTTCCCGGCAGGTTCGCCTGCGACAGATAGGCCGCCGCCCGGCGCAGCACCTCGTTCTCCTGCTCGAGCAGCCGGATCCGCTTGCGGGCCTCGCGCAGGTCGGCGTTCTCCGCCGCGGTCGTTCCCGGCTTGACGCCGTCCTCGACGTCGGCGGCCTTCATCCAGTTCGTCAGGCAGGACTCGCTGATGCCGAAGTCAGCCGCGATCTGCTTCAGGTGCTGGCCCGGCTCACGGTTGCGAGCGACGTTCACGACGTCGTCGCGGAACTCCTTGGGGTAGGGCTTGGGCACGGTGAGCATCCTTCCAGCGGCGCCTCTCGGCACCACAGATCAGATGTCACCTACTCGTGCAGCAGTCCCG
>NZ_QVQH01000067.1 GCF_003428645.1 Geodermatophilus marinus | reverse complement strand
GGCTCTTCGTAGTTGAGGGTGTAGATCGGGCTGGCGCGTCGGTCCCGGGATAGACGTCGAGGCCTTCCGAAGATGGAAGTTCTCACACTGCCCATCCGGAAGGCCTCGACGTGCCTGACGCTACCTTCGACTGCCCTGACTTGACCACGTTCGCCGGCCTGGACGGGTTGGGTCTGGAGGTCGTCGGACAGCGACTGGCTCCCGACCGTGCGGTCCTGGCCTGCCGGGTCGTCGAACCGGATCGGTGGTGCCGTCGCTGCGGGTGCGAGGGAGCGCCGCGTGACACCGTGACCCGACGGCTGGCCCACGAACCGCTGGGCTGGCGACCCACCACGTTGCTGATCACGATCCGCCGCTACCGGTGCACCGGGTGTGGGCACGTGTGGCGCCAGGACACCAGCAAGGCGGCCGAGCCGCGGGCGAAGCTGTCCCGTCGTGGGCTGCGGTGGGCGCTGGAGGGCATCGTGGTCGGGCACCTGACCGTCGCCCGGGTCGCCGAGGGTCTCGGGGTCGCCTGGAACACCGCCAACGACGCCGTCCTCGCCGAGGGCAAGCGGGTCCTGATCGATGACCCCGGCCGGTTCGAGGGCGTGCAGGTGCTCGGGGTCGATGAGCACGTGTGGCGCCACACCCGCCGGGGCGACAAGTACGTCACCGTGATCATCGACCTGACACCGGTGCGGGACCGCACGGGCCCGGCCCGGCTGCTGGACATGGTCGAGGGCCGCTCCAAGCAGGCGTTCAAGACCTGGCTGGCCGCCCGCCCCGAGGCCTGGCGCACCGGTCTGGAGGTGGTGGCGATGGACGGGTTCACCGGCTTCAAGACCGCCACCGCCGAGGAGCTGCCGGAGGCGGTCGCGGTGATGGACCCCTTCCACGTCGTACGCCTGGCCGGTGATGCCCTGGACCGCTGCCGGCGCCGGGTGCAACAAGACCTGCACGGGCATCGCGGCCGCAAGGACGACCCGCTCTACCGCGCTCGACGGACTCTGCACACCGGTGCCGATCTGCTCACCGACCGGCAACGACAGCGGCTGACCGCGCTGTTCGGGGTCGACGAGCACGTCCAGGTCGAGGCCACCTGGGGCATCTACCAGCGGATGATCGGTGCCTACCGCGAGCCCGACCGGGCCAAGGGCCGGCGGCTGATGCGCGACCTCATCGACGCGCTCGGACGCGGCGTCCCGGCCGCGCTGACCGAGCTCATCACGCTGGGCCGGACGCTGACCAAGCGCGCCGCCGACGTGCTGGCGTACTTCGACCGCCCCGGCACCTCCAACGGGCCGACCGAGGCAATCAACGGACGACTCGAGCACCTCCGAGGCTCCGCGCTCGGCTTCCGCAACCTCACCAACTACATCGCCAGGAGCCTGCTCGAAACCGGCGGCTTCCGACCCCGACTACACCCCCGATCGTGAAGAGCC
>NZ_QVQH01000066.1 GCF_003428645.1 Geodermatophilus marinus | reverse complement strand
GGCGGATCTCCGCCCAGTCCTCCACTGCCAGCACCTCGTCCCTCCCCGGCTCGGCTCGAGCCAGGGTCTCGGGAGGGGGTCAACTTTCGACCGTCGCGAGGGGGTCAGTTTTCAGGCGTCGTCGACACTGGGCGCTGCCAACCGCAGGTTGAGAGCCCGCCGTCTACGTTCCCGTGATCACATCGATACTGAGGCGGGCGATACCACCGCGAGCGCTTCGTCTGGACTAGGTGAGCGGACGAATCGCGCTTCGCTCACCCTTGGAGGAGTGTCTTGCACGTTGTCCTCACAGTTTGTCACACCGCACTTAGTTTGATCCTTCTTTACAAGATCTACTCCATATGGAGACACCTGACCTGGGTTAACACGAATGGGAAGACCTACCGGCAGGAACTTGACAAGCTCCGGAATGCTGCGGCCGGTAGTGTCGGCGTGCGCGAGCTCTATTACGCCACCACGACTCGGGCAGAGTTCAGAAACGGGGTTCCGTTACTCGGAATACAACAGTTGCGGGTCAAGAATGGGATAGCGATCCTCAAGTCGAGGACTGGCGCAGGGTCACTGATTTTTCGAGCTGCCCTGCGGATCCTCCTCTTCGTATTTCACTTTGCAACCCTTGGAATCGCGGGTGTGGCCCTCCTGGTTTGGGCGGGCCTTGCTGTGCGCGAGGATCCGTCGCGGCCCATCATTCTCATGACCGCCGCCGGATCGACTGCCCTGCTGCTACTTCTCGCCTCAGTGCTGTTGGCGGTAGAGTCCACTGGCGTGTACGCCAGTTTCGGCTCGTACGCGGTGGCGTATCACCAAACACTTCAATATGTCAACAAGACACTGAGTCCGACCTTCTGGCGCGAGTTTCTGGCTTTGGTATATTCGGGTCTGGCCTTGGTGTTCGTGGACGCGGGCATCGTCTCTTTTCTCGTGACGGCGCGAATAGAAGATTTCGGGCTAGCGGACGGGAAATATGGGGACCTCGCAGGACTGACCGGACTGATCCACTGTGCCTATTCGATCTTCATGACGTTTGTCTTCTCGTCTCCATTGGAACCGTCCACCAACCTTGGTCAGCTAGCGCAGGTGGCCTTCACCTTACAGGGGCTATTTCTGATCACAGTCGCCTTTGCGGGGCTCTTGACAGGAGCTAGATTTGCTCGGGGTGCATGACGCCGCGGCGGCGCATGTGACCCCTGACCGACCGCTCGGCCCATCAGTAACCTGAGTCGGGAAGAGCTGGGCTCCTTCGCGCAGCGGACGAGAGGAATGGAGGGGACCGCCCAAGTTGTGTGCAGCGAGGTAGTGAGCCTTTCCCAGTAGCGGGTCCGCCGGCCGGTTGATCACGTAGTGCGGTCGTGCATGTGGTGGAGCAGGACGAGGGCGGCGGCGGTGATGGCGCCGATGCGCCAGGGGCACAAGCTGACCCGGCGCAGCGCCTTGA
>NZ_QVQH01000065.1 GCF_003428645.1 Geodermatophilus marinus | reverse complement strand
CTTGTCGTTTAACCCCTGACCGGTTGGTCTTCGGCGTCTCGCTTGGTGGTCTTGCCGACGTCGTGGCGGGTGGCGCGGTGTCGGTTCTTCGTCCCGGGCGGGCGCCCCGGGCCGGGACGGGTGGGTTTTGGCGGGCTGACCGGCGAGGGGATCTTCCCGCGGAGCTGGCGAAACCCTCGCCGCACGCGGGCTGGGGTCAGCCGCTCGGTCGGCAGCGGTCGTTCCCAGGGGCGGCGCAGGTCCGCGGCGAGATGTCGGGCCAGGCGCAGCTGGGTATGGGCGGCGACGATCAGCCAGGTCCAGCGGTCGGCGGCCTCGGGCGCGCGCAGCTTCGGGCGGGTCCAGCCCAGGGTCTGCTTGAACAGCCGGATGGTGTGCTCGAGGTCGAAGCGGCGCAGATAGGCCTGCCAGCAGCGGATGACCTCGGCGGTGAAGGCGTCAGGGTCATCGCCGGTGTCGGCGCCGGTGTGGGAGGACCACAGCCAGACCGGCTTGGCCTCGCGCTGGCCGGGCAGGTGCGCCACGGTCAGGCGGATCACGGTGCCCTCGACGATCGGTAGCTGGCCGGGATGGTCGGCCCAGGCGCCTTGGTGTTCCAGGCGCGGGTGCATCCGAGCCCATCCGCTGGCCTCGGCCGGCCCGTAGCGGGCGGTGTCGGTGACCGTGCGCGTGGTCGGCGCCGGCCAGGTGGACGGGTCGGCCAGGGCCATCGCCGGCCCGTGCCGGCGCGGTCGCCCCACCGGCCCGGCCGCGCCGTTCGGGCGCGGTGCCGCGGGGCCGAGCAGCACCCGGTCGGCGCGGATCCGCCCGATCAGGTGCACCGGCAGGTCGGCCAGGACGAACGCCAGCCGGTGCACGTCGTAGCCGGCGTCGAGCACCACCATGATCGGCGGGTCGCCGGGGCGCCAGTGCCCGGCCGCGGTCAGCCGATCCACCACCGCGCGCAGCTGGGCGGCGGTGACCGCGGTGGCGTCGTCGGCCGGGCCCAGCCGGACCACGTCCAGCGCCGCGGTCCAGCTGGTCGGCCCGCTCTCCAGGGCCACGACCAGCTGATACGGCCAGCCCGGGATCCGCTGCTTGGCGCCGCGGCGGCCGCGGCCCGAGACATGGCAGAACAGCCGGTCGGGGCAGGTCTCGCCGTCCGGGCGCAGCCACGGGGTGGCATCGACGGCGAGCACGAGCCGCCCGTCGAACATCCGCGGCACGGGCAGCTCGGCCAGCCGCGCGCGCAGCCGGTCGACCTCGACCGTGCCGCAGTTGACCGCGTCGTAGAGCGCGCCGTGCCCGCGGTGGTGCTCGGGCACCAGGCACAACCCGACCAGCGAGCGCACCGGCCCCTCGGCGCAGAGCAGCGCATCGGTCAGCTCGAACAGCTCATCGGCGCGTCGCCCGAGGCATCGGTAGAACCCGGCGCGGAATTCCCGCAGTCGATCGGCGGCCTCCGCGGCCGAGACCTCGCCAACGCCGCCTTGCGGGTGAACACTGTCCATCACGGCCACCGGTGATCGTTTGCAGCTCGCA
>NZ_QVQH01000064.1 GCF_003428645.1 Geodermatophilus marinus | reverse complement strand
AGCCTCGATCCACCGTCGATCTTGGTGGAGTCCGCGAGCGCCTGATCTGATCTTGGTTGGCTGGCGTGGCCGTGGGTGAGCCGCCGGTCTGTCCGGCTCTTCCACTGTCGGTCTCCGTCGGGCCCGGTGGGGCGGTGGTCGGTCAGGCGGCGGTCGGTGGGCCGAGCGTGGCGTCGAAGAGCTGGGTCCAGGCGGTCTGCCAGGGCCATCGCTCGGGCAGGTGCAGCCGCAGCCGCCGCGCGGAGCGGGCGATCCGAGCCGGGACGTTGATCAGCTGGGCGCGGATGGTGCCGGTGGTGGCTCGGGCGTGGAAGGTCGAGGCCAGCGCGCCGGCGGCGCGGGTGAGGTTGAACGCCATCGCGGCGAGGGCCAGCCAGGCGGAGTTCGCGGCGAACGACCCGGACGGCAGGTGGGCCAGCGGCCCGGCCTTGAGGTCGGCGTGGACCTGCTCGATGACCGCGTGCTGCCGGTGGGTGGTCTCGGCGGCCAGCATCGGCTGCGGGGAGTCGGTGAAGACCGCGTGGTGGCGGTAGGCGGCGAACAGCTCGGACTGGCCGGCCGGCACCGAGGCGGGGTTGAGCCGGCGGACCCGGCGGACGATCAGCCGGGCGGTGATGTGGTCGGCCTTGCGGCGGGAGGTGAACGCCGTGAACTCGATCTCGGCGACCTCGGCATCGGAGATCCAGCACTGCTCCTGCTCGTCCCAGACCGCCTGCGGGTAGCGGATCGCCGTCCAGGCGTCCTCGGCGATCGCGGCGATGGCCTTGGTGACCGCGGCGTCCATCCGGGCCGTGATCGAGAACCGGGCTCCACCGCGGCGGGCGGTGGCGATGACGTCGTGGCAGTAGAACGCCGAGTCGCCGCGCACGAGCACCAGCCCGCGGCGATCGGGGCCGCCGGCGCCGCAGGCCCGGGCGGTGCCGAGGGACTCGGTGAGCAGCGTGCCCGCGCCGCGGGCGGACTTGACCGCGCCCTTGCGCAGCCGGGCGGCACCGATCACCGGCGCAGCGATCGGGGTGGAGATCGTGGCGATCAGTGCGTTGAGGCCCTTGATCTTGTTATAGCCGTAGCCGGCGCCCTGCTTGGCGTAGCCGTGGGTCTCGCGCATCGTGTCGTCGAGGTCCAGGAAGGCGACGGAGTCGACGCCGGGCAGCAGCGGCGCGGCCTGCGCCAGCCCGGTCAGGAACGCCGTGGCGATGCTGTCGAGCTGGCGGACGTGGCCGAAGGTGAAGCTGCGCAGGAACGTGCCCAGCGTCGACGGGGCCCGGATGCCGGCGAACAACCGGTCCATGCCGCCGTGGCGCAGCAGGTCCATGTCGGCGATCGAGTCCGCTCCGGCGACCATCCCGGCCACCAGCGCCGGCACCTTGACCTGGGCGTTGACCCCGCCGGTGGCCTTGAGGGTGAGCTTGTCGGCGACCAGATCAGCGAGCCGGCAGGACTGCGCGAGCGCGGCCACCGGGGCCAGCCCGCCGACCGACACGAGATTCGGATCATCGAAGCTCGCGGACGACGCCGACGAGCCGTGAGACAGTCGCATCCAGCGGATGCCCTTCTGCGCGGACGATTTGGGCCTTAGACAAGCCACATCGTTCCTGCTCAGAGGGGCATTCGTGCTTTCCGACGCGCAGTCACACGCCTATCCGACGGTGGATCGAGGCT
>NZ_QVQH01000063.1 GCF_003428645.1 Geodermatophilus marinus | reverse complement strand
ACAACGCCGACGAACCGTGAGACAGTCGCATCCAGCGGATGCCCTTCTGCGCGGACCGGTCAAGCCTTAGACAAGCCCGATCGTTCCTCGTCAGAGGGGCATTCGTGCTTTCCGACGCGCAGTCACCCGCCTATTCGACGGTGGATCGAGGTTCAGGCCACCGCGAGGTCCGCGGGGGTCGTGGTGTCACGGTAGTGGTGATCTTCGAATTCGATCGGTGGGCGGTAGTCGATCGCGGAGTGCAGGCGTTCGGTGTTGAACCAGTGCACCCAGCCGGCGGTCTCCCGCTCGACGGCGGCCCGGCCGGTCCAGGCCCGCTGCCGGTCGATGAGTTCGGTCTTGTAGAGACCGATGGTGGACTCCATCAGGGCGTTGTCCAGGGCGTCACCGACCGAGCCGATGGAGCCGGCGATGCCGGCCTCGAGCAGGGCTTCGGTGAACGCCAGAGACGTATATTGCGACCCCGCATCGGAGTGGTGCAGCAGGCCGGTGGCGGTGAACGCGGCGTTGCCGCGGCGGCGGGTGAACAGCGCCTGCTCCAGTGCGCTCATCACCAGGGGTGTCGTCTTCGACGTCGAGACCCGCCAGCCCAGGATCCGGCGGGAGAAGACGTCGGTGACGAAGGAGACGTAGACGAACCCGGCCAGCGTCCACACGTAGGTGAAGTCCGCTACCCACCACTGGTCCGGCCGGGAAGGCGTGGCCCACTCCCGATCGCAGAGGTCCGGGTGCCGCGGCGCGGTCTGATCCCGTTGCGTGGTCACCGTCTGATGACGGCCGCGGCGGACGCCGTCGATACCGGCCAGGCGCATCCGCCGGCCGACCTGGTCCCGGCCCCAGTCATGACCGGCGCGGCGGGCGGCGTGCCAGAGCTTGCGCACCCCGTAGGCCCGTCGGTTCTTGCGGTAGAGGTCGACCAGGGTGTTCGCGGCGTAGGCGTCGGCCAACTCCGCCGCGGACAGCGGTGCCTTCACGCGCTCGTAGTAGGTGCTCGGGGCGATCTTGAGCCCGTGCACGGTGAGCACGCGGCAGATCGGCTCGACCCCGAAGCGCTGCTTGTGCGCGTCGATGTAGTCGCAGATCAGCGCAGTCGGCGGTCGAGCTCCGCCGACGCGAAAAACGCCGAGGCGGTCTTGAGGATCTCATTCGCCCGGCGCAGCTCGGCGACCTCTCGGCGCAGCGCCTTGAGCTCCTCGGACGCCTCGGTGGTCACCCCGGGTCGGGCGCCGGTGTCGATCTCCTCGCGCTCGACCCAGTTGCGCAGCGTGGCCGGGTTGATGTCCAGCACCGCGCCCACCGCGCGGCGGGCGGTCAGCTTCGACTCGCCGGTGTCGCGGATGCGTTCCTGGTACATCCGCACGGCGCGGGCGCGGGTCTCCTCGTCGTACTTGCGGGGTGCTGGCACGGTCTCAGTCTCCTTGCGAGATCAGAGCCTCTGCCAGATCCAGGACGGTTCATCGGCCACCGCCGCATCGACCAGCGCCGGCGGAATCTGCTCGGTCAGCACCCCCAGCCGCAGCGGCAGCCCCTTCTCCGACTCCGATGCCCCGACGCCGGGTTCGGCGGCTGTGGAGGCGACCGCGGGAACAACAGGGGTGGCAGACTCCAGCATCGGAGCTCCCGGAGGGACGTTGATCTTGGTCGATCTCGGTCCTACCGGGAGCTTCCTTCGCGGCCACGCCGCCACGCCGATCACCAGAGCGGCCCGCGCCTGCCGCTCACCCCTCCTACCTGCACGAACGCACTAAGAGTCCCCGCCAGTAGGCGTGATCGTCGCCTTCGGCGTGGCTGATCGTTGGGGGCAGGCACGAGGGCCACGCTCGCGAAGGTGCTAACGCTCCGTGAGATGTGGACCGCTCGTGCCTGCCGTC
>NZ_QVQH01000062.1 GCF_003428645.1 Geodermatophilus marinus | reverse complement strand
CCCGGGTTCCGCAGTTCGTAGGTCGACGAGATGGGCGAATTCGTGCGTTGACCTGCGGAGATGTGCCTCGGCGGGAGACAGGGGCGTGTCACTACACGTTCCGGCGGCCTCGGTAGCGGTATCTGTGCAGCTCAGGCGGGGTGTAGCGCGGTGATCCGGGGCGGCGGGGCGACTGCGCAGGCCCGAAGAATGCCGGACTGGCCGGTGGTGAGTTCGGTGGTCTGGGTGACCGTGCCGGTCGGCCCGGTCAGGGTCACGGCGTGCAGCCGGCCGAGCTCGCGGGCCAGGGCCGGCCAGGTCTGGCCGGTGCGCCGTTCGGCGACCCGGATGAGCAGCAGCGCCAGCCAGCACAGCAGCACGTGCGCGCGGATGCGGGGCTCGAGGCGGTGGAACACCGGCCGCAGCTCCAGGGTGGATTTCAGGTCGCGGAAGCCGCGTTCGGCCTCCAGCAGGTTCTTGTAGCCCAGCGCGACGTCCTCGGCCGAGAGGTCGGGGTCGGAGGTGACCAGCAGGTACTTGCCGTCCAGCCGGGCCTCGGCGCGGACCTTGGCGGTGTCGACGACCAGCCGCCCGGAGGAGGTCTGGCGCAGCCAGCGGCCCAGCGCCGGGTGGTCGCGCAGCGCGCACTCGGCCCGGGTGTGGGCGGCCAGCTCGGCGCCCCGGCGACGAGTGGCGGCGGCGGTCGTGGGCTTGGTGGTGGCCAGCCGGGCGCGTGCCATGGTGATGCGGGCCAGCTCCTCGCGGATGCGGGTCAGCGCGGCCTCCCGTTGCGCGGCGGCGCGGGTCGCTTCGTCCGGGTTGGCACAGAGCACCCAGCGCAGATCCGGCGCGGACTCGAGGCGGACCTCCTTGACCCGCAGGTTGTCCCGCACCTGGCGGTAACGGCCCTGGCGGGCCAGCACCTCCTCCACGTGCGGGGTCCCGGCGCGCATCCGCTCGCCGGCGATGAAGTGCCCGCCGGCGCGGCGCAGGTAGTCCAGGTTGGCCGCGGAGGAGAAGCCGCGGTCGACCACGGTGACCACCCGGCCCAGCCGCCAGGCCCGCAGATCGTCCTTGACCTGCGGCAACACGGCCTGGTCGGAGGTGTTGCCCGGCCAGCACCACACCCGCACCGGGATGCCCTCCCGGGTCACGGCCAGGCCGATGATGATCTGCGGCAGATCGGGCCGGGAGTCCTTGGAGTGCCCGTAGCGGCGAAACCCCGACCCGCCGCCGGAGTCGGCCGCGTCCTTGGCCCCGGCTTCTGCGCCGGCGACTGGGGCGGTGTCCGGGACAGGAGTGTCTTCGGTGTCGCGCTCGAAGTAGGTGCTGGTGGTGTCGAAGAACAGCAGGTCGACCTCGAGGTTGAGCAGGTTGGCCACGGCGAAGAACACCGCCTCCTGCACCTTGGCGTCGGTGTCGGCCTCGATGAGCAGGTCCATCGCCCGGTACGCCTGATCATCGGTCGCCTCGGCCAGCCCGGGGATGGCCACGTCGGAGCTGATCCACTCGGCGGCGGCCAGCTTGGAGGTCGGGGCCAGCGCCCGGTTGGCGACCAGCGCGAAGAGCATCCGCTCGACGTCGGTGGTGAACCGGCGGTCGCCGAGCACCTCGCGCAGTGCGGTGCCGATCCCGAGTTGTTGCCACAGCCCGTCCAGCAGCCATGCCCCGCCGGCCGGGCGGGAGTCGGTGATCCTCAGCCCGCCGCCGGGTTGCGCGCCGACCTGGACGCCGGCGTCGCTGCCGGCGTCGTCGCCGAGGTAGCGGTTGATCGAGCCGACCAGCCGGCGCAGCCCGGCGACGTCGAGGCGGTCCTCGCGGCCCAGCGGCAGCAGCACCTTGGCCACCGACGGGCCGCCCGGGCTGCGCTCGTTGTGCGCGATCGACACGTACCGCACCGTCGTCCCGTCCTGGTTCTGCCGCGACGACGTCCGCAGGTACACACCTACACCCTGGCCGCCGATGACCAGCAAGAGCAAGCCCTCAGCGGCCCAAACGTGTACCTACACATTCACGCCCGTCGGGAACGCTACGCCCGCTCGACCAGCACCTTCGTCCGCGCTACCCGCCTCGTGTGCCCATCAACTGCGGAACTCGGG
>NZ_QVQH01000061.1 GCF_003428645.1 Geodermatophilus marinus | reverse complement strand
TGTCAACGACGGCCCAAAGTTGACCCCCTAGCGACGGCTGAAAGTTGACCCCCTCGTGGTCATGCGTCTTCGGTGGCGGCCGCGTGTGGGCGGCCGAGGTCGCGGTCCTTGAGTCGGTAGCTGTCGCCCTTGAGTGAGATCACCTCGGCGTGGTGGACGAGGCGGTCGATCATGGCCGCGGCGACGACCTCGTCGCCGAAGACCTCGCCCCAGCGACCGAAGGGCTTGTTGCTGGTGACGATCAGCGAGGCCCGCTCGTAGCGGCTGCTGACCAGCTGGAAGAACAGGTTGGCCGCCTCGGGTTCGAAGGGCACGTAGCCCACCTCGTCGACCACGAGCAGCGGGTAGCGGCCCAAGCGGCGCAGCTCGGTCTGGAGCCGGCCGGCGTGATGGGCCTCGGCGAGCCGGGTGACCCACTCGGTGGCGGTGGCGAACAGCACCCGGTGACCGGCCTGGCAGGCCCGGATCGCCAGGCCGGTGGCCAGGTGGGTCTTGCCGGTGCCGGGCGGGCCGAGCAGCAGCACGTTCTCCTTGGCGGTGACGAAGTCCAGCGTGCCCAGGTGCGCGATCAGCTCGCGCTTGAGGCCGCGGGCGTGGTCGAAGTCGAACTCCTCCAGGCTCTTGCGGGCCGGGAACCGGGCGGCGCGGATCCGCCCCTCACCGCCGTGTGACTCCCGGGCGGAGACCTCCCGCTGCAGGCAGGCGATCAGGAACTCCTCGTGCGACCAGGACTGCTCCCGGGCCCGCTGGGCCAGCCGACCCACCGCCTCGCGCAGCGTGGGCGCCTTCAGCGCGCGGGTCAAGAACGCCACCTCGGCCACCAGGTCCCGGCTCATGCCACGCCTCCGCCGGCCTCGTCGGTGAGGCCCAGGGCGGTGTCGTAGTCGCTCAAGGAGCGGATCTCCACCTCGCCGGCCGGTGGCGCCGGACGGAGCAGCCCGACCCGCTCGGCGCGCAGCGCCCGCGCTGCGGCGACGTGTTCGTCGGCGGAGATCGTCTGGTGGCGGGCCCAGGCTCGTTCGTGGTCGGCGACGACCCGGCCGTCGTAGAGCACACGCACCCCTGCCAGGTCGGCGACGACCTCGATGCGGCGGCCGATCACCGCCGGGTGCACGGAGTAGTCGTTGCCGTCCAGCCGCACGTAGTGGTCGCGGGCCAGCCGCGTCGTGCAGCGCCAGCCGGTGGCCGGGGCGACCGGAGGCAGGGTGAGCATCCGCTCCCGGTCGGCGGCGATCCGGTCGGTCGGCGCGCAGCCCAGTGCCCGCCGCACTCGGGTGTTGACCAGACCGAGCCAGGCCGAGATCTGGGCGTTGAAGTCGGCCGGGCCGGTGAACGTGCGCCCGGGCAGGAAGGAGCGCTCGAGGTAGTCGTGCAGCCGCTCGATGAGGCCCTTGGCTTCGGGATCGGCCGGCCGGCAGATCAGCACCCGAGTCGCCAGGGTGCCGCGGAAGCCCTGGCACTCGGCGGTGAGCTCACTGCGGCCACCGCGCCAGCGGCCGACCGCGCCCTCACCGTCCCAGACCAGCACCCGGGGCACCGCCCCGAGGCCGGCGAGCAGCTGCCACCAGCCGGCCAGCAGGTCCTCCGCCGTCCGGGACGGGATGAGCACCGCGGCCGCCCACCGGGAGTAGCCACAGACCATCGTCAGTACCGGCAACTGCTTGGCGGTGCGGCTCTGGCCGTGCCCGACCGGCAGCGTGATCGGCGGGAACCACAGGTCGAACTGGGCGATCTCGCCGGCCACGTACTGCGTGCGCGACGCCGGATCGGGCGGCAGGTAGACCGGGCGCAGTTCGGCCACCCGCTTCTTCAGCACGGTCATCGACCGGGTCCAGCCGATCCGCTCGGCGATCACCGTCGCCGGCATCGTCGGGAACGCCTGCAGCAGCTCCCGGATCCGCGGCTCGACCTCATCGACGATCGACCCCTGACCGACCCGCTCGTACTTCGGCGGCCCGTCGGCCCGCAGCGCCGTTCGCACCGTGTTCCGCGAGACGCCCAGCACCCGCGCGATCTGCTTGATCGGCAACCCTTCGGCCCGATGCAGACGGCGGATCTCCGCCCAGTCCTCCACTGCCAGCACCTCGTCCCTCCCCGGCTCGGCTCGAGCCAGGGTCTCGGGAGGGGGTCAACTTTCGACCGTCGCGAGGGGGTCAGTTTTCAGGCGTCGTCGACA
>NZ_QVQH01000060.1 GCF_003428645.1 Geodermatophilus marinus | reverse complement strand
CCTACCACCGCCGGCGTCGCCAAGACGCCCTCGGTCGACTCACGCCCATCGAGTACGAGACCATCACACCCACACTGGCCGCTCAGGCCGCCTGACCCAACCTGTCACCGATCCGTGCAGCAGTCCCACCTGGTGGTCGGCGAGGACACCGGCGCGGCCGCGGCCTACGTCGGGATGACCCGGGGCAGGCAGGCCAACACCGCCCACCTCGTGGCGACCGATCCCGACCAGGCGCGTGAGCAGTGGCTCGCGGTCTTCGCCCGCGACCGCGCCGATCTCGGCCCCGCCCACGCCGCCCGGCTGGCCGCCACTGAGGCCGCCCACTACGCCACGCCCCGGCCGCTGGAGCAGGCGCTCGCCGAGTTGCACGCGGCGTGGACGGCCGAGCAGCGCTGCCTGGATCGGCTCGCCTCCGACCTGCCCCGCCGGGACGCGCTATGGGAGATCGTCGCGCTCGAGTCCGCCCACGCCGACCGGGCAACCGCGCTGACCGAGGCCTATCGGCAGAGCGGGATGGACGCCCGCCACGCCACGGCTCGGGCCGACGCCAGCGGCGCGGCCGTCACCGCCGAGACCGACCGGATCCGCGACACGCTGCTCGCCAGCTGGGACACCGGGCGTGACGCCGCCCGCCAGACCGCGCGGGTCGTGCTCGACGGTCCTGGCCGGCTCCGGCTTCGGCGGGCGGCGGTGAACCGCGCCGGCGACCAGCTGGTCGACTGGGCGGACGCCTGGCGGCCCTACCTGCCGGCGATGCCCACCGAGCCGCAGCAGATCGCGCGCCTGGCCGACCGGTCCGACGACCGACCGCGGCTGTGGGCTGCCTTCGACTCCTACGCCCGCCGGCACGCCGAACGCGCCTACCCCGAGCACGCCCAGTTGCGCGCGACCGCAGTCACCGCCCAGGAGACCCACCGGCACGCCGGGGCCGCGGTGGACCACGCCCGCCGCCAGCACCAGGACCGGCTCGCCCGCTTCGGGCGCCTCGCCTGGACCCTCGACCCGGCGGAGCGGCTAACCGACACCGACCGGGGCATCGCCACCGCCCACACCGAACTAGCCGCCATCCGCGCTCGCATCGCACGCCTGACCGCTGAGCCGGCTCTCCTCGCCCAGCCGGCCGACCGCCTCACACAGGAGCGCGACACCTGGCGCGCCCGCCACGACTCCGCGCTCGCCACCACCCGGCCACCCGCCCCCCGGTCGGCGCCATCGCAGCCGGGCGTCCGACCGCCGCGGCCCGAGGACGTCGCACGGCTGGCACGACGTCCCGACCCGGGCCTGGGGATGTCCCGGTGAATCCCCAGGGAGGCGGGAGCCGGGAGACGCGTGCCCTTCGAGGTGTCAGCGTTCGGTCAGCGGACGAGCCGAGACTGCGCTGGCCATGGCCAGACCCACGACCAGGGAGGCGATGAGCGATGGCGTCGATCGCGAGGCGGCCCGACGGCACATACCGGCCGCGGTACCGGGACGCGAACGGCAAGGAGCACGCCCGCCACTTCAAGCGCAAGGTCGACGCCCAGCGGTGGTTGGACTCCGTCACCGCCGCCTTGGAAACGGGGAACTACGTCGACCCTCGTGCGGGGAAGATCAAGGTGGGCGAGTGGGCGGAGAAGTGGTTCGAGGGGCAAGCCCAGCTCAAACCCACGACGCGGTCGCGGTACCGGAGCATTCTCGACATGCACGTCCTGCCGCACTGGTCCGCCTGTCAGCTGGTAGCTGTGTCACACGCCGACGTCCAGGCATGGGTGGCGCGGCAGCACGCGGAAGGTGCCGCCCCCGCCACGGTCCGCAAGCACTTCCGGGTCCTCAGCCTCATCCTCGATCTCGCCGTGCGTGACGGACGGCTGTCCCGGAACCCGTGCCAGAAGGTCAACCTGCCCCGAGTTCAACAGGCTCGGCGGCGGTACCTCACTCATGCACAGGTCCAGCGCCTCGCGGACGAGACATGTTCACTCCGGGCCGGCTCCCGACTCCCGTACCGCGAGCGGGAGATCATGGCCTCCTACCGCGTCGTCGTGCTCGTCCTCGCGTACTGCGGGTTGCGCTGGGGCGAGCTGGCAGCCTTGAAGGTGAAGCGGGTTGACCTGAGCCTCGATCCACCGTCGATCTTGGTGGAGTCCGCGAGCGCCTGATCTGATCTTGGTTGGCTGGCGTGGCCGTGGGTGAGCCGCCGGTCTGTCCGGCTCTTCCACTGTCGGTCTCCGTCGGGCCCGG
>NZ_QVQH01000006.1 GCF_003428645.1 Geodermatophilus marinus | reverse complement strand
CGTGGCCGTAGAACGCCGAGTCCCCGCGCAGCAGCACCAGCCCGCTGCGGTCCGGGCCGCCGGCGCCGACCGCCCGGGCGGTGCCCAGCGCCTCGGCCACCAGGTGCTGCGCGCCGCGGGCGGACTTGACCGCCCCCCGCCGCAGCCGGGCGGCGCCGATCACCGGCGCCGCGGTCGGGGTGGAGATGGTGGCCAACAGCGCGTTCAACCCTTTGATCTTGTTGTAGCCGTAGCCGGCGCCCTGCTTGGCGTAGCCGTGGGTCTGGCGCATCGTGTCGTCCAGGTCCAGGAAGGTCATCCGGTCGGCGCCGGGCAGCAACGGCGTGGCCGCGGCCAGCGCGGTCAACACCGCCGCGGCCACCGACTCGAGCTGGCGGACGTGGCCGAAGGTGAAGCTGCGCAGGAACGTGCCCAACGTCGACGGTGCCCGGATGCCGGCGAACAGCCGGCCCATGCCGCCGTGCCGGAGCAGGTCCATGTCGGCGATCGAGTCCGCGCCGGCGATCATCCCGGCGACCAGCGCCGGCACCTTCACCGGGGCGTTCACCCCGCCGGTGGCCTTGAGCGTGAGCTTCTCGGCGACCAGATCGGCGAACCGGCAGGACTGCGCGAGAGCGAGCACCGGGGCCAGCCCGGCGGCCGACACGAGGTTCGGATCATCGAACGTCGCCGACAACGCCGACGAACCGTGAGACAGTCGCATCCAGCGGATGCCCTTCTGCGCGGACCGGTCAAGCCTTAGACAAGCCCGATCGTTCCTCGTCAGAGGGGCATTCGTGCTTTCCGACGCGCAGTCACCGCCTATTCGACGGTGGATCGAGGCTGAGCCAGGCCTCGTCCTGCGTCAGCGGTCGTAGAAGGCCAGCCGGGCCTCCGGGGTCAGCAGCAGGTACAGCTCGACCGCGGCCAGCACGAGCAGCGGGAGGCCGATGAGCGGCTGGCCGTTCTGGAACGCCGAGGTGTAGCCGAACAGCCCGATGAGGACCTGCAGCACCACCACCGGGCCGCGCGCCCAGCCCGACACCCGCCACAGCCCGACGGCGGCGGCACCGAGCAGCACCGCGAAGAACCCGACGTAGACGACCTCGGCGAGGGCACGACCGGTGCTGTCGGGGTCGGAGGTGACGGTCAGCCAGAGCAGCCACAGCGCCAGGCCGGCGAGCACCGCGGCCTCGACGGCGACCACCAGCGCGGCGCGGCGGACGGCGGGCGGCGCCGGCGTCCGCTCCCGCGCCGGGCGCTCGGGTCCGGGGTCGGCCGAGGCACCGAGCAGCCGGTCGACCAGCCTGCGGCCCCGGGGGGCGTCGGTCCCGCCGTCCTGCGTCACGGCCGCGAGGGTACGCGGCGGCGGCACTCCGCCCGGCGGTCCGACCGGCCGAGTGGCGCACCGGGACGGGCGCGTGGCGGGGTCGGCCACGGCGCTGGCCTAGCCTGACCGGCATGCGTGCGCTCGTGGTGGCCAACCCCGCTGCGACCACGACGACCCGTGCGGTCCGCGACCGCGTGCTGGCCCTGCTGCGCGGCGACCTCAAGGTGGACCTCGCCGAGACCCGCGCCCGCGGCCACGGCGCCGCCCTGGCCCGCCAGGCGGTCGTCGACGGCGTCGACGTCCTCGTCGTCCTGGGTGGCGACGGGACGGTCAACGAGGCGGTCAACGGCCTGCTGCACGCCGGCCCGGCACCCGGCCTCCCGCTGCTGGCCGTCGTCCCCGGCGGCTCCACCAACGTCTTCGCCCGGGCCCTGGGCCGCGCGCGGGACCCGGTGACCGCCACCGAGGAGGTGCTCGCCTCGCTGCGGGCCGGCCGGACCCGGCTGGTCTCGCTCGGGACCGCCAGCGCCCGCGGCGCGTCGGCCGTGCCCGCCACCGGTCCCGCACCCGAGGTCGCGCAGGCCGCGGCCGACACGGCGGCCGCCGCCCGGCCGGAGTGGGGCGAGCCCCGCTGGTTCGTCTTCAGCGCCGGGCTGGGCTTCGACGCCGACGTCATCGCCCGGGTCGAGGCGCGCCGGGCCCGGGGACGCCGCTCGACCGGGGCGCTGTACGTCCGGGAGGCGACCCGGGCGTTCGTCCTCGGCGCCGAGCGCCGCCGGCCGGCGATGACCCTCGAGGTGGCCGGTGCCGCCCCCGTGGACGGGCTCTTCCTCTGCCTGGTCTCGAACGTGGCCCCGTGGACCTACCTGGGGGCGCGGGCGGTCAACCCGACCCCGCAGGCCTCCTTCGACACCGGCCTGGACGTGTTCGCCATGGGCCGGGTCGGGGTGCTGCGGATGCTGCACCACGTCCGGCAGGTGCTCGCCGTCCGACCGGACGCCCGCGGCCGCGGGGTGCACCGGTTCCACGACGTGGCCGAGGTGACCCTCACCGCCGTCCGCCCGCAGGGCTGGCAGGTCGACGGCGACCACCTCGGGACGGCGACGGGGCTGCGCCTCACCGGCGTCCCCGCGGCCCTCCGCGTCGTCGGCTGACCGCCTCGGCGACCACGGCGTATTCGCACGTCAGGGACCTGCTGTCAACAGGACCCACGGCGTCCGGATCGGGCCGAGTGGCGGGCCTACCATGCCCGTGGTGAGCTTGCTCACGAGGGGTCCACCGATCCCCTCGTTCTGCTTGACAGGCCCCTCCGCCGTGAAAACATCGCGGGAGAAAGCAACCTGTCGGTAACACATGCACGAAGTCGCTGTGCCATGGCGCTGGGCACCCCGGTGTCGGCCTGCGGAACGGTCTACAGGCCGGCGACTGGTGCACCACACCGTAGACGACATCGAGGAGAACACAGCCATGGACTGGCGCCACCGCGCGCTCTGCCGGGACGAGGACCCGGAGCTGTTCTTCCCCATCGGGACGACCGGCCCGGCGCTCGTGCAGATCGAGCAGGCGAAGGCCGTGTGCGGGCGCTGCCCCGTCACCCAGTCCTGCCTGGACTGGGCCCTCCGCTCGGGGCAGGACTCCGGCGTCTGGGGCGGGCTGTCCGAGGACGAGCGCCGCGCCCTCAAGCGCCGCCAGGCCCGCACCCGGGTGCGCACCGCCTGACCTGCCGGAACCACCCTCCCCGGTCCGGACCGGGGAGAGCACGACAGCGACGAGGCCGGCCCGGATGTCCCCGGGCCGGCCTCGTCGCTGTCTCCACTGCTTCCACTGTCGCCCTCCGGGCTCCGACCGCGGCCCCGTGCCGTCCCCGGCCCCGGCCGAGCCGTGCGGCCGCTCCGCTCGTCGGGGACCCTGCGGGCCCCGCTCCTTCCGGACCCCGCGGCCACGTGCCGTCCCCGGCCCGGGCCGCTGCGGTCCGGCGGGTCAGCGGCGCGGGCGGCCGGCGCCGGGAAGGGTGAGCACGGCCTCCGTCCCCGGACCCCCGCCGGCCGGGGCGCCCATCGAGAGCTCACCACCGAGCTCGGTGGTCACCAGGGTGCGCACGATCTGCAGCCCCAGCCCCTCGCTGGCCGCCGGGTCGAAGCCCTCGGGGAGCCCCGAGCCGTCGTCCCGCACCCGCACCACGAGATCCTCGCCGGCGCGCTCGGCGACCAGCTCGATGGTGCCCGGCAGCCCTTCCGGGAAGGCGTGCTCGGCCGCGTTGTGCAGCAGCTCGGTCACCACCAGCACGAGGGGTGTGGCCGCCGCGGCGGGGAGCTCGCCGAAGCGCCCCGTGCGGAGGGTGCGCGCGGCGGGCCCGACCGAGGCGAGGTCGCCCACCATCGGCAGCACCTGGTCGAGGACGTCGTCGACCTCCACCACGTCCTCCCGGCTGCCGGCCAGCGTCTCGTGCACCACGGCGATCGAGGCCACCCGGCGCACCGACTCCTCCAGCGCCTCGCGGGCGGCCGGTTCGGTCATGCGCCGGGCCTGCAGCCGCAGCAGCGCGGCCACCGTCTGGAGGTTGTTCTTCACCCGGTGGTGGATCTCCCGGATGGTGGCGTCCTTGGTGAGCAGCGCCCGGTCGCGGCGGCGGACGTCGGTCACGTCGCGGACCAGCACCAGCGCCCCCTCCTCCGCCCCGGGCGCCTGCAGCGGCAGCGCGCGCACGAGCAGGGTCGCCGCCGTGCCCTCGACGTCCATCGGGTCGGGGAAGCGCCCGGCCAGCGCCGCCCGGATGCCCGCCACCACCGCCTCGCCGGCCACCCCGTCGGCGGCCGCACCGCGGGTCAGGGCGGCCAGGTCCGCGCCGACGACGTCGCCGGTCACCCCCATCCGCCGGTACGCCGACAGGGCGTTGGGGCTGGCGTAGACGGCCCGGCCGGAGGCGTCGAGCCGGACCAGCCCGTCCCCGACCCGGGGGCTCATCTCCGCGTCGAGGATGCCCCGCGGCGGGAACGTCCCGGCCGAGACCATGAGGCAGAGGTCGGCGGCGATGTCCAGGTAGGTCAGCTCCAGGGTGGACGGCGCGCGCGTGACGGCCAGGTTGGTGTCCTTGGCCAGGACGGCGACCACCACGCCGTCGTGCCGGACCGGGATGACCTCCCGCCGCCGGGGCGTCGTCCCCGACCAGTCCGGCTCCCCCTCGGTCACCGGGCGGCCCTCGCTGCGGGCCACCTCGAACGGCTGGGCGGCGGCCCCGGTGACCTCGGCACCCACCAGGTCGTCGGGGTGGCTGGTCGGGGCGGTCAGCGGCCGCACCTGCGCCACGCACCACCACGGCCCGTCGGCCAGCGGCACCCACAGCGTCAGGTCGGCGAAGGAGAGGTCGGCCAGCAGCTGCCAGTCGGCGACGAGCCGGCGGGCGTGGTCGACCTGGGCGGGTGCGGACGCCGACCCGCGGGTGAGACGGTCCGAGAGGCTGTTCATCGCCGCCGAGCGTAGGTGCAGCGCCCCGCTAGGCTGGCGCGACGTGGAGAGCCCGCCGACCCCGCTGTCCGTGGAACCGGCCCGCCCGGAGGACCACCCCGCCATCGCCGAGCTGACCGTGCGGGTCTACGTCGACGACGGCCTCGCCGGGCCGCAGTACACCGGGCAGCTGGCCGACGTGGCCGGGCGGGCCGACCGCGCGCACCTGCTCGTCGCCCGGGACGGCGACCGGCTGGTGGGCAGCGTGGCGCTGGTGCTGGAGGGCGACTTCGGCGAGGTGACCGAGTCGGACGACGAGGCCGCCTTCCGCATGCTCGTGGTCGACCCCGCCGCCCGGGGTCGCGGCGTGGGGGAACGGTTGGTCGCCGCCTGCCTGGACCGGGCCCGCGCGGCCGGGAAGCGGCGCATGGTGCTCTCCACCGACGTCCGCATGGCCGGCGCCCACCGGCTCTACCACCGGCTGGGCTTCACCCGGCTCCCGGAGCGGGACTGGTCGCCGCTGCCAGGGGTGGAGCTGCTGGTCTACGCCCGCGACCTGTGACGGCTCCGTGCCCGGGCGCTCGAGTGGCGGGGGCCGGACGTCCTCCCTAGCCCTCGACGACGGTGGCGATGAGGTCGCCCTCCTGGAGCACCTCGCCCTCGACCACGTGCAGCTCCTGCACCGTTCCCGCCCGCTCCGTGAGCACCGGGATCTCCATCTTCATGGACTCGAGGATCACCAGGGTGTCCCCCGCGGCCACCTGCTCGCCGGGGGTGACCAGCACCTTCCACACGCTCGACACCATCTCGGCGTGGATCTCCTCGACCGCCACCGGCACCTCCCGACCGCCTGCCCCCCGGACCGGGCCCGCGGGCCCGGCGGCCATCCTGGCACGCCCGCCCCGGTCCGGCGGCACACGGCGGTCAGGGACGCGGCCGCAGCCGCCCGGTGGCGAGCCGGTCGAGCACCGCGCAGACCTCCGCGCCGTCGTGCGGCACCCCGGTCTCCGGCAGCCCGGTGAGCACCTCGGCGGCGGCCCGCGCGGCCGTGGCGGTGTCGGGGGCCCCGGCGCTCACCGTCGCGAGCAGCGCGTCGTACCAGCCGTCCAGCCGGTCGCCGGGATCGTAGCCGCTCACGGCGACCACCTCGGCGCCGGGAGCGGCGGCGCGCCGCCGCCCGGACACCGGGAGCGGGCCGGTCACCCGCCCCGCGGTGCCCGGCGGCAGCGTGGAGCGCAGCTGCACCGCGACCGCCCGCCGCGGGGGGCCACCGGTCACCGCGGCCTCGGGGCCCAGGGGGGCGGACGCCGCGCTGCGGAGGGCGAGCTCGACGGCGTCGACCCGGTGCGCGCGCTCGAGGACGGCCATGTCCAGCGAGAAGCCGGCCGCGACCTCGGCGAGGTCCCCGCCCTCGGACACCCCGACGGTCACCAGGCCGCGCCAGCCGACGTCAGCCAGCCGGCGCGCCGCCGCGGGCGGCTCCGGGGACGTGTCCGGCGTCCACGCCACCCGGGCGATCCCGGCGGCCCGGTCGCGGCTGACCGGGGTCAGGCAGCGCAGCCCGTCGTCGGTGACCCACGCCAGCAGTCCCCGCTCGCTGGCCGGCTCGATGCCGTCGCCGCCGAGGCGCTCCAGCACCGCGGCCGGCGGCCCGACCCAGGTCAGCCCGGCGGCGACGACGGCCCCGGCCAGGCGCGCGTTGCCGGCCAGGGCCGGGGGCACCGGCAGCACCGCCTGCACCCGGGTGCGCCGGGCGGCCTCCACGATGCGGTCGACGGCGAGGTAGGAGTCGGCGGCCGGTGCCGGGCCCAGCAGCACGGACTCATCGGCGAGCCGGACGTGCCGCGCCCCGCGGTCGGCCTCGGAGTGGACGGCGACCGCCTTGACGCCCAGCCGCGAGCAGGCCGACACGACCGCGCAGGCCGCAGGGCCCCGCCCTGCCACGAGGACGCTCTCGATCCCGACCCGAGCCACCGCTGCGCTCCTCTCCCGGCCCTGCGTTCCGGGCCCTCCACTCCTGCCCTGCCGACCTGCTGCCGTCCCCGCCCGCCCCGGCGGACCCGACCGCGCCCACCCCCACCCTGGACCCTGCCCCGCCGGCCCACCACAGGCGGTCCCGGCTGCCGAACCGCCCGTGAGACGCTGGAGGGGTCAGCCACGCCTCCGTCCCGCGCCCCTGCGGGCCCGGGCGGTCACGCGTGCACCAGGGGGCCCACCGGGCCCGGCCCGACGAGCAGGAGAGGAGGGCAGCGATGTCCAAGCGTGGACGCAAGCGGCGCTCCCGCAAGGGGAACAAGGCCAACCACGGCAAGCGGCCCAACGCCTAGAAGGACCCCCTGCCCCCCGCCACTCGCACGCTCGCGGCGGGACCCTGCAGGGGGGCCAGGAGCCGAGGCGGGACCCCCCTGCCCCCCGCCACTCGCACGCTCGCGGCGGGACCCTGCAGGGGGGCCAGGAGCCGAGGCCGGACCCCGTCCTCCCCACCCCTCGCTCGGGGCGGGACCGGAGGACGGGGCCGTGCGCGGGAGGCCCGGGGCCCTCGGCCCCGGGCCTCCCGCGACCACGGGCTCAGGCGGTGGGGCGCTGCTCGGTCCGCTCGACGGTCAGCCGCTCGACGCTGACCTGCGTCCCGTCCTCCTCGAAGGAGACGCTGGTGAGCTGCAGCTTGATGCGGTCCCGGAGACCGGGCGGCGGGGCGTCGCCACCGCAGCGGCGGCGGACCAGCGCCTTGAACTCCTGCTCGATGCCGAACTGCCGCAGGCAGGGCGAGCACTCGTCGAGGTGCTCGGCGATGACCTCGCGGCGGGCGTCGTCGGTCTCGTGGTCGAGGAACTCGAACACGTGCGAGAGCACGTCGTCGCACGAGTGGATCTCGATGGGCTCGCCGGCCGGGGGGCGCTCCTCGGCGCTCATGACTGGCTCGCCTCCTCCCCGGCGCCGGCGCGGACGAAGCCGCGCTCGCGTGCGTAGTCGGCCAGCAGCTTCTGCAGCCCGCGGCGGCCGCGGTGCAGGCGGGACATCACCGTGCCGATGGGCGTGCCCATGATCTCGGCGATCTCCTTGTACGCGAAGCCCTCGACGTCGGCGAGGTAGACCGCGAGGCGGAAGTCCTCCGGCAGCTGCTGGAGGGCCTCCTTGATGTCGGAGTCGGGCAGGTGGTCCAGCGCCTCGATCTCCGCCGACCGCAGCCCGCTGGAGCTGTGCTCCTCGGCGGCGTACAGCTGCCAGTCCTGCACCTGGTCGGTGGGGTACTGCTGCGGCTGCCGCTGCTTCTTGCGGTAGCTGTTGATGTAGGTGTTGGTCAGGATCCGGTACAGCCAGGCCTTGAGGTTGGTGCCCTCGGCGAACTGGTGGAAGGCCGAGTAGGCCTTCACGAACGTCTCCTGGACCAGGTCCTCGGCGTCGGCCGGGTTCCGGGTCATCCGGAGGGCCGCCGGGTAGAGCTGGTCGAGGAACGGCAGGGCGTCGCGCTCGAAGCGCGCGTCGCGCTCGGCTCGGGTCTCGGCGACCTCGGTGCGGCTGCCGCCGGCCCGGGCCTCGGGCACCTCCACCGGGGCCGGCTGGGGGTTGCGCTGCACGGACTCCTCGGGCACCGACCGTCCTCTCTGCGGCGCCCGGACGCGGGTCACCACGTCGGTCGATCCTAGTCGCGCGGCGTCGGGGCGGCCCGGGGGCCGTCGGCTCGGGACCCGCGGACGGGTGCTGCTGGACACGGTGCTGCTCACGAGGGGTGCAACCGCCCCGCGACCGGCGTCCATTCCCCGTCGCGGTGCTCTCCGGTCGGCGCGGCTAGGCTGCCGCGCCGTGGCGGCGACCCCCGCGGTGCGGGCCCTGGAGAAGGCCCGCGTGGTGCACACCCTGCATTCCTACGACCCCGACCACCCGGCCGGCCAGGGGCACGGCGAGGCCGCGGTGGCGGCCCTGGACGCCGACCCGCGGCAGGTGTTCAAGACCCTGGTGACCCGGGTCGACGGCGCGCTCACCGTGGCCGTCGTGCCGGTGAGCGGCACCCTGGACCTCAAGGCGCTGGCCGCGGCCGCCGGCGGGCGGCGGGCGGCCATGGCCGACCCGGCCGACGCGGAGCGGGCCACCGGCTACGTGCTCGGCGGGATCAGCCCGCTGGGGCAGCGCAGGGCCCTGCCGACCGTCGTCGACGAATCGGCCCTGGACCTCCCCACGGTCATGGTCAGCGCCGGGAAGCGGGGGCTGCAGGTGGAGCTCGCGCCGGCCGACCTGGTCCGCCTCACGCGGGCCCGCACGGCCGCCATCAGCCGCTGACGCCCCCGCCGCGGGGACCGGCCAGGACCCGGGGCGGCCGATGACCCGGGGCGGCCGATCAGGAGCCGGGGGCGGCGTAGGGCGTCAGCAGCTGGTCGACCGGCGCGTGGTCGTCGGTGAGGACGTCGGCGTCCCCGGTGAAGGCGGCCAGCTCCGCACCCCCGGCCACCTGCCAGTCGAGGTCGTGCGCGGCCAGCGCGGCCCCGATCGCCGCGGTCGGCAGCGGCGTCTGCGCGGCGACCGCGACCACGTTGCCGCCGTCCCGCCCGGCGAGCACCGGGCCGGGCGCCAGCAGCAGCACCGAGCCGAAGACCTCCTGCAGCGTGGCCAGCTCCGCCCGGACGAAGCCCAGCGGCGGGTTGTCGATGAGGTTGGCGACGTAGACGCCGTCGTCGACGAGCGCGCGGTCGACGAGCCCGAACGCCTCCACGGTGGTCAGCTGCCAGGGCACCGACAGCCCGCCGAAGGCGTCGCCGACGACGAGGTCGCGCGCGCCGGGCGCCTCGTCGGCCAGGCCGACCCGGGCGTCGGCGACCCGCACCCGCAGCCGGTCGGACTCGACGAGCCCCAGTTGCTCGCGGTCCATCGCCACGACGCCCGGGTCCACCTCCAGGACCAGGCCGGAGGTGCCGGGGCGGACCTCGGCGAGGTAGCGCGGCACCGTCAGCCCCCCGCCCCCGAGGTGCAGCGCCGACAGCGGCTCCCCCTCCGGGGCCACCGCGTCGCTGACGGCGGCGATCGCGCGGACGTACTCGAACTCGAGGTGCGTCGGGTCGTCGAGGTCGACGTAGGAGTGCCGCAGCGTGTCGAGCAGGAGCACCCGGCCGCTCTCCCGCTCCGGGTCGGCGACCACCCGCGCGCAGTGGTAGGCGGTCTCCTCCTCGCACGGGGTCGGCGCCACCGCCGCGAGCAGGGAGCCGACCAGCGCCAGCCCGAACAGCGCGACCGGCACCTGCCCGGCCCCGCCGGCGGAGCGGCGGCGCAGCAGCACGCCGACCGCGCCCCCGGCCAGCACGGTGACCAGCCCCGTGCCGACCAAGATCCCGCTGGTCGGGAACACAGCGACCAGCACGAAGCCGGTGAGGAAGGTGGCCGCGATCCCGCCGAGCGTGCCGATGCCCGAGAGCCGGCCGACGACGGTCCCGGTCTCGGCCAGGCTGCCCAGCTGGAGCTTGACGATCATCGGCGGGACGGCCGAGAGCAGCGCGGCGGGGACCACGACGGCCACCGCGGCCAGGAGCAGGACGCTGCCGGCGTCGGCGCCGGAGAGCCAGGACCCGGCGAAGCGGACCAGCGGCAGGACGGCGACCACCAGCGCGCCGCCGGCGACCATGAGCGGGGTGATGAGCCGCCGCGGGTCGCTGCGGTCGGCGGCGGCCCCGCCCGCCCAGGCGCCGACCGCGATCGCGGCCAGGGCGAACCCGATGACGGCGGTGTTGGTCTGCAGGGTGATGCCGACGTAGGGCGCGATCAGCCGGAGGCCGGCGATCTCGAGCACCAGGACGGCGCCGGAGGTCAGGAAGGTGACCCCGACCGCGACCCAGCCGGGCAGGGCGGTCGGCCCGCCGGCCGGCGGGCCGGCGGGCGGTGCGGTGGGCGCGGCCGCGACCGGCCCCCGGTCGGCGCTCCCCCCGGTCCCCGCCACCTCAGAAGAGGGCGGGCTGGTCGGCCGGCGGGCTGACCGTCTCGGCCCGCTCGGTCAGCTCGCGCCCGTTGCAGCGGACGTCGTTCACCCGGGTGCTCACCGGGCGCAGCTCCAGGGCCTCGACCAGCTCGGGCGGCGTCGGGGCGGTCAGCTCCGCGACGTCCTCACGCGCCGGGTCCAGCCACTCCGCCCAGCGCTCGCGGGGCAGCACCATCGGCATCCGGTCGTGGATCTCGGTGAGCGCCCCGACGGCCGGCTCGGTGATCACGGTGCAGGTGTAGAGGCGGTCCTCCCCCGTGCCCCACACCTCCCAGAGGCCGGCGAACGCCAGCACCGAGCCGTCGGTCGGGGTGATGTAGTACGGCTGCTTGGCCGGCGAGTCCAGCCGCTTGGCCCACTCGTACCAGCCGTCGGCCGGGACCAGGCAGCGGCGGGCGCGGGCGGCCGACCGGAACGCGGGCTTCTCGGACAACGACTCGACGCGCGCGTTGAGCATGCGGTTGCCCACCGTGGCGTCCTTGGCCCACGAGGGGACCAGGCCCCAGCGCACGGCCCGCACCTCGCGGTGCCCGGCACCGGTGGGCCGGCCCTCGGCGTCGCGCTCCTTCTTCCACCGGACGACGTGGACGTCCTTGGTGGGCGCGACGTTGTAGTCGGCCGGGAGCGCGGGCTGGCCCTCGGCGGGGACGGCCTCGAACTCGAGGGCGAGGTCCTCGGGACGGCGGCTGGCGGCGTAGCGGCCACACACGGGGCTGCTCCCTCCGGGTCGGGGCGCCGGGGTGCGTGCCGGCGTCCTCCGAGCGTAGATCGGCCCGCCGACGGTCCCGCCCGCGGCGCGGCCCGGTCGCACCCGCGCAGCTCCCGCACCGCCGTCCCGCCGTCCGCCCGGTCCGTCCCGCCGCCCGGCGGGCGTGCGGGGGGCCGGGAGGGGTAGGACTGGACGGGACAGAGGCGTCGAGAAAGAGAGGCACGAGGATCGTGACCACCACCCAGACCACCCCGGTGGGCAAGACCGCCAGCGAGTCCGGCGACCGCCCGTACGCGACGGTCAACCCGGCCACCGGCGAGACCGAGCAGGAGTTCCCCTTCCTCGACAGCGCGCAGGTGCCCGCGGTGGTCGAGAAGGCGCACGAGGCCTACCGGGAGTGGCGCCGCCGGTCGGTCGCCGACCGCGCCGCCGTCGTCGGCCGGATCGGCGAGCTGATGACCGAGCGCCGCGACGAGCTGGCCGGGCTGATCACCCGCGAGATGGGCAAGCCGGTCCGCGAGGCGGCCGGCGAGGTCATGCTCGTGGCCAGCATCTTCGGCTACTACGCGGAGAAGGGCCCGGGCTTCCTCGAGCCGCGGGAGATCGACGTCATGGACGGCGAGGCCGTCGTCGTCAACGAGCCGATCGGCGTGCTGCTGGCGATCGAGCCGTGGAACTTCCCGCTGTACCAGGTGGCCCGGGTCGCCGCGCCCAACCTCGTGCTCGGCAACGCGATCCTGCTCAAGCACGCGGAGAACAACCCGCAGACCGCCCTCGCGCTGGAGCAGCTCTTCCACGACGCCGGCGTCCCCGAGGGCGTCTACACCAACCTGTTCCTGCGGATCTCCGACGTCGAGCAGGTCATCGCCCACCCGCACGTCGCGGGCGTCACGCTCACCGGCAGCGACCGGGCCGGCAGCGCGGTGGCCTCGCTGGCCGGGAAGTACCTGAAGAAGTCGGTGCTCGAGCTCGGGGGCAACGACCCGTTCATCGTCCTCGACGCCCCCGAGGTGGAGAAGACGGTCAAGGCCGCCGCCATCTCGCGGACCATGAACGCCGGTCAGGCCTGCATCGCGGCCAAGCGCTTCATCGTGATGGACGACGTCTACGAGGAGTTCGTCGCCGGCCTCACCCAGGTCTTCCAGGGCCTGCAGCCGGGCGACCCGAGCGACCCGTCCACCCGGCTGGGCCCGCTGTCGTCGGAGCGCGCCGCCGCCGACCTCACCGCCCAGGTGCAGGACGCCGTCGAGAAGGGCGCCACCGTCCTCGCCGGCGGCGGCCGCCCCGACCGGCCCGGGGCCTTCGTCGAGCCCACCCTGCTCGCCGACGTGACCCCGGAGATGCGCGCCTACCGCGAGGAGCTGTTCGGCCCGGTCGGGGTGGTCTTCCGCGTCTCCAGCGAGGACGAGGCCGTGCAGCTGGCCAACGACACCCCCTACGGGCTGTCGGCCACCGTCTTCGGCAGCGACGTGGAGCGGGCCCGCCGGGTCGCCGACCAGGTCGAGTCCGGCATGGTCTGGATCAACTCGCCGTCCGGCACCTCGGCGGAGCTGCCCTTCGGCGGCGTCAAGCAGTCCGGCTACGGGCGGGAGCTCTCCGAGCTGGGCATGTTCGAGTTCGCCAACCGGCGGCTGGTGCGCACCGCCGGCGCGAAGAAGGAGCGGGCAGCCGCCCAGGCGACCGGCGGCTGACGCGGGGCGCGGCCCGGGCCCCGTGGCGGGCCCGGGCCGCGCCGCCGGGTGCGGTCGCCGGGCAGGGCAGACTGGGCCCGTGACGCAGGTCTGGACGACGCCGCACCCCCGCGCCCCGGTCGACGCCGTCGTGCCCCTGCCCGGCTCCAAGTCGCTGACCGCCCGCGCGCTCGTGCTGGCGGCGCTGGCCGACGGCCCCGGCCGGCTGGTCCGCCCGCTGCGCGCCCGCGACACCGAGCTCATGGCGGCCGGCCTGCGCGCGCTCGGCGTGGGCGTCGTGGACGACGGCGACGACTGGCAGGTCACCCCCGGCCCGCTGCGCGGCCCGGCCGAGGTGGACGCCGGGCTGGCCGGCACGGTGCTGCGCTTCCTCCCGCCGGTCGCGGCGCTGGCCGACGGCCCGGTGCGGCTCGACGGCGACCCCCGGCTGCGCGAGCGGCCCAACGCCGGGCTGCTGGCCGCCCTGCGCGACCTCGGCGTCCGGGTGGACGACGGCGGCCGCGGCCGGGCGCCGTTCACCGTGCACGGCACCGGCCGGGTGCGCGGCGGCGCGGTGACCGTCGACGCGAGCGAGTCCTCGCAGATCGTCTCCGGGCTGCTGCTGGCCGCCGCCCGCTTCACCGACGGCCTGGACCTCGCCCTGGCCGGCGGCCTGCCCTCGATGCCGCACGTGGAGATGACCGTGGCCGCCCTGCGCGAGCGCGGCGTCGAGGTGACCGCGACCGGCCGTGGCTGGCGGGTGGCGCCCGGCCGCGTGGCCGCCCGGGACGACGTGCTGGAACCCGACCTGTCCAACGCCGCCCCGTTCCTCGCCGCCGCGCTGGTGACCGGGGGCCGGGTGACCGTGCCGGACTGGCCGGCCACCACCACCCAGCCCGGCGGCCGGCTCGACGTCCTGCTCGGCGGCATGGGCGCGGAGGTGGTCCGCACCGGCACCGGCCTGCAGGTCACCGGCACCGGCCGGGTGGCCCCGCTGGTCGCCGACCTCGGCGAGGTCGGCGAGCTGACCCCGGTGCTCGCCGCGCTGTGCGCGCTGGCCGACGGCCCCTCGCGGCTCACCGGCATCGCCCACCTGCGCGGCCACGAGACCGACCGGCTGCAGGCCCTCGCCGAGGTGCTGAGCGCGGTGGGGGCGACCGTCGAGCAGCTCCCCGACGGGCTGGTGATCACCCCCGGCCCGCTCCGGCCGGCCCGGGTGCACTCCTACGCCGACCACCGGATGGTGCACGCCGCCGCGGTGCTCGGGCTGGGCGCCGACGGCGTCGAGGTGACCGACCCGGGCGCGGTGGGCAAGACGCTGCCGGACTTCGCCGAGCGCTGGGCGCGGATGGTGGGCGGGCTCGCGGGAGCCCGCCGCTGAGCCCGCGCAGGCACGACAGCCGGTCGGACGAGGACGACGTCCGGGTCCGGCCCAACCGGCGCGGCTCGCGGCCGCGCACCCGCACCCGGCCCCGCCACGAGGACGCGGTGCCGGGCCTGGTCGTCGCGGTCGACCGGGGCCGCATGACCGTCCGCGTCGAGGACCCCGGGAGGAACTCGGTCGAGGTCACCGCGATGCGCGCCCGCGAGCTCGGCCGGCACGGCGTCGTCGTCGGCGACCGGGTCCGGCTGGTGGGCGACACCAGCGGCCGGCCGGACTCCCTGGCCCGCATCGTCGTCATCGAGGAGCGGACGACGTCGCTGCGCCGGACCGCCGACGACACCGACCCCACCGAGCGGGTCGTGGTGGCCAACGCCGACCAGCTGGTGATCGTCACCGCGGTCGCCGACCCCGAGCCGGCGCTGGGCTTCCTCGACCGCTGCCTGGTGGCCGCGTACGCCGGCGGCCTGGAGCCGCTGCTGTGCCTGACCAAGACGGACCTGGCCAGCCCGCGGTCCCTCCTGGACCGCTACGCGGGGCTGGAGGTCGACGCGGTCGCGGTGTCCCGGCAGGCGCCGCTGGAGGAGCTCGTGGCCCGCCTGCGGAGGCGGATGAGCGTGCTCGTGGGCCAGTCCGGGGTCGGCAAGTCGACCCTGGTCAACCGGCTGGTGCCCGACGCCGACCGGGCCACCGGCGAGGTCACCAAGATAGGCAAGGGGCGGCACGTGTCGTCGTCCGCGGTGCTGCTGGACCTGCCGGGCGGGGGCACGGTCATCGACACCCCCGGCATCCGCTCGTTCGGCCTCGCGCACGTGACGGCCGAGGACGTGCTGGTGGCCTTCGACGACGTCGCCGAGGCCGCGGTCGACTGCCCGCCCGGCTGCGGGCACACGGCCGCGGACCCCGACTGCGCCCTCGACGCCTGGGCGGACGCCGGACCCCCCGGGCGCCGGGAGCGGCTGGCCAGCGTCCGCCGGTTGCTGGACGCGGTCGGCCAGCTCGACCCCGGCCACTAGAAGGACCCTCCTGCCCCCCACCCCTCGCACGCTCGCGGCGGGCCCCTGCAGGAGGGCCACCCCTGCCCCCCACCCCTCGCACGCTCGCGGCGGGCCCCTGCAGGAGGGCCACCCCTGCCCCCCACCCCTCGCACGCTCGCGGCGGGCCCCTGCAGGAGGGCCAGGATCCGCGGCGATCATGAAGCTCGGGAAGCGACACCCCGCCTCGGCACGGCGTGCCACTTCCCGGGCTTCATGATCACGGGCACCTGGACATCACGGGCACCGAGGGGGCACCGGGGCCGAGCCCCCTACACGTCGACCCAGCCCCCGGAGCGCCAGTACAGCCCGGCCTCCCGCGAGAGCAGCCCCTCGTCGACCAGGTACCGGCGCAGCGCGGCCACGTCGGGGTGCCACACGGCCAGCAGCGCGTTCACCTCGCGCTCGGGGTAGCGCACGCCGACGTCGAAGACCCGCACCAGGTGCTCGAGCACCACCCGCCGCTTGCCGCGGGCGGCCGGGATCGCCACCAGCCGCCCGGCACGCACGAACGCCGACAGCACGGCGTCCTCGGCCGGGTCGTCGGAGAGCGGCTCGGGCGCCGGGGCGGCCTGCGCCGCCGCGCGGGCCGCCGCCCCGAACCGGTCGGCGAGCAGCTCCAGCTCGTGCCGGTCGCGCCGCACCAGCCCGGCACGGGCCAGCCGGCGGGCGGCCAGCGCGACGTCCTTCAGGGACAGCCCGGACGACGCGGCGACCTCCTCGATGGTGCCCGCGCCCAGGGCCAGCGCCGCGACCACCTTGAGGCGGGCCGGGTCGGCGAGCAGCCCGGCGATCGTCGCGGCGTCCACGTCAGCGACGGTATCCGCGCATCGGCGGGGTCGGTGCCGGGTAGGCCGGGCCCATGGTGAGCCCCATCGACATCCAGAAGGCCCTCTCCGGCATGGACTACCCGGCCGGCAAGCAGCAGATCGTGCAGCACGCGCGCGACAACGGCGGCGACGAGGCCGTCCTCGACGCGCTGGAGAAGATCGACGACCGCGAGTACGAGGGCCCCAGCGGGGTCAGCGCCGCCGTCTTCGACTGACCCCCAGTAGGTTCGGTGCCCATGACACCGGGCCGGGACCTCACGGGGGACATGCACCTGGCGCACGTGCTCGCGGACCAGGCGGACTCCATCAGCCTCGACCGCTTCCGGGCGCAGGACCTGCAGGTCGACACGAAGCCGGACCTCACGCCGGTCACCGACGCCGACCGCGCGGTCGAGGAGCAGCTGCGGATCACCCTGGCCCGCGCCCGCACCCGGGACGCCGTCCTCGGTGAGGAGCTCGGGATGACCGGGCACGGTCCGCGGCGCTGGGTGCTGGACCCGATCGACGGGACGAAGAACTTCGTCCGCGGCGTGCCGGTCTGGGCCACGCTCATCGCGCTGTTCGACGGCGACGAGCCCGTGGTCGGCCTGGTCTCGGCGCCGGCGCTCAACCGCCGCTGGTGGGCGGCCAAGGGCGTCGGCGCCTGGACCGGGCGGCGGCTGGAGTCGGCGACGCGCTGCACCGTCTCGCAGGTGCACGAGCTCGGCGACGCCAGCCTCTCCTACTCGAGCCTGTCGGGCTGGGAGGACCGGGGGCTGCTCGAGGGCTTCCTCGACCTCACCCGCGCCACCTGGCGCACCCGCGCCTACGGCGACTTCTGGAGCTACGTGCTGCTCGCCGAGGGCGCGGTCGACGTGGCCTGCGAGCCCGAGGTCTCCGTGTGGGACCTCGCCGCCCTCGACGTGATCGTCCGCGAGGCCGGGGGCCGGTTCACCGACCTCACCGGCGCACCGGGGCCGACCGGCGGCAGCGCGCTCGCGACCAACGGCCTGCTGCACGAGGCCGCCCTGGGGACGTTGAGCGGAGGGGATCGGTCGGCGTGACGCCGACGGATCCCCTCCGCTCACCCCGCCCGCCAGCGCTCGGCGGCGTCCCGCAGGGCCGGGTCCGCGCGCGGCTGCCGGGCCGGGCCGGGCACGGCGGCGTGGCGGGCCTCGACCCCGGTCCCCGAGGCGGCGAGCAGGGCGGCGCCGACCGCCGAGGCGCTGCGCAGCGGCAGGTGGCGCACCGGCCGGCCGAGGACGTCGGCGAGCAGTTGCCGGACGACGGCCGGCCGCCCGCCCCCGCCGGTCAGCAGCACCTCCCCCGGGCCCGGGTCGAGCAGGTCCACGGCCGCCGCGACCGCGAACACCACCCCCTCGACCGCGGCGCGCACCAGGTCGGCCCGCGTGGTCCCCGCCGAGAGCCCGGACCAGCGGCCCCGCTCACCCGGCCCGGCCACCCCGCCGCGCTCGCCGGTGAGGAACGGCCGGAAGACCGCACCGCCCGCGCCCGCCGGGGCCGCCGCCGCCAGCTCGAACAGCTCCGCGGCCGGCAGGCCGAGCACGCGGCCCACCCAGTCCCAGGCCGAGCCGGCGTTCTGCAGCGCGGCCATCCCGTACCAGCCCGCGTCCGCGCGGGCGTAGCAGTGCACCGGCGGGTCGTCGGCCGGCGCCGGTGCCCGGGCGGGCTGCAGCACCTGGGCCCCGGTGCCCAGGTTGACCTGCAGCCCCCCGGCCGGCCCGGCCGCGAGCAGGGCCAGCGGGGTGTCGGCGGCGCCGACGACGACGGGCACCTCGCCGACCGGCAACCGCGCCGTCCCGGCGACCCGGTCCCCGTCCGCGACGGCCGGCAGCACGCCGGGGTCCACGCCCGCGGCGGCCGCGGCGGCCGGTGACCACCGGTCGACGACGACGTCCCACAGCAGCGTCGCCGAGGCGTCGCTGCGGTCGGTGACCCGCGGGTCGGCGCCGGGCAGGAGCGCGGCGCGCAGGGCGTCCTTGGGCAGCAGCACCGCCGCCGCGCGGGCCAGCAGGGCCGGCTCGTGCTCGGCGAACCAGGCCAGCAGCGGCCCGGTCATGCCGGCCACGAGCGGGTTGGCCAGCGCCGCCCGGTCGGCCGGCGGCAGCGCCCGCCAGCGGGCGACCTGCGCCGCCGCGCGGGTGTCCGGCCACAGGGCGGCCGGCGCCAGCGGCCTGCCCCGGTCGTCGACCAGCACCGCGCCGTGCATCTGCCCGGACAGCCCGAGGCCGGCCACCCGCCGCCCGGCCAGGGCGGGCGTCACCCGGGCCAGCGCGTCGTCGAGAGCCCGACGCCACACCGCCGGGTCGGTCTGCGCCCAGCCCGGCCGGGGTGTCTCGACGGCGTAGGCCGACTCGCCCTCGGCGAGCACCACCCCGCCCGGGTCGAGGACGACGAGCTTGAGCCCGCTGGTGCCGAGGTCGACCCCCAGCAGGACCCCGCTCACCGCGGCCGGTGGGCGGTCCCGCCGCTGCGCCCGTTGCGGTCGGCGAGCAGCCCGGCCAGCGTGCTCAGCGCGATCTCCGCCGGGGTGCGGGATCCGATGTCCAGCCCGATGGGCCGGTGGACGCGGGCCACCTCCTCCGGCGGGAGGCCGAGGGCGGCCAGCGCCGCCACGTGCGGGCCCTCGTGCCGCGGGTTGCCCATGACGCCGACCCAGCGCACCCGCCGGGCCAGCGCGTCACGGAGCACCTCGCCGAGCTCGGGCCGGTGGTGGTCGGTGACGACGACGTCGACGTCGGCCTCCGGCAGGTCCCCCGGCAGCGCCCCGAACGCCGTGAGGTCGGCGCCTCGGTCCGGGTCGGGGTCGAGCAGCAGGGTGCGGAAGCCGAGCTCGGCCCCCCAGCGCAGCAGCACCTCGGCCACCGGGGAGGCGAACACCGCCACCAGGGCCCGGCCGGTCACCCCGGGCGCGGGGTCCCCGTGGGCGACGCCGCAGGTGGGGTCGGTCGCGGTCATGCGGCCCTCCCCCGCGGGCGGTCGCGGTCGCGGAGGGCGGAGGGCGCGGGTGCGCGGCTCGGTGTCATGCCGGGATCCTCGCCGCCGCCGTCCGCCGTCACCAGGGCTCCGGTGCCGCCGCCAGGCTGCGCCCGGCGCCCCGGGCCGCCGGGCTCAGCCGCGCGCCAGCCCGTCGACCCGGGCGACCTCCTCGGCGCTCAGGGAGAAGCCGGCGATCGCGGCGTTGGCCGCGATCCGCTCCGGCGTGGCCGACTTCGGGATGACGGCGACGCCGTGCTCGAGGTGCCAGCGCAGCACCACCTGGGCGGGCGTGACGCCGTGCGCGTCGGCCACCTCGTGGAGCACCGGGGCGCCGAGGTCGGTGTTCTTGATCGGGCTGTAGCCCTCGAGCGCGACGCCGCGTTCGCGGTGCCCCTGCTCCACCGCCGCGTCGTACCGGGACGGCGCCCACGGCACCTGGTTGACCGCCGGCCGCTCCCCCGTCGCCCGGGTCACCTCGTCCACCTGGGCGAGGCCGTAGTTGGAGACGCCGACGTCGCGCGCCCGCCCGTCGTCACGGACGGCGAGGAACCGGCGCCACAGGTCCACCCCGGCGTCCCCCGGGGGCCAGTGCACCAGCCACAGGTCGACCCGGTCCAGGCCGAGCGCGTCCAGCGAGGCGGCGATGGTCTCCTCGGGCCGGTCGGCCCGCGCCGGGGGCAGCTTGGTGGTCACGAAGACCTCGTCCCGGGGGACGCCCGAGTCGCGCAGCGCCCGGCCGACCTCGGCCTCGTTGCGGTACATCGTGGCCGTGTCGACGTGCCGGTAGCCGGCGTCCAGCGCGGTGCGGACGGCGTCGTAGCACTGCCGGCCGGACAGCTGCCAGGTGCCGAACCCCAGCAGCGGCATGCGGCCGCCGCCGGGCAGGTCGGCGGTCGGGATCTGCGTCATGCCCCGGCACCTGCCCCGCCGGGCGCGGGCGGACACCTGGCCGGCGTCCGTCTGGTGGGATGGGGCCCGGGGCGCCGGCGGTCGGCGCCCGACGAGGAGGTCCCTGGTGCAGTACGCCGAGTCCGTGGTCGACCTGGTCGGCAACACCCCGCTGGTCCGCCTGACGTCGGTGACCCGCGACCTCGGCCCCGCCGCGCCGCTGGTCCTCGCCAAGGTCGAGTACCTCAACCCCGGCGGCTCGGTGAAGGACCGCATCGCCGTGCGCATGGTCGACGCCGCGGAGGCCTCCGGGGCGCTCCGACCCGGGGGCACCATCGTCGAGCCGACCAGCGGCAACACCGGCATCGGGCTGGCCCTGGTCGCCCAGCAGCGCGGTTACCGGTGCGTGTTCGTCTGCCCCGACAAGGTCGGCCAGGAGAAGGTCAACGTGCTGCGGGCGTACGGCGCGGAGGTCGTCGTCTGCCCCACGGCGGTGGACCCGGCCGACCCGCGGTCCTACTACTCGGTCTCCGACCGGCTGGCCCGGGAGACGCCCGGCGGCTGGAAGCCCGACCAGTACTCGAACCCGGCCAACCCCCAGAGCCACTACGAGACGACCGGCCCGGAGATCTGGGCGCAGACCGACGGCCGCGTCACGCACTTCGTCACCGGCATGGGCACCGGCGGCACGATCAGCGGCGTCGGCCGGTACCTCAAGGAGGCCTCGGACGGGCGGGTGCGGGTCATCGGCGCGGACCCGGAGGGCTCGGTCTACTCCGGCGGCACGGGGCGGCCCTACCTGGTCGAGGGGGTCGGCGAGGACTTCTGGCCCTCGACCTACGACCGGGGGGTCGCCGACGAGGTGATCGCGGTCAGCGACGGCGACTCCTTCGCCATGACCCGGCGGCTGGCCCGCGAGGAGGGCCTGCTGGTCGGCGGGTCCTGCGGCATGGCGGTGGTCGCGGCGCTGCGGGCCGCCGAGCGGCTGACCGCCGACGACGTCCTCGTCGTCCTCCTGCCGGACGGCGGCCGCGGCTACCTCGGCAAGATCTTCAACGACGAGTGGATGGCCGACTACGGGTTCCTGGAGGAGACCGGTGGCGAGACCGTCGGCGAGCTGCTCACCGGCAAGGGCGGGACGACGCCCGAGCTGGTGCACACCCACCCCAACGAGACGGTGCGCGAGGCGATCGACATCCTGCGCGAGTACGGCGTGAGCCAGCTGCCGGTCGTACGGGCCGAGCCGCCGGTGACCGCGGGCGAGGTGGTCGGGTCCGTGGGCGAGAAGGTCCTGCTGGACGCGCTGTTCGCCGGCCGGGCCAACCTCTCGGACCGGATCGAGCGGCACATGTCCCCGCCGCTGCCGATCATCGGCTCCGGTGAGCCGGTGAGCGCCGCGGTGGCCGCGCTGGGCTCCGCCGACGCGCTCCTGGTCCACGAGGACGGCAAGCCGGCCGGGGTGGTCACCCGCCAGGACGTGCTCGGGCACCTGGTCGGTCACCCTGCCGGGCTCGGCCCTACCGTCGGGGCATGACCGGCTTCAACACGCGCGCCATCCACGCCGGGCAGGAGCCCGACCCCGCGACGGGGGACGTGGTGGTCCCGCTGCACCTGGCCACCACCTTCAAGCAGGACGGCGTGGGCGGGCTGCGCGGCGGCTACGAGTACAGCCGCAGCGGCAACCCGACCCGGACGGCGCTCCAGGAGGCCCTGGCGTCGCTGGAGCAGGGGTCCACCGGGCTGGCGTTCGCCTCCGGCCTGGCCGCGGAGGACACCCTGCTGCGGACGGTGTGCGAGCCGGGCAGCCACGTCGTCCTCGGCGGCGACGCCTACGGCGGCACGTTCCGGCTGATCTCGCGGGTGGTCTCCCGCTGGGGGGTCGAGCACACGCCGGTGGACCTCAACGACGCCGACGCCCTCCGCGCCGCGATCCGGCCGACCACCCGGGTGATCTGGTGCGAGACGCCGACCAACCCGCTGCTCAACGTCGCCGACATCGCGCGGCTGGCCGAGGTGGCGCACGATGCCGGCGCGCTGCTCGTCGTCGACAACACCTTCGCCTCGCCCTACCTGCAGCAGCCGCTGCCCCTCGGCGCCGACGTGGTCGTGCACTCGACCACCAAGTACCTGGGCGGGCACTCCGACGTCGTCGGCGGGGCGCTGGTCGTCTCCGACCCCGGGCTGGGCGAGCAGCTGACCTTCTCGCAGAACGCCATGGGCGCGGTCTCGGGCCCGCTCTCCGACTGGCTGGTGCTGCGCGGGATCAAGACCCTCGGCGTGCGGATGGACCGGCACCAGGCCAACGCCGCCCGCATCGCCGAGCACCTCGCCGCCCACCCCGCGGTGTCGGCGGTGCTCTACCCCGGCCTGCCCGACCACCCCGGCCACGAGATCGCCGCGAAGCAGATGTCCGGGTTCGGCGGCATGCTCTCCTTCCGGCTGGCCGGAGGCGAGGAGGCGGCGCTGCGGGTCTGCGAGCGCGCGCGGGTCTTCACCCTCGCCGAGTCGCTCGGCGGGGTCGAGTCGCTCATCGAGCACCCGGCGCGGATGACCCACGCCAGCGCGGCCGGCTCGCCGCTCGAGGTGCCCGCCGACCTCGTGCGGCTCTCGGTCGGCATCGAGGACGTCGAGGACCTGCTGGCCGACCTGGACCAGGCGCTGCGCTGACCGACGCCTCGCACCCCTGGGCACCACCCCACGCGCTGCCCTGCCCGCGCACGGACCCGCCCCGCACCGCTGCCCCGCCCCGCGCCGGGATGCGTCCACCTCCGGCCTCCTACGTCTCTGAGTGCCCCCGCACTCACAGACGTAGGACCCGGAGGGGGATCCGGCGACCGCGCGGTGGACCGGCCCGGGTGGCGGCCGGTTCCCGGGCGGCGCCGCGGTGCGGGACCGGGCTCAGCGCCCCAGCTGCGCGGTGAGCCACTCCCGGGCGCGGGCGTCGGCCTCCCGCCCGCGGGCCCGGGCCGCCCGGAGCGGCCCGGCCAGCTGCCCGGACAGGCAGTGCTCCAGCGCCGCGTCCAGCGCCTCGCCGGTGACCTCCTCGGCGGGCAGCACGACCGGCCAGCCGAGCGCACCGGCCTGGGCGGTCACCTTGGCCCCGCCGGCGATGGGGTCGCAGGCGATCACGGGGCGGTCGTGCTTGACCCCGAGCACGAGGGCGTGCAGCCGCATGCTGACCACCACGTCGGCCCGCCGGATCAGCGCCTCCACCTGCACGGGGCGGCGGCGGTGCGGCTTCTCGAACAGGTCCATGGACAACTCGAACCAGGGCAGTGCCCGGGTGGCGAGCCACTCCTCGATGGCGCCGCGCACCCGGTCGGCCTGGGTGCGGTCCCCGTACTCGCCCTGGGCCGGGGTGAAGGCCACCGCCACCACGGGAGCGGACGGGGTCGGCCCCTCGACGGCGAGGTCGGGCCGGGCCGCACCGTCGGCGTCCCGCGCCCAGACCTCGTCGAACAGGGCCCGCCCGGCCTCGCTGACCACCGAGACGTTCACCGCCCAGCGCCGGCTGCCGGCGAAGGTCTCGCACAGCTCGCGCAGCAGCGGCGAGCCGCTGAGCGGGCCGCTGACGAAGAGCAGGTGCGTGTAGTCGGCGGGGTCGACGTCGCGCCAGTTCACCCCGCTGCCCAGGTAGGGCGCCTCCGCGAGGTCGTGGTCGACCCCGGCGTCGGTGAGCCACCGGGTCACCGTGTCGGCGCCGAGCTCGTCGCCGACCGTGGCGATCACCTCGTCGAAGCTGAACCATCCGGCCACGAGCACACGCACGGCCGCCAGCGTCCCAGCCGGGCGCCGGACCGGCGCGCCGAAGCGGGGAGATCCACGTCGCAGCGGTTGCCCGGTGCGCCCGCACCCGGGGGAGGATGCCCCCATGAGCACCACCGACGCCGTCGACCCGGCCGCCCGCGAGCAGGAGCGGGCCCGCATCCGTGCAGCGCACCTGCGCCCGGCCGGCGAGCGCCCCGGCTCCACCGCCCGCGGGCTGCACCACACCGCGCTGATCAGCAGCGACGTGGAGCGCACCGTGCGCTTCTACCAGGACGTGCTGGGCTTCCCGCTCACCGAGCTGATCGAGAACCGGGACTACCCGGGCTCCTCGCACTTCTTCTTCGACATCGGCAACGGCAACCTGCTGGCCTTCTTCGACTTCCCGGGCCTCGACGTCGGCCCCTACGCCGAGGTGCTCGGCGGGTTGCACCACGTGGCCATCAGCGTGGAACCTCAGCGCTGGGACCGGCTGGTGGAGCGGCTGACCGAGGCCGGGGTGGAGCACGTCGTGCACAGCGGGGTGTCGGTCTACTTCCGGGACCCCGACGGGGCCCGCGTCGAGCTGATCGCCGACCCGCTCGGCGAGATGTACGGCTCGCGGGTGCTGTAGCGGAGTGGATCCGTCGGCGTGAGCCCGACGGATCCGCTCCGCTCAGCGCTGCTCGACGAGGTCGGCGTAGTCCGGGTGCCGCTCGATCCAGGCCCGCACGAAGGGGCAGCGCGGCACCGCCCGCAGGCCGGCGGCGCGCACCTGGTCCAGTGCGCCGCGCACCAGCGTGCTGCCCACCCCGCTGCCCTCCTGCTCCGGGTCGACCTCGGTGTGGGTGAACACGACCCGGTCGTCGCGGCGCTGGTAGGCGGCCAGGCCGAGCACCCGGTCGCCGTCGCGGACCTCGTAGCGCCCGGCCTCCGGGACGTCGGTGACGGTGAGCTCCATGGACGGCGGCAACGGCGCGGACCGGTCCGGTGTTCCCCGGCTCAGCCGCTGACCGCCAGCGCGCCGGTCGGGCACTGCGCGACCGCGTCGCGGACGGCGTCGCGCTCCTCCTCCCCGGGCTCGGGCACCAGCACGCGCACGGCTCCGTCGTCGTCGACCTCGAAGACGTCCGGGGCGAGCAGCTCGCACTGGCCGGAGCCCACGCAGCGCTCCCGGTCGGCGGACACCCGCATCAGCGCACCCCGGTCAGCCGCGCGGGCAGCCGCTTGAGGCCGTTGACGAAGGACGAGCGCAACCGGTCCGGCGGGCCGGTGACCTCGAGGTCCGGCAACTGGTCGAACATCGCGCGGAAGGCCACCGCCAGCTCCCGGCGGGCCAGGTGGGCGCCGAGGCAGAAGTGCGGGCCCTTGGAGCCGAAGCCGACGTGCGGGTTGGGGTCGCGGCCGACGTCGAAGACCTGGGGGTCCCGGAAGGCCTCCGGGTCGCGGTTGGCCGCGGCGTAGAACAGCAGGAACTTGTCCCCGGCGGAGAACCGGTGGCCGTTGAGCTCGCCGTCCCGGGTGGCGGTGCGCCGCATCCAGGTGACCGGGCTGACCCAGCGGACGACCTCCTCGACGGCGGTGCGGTCCAGGCCCGGGTCGGCGGCCCAGCGGGCCCGCTGGTCGGGGTGCTCGGCCAGCGCGAGCAGGCCCTGGGACAGGGCGTTGCGGGTGGTCTCGTTGCCGGCCACCAGCAGCAGGATGAAGAACGAGGCGATCTCCTGGTGCGAGAGCTTCTCGCCGTCCACCTCGGTGGTGACCAGCGCCGTGGTGAGGTCCTCGCGCGGCTGCTCCAGCCGCTCGGCGGCCAGCCGCTCCATGAGCGCGGCCATCTCCATGCCGGCGGTGAGGAACGCGGTGAGGGGGTCGCCGTCCTCGATCAGCTCGGGGTCGCCGCCGGAGAGGATGATGTTCGACCGGTTGAGCACGCCGGGGCGGTCCTCCTCCGGGATCCCCATCATGTCGCAGATGACCCGCAGCGGGATCGGCGCGGCGATGTCGGCGACGACGTCGATCGTCCCGTCGCCGGCCTCGGCCGTGCGCCGGGCGGCGGCCAGGACGTCGTCCACCACCGCGCGCACCGAGTCGAGGGTGCGCTCGAGCATGCGGGGCGTGAAGGTCTTCGAGACGATCCGGCGGATCTTGGCGTGCCGGGGGTCGTCCATGCTGATCAGGGAGCCGTAGAACTCGTGCAGCTCGGCCGGGATGTCCTGCATCGACACCGCGCCCTTGCCGGAGCAGAACAGCGCCGGCTGGGAGCTGATCGCCTCCAGGTCGGCGTAGCGCGTCACCGCCCGGTACCCCGGGCCGGTCGGGATCCCCGGGATCTCCGGCTCGGCGAAGAAGGCGAACGGGCGCTCGCGGCGGAGCCGGTCGAAGGCGGCGTGCCGCTCGGCGGGCGGGCGCACCCACCAGTCCCGGTCGGAGAGGTCGACCTCGTCCAGGTCGACCGGGACGGGGACGGGGACCTCGACGCTCACGGGCGGTCTCCTCGGGCAGACGGTCAGTGGTGACCGTCACGCTAGAGACGACCTGGCGCGGTGCACAACACACCTCCCGACCGGTCGGTGCGTCGAGCCGCACCGGGTCCGGATCCGTGTCGTCCCGCACCGGGGCCCGGCGGCGGGGGTGTCCCGAACGGGCTCGTCCTCGGAAACGATCCCTGGGAGCTGTGCGGGGCCCGTGCCCAGACCGGAGGGGGACGCAGGACAGGGAGTTCGGCGAGCCGGTGGCCCGCCTCCCGCGGGCCCAGATCCCTGGCCTCTCGAACTCCACCGGGGCTCACACGGTGACGACGACCTTGCCGGTCGCCTTGCCGTCGATCACGTACCTGATGGCGGCCGCCGTGTCGGCGAGCGGGAAGACGCGGTCGACCAGTGGCGTCACCGAGCCGGCCTCGATCAGCGCGGTGAGCGCCCGCAGGTCCGCGCCGCTCTCCCTGTTCACGAAGAAGCCCAGCGTCTGGCCGACGAACGGGGACAGCAGCGCGGCACGCACCTGCCGGCCGAGCCCGTCGAACAGCCGGCCGCCGGTCTCGCCGCCCACGATGACCAGTCGTCCGTGCGGGGTCAGCGCCCGCCGGAGCTGCGCGAGCGGGCGGCGCCCGGCGATGTCGATGATCGCGTCGAAGCGGCCCTGCGGGATCTCGTCCCTGCGGTAGTCGAGGACGGCGTCGGCGCCCAGCCGGCGGACGGCGTCGAGCTTGGCACCGCCCGCCAGGCCGGTCACCTCGGCCCCCAGGGCCTTGGCGATCTGGACGGCGAAGGTTCCCACGCCGCCCGAGGCGCCGATGACCAGCACCCTGTCCCCCGGCCGCACCTCGGCGTGGTCGCGGACCGCCTCCAGCGCGGTGCCGGCTGACACGGGCACGGCCGCCGCCTGCTCGAAGGAGAGGTTCGCCGGCTTGCGGTCGAGCTTGTCCTGCTTCGCCGCCGCGTACTCGGCGAAGGTGCCGTTGGCCGACGCGATGCCGTACACCTCGTCGCCCGGCCGGTGCTCGGTCACTCCCGCACCGACGGCCTCGACCACTCCCGCGAGGTTGCGGCCGGGGTTGCGGAAGCTCGGCCGGCGCAGTCCGAAGACCAGCCGCGCGGGATAGGGCCGGCCGGCCATCAGGTGCCAGGTGCCGCGGTCCACGCTCGCCGCCCGCACCCGGACGAGGACCTCGCCGTCCCGCGGGGCCGGCCGGTCGGTCCGGCCCACCTCGAGGAGGTGCTCCGGAGCGATGCCGTACCGCTCCTGGCGGACCGCGTTCATCGTTCCCGGGCCGCTGCTCTGCCCGGCCGGGGTCCCTCGTGTGGTCTCCATCGTTCCCCTCACCTCTCCCGATCCCGGCTCGAAGTCCATGGGCCTGGCACGTGCTCCGGGTCAGTTCGGCGGAAGCGGCGACCCGGCGCGGGCGGCCTGGACGACGTCGGCGACGGCCTGCACGGAGAGGGCGGCGCCGTGTTCCTCGTCCACCAGGCCGGCGTGCGTGGCGCCCACGAGACGGTGGCTGCTGTTCGTCGACAGCCCGGCCATCCGGTCGTGCGCGGCCGCCCGGGCCGGGTCCCCATCGTGTCCGGCGGCAGTGAGCATCACCAGGGGCGTGCTGCCCAGGGTCGCCAGCGCGCGGGCCTGGGTGAGCAGCGCGGGCAGGGTCGCGACCTCGTCGACCAGGTTGCGCCAGCCGCGGGGGCTGGCGGCGAACGCCTGCACCTGGGCGGCGGCCGGGTCGGGCAGGGCGGACCAGGAGGACGTCGGCAGCAGCCGCCCGATGCCGAGGCGAGCCAGGCTGGGCAGCAGCGCGACCGCGCTGGGCGGGCCGGTGTGGGCCGCGTCGTCGCCGACGGTGTACGGGCTGGTGGCGTCGAGCAGCACCATCCCGGCGACCTGCTCGGGGTAGCGGGCGGCGTAGGTCATCGCGTGGTCGCCGCCGATCGAGTGACCGACGAGCACGTACGGGCCGTGTTCGCCGGCGCGGTCGAGCAGGGTGTGCAGGTCGGCGGCGGCCTGCAGGCCGTCCTGCCGTCGTCGGGGTGCGTCGTCGCTCCAGCCCTGCCCGGCACGGTCGTAGGCGCAGACCCGGGTGGCGCCGCCGGCGGCGGGGGCGATGCGGGCCCAGTGCGCCGACGTCTCGCCGAGGCCGCTGTGCAGCACGACGGTGGGGCTGCCGGAGCCGGTGCAGTCCAGGTGCAGCCGATGGCCGCCGACGTCGTAGGCCTGCCCGGGCATGGGGTAGGCCCGCTGGTCGGCGGCCAGACCCACGGTCTCCACCGCACCGCCGACGGCCGCGGCAGCCATGACCAGCACGACCGGGTAGAGCAGCCGGCGGCCGGAGCCGGCGGCCAGGGAGCGGCGGATGCGGAGGCCGATCCAGAGGGTCAGCGCGAGCAGCGCCGGAGGCCATGCCCAGCCGGCGGCGGTCAGCACCCGGTCGTCCGGTGCCAGGACCAGCAGCCCGAGCCCGGACGCCGCCAGGACGGCGGCCGGGACCAGGGCCCACCGCTGCGGCTGGTCGGTCAACCGGGCCGACAGCACCGCCAGCACCGCCCAGCCGACCGCGAAGCCGAGGAGGGCCGACCCGGTGATGACGGGCTCGGGCCCGCCCGCGAACACGACGAGGGTGAGGACGGCTGCGAGGACCGTCCCGGTGCCCAGCGAGGTGGCGATGATCCGGCGGATGGGGCCGCGGCGGGATCCGCGCCCGGCGGTGGACCGGCCCGCGGCGGTGGTCGGAGCGGTGGTGGTCGGAGCGGTGGTGGTCGGAGCGGTGGTGGTCATCGTGCGGCCTCCTGTTCGGACGGGATCAGCGGCTGGGGCCGAGGGTTGGTCGGGGCCGCGCCGCTCGGACCGGCAGCGGCACCGGGTTCACTGCCGGGCCACAGCACCGCGGTTCACCGGTGCGGCGTGCTCACCCTGCGAACGGCAGGTCGGCCGTGATCGCGGCGGCGACCAGCGCGGCGGCGACGAAGTCGACGGCGGCGCAGAACGGTGGCCACCAGCGGGTGTTGGCCACGAATCGGGTGCGGTGCTGCCACAGGTCCTTGAGGCCGTGGCCGGTCAGGCCGGCCACGATCAGCCAGGCCGACCCGGGCACCGCGGCGGCGGCGACGACCACGAACACCGACGCGACGACCGTCTCGACGACGAGCACGTGCCGGCGGCCGTCGGCGACGGCGAAGCCGACGTACACCGCGGCGATCACGGCGAGCCCGAGGGCGTGGACGGTGGCGGGGCTGAGCCAGAAGAAGGCCAGCGGCGTGGCGGCCTGGAGGGAGCCGACCGCGACGCCCCAGACCACCGGCGTACGCAGGCCCCGGGCACGCACGGCGGGCGTGGGCTCGGCCGAGGTGCTGGTCGTCATGGCTGCTCCCGGGGGTGGTGGCGCCGGCCAGCGGGGTGGAAGCCGGTCGAGGAACAGCCTCGCCGCACCGGATCGGGCTTCGTGACGGTGTTTTCACCGGCTTCTCCGCCGGAGATCGTCGAGGGCACCGGGGCCGCCGGCAGCCGGTAGGTTCGGCGCCGTGCTGGCCGGTCGCGAGGCCGAACGCGCAGCGATCACGGCCCTGCTCGACGCCGCCGGCTCCTCGCGAGGCGGGGCGCTGGTGATCCGCGGCGTGGCCGGATCCGGCAAGTCGACGCTGCTGGCCGGCGCCGTGACCTCCGCAGCGCACATGACCGTGCTGCGCACGCAGGGGGTGGAGTCGGAGTCCCCGCTGGCGTTCGCCGCCCTCCAGCGGCTGCTCTGGCCGCTGCACGCCCGTCTGCCGGCCCTGCCGGCGCCGCAGCGGACCGCCCTGCGGGCCGCGCTGGGCGAGGCCGAGGGGGACGGCGACCGGTTCCGGGCCTACCTCGGCACGCTGAGCCTGCTCGCCGACGCCGCCGAGGAGTTCCCGGTGCTCGCGGTCGTCGACGACGCGCACTGGCTGGACGACGCATCGGCGGCCGCGCTGCTGTTCACCGCCCGCCGGTTGCAGGCCGAACGCGTGGCCCTGCTGTTCGCCGCCCGCGACGGCGATGTCCGCGACTTCGACGCCGGGGATCTGCCCACCATCGTCCTCGGCGGCGTCACCGGCGAGACCGCGGACGTGCTGCTGGCCGCCCGCGCCGGGAGGGGGATCGACCCGGCGGTGCGCGACCAGCTGGTCACCGGTACCGGCGGCAACCCGCTGGCGCTGGTCGAGCTGGCCGCCGTCCTGACCGACGACGAGCTGGCCGGGCAGGCGCCGCTGCCGGCGCAGCTACCGCTGACCGGCGGTGTCGAGCGGGCGTTCCTGGACCGCTACCGCCGGCTCACCGAGGCGGCTCAGCGGTTCCTGCTGGTGGCCGCGGCCGACGACACCGCCCGGTTGCCCGTCGTCGGCGACGCCGCCAACCGTCTCGATGCCGGCGACGCCCTCGACGAGGTCGAGCGGGCCGGGCTGCTCCGCGTCGAGGGGACGACGCTCTCGCTCCACCACCCGCTGGTGCGCTCCGCGGTCTACCGCGCGGCGACCAGCGCGCAGCGACGCGCAGCGCACCGCGCGCTGGCCGACGTCCTCGCCGCCGACCAGGACCGGCGCGCGTGGCACCTGGCGGCCGCCGCCGACCGCCCCGACGAGGCGGTCGTCACGGCGCTCGACGCCGTCGCCGAGCGCGCCGCCGGCCGCGGCGGTCACGAGGCGGCCTCCGCGGCGTGGGCCCGCGCCGCTGAACTCACGACCGGCACCGAAGCCCGGGGACGACGGCTGTACCGGGCCGCCTCCGCGGCGTGGGCCGGTGCGCACCCCTCCCGGGCGGCGGCACTGGCGACATCCGCGGCGGCCGAGGTGACCGAACCGCTGCTACGCGCGCAGCTGCTGGCCCTGCAGGCCCAGATCGAGTGGAACACCGGATCACTCGACGACGGCTTCGACCTCGCTCTGCAGGCCGCGCAGGTCGCCGCCGACGTCGACCCCGCGCTGGCGGGACAGCTGGCGGTGGTCGCCGCGGCGCTGGCCGTGTTCGGCGCCCGCTCGCCGCGCGGGGTCGACCCGGGGGCACTGGTGCCCGCACCGGCGCCGGACGCCCCGCCCCGAACGCGAGCCGCCGAGGCCCTGCTCCGCGGGTTCCTCGCCGCCGCACGCCGGGACTGGAGCACAGCCGCCGGCGCGATCCAGGAGGCGTTCGCGCTGACCGAGGCCGAGTTCGTCCGCGATCACCTGCAGCGCAACCTGGGCATCGCAGCGCTGGTCATCGGCGACGACGAGCGCGGGCTGCGGTTGCACGAGCAACTGCTGACAGCCGCGCGCCGCGCCGGAGCGCTGGACGAGGTCGAGCACGCGCTGACCCGCGGTGTCCAGTTCCAGATCGCCGTGGGCGCCTGGGCACCCGCGCTCAGTGCCGCGGCCGAGGCGAGGTCGCTCGCGGCAAGCACCGGACGTCCAGGGATGACGGCGCTGCCGACCGCGCAACTCGCCCTGCTGGCGGCCCAGCGTGGCGACCAGCAGGCGGCCGAGCGTCACCTCGCCGACGCGGCCACCATCCGGCAGGCGCATCCGAACGGGGTCACCGACATCGTGGTCGTCGACCTCCTGCGCTGGGCGCGAGGAGTGCAGGCCGCCCGACAGCCGGCGGCTGCCCTGCATCACCTGGAGCAGATCAGCGAGCCCGGAGTGCGCCGGCTCGCGGCGATCGACCGGCTGGAGATCGCCGTCCGGGCCGGCCGGGACGACCTTGCCCGCGCGTGGCTGGAGGAGCTGGCGACCTTCGCCGCCGGTACCGGCGCGCCGGCCGCGGACGCCGTCGTCGAGCACGGTCGCGCCCTGCTCGCCGAGGGCCCCGCCGCCGTCGAGCACTTCCGGCGCGCCCTGGCCGCGCACGCCGACGCGCTGCGCCTGCCGGATCGGGCCCGCACCGAACTGGCCCTCGGCGAGCACCTGCGCCGCGCGCGGCGCCGGATCGACGCCCGCGAGCACCTGCGCGCCGCCGTGGCCCTCTTCGACGAGTTGGGCGCTGCGCCCCATGCCGACCGCGCCGCGGCCGAGCTGCGCGCGTCCGGCGAGACCGCCCGCCGCCGCGACGTGTCCACCGCCACAGATCTGAGCCCCCAGGAACGCCAGGTCACCGCGCTCGTCCGGCGGGGGCTGACGACCCGGGACGTCGCCGCGCAGATGTTCCTCAGCCCCCGCACCGTCGAGTTCCACCTGCGCAACGTCTTCGCCAAGCTCGGCGTCACCTCCCGCGCCGAGCTCACCGCTCTGCCGCTCGAGGTCTAGCCGCAATGCCGTTTAGTTAGCTGCGGCGGCGGGCTACGGCGGACTCGTTTCCCCGTCACCGACGCTGCTCCAGCGCACGCACCTGGCCGGCGGCACCGTCGACGGCGCGACGTTCGACCTGGGCTTCCGCCGTCTCCCCCCGTCCTCCGGCGGCAGGCCGCTCCATGAGCCACACGTGCGGTGCACCACCGGGTGGGTCGAGCTCGGCCCGGACGACGAAGCCGAGGCGCTCGTAGAGCCGGACGTTGGCCGCCGACGAGGTCTCCAGGACGGCGATGGCGCCCTGGGCGTCCACGTCGGCCAGCCCGGCCGCGACCAGCGAGGTGGCGAGGCCACGCCCCCGCCACCGGGGCCGGGTTCCCACGCACCCGAGGAACCAGTGCCGCTCGGCCGGCAGCAGTCGCGCGACGCAGTCGTCGGCCTCCGCCAGGCGCTCGGCCCGGTCACCGATCAACCGCGGGACCTGCGTGGACAGGAGCTCCTCGGTCGCGGGCGACAACTCGGGAGCGTCCGGCCGGGTCCAGCAGGCCGCGGCGACCACGGCACCGTCCTGCTCGGCGACCCAGGTGGCCCGTCGCTCCGCACCGGCGACTCCCGCATCCAGCCGGTAGAGAGCGGCCAGCCGGTCCCGGCTCGGGCGCTCCCCGAAGGCCCAGCGGATCCACGGGTGGTCCTCGAAGGCCTCGGCGAGCACCTCCCCCACCTCCTCGGCGTCGGCGCGTGTCGCCGGCCGGACGCGGGTCGCCATCGCGGTCACTGCGCCTCCACGGTGAAGGGAACGGTGAGCACCTGTCCGTCGGCGAGACGGAACTGGCCCCACAGCTGGTAGGTGCCGGCGGTCGGGAACTCGGCGTGCACGTCGAGCTCCGGGCCGAACGTCTGGCCCGGCAGGGCGAACACCGGGCGGCCGGACGCGTCCTCGACCTCGGCGTGCTCGTGGGCGAAGGTCTGCCCGTCCGCCCGCATGACCACGACGTGTCCGGCGGCGGCGAGGTAGGGCTGCAGGTCGTCGACCGGCCGGCCGGTGGCGTCGTCGGTGAAGGTGAGGTCCAGGTCGCTGCGGCCGCCGGCCGTCGCGTCGCCCTCGAGCTCGACGCGGATCCCGTCGACCTCCACGCTGCGCGGCCCGGCCGCCAGGACGACCGGTTCCGGCGCGGTGCCGCCCACCGTGATCACCTGACGCCGGTGGACGTCGCCCATCTCGCCCTGCCTGCGGAACTCGGTGTTGACGATGTAGCGGCCGGCGGTCGGGAAGGTGACCTCCACGGCCAGTTGCCCGGGTGCGCCGGTCGGCTGGGGGTGGATGTGCGCGAACGTACCGAGATCCTCCCGCGTGGCGATCAGGTGCATCCACGCCTCGTGGCTGCGGGTGAGGTCCTCGACCGGTTCCCCGGTCTCGCTGTCCACGACGGTGGCGACCAGCCGGGTCGGCTGCCCGGGTCGCAGGTCGGCGGGCAGGTCGAGGCGGACGTCGACGCCGGCGTCGGCGGCGTCCGTCGGTGGGACCTCGGCGGTCATCATCTCGCTCATCGCCGGCCGCACGGGCATGCCGGTGCCCTGCATCCAGGCCAGTTGGCCGTTCATCCCGCGCTCGGCGAACTCCATCCGGCTGACCGCGGTCAGGCCGGCCCCGAGGCTCAGCGCGAGCACCGCCACGCCGGTGAGGTAGGCGTACTGGCCGATCCGTGCGCGCAGCGGCGGGTGCAGGATCTCGGCGGCCGTGGCGGGGCGGTGGAAGCGGCGCAGCCGCAGCGCGTTGGTGACGACGCTGACCGAGCTCATCGCCATCGCCGCGGACGCCAGCACCGGGTCCAGCAGCAGCCCGTCCCACCAGTACAGGGCGCCGGCGGCGACCGGGATGAGCAGCAGGTTGTAGCCGAACGCCCAGCCCAGGCCCTGCTTCATGGTGGTCACGGTGCGGCGGGACAGCGCGATCGCCGAGACGATGCCGCGCAGGTCGCCGCCGACGAGGGTGATGTCGGAGGCGGCGATGGCGACGTCGGCGCCCGTGCCGATGGCGATGCCCACATCGGCCGCACTGAGGGCGGCGGCGTCGTTGATGCCGTCCCCGGCCATGGCGACGACGTGCCCCTGCTCCTGCAGGCGGCGGACCTGCGCCGCCTTGTCGGCGGGCAGCACCTCGGCGAGCACGTGCTCGATGCCGACCTGGTCGGCGATCGCCGTGGCGGTGGCGGCGTTGTCGCCGGTGAGCATCCACACCTGCAGGCCGAGGGCCCGCAGCTGGGCGACGGCCTCGGCGGACTCGGGCTTGACCGTGTCGGCGACCGACAGCACCGCGGCCGCGTCCCCGTCGACGGCGACGTACATCGGGGTGCGGCCGGCCGCGGCGTCGGCGTCGGCCGCGGCGTGCAGCGCGGTGACGTCGACGCCGCGGGCGGTCATCAAGGCGGCGTTCCCGACCAGCACGTGCCGGTCGCCGGCGACGGCGTCGATGCCGTGGCCGGGCACGGCGTCGAAGGAGCGCAGCGGCGGCAGGTCGAGGAAGCGCGCGGCTGCGCCGGCCACGAACGCCTCGGCGACGGGGTGCTCGCTGCCGGTCTCCGCGGCCGCCACCAGCGCGAGGACGTCGTCCTCGTCCCAGCCGCCGGTGGTGCTGATCCCGGTCAGGGCCGGCTTGCCGCGGGTGAGGGTGCCGGTCTTGTCCAGCACGACCGCGGTGACCCGGCGGGCGGTCTCGAGCGCATCGCCGTTGCCGATGAGGATGCCGAGCTCGGCGGCGCGGCCGGTGCCGACCATGACCGCGGTCGGGGTCGCCAGCCCGAGCGCGCAGGGGCAGGCGATGATCAGCACCGCGATGGTGGTGGTGATCGCCATGGTCATCGAGCCCGCGTCGGGGCCGAGCAGCGCCCAGGCGGCGAAGGTGGCCGCGGCCAGGGCGAGGACGATGGGCACGAACCAGGCCGAGACCCGGTCGGCGAGCCGCTGCATCGGCACCTTCGCGCCCTGCGCGTCCTCGACCAGGCGGACGATCTGCGCGAGTGCGGTGTCCGCGCCGACCGCGGTGGCCCGCAGCACCACGGTGCCGGTGCGGTTGATCGTGGCGCCGATGACGGTGTCCCCGACGGTCTTGTCCACCGGCAGGCTCTCGCCGGTGAGCATGCTCTCGTCCACGGCGGTGGCGCCGTCGGTGACGACGCCGTCGACCGGCAGCTTCTCCCCGGGCCGCACCCGGACCAGGTCACCGACGACGACCTGCTCGACCGGCACGTCGACCTCGGCGCCGTCGCGCAGCACCCGGGCGGTCTTCGGGGCGAGGCCGACCAGGGCGGTGATCGCCGCGGCGGTCTGCTTCTTGGCCTTGGCCTCCATCCACCGCCCGGCGAGGACGAGGGCGAGGATGACCAGGGAGGTCTCGAAGTAGACGTGCAGCGGCAGCCCCCAGCGCTCGGCGGCGGCCGGCCACAGGGTGACGAAGGCGCTGTAGGCGTAGGCGACGCCGGTGCCCAGCGCCACCAGCGTGTTCATGTTGGTCGACCGGTGCTTCGCGGCGGCCCAGGCGGCGCGGTAGACGTCGCGCCCGGCCCAGAACTGGACGACGGTGGCGACGACCAGGATGGCCGGCATCAACCAGTCCATCGTGTCCAGGTACAGCGGCACGTACATCAGGCCCATCAGGCCGAGGCCGGTGGCCAGGGTGATCTGCCACTTCCGCTTGAGCGCGGTCAGGTCCGCCTCGCCGTCCCGCTCCTGGCCGGGCGCGTCGGCGCCGCTGCCGGGGCGCTCGCCGGTGGGCTGGACCTCACGCCGCGGGGTCGCGGTGTAGCCGGCCCGGGCCACCGCGGCGGTCAGCTCCTCCGGGCTCACCTGGGCCGCATCGAAGCGGACGGTGGCGACCTCGGTGGCCAGGTTGACCTCTGCGCCGGCCACGCCGTCGACCCGGCGGAGGGCCTTCTCCACCCGGCCCACGCAGGAGGCGCAGGTCATGCCGCCGATGTCGAGGGTGCAGCTGGCGGGCTCGGCTGCCGCGGCGGGGGCGCCGGCCGGTGCGGTGGTCGTCATCGCGGTCTCCTGGTGGGCGGGCGGTTCGGGCTACGGCTGGATCGTTCGCGGTGGGAGGCGGGCTCGGACCGGGGAAATCGCCAGGTCCACCGGCCGGCGCATGCCCGGTGTCCGGTCAGCCGTCGGCGGCCAGGTCGGCGTAGGCGGCGGGCGGCCACGCGGCGAGGACCTTGGGCCGCAGGGTGGCGCCGAGGCGGCGGTAGGACCTCTGGGCGTCGAGGTCGTCGACCTCCGTGCCCCACCGGATGAGCAGCTGCTCGGGTGCGGCGAGGCGAGCGAGAGCGGTCGTCAACCGCCGGCCGACGCCGGCGTCGCGGTGCCCGGGCCGGACGTTGAGGTCGTCGAGGTCGAGCACGTCGCCGCCGGTCCACAGGTGCAGTTGCCGGATCGCGGAGACGTAGCCGACGGCCGCGCCGTCCCGTTCGGCGAGCAGCACGACCACCTCGGGCCGCTCGAGCAGCCCGTGCCACCGCGCGTCGGGCGCGTGCACGGCGAGCGGGTCGGGGGGTGCGGGGCGGCGACGGTCATGGCGGGCTCCTGGCGGGCGGTGGTGGAGGCCGGGTGCGGGGGCGTTGCCCGGGTCGTCCCGGGACGGGGCGCTGGTGGACGACCCGGGCAACGGAGGTCGCCGGGCTACGGCACGAGGGCGTAGCCGGCCTCGTCGACGGCGGCGGCGATGTCGGCGCGGTCGACGGGGCGGTCGGCGGTGACAGTGACGGTGCCGCTGGGCAGGTCGACGGTGACGGTGTCGACGCCGTCGACGGCGGCGATCTCCGCGGTGACCGCGCGCTGGCAGTGCGCGCAGGTCATGCCGGTGACGGTGAAGGTGGTCGAACCGATGAAGGTGCGGGGCGTGCCGGACAGCATGGGAACTCCTCGAAGGCTGGTGGTGCGGTCGGGGATGAGAGTCGGCGCGGAGGGGTGTCCGTCTCACCGGGGGAATCGCCGGGATCCCGCCGGGAGATCAGGTCAGTGCCCGTGGCCGCCGTGCCCGCCGCGGACGGGGGTGCCGGTGGGCTTGCCGCCGGGAACGGTGAGGGCCGTGAGGAGGAACAGGGCGGCCAAGACGGCGGCGGTGACGGTGAAGGCGCGGCCGTAGCCGTCGACGAGGCCGGCGGAGGTGGCCAGGTCGCCGGCGATCGCGGTGAGCGCGGCGACGCCGAGGGCGGCGCCGACCTCGTGGCCGGTCATCATCAGCCCCGACGCCAGCCCGGAGCGCTCGGCGGGCACGTCGCTCATCGCGGCGACGGCGATCGCCACGAACATCGGGCCCACCCCGGCGCCGACGAGCAGGAAGCCGGGCAGGACATCCGCGGCGTAGGACGTGCCACCGGCGTTCGCCGCGAGCAGCAGCACCCCGCCGGCCAGGACCACCAGCCCACCGAGGATCAGGGAGCGGGCTCCGGCGTGGCCGATCACCTTCGACGCCGCGGCGGCGCTCAGCGTGATGGCGGCGGCCAGCGGCAGGAACTGCAACCCGGCCACGACCGGTGAGGACCCCACGATGGCCTGCAGGTACAGCGACGTCAGGAAGATCGCGCCGACCACGACGCCGGTGACACCGGCCATCACCGCCGAGGCCGAGACCAGCGACCGGATCCGCCAGGTGGACGGCGGCACGAGGGGGTCGGCGGCGCGCCGCTCCAGCCGGGCGAACGCGGCCAGCAGCACCGCCGCGGCGGCCAGCGCGACCCAGGTGCGCGGCGCGGTCCAGCCGGCCGAGCGGGTGGCCTCGATGCCGAACACCAGCGCCAGCAGCCCCGCCACCAGCGTCAGCGCGCCGGGCACGTCCAGCCGGCGCAGCGCGCCGCGCCGGGAGCTGCCGCGGGCCACGGCCCGCAGGGTGCCGAGCACCACGGCGACGCCGATCGGCACGTTGATGAAGAACACCGCGCGCCAGCCCAGCGCGCTGGTCAGCGCCCCGCCGAACAGCACCCCGGCGGCGATGCCGAGGCTGCCCACGGTGCCCCAGACGGCGAGCGCGGTCTGCCGCTGCCTGCCGGCGTAGGCGGTCATGATGATCGACAGCGCGGCCGGGGTGAGCAGCGCGGCGCCGGCGCCCTGCGTGGCCCGGGCCAGGATCAGCATGGCCGGGGTCTGCGCCAGTCCGCTGACCAGCGAGGCGGCGGTGAACAGGCCGATGCCGGCGAGGAAGGCACGACGCCGGTTGAGCAGGTCGGCGACCCGGCCGCCGAGCAGCAGCAGTCCACCGGACAGCAGCACGTAGGCGCTGATCGCCCACTGGTAGTCCCCGGCGGACAGCCGCAGGTCCTCGCTGATCGACGGCAGGGCGACGTTCACCACCGACACGTCCAGGATGACCATGAACTGGGCGGCGATCATCAACGCGAACACCGTCCACGGCCGGCGCAGCTCGTCCGCGGCCGGCGTGGGGCGGCCCGGCGCGTGGTGGGACGGGTGACCGTGGGCGGGGGCCGCTGGTTCGGCGGCGGGGTGGGCCGACATGGCTCCTCCTCGAGGTGGGAACGCGGGACTGGCTGCCACGCTCGACGCCGCCGAGATCGCTCACGCCGGGAAAACCACCAGGTTCACGATCACCGGCACCGTCCGCTGCGGTCGGTACGGTTCCGCTCGTGCTGGCCGGACGGGACCCCGAACGCGCGGCGATCGCCGCCCTGCTCGACGCCGCGCGCACGGGGAGCGGCGGCGCCCTGGTCGTCCGCGGCGTGGCGGGAGCGGGCAAGTCGACGCTGCTGACCGACGCCGTCGCCCGCGCGGACGCTACGGTGCTGCGCACGTCGGGCGTGGAGTCCGAGTCCCCGCTGGCGTTCGCCGCGCTGCAGCGGCTGCTCTGGCCGCTGCGCGCCCGCCTCGACGTCCTGCCCGGACCGCAGCGGGCCGCGCTGCGCGCCGCGCTGGGTGAAGCCGAGGGTGAGGGCGACCGGTTCCTGGCCTTCCTCGGGACGCTGAGCCTGCTCGCCGACGCCGCCGAGGAGGCCCCGGTCCTCGCCGTCGTCGACGACGCCCACTGGCTCGACGAGGCCTCCGCGGCCGCGCTGCTGTTCGTCGCCCGCCGGCTGCAGGCCGAGCGCGTCGCGTTGCTGTTCGCCTCCCGTGACGGCGATGTCCGCCGCTTCGACGCACCCGACCTGCGCACCGTCGTCCTCGGTGGCGTAGCCGGCGCGGACGCCGACGCGCTGCTGTCGGCGCGCGCCGGCGCGGCGATCGACCCGGCGGTGCGCGACCGGCTGGTGCGGGCGACCGGTGGCAACCCGCTCGCGCTCGGTGAGCTCGCCGGGGCGCTGACCGGCGACCAGCTGGCCGGCCGGGCGCCGCTGCCCGCGCAGCTGCCGTTGACCGGCGGGGTCGAGCGGGCCTTCCTGGACCGCTTCCGGCGGCTGGACGAGTTCGCTCAGCGGTTCCTGCTCCTGGCCGCGGCCGACGACACCGGCCGGCTCACCGTGGTGCGGGATGCCGCCGAGCGCCTCGGCGTCGGCGAGGAGGCGCTCGACGCCGTGGAGCGGGCCGGGCTGCTGCACGTGGACGGCGACGCCGTCGACCTGTACCACCCGCTGGTGCGCTCCGCGGTCTACCGGGCGGCCACCAGTGCGCAGCGCCGCGCGGCGCACCGCGCGCTGGCCGACGCACTCGGCACCGACCCCGACCGGCGCGCCTGGCACCTGAGCGCCGCCGCCGACCGGCCCGACGAGCAGGTCGTCGCCGCGCTGGACGGCGTGGCCGAGCGGGCCACGGGCCGGGGCGGGCACGAGGCGGCGTCCTCCGCGTGGGCGCGCGCCGCGGAGCTCACCGTGGACCCGGCGGCGCGATCTCGCCGGCTGGCCGCGGCGGCCTACGCGGCCTGGCTGGCCGCCCAGCCGAGTCGCGCCCGCTCGCTGGCCGACGCGGCGCGTGCGCTGGCCACCGATCCGCTGCTGCGCGCCGACCTCGACCGGCTGCGCGCCCGGGTGGAGTGGAACGTCGGGTCGCCGCTGGTCGGGCACCGGATCCTGCTGCAGGCCGCTGCCGAGGTCGCCGCTGTCGACGTCGACCGGGCCCGGGCGATGACCATGCTGGCCGCCGCGGTCAGCTCGGTGGCCGACGAGGGTGCGGAGGACATGAGCGAGCACATCGCCGGCCTCGGCGACCCGTCGGCCGCGGAGGACGACCGCGCCCGCTGTTACGCCCGGCTGCTGTCGGGGTTCGTGCACCTGCGGCACGGGCGGCTGAGCGAGGCCGCCGCGCAGTTCCACCCCGCGCTCGAGTTCGACCCGGGCGACGACACCGACCTGCGGTCCAACCTCGGCGTCGCCGCCTTCCAGTTCGGCGACACCGGCATGGTGCTCACCCACCACGCGCGGCTGCTCGCCGACGCCCGCTCCTCCGGCGCGCTGGTCCTCATCGTCTACGCGCTCACCCGGCGGGCCTTCGCCGAGATGGCCACCGGCGACTGGCGCGCCGCCACCGCCGGCGCCGCCGAGGCACTCGACCTGGCCACCAGCAGCGGCCAGCCGGCACTGACCCGGTTCCCGCACGGCTGGCTGGCGCTGCTCGCCGCCCTCCGCGACCAGCGCGAGGACCTCGCCGCCCACCTCGAGGCGCTGGACCGCCAGCCCGGTGCGGGGGTGACCGGTCCGCTCGTCGACGACCTCGCCCGCTGGGCACGTGCCCTGACCGCGGACACCCCCGCATCCGCGCTGCACCAACTGGAGCAGGCCAGCACCGCGATCGTCCGGCGGCTGGCCGCCGTCGACCGGCTGGAGGCCGCCGTGCGCGCCGACCGGCCCGAGCTGGCCCGCACCTGGGCCGACGAGCTCGAGGAGTTCGGCACCGCGGTCGACGCCGACTGGGCCCGGGCAGTCGCCGCGTACGGCCGCGCGCTGCTGGCCGACGGCGCCGACGCCGAAGCGGAGTTCCACCAGGCGATCAAGCACGCCGACGCCGGTGGGCACCGCTTCGACCGCGCCCGCATCCACCTCGGCTACGGCGAGCACCTGCGCCGCGCCCGCCGCCGGGTCGACGCCCGTACCCACCTGCGCGACGCCCTGGAGGTGTTCGAGGACCTCGGCGCCGCCCGCTGGGCCACGCGCGCGGCGACCGAGCTGCGGGCCTCCGGCGAGACCGCCCGCCGCCGCGACGTCACCACCGCCACCGACCTGACCGCGCAGGAGCGGCAGGTCGCCGCCCTGGTCCGGCAGGGGCTGTCCAACCGGGACGTCGCCGCACGGCTGTTCGTGTCCCCCCGCACCGTCGACTTCCACCTGCGCAACGTGTTCAGCAAGCTCGGGGTGGCCTCCCGCGCCGAGCTCACCGCCCTTCCGCTGGACTAGGCGCCCGTCGCCGGGCCGCGCCCGGGGGCGGGGATCCGGCGGGTCGACCTGGTGGTTTTCCCGGCGTGAGGCCATCCGGCCCGCTCCTAGCGTCCGAGGCAGACCCAGCCCGGACGAAGGAGCCCGCCCATGACCAGCGCCACTGCGGCGACCACGGAGTCCCCGACCCGGCGCGCGGGTGGCCTGCGCGGCGCGCTGGCCCGACGCTGGCCGGCCGCGCTCGGCGCCGTCGCCGCTCTCAACAGCCTCGTGCTCGTCGCACGGCTGCCCGAGTCCGCGCAGGCCTGGATCAGCGCCTGGTGCGTGCTGCTCGCCGCGGTCATCTACCTGACCTGGGGCACCACCCGCGGCGACCTGGCCAACCGGCGGCTGCTGACCGCGCAGACCACCGCGGTGCTCACCTTCGGGGCGATCGCGATGGCCGCGGTCGCCGTCGACCCGGCCGCCGGCCGCTACGTGCTGGCCGCCGGGTGGCTCGCCCACGCGGCCTGGGACGTCGTCCACCACCGCCTCGGCCGGGTCGTGCCCCGCTGGTACGCCGAGACCTGTCTGGTCGCCGATCTCGTCCTCGCCGCCGCGCTGCTCACCGTCGGCCTCGGCTAGCGCACCGCGCCGCAGTCCTGCTCCGCCGCTCTCTGCTCGCCCCGTCAGGAGACGTCATGCCCATCCCCGCACGCACCGCCGACCCGACCCTCGACGTGCTCGTCATCGGCGCCGGCCAGGCCGGCCTCGCCCTCGGTCACCACCTCACCACTCGCGGCGCGGACTTCCTGCTGCTCGACGCCGGCCCGGAGATCGGCTCCTCCTGGCGCAGCCGCTGGGACTCGCTGCGGCTGTTCAGCCCGGCCCAGTACGACTCGCTGCCCGGCCTGCCCTTCCCGGCCCCGGCCGACACCCACCCCGGCAAGGACGAGGTCGCCGACTACCTCGCCGCCTACGCCGCCCACTTCGCCCTGCCGGTCCGGCTGAACACCCCGGTCGTCCGGATGCACCGCGACCCGGACGGGCTCTTCGCGGCCACCACCCCGACCGGCACGGTCCGCGCCCGGCAGGTCGTCGTCGCCACCGGCCCCTTCCAGACCCCCCACACCCCCGCCCTCGCCGACCGGCTGGATCCGGGTGTCCCGCAGCTGCACAGCTCCGCGTACCGCAACCCGACCCAGCTGCCCGGATCCGGCCGGGTGCTGGTGGTCGGTGCGGCCAACTCAGGCCTGCAGATCGCCGCCGAGCTGGGCGCCACCCAGCCGGTCACCGTGGCGGTCGGCACCCGCCCGACCGAGCTGCCGCAGCGCATCGCCGGCCGCGACCTGTTCTTCTGGCTCACCAGGTCCGGCTTCTTCACCGTGCCTGCACACACCCGCATCGCCCGCCGGCTGCGCGCCCGCGGCGACCTGGTCATCGGCACCCGCAGCCGCCGGTTGCGGCGCCGTGGGATCGACTTCCGGCCGCGGCTGACCGACCTCGCCGGTCGCACCGCCACCTTCGCCGACGGCAGCACCGTCGACGTCGACGCGGTCGTGTGGGCCACCGGCTACCGCCCCGACCACTCCTGGCTGCACGTGCCCGGCGTCATCGTCGAGGGGCAGGTCCGCCACACCGCCGGAGTCACCGACGTGCCCGGGCTGTACTTCCTCGGCCTGCCCTGGCAGACCTGCCGCGGTTCGGCGCTGCTCGGCTTCGTCGGCGCCGACGCCGAGGCGCTCGCCGCCCGGCTGGCCGCCGATGCGCTCCGAGGCTCGCAACGGAACGATCCGGGCCTCGATCCGTGGGCAGCTGCGACGATCACAACGGCGTGACGGCGCCGTCACGTTCCTGGCGCCGGTCGCAGCCCGCCGACATCCGGACGCCGCAGCGCCCCCTGTGACCGGGATCTCCCGATCAACCGCTCGACATGCATGCGCACACGACGAGGGCCCCACAGTGACTGTGGGACCCTCGTCCTTCGTAGCGGGGGCAGGATTCGAACCTGCGACCTCTGGGTTATGAGCCCAGCGAGCTACCGAGCTGCTCCACCCCGCGTCGCAGTTCCCACCATACACGGCGCACGGGGCGGGTTCAGGGGACCCGGGGGCCCGCCCGGACGAGCTCGAGCGCTTCCTCGAGCGCGGTGCGGGCGCGATCGGTCGCCCGGGTGAGCGCCAGCACGTTGCCCGGCTCGCCCAGCACCAGGGTGAGCAGGTCCGGCACCGCAGGACACCTCGTGCCCCGGGCCCGCGGTTCCCCGGTCCTCGGGCGAGGACCGGGGTGCCGGGACGGCGGGCGGCTGCCGGCTAGCGGACCGCCCCGTCGCGCGTCGCACCGCTGGGCACGGCCTCGCCGTGGCCGTCACCGTGGCCGTCGGGCACCCGATCCGCCACGGCCGGCGCCGCTGGCTGCGCGAGCGGGCCGCGGGGCGCCGGGCGGGCCGGGACGTGCTCCTCGCGCAGCCCGCGCACGAGCGCCACCAGCGTCAGCAGCAGGACGACGGCGAACGGTGCGGCCGCCACGATGGAGGCGGTCTGCACGCCCTCCAGCCCGCCGCTGACCAGCAGGACGGCGGCCGTGGCGGCGATGAGCAGGCCCCAGACCATGCTCACCGGCCGGGCCGGGTCCCGGCCCTCCTTGGTGCTCAGCGAGCCGAGCACGAAGGTCGCGGAGTCGGCGCTGGTGACGAAGAACGTGACGATGAGGACCATCGCGCCGATGCCGGCGACGACCCCGCCCGGCAGCGTGTCCAGCAGCGCGAACAGCTGCGACTCGGTGCCCTGGTCACCCAGGCCCGCACCGCCCTGCTGGGCGAGGACCCCGGCGCCGCCGAAGACGGCGAACCACAGCCCGCTGAGCAGGGTGGGCACGCCGAGCACGCCGATGACGAACTCGCGGATGGTCCGGCCGCGGGAGATGCGCGCGATGAAGGTGGCGACGAACGGCGACCAGGAGATCCACCACGCCCAGTAGAAGATCGTCCAGCCGTTGATCCACTCGGATCGCTCCGGGTCGAACGGACCGGTCTGCAGGCTCATGGTCGGCAGCTCGGTCAGGTAGCTGCCCAGCGTGGTCGTGTAGGCGCCGACCAGCCGGCCGGTCGGGCCGGTGAACATGACGAAGAGCAGCAGCCCGATGGCCAGGACGACGTTGACCGTGGACAGCCACTTGATCCCCCGGTCCAGACCCGACAGGGTCGAGACGAGGAACAGCACGGTGACCACGGCGATGATGGCCAGCTGGACGCCGGCGTCGACGGCGATGCCGTCGCTCAGCGCGGCGAGACCGCCGTTGACCTGCGCGGCACCCAGCCCCAGCGAGGTCGCGACCCCGAAGACCGTGGCGACGACGGCGATCGTGTCGACGGCGATGCCGACCGGGCCGTCGGCCCGGTCGCCGAGCACCGGGCGCAGCGCCCCGCTGATCGTCGCCTTCCAGCCGCGGCGGTACCGGGCGTAGGCCAGAGCCAGCGCCAGCACGGAGTAGATCGCCCACGGGTGCAGACCCCAGTGGAAGAAGGAGTAGCGCAGCGCCTCGCGGGCCGCCTCCGTGGTCTCCGGGGTGGCGGTCGGCGGCACCAGGTAGTGCGACACCGGCTCGGCGACGCCCCAGAAGACCAGGCCGATGCCCATGCCGGCGCTGAACAGCATCGCGAACCAGGCGCCGGTGCTGTACTGCGGCCGCTCGTCGTCGCCCCCGAGCCGGACCCGCCCGTAGCGGGAGGCGGCCAGGACGATCACCGCGACCAGCAGACCGGTGGCGGTGAGCAGGTAGAACCAGCCGAAGCGGTCCACGACGAAGGCGCGGGTGGCCTCGGCGGCCGAGCCCAGCGATCCGGGCGCCAGGGCACCCCACAGGACGACGGGCAGGACGACGGCCAGCGAGGACCAGAAGACGACGGAGGTTCTCCGCACGAGGGCGACTCCTGTGATCGGGGACAGGGGCTACGGGCTCGGAGCGACGACGAACCGCAGGCGCGGATCGCCGAGCGCCTGGGGAAACAAGGTGCCACACCGCCGGGAGCTTCCTCGACGTGACCGGACCCACCGGGCGCGACCTGACCCGGGTCGGGGAGGCTGGACGGCGATGAGCGCCGCTCCCGCTGTCCCTACCCCGGTCCACCGGACCCTAGACCTGGCATTGCGGTGCGGAGAGGTGCTGCTGGCCGGCGGTGCGGGCGCCGCGGAGGTGACCGCCACCTGCACGGCGGTGGCCGAGGCCGCCGGGCTGCACGAGGTGGAGTGCGACATCACCTTCACGTCGATCGCCATGTCCGCCCAGTCCGCCCCGGGGGACGCACCGGTGACCGGCATCCGGCTGGTGCAGCAGCGCGAGCTCGACTACACGCGGGTGACCGCCGCCCACAACCTCGTCGACGACCTCGTGACCGGCCGGGTCGCCCAGCCGGGGGCCGAGCGGCGGCTGCGGGAGCTGGTGACCGCCCGGCACCCGTACCGGCGCTGGGTCGTCACCGGTGCCCGCGCCGGGCTGGCCGCCGCGGTCGCGGTGCTGCTGGGAGCCGGACCCTCGGTGACCGCGGCGGCCTTCGGGGCCACGGTGGCCATCGACCTGTCCCTCGCCCGGCTGGCCCGCGCGCAGCTGCCCGCCTTCTACCAGAACGTGGTGGGCGGGCTCATCGCCACGGCCGTGGCGCTCACGCTGTTCGCCGCCGAGGTGGGCGTGCGGCCCTCGCTCGTCGTCGCGGGCGGCATCGTGCTGCTGCTGCCCGGGGTCACGCTCGTCGGTGCGGTCCAGGACGCCATCTCCGGCTTCTACGTGACCGCGGCCGCCCGGGCGTTCGAGACCTTCCTGCTCACCGCGGGGATCATCGCCGGGGTCGCGGCCGGGCTGTCGGTGGGCCTGCGGCTGGGCCTGCCCGTGCGCATCGGGGACCCGTCGACCGAGCCCCTGGGCCCGATGGCCGTGCAGCTGCTGGCCGCGGCCGCGGTGTCGGCCTGCTTCGCCGTGGCCAACCACGCCCCGCGCCGGGCGGTCCCGGTGGCCGGTGCCGCGGGCGCCCTCGGCTGGGCGGTCTTCGCCGCGGCCGGCGCCGCCTCGCTGGACACGCCGGTGGCCGCGGCCGTGGCCGCGACCACGGTCGGCCTGGCGGGCCCCCTGGTGTCGAGGTGGCGACGGGTGCCCGCCCTGGTGCACGTCGTCGCCGGCATCATCCCGCTGCTCCCCGGGCTGACGATCTACCGCGGCATGCGCCGCTTCGCCGAGGGCGACACCATCAGCGGGGTGACGCTGCTCGGGGAGGCGGTGACGACCGGGCTGGCCCTGGCGGCGGGAGCGCTGCTGGGCGAGCACCTGGCCCGACGGCGCCGCGCCGCGTCCCGCGCGGACGGCGGGCGGGACACCGGTGCGCGGCGCCGCCGTCCCGCCCCGCTCCCGGTGGGAACGGCGCGCACGCGCTGGCGCCGGCCGGTCCGCCGCTGAGTCCGCGTGCCTCACGGAGGGTGAACAAAGCCTGCCTTAGGGTCGCCATCATGCGGGGCGACGGCGGGTGGAGCGCCCTCGCCGACCCGGTCCCGGTGGAGGTCCACCACGCCGGGACCTGGTACCCCGGGGAGCTGCTGGGCTGGCGGCACGAGCCCGACGGTCGCTGCCGGGTCCGCGTCCGCTGCGTGGTCGACGGCCTGCGGCGCACCGCGTGGGTGGACCTCCCCGCCCTGCGCCCCGCCGAGGAGCCCCCGTCCCGCGCCCGTCACGCGGCGGCGTCGGCCGGGGCCCCCGCTCCCCTGCCGCGCCGGCTGCTCCCCCGCCGCCCGGACGCCGCCGTCCCCCTGGCCCGCCCGCGCGGGGCCGGTCTCGTCGAGTGGGCCACGACGGTCTGAGCCGGGGCCCCCGGCTCAGCTCCCGCCGCCGAGGCGCGGCGGCGCCGAGCAGGTCCGCGGCCGCTCGACGCTCGTCGACGAGCGGCGCCGCACGGGCACGGTCAGCGCACTCCCGCCCAGAGGGCTCGTTCCGCGGCATACGGGTCCTCGACGACGGAGGACGGGACGTCGAGGCGCATGACGGCCCGCCGGCCGGGGTCGTAGCACGGCCAGCCCGGTTCTCCCTCGGCCGCGAAGTCGACCCAGGCCCGGTGCATCGTGTCGGCGAGCTGCTGCGGTGGATCCACCCCGAGCGCGCCGCCCATCATCTGCCCGCGGCCCAGGTCGAGGGTGTCGAAGACGAAGGGCAGCTCCAGCGCGTGGCAGGAGCCGAGGCGGCCGTCCAGGATCGGTGAGGGCCAGGCGAACTCGTACATGTACGTGCCCCCCGGTGCGGAGGCGTGCGCGTCGGCCAGGCGCAGGGCCGGCACCCGGACCCACCAGTCGGTCATGACCGCCCCGAGGACGTCGCCCGGCGTGGGGCCGAACCGGTTGGCCCGGTAGTGCGGCAGCACCTCGCCGGGGTCCAGCCCGTAGGCCGCGATGCTCCACCAGCCGTAGGTCTCCAGGGGGCCGGTGAGATTCTCCTCGGTGATCTGGTCGATGAAGCCGCCGAGCACCGGGGAGTACCGCCAGTCGTCGGCGTTCGTGCCCAGGAGGACGTCGACCTGCGCGCCCGCCCCGCTCGCGATCCGCTCGATCGGCGGAGCCGGCACCACGTCGCCGTCGACCACGGGGTGGAACGGCATCATGCTGGCGAGGACCTCGACGCCCCAGCGGGCGGGGTCCGGGGACGCCGCCAGCTCGGCGTCGATCTGCCCCTGCGCCTGCAGGAAGCGCTCGACGGGGACCTCGGCGATGGCCGCGCGGCTGGCGGGGACGCCGAGGAGCTCGGCGAGCCGGGCGCCGATGCGCGCCGCGTCGTCGGCCGCCACGACGTGGTGCGCGGCGCCGCTCTCCAGCGCCGCCCGCCGGAACAGTCCCTCCGCCCACGGCATCGACAGCAGGTCGCCGATCGACATGGCACCGGCCGACTCCCCGAACACGGTGACCCGGTCGGGGTCCCCGCCGAAGGCGCGGATGTTGTCGCGCACCCACGTCAGCGCTGCGACCTGGTCGAGCAGTCCCAGGTTGGCTGCGTCGTCGCCTGCACCCAGGTAGAGAAACCCGTCCGCTCCGGTCCGCCAGTTGAGGGAGACGAGCACGACGCCGTCGCGGGCGAAGCGGCTGCCGTCGTAGCTGCCGCCGGAGTTGTAGCGGAAGGCGCCGCCCGGGCTGAGGGCCATCACCGGCAGGTCGGCTGCCCCTGGCTCGGGCGTCCAGATGTTGAGGTTCAGGCAGTCGTCCCCGACCACCGCGGGATCGAACAGCAGGCCGAGCGGGTCATCCGTCCCGAACTTCAGCTGCGGCGGCTGCGGCCCGAGTGCCGTGGCGTCACGCACACCGGCCCAGTGCTCGACCGGCTGCGGCGGCCGCAGCCGGCGGGCGCCGACCGGCGGCGCCGCGTAGGGGACGCCGAGGAAGCGGTACACCCCGTCCGAGGCGGTCCCGCGCACGTCCCCGCTCACGGTCCTGACGATCGTCCCCATCCTCCGACCTCCTCGACCGACGACCTGGTTCTCGAGGTGGCGGCACCTCGGGGCGTCCCAGGGCACCAGCGGACCGAGCCGGCCCGCCAGGGGCGACGTCCCCCGGCCCGCCAGGGGCGACGTCCCCCGCCCCGGTGGGCCTTGGACCTTCCCGGCGGCGGGGGCGGCCCGGCCGGCCGGACAGCCGGAGGCCCCTCCCCCAGAGGAGGTCCGGAGCACCGGATGGCGGTGCAGGACTCCTCACCCACCGGTGAGCTGACGGGCTGGGGTGGGCGCAGGCCTCCGGGGCGACGGCCGTCCTGGACGGGCCGGGGACCCGACGTGGTCCATCGCTCCGGCCGGCCCGCCGGCGGGTTCCTCGCAGTCGCGGCGCCCGCCGACGCGCGCCCGGTTCGTAGCCCGAGAGGTCGGGCCCGGCTGAGGACATCGGAGACGTCGGTCGTGTCGATCACGTCCGTGTCGATCACGTCGCCACAGCGGTGTGCCCGTCGCCGGAGAGGCGGAGCACGACGTTGCCGCGCTTGCGGCCGGTGTCGACGTAGCGGTGCGCCTCGGCGATGTCGACGAGGTCGAAGGTGCGGTCGCGAACCGGCCGGTAGGCGCCGGCTTCGGCGAGGTCGACCAGGTGGCCCAGATCCTCCGCGGTGAGCGTGCCGACGTCGGCGGTGACCAGGTGCCCGGTGCGACTGCGGCGCATCGGAGCCAGCAGCAGCCCGGGCAGGTCGGTGATGACGAGCAGCAGCGCCCCACGCGGGCGGAGCAGGCGCCGGACGCGCTCGAACGGGGCGTTGCCGACGCAGTCGACGATCACGTCGTAGGTGGCCGCCTCGGCGGTGAAGTCCTCGATGGTGTGGTCGATCACCCGCTCCGCGCCGAGGGAGGTCACCAGCTCCCGGTTGGCGGCGCTGGCAACGCCGGTCACGTGCGCGCCCTCGTGCGCGGCCAGCTGCACTGCCGCGGTGCCGACGGCGCCGGACGCCCCGTTGACCAGCACCGCCGCGCCCACCACGAGATCGGCCTGCTTCAGGAAGCCGCGGGCGGTGAGCCCGCCGAAGACCAGCGTCACGGCGTCCTCGAAGGGCAGGTTCCGCGGCTTGCGGGCGATGGGGTCGCCCGGGCGAACGCGGGCGTACTCGGCGTGCCCCCCGAAGTGCCCGCCGAGCATGGCGATCACCTCGTCGCCGGGTCGGTACGCGGTGACGTCCGCGCCGACCGTCTCGACGACACCGGCGGCGTCGTAACCCAGCACCGGCCGCTTCGGCCGCAACAGCCCGATCCCGGTGGCGGCGAGCAGCCCGAGTCCACGGGGCACGTCGCGGCTGCGGGCACGGTGGTCGGCGGCGCTGACGGTGCTGGCGTGCACCCGGATGAGGACGTCGTCCGGGCCGGGCGTCGGCTGCGGCAACGCCTCCACCCGGACGGTGTCCGGTCCGCCGAACCGGCGGTAGACGGCGGCCCTCATCGGAGGGCCCCTGCGGGCGGCAGAGCGGCGACGGCGGCGGACCGGAAGCCTCTGACGGTCAGGAAGACGCCGAGGGAGAACTCCCAGGCGGCGATCGGGAGGGCGGCGAGGGCGGCGATCGGAGCCGCGCGGTCGTAGAGGCCGAAGAAGGTCGCGACGTCGGACGCGAGCAGCAGCGGGGCCCCGATCAGGCCCAGGGTGGGGAGGATCCGCGGCACGAGGCCGGAGCGGTACAGCACGTAGCCCAGGCAGAGGGCGTTGACGACCGGCGCCAGGCTCTGCGAGAGCAGGAACGTCCACTCGTAGGTCGCCACCAGGGTGTGGCCGGCGGTGGTCAGCGCCGCGGGGTCCGTGTCGGCGGTGCCGGCGACGTCGTCTCGCAGCGTGAGCAGGTTCAGCACGCTGACGACGCCGACGAGGATCAGGCTGCCCTCGACCACGCGGGAGGTGACGAACCCGAGGGCCGCGGTCTCGCTGACCCGCTTGGCCACCGGGAAGAGCACCACGGCGGTGCCGATGCCGGCCAAGGCGACGATGACCTCGGAGAAGGCCCCCCACAGCACCCCGGTGTCGTCGCCGGCGCCGAGGACGAAGGCGGCGCCGTCCTGCACCGGCTCGAACACCATGAGCGTGGGCATCGACACGAACGTGAGCAGGTAGAGGATGCCGGCGGCGCGCGCGGTGCGCCGCAGCGGGTCGGGCGGGGCGGTGATCGACCGCGCCGTCGGGGTGGTGCTTGCCATGGCGGTCTCCGGATCGGGTCGGGGCCTCAGCGAGGCGGGACGTGCGGATCGGCGTCCAGGCGGGTGACCGCCACCAACGGCAGGCCCAGGTCACGGATCCGGGCCAGGACGCCGTGCAACGCGGCCTGGTCGGCGAGCGGACCGGACAGGACGGTCGTGCCGTCGGCGGTGGTGAGGGTCATGCCGTCGAACCAGGTGGCCCAGCGGTCGTCGAGGCGGCCGGCGAGGCGGATCTCGTAGCGACCCGCGTCGGAGAGGCCGAGGTGCCGGTTCTCCGTCATCGGTCCCCCTGCCCGGTCGCCGGCCGGGCGGTTCCCGGCCGGTGTTCCGGCTGCTGCGGTACGGGGAAGCTAGGAGCAGACGTGGTGAGCGCGGATCACCAGGTGTGGTGATCCGGGTGGTGAACCGCTGTTCGGCGGGCTATCGGGAGTCGGCGGCGAGCGTGGGTTCGTCGCCGCCCCGGGTCAGCAGGTCGAGCTCCTGCCCGCGGCGGACCGCCGTGCGGCGGTTGTTCACGCCGAGCTTGGCGTAGAGGTTCTTGGTGTGCGTGCGGACGGTGTTCACCGACACGAACAGCCGGCGGGCGATGCCCGGGCCGTCGAGATCGGTGCCGAGCAGTCGCAGCACCTCCAGCTCCCGGGCGCTCAGCGGCTCCACCGGCCAGGCCGGGACCGGCCGGGCCGCCACGGGCGTGGCACCCGGCGACGAGGCGGCCAGCAGCCGACCGGCGTAGCCGTGGGCGCGGCCGTTGGCGACGGCCGCCAGGTGTCGGCGCAGCAACCGCCCCTCGTCGAGGAAGGACCGGACGTGGCCTCGCGGCTCGGCCAGCTCGAGCGCGTGCCGCAGCGCCGCGAGCGCCGCCGGCTGGTCTCCGCACACCGCTGCGGCGAGGGCCAGCACCACCAGCACGTCCAGCAGGCTGCCGGTGCGGCCGCCGTCCTCGGCGGCCCGGCGCAGCCGCGCCAGCAGCCGCAGCGCCCCGGCCATCGACGGCTGGTCCCCGTCGGCGGCGTACCGGGCGACCAGCGCCCGGGCCAGGACGAGGTGCTCGAACTCGTGCAGGTAGTCGGGGTCGTCGTCGGCCGACAGCCCGCGCTGCCGCCCCCAGGCCAGCGCGTCGGGCCACCGGCCGGCTCGGGCGTGCAGGCGGGCCCGCACGGCACCGATCGGCCGCACCTCGGGGAAGTAGTCGGCGGCGTAGCGCCGCTCGGCCTCGGCCAGCAGCGCGAGCGCGCCGTCGAGGTCGCCGTCGGCCTCGGCGAGGCGGGCCCGGGCGACCCGCTCGCGGTGCGGGTTCTGGGGCAGGCCGGCGTGCTCGCCCAGTTGGGCGCTGACCGCCAGCCGGCGGCGGGCGGCGTCGAGCTCGTTGTGCTCGAGGAGCACCCCGGCGATGCCGACGTGCATGTCCGCCGCGCCACGCAGGACCGGCCCGCCCGGCGGGGTCACCAGGCGCAGCGCGTTCTCGTAGGTGCTCATCGCCTCGGCGAGCCGGCCCTGCTCGAGGCGCATGTCGGCCAGGGCGAGGGCGCAGCCGGTGACGTCGGACAGGTGCCCGGCCTGCTCGAGGCTGGCCGCGCACTCGGCGTACCAGCGGGCACCGGTGTCGAGGTCGCCGGTCCGCCAGTACGCCAGGCCCAGCAGGCCGGCGGGCCCACCGCGGGCGACGTGGTCGTCGGCGCCGGCGAGCTCGAGGGCGCGGCGGGCGTGGGTCACGGTGGCGGGCACGTCTCCGGAGAGGAGGGCCTGGCCGGCGCGGTAGAGCGCGATCCCGCTGGGCAGTCGCCGGAACGCCGCCTCGTCGACGACGACCATCCGCCCGGCCGGCCGCGGCCGGGAACCGTCGTCGATGAGCCACCGTTCGGCGTCGCGCAGCCGCGCCTCCACGCCCGCGGTCTCCCCGCTGACCATCAGCGCGGCGGCGTACCCGACGCTGAGCACCGGCCGCTCGGCGATCACCTCGTCGGGCAGCGCCTGCAACCAGCGGCGCATCGTGGCCTCCTGCCGGCCCTGCTGCAGGGCCGGCAGGGCCAGCTCGACCAGCTCCGCGGCGCGGGCGGCGTCGCCGCCGGCCAGCGCGTGACCGATCGCCTCGGCCCGGTCGCCGTGCCGGGCGTGCCAGTCGGCGGCCCGCCGGTGCAGTTCGGCGACGGCGTCGGGCTGCTCGTCGCGCAGGTGGGCCTGCAGCACGTCGGCGAACAGGTGGTGGTAGCGGTACCAGCGGCGGCGGTCGTCGAGGGGGACCAGGAACAGGTTGGCCCGTTCCGCCGCCTCCAGCGTGTCCTTGCCGCCGTCCCCGCCGGTGACCGCGTCGCACAGCGGCCCGCTGAGCCGGGCCAGGATGGAGGTCTGCAGCAGGAAGGTGCGCACCCGTTCCGGCTGGCGGGCCAGGACCTCCTCGACGAGGAAGTCGACGATGTAGCGGTCGTCGCCGGCGAACTCCGCGACGAAGGCCGAGGGGTCCTCGCGGCCCTGCATCGACAGCGCGGCCAGCTGCACCGCCGCGATCCAGCCCTCGGTGCGGCTGTCCAGCGCGGCGACGTCGTCGGCGGTCAGGGTCAGTCCCATCGCACCGGTGAGGTATGCCGCCACCTCGGCCGCCGTGAACCGCAGCTCGGCGGCGCGCAGTTCGAGCAGCTCTCCGCGGGCTCGCAGCCGCGCCAGCGGCAGGGGCGGGTCGGCGCGCCCGGCTATCACCAGGTGCACCTGCACCGGCAGGTGCTCCACGAGCCGCACCATCCCCTCGTGCACCTGCGGGGAGTCGACGACGTGGTAGTCGTCGAGCACCAGCACGAGCTCGCGCGGCAGGTCGGCCAGCTCGTTGACCAGGGTCGCGACAGCCGCCTCCGTCGAGGTCTGCGGGGACTGCAGTACTGCGAGCGTGGTCGCGCCGAGGTCAGGGACGGCCGTCTGCAGCGCGGCGACCAGGTAGCTCCAGAACAGCGCCGGGTCGTTGTCGCGCGCGTCGAGCGACAACCACGCCGCCGACCGGCCCTCGGGTGCACCCGCCGCCAGCCACTCGGTGAGGATCGTCGTCTTGCCGAATCCGGCCGGTGCGGAGACCAGCGTCACGGCCACCTCGCCGGCACGGTCGAGCCGCGCGTCCAGCCGGGCGCGGGCCACGAGGCCGCGTCGCCGGCGGGGCGGGTGCAGCTTGGTGGTGAGCAGGGGGCCCATCACGACCGCCTCCCTCTGGGCCGGGCCCCGGGGTCGTCGCCGAACCCCCGTCGCGGTCTGCACCGCCGGCTCGGCCTCCGACATCGTGGCAGCCACGGCACCCGGTGTCGACGCCTTCAGGCACCGGGGCGCCCCCGTGTCAGGCGCGGCGTCGCCTCGCCGGCCGACGACCAGCGCTCGACCAGCTGCGGCCGCGTCACCGGGCCGGCGCCGGGCAGGCCTCTCGGTCGTGAGCAGCGGGTGCCGGGGCGACCGCGCCACGCCGCGATGGACGGGGTGCCACGGGCGGCCCGCCATGCGTGGAGTGCGCCGTCCACCGGACCGTCGCGTGGATCTGGGCGCGGTCCTCGGCGGCGGCAATCACCACCGGCATCACCACGTGTGGTGATCACCGCTCATCAGGTTCCTCCCTAGCGTCGCCTCGTCTCCGGGCACCGGGCCCGGGCCGACGCAGGACGAGGAGATCGACCGTGGCCATCACGACGTCTCGGCTCATCCGGGCTTGCGGCCTGTCCGCGGTCCTGGCCGGGCTGCTCTACATCGTCATCCAGTTCGTCCACCCGACCGAGGACGTTGCCGCCGTCACCGGCAGCGCCTGGTTGATCGTGGGCGCCATGACGCTGGCCTTCGCCGTCCTGGGCTTGATCGGGGTGACCGGGATCTACCTCCGGCAGGTGCAGGAGACCGGTGTGCTCGGTCTGGTCGGCCACCTGCTCACCGGGACCTTCTTCCTGCTGGCCACGGCCTTCACCTTCGCCGAGACCTTCGTCCTCCCGCCCCTGGTCCCCGAGGCGCCGGCGTTCGTCGACAGCTTCCTGGGGGTCTTCGCCGACACCGGCGGCGACGTGGACCTCGGCGCCCTGCGAGCCATGGGCGGGGTGTCGTTCGCGCTCTACCTGCTGGGCGGCGTGCTGCTCGGCAGCGCCGTCGTCCGCGCGCGGGTCCTGTCCCGGGGGGCGGGCGCCCTGCTGGTCGCCGGGGCGGCGTGCACGCTGCTGGTCCCGCTGGTGCCGCACGCCCTCGGCCGCTACGCCGCCGTGCCGTACGGAGCGGCCCTGATCTGGCTCGGCTACTCCCTGTGGACCGAGCAGCGGCGGACGGCGCCGACCACCCCACCCTCCGTCGGCCGCGCTCGGGCCACCGCTTGATCCAAGCGCGCTCGGTCGGCCCGCCCGCGCTCATCCGGGCGGGCCGACCCAGGTCGCCGATCGGCAGCATCGACGAACGTCACGAGCAGGGCGGCGTGCGACGCGACACGGACGTCGAGTGCGGCGGCGGGCCACGATCACCACACCCAGCCGATCGACTGCCGCACCACCGGCCTGCACGCGCTCGCCGGCGCATCCGGGAACCGGGAGCAGGCGATCGCCGGCCCGCCGACGTCCTGGCCGCTGCAAGCGCCCTGTGACCGGGATCTCTCGACCAACCGCCGAGATCGATGCGCGGACGACGAGGGCCCTCACAGTGACTGTGAGGGCCCTCGTGCCTCGTAGCGGGGGCAGGATTCGAACCTGCGACCTCTGGGTTATGAGCCCAGCGAGCTACCGAGCTGCTCCACCCCGCGTCGGTGAGACCACCGTACCCCAGCCGCCTCCGGGCGTGCAGCCGGGCCCCGGGTGGGGCCGGCCACACCCCCGGAGGCGGGGCGGGGACCGGTGGGGTGCGGCGTCAGCCGGTGGGCTGGGCCGCCTGGGCGGCCTGGTAGGCCTCCACCGCTGCCTGCAGGTCGGCCAGCGCCTGCCCCTGGGCGGCGAAGTCACCGCTCTGCTGAGCCTGGCGCAGCGCCTCGAGCGCGGCGTTCAGGTCGGACACCGCCTGGTCCAACGGCACACCGTCCGGCGCCGGCGCCGGCTCGGTCGGTTCGGTCGGCTGCGGCGCCGGCTCGGGCTCCGCGGCGTCCTCCGTGGTGTCGGCGATGTCGTCGCTGTCGGCCGCGGCCTCACCCGCCCCGGCCCCGAAGACCTGGTCCAGCGCCTCGGCGAGGGTGTCGGCGTAGCCGACCCGGTCGCCGTAGTTGACCAGGACCTTCTGCAGCAGCGGGAAGGAGTTCTCGCCGGTGCCCTCGACGTACAGCGGCTCGACGTAGAGCAGGCCGTCCTCGCCGATCGGCAGGGTGAGCAGGTTGCCGAACACCGCCCGGGACTCGGCGCTGTTGAACAGCGTGAGGTCGGGCCGGACCTGGTTGTTCGTGATGAAGGACTGCTGCACCTGCTGCGGCCCGCGGAAGGGCGTGTTGCCCGGCAGCACCAGCACCTGCATCTGCCCGTACGTCTCCGGCGCGCTGGACGCCGACACGAACGCCGACAGGTTCTCCCGGCGGAACGCGTTGAGCGCGCTGGTCAGCTGGAAGCTCGCCGCCGGGTCACCGGGCCGCTGGGCCAGGATGTAGTACGGCGGCTGCGGCTCCTGGGTGTCCTGCGTCGGGTCGGCCGGCACCTGCCAGCGGTCGTTCTGGTTGTAGAAGTCGATCGGGTCGCTGACGTGGTACCGGGTCAGGATGTCCCGCTGCACCTTGAACAGGTCCTCGGGGTAGCGGACGTGGCCGACGAGCGCCTCGGGCATCTCCGCCCGCGGCTGCACGGTGCCCGGGAAGGCCTCCATGTAGGTGTTCAGGACCGGGTCGTCCTCGTCCCACTCGTACAGCCGCACCGTCCCGTCGTAGGCGTCGACGGTGGCCTTCACCGAGTTGCGGATGTAGTTGAACGTCTCGTTCGGCAGCGCCGTCGTCCCGGTGCCGGTCAGCGCGTCGGCCGCGGCCTCGCCGAGCTCCATCTGCTCCGCGTAGGGGTAGGAGTCCGACGTCGTGTAGGCGTCGAGGATCCAGGTCACCCGGCCGTCGATGACCGCCGGGTACGGGTCGCCGTCCACGGTGAGGAACGGCGCGGCCTTCTCCACCCGCTCGAGCGGGTTGCGGACGTAGAGCACCTTCGAGGCGTCGTTGACGGCGCTGGAGAGCAGGAAGTTGCGCTCCCGGTAGTAGATCGCGAACGTCAGCTGGCGGAAGAAGCTGCCGATCGCGACGCCACCCTCGCCGTCGTAGGTGTTGTTGATCTGCCCCTCGCCGTCGCTGCCCTCGGGCAGGTCGAACTCGCGGGGCTCCGCGCCGGAGGGCGCCCCGACGACGGAGTAGTCCTCGATCAGCTCGCCGTAGTAGATCCGCGGCTGCTCGACCTCGATGTCGCCCCGGACCGGCAGGTCCCGGGTGGTGAAGTTCGGCTCGCCGCCCTCCTGGCCGGCGACCACCTGGTTGGCCGGCGCCGCCACGAAGCCGTTGCCGTGGGTGAACACCGTGTGCCGGTTGATCCAGGTCTGCTGGTTCTCGCTGAGCGCGTCGCTGTTCAGCTCGCGGACGGCGACGACGTAGTCCTGGGTCTCCCCGTCGATCGTGTACCGGTCGATGTCCAGCTTCTCCGGGAAGCCGTACACGTTGCGGATCTGCTGGCGCGCCGTGAACGTGTCGGACAGGACGTTGGGGTCCAGCAGCCGCGCGTTGGGGATGGTCTCGGTGTCGTTGCGCAGCTCGGCGAGCACCGCCTCCGTGTCCACCTCGTCCCCGGTGTTCTGCTGGGCGTAGTCGACGTACTCCACGTCGGTGAGGTCGTAGGCGTCCCGCGTGGAGGCGATCGCCCGCTCGATGTAGTCCGACTCCCGCTGGTCGGCGCTGGGCCGGACGACGAACTGCTGCACGATCGCCGGGTACGCCACGCCGATCACCAGGCTGGACAGCAGGAGGAGCACCAGGGCGGCCGCCGGCAGCCGGAAGTTCCGGACGACGATGTTGGCGAAGAACGCGATCGCGCAGACCGCCGCCGCGAAGACGAGGATCGTCTTGGCCGGCAGGAGGGCGTTGATGTCGGTGTAGCTGGCACCGGTGAACAGCTCGCCGCGGTCGGAGAACACCAGGCCGTACCGGTCGAACCAGTAGGCCACCGCCTTGAGGGCGACGAAGAGGCCCAGCAGCACCGAGAGCTGGACCATCGCCGCGCCGGTCAGCTTCTGCCCCGGCGTCTGCAGGCGCAGCCCGCCGAAGACGTAGTGCGTCAGCAGCGAGCCGATCAGCGCCAGCAGCACGATGGCGAAGCCGAAGCCCAGCAGCAGCCGGTAGAAGGGGTACTCGAAGACGAAGAAGGACAGGTCGAGGCCGAACTGCGGGTCGGTCCGGCCGAACGGCGTGACGTGCCGGAACTCCAGCCACGTCTCCCAGTTGCCCTGCGCGGTGAAGCCGGCGAAGAGGCCGAGCACCACGGCCACGGCGGTGAGCACGAGGGTGCGGCGCGGCTCGAGCGACTGGCGGTAGCGCTCCAGGTTCTGCTGCTCCAGCGACATGGGCCGGAACGTGGGGCGGAACCGGTACGCGAGGTAGATCGCCAGGGCGGTGAGCCCGCCGGTGGCGATGCCCGCGACGGCGAACAGCAGGGCGCGGGTCTGCAGCTCGGTCCAGAAGACCTCGGTGTACCCCGTCTCGTCGAACCACAGGTAGTCGACGTAGACGTTGGTGAGGGTCCCGATGGCCGTGAACAGGACCAGCAGCACGGCGATGGCCCCGATGACCACCTTGGCGCGCCGGGACAGTGCCGGCACGGACACGGGGGGCCGCATGGCCACGAGCGGACTCCTTCAGGTGATGCGGTCGTGGCGGGCAGCCACGGAGCTGGGCCCCGGAGGGCCCGGGGACTTACGAGACGAGCCGTTCCGACTTCGCCCGATCATCCGAATCCAACGGACGGGGGCGCTGCAGGTTCCCGCACCGCCTCCGGCGGCCAGCATCCCCCACGAGGCAGGCCGCCGGGGCTGCGCACCCCCGGACCCGCGCCCTCCGGGAGGCGGCGCTGCCGCCCGGTCAGCACGGCTCCGGCGTCCGCCCGGCCCGGACGTCCTCCAGGGCCCGGAGGGCGTCGTCCAGGGTCGCCACCCGGGCGGTGGTCAGCCCCGGCTGCGGGGCGGCGAGCGCCTCGGCGCAGTTGTCGGCCGGGACGAGGAACAGCTCGGCCCCGATGTCGGCGGCGGCGACCATCTTCAGCTGGACGCCGCCGATCGGCCCGACCGTCCCGTCGGGAGCGATGGTCCCGGTCCCGGCGATCGAGGCGCCGCCGGTCAGGTCCTCGTCGCCGACGAGGTCGAGGATGCCGAGGGTCAGCATCAGCCCCGCGGAGGGGCCGCCGACGTCCTCCACCTGGATGTCGACGTCGAACGGCGCGTGCGGCTGCTCGCGGACCAGCACGCCGAGCCGCGAGCCGGAGCCGTCCTCGGCCGCCCGGGTGGTCACCGTCGCGGTCGTCGCCTCGCCGAGCCGGGTGTAGGTGACCGGCACCTCCGTGCCGCCCGGGATACCGGTGAGCACCTCGTCGAGGGCGGCCAGGTCGGGGGTCGGCTGCCCGTCGACGCTCTCGATGGCGTCCCCCTCCTGCAGGACCCCCTCGGACGGCGAGTCCTCGGCCAGCCCCCGGACGACGACCTTGGTCGGGTAGCCGAGCTCGCCCAGCGCCGCGGCCTCCGCCGCCTCCTCGGAGGTGAGGAACGCCTGGCGGTTGGCCTGCCGGGTCTCCTCCTCCGTCCGGTCGGAGGGGTACACCGTCTCCTCCGGGACGACGCTGACCTCGTCGTCGAACCAGCCCTGCACCGCCTCCACCAGGCTCAGCCCGGCCCGGCTGACCCCGACGGTGGTGAGGGTCAGCTCCCCGGACACCTCGTTGCGGTCGCGGCCGTCGACGCCGATGATCGGCTCCCCCTCGACGTCGCCGAGCGTGTCGAAGGTCGGCCCCGGCACCTGGGCGACGTAGGGCACCGGCACCGCCGCGCCGAGCACGCCGAACACCACCAGCAGCACGACACCGACGCTGAGGACGGCGATCCGACGGGTCACGACCGGCCAGCCTAGAGAAAGGACCCCGTCCCCCTCACGCCTCGCACGCCCGGCGCGAGCCTCCGGACGGGGCCGGCCGCCCTCCGTCCGCCCAGGGCGGACGAGCCCTCCACCGGGAGATCACGCGTCTACCGTGGGGGCATGAGCGACCTGCCCTTCGGCTTCGGCATGCCCGACCGCGATCCCGAGCGCCGCGACCAGCCGGGTCCCGGGGGCAACGACCCGTTCGGCTTCGGGGCGCTCTTCGGCGGCGGCCCCGGGGCCGGCACGCCGGAGGACCTGCTCGGCAAGATGCCGCTGTTCGCCGAGCTGCAGAAGCTGATGAACTGGTCCGGCGGCCCGGTGAACTGGGACCTCGCCCGGCAGGGGGCCATCAGCACCCTGGCCACCGGCTCGCAGCCGTCGTCCGACGCCGAGCGGGGCGCCGCGACCGAGGCGCTGCGCCTGGCCGACCTGTGGCTGGACCAGGTCACCGACCTGCCCTCCGGGGTCGAGCGCGCCGTGGCCTGGTCGCGGGTGGAGTGGCTCGAGCAGACCCTGCCGGAGTGGGCCAGGCTGATCGACCCCCTCGCCGAGCGGGTGACCGGCGCGATGACCAGCGCCCTGCCGCCCGAGGCCGCGGCCATGGCCGGCCCGCTCGCCGGGATCATGGGGCGGGTCGGCGGGCTCATGTTCGGCGCGCAGATCGGCCAGGCCCTCGGCCGGCTCTCGGGAGAGGTCCTCACCGGGACCGAGATCGGGTTGCCGCTGGCCCCCGAGGGCACCGGCGTCCTGGTGCCGCAGAACGTCGCCGAGTTCGCGGCGGGCCTCGACCGGCCCGCCGACGAGGTGCGGCTGTTCCTGGCGCTGCGCGAGGCCGGGTCGCTGCGCCTGTTCGCCCACGTGCCGTGGCTGCGCCAGCAGCTGGCCGACGCCGTGCACGCCTACGCCCGCGGCATCACCATCGACCGGGAGGCGATCGAGCGCGGCCTCTCCGAGGCGATGGGCTCCATAGGCGGGATCGACCCGACCAACCCCGAGAGCATCCAGGCGCTGCTCGGCAGCGGCCTGCTGGAGCCGGAGGAGACGCCGGAGCAGCAGATGGCGCTGCGCCGGCTGGAGACCCTGCTGGCGCTGGTCGAGGGCTGGGTGGACGCGGTGGTCGCCGCGGCCGCCGCCGAGCGCCTCCCGGGCCACGGCGCGCTGGCCGAGACGATGCGCCGGCGCCGGGCCTCGGGCGGTCCGGCCGAGCAGACCTTCGCCACCCTCGTCGGCCTGCAACTGCGGCCGCGGAGGCTGCGGGACGCCGCGACGGTGTGGGGGGCCATGGCCCAGCAGCACGGCAGCGCGGCGCGCGACCGGCTGTGGTCGCACCCCGACCTGCTGCCCACCTCCGACGACCTCGACGAGCCGCTCGACTTCGTGGCCCGCCAGGGCCTGGACGACGAGCTGCAGGCGCTCACCGCCGAGACCGGGGACCAGCCGCAGGGCGGCGACGACGACCGCGCGGACGCCGCCCCCGGCGACACCGGGGGTGGCGCACCGGGCGGCTCCGCTCCCGGGGACCCGGAACGGGGCGGGGACGACGACCCGGACCGCCGGGACGGGCAGGGCTGACCCGACGGCACGTCCCGCACCGGGGCCGGCGGCCCCGGTGCGGCCCGCCGGGCGCCCGGGCGGACCGCCGCACGGCACGGTCAGTCGACCGCGTCGCCCTCCGGGCGGCCGGCCGGCTCGCCCGACGCCTGCTCGATCCCCTCGAGGAACCCCCGCGCCCGCTCGGCGCGGGGGTAGCGGGCCACGAGCGCCCAGAACGCCGTCGAGTGGCTGGGCTCGACGAGGTGGGCCAGTTCGTGGACCAGGACGTAGTCGACGACGTACTCGGGCATGGCGCGCAGCCGGCTGGAGAGCCGGATGCTGCGGTCGGCCGGCGTGCACGACCCCCAGCGGCGCTGCTGGTTGTCCACCCAGCGGACGCTGGCCGGCTCGGGCACGCCGTCCAGGTGCGCCAGCGACAGCGCCCGCGCCCGGGCCATGAGGTCGTCGTCCCCGCCGAGCGAGCGGCGGCGGCGCTCCTCGCGGGTCTGCAGCTTGGCCACCATCTGCGCCACCCAGCGGCGCTCCTCCGCGGGTGTGAAGGCCGCGGGGATGAGGACGACGGTGCGGCCCGACTCGCGGTAGGCGGTCACCGTGCGACGCCGGCGCGTGCTGCGCCGGACCTCGACGCGATCGGGCACCGCGGGGACGGTGCGCGGCGACCGGGCCGGGGCAGCGGCCGGGACGCGGGAGTCCGGGGAGTCGGGGGTCGAACCGGGCACGGGGGAGACCGTAGGTGACGGCCGGCCGCCGCGTGAGCCGGCCCTGCACCCGCTCGGGTGCATGTCGCACGGACGGTGGACACGCAGGCGGGCCGCGCGGGTCGGGGGACCGGGTGGGCCACCGCCGTCCACAGCCCCCGGGGACCGGATACCCGCAGCTGGGCACGCGTGTCGCCGGGCCCCCCACCCGGCCGGGGGCCGGCCCGTCCCCCGGTTCCGCACAGCTCCGGGGCCGCGGTCCCCACCCTGTCCACACCGCTGTCCACAAGCCGTGGACAGCGGGCGCGGGCGACCGCCCGGTCGGCTCCGGGACATGTCCGGCGACCCGGGTACCGTTCCGCCCCACGGCACCCGGGTCGGGCGCCGGGGAGCGCGAGGAGGGAGCAGCGTGGCGGACAGCTACAACGGCTACTGCGTGAAGTGCAAGGAGAAGCGGGACTTCGACGGCGAGGTCAAGGTCAGCGAGTCGGGCCGCCGCATGGCCCAGGGCACCTGCCCGGTCTGCGGCACCAAGATGAACCGGATCCTCGGCAAGGCCTGAGCCGGGAGGAGCCCCCCCCCGCAGGCCCGCGGCGGGGCGCGGGACGGATCCGACGGCGGCGCACCGCACCGCGGGCGCCGCCGTCGTCGTCCACAGGCCCCGGGCGACGGCCCCGCGACCGGTCCGGCCCCTGCCACCCTCCCCCGGTGACCGACACCTCCCACCCGCTGCTGCCCCCGACCGTGCCGGTGCTGCGCCTGCCCGGCGGCGCGGACGGTCCGGCCCTCCAGGTGGGCGGCGTCGACTCGACCGACGGGGTGGTGGTCTCCCCCGCCACCGGTGCGCTCGAGCGCCTGCTCCGCGGGCTCGACGGCCGCCGCACCTGGCGCGCCGTGGTCGCCGACGCGGTGCGCGACGGGCACGACCCCACCGCGGTGGACGCCGTGCTGCGGGCGCTGGTCGACACCGGGTTGCTGGTCGACCTCGAGGCCGCGGACCTGCTGGCCACCGACGCCGGTCCCGCCGCCTCGGCGCGGGCGGCGGCCGAGCTCCCCACGGCCACCGGGGGTGCCCGGTGGCAGGCCCGCCGCCGGGCGACCGTCGTGGTCGACGGCGCCACCCGGGTCGGGGTCCCGCTGGCCGCCGTCCTCGCCGCGAGTGGCGTGGGCCGGGTGCACGTCCGCGACACGGGGCCGGTCGCCGCGGGCGACGCCGTGGTGGGCGGGCTGGACGCCGCCGACGAGGGCCGGCCCCGCGGCCTGGCCGCCGCCGACGCCGTCCGCCGGGCCAGCCCGCTGACCGACCTGCGGCCCCCGGCCGGGCCCGCCGACCTGGTCGTCCTCACCCGGGCCTGGGCGTCCACCGACCCCCGCGTGGCCGACCTGCAGCGCGACGGCGTCGCCCACCTGGTCGCCACCGTCCGCGGGGAGACCGGCGTGGTGGGCCCCCTCGTCGTCCCCGGCCGGACCGGCTGCCTGCGCTGCGCGGAGCTGCTCCGCCGGGACGCCGACCCGCGCTGGCCGGTGCTGTCCGCGCAGCTCGCCACCGATGCGCGACCGGCCGGCGCCACCGTCACCTGCCTGCTCACCGCGCTGACCGCCGCCGTCCAGGTCCTCGGCTACGTCGACGGCGGCGGCGCCCCGGTCACGCTGGGGGCGACCCTGGAGCTGCGGCCGCCCCAGTTCACCCCCCGGAGCCGGCGCTGGGGTGCCCATCCCGAGTGCCGGTGCCGCCCGCCACGGCCCCCGGGGGGATGAGGTCACCGACCACGCCCGGCGCCCGGCCCGTCGGTCGGGGGACAATGGCGGCAGTGTGCGCCAGCGGACCCGCGGGGGGTGCGCGTCAGGGCCTGGGCTCCGGGGCACCGATCGGTGCCCCGGCGCGGCCGCGCGCGAGCGAGGAGAGAGCGTGAGCGAGACCGGACGTGAGATGCCGCGAGGGTCGGTCTCACGGACCGCACGGCTGGCCTCGTTGCCGCTGGGGGCGGCCGGCCGCGCCACCCTGGGGATCGGCAAGCGGCTCTCCGGCCAGTCGGCCGACGCCGTGGCCGCGGAGATGCAGCAGCGCACCGCCGAGCAGCTCTTCGCCGTCCTGGGCCAGCTCAAGGGCGGGGCGATGAAGCTGGGGCAGACGCTGTCGGTCTTCGAGGCCGCGGTGCCGGAGGAGGTCTCCGCCCCGTACCGCGAGGCGCTGGTGAAGCTGCAGGAGGAGGCGCCGCCCATGCCGGCGCGCACCGTGCACGCGGTGCTCTCCCAGCAGCTCGGCGGCCGGTGGCGGGAGCGGTTCCGCCACTTCGACGACCTACCCGCGGCCGCCGCCAGCATCGGCCAGGTGCACCGGGCCACCTGGCGGGACGGCCGCGACGTGGCGGTCAAGATCCAGTACCCGGGGGCGGCGACCGCCCTCATGGCCGACCTCAACCAGCTGGCGCGGTTCGCGCGGCTGTTCGCGGCGCTCTTCCCGGGCATGGACGTCAAGCCGCTGATCGCCGAGCTCAAGGCCCGGGTGGTCGAGGAGCTCGACTACGGGCTCGAGGCCGACGCCCAGCGCGGGTTCGCCGCCGCCTACGCCGACGACCCGCAGATCGTCGTCCCGCGGGTGGTCGCGAGCGCCCCGAAGGTGATCGTGTCCGAGTGGCTGGAGGGCACCCCGCTCTCCCGGATCATCGCCTCGGGCACCCGGGAGGAGCGCGACCGGGCGGGCCGGCTCATGGCCGTGCTGCACTTCTCCGGGCCGCAGCGCGCCGGGCTGCTGCACGCCGACCCGCACCCGGGCAACTTCCGGTTGGTGCCCGACGGCCGGCTCGGCGTCATCGACTTCGGCGCGACCGCGCGGCTCCCCGACGGTCACCCCGAGCCGATCGGCCGGCTGGTGCGCTGGGCGCTCGAGGGGCGCGCCGAGGACGTGCTCGCCGACCTGCGGGGCGAGGGCTTCGTGCGGCCCACCGTGGCGGTGGACGCCCAGGGGGTGCTCGAGTACCTGCTGCCGCTCCTGGAGCCGATCACCGGCCACCACTTCCACTTCACGCGCGCCTGGATGCAGGAGCAGGCGGCCCGGGTCGCGGACCCGCGCAGCGAGGCCAGCCGCCTGGGCCGGATGCTCAACCTGCCGCCGGCCTACCTGCTCATCCACCGCGTGACGATCGGCTCGATCGGCGTCCTGTGCCAGCTGGACGCGGCCGGTGACTTCCGCAGCGTCGTCGAGGAGTGGCTGCCGGGCTTCACCGGCTGACGGGCTCCACCGGCCGGCCCGTCACCGGTGCCCCGGTCGCGGTGTCACGGGTCCAGGCGGGCCTCCAGGTCGCGGACGCACTCCCGGGCGCAGTCCGGGCACAGCGCCGTCGTCGGCCCGGGCGCCGGCCCGCCCGCCGACCCCGTCGGCCGCGGAGGGGTGTCCAACGACCAACCGGTCGCGGCGTCGGCCGCCCGCCCGGACCGGCCGCAGCGCCGGCAGGTCAGCTCCGGTGGCTGCACCCCTCCAGCATGCCCCGCGGGAGGACGGATCGGGCCGGGACCGGGCGTGCGGGACGCCCGATCCCGGCCGGGGAGACCGTCAGCGGACGGCGGCGCTGGCGCGCGCGGCCCGGCGGGTCGCGTACTCCGCGCGGCGTGCCCAGCGGCGGGCGGCGCGCAGGCGGGCCGCCCGGCTCGCGGTGTCGGCCTCGGCGCGCAGCTCGCGCAGTCGGTCGACGGCCATGTGGTACTCGGTGGTGTGCACGGCGGTTCCTCGGTTCTCGGGTGGGCCCGGGCGGGCCCGTGGCGTCGGTCGATGGGTCAGGGGTGCCGCACCGCTCACGCGGCGCGGCCGGTCCCGCCGCTCACGCGGCGAGGCCGGTCCCGCCGCTCACGCGGCGAGGCCGGTCCCGCCGCTCACGCGGCGATGACCTTGCGGGGACGTCCCCGCGGGCGCTTGCGCGGGATGACCACCCCGCGCTCGAAGATCTGGCCGCCCCAGACGCCCCACGGCTCCCCGCGGTCCAGGGCGCCGGCCAGGCAGGCCGCCTGGACCGGGCACTCCGCGCAGAGCGTCTTGGCCTGCTCCAGCAGCGCCGGGCTCTCCGCGAACCACAGGTCCGGGTCGGTCCGGCACGGCAGGGGCCGGCGCACCGGCGCCGGCGGAACCCGCACGGGCCGTCGGGGCAGGGGGCCCCCGGTCCGGGGGAGCCCCGGCCGGCGGTGGGACGACGGGCGGTCGATCGCCTGCTGCACTGCCGCTCCTCCTCGTACTCGTCTCGTCCACGGCCGGCGGGGAACCGCCGACCGGAGGTCGGGCCGGGTGTCGCGGCCTGCAACGAGAGAGGCCGCGGACCCGGGGTTCGGGTTCCGCGGCCTCGAGGAGGACCTGGTGAGCGCTAGCTCAGCGGTCTCCGCGGGGAGTGGATCCCGGGGGTCGTGTCGTGCTGGGTGTAGGACTGCTCACGGGTGCCGAACTGGGCGGCGACGGGCACGGAGGGCACGGCGGTTCCGTCGGGGCGACCCGCGGTGGGCGCGATGCCGAACACCTCGGGGGCGACGGCACCGACGGGCGGCAGGGCGCGCAGACGAGCGGCCGGGCACGGGGCCTGGAGATCGGCCGGACGCGCGGCGAGGTTCCCCGTCCAGGAGGCCGCGGAGGGGACGAGAGCGGTCATCGTGGTGATCATCGTTCCCCTCCTCTCCGGGGATCGGGTGCCGGCGCGGGCGCCGGGACCGGGGTCTGGCGCGCCCGGGAACTCCCCCAGGCGCGATGAGGACAGTAGGGCGGCCCCGCGAGGGCGGTCAACGCAATTGACCCGGCGGGCGAGGTGTGAGCCCCGTCACCCGTTCGCCGTCACGGAAAGCAGGGGATCAAGCGCTCACCGTGGCGAGGACGTCCTCGCCGTAGAGCTCGAGCTTGCGCGCCCCGATCCCCGGCAGCGCGGCCAGCTCCCGCAGGGTGCCGGGCCGGCTCTCCGCGATCGCCTGCAACGTGGCGTCGGTGAGGACGACGTAGGCCGGCACGGACGCCGCCTGCGCGGTGGCGCTGCGCCAGGCGCGGAGCCGCTCGAACAGCTCGCCGGCCTCCCCCTCGAGGACCACCTTGGCCCGCTTCTGCCGGCGCGCGGCGGGAGCGGCGGTCGGCGCGGACTCGGGCACCAGGCCGGTGAGGAAGCGGCTGCGCGGCCGGGACCGGCGCCCCCCGGGGTTGCGGGCCAGGGACCAGGAGAGCGTCAGGTGCTCGCGGGCCCGGGTGACCGCGACGTAGAGCAGCCGCCGCTCCTCCTCGACCGCCTCCGGCCGCGACAGCGACTGGGCGATCGGGAGGACGCCGTCGACCAGGCCCACGACGAAGACGGCGTCCCACTCCAGGCCCTTGGCCGCGTGCATCGAGGCCAGGGTGACCCCCTGCACGGTCGGGGCGTGCTGGGCGTCGGCCCGGGCGGCGAGGTGGGTGACGAACCCGGGCAGGTCGATGGTCGGGTCCTCGGCGACCAGGTCGACGGCCAGGTCGACGAGCGCGGCGAGGGACTGCCACCGGTCCCGCGCGGCGCCACCCGGCGGCGGGCGGTGCTCGACCCAGCCGGTCGAGGCCAGCACGTCGCGGACGGTGGGCACCAGGGCGCCCGGCTCCGAACCACCGGCCGCCGCCCCGCGCAGCAGCAGCACGGCCTCCCGGACCTCGGGGCGCTCGAAGAACCGCTCGCCGCCCCGGAGCACGTACGGCACACCGGCCGCGCTCAGCGCGTTCTCGTACACCTCGGACTGGGCGTTGATGCGGAACAGGACCGCGATCTCCGAGGCCGGCGTCCCCGCCTCGACCAGGGCCCGGCACGCCTGCGCCACGGCGGCGGCCTCGGTCGGCTCGTCGGGGTGCTCGAAGAACCGCGGCGCGGGCCCCTCGGCGCGCTGCCCGAGCAGGCGCAGCCCCGGGAGGCCCTTGCGCGGCGGCGCCTGCCCGATGAGCTTGTTGGCCAGCGCCACCACCTGCGGCGTCGAGCGGTAGTCGCGCTCCAGCTTGACGACCTCGGCGTCGGGGTAGCGGTCGGCGAAGCCGAGCAGGTAGTCCGGGTCCGCGCCGGTGAAGGAGTAGATCGTCTGGTTGGGGTCCCCGACGACGCAGACGTCGGCCCGCCCGCCCAGCCAGGCGTCGAGCAGCCGCTGCTGCAGCGGGTTGACGTCCTGGTACTCGTCGACCACGAAGTGCCGGTACTGGGCCCGGATCTGGCGGGCCACCGGGGCGTGCTCCTCGATGGCGAAGGCCGTGACGAGCAGCAGGTCCTCGAAGTCGAGGACGCCGTCACGCTGCTTGGCCGACTCGTAGGAGGCGTAGACCTGGGCGACCGCCGGCGCCTCGAACGGCGGCTCGCGACCGGCGGCGCGGGCCCGGGCGGGGTAGTCCTCCGGCGTCGCGAGGGTGGTCTTGGCCCACTCGATCTCGCCGGCGAGGTCGCGCAGGCTGGTCCGGTCGGTGGTCAGCCGGGCCCGGGACGCCGCGGAGGCGACCAGCCGCAGCTTGTTCTCCACCAGGCCGGGCATCGGGCCCCCGAGCACCTGCGGGGCGAAGTAGCGCAGCTGCCGCATCGCGGCGGCGTGGAACGTCCGCGCCTGCACCCCGCCGACCCCGAGCCCCCCGAGCCGGGTGCGCAGCTCCCCCGCGGCCCGGGCGGTGAACGTCACCGCCAGCACCTGCTCGGGCACGAACGCACCGGTGTGCACGCCGTAGGCGATCCGGTGGGTGATGGTGCGGGTCTTCCCCGTGCCGGCCCCGGCGAGGATGCAGACCGGCCCGCTGACCGCGGAGGCCGCCGCGCGCTGCTCGTCGTCCAGCTGCGCGAGCACCACCTCCGCGCCGGTCGCGCGGACGGCGCCGGGCGCCCCGACCATCTGCGACATCCGCTCCCCCGCCTTCCCTCGACAGCCCGCCCATCCTCCCAGCCGGCACCGACGGGCGGGGGAAGCATCCCCAGGGGCGCGGCGTTGGGGACGGCAGCGGCCGCACCGGCCGCGCCCCCGCACCCGACCAGGAGGACACCGACCCCATGAGCGCTGCGACCCCCGCCGTGACGATGTACACCACCCCGTGGTGCGGCTACTGCGTCCGGCTCAAGAAGCTCATGCAGCGCGAGGGCATCGACTACGCCGAGGTCGACATCGAGCGCGAGCCCGCCGCGGCCGACATCGTGATGCAGGCCAACGGCGGCAACCGCACCGTCCCGACCCTGGTGTTCGCGGACGGCACCGCGCTGACCAACCCGGGGATCGACCAGGTGAAGGCACAGCTCACCCAGCAAGCCGGGGCATGACGGCGAGTGTTCCCGCGCACGCGGTGCGCCAAGAGGCATGATCGTCGTGCACGGGGCCGGGACGACGGCCCGCCGGCGCCCGGCCGTCCCACCGGGCCCTCGACCCTGCGGAGGCCGCTGACGTGAGCACGAGCGTCGATATCGCCGTCGCGGGCGTCGGCCCGGAGGACGTCCTGCGGGCCGACACCCCGTCGGTCGTGGTGGTGCGGACCGAGCGCGGGTGGTCGGTGCTGTCCCCGGGCCGCGCGGAGGACGTCGCGGACCTCGTGGAGGGCATGACCCTCGCCGACCTGGTCGCCGAGGAGCTGGGCGCGCCCGTGGAGCCCGACCGCACCGCGCGCCGCGCGGCCCGGGGCTCCGGCGCACCGGAGCCCGAGGTCGACCCCCGGGACGCCCGCATCGCCGCCCTGGAGCGCACCGTCGCCCAGCTGGAGCACGCCCTCGCGGCCCGGGTGTCGACCGAGCGCGCCATCGGCGTCCTGGCCGAGCGTCTCGGCACCTCCCCGCGGGCCACCTTCGAGCTGCTCCGCGGCAACGCCCGGGCCTCCGGCCGGCCGGTCCCGGAGCTGGCCCGCCAGGTCCTCGACGAGCTGGCCGCCCGCCCCGCGCCGGCGGCGCCGACCGGTGGTGGCAGCGTCCCCCGGCCGCCGGCGCCGCGCGAGCCCGCCGCCGGTGACGAGCGCCCGGCCCGGAGCCGCACCCGCACCCGGCGGGGGGCGGCCGCGGAGAGCCGGTCCTGACCCGGCCGGAGCCGCTCACCCCGCAGGCGCTGGCCGACCGGCTGGCCGGCCTGCTCGCCGACCTCGACCCCGACCCCGGCGCCGCCGCGCTGCGGGTGGCCGTCGACGGCCCCGACGTCGCCGCGCCGGAGGTCCTCGCCGCCGCCGTGGCCGAACGGCTGCCGCCGCTGGGCCGGGGCGCGGCCGTCGTCCCCGCCGGGGGCTTCCTGCGCCCGGCCTCCCTCCGCCTGGAGCACGGCCGCACCGACCCCGACGCCCGCTACACCGACTGGCTGGACGCGGGCGCCCTGGCCCGGGAGGTGCTCGACCCCGTGGGGCCGGGCGGCCCGGGGCTGTACCTGCCGGTGCTGTGGAACGTCGAGACCGACCGCGCCGCCCGAGCCGACCGTCGTCCGGCACCGACCCGCGGCGTGCTGCTGGTGCCCGGTGCGATGCTGCAGGGGCTGGGCCTGGCGTTCGACGTCGTCGTCCACCTGCGGGTCGGTCCGGCCGCCCGACGCCGCCGGACGCCGCCCGAGCAGGCCTGGGAGCTGCCCGCCTTCGACCGGTACGACGACGAGGTGGACCCCGTCGCGCTCGCCGACGCGGTGGTGCTGGCCGACTCCCCCGACCGGCCCGCGCTTGTGCTCCGGGGCCGCCTCGCCTGACGGCCCGTCCCCCTACAGCTCGCCGGCCACCCAGCGGTCGATGATGTGCCGGGCGATGGAGACCGCGGGGGGCAGCGCGCGCGGACCGTCCCCGGAGCGCAGCTCGTCCCGGGTGAACCACCGGGCCTCCTCGATCTCCGTCGGGTCCAGCCGCAGGGTCGGGTCGCCCTCCACCCGCGCGGTGAAGCCGAGCATCAGCGACTGCGGGAACGGCCAGGGCTGGCTGCCCACGTAGCGCACGTCGGTGACCCGGACGCCGACCTCCTCGGCCACCTCCCGGGCGACCGCGGCCTCGGCGGACTCCCCCGGCTCGACGAAGCCGGCCAGGATGGAGTACCGGCCCGGCGGCCACACCGCCTGGCGGCCCAGCACGCAGCGGTCCGCGCCGTCGTGCACGAGCATGATCACCGCCGGGTCGGTGCGCGGGAACAGCTCGGCGCCGGTCTCCGGGTCGCGGCGCACCCAGCCGGCCCGCTCCACCGTGGTCGGCGCGCCGGACAGCGGGCTGTACCGGTGCCGCTCGTGCCACTCGAGGATGCCGATCGCCTCGGCGAGCAGGCCGGCGTCCAGGTCGTCGAGGTCGGCGCCCAGCTCGCGCAGCCCGTTCCAGCCGTCCACCGGACGACCGGCGACGGTCGGCCGGCGCTCGGCGCGGACCGCGGCGTAGGGGACGCCCTCGGCCTCACCGAGGTACACCGCGCCCTCCGGCAGCCCGGCGCGTTCCTCCCAGAGCAGCCGGGGCCGCTCGCCGTCCTCGTGGACCGGCACCGTGCGGCGCTCGTCGACCAGCAGCACCCGCACCGGCCGGCCCTCCGTCGGGTCGGGCAGCGCGCGGGCCAGGTGGCTGCGGTCGTGCGCCGCCCGGGACAGCAGCGGCACCGGGCCGGGCGGCGAGGGGCGCGAGCCCTCGGGCCAGCTGGTCACCGTGGGCTGCTGCGGGTTGTCGGCGGCCGTGCTCCCGCCCTCGGGGACGCTCACGCCGGCGCGCCGTCCGAGGCCGAGGCGCGGACGTCGACCGGGCCCAGCGCGCGCAGCTCGTCGGCCACCCGCTCGGCGTCGCCGACGACGACCGCGGTGAGGGCCGCCGGGGACAGGTAGCGGCGGGCCGCGGCCTGCACCTCCTCGACCGTCACCCCGGCCAGCGCCCGCTGGTGCTCGGCCAGCCAGCCCGGCGGCAGGCCGGACCCCACGAGGGCCGACAGGGTGCTGGCCAGGCCGGCGTGCGTCGCCGTCGACAGGGCCATGCTGCCCAGCACGTAGCGGCGGGCGGCGTCCAGCTCGGCCTCGGTCACCGGGGTGGTGGCCATGCGGCCCAGCTCGTACCAGGTCTCGAGGAACGCCGGCGCGGTCACCTCGGTGGCCACGTCCGCCTCCACCAGGAGGGACGACGCGGCCGCCAAGTGGTCCACGGCGCTGCGCGGGCTGTAGCTGTAGCCGCGGCGCTCGCGGATGTTCTCGACCAGGCGCGAGGAGAAGTAGCCGCCGTAGACCATGGCGGCCAGCCGGGCCGCGGGGAGGTCGGGGTCGGTGCGTTGCGGTGCCGGCCCACCCAGCCGCAGGTTGGACTGGACCGCCCCCGGCCGGTCGATCAGCTCCAGGTGGCCGGCGGCCAGCTGCGGCGCCGGCGGGGCGGCCACCGCGGTCCCCTCACCGGTCCAGCCGGCCAGCGCGGCACCGGCGGCGTCCACCGCGGCGGCCGGGTCGAGATCGCCGACGAGGACCAGCGTGCTGCCCGCCGGCAGCACCCGCTCGCGGTGCAGCTTGCGCAGCGCCTGGCTGCGGACGCCGGCGACCAGCTCGACGGCCGGGAGCTGCTCGGCGTAGGGGTGGGTGCCGTAGCGGCGGGCCGCGAGCGCGGTGCGCGCGACGACCCCGGGCTGGGAGCGCGCGATGGCGATCCGCTCGGCGACGCGGGCCCGCTCGGCCTCGACGCGGTCGGCCGGGTACGTGGCGCCGGTGAGCACCTCGGCGAGCACCCCGAGCACCGGTGCCAGCCCCTCGGCCAGCAGGGTGGTCGAGAACAGCAGCCGGTCCGGGTCGGCGGACACCGAGAGCTCGCCGCCGTGCTCCTGCACGAGCATGGCGATGTCGGTGGCGTCGTGCGCGCCCGTGCCCAGGAGCACGGCGCCGGAGAGCACCGAGGTCCGCGCCACGTGCTGCGCGGCGCCCCGTGGTGTGGCCGCCGCGAAGGGCACGCGCAGCCGGAGCTCGACCAGCGGGACGCCCGGCCGCGGGACGACGACCAGCCGCAGCCCGCTGGGCAGGGTCTCCTCGGTGACGGCCAGCTCCGGCTGCGGGCGGGGCTCGCCCAGCGGGGGGAGGAGGTCCGGCGCGGTCATCGGGCACCTCCGGTGGCACGCAGCTCCAGCACCGCCACGGTGCCCGGGTCCAGTCCGCGGGCGGCCACCTGCACCTGCTCGGGGGTGACCGCCGCCAGCCGGGCCGCCAGCTCGCCGGCCAGCTCGGCGCGGCCGTGGACCAGCTCGGCGGCGGCGAAGGCGAGGGTGCGGCCGAGCACGGAGTCGGCCTGGCGGAGCAGCTGGGCCTCGGTCCGGGCCTGCACCCGGGCCAGCTCGTCGGGGCCCACGCCCTCGGTCGCGATCCGCCCGACCTCGTCGTGCACCGCGGCGATGACGTCGTCGGCCGGCACGGCGGCGGGGTGGTGGACCTGGGTGGTCAGCAGCGTGGCGTCCCGGACGTCGAAGGGGTCCCCGAAGAGCCCGACGTAGCTGCTCTGCGCGACCGCGATGCGGTCGTCGTGGACCAGCCGGCGCTCCAGCCGCGAGGCGTCGCCCTCGCTGAGCAGCTCGGCGAGCAGCACGGTACCGAGGTAGGTGTCGAGGTCGCCCACGGGGTCGGGCACCCGCCAGCCGAGCGCGAGCGCCGGGGTGGGCACCAGGCGGTCCTCGACCACGTCGCGGCGGACCGCCGTCGGGGACGGCTCGCCGGTGGCCGCCGTCGGCGGGACGTCGCGCGCCTCGATGGGGCCGAACCAGCGCTGCACCAGCCGCTCGGTCTCGGCGACGTCGAGGTCGCCGCCGAGGCAGAGGACGGCGTTGCCCGGGGCGTAGTAGCGGTGGAAGAAGTCCAGGGCGTCCTCGACGGTCGAGGACTCCAGGTCGACGAAGGAGCCGTAGCCGTCGTGGGTGTTGGCGAAGCTCTCGAAGGCGATCTGCGGCAGCTGCAGCCAGGGGAAGGCGCCGTAGGGCCGGTTGAGCACGTTGACCCGGATCTCCTCCTTGACCACGTCGATCTGGTTGCGGAGGTTCTCGGGCGTGATCGCCGGGGCGGCCATGCGGTCGGCCTCGAGGAACAGCGCCCGCTCCAGCGCCTCGGCCGGCAGCGCCTCGTAGTAGTTGGTGTAGTCCTGGTGCGTCGAGCCGTTGAACGTGCCGCCCGCGGCCTGGACCAGGCGGGCGTGCTCCATCTTCGGCACGTGCGCCGAGCCCTGGAACATCATGTGCTCGAAGAGGTGCGCGAACCCGGTGCGGCCTTCCGGCTCGTTGCGCATCCCGACGTCGTAGGAGACCGTCACCGCGACCACGGGGACGCTGCGGTCCGGGGCGACGACGACCCGCAGGCCGTTGTCGAGCCGGAAGCGTTCGACCGGGTGCCGGAGGATGAGGTCGGCAGCAGCTGCTGTCACGACCCGACACTAGCCGCTGCCCCGGGGACCTCCCGCGCCGAGCGGGGAGGCCCGGCACCTCGGTGCGGCGCCGACGACCCGCCCGGGCCGGGGACGGCACCCGGCGGCGGTCGGCGACCGACGAGCGGGGCCCGCAGGGTCCGGCGAGGAGGGACGCGGCAGAGCGGCTCCGCGCGGGCCGGGGACGGCACCCGGCCGCGGTCGGCGACCGACGAGCGGGGCCCGCAGGGTCCGGCGAGGAGGGACGCGGCAGAGCGGCTCCGCGCGGGCCGGGGACGGCACCCGGCCGCGGTCGGCGACCGACGAGCGGGGCCCGCAGGGTCCGGCGAGGAGGGACGCGGCAGAGCGGCTCCGCGCGGGCCGGGGACGGCACGTGGCCGCGGTCGGAGGCCGGTAGGCCGACCGATGACAGAGCTCACAGCACCTCGACGGCGCCGATCACCCGGTCGATGACGCCGTAGAGCTCGGCGTGCGTGTTGGGGATGGAGAGGTAGAGCAGCGCCGGTGCGTCCCGCCCCACGTCGACGAGCAGCAGCGCGGCCCGCTCCCCCGTCGCGTCGTACCCCTCGACGTCCCAGGTCAGGTCGAACACGAGGACGTGGCCCGGGGCGCCGTCGACGGTGAGCCCCTCGTCGCGCAGCACCCGGCGCTCGTTGGGGCCGGGGTAGTAGTTGAGCCGCACGCTGTCGGCGACCTGGGCGAGGGTGCCCTGCAGGGTGGCGGGGCCGGCGTACCCGAACTCGGGGGCGAGCGGCCCGGAGGTGCACTGGGCGATGAAGGTGCCGCCGTCGGGGGTGAGGTCCTGGGTGGTGAAGAACTGCCCGGCCACGGCGGTGGTCTCCAGCACCGGGCCGAGGTCGTACTCGTACCAGCCCTCGCCGAGGAACGGGTAGGCGATGCCGGCGGCCTCGTCGACGATCCGCACCGTGCCGGGCGGGAAGGTCGGGCCCGCGGGCGCGGCGGGGCCGGCCACCGGCGGGTCGGGGTCCTCCCCACCGGTGGGGAGCCCGACCACCAGACCGACGACGACCAGCACGACGACGGCGACCACGGAGAGACCGACCACCCACGGGGTGCGGCTGCGGGCCGAAGCCACCGGCGGGGCGGCCGGCGGGGCGGCCGGCGGGGTCTGGACGGCGACCGCCTGGACCCGCACCCCGGGCCCGGCCGGGGTGGTGACGTCCGACCAGCTCAGGCCGTTCCACCACCGCGCGGTCCCCGGCGTCCCGTCCGGGTCCGGGTACCAGCCCGCCGGTGCGCTCGGCTGTCCAGGTCCGGTCACGGCGACACCCTAGGACGGCGGCGGCCCGCTCGGGCTCAGCGCACGACCGGCACGGCGGCCAGTTCCCGCCACAGGTGGGCCGCCGCTTCCGCGCCGCGGTGCAGCATCGGCAGCAGGACCCGCTCGTTCGGGGAGTGGATGCGGTCGGTCGGCAGCCCGGCCCCGAGGAACAGCAGCGGCGCGCCGAGGGCCTCGACCAGGTCGGCCTCGGGGCCGCTGCCGCCCTCGCGGGTGAAGAGGACGTCGGCGGGGTCGGTGTCGAAGGCCTGCCCGATGGCGGCCAGCAACGCGTCCATCGCCGGGGAGTCGAGGTCGCTGGCGCACGGCGAGACCCCGCCCGCGGGGACGTGGACGTCGGCCTGGATCCCCTCGGGCAGGTTCGCCGCGACCCACCCCTTCACCTGCTCGGCGAGGTCGGCGGGGCGCTGGTCGGGCACCAGCCGGAAGGTGATCTTGGCGTGCGCCTCGGCGGGGACGATCGTCTTGTGGCCGGGGCCGGTGTAGCCGCCCCACATGCCGTTGACCTCCGCGGTCGGCCGCGCGCCGATGCGCTCCAGCGTGCTGAACCCGGCCTCGCCGGTCGCGGTGCGCGAGGCGGCCGGGCCGGCCAGCCAGGCGGCCTCGTCGAAGGGCACCCGGCCCATGAGCTCGCGCTCCCGGTCGGTGAGCGGCCGGACCGCGTCGTAGAAGCCGGGCAGGGTGACCCGCCCCTGGTCGTCGTGCAGCGCGGCGATCAGCCGGGCCATCGCGTGCAGCGGGTTGGGCACCCCGCCGCCGAAGGAGCCGGAGTGCAGGTCGACGGCCGGTCCGCGCAGGGTGATCTCGGCATCGGCGAGCCCGCGCATCGCCACGACGGCGCTCGGGACGTCCGGCGCGGCCATCCCGGTGTCGCTGACCACGACGACGTCGCAGCGCAGCCGGTCGGCGCGCTCGCGCAGCAGGGCGGCGAAGTGGGGGGACCCGGACTCCTCCTCCCCCTCGACCAGCAGCTTGACGGTGACGGCGGGGCTGGTGCGCCCGGTCGCGGCCAGGTGGGCGCGGATGCCCAGCAGGTGGAAGGCGACGTTGCCCTTGTCGTCGATGGCCCCGCGGGCGTGCAGCTCCGGCCCGTCGGGGCCCTCGACCCGGGTCGGCTCGAACGGCGGGTGCTCCCACAGCTCGAGCGGGTCGACCGGCTGCACGTCGTGGTGGCCGTAGACGAGGGCCACGGGGGCCGCCGGGTCACCGGCGGGCCACTCGGCGAACACCGCGGGCGCGCCGGGGGTCTCCCAGACCTCGACGGTGGGGAACCCGGTGCGACGCAGCGCGTCGGCGAGCCAGGCGGCGCTGGCGGCGACGTCGCCGGAGTGCGCCGGGTCGGCGGAGATCGACGGGATGCGCAGCCAGGCGTCGAGGTCGGCGTGCAGGTCGGTGAGGTGCGCGGTCACGAAGTCGCGTTCAGGGCTGGCCACGGCGTCCGACGGTAGCGGCGCGCGCGGACGTCGTCCGCCGGGGCTAGCGTCGCGGCCATGCCCGGAGAGCTGCTGCAGGTGGACGTCGGCGACCTCACCTTCGACGTCCGGGCCGACGGTCCGGACGACGGTCGGCCGGTCGTGCTGCTGCACGGCTTCCCGCAGACGTCGCTGTCGTGGGCGGCGGTGACGCCCCGGCTGGCCGAGGCGGGGCTGCGGACCTACGCCGTCGACCAGCTCGGCTACTCCCCCGGTGCCCGGCCGGCCGAGGTGGAGGCCTACGCGCTGCCCAACCTGGCCCAGGTGACCGCGGACCTGATGACCGCGATGGAGGTGCCGGTCGCCGACGTGGTCGGGCACGACTGGGGCGCCAACGCCGCGTGGGCGCTGGCCGCCTGGCACCCCGACCGGGTGCGGTCGCTGACCGCGGTGTCGGTGCCGCACCCGACCGCGTTCACCGAGGCCTACCGCACCGACCCCGAGCAGAAGGAGCGCTCGGGCTACATCCGGCTGTTCTGGCAGGAGGGCAAGGCCGAGGAGGTGCTCCTGGCCGACGGCGCGCGGCGGCTGCGCCGCATGCTCGGCGACGCGGTGCCCGCCGAGGCGGCCGACCAGTACGTGGCGGTGCTGTCCGCGCCCGGGGCGCTGACCGCTGCGCTCAACTGGTACCGCGCGATGAGCACGGGGACGCCGGTCGACCCGGTGGCGGTGCCCACGACCTACGTGTGGAGCGACGGCGACGTCGCCATCGGCCGCGCCGCCGCCGAGGGGTGCGGGCGCTGCGTGACCGGCGACTTCCGCTTCGTCGCACTGCCGGGGGTCAGCCACTGGATCCCCGAGGAGGCCCCCGACGCGCTCGCCGCCGCCGTCCTGGACCGGATCGCCTCGGCGTGACCCCCGCGGCCGCGCCCCGAGCACCCGGGGGCGCGCCGGTCCGGCAGTCCGACCTGCTCCTCGACGGCTGACCCCGGCCCGTCCGCCGGCCGCTCACTCCTCCGCGGTACCGGTGACCAGCGCCAGCAGGCCGGCCTCGTCGAGGAGGTCGACCGGCCGCACGGTGACCCGCGCGGCCACGTGGTGGAAGCCGGCGCTGACCCGCTCGACGGGGACCCCGGTCAGCCGCGCCCACCCCAGCCGGTAGGCGGCCAGCTGCACGGCGGCGGCGGCGAGCTGCCGGCCGGTCGGCGGCGGGCCGGTCTTCCAGTCGACCACCTCGTACCCGCCGTCCCCGTCGGCGAAGACCGCGTCGATCCGCCCGCGCAGGGTCAGCGGGCCCAGCGGCGTCTCGAAGGGCACCTCCACCTCCAGCGGCTGGCGGTCGGCCCACTCGCCGGCGAGGAAGGCCTCCTGCAGCTCGGCCAGCGCGCTGTCGGGCGCGGCCAGCGCATCGCCGGAGCCGGGCAGCGCGTCGAGGTCGACCAGCCGGGCGGCGCCGAAGCGCTCCTCCAGCCAGGTGTGGAACGCCGTCCCCCGGCGGGCCTGCGGGGCCGGCGCGGCGGGCATCGGGCGCCGCAGCCGGCGGGCCAGCTCGGCCGGGTCGCGGCGGAGGGTGACCAGCGCGGAGACCGACAGGTGCGCCGGCAGCGGGACGTCGACCGCGGGGGCGGCCGCCGCCGCGCGCTCGCGCAGCAGCAGGTCGGCGTCGCGCACCCACTGCTCGACGACGGGGTCCCCGCCGAGCGCCGCCTCGGCGTCGAGCGGGTGCGGCGGGGTGCCGGCGACCAGCTCGGCCGCGGCGGTGAGCGCCCGGCGCCGGCCGGACGACAGCGGGTCGGCAGGCCAGACCCCGACGGGCCACTCGGCCAGCGCGGGGTTCTCCGCGCCCTCCTCCGGCGCCGGCGCCCAGGCGACGACCGTGCCGGCGCCGGCCTCGCAGGCCTCCCGCACCGTCTCCAGCAGCGTGGACGGCCCGTTGGGCCGCAGGCCCTCGCGCCACCAGCTGCCGGAGCAGACCAGCAGGTGCCGGGCCCGGGTCACCGCCACGTAGCCCAGCCGGATCTCCTCGCCGAGGCCGAAGGCCTTCCACTCCTCGACGTACTCCTCCAGGGAGGCCTTCACCGCCGCCTGGTCGCCCGACCCGGGCACGGGCAGCCGCCACTGCGGCAGCTCCGCGCGATCGGTGGTGCGCAGGTCGACCGGCACCGCGCCGGGGTCCCTGATCCAGGAGTCACCGGCCTGCGAGCGGGCCGGGAACTGGTCGGCGGTCATGCCGGGGACGGCCACGACGTCCCACTCCAGCCCCTTGGCCGAGTGCGCGGTGAGCAGTTGCACCGCCTCGGGGTTGACGGCGACCTCGCCCGGCTCGAGGCCGCGCTCGCGCTCCTCCGCGTCGCGGAGGTACCCGAGGAAGGCCGGCAGCGAGGGCAGGTCGGCCAGCTCGGTGAAGTCGGCGGCGACGGCGTGCAGCGCGTCGAGGTGCGCCCGCGCCCCGGCGGGGCTGACCTCCGGGGCGCTGGCCAGCTCGGTCTCCAGGCCGAGGGTGCGGGCCACCTCGTCGACGAGGTCGGGCAGCGACTCGCCGAGGCGGCCGCGGAGGGCCGAGAGCTCGGCGCCCAGCCGGCGCAGCCGGGCGTAGCCGGCCGGCGAGTAGGCGGCGGGGTCCCCCGGGTCGTCGAGCGCCTCGACGATGCTGCCGCGCTCGGGCGGCGCCGCGGGCTCCCCCTCGGCGGGCTCCCCGGGGGCTGCGCGGCGAGCGCGCACCAGCGCCCGACCGCGGGCCTCCAGCGCGGCCAGGTCCCGGGGGCCGACCCGCCACCGGGCACCGGTCAGCAGCCGGCCCAGCGCGTCACCGGCCGTGGGGTCGATCAGCACGGTGAGGGTCGCCACCACGTCGGAGACCTCCGGGACCTCCAGCAGGCCACCGAGCCCCACCACCTCGACCGGCAGGCCGCGCTCGCGGAGGGCCGCGGCGATGCCGGGCAGCTGCTTGCGGGTCCGGGCGAGGACGGCGACCGTCGGCGGCCGGCCGTCCGGTCGCCGGCCGACGACCGGGTCGGTGCCGTGCCAGCAGGCGGCCAGCCGGTCGGCCAGGGCGGCGGTCTCCTCGGCGACGGTGGCGTAGAGCCCCGCGGTCACGGCGCCGCGCCCGGCAGTGGGGGCCGGTGCGAGGTCCGGCAGCGGGTTCTCGGGCTCCGGCAGGGTCGCGGAGACGGCGTTGGCCGCCGCGAGGACGGCCGCGTCGTTGCGCCAGCTCGTGGCCAGGGTGAGCCGCTCCGCGGGCCGCCCGGGGGTGCCCGGGAAGGTACGGGCGAAGCGCTCGATCGTGCCGGCCGAGGCGCCCCGCCAACCGTAGATCGACTGGCGGGGGTCACCGACGGCCAGCACGGGGTGGCCGGTGGCGCCGCCGAAGAGCGCCTCGAGCATGCGCAGCTGGCCGACGCTGGTGTCCTGGTACTCGTCGAGGAGCACCACCCGCCACCGGGCCCGCTCCCGGCGGCCCACCTCCGGGGCGGCGACGGCGACCCGGGCGGCGGAGGCGACCTGGTCGGCGTGGTCGATGGACCCCATCGCCCGCTTGCGCGCCTCGAATGCCTCCACCAGCGGCAGCAGGGCCACCCGGGCACGCTGCCGGGCGAGGACGTCGAGCACGTCCTTGTAGGGGCCCTTCTTGCGCGGGGCGTCGGGGTAGGAGGCCAGCCGCGCCTCCAGCCGGGCGGTCCAGGTCCGCAGCGCCTCGGGCGTCACGTCGTGCTCGCCCATCTCCGCGGCGAGGGCGAGCACGTCCTCGACCGTGGTGAGCAGCGAGAAGGGGACGTCGGCCATGTCACCGGTCCAGGCCGTGACCACACCGGTCGCCTGGCCCCAGCACATCGCCGGGCCGAGCACGCCCGCGCCGGGCTCCACGCCGATGCGCAGGCCGTGCTCGGCGACCAGCGAGGCGGCGTACCCGTGGTAGGTGGACACCGTCGGCTGGGCCACCGCGAGCCGCTCCCGCAGCTCCGGCTCCGTGTCGGGGTGGCGGGCCAGGGCGGCCAGCCGCAGCCGCACCCGCTCGGCGAGCTCGCCGGCGGCCTTGCGGGTGAAGGTGAGCCCCAGCACCGCGTCGGGCTCGACGACCCGGTTGGCGACCAGCCAGGAGACCCGGGCGGCCATCGTCTCCGTCTTCCCCGACCCGGCGCCGGCGACGACCACGAGCGGCCGGTCGGCGGGGGCGGCCACCACGCGGGCCTGCTCCTCCGACGGGGCGTAGGACAGCCCGCAGCGCGCGGCGACCTCCGCGGGGGTGAGCAGCCGGCGCGGCTCGGCTGGGGACGGCGCCTCCCCGGCGACCAGGTCGTCGAAGGAGAGCTGGCTCACCCGGTCACCTGCCGGCCGCGCTCGTGCAGGGGGCAGCTGCGGCGGGCCGGGCAGCGCTGGCAGTGCGCGCCGGAGCGCACCTCGAAGGCCGCGGCGCCCATGCCCTCGCCGACCTCGGCGACCAGCTGCCCGGCCGGTGTCACCTCGAGCGGGACGTCGGCCGGCAGCGGCTCCTGGCGCTGCTCGCGGGCCTTCGCCCCGGTGCCCACCTGGAGCAGGGCGGCACCGCCGGGGACCGTGCCGTGCTCGGCGAACCCGCCGGCGGCGACCGCGACCTGGTAGGCGGCGAGCTGGCCGTGCTGCTCGACGTCCTTGGCCGCCGTGCGGCCGGTCTTGAGGTCGACGACCAGGAGCCGGCCCTGCTCGTCGCGCTCCAGCCGGTCCACCTGGCCGCGGATCCGGGCCCGGCCGACGACGACGTCGACGTCGGCCTCGGCGGCGACCAGCTCGCGGCGGTTGGCCGCGTGCCAGCGCAGGAACCGGTCGAGCATCTCCTGCGCGGCGGTGCGCTGCCGCTGGTCGGCCCAGCCGGGGCCGAGGTCGAGCAGGTCGAGCTCGGCGGCCAGGGCGTCGCCCGCCTCGGCCGGGGGCAGCCCCTCGGCGACCCGCTGCGCGACCGCGTGCACCGCCGAGCCGACGGTCCGCGTGGTGTCGGGGGACGCCTCGGCACCGACCGCGCCGAGCACCCAGCGCAGCGGGCAGCGCTGGTAGGTCTCGACGGCCGACGGGCGCACCCGCACCAGCTCGGCGGGTGGCACCAGGGGTGCGTCGTCCGACAGCGGGGCCAGGCCCCACCAGTCGGCCGGTGCGGCGCCCGGGACCCCCTCGGCGGCCAGCCGGCGCAGCACCGCGGCCGCCGCCGACCGGCGCCCGGCGGGCGTGTGCGGGTCGGTGAGCGCCCGGCGGAGCTCGGCGACGAGGGCCGGCAGGGTGAGCGAGCGCGGCAGCTCGGTCAGCGGCCGCCCGTCGTCGGGCGGCGGGACGACCAGGTCGAGGAAGCGGGAGGGGGCCGCCCCGGCGTCCGGACCGTCCAGGGCGCCCTGCACCGCGGTGACGACCAGGCGGGCGCGGGCCCGGGTGCACGCGACGTAGAACAGCCGGCGCTCCTCGGCCAGCGCCAGGCTGCGCCGGTCGACGGCGGCGGCGTCGACCCCGGCCACCCGCTCGACGAGCACCTCGGTGCCGAGCAGGGAGGCGCGCTCCCGCAGGTCGGGCCACACCCCCTCCTGCACCCCCGCGACGCAGACGACGTCCCACTCCAGGCCCTTGGCGGCGTGCGCGGTGAGCAGCCGGACCGTCTCGGCCCGCCCGCGCGCCGCGCCGGTGTCGCCGGGCAGCTCCTGGGCCGACAGGTGGGCCAGGAACGCGCGCACGTCGGCCGACGGGAGCCGGTCGACGAAGCCGGCCGCGGCGTCGAACAGCGCCACCACCGCGTCGAGGTCCCGGTCGGCCACCGCGCCCGCGGCGCCCCCGGCCGCGCTGGCCCGCGCCCAGCGCCCGGCCAGCCCGCTGCGCTGCCACATCGCCCACAGCACGTCCTCGGCGGAGCCGTCGGCGGCCAGCGCGACCCGGCCCGCGGCGAGCACGCCGGCGACCCGCCGGGCCGGGCGGGCGACGTGCTCGGGCAGCCGGTCGAGCAGCAGCTCGTCGGAGACGGCGGTGGCCAGCGGGGCGCCGCGCTCGGCGGCGTCCACCCCCTGCTGCGCCAGGGCGATCCGGACGGCGCGGCGCAGCCGGCGCAGGTCGAGCACCGTGGCGCCGCCCAGGGCCGAGGTCAGCAGCGCCTCGGCGGCGGGCTCGTCCAGGCCGGGCGGGCTGCCGTCGGCGTCCGGCAGCAGGGCGTCGAGCGCGGTGAGGAACGGCGCGACGGCCGGCTGCGCCGACAGCGGCAGCTCGTCGGAGGCGACCTCCACCGGCACCCCGGCGGAGGTCAGCGCACGGCGCAGCGGGACGAGCGCCTGCGCGGTGCGGACGACGACGGCCATCTCCCCCCACGGGACGCCGTCGAGGAGGTGCGCGCGGCGCAGGACGTCGGCCAGGTAGGCCGCCTCCACCGCCGCGGACCCGAACACGTGCACCTCGGCGGCGCCCTCGGGCCCGCTCCCGGCCGCGCGCAGCCGGCGGTGCCCCCACGGGCCCGGGAGCCCGTCGGCGACCACCCGGCTGACGCGGAGCAGCTCGGGCCCCATCCGCCGGCAGACCCCGAGCGACAGCCGGGCGGCGGGGCGGCCGTCGACGTGCCGGAACCGGGTGGGGAACTCGGTCATGCCCCGCGGCTCGGCGCCGCGGAAGGCGTAGATGGCCTGGTCCGGGTCGCCGACGGCGACCAGGTTCCCGCCGCGACCGGCGAGCAGGTCGAGCAGCTCGACCTGGGCGGGGTCGGTGTCCTGGTACTCGTCGACGAACAGCCACCGGGCGCGCTCCTGCTCCTGGCGGAGCAGCTCGGGGTCGGCGGCGAGCTCGGCGATCGCCTCGCGGACCAGCTCGGCCGGGTCGAAGCCGGAGGCGTCCCCGCGCCCGGCGGTCGCGAAGGCGGTGACGGCCTCGTACTGCTCCTGGAACGCCGCCGCGTGCTCCCACGCCTCGTGCCCCGACTCGCGACCCCAGGCGGCCAGCAGCTCCGGGCCGATGCCGCGTTCGGTGGCGCGCAGCAGCAGGTCGCGCAGCTCGGCGCGGAACCCCGCGGTGCCCAGCGCCGGCAGCAGGGTGGCCGGCCAGCGCACCGCCCCCTCCTCCTCGAGGTCCCCGCGCAGCAGGGCGGCGACCACGGCGTCCTGCTCGGCCGCGGTGAGCAGCCGGGGCGGGGCCTCGCCGCGCAGCAGCGCCGCCCGGCGGAGGACGCCGTAGGCGTAGGAGTGGAAGGTCCGGGCCAGCGGCTCGCGGATGGTGCGGGCGACGCGGGCGGTGACCCGCGCGCGCAGCTCGGCGGCGGCCTTGCGGCTGAAGGTGAGGACGAGGACCTGCTCGGGGTCGACCCCGCGGTCGATGCGGGCGGCCACCGCCTCGACGATCGTGGTGGTCTTGCCGGTGCCCGGCCCGGCCAGCACCAGCAGCGGGCCGCCGGGGTGGTCGACGACGGCCTGCTGGGTCGCGTCGAGCCGGGGCGGTGCGGCCGGGGCCGTCGCGGGGTGGACCAGCCGGTACACCGGCGCGGCCGGGTCCCGGCGCACCGGCCCGGTCCCGCCCGCCGTCTCCCCCCGATGCACCACGCCCGCGATTGGAGCACGGGTGGCCGACGCTCGGCGGACGCGGGGCCCGGCGTGTGGCGGACGGCTCAGGGCCAGCCGACGGCGGCGAGGTCGACCCGGCTCCCCCGCACCGGCACACCCTCGCCCGCGAGCAGCTCGAGCTGGCGGGCCCGGACCGGCTCGGCCGCGGTGCCGTCCGCCCGCACGACCCGGTACCAGGGGACGGCCGCACCGCCCCGGGAGAGGGCCCGGGCCACGCGGCGCGGCCCCACCCCCACGAGCCGGCCGACGGCCCCGTAGGTGCTCACCCGGCCGGCCGGGATCCGCTCGACGGCGTCGAACACGGCCTCGTCGACGTCCTCCGGGTGCGCGGAGGCGCCCGGGGACCGCGGTCCGCCGGGCGCCTCCGCCGGGCTCACAGCAGGTAGTTGCTGTTGGTCGTCCACCACTGGTACAGCGCCGCCAGGTCGGCCTGGGTGGTGCCCGGCGCGGCGACGATGCCCTCGACCAGCGCGGCGTCGTCGGTCCAGTAGATGACCACCGCACCGTTCTCCGAGTCGATGGTGCACCCCACCAGACCGGTGTTGTCCTCCGACTGCCAGGAGGTCACGCCGGTCGCTGTGGTGCAGTCCTGCCCCTGCGGGATGTCGGTGATCCCGGCGGAGGAGACGTCGTTGGTGAACACCGTGTCCAGCGTCTGCTGGTCGGGGTAGAGGTAGAACTCGGCCTGCTGCGGCCCCGGCTGCGTCGTGCTGGCACCGCAGGTGGCGTGCGCGAGGTCCCCGTCACCGGCCGGGTCGGCGAGCTCGCAGTCGGTGAAGTCCGCCGGGAGGATCCCCAGGAAGTCCGTGTTGCCCGGGATCGGCTCGCTCGGTGGCGCGGTGGTGGTCGGCGGCGGTGCGGTCGTGGTCGTCGGTGCCGCGCTGCTGGTGGTGGCGCCGGTTGTGGCGCTCGGCGTGGCGGTGGTGGCCGTCCGCTCCCCGTCGTCGCCCCCGAGGGTGAGCCAGAGGACGACGCCCACCACCGCGACCACCAGGACGGCGGCCACGATGCCGATCACCAGCCCGCGCCTGCCCCCGCCGCCGCCGGGTCCGGGCGGCGCGCCGTACTGCTGCGGCTGGCCGTAGGGCCCGGGCGGGCCGCCGGGCCCGGTGGGTCCGTACTGGCCGGGCTGGCCGTACTGGCCGGGCTGGCCGGGCTGCCCGTACTGACCCGGCTGGCCGTACTGGCCCGGCTGCCCGGGTTGACCCGGCTGGCCGTAGGGGCCGGGCTGCGGCTGCCCGTACGGGCCGGGCTGCCCCGGCTGCTGCGGTTGGCCGGGCTGGCCCCAGCCACCCTGCCCGGGAGGCTGCTGCCCCCACCCACCCTGTCCGGGCTGCCCGTGCGGGCCCTGGCCCGGTGGCTGACTCATGGGGTCCCCTCCTGTCGACGTCCGCGCAGCTTAGGCCGAAGCGGGGGCGTCGTACCGCCGACCCGCCCCGCCGGGTCGCCCGCCGTCAGCCGCGGCGGCCGAACCGGGCGAGCAGGCGGGTCTGCGCGTCGGCGCCGGGCGGGGCGGGCAGAGGGGGGCCGACGAGGCCCGGGATCCCGTCGGGTCCCAGGCGCTCCTCCGCGTACCGGGTGGCCGCCGCGACCAGCTCGGGGTCCAGGCGGGTGTCGCCGCCCACCGCCCGGGCGAGGTCCCAGGCGTGCACGGTCAGGTCCGCGGTCATCTCGGTCAGGTACGCCGCGGCCGGCGTCGGGCCGGAGGAGAGACCGACCGTGCGGTGCAGGACGGCGGGGTCGGCCCAGGCGGCGAGCGCGGTGTCGGCCGCGCTCTCCCAGGCGGTCAGCGGGTCGGACCCGAGCAACTGCCCGGTGCCGGTGGGGATGCGCGGCGCGACGTCGTCCACCCGCTCCCCGGCCAGCAGCGGCGGCACCCACAGCTGCTCACCGGTCAGGTGCGCGACGAGGTCGGCGACGCTCCACCCCGGCAGGGCCGGGGCCTCCCACTCCCCCGGCTCGACGGCGTCGACGCGGTCGGTGAACTGGGCCTGGGCGCGCTGGAACAGCAGCAGGAGGCCGGCGTGGCCGGGCTCGGGCATGCGGTCAGTCACACGCACCCCGGCCCCCGGGGAAAGGACCGCGTCCCTCCCCACGACGCGCTCCGCGCGCCGCGGGGAGGGACGGGGCCGATGATCAATAGGTGGGCAGGGTCTTGTCGATCCGCGTGGCCCACGCGGTCACGCCACCCTGCACGTGGACCGCGTCGGAGAAGCCGGCGTTCTTGACCGCGGCGAGCACCTCCGCCGAGCGGACCCCCGTCTTGCAGTGCAGCACGATCGGCTTGTCCTGCGGCAGCGAGGACAGGGCCCGGCCGGAGAGGATCTCGTCCTTGGGGATGAGCGTCGCGCCGGGGATCGACACGATCTCGTACTCGTTGGGCTCCCGGACGTCGATGAGCTCGAAGTCCTTGCCGGCGTCCATCATGTCCTTGAGCTCGTCGACGGTGATCGTCGAGCCGGCGGCCGCCTGCTGGGCCTCGTCGGAGACGACGCCGCAGAAGGTCTCGTAGTCGATGAGCCCGGTGATCGGCTCGGCCTCCGGGTCCTTGCGCACCGTGATGGTGCGGAAGGTCATCTCCAGGGCGTCGTAGACCATCAGCCGGCCCAGGAGCGTCTCGCCGACGCCGGTGATCAGCTTGACCGCCTCGGTCGCCTGGATGGCCCCGATCGTCGCGCACAGCACCCCGAGCACGCCGCCCTCGGCGCAGCTGGGCACCATCCCGGGCGGCGGCGGCACCGGGTACAGGTCGCGGTAGTTGGGCCCGTGCTCGTCCCAGAAGACCGACACCTGGCCGTCGAACCGGTAGATCGAGCCCCAGACGTAGGGCTTGCCGAGCAGGACGCAGGCGTCGTTGACCAGGTAGCGCGTAGCGAAGTTGTCGGTGCCGTCGACGATGAGGTCGTACTGGCCGAAGATCTCCATCACGTTGTCGCTGTCCAGCCGCGTCTCGTGCAGCCGGACGTCGATCAGCGGGTTGATCTCCCGGATCGAGTCGCGCGCGCTCTCGGCCTTGGACCGGCCCACGTCGGAGGCGCCGTGAATGATCTGGCGCTGCAGGTTCGACTCGTCGACCACGTCGAACTCGACGATGCCGAGCGTGCCGACACCGGCGGCGGCGAGGTACATCAGCACCGGCGACCCCAGGCCGCCGGCGCCGACGGCCAGCACCTTGGCGTTCTTCAGGCGCTTCTGACCCTCCATCCCGACGTCGGGGATGATCAGGTGCCGGCTGTAGCGGCGGACCTCGTCGATCGACAGGTCGGCGGCGGGCTCCACCAGGGGTGGCAGGGACACGAGCGGCTCCTTGGGTTCCTCGACATCGGCCCGCGGGGCCAGCGTTCGTGGGCACAACAGCGCGCTGCCCCGCCTGATTCCCGGGGCGGCCCCGTCCGCGGCCCGCGGCGGCTCAGCTGCGGGCGGCCATCCGCTTCACCGTGCCGACGACGTAGACGACCGACAGCGCGAAGAACAGCGCACCGATGACCGCGCGGACGTCGTCGTCGGCGACCCCGGCCCGCCGCGCCACCGGGGGCGCCACGGTGTCGGCGACGCGTGCGCGCCAGCCCTTCAGTCCCGACTTGCCCAGGGAGATGGTGTCCATGCCGTCCCCCTACCCGCCGCCGGCGCTCCCGGCACATGCCCCGGCCGGTGCGCCGCCGGGGTCACGGGTCGGGCGGCGTCAGGGGTGGGGCCAGGCGTTCTTCGTGCAGCCCTCCAGGGCGAGGGTCTGCTGCTGCATCACCGGGGCCGGCAGGCCGGGGCCCGGGCAGGGCTGGTGGCCGTTGCCGAGCGCGTGGCCGACCTCGTGGTTGACCACGTACTGCCGGTAGGTCGCGACGTCGCCGTCGTAGTGCGGGACGGCGGTCTCCCAGCGGGCCAGGTTGATGACGGCGCGCTCGCCGTAGCGGCAGGAGGTGTACCCGCCGGTGCCGACGCCGGGGCAGTAGGTCTCCATGCTGCCGGGGCTGACCAGGCTGACCCGGAAGTCGTACTCCCCGGCCGCGACCTGCTCGGGCCCGACCCGCTGGAAGGACATCCGGCCACCGGCACCCCACGAGCGCGGGTCGCCCAGGGTGGCCTCCACCGCGGCGGCGAACGCGGCGCCGTCCACGCCGGTGCCGTCCTCCACCTCGACGACGAAGCGCTGCAGCGGGCCGCTGCCGTACACCCCGGAGCTCCCGGGGACGACGGTGACCGTCCCGGCCCCCTGCTCGACGTAGGCGGGCCCCCCGGACGGCGGGGCCTCGGTCGCGGTCGGCCCGGCATCCCCCTCGGCCGTGCCGGAGGCGCTCGCGGCGGTGGGTGCGGGCGTGGTCCCGGCCGCCTCCACCTCCGCGGGGGGCGTCGCGGCCGCCGTCGCCGTGGGGGTGCCCGCGTCGGCGACCCCGCCGGCGCCCCGGCCGCCGAGGGCGAGGTCCGCGAGGGCCAGGACGGTGGCCACGGTCAGCAGCGGGATGGCGTAGGCGCGCCAGCCCCAGCGGTGGACGAACCGGCGGGCCCGGCCGGGCGGCCGCGGGCGACCGGCGGGACGGCGGGGCGGTGGCGGCGCGGGCCGCTCACCCGCTCCCCGGCGGCCCGCTGAGGGCGGGACCGGTGGCCTCGCCGACTGCACGGCCGGCCGCCGCCCGGGCGTCCCCCGTCGCTGGGCCGGCCCCCGGTCGGCGGCTGCGTCCGCGGGGGTCACCGGCCCAGGCTCTCACGGACGACGGGCTCCCGTGGAGACCCGTTCCACACGGCGCGTGCTGGACCGACTCGTCTCGGTGATGACCCGTCAGGACTTCGACGGCCGGGGCGCGCCGCCCCCTCCCGCGACGTCCTCCGCGAGGGCCAGGACGGCCCGGGCGGTCGGCTCGGCCGCCTCCATCATCGCCACGTGCCCGACGCCCTCGAGCAGCAGCAGGCGGCTGTCCGGCAGCGCCGCCGCCAGGCGCGGCGCCAGGGCGGGGCTGACCAGCCGGTCGCGGTCGCCCCACACCACCAGGCTCGGCAGGTGCAGCCGCGCGGCGGTCCGCCACGCCCCGGCCGGGCCGACGCGCAGGTAGGAGCGGATGAGCCCCCGCATGCTGCGGGTCAGCGCCGCCGTCGCCCACGGCTGCTCCGTGCGCTCGCGCATCTCCTCCAGCACCTGCTGCAGCCGCTGCCGCGGGATGCGGCGCGGGTCCCCGAAGCACATCTGCGCCATCCCGCGGACCTGCTGCTCCGGGGTCACCCGCGCCATCCGCCGGTCGGCCAGCGCCGGGACGCCGGGGAGGAGGAGCAGCAGCAGCTCGCGGCTGAACGCCTCCGGCACCCGGTAGACCGGCATCGCCGGCGAGACGAGGGTCAGGGTGGCGACCAGGTCGGGCCGGCGGGCGGCGGCCAGCAGCGACACCAGCCCGCCGAGGGAGTTGCCGACCAGGTGGACCGGCCGGCCCTCGCCCGGCCCCGGCTCGGCGGCGACGCACCCGAGGACGTCGAGCACCGCCGCGACGTGACCGCGGACGGAGTAGGACCGGCGGGCCGGCGGGTGCGAGCGGCCGAAGCCCGGCAGGTCGAGCGCCCACCCGTCGAAGCGGACGGCCAGCAGCGCGGCCAGGTCGGTCCAGTTGGTCGACGCGCCGCCGAGGCCGTGCACGTACAGCGCCCGCTCCCGCGGGGCGTCGTCCCCCGCCTGGACGACCGGCCCGGTCCACGGCGTCCGCCGGACGAAGACCTCGCCGCCGCGCACGCGCACCGGCCCTCCCGGCCACGGTGGCGGGAGCGCGCCGGGCCGCGGCAGCCGGGTGGCGGACAACCGCGCCGGACGACTCCCGGGGCCGGCCCGCGCTCCGGGTGGGGTGGCCTCGGGCACGGGGCCGACGGTAGGTGAGCACCCGCCGGGCCGCGCTCCGGGTGACCCGCCGGTAACATCTGCGCGTCATGCAGCTGCCCCGGTCCATCCCCGCGCCCGTCCGGCGGTCCTCGCGCCTGCCGCGCAGCGCCCGCCGGCTGCAGCTGCTGCAGGCGGCGCAGGAGGTCTTCGTCGCCCAGGGGTTCCACGCCGCGGCCATGGACGACATCGCCGACCGCGCCGGGGTCAGCAAGCCGGTGCTCTACCAGCACTTCCCCGGCAAGCGGGAGCTGTACCTGGCGCTGCTGGAGCAGCAGGTCACCGCGCTGACCGAGCGGGTGCGCGCGGCGATGGCGGGCACCGACGACAACCGGACGCGGGTCAACGGCGCGGTCGGGGCCTACTTCGACTTCATCGACGCCGAGGGCGAGGCCTACCGGCTGGTCTTCGAGTCCGACCTGCGCAACGACGACGACGTCCGGGAGCTCGCCGACCGCGGGCACCGCGCCTGCGTGGAGGCGATCGCCGAGGTGATCGAGGCCGACACCGGGCTGGACCGCGAGCGCTCGCTGCTGCTCGCCTCGGGCCTCACCGGGCTGTCCGAGAGCAGCGCGCGGTGGTGGCTGCCGAACAAGGGCAGCGTCTCCCGCGACGAGGCGGTCGAGCTGCTGACCGCGCTGGCGTGGCGCGGCATCTCCCGCTTCCCCCGGCTCGGGGACGGCGAGCCCGGGCGCTGAGCGCCGTTCGCTGACGGCGCAGGCGCGTGCCGGGTCGCCCCGGGGAGCGCTGGACTAGCGTGGTCGGCAGCCGCGCAACCCGAGGAGGCATCCCGAGTGGAAGTCAAGATCGGTGTCCAGCACTCCCCCCGTGAGTTGGTCATCGACAGCCCGCAGACCCCCGACGAGATCGCCGCGGAGGTGGCCAAGGCCATGTCCGGCGCCACGAAGGACGGCCTGCTCACCCTGGTCGACGAGCGGGGCCGGCGCGTCCTCGTCCCGGTCGACCGCATCGCCTACGTGGAGATCGCGCAGGCCGACCAGCGCAGGGTCGGCTTCATCGCCGGGGCCTGAGCCCGCACCCGTGAGCGGAGTGGATCCGTCGGCGTGACGCCGACGGATCCACTCCGGTCAGGGGTTGAGGCCGAGGGTGCGCATCCGCTCGGTGTGCGCGGCCGTGATGCGGTCGACGAGGCGGGCCACCCCGGCGAGGTCGCCGGTGCCCGCGATGATCAGCTCGGCGAGCTGGTCGCGCTCGGCGATGACGGCCTGGGACTGGCTGATCGCCTCGCCGACCAGCCGCCGGCCCCACAGGGCCAGCCGGCCGGCGACCGTCCGGTGCGAGGCGATGGCCGCCCGCACCTCCCGGACGGCGAAGTCCGCGTGCCCGGTGTCGGCGAGCACCTCGAGGATGAGGCCGCGGTCGGGGTCCGGGAGGAAGGCGGCGACCTCCCGGTAGAAGTCGGCGGCGAGCCCGTCGCCCACGTAGGCCTTGACCAGCCCCTCCAGCCAGGTGCGCGGCCGGGTGCTCTCGTGGAAGGCGTCCAGCGCCCGCACGAAGGGGGTCATGGCGGCGGTGGGGTCGGCACCCAGCTCGGCCAGCCGCGCGGTGAGCCGGCCGTGGTGCCCGAGCTCGGCGGCGGCCATCCGGGCCAGCGCCGCGTGCCCCTCCAGCGTCGGCGCCAGCCGCGCGTCCTCGGCCAGCCGGTCGAAGGCCGTCAGCTCGGCGTAGGCCAGCACGCCCAGCAGGTCGACGACGGCACGCTGGTCCACCGCATGCTCGGTCACCGGTCTCCCTCCCCGTGGATGGCCGCGCCTGCCCCGGACGGGTGGTCCCGCGGGGGGAGGCAGCGCGGCGCGCCGAGGTTATCGGCTGCACCGGCTACCATGGGAATGCGCGGGCCCCCGGGTCCGCTCGTGTATCTGTGCGCTGACGACCGCTGGACGACGCCCCGAGGGCTGTCTCCCGGGCGCGTGACGCCCGGTCTGCTGGCCGCGTCGGCGCTGGAACCGCTCCCGCGACACCCGACCGGGACGCGTGCTCCGGCGGCCGGACCCCGCCCGCCGCGGAGGCGTCCCCCAGCAGACCAGAGGCGAGAACACTGAACCAGGACCACACCCCCAGCACCCCCGACCTCGAGCACGCCGAGACCGGCGCGCCGGCCCCCGAGCAGCTCGAGCAGGCCGTCGAGCAGCTCGGCGGCGCCCCGGTGACCGAGGACGCCCCGCTGTTCAGCGACTTCGACGTCCACCCCGGCATCATCGAGGCCCTCGCCGACGTCGGCATCACCCGGACCTTCGCCATCCAGGAGCTCACGCTCCCGCTGGCCCTGGCCGGCAACGACCTCATCGGCCAGGCCCGCACCGGCACCGGCAAGACCCTCGGCTTCGGCGTCCCGATGCTGCAGCGCGTCGTCCCCGCCGCCGAGGGGGGCGACGGCGTCCCGCAGGCGCTGGTCGTCGTCCCGACCCGCGAGCTGTGCGTGCAGGTCGCCCGTGACCTGTCCACCGCCGGCTCGCGGCGCGGCACCCGCGTGCAGGCCATCTACGGCGGCCGCGCCTACGAGCCGCAGGTGCAGGCGCTGCAGTCCGGCGTCGACGTCGTCGTCGGCACCCCCGGGCGGCTCCTGGACCTCGCCCAGCAGGGCCACCTGATCCTGGGCAAGGTCCGCACGCTGGTCCTCGACGAGGCCGACGAGATGCTCGACCTGGGCTTCCTGCCCGACATCGAGCGCATCCTCGGCATGGTCCCGGCGCAGCGGCAGACGATGCTGTTCTCGGCGACCATGCCCGGCCCGATCGTGAACCTGGCGCGGGCGTTCATGACCCAGCCGACGCACATCCGCGCGCACGGCAACGACGAGGGCTCGACCGTCCCGCAGACGACGCAGTACGTGTACCGGGCGCACAACCTCGACAAGCCCGAGCTGCTCGCCCGGGTGCTGCAGGCCCGCGGCCGCGGCCTGGTGATGGTCTTCTGCCGCACCAAGCGCACCGCGCAGAAGGTGGCCGACGAGCTGGTCGACCGCGGCTTCGCCGCCGCGGCCGTGCACGGCGACCTCGGCCAGGGCGCCCGCGAGCAGGCGCTGCGCGCCTTCCGCAGCGGCAAGGTCGACGTCCTGGTCGCCACGGACGTCGCCGCCCGCGGGATCGACGTCTCCGGCGTCAGCCACGTCGTCAACTACCAGTGCCCCGAGGACGAGAAGACCTACGTGCACCGGATCGGCCGCACCGGCCGCGCCGGGCAGGAGGGCGTCGCGGTCACGCTCGTCGACTGGGACGACGTGCCCCGCTGGCAGCTGATCAACAAGGCGCTCGACCTGGACTTCGACGAGCCGGCCGAGACCTACTCGACCTCGCCGTGGGTCTACGCCGACCTCGACGTGCCCGAGGGCGCCACCGGGCGGCTGCCGCGCGCGCAGCGCACCCGCGAGGGGCTCGACGCCGAGGTGGTCGAGGACCTCGAGGAGACCGGCAAGCGCACCCGCTCCGGGAGCCGCGGCCCCGCGCGCGAGGACGACGCGAAGCCGGCCGGCGGGCGCTCGGGCCGCCCGCGCCGCCGCACCCGCGGTGGTGGCGCGGCCGCCGCGGCCGCCGGCACCGGGTCCGACGCCCCCGAGGGTGCCCCGCCGGCCGGGGCCGACGCGCCCTCCGGCTCCTCCGGCGAGGGCTCGGAGCGCTCGGGTCGCCGCCGGCGCCGCCGCCGCGGCGGGGCCGGTCGCGGCTCGGCCGAGCCCGCCGCCTGACGGAGGCCCCCCTGCCCCCCGTCGCTCGCGAGCTCGCGCCGGGCCCCCGCAGGGGGGCCGTCGCCCGTCAGTTCCTGCCCGCTCGGAACGGGTCACGTGGAGGTGGTCGGTGATGCGACCGCCGCTGCGGGTGTGGGCCTGGACGGCGGCGGCGCTGGCGCTGGTCGTGGCGGCCGCCCTGCTCTGGCGCGGGTCCGACGCCGCGGCCACGGTCAGCACCACCGCACCCGCGGTGGAGGCCCCCGCCGGCGACCTGCCGGCGACCCTCGGCGTCCGCTGGACCGCGCAGGCGACCGGCCCGGTGGACGTCGCCGGCGCCCGCGCCCTGGTCGCCGGCCCGCACGGGGTCCGGGCACTGGACCCGGTCACGGGCGCCGAGGCGTGGCGCTACACGCGGGCGAACGCCCGGCTGTGCGACGCCGTGGTCGTCGACGGGCGGGTGGTCGCGGTCTTCCGCACCACCGGCCGCTGCGACGAGGCGGTGGCCCTGGAGGCCGGCACGGGTGTGCGCGCCTGGACCCGCAACGTCACCTACGAGGCCGGCGTCCGGCTGCACGCGACCGGGGGTGTGGTCCTCGCCGTCGGCAGCACCGGCGTGGTGACCCTCGACCCCGGTGCCGGTGGCACCCGGTGGCGGCAGTCGACCCCCGAGGGGTGCACCGTGGGCGGGGCGGACGCGGGCCCCGCCGGCGTCGTCGTCCTCCAGCACTGCGACCGGACGGCGCCCCCGCAGCTGCGGCTGTTCGACGCCTTCGACGGTACGCCGCGCTGGACCCGGGACCTGACCGACCCGACGAGCACCCTGGCCGCCGTCTCCGAGCTCGTCGTGGTCGCCGGGGACACCGGCGTGGAGTTCCTCGCCGCCCCCGACGGGAGCCCGACCGGGACCCTGGACGCCGGCGGGGACGACGTCCTCGTCTCCGCGGTCGGGGACACCACCCTGGTGCTGGCCGACGGCACCGTCTCGGCCGTGGACCCGGCCGGCGCGGTGCGCTGGGAGGCACCGGCGGAGGGCCTGCCGTCCCCCAGCCCGCAGGCGCCCGCGGACGGGGTCGTCGCCGTGCCCGAGGCCGGCGCCGTGGTGCTGCGCGACCTCGCGGGCGGCGCGCAGACCGGCCGCTCGGCCGCGCCCGGGTTGGCCGGTGCCGGCCTGGTGGACCGGCTCGGCCCGGTGCTGCTCACCCGGCAGGCGGACCGCGTCACCACCTGGGGCTGACCGGCGGCGCCTGCGCGGGGTTGACTGGGCGCATGCCACTGCCAGGGAGCCCCGGCGAGGAGGACCTCGCCACCGCCGCCGCCGACGGCGGCCTCGTCACCGCCGCCGACGGCGGCCTCGCCATCGCGCCCGACGACCTGCGGCAGCTGGCCGAGCACGACGCCCGGCACCGGACGTTCACCGGGGGCGCCGGGCCGCTGGCCGGCCTGGACACCGGTGGGGACGCCGCGGCCGGGACCGTCCTCCTGGTGGCCGGCTACACCGGCAGCAAGGAGGACTTCGCCCCGCTGCTGCGCCCCCTCCGCGCGGCCGGCTACCGCGTCGTGGCCCTGGACCAGCGCGGCCAGTACGAGTCGCCGGGCCCCGACGACCCCGCCCGGTACGGCGTCGAGGAGCTGGCCGGCGACGTGGTCGCGGTCGGCCGGGAGCTGGACGTCGGGTCGCCGTCGGGCGTGCACCTGGTGGGGCACAGCTTCGGCGGGCTGGTCGGCCGGGCCGCCGTCCTGACCGCGCCGGAGCTGTTCCGCTCGCTGACCCTGCTCGGGTCCGGGCCGTCCCGGCTGGTGGGCCCGCGCGCCGACCTGCTCACCCACCTGGCCCCGCTGCTGGACGTGGGCGGGCTGGTCCTGGTGCAGGAGACCCTGGACCAGCTGGCGATGACCGACCCGCAGGCGCAGCTGGTGCCCGAACCGACCCGGCAGTTCCTCGCGCGCCGCTTCCTGCGCAACAGCGAGGCCGGGCTGCGGGGGATGGCCGACGCGATGACGGCCGAGCCCGACCGCGTCGCCGAGCTCGCCGCGACCGGGGTGCCGGTGCTGGTGGCCCACGGGTCCGCCGACGACGCCTGGGCACCCGCGGCGCAGGCCGACATGGCCACCCGGCTCGGTGCCCGCTACGCGGTCATCCCCGGGGCGGTGCACTCCCCCGCCGTCGAGAACCCGGTGCGGACCGTCGAGGTGCTGGTCGGGTTCTGGGCCTCGGTGGGTGTGCGGCCGTGAGCCGGCTGGCCCCGCTCCCCTCCCCCGACGAGTGGACCGCCGAGCAGGACCGGACCGGCTTCTACGGCCCGGGCAGCGTCACCTGGCGCATCCACCTCGACCCCAGCTACTCCGTCGGAGGCCTGCGCGCGCTCATGCTCCAGGCCCTGCACCCGGTCGCCATGGACGGCGTCGCCCGCAACTCCGCCGGCTTCCGCGACGAGTGGTGGATGCGGATGACCCGCACCGGCCAGTACGTCGAGACGCTGACCTTCGGGACGCGCGCCGAGGCGCGGCGGGCGGCGGCGCGGGTCCGCGGCCTGCACCGCACGATGTCCGGGGTGGAGGGGACCACCGGGCGGGCCTACCGGGTCGACGACCCGGACCTGCTGCAGTGGGTGCACAACTGCGAGGTCGAGTCGCTGCTGACGACGGCGCGGCGGGCCGGCGTCCCGCTCACCGGCCGCGACGCCGACCGCTACGTGGCCGAGCAGGCGGCGTCCGCGGCGCTGGTCGGGGTGCCCCCGTCGCTGGTCCCCCGGTCGGTGGCCGAGCTCGACGCCTACTTCACCGCGATCCGGCCGGCGCTCCGGGCGACGCCCGCGGCGGTCGAGGGGGTCCGCCGGCTCTTCCTGCCCCCGATGCCCGGCTGGGTCCAGGTCCTCACCCCGGCCCGGCCGGCCTGGGGCGGTTTCGCGACGCTCGGCTTCGCGCTGCTGCCCGCCTGGGCGCGGCAGCACTTCTCGATGCCGGGTCTGGCGGTCACCGACGCCGCCGCCACCCGGGCGCTGCGGGCCTTCCGGACCACCCTCTCGGCGCTGCCGGAACGGGTCCGGTGGTCACCGATCGTCCGGGCTGCGCTCGACCGGGTCGCCCGGGCCCGGCCGGTCGGCGCCTGAGGCAGCCCGGGACGGTCAGGCCTCGTCGGCGAGGAAGCTCCACGTCTCCCGCGCCGGCGTCGCCGCCTGGCCGGTGGGGCAGCTCGGCCGGAAGTCGCACCAGCCGCACTGGCGGCCCGGGGTCGCGGGGAACGCGTCGTCCGGGCTCCGCCCCTCGGCCAGCGCGGCGGTGGCGGCGCCGATGTCGGCGGCGACGTCCTCGGCGCGGCGGACGTGGTTGGCCAGGGACCGGTCGGTGTGCTCGAAGGCGGCCACCGTCCCGCTGGGCAGGTGGTGCAGCTCGACCCGCCGGCAGGGCCGGCGCAGCGTCCGCCGCACCCCCAGCACGTAGGCCGCGAGCGCAGCCGAGCCACGCGCCTCGTCGTCGGTGCACACGCTGCGGCCGGTCTTGTAGTCGACGACGACCAGCTCGTCGCCGCGCTGGTCGATGCGGTCGATCCGCCCGGAGAGCGCCAGCCGCTCGGTCGTGGCGGCGACCTGCCGCTCGGTGCCGACCGGCTCGTCGGCGGGGTCGAGACCGGCCACGTACTCGGTCAGCCAGCCGGCCGCCCGCGCCCGCCACCGGTCCGACTGCTCGGCGTCCCGGAAACCCGCCGGCGACCAGGCCGTGTACAGCAGCTGGCGGGCGGCGCCGGCCGTGCGCCGGGGCACCGGCAGCTCCCACCAGGAACGCAGCGCGGCGTGCACGGCCGCCCCGATGCTGTTGTGGGCCCAGGCCGGGCCGCGGGGTGGCGTCGGCCGGTCGACGTAGGCGAACCGGTACCGCCGGGGGCAGTCGCTGAACGTCGCCAGCTTGCTCGGCGTGGCCGGGAACAGGCGGCGCGGCATGCCCGGCATCTCCAGCTGTGCGCTCCCCACGCCGCCACGCTAGCCGCGCCCCCCGGCGGGCCGGCGGGTCAGTCCCGGTACGGCGCGGCGCCGGTCGCGGCCGCCTGCACCGCCTCCCACCCCGCGGGGTCGGTGGTGCACGCGGCGATCGGCGTCGTCTTGTTGGTGCCGTGGTAGTCGCTGGAGCCGGTGACCAGCAGGCCCAGGTCGGCGGCCAGCCCGCGCAGGTGGGCGCGCTCCTCCGGGGTGTGGTCGGGGTGGTCGACCTCGAGGCCCAGCAGGCCCGCGGCGACCATGGTGGCGATCGCCTCGTCGCCCACCACCCGACCGCGCCGGGTGGCCAGGCCGTGGGCGAACACCGGGACGCCGCCGGCGGCCCGCACCAGGGCGATGCCGTCGAGGACGTCGGTGTCGGCCTTGGCGACGTAGTAGGGGCTGCGGTGGTGCAGCAGGTCGGAGAACGCGGCGTCGACCGATTCGACCACGCCGGCCTCGACCAGGGCGCGGGCGACGTGCGGCCGGCCGACCACCCCACCGCCGGAGCGCTCGACGATCTCCTCCCACACCACCGGGTACCCGGCCGCGGCGAGCGCGGCGACGATCCGCTCCCCCCGGTCGAGCCGCTCGGTGCGCAGCCGGGCGCGCTCGGCGGCCAGCGCGGGGTGGTCGGGGTCGAACAGGTAGGCCAGCAGGTGCACGCTGATCGGCGGAGCCCCGGACGGGAACCAGCGGCAGGACAGCTCCATGCCGGGGACGACCGTGAGCCCTGCGGGGCGGGACCGCTCGGCCTCCGCCCAGCCGCCCGTGGTGTCGTGGTCGGTGAGCGCGACGACGTCCAGCCCGGCCGCCCGGGCGGCGGCCAGGAGGTCGGCCGGTGACTCGGTGCCGTCGGAGACCGAGGAGTGGGTGTGCAGGTCGATCAGCATCAGCGGTCACCCTGCCCCACCCGGCGGCCGGCCACCCGCCGGGTGCCGGGCGGTTGCCGGCGGACCCGCGGGATCGGCTCGGTGTCCCGCCGGCCCCCGGGAGCTGCCCCGGCGGGCGGCCGGGGCGCGTCGGCGTTGCCCTCGTCGTCGCCGGCATCGGCGCCGTCGGGGCCGAAGAGCAGGTCGCTGACGTCCCGGTAGAGCACGTCGGCGTGCGGGAGGAAGGTGATCTCGGAGAGCGCCTGCTGCTGGCCGGCCGACTCGAACCGGAACGTGCCGTAGCCGAGCAGCTGGCCCAGCAGCGTCTCCTTGTAGGTGAGGTCGGTGATCCGGCGCAGCGGCAGCAGCGCCACGGTGCGGACGACGATCCCCGTGGTGAGCAGCACCCTCCGGTTGGTGACGATGAAGTGCCGCATCCACCACTCCCCCGCGCGCAGGACCAGGTAGCCCAGCGCACCGACGAGCACCAGGAGGCCGGCGCTGCTGGAGACCCGGTTGTCCGGGTCCAGCAGGAGCAGCCAGCAGCCGACGACGAGGGCGGGGAGTGCCTTGGTCACCGGGAGCAGCAGCACCGCCCAGTGCCGGCGGGTGGCCACCACCGGGGGCTGCTCGTGCGGGAGCAGGTACTTGTCGGCGTCCTTGCTCCACCGGGGCCGGCGCCCGCCTCCCCCGTCGGGTGCGCCCGGCCCGGTCACGCCGCCGTCAGGCGCCGCGGCCCGACGCCGCGCTCACACCAGGCCCTGCACGAACGTGGCCAGCGACGTCGCGGCCGCACCGAGCGCCTCCCCGGCGCTGCGCACGAGGTCGGCGGAGCTCTCCGGCGCCTGGATCAGGTAGAAGAGGACGAAGGCCACGACCAGCCAGGTGAGGACCTTCTTCAGGTTCACCGTCACCTCCGGGTGCGTCGTGGGCAGGCCGGGCGGTCCGTCCTCACCGGGCGAGCCCCATGGGTAACACACGTCCCAGGGTCCTCCACGGGGACACGCCGCAGCACCGGGGGGGCGCGGGCCGGGGCCGGCTACCGGCCCGGCAGGAGGTGCTCGCTGGGCGGCCCGAGGGGCAGGTCGGGGTAGACCCGGTCCCGGAGGTCGAGCAGCACCAGGCGTTCGGCGAGCAGCCAGGCCGCCGACATCGGCCACATGACCAGCCAGAGCCACACGCCGTAGGCCTCCCCGACGAAGGCCGCGCGGTCGTCGCTGGTGGGCACGGCCCAGAGCGGGGCGCGCTGCCCGGCGGCCTCGACGTCGGCCGAGGAGGGGCCGGTGATGACGTCGCCGGGGTCCAGGCCCGGCAGCCCCGCGTACCCGCACCCCACGCCGGTGCCCGGCTCCTCGGCCACGAGCACCAGCTCGGCCGCCCCGCCCAGCGGCGCCGGGCCGGCGCAGTCCATGACGATGGCCCGCGCGCCCGGTTCGCCGCCCCAGGCCATGCCGGTCACCGACCAGCCCGACGGCATGGGGTCGGGCACCCAGGCCGGCACCCGCGCGTCGGCGGTCACGGCGCTGATCGCGTCGTGGGCGACGAGCAGGGTGTGGTGGAGGGGCGTCACCGCGCCGTGCACGTGGCACCAGGCCTGGCCTGCCTCCCCGGGGCGGACGACCGGCCGCTCCCCGCAGCGCGGGCACACCGTGGAGGCAGACATCGCGACTCACCGTCCTGGCCGGAGGGGTGTTCGTCAAGCGCGGGGCGTGGCGGTCGCCCCCTACGCTCCCGGGGATGACCGCTGACCCGTCCGGCGGGGAGCCACCCGCGGTGCCCTGCGTCGGTGCGGTGGTGCTCGACGCCTCCGGCCGGTTGCTGCTGGTCCGGCGCGGGCAGGAGCCCGGCCGCGGCCTGTGGTCGCTGCCCGGTGGCCGCGTCGAGCCCGGCGAGACGCTCGAGCAGGCCGTCGCCCGCGAGGTGCGCGAGGAGACCGGGCTTCTCGTGCACGTCGGGGACGTCGTCGGCTCGGTGCGCATCCCCTCCGGTGCCGTCGTCTACGACGTCACCGACTTCGCCTGCACGCCCGTCGACGACGCCGCCACGCCCGCGGCCGGCGACGACGCCGACGACGTGACCTGGGCCGACGCTGCCGCCCTGGACCGGCTGCCCTGCACACCGCGGCTGGTGCAGACGCTGCAGGGGTGGGGCGCGCTGCCGGCCGCGGAACCCGGGGTGCGGGTGGTCGCCTGGCGGCGGGTCGACGAGGACGCCGGCCACAGCCTGGCGCGGGTGCAGCGGCGGGCCGACGGCTGGACCTGCCACGGCACCGAGGTGCTGGCCGGACCGGGAACGCTGCTCGCCTGCGGCTTCCGCGTCGACCTGGACCCCGGCTGGACCACCCGCGCCGTCGAGGTCTGGTCGCTCGCCGCAGGCGGGGAGCGGCGGGTGGGCCTGACCGCCGACACCGGGCGACGGTGGTGGCGCGACGGCGTGCGCGCCCCGGAGCTGGACGGCTGCACGGACGTCGACGTCGCCGCGACCCCGCTGACCAACACCTTCCCGATCAACCGGCTGGCGTCGCTGCCGGTCGGGGACGCGGTCACCTCGGCCGTCGCCTGGGTCGAGGTCCCCGGGCTGCGGGTGCTCCGGGTGGACCAGACCTACCGCCGGCTGGCCGACCGGCGGTGGGAGTACCGCGACGATGCCCACGGCGCCTTCGAGCTGGCGGTCGACGCGGGGGGCCTGGTGCTCGACTACGCCGGGTTCGCGACCCGGGTCGCCCCGTGAGGACCGCCCCGCGGAGGACCGGCTCGGGGCAGCCCGGCCGGGTGGCGGCCCCGGTCAGCGGCGGACCGGCTCCGGGCGACCCGGCTGCTCGCCGCCGCGGCTCTCGCCGTAGGACCGCTTGGGCACCATGACCTTGCGCCGGAAGACGCACACGACCGTGCCGTCCTGCTTGTAGCCGATCGTCTCGACGTGCACGATCCCGCGGTCGTCCTTCGACCTCGACTCGGTCTTGTCGAGGACGGTCGTCTCCCCGTAGATCGTGTCGCCGTGGAAGGTCGGGGCGACGTGCCGCAGGGACTCGATCTCCAGGTTGGCGATGGCCTTCCCCGACACGTCGGGCACGCTCATGCCGAGCAGCAGGGAGTAGACGTAGTTGCCGACCACGACGTTCTCGCCGAAGTCGGTCGTCTCCGCCGCGTAGTGCGCGTCCATGTGCAGCGGGTGGTGGTTCATCGTGATGAGGCAGAACAGGTGGTCGTCGTACTCGGTGACCGTCTTGCCGGGCCAGTGCTTGTAGACCGCCCCGACCTCGAACTCCTCGTAGTAACGACCGAACTGCATGAACTCGCTCCCCGGGACGACACGGCGGACGCGGGACCCCGGCGACGGCGGGCGCGGGGCCCCGAGCGCGTGGGCCGGGGTGCCCACGATGCGGCGTCGGTGACCCACCTGGACGGGCGCTGATCCTACGATGCCCCGGTGGTACCGGTTCCTCCCGAGCGCGGCCCCGCGGAGACCGGGGTCCTGGCGCTGTCCCCCGTCGGCCGCAGGGTGCGCATGGCGGCGACCGCCCTGGTCCTGGCCCTCCTGCTCGCCGGGACCGTCTGGGGCACCGACTCCGACTTCCCCTTCGGCCCGTTCCGCATGTACTCCACCCGGGCCGACCCGAACGCGCCCGTGGTCTCCACGCGGGTGGTGGGGGTGACCGACAGCGGGGCCGAGGTCCGGCTCTCCGGGGGCGAGGTCGGGCTGCGCCGGGCGGAGTTCGAGGGCCAGCTGCCGCGGCTGGTCGAGCGGCCGGAGCTGCTCACGCTGCTGGCGGAGTCCTACGCCGAGCACCACCCCGGCGCCGAGGAGCTCGTGGAGGTCCGCATCGTGCAGCGCCGCTACGAGCTCGCCGGCGGCCGGCGGACCGGCGAGGCCACCGACCGGGTCCTCGTCGCCCAGGACCTGGAGGGCACCGCGTGAGCCGTACGTCAGCACCGGTCGAGCGGCCGGGGGGCGGCACCGGGCGGGCGCTGGCGCACGGGCTGTGGGCCTGGTGGTTCCGGCCGGTGCCGCTCGCCCGCATCGCGGCCATCCGGACCATCGCCTACCTGTTCATCCCGGTCGACGTCTTCCTCACCACCGCGTGGGTGCGCGCCCACGCCGACGTCCCCACCGAGTACTACCAGCCGCTCACCATCGGTCAGCTGCTCCCGCTGCCGACACCCACGTCGACCGTCGTGCACGTGGTCCAGTGGGCGCTCCTCGCCGCGGCGCTGGCCGCGGCGACCGGGCGGGCACCGCGGCTCCTGGGGTCGGCGGTCTTCCTGCTGTACCTCGAGTGGATGGTCATCGCGATGAGCTACGGCAAGGTCGACCACGACCGCATCGCCTACCTCGTCGTCCTCGCCGTCCTGCCCACCATCGGCCGGGCGCGCTGGCGGGACCGCCGGTCGTCCGAGGCCGCCGGCTGGGCCGTGGCCGCGGTCTTCGTGGCCATCATGCTCACCTACTTCCTGGCCGCCTGGGCGAAGATGCGCTTCGGCGGCTGGGACTGGGCGACCGGGTCCACGCTGGCCCGCGCCATCGTCCGCCGCGGGACGGTGTTCTCCGACTGGACCCTCGAGGTACCCGGTCTGCTCGTCGCCGCGCAGTGGTCGATCGTCGTCCTCGAGTTCGCCGCACCGCTGATGCTGCTGGCCCGGTCCGACCGTGCCCGCATCGCCCTGGTCGTGTTCCTCCTCGGCTTCCACGTGGCCGTCTTCGCCAGCGTCCGGATCATCTTCCTGCCGCACTGCGTGGCGATCCTCGCGCTGCTGCCGTGGGAGCGGCTGCCCGAGCTCACCGGGGCCGTCCGGCAGCGGGTGCCCGCGGTCCGGACGACCGCCGGGACGCCGAGGACGGCCGCGCCCCCCGGCTGACCCGGCGGACGCGGGGAGGCCGTCGGCGCCCCGGCGACGCGGTCGACGGGCACGCCGACGGCGTGGCCGGTCAGGGCAGCCGGGGCAGGGGGCCGTGGCCGGTCACAGCAACGCACCGATGCGGGCCGCGACCTCCGCCTCGTGCTGCTGGTAGGACGCGGCCACCCCCTCGAGCAGCGTGCCCATCCCGGTGAGCGCGTCGCTCACCCCCTGCGCGCTGGCCCGCCACCGCTCGTGCAGCTCGGCGAACCGCAGCGCGGCCTGGCTGTCGGTCCACCCGTCCAGGACCGACCCGTCGAGCCCGGCCGAGAGCGCGGCGTGCCGACCTGCGGTGTCGGCCGCCTCGGCGCGGCAGCGGCCCGCCATCGACTGCAGCGTGGCGATGTCGACCTTCACGTGTCCTCCTCCTGCCCGGGCACCTCCCGGTCGTCCGGACGCTAGGGCGGGTGGCCCCGGGGGCCGGCGCCCCGTCCACAGCGCGGCCGCCCGTCCACAGCCGGGTCCCGGGCGCCGCAGCCCCGGGGCCGGGGCCGCACGGTGGGCGCGTGCCTGCCGGACCGCCCTCCTCCCCGCCCGTCACCCGGTGCTGGACCCTCGTGGTCGGCGGTCGCCCGCACGACGTGGTCGTCACCGCGCACGACGGCGAGCGGCTCGACGCCGTGGTGGCCGCGCTCGGGTCGCTGCCCGGGAGCGGGCCGGGCGAGGTCTGGAGCGGGCCGACCCGGCTCCCCCCGGAGACGCTCCTCGAACACCCTGCCCTCGCGCACGGGGCGGTGCTCGGCCTCGGCGGTCCCGCCGCCGGCGCGTGCCGGCCGGAGGCCGTGAGCGCGCTGGAGCTGCGGGTGGTGGGCGGGCCGTCGGCGGGGAAGACCACCGCGCTGACCCGGGGCCGCCACCTGGTCGGCCGGGGGGCGGGGGCCACCGTCGCCCTCGACGACCCCGACGTCTCGCGGTGCCACGCGCTGGTCGAGGTGGGTGCCGACGGGCCGGTGGTGCGCGACCTCGGGTCGACCAACGGGACCTCGCTCGGTGGCGACCCGGTCGGCCCCGCGGGTCGGGCCTGGCCGCCTGGTGCGCTCCTGCGGGTGGGGGCGAGCACGCTCACCGTCGCCGGCCCGCAGGGCCTGCCGGTCGGGCTCGCGCCGGCACCGGGCGGGCGGGTGCGCGTGGACCCGGTGCCCCGGACGTCACCCGGCGGTGAACCGGTCGAGGTCGCCCTGCCCGCCGAACCCGGCGTGGCGCCGCCGCGCCGCCTCCCCTGGGTCGCCCTGGTCCTGCCCGGCGCCGCCGGGCTGACCCTCGCCTGGGTGCTGTCGTCACCCGTCCTCCTGCTGTTCGGCCTGCTCGGCCCGCTCGTCGGGGTGGGCACCTGGCTGGCCGACCGGTCGGCGGGGCGGCGGACCGGACGCCGCGCCGCCCGCGCGCACGCGGCGTCCCTGCAGGAGGCCGAGGACCGCGTCGCGGCGGCCGTCGCGGACGACGACCGCGCGGCCGAGCGGGAGCACCCCGACCTCGCCGTGGTCTGCGGTGCCGTCCGCCGGCGCACAGCCCCGCTGTGGCAGCGCGCCGCGGAGGACCCCGACGCCGTCGTGGTCCGGATCGGGAGCGCCCCCGGGGCGTCGCGGGTCACCTTCGTGGAGGCCGACGGACAGCGGCGGCCCGCCGCCTCGGCCCGCCGGCCCGTGACCGTGGACCTCGCGGCCGCCGGGGGCCTGGGGGTGAGCGGCCCGGAACCCGTGGCGACCGGGGTGGTCGCCGCGCTGGTCACCCAGCTCGCCGTCCTGCTCCCTCCCGGGCAGCTCCGTCTGGCGCTGCTGGTCGAGCGCCCCAGGCTGGACTCGTGGTCGTGGCTGCGCTGGCTCCCCCACCTGCCGGCGGGGGCCGTCCACACCGCCACCGGCGAGGACGCCGCCCTGGCCTGGGTGACCGCCCTGGGCGGCGCCGGCCCCGGCGCCCCCGGGCAGGTCGGCTGGACGGTCGTCGTGGTCGACGGCCCGCTGGGCCCCCGCACCCGCGCGGCCCTGTGCGAGGCCCGGTCGCGGCGGGTCCTCACCCTCGCCCGGGCGGGTGCGGGCGGGGAGCCACCGGTGGTCCCCGGCGCCCGGCTGCGGCTGGAGGGCGAGACGGGGTCCGCGGGGCTGCTCGCGGTGCCCGACGCCGCCGACCGGGCCGGCGTCACCGTCGACCGGCTCGCGACGGCGGTCGCCGGCGAGGTCGCCCGGGGGCTCGCCGCCCTGCAGCCGGCCCGGGTGGGTGGGGGTCTGCCCCGGGGGGTCCGCCTGCTCGACCTGCCCCGGCCGGGCGTGACGCCCGTGGCCGGGGGGAGCACCGGGGGGACGTGGCCGCGCGACCGCCGGTCGCTGGTGTTCCCGCTCGGCCGCACCACCACCGGCCCGCTCGCGCTCGACCTGTGCCGGGACGGGCCCCACGCGCTCGTCGCGGGGACCACCGGCTCCGGGAAGTCCGAGCTCCTGCAGACGCTCGTCCTGGGGCTCGCCCTGGCCCACCCGCCGGACCGGTGCGCCTTCCTCCTGGTCGACTACAAGGGTGGCGCCGCGTTCGCCGAGGCGGCACGGCTCCCGCACACCGTCGGGGTGGTCACCGACCTCGACTCGGCGGGGACCACCCGGGCCCTGCGGTCGCTGGGTGCCGAGCTGACCCGGCGCGAGCGGCTGCTGGCCCGGCACGGGGTCGCGGACCTCGCCGCGCTCCCGGCCGACGTCGACGCCGCCCGGCTGGTGATCGTGGTCGACGAGTTCGCCGGCCTGGCCGAGGACCAGCCCGACTTCCTCCCGGGCCTGGTCGGCATCGCCCAGCGCGGCCGCTCCCTGGGCGTCCACCTCGTCCTGGCGACCCAGCGCCCGGCCGGCGTGGTCTCCCCCGAGATCCGGGCCAACTGCTCCCTGCGCATCTGCCTGCGCACCACCGACGAGGCCGAGTCCCGGGACGTGCTCGGCCTGCCCGCCGCGGCGTGGCTGCCCGCCGACGTCCCCGGCCGGGCGCTGGTGCGGGTGGGTGGCGCGGCCCCCGAGCTGGTGCAGGTCGCGCGGGTCGCCGGCCACCCGCCCACCGCGGGGGGCGCCGTCCGGGTGGCCCCGTGGCGGTGGCCGGACCGCCCCCCGGCGGCCGCCGCGGAACAGCCCGGAGGGCCTTCCGACCTGGCACGGGCGGTGCCCGCGTTGGCCCGCCGGGCGCGGGAGGAGGGCCTCCCCCCACCGCACCGTCCCTGGCGCCCGCCGCTGCCCGACCGCGTGCAGGCCGACGACCTGGCCGCCCTGCCGCTCGGGGAGCCGGCCGGGGCTGCTCGCCCGCTGCGGATCGGGCTGGTGGACCACCCGGCGTCCCAGTCCCAGCACCCGCTGGAGCTCGACCCGGACCGCGGCGGCAGCTGGCTGGCCGTCGGCGGTCCCCGCAGCGGCCGCACCACGTGGCTGCGCGCGGTCCTGGCCGAGGCGGTCACCGCCCGGTCCCCCGAGGAGCTGCACGTGCACGTGCTCGACCACGGCGGTGGCCGGCTGGCCCGGGACGCCGCCGGCCTCCCGCACGCGGGCACCGTGGTGCGCGGCGGGGAGGTGCACCGCACCGTGCGGCTGGTGGAGCGGCTGGGGCAGGAGGTCGCCGCGCGGCGAGCGGACCCGGACCGGGCGCGCCCGGCGCTGCTGCTGCTCGTGGACGGTGTCGAGGCGCTCGGCGCCGAGCTCGACGACGGGGATCCCGGTCGCGGTGCCGCGTCCCTGACCCGGCTGGTCCGGGAGGGGGCGGCCGCCGGCCTCACCTGCCTGCTCACCGGTGACCGGTTCGTACCCGGGAGCCGGCTGGCGGCCGCGGTCGGCACCCGGCTGCTGCTGCCGCTGGCCGACCGGGCCGACTACGTGCTCGCCGGGGTCCCCGCACGGGCCGTGCCGGGGCACCGCCCGCCCGGACGAGCGCTGCTGGGCGAGGAGGGCCTGGAGTGCCAGCTGGCGCTGCCCCGGTCGCTGCCGGAGGCCGGCCGGCGCGGCCGCCACCCGGACGCCCTCCACGTGGCGGAGCTGCCCCCGGCGCCGGTGCTGCCGCTGCCCCGGGAGCCGGCCGACGCCCGGCGCACGGCCACCGGGGGCGCGGCCACCGGGAACGCGGCTGGCGGGAGCACGGCCGCCGGGGACGACGCCCGCGCCGCAGGTGAGCTGCCGTGGCTTCCGGTGGGGCCGGGCGGGGACGAGGGGACCGTCCTCGGCGTCGACCTGGCCGACGGGGGTGGCCTGCTGGTCGCCGGTCTGCCCGGGAGCGGGCGGCGGACCGCCGTCCGCCACCTCGCCGCCCACGCCGCCGCGCTCGGGACGCCCACGCTCCGCGTGGTGCGCACGGCCGCGGGGACAGCGGGCGGCTCGGGCGCCGGTCGGGAGGTGCCCGCCGACGACACCGCCGCCTTCGGGAGCTGGCTGGAGGGCCTCGCGGGCCGGCCGGGCCTCGTCGTCGTGGAGGACCTGGACGCCCTCGGCGACGCGCCGGTGCTCGCGCTCGGCGCGGACCGCGGCCTCGACGGGCGGCTGGGGTTCCTCGTGGGCGGTTCGGCCGGTGCGCTCGCGGCCGGCTACCAGGGGCCGGTCCCGGCGTTGCGGCGCCGGCGCAGCGGCCTGTTCCTCGGTGGCGGCCCGGCCGACGGCGACCTGCTGGGGGTGCGCCTGCCCCGCACCCTGCTGCCGGTGCGCCCCGGGTCCGGGTGGCTGGTCAGCGCCGGGACCGTCCACCGCGTGCAGGTGGCCCGGCGGTCGGGCGCCGGGCGGTCCCCGGCCGACGACCGCCCGGCACGGCCGCCGCCGGCATCACAGCAGCTCGAGCACGGCCCCGATCTCCTGCCGGGCGTACCAGGCGAGCTCGTGCCCCTCCGCCTGGTCCACGACGAACTGGGCGTCCTCGCTGCCGAGGTCGGCCTCGAGCACCACCGCGACCGCGGCCGAGACGTCGGCCTCGGCCTCGGCACCGTCGACGTGGGCGCTCGCGACGTCGCCGAGCGCGATGTCGTCCTCCACCCGGACCGCACCGTGGTCGACGTCGGGGTCGGTCAGCTCGGCGACGCGCGCGTCCGGCACGTCGGCGGCGACGACGACCCTCCGCCGGGCGGCCGAGGGGTCCACGTCGACCAGCCGCAGGCTCGCACGGGCGGCCGCCAGCAGAGCGGCGTACTCGAGCTCCTCGGTGTCGGCCTCGGCGTCGCTGACCGGGTAGGAGGAGCGCAGGCCCGGCGTCACGGCGAAGGCGGTGTGCGGACCGGGCAGGCGGCCGTCGTCGACCAGGGTCCGCAGCGCGGTGGTGGTGGCAGGCAGGTACACGCGCACCCGGGGGACTCCTCGATCACGGGACGGACTCGGGACGGACGACGGTATCCCGGGTCCTCGAGCGGCCGGGGGGCCGAGGGTCAGCCCGGGGGCCGAGGGTCAGCCCGCGGTGCCGGCGAGGACGCCGACCTCCTGCTCCAGCAGGTCGGCCAGCACGTCCACGTCGCCCACGGTGTCCCGGTCGGCGTTCAGGCCGAAGAAGACCCGGCCGTCATAGCTGGTGATGCCGATCGACAGCCCCTGGCCGGGCGCCAGCGGGATGACCGGGAAGACCTCGCGCATGCGGGCGCCCGCGGCGTACAGCGGCAGCTGGGGGCCGGGGACGTTGGTGACGACCAGGTTGGCCACCCGCCGGCTGAGCCCCCGGGCCGCGCGGGCCCCGAGCGCGTGCAGCGTGGGCGGCGCGAACCCGGTGAGGGCGATGAGCGTCTCGGCCCCCACGGACCGGCCGTGGTGGGTGACCCCGCGCATCGCGTAGCTCAGCCGCGCCAGCCGGACCCGGGGGTTGGGCTCGCCGACCGGCAGGTCGACCAGGTAGCTGGAGACCCGGCTGCCGGGGGCGTCCTCCCCCTCGCCCTGCACCGACACCGGGACCAGCGCGCGGACGGTCGTGGACCCCAGGACCGCCTCCCCCCGGGAGAGCAACCAGTCGCGCAGCGCGCCCGAGACGACGGCCAGCAGCACGTCGTTGACCGTGCCGCCGTGCGCCTTGCGCACCGCCTTGACGTCGTCGAGGTCCGCGCGCGCCACCGCGACCCGCCGCTGGCTGCCGCGGCCGGCGTTGAGCGGGCTGTGCGGCGCGGCGGACAGCGCCGACCGCGCCGCCTGCAGCACCCCGCCGGCCACCCGGGTCACCCGGGCGCTCGTCGTCCGCACGTCGGTGACCGCCGCCCGGGCCGCGTCCCAGGCCGCCGACGGGCGCTGCACGTACTCCCCCACCGCCTCGCCGACGAGCTGCACCCCGCTGGGCAGCCGTCGCGGGCGCCACGGCTCGGGGGCGGGCACCGGGGCGTCCGGCGCCGGGTCCAGCAGCACCTGCCCGATGTCGACCGTGCCCAGACCGTCGACGAGGGCCGGGTGGGTCTTGGTGATGACCGCGATGCGGCCGTCGGCCAGCCCCTCGACCAGGTACACCTCCCACAGCGGTCGATTCCGGTCCAGGGGCCGCGACGTCACGCGCGAGACCAGGTCCAGCAGCTGCACCTGCGCGCCCGGGCGGGGCACCGCCGAGCGCCGCAGGTGGTACTCGACGTCGAAGTCCGGGTCGTCGGCCCACACCGGGTCGGCGAGGTGCCCCGGCACCTCGAGCACCCGCTGCCGGTAGCGCGGCACCAGCGGCAGGCGCGCCTCGACGAGCGCGGCGACGTCGTCGACACCGCCCGGCGGCGGGTCGAGCACCAGCACCCCGGAGACGTGCATCGGGCTCCCGGGCCGTTCCAGGTACAGGAACGACGCGTCCAGGGTGGTCAACCGCTCGGCCATCGGCCTCCTCCCGATCGGGCCCGCCACGCTACGGCCCCCGCCCTGCCCGCGGCACCCGGACGGCGCGCCCGGAGCGAGGTCACACCGACCGGCGCACCCCGGCCCGCCGGCGTCCCCGGCGCGCCGACGGGGCGGGGCTCCCGGCGATCCGGGCGGCGAGGTCGCCCAGCGCGGCCCGCAGCGGCGACCCGGGCGCCGCCTCGGCCAGCGTCCGGCCACCGGCCAGCGCCGCGTCCGTCGCCCGCCGGTCGGCCGGCAGGAAGGCGGCGACCCCGAGGCCGGTGAAGCGCTCCAGCGCCGCGGCGATCTCCCGGCGGGGGTCGCCCGGCACGGGGCCGCGCCGCACCTGGTTGACCACGACCACCGGCTCGACGTCGGGCAGGGCGTCGCGCAGGTCACCCAGCGCCCGGATGCTGCGCTGCAGGGCGACCGGGTCGGCGCCGCTCACGCACAGCACGGTGTCGGCCTCCTCGAGCACCGTCAGCGTGGCCCCGTTGCGCCGGGGCGCCGCGGTGTCGAAGGAGAGCTCCTCGTCCTCCTCCAGGCTGAACGAGCAGTCGACCACCACCAGGTCAGCCGCCCGGCGCGCCTGCGCCAGCACCGCGGCGAGCGCCTGGGGGCGCAGCTCCGGCCAGCGGTCCGCACGAGCCAGCCCGGTGAGCACGCTCAGCCCGGGGCGCACCGTCCAGGACAGCCGGGCCAGCGCAGCGGTGTCCAGGGCGCCCGCGGCGGCCTGGCGCGCGGCACCGGCCAGCCCCGGCGACTCGTCGAGCAGCCCGAGCACCTGGGCGACCACCCCGCCGTAGACCTCGGCGTCGACCAGCAGCGTGCGCACCCCGAGGCGGGCCGCCTCGTCGGCCAGCCCCACGGCGACCGTGGTGCGGCCAGGAGCACCCGTGGGGCCCCACACCGCCACGACCCGGCCCGTCGCCGGCCCGGCGTCCCGCTCCTCGCGCGGGCGGCGCGCGGCCGGCAGCGCCGCGAGCGGGTCCGCGACGTCCCGGCCGGTGGGCACCTCCCCGGCCACCGCCGCGCGGAGGGCGGCGGCGATCTGCTCGGGGGCGGCGTCGGCCGGCAGGACCCGCTCGACCCCCAGCGCCCGCAGCCGCTCGGCGGCGCGCTCGTCGCCCCGCTCCACCAGCCCCACCACGGCCACGCCGGCGGCGGCCAGCCGGGCCACCGCATCCCCGTCCAGCCGGCGGAGGTCGGCCGACAGCAGCGCCGCCTGGCCCGTGCCGGTGGCAGCGGCGGCGAGCAGCTCGGCCAGGTCGACGCAGCGCCGGACGACGGTCACCCCGTGGTCGGCCCGGTCCAGCTCCCCGACCAGCTCGGACTCCCAGCCACCGCCGCTGACGGCGGTGAAGACCCGGACGCCCATCAGCCCGCCGGCCGGGTGGTGCTCGCCGGGGCGGACGTCCCGGTGCGGGCGGGGGACGCGCTCGCGGCCGGGGCGGTCGTCGGGGACCCGGTGCGGGCCGACCCGCCGCCGGTCGACCGGGCGGTCGACGGGGCGGTCGACGGGGCCGCCGACGTCCCGCTGCGGGCGGCCGCCCCGCCGGTGGCCGGGGCGCGCGACGTCGCCCCGGCGGTCGGCGCGGCCGCCGCGCCCACGGCCGGGGGTGCCCCCTCGCCGGCGTCGACGGAGTCGTGCACGACCACGACGAGCGGCCGGCCGCCGATCGCGGCCAGCACCGCCGCGGCGTCGTCCTCGGCCACCGAGACGACCACCTGGACGGTCGTCGTCGCCGTCGAGAGCACACCCTCCGAGCGACCGGAGACCGCCTGCACCGGTGCCAGGCCGACGACCAGCGAGACGCCGGGGGCACCGGCGGCCACCGCGCCCGCAGCCGGGTCGGCCACCGCGTACACGTCCACGACCTGCCCCCGGTCCAGACCCGGTGGCACGAACCCCGCCTGCACCGGCAGGGCCACCTGCACGAGCCGGGCCGGCTCCTCGAGCGCCGAGCGGGGCAGCAGCTCCCCGGCGCCGACCGCGCGGGCGAGCGTGCGCCCCCCGGGTCGGGTGCTGGTGGCCAGGTAGGCGCCCGCCGCGTCGTCCAGCCGCACGTCGACCGCGACGAGGTCCGCCTCGTCGACCACCGTGCCGGGGGCCAGGTCGCCCGCCGCGGCCCACACCGGGACGGTCGCGTCGGCCGCGCCCACGACCCGGGCGCCCACCAGGACCGACCCGAGCACGAGGAGGACCCCGAGCACGAGGCGCAGGTCCAGCCAGCGCGGCGGGCGCACCCGGCGCGGCGCCGGCGGGGTCGCCGCAGGGGTCTCCGGCGGCACGGTCGTCGTGCGCGTCGCGCTCACGGCGGGCGGTCCTCTCGATCGGGCAGGCGGAACCGGCGGGCGATCCGCCGTCCGACGGGGGGAACAGGACGCAGATGATGCGACATGCGTGCAGACGCGTGCACTCGCCGTCCACACGTTCGGGTGTGGACAGCGCGCACACCACCCGGACGGGGCTGCCAGACTGGGCCGGACCGGACGGGAGACCACCGATGCCCACACCGCGCTTCCTGACCCTCGACGACGTGGCGGAGATCCTCGCCGTCTCGTGGTCCCAGGCCTACGCGCTGGTCCGCCGCAAGGAGCTCATCGCCATCCAGATCGGCGGCCGCGGTCAGTGGCGGGTCGAGGTCGACGAGCTCGAGCGCTTCATCGCGCGCAAGTACGCCGAGGCGCGCGGCGAGGTGCCGCCGGAGGTCCCCGACGTGCCGGAGCCGGTCGAGGTGCCGGTGGAGAGCCCGTCGGCCGAGGCCGGGGGGCGCCGCCGGCGCTGACCTCCCCCGGTCACCCGGTCGAGGGCGGCACCGTCCGGACGACGGCCACCGCCGCCAGCGCGACCGTGCGGACGCCGCGCACCTCCGCGGCCCGCCGTGGCCGGTCGGCCGGGTGCTCGGCCAGCTCGACGAAGTCCGCGCCGACCCGGTCCAGGGTGCCGAGCAGCGCCGTCCCGTCGTCGAGCACGACCTGGACCGTGGCCCGGTCGCGCACCAGCGCCCGCACCGCCCGCCGCAGGTCCGGCCGGGCGCGCACGGCCACCGCCGCGGCGGGCACGGTCTGCCGGGTCAGCCCGCCGACCACCGTCACCCCGCCCGCCGCGACGAGCACCTCCCGGTGCTGGTCGTCGCGGAGCAGCAGCCAGTCGGCCCCGACGTCGAGCACCAGCCCGGTCACCTCCCCGGCGCCACGGCAGCGCACGGCCACCGGCTGGCCGACCGCCCCGGCGAGGCGCTCGGCGAGCCGCACCCCGCCGACCTCCGCCCGCCGCCGCGAGCCGTCCTCGGCCCGCTCGGCCGCGGCTGCCGCCTCCTCGAACTCCGCCTGCAGGTCGGCGAACAGTCGTTGCCAGCGCATCGGCACACCTCCGTCCACAGCCTAGAGGGTGCCAACTCTTGCATTTGCGTGCATTTGCATGCTTTGGTCACCATCCCGTCCCGAGCGAGGAGCCGACATGTCGATGCGCCGACTGGTCGCCACGACGACCGCGATGGGCCTGCTGGCGCTGGTGCTGCGGGCCGTCACCCCGGACCTCTCCTGGGTGACCACCGCGGCCGCGACCGGCCCCTGGCGAGCCGCCGACGTCGTGGGCCCGGACCACCTGCTGCTGTCGGTCGTGGCCGGCCTGGCGTGGACGGCGTGGGCCTGGGGCGCGCTGGGCCTCGCGCTCACCGCGCTGTCGGCGCTGCCCGGGGTCCTCGGCGGGGTGGCACGGGGGCTGACCCGCGTCGTCCTCCCCGCGGGCGCGCGACGGGCCGCGACGCTGGCCCTGGGCGTCGGCCTCCTCGCCGGGGGACCGGTGCTGGCCGGCTGCGGACCGGCGACGGGGACGGGCCCCGCGCCCCGCGCCGTGGCCGCCGTCCCCGCGGTGGCGACGACCGCAGGGTCGCCGGCGCCGGCCACCGCGGAGGCGCCCGCGCCCGCGGTCCCCACGACCGGGCCGGTGCCCGACTGGCCGGGGGCCGGACCGCCCGCGGCCGGGCCCGCGCCCCCCGCCACCCCGCCCGTCCCGGCGACCGAGGCGCCCGGGCCGCCGGGTCCGGTGCGCGGCGAGCACGTCGTCCTCCGCGGGGACTGCCTCTGGGACATCGCCGCCGCGGACCTGCTCGCCCGCTCGGGCCGGACCCCCGGCGCCGCCGAGGTGGCCGCCGCCGTGCACGCGTGGTGGCGGCTCAACGCGGCGGTCATCGGGCCCGATCCCGACCTCCTGCTGCCGGGCCAGGTGCTGCACCGGCCCGGGAACCCGGAACCGCCACGACCCGAGGACGGCCGATGACCGCGACCCCGACCCCCGCCGAGACCCCGCTGCGCACCGCCACCCTCCGGCTGGCCGTCGTCCCCACGCCGCAGCCGCCGCTGAGCCCCGAGCCGGTGCTCCGGCTGCTGGTCCCCGGGGCCCCGGTGCCGCGTCCCCGGCACCGCCCCGGCCCGCGGCCGCGCGACGAGGAGCGGGACCCCGAGCACACGTGGTCCTCCCGGGCCGACCTGCCCGACCCCGCACGCACCGGGCGGCAGCTGTTCGTCCTGACCCTGGAGGGGCTGGCCGGCCTGCGCCCCCTGGCCCACGTGCAGGGGCTGACATCGGTCGGCGTGCACGCGGCCCTCACCCGGGGCCGGCGCCCCCGGTGGTGCGCCGGGGGCACCGCCCCGGTGCTGCTCGGCCCGGTGCACGTCTGCGAGCCGGTGGACGGCGTGGCCGAGGTCAGCGCCGTGGCCCGGCGGTCCGGCCGGGCGCACGCGGTCGCCGCGCGCCTGGAGGGCGTGGACGGCCGGTGGCGGTGCACCGCCCTGCAGGTGGGCTGACCGGTCTCGTCCTCCCCGCCCCCGGCGAGGGGCGGGGAGGACGGTCCTCGCTCAGGAGCGCGAGGGCGCCCCGTGGCAGGCCTTGTACTTCTTGCCGGACCCGCAGGGGCACGGCGCGTTGCGCGCGGGCTCCTTGGTGCCCGTGACGGTGGCCGTCTTGGCGGCCTTCGCCCGGCCGGTCTCGGCCGGGGAGGAGTCCAGGCTCGGCGCCGAGTAGGTCAGCTGCTCGGCCGAACGCCGCGGCTCCTCGAGGCCCGCGACCGACAGCTGCGGGCCGCTGTCGGCTGCGGGCTCCTCGGCGGCCGGCGCCGTCGGCTCCGGGGCGGCGTGCCGCCCCCTCGACCGCCGGGCGGCCGGGGCCTTCGCCGGGGACGCCGCCGGGGACGCCGCCGGGGCCTTCTCCGGGGACGCCGGTGCCACCGCCGGGGACCCCGACGCCGTGGGCCGGTCGTCACCCTCCGCGGCGACCGGGGCCGGCCCGCCCGGGACCCCCGTCGGGGCGGCCGGTGCCGGCGCGGCCGGGGCCGGGGCAGTCGCGGCGGCCTGCGCCTGCGCGGCCTGCGCGGCCGCGGCCTGCGCCTGCGCGGCCTGGCGGGCCCGGACCCGCGCCGTGCCCGCCTGGGCGGCGGCCAGCGCGCGCGCCTCGGCCTCGGCCTGCTTGGCCCGCGCCTCGGCCTCCTGCTGCTCCTTGGTCTTGACCTCCAGGTTGAACAGGAAGCCGACCGACTCCTCCTTGATGCCGTCGAGCATCACGTTGAACATGTCGTAGCCCTCGCGCTGGTACTCCACGACCGGGTCGCGGTTGGCCATGGCGCGCAGGTGGATGCCGGCGCGGAGGTAGTCCATCTCGTAGAGGTGCTCGCGCCACTTGCGGTCGAGCACCGACAGCAGCACCCGCCGCTCCAGCTCCCGCATGACCTCTGGGCCGAGCGTGGTCTCCCGCTCCTCGTACGCCCGGTGCACGTCGTCGAGCAGCGCGCGCTTGAGGTCCTCCGCCGACAGCGCGGCCTGCTCGCCGTCGGCCACCCGGTCGAGCAGCTCGTCGACGGTGAACCCGACGGGGTAGAGGGCCTTGAGGCCGGTCCACAGCTGGTCGAGGTCCCAGTCCTCGGCGTACCCGGTCTCGGTGGCGCCGTCGACGTAGGCGCCGACGACGTCGTCCACCATGGCCTGGACCTGGTCGGCGAGGTCCTCGCCGTCGAGGATCGTGCGCCGCTCGTCGTAGATGACGGTGCGCTGCCGGTTGAGCACCTCGTCGTACTTGAGGACGTCCTTGCGGACCTCGAAGTTCTGCTGCTCGACCTGGGTCTGCGCCGAGCGGATCGCCCGGGTGACCATCTTCGACTCGATGGGCTGGTCGTCGGGGACCCGCAGCGTGGTCATCATCGACTCGAGCATCGGGCCGTTGAACCGGCGCATGAGGTCGTCGCCGAGGGAGAGGTAGAACCGCGACTCACCGGGGTCGCCCTGCCGGCCCGAGCGGCCGCGGAGCTGGTTGTCGATGCGCCGGCTCTCGTGCCGCTCGGTGCCGAGGACGTAGAGACCGCCGGCCTCGGTGACCTCCTCGTGCTCGGCCTTGACCTGGGACCTGGCCTCCGAGAGCGCGGCGTCCCAGGCGGCCTCGTACTCCTCCGGGGTCTCCGCCGGTGACAGCCCGCGGGCCCGCAGCACCTCGTCGGCGATGAACTCGGGGTTCCCGCCGAGCTGGATGTCGGTCCCGCGGCCGGCCATGTTGGTCGCGACGGTGACCGCGCCCAGCCGCCCCGCCTGGGCGACGATGTGCGCCTCCCGGGCGTGGTTCTTGGCGTTGAGCACCTCGTGCGGGATGCCCTTGCGGACCAGCAGCTTGGAGAGGACCTCGGACTTCTCGACGCTCGCCGTCCCGACCAGCACCGGCTGGCCGGCCTCGTTCCGCTCGGCGATGTCCTCGATGACCGCGTCGAACTTCGCCGCCTCGGTCTTGTAGATGACGTCGGAGCGGTCCGCGCGGATCATCGGCCGGTTCGTCGGGATGCTGACGACTCCCAGCTTGTAGGTCTGGTGCAGCTCGGCCGCCTCGGTCTGGGCGGTGCCGGTCATCCCGGAGAGCTTCTCGTAGAGCCGGAAGTAGTTCTGCAGGGTGATCGTGGCGAGGGTCTGGTTCTCGTCCTTGATCTGCACCCGCTCCTTGGCCTCGATGGCCTGGTGCATGCCCTCGTTGTAGCGGCGGCCGGCCAGCACGCGGCCGGTGAACTCGTCGACGATCAGCACCTCGCCGTTCGTGACGATGTACTGCTGGTCGCGGTGGTAGAGCTCCTTGGCCTTCAGCGCGTTGTTCAGGTAGCTGATCAGCGGGGAGTTGACCGCCTCGTAGAGGTTCTCGATGCCGAGCTGGTCCTCGACGAACTCCACGCCCTCCTCGGTGACCGCGACCGTGCGCTTGGCCTCCTCCACCTCGTAGTGCACGTCGCGGCGCATCAGCGGCACGATCCGCGCGAACTCGACGTACCACTTCCCGGCCGACTCGGCCGGCCCGCTGATGATCAGCGGGGTGCGGGCCTCGTCGATGAGGATGGAGTCGACCTCGTCGACGATCGCGTAGTGGTGCCCGCGCTGGACCAGGTCGGCCTTGCTCCAGGCCATGTTGTCGCGCAGGTAGTCGAAGCCGAACTCGTTGTTCGTGCCGTAGGTGATGTCGCAGGCGTACTGCTCGCGGCGGTGCGCCGGCTTCTCCCCGGAGAGGATGGTGCCGACCGACAGCCCGAGGAAGCGGTGCACCCGGCCCATCCACTCGGCGTCGCGCCGGGCGAGGTAGTCGTTGACCGTGATGACGTGCACGCCCTCGCCGGTCAGGGCGTTGAGGTAGGCGGGCAGGACGCCGGTGAGCGTCTTCCCCTCACCGGTGCGCATCTCGGCGATGTTGCCGAGGTGCAGCGCCGCGCCACCCATGACCTGCACGCGGAAGTGGCGCTGGCCGAGCGTGCGGGTGGCCGCCTCGCGGACCACGGCGAAGGCCTCCGGCAGCAGGTGGTCGAGGGTCTCCCCCTCGTCCAGGCGCTCGCGGAACTCGTCGGTCTTGGCCCGCAGCTCCGCGTCGGTGAGGTCGGCGACGTCGTCCGCCAGCGACTCGACCGCGTCGGCGATCTTGTTCAGTCGTCGGAGGAGCTTGCCCTCACCGGCTCGCAGGATCTTCGAGAACACCACCGGTCCAGAGTAGGCGGCCGGGGCCGCGGGCTGCCGACGCCGGACCGGCGTCGCGCCCGGCGCTGCTCAGCGGTGCACCAACTGCCCCGCCCGCGGGTCGAGCACGACCTCCCGGCTGCCCTGGCGGAGCGCCTCGAGCACCGCGCCGACCAGCTCCTCCGGGTCGTGCCCGGGCGGCAGCCGCGGCGGCCGCCCGGCGAGCGCGCGGTCGACCAGGCCGGTGTCGATGTGCGGCGGCCGGACGTCCAGCACGCCCACCCCGCGGGCGCGCACCTCCCGGCGCAGCACCCCGGCCCAGGCCGACAGCGCCGCCTTGCTCGCCGAGTACTCCGCCATCTGCAGCGTCGGCGCGTCGGCCACGACCGCGGACAGCAGGACCACCGCCCCGCCGTCGGGCAGGTGCGGCAGCGCCGCCCGCACCAGGCTCATCGGCGCCAGCGTGTTGACCGCGAACAGCTCCTCGGTCACCGCGTCGTCGGCCTCGGCCGCGGGGCCGAAGGCCACGACCCCCCAGGCGACCACGACGGCGTCCAGCCCCCCGAGCGCCGTCACCCCGGCCTCGACCGCGGCGCGGACCGCGGCCACGTCCACGACGTCGGCGGTGGCCGTGGGCGCCCCGCCCAGCTCGTCGGCCAGGGCGCGGAGCCGGCCGGCGTCCCGGCCGGTCAGCGCCACGCGCGCGCCGGCGCCGTGCAGGCCCCGGGCCAGCGCCCCGCCCAGCGCCCCGGTGGCCCCGGCCACGAGGACCCGTGCACCCGAGAGCTCCACGACCGCCGGATGCCCAGGTGGCGCACGATCTAATCTCGTCCCCGTGGCCTCCGACCCCCGCACCCTCGGCCCCGCGGCGCTGGACTTCCTCACCGAGCGGCACCTGGCGACGCTGACCACCCTGCGCGCCGACGGGAGCCCGCACGTGGTGCCGGTCGGGGTCACCTACGACGCCGACACCGGCACCGCCCGCGTCATCACCTCGGGCACCTCGGCCAAGGCCCGGCACGTCCGCGGCGGGCGCTCCCGGGTGGCCGTCTGCCAGGTCGACGGCCGCCGGTGGCTGACCCTGGAGGGGACGGCGGTGGTCCGGGACGACCCGGCGGCCGTGGCCGACGCCGAGGAGCGCTACGCCCGCCGGTACCGGCAGCCGCGGGAGAACCCGGCGCGGGTGGTGCTGGAGATATCGGTCGACCGGGTCCTGGGCAACGCCGGAGCATGACCGGGTGACCCTCGACCCCGGCGGCGTGGACCTCGACGGCATCGACCTCACGACCGAGGTGGTGCGCACCGCGCGGCTGGTGCTGCGCCCCCACCGGCCGGACGACGAGGACGCCGTGCTCGCGGCCTGCCAGGACCCCGAGACGCAGCGCTGGCTCAGCGCGCTGCCGGTGCCCTACACGCGGGCCGACGCCCGGGCGTGGGTGGCCGAGGCCGCCCCGGCCGAGCGCGCCGGGCGGCGGGGCATGCCGGTCGTCGTCGAGGCCGGGGGCCGGCTGGTCGGCTCGGCGGGCGTGCACCTGCGCGAGGGGCGGCTCGGACCGGAGATCGGCTACTGGACCGCCCCGTGGGCGCGCGGGCGGGGCTACGCGGCCGAGGCCGCGCACGCCCTGGCCGACTGGGCGCTCGGGCTCGGCGCCCCGCGGGTGCACCTGTTCGTCGACGTGGGCAACACCGCGTCGCAGGCGGTGGCGGTGCGCGCCGGGTTCGTCCGCGAGGGCGTGGTCCGCGCGGCCCTGGACCTCCGGGGCGGCGGCCGGGCCGACGCGGTGCTCTACGGGCGGCTGCCCGGCGGGTGACGGTCACCGGGGCGGGCGCACCGCCGGCGCGCCCGCCCCGGCCGGTCAGAGGGGAGCGGCGGCGGGCTGCGCCGCACGCTGCGCGCCGGTCCCGTCGAGCGCGGGGTCGACGAGCCGGATGAGGCCGTAGTCGTAGGCGTGCCGGCGGTAGACGACCGTCGGCTGCCCCGTGTCGGCGCACTGGAAGAGGAAGAAGTCGTGGCCGACCAGCTCCATCTCGTGGAGGGCCTGGTCGACGGTCATGGGGGTGGCCGGGTGGTGCTTCTCCCGGACGATCCGCCCCGGCAGGTGCTCGTCGAGGTCGGTGACGTGCGGGCCCTCGGCGAGCCGGCGGTCCCGGTCGAGGGCCTCGAGGACGCCGGCGTCACCGCCCCCGCCGACCCGGACGGTGGCCGGGGTGCGCCGCCCGTGGTGCACGCGGCGGCGGTCGGCCGCCTTGCGCAGCCGGTGGTCGAGCTTGCCGGTCGCCAGGTCGAGCGCGGCGTAGAAGTCCGCCGCGGCCGCCTCGGCGCGGACGACCGGGCCCTTGCCCCGGAGGGTGATCTCCACCCGCTGGCACTTCTCGGACTGGCGCGGGTTCTTCTCGTGGAAGAGCTCCACGTCGATGCGCAGGATCTTCAGCTTGCCGTCGAACCGCTCGAGCGAGCCGACCTTGTCCTCCACGTGCTGTCGGTAGTGCTCGGGCACTTCGACGTTGCGGCCACGGACCACGATCTCCATGAGACCTCCCGGTCGGGTTGTGATCTGGTCCACGCTAGTCGCCGCCCCCCTGCCCCGACAGTCGATCTCGAGCCCGGTGCGGCTTCCCCGGCGAGGTGCCGCGCGGGGTGCGTCGCGGGGTCGCCGCCACCACCGCGGCGAGCACCGGCGGCCCGCCCGGGGCGGCCAGCGGGGCGAGCACGCCGGCCGCCGCGGTGAGCGTCGCGCCGCTGGTCACGACGTCGTCGACGACCACGAGGGCGGCGCCGGGCGGCAGGGCGCCGGGTCGCAGCCGGAGCGTCCCGGCCAGGTTGGCCCGGCGCTCGGCGGCGGTCAGCCCGGCCGAGTCGCGGGCCCGGCCGACGCGCCGCAGCAGCCGCGCCACCGAGGCCGGCACCCCCGCGGCGCGCAGCTCCGTCGCGGCCCGCGCGGCCAGCTCCCGGACGTGGTCGCGGCCGCGGGCGCGCAGGGCCGCGGCGCTGCTGGGCACCGGCACCAGCAGCACCGGCGCGCCGGGGTCGTCGAGGCCGGAGCGGACGGCGGCGACCGCCAGGGCCAGCGCCGCGCCCAGCGGCCGGGCGAGCTCCGCCCGGCCGTGCTCCTTGAAGGCGTTCACCGCCGGGCGGACCGGGCCGGCATAGCGGCCGGCGGCCACCGTGGGCGGGAAGCCGGCCGGGAAGCGGCGCGGCTGGGCGAGGTGCGGCACGGCCAGCGAGGACGCGCACGGCCGGCAGAGGACCGCGCCGGGGACCCCGCACCCGGCGCAGACCCGCGGGAGGAGCAGGTCGGCCAGCGCCGCCGCCAGCCCCGTCCGCACGGCGGGCAGCGTCCCCACCGGCCGGGAGCCGGGCCAGGCCCGCACGGGATCTGTGGACGGCGGGCTCAGGCCGGGTAGAAGGGCTCGTCGCCGCGCAGCGGCTGCTGCCCGCGCAGGATGGTCACCCAGGTGCCGTTGACGAACTGCCAGATGGTCCCGTCCGCGCTGACCAGCGGCGGCCGGCCGGGAGCCGCCGCCACCCGGCCGGGTGGGCTGGGCAGCCCCGCGGTGGCCACGCTGGTCAGGTCCCAGCCGTCGACCCCCACCAGGTACGGGACCACCCGCCCCTCGGCGCTGTCGCCGGCCAGCAGCAGGAGGCTGCCCGCCGTCCGCCAGGACACGTCGACCACCTGCGTGAGGCCGGGGGCGACCGCCCGCAGGTCCCGCAGGGCGACCGGGCCGTCCTCGGCGCGCACCACGGTGCCGACGTAGAGGGTGTCCCCCTGCGGCCCGGCGACGACGACGGCGGCCCGCACCCCGTCGGGGGACAGCTGGAGCACCGTGGTGCGGCCGAGGCCGGCGAGGGTCGGGGCGCTCACGGCCTGCGGGGTGCCGTCGGCGGGCAGCCGGACGACGGCGGCGCCGTCCCGGACGAGCCAGAACTCCGAGCGGATGGCGGCCACCGTCGGCGCCGTGAAGCTGCCCCCGGACAGCACGGGCGACAGCTCGCCGCCGTAGTCGCCGGCCAGCAGCGTCACCTGGTCGCCGGCCACCGCGGTGCCGACCATCTCGGTGAGCTCACCGGTGCGGACGTCCGCGGCCACCGCGGCGCTGGTCAGCCCGTAGGCGCCGGCACCCGCGGGCCCGGGCGCCGGCGCGTCGGCGACGGTGAGGAGGGCGCCGTCGCGGAGGAAGTGGCCGACCGCGTCGACGGGGACGCCGTCGGGGCCGTAGGCGGCCCAGTCGTCGACGGTCTGCACCACCGGGACCCCCTCGGGCCGCAGCGGCTCGCCGTCCCGGCGCACCTCGACCGAGCGGGCCAGCGGGCGCAGCGTCCACACCAGCTGGGCCGACAACCCGGCCACCTGGGCCGCCGAGAGGTCGCCGAGGCCGCTGAGGTCGACCGTCGCGGTCTGCCCGGAGACGTCGACGGTGCTGCGCAGCGAGGCGCCGGCGAGCTCGTTGCGCACCCCGGCGGCGAGCACCGCCGACGGCCCGTCGACCAGCCGCCCCACCAGCTGGCTGGGCTGGGCCTCGCCCCGGATGAGGTAGCGCGGGTCGGGGACCACCCGCTGCCCGGTGGGGTCGAGGAAGTACAGGTCGCGCCGCTCGTAGAGCCGCTCGAAGTCCGGCTCGAGGATCACCAGGCCGTCCGGCGGGTTGGTGACCCGCCACTCGCCCTCGACCTGCTGCAGGGTGAAGTCGCGGGTGTAGACCTCCTGGCCGGCGACGCTGAACACCCCCCGCTGGTCGATGGTGCCGACCAGGTCCGCGGTCACCGCCACCGTGCCCGCGTCGGTGGTCACCGTGGCGTAGTCCTGCCCGATGACGGTGATGCCGGCCTCGTCGGACCAGGACCCGGCCGCCTCGGGGGCGAGGTGCTCGCGCGCGACCGGGTGGCCGCGCACGGTGCTGGCCGCGGCGTCGAGGAAGCTCCGCACGACCTCCTCGGGGGCGGCGCCGGGCTCCGGCGACAGGGGCTCGATGCCGACGAGGCCGTCGGGGCGCGTGGGCGGCTGGGTGATCTGCACCGTCGGGGACGCCGTCGGCACCGTGGAGCAGGCGGTCAGGACCGCCAGCAGCACCGCGAGCACCGCCGCGCGGACGGCGGCCGGGCGGCTCACCGCCGCTCCCCGACCCGGCGCACCACCGGCCGCAGGGGCAGCGGTGAGCTGGTGAGGTCGGCGCCGGCGGTCAGCGGGACCGTCAGCCGGAACTGCGCGCCGGCCCCCGGCTGCCCCCAGACCTGCAGCCAGCCGCCGTGCAGGCGGGCGTCCTCGAGGCTGATCGAGAGCCCGAGCCCGCTGCCGCCCACCGTGCGCACGCGGGAGGGGTCGGCCCGCCAGAACCGGTCGAAGACGTGCTGCGCCTCCGCCGAGGACAGGCCGACCCCGTGGTCGCGCACGGTGACCGCGGCCGCCGTGCGGTTGGCCGCCCAGGTGATCTCCACCGGCTTGCCGGAGCCGTGCTCGATGGCGTTGCCGACGAGGTTGCGCAGGATCCGCTCCACCCGGCGGGCGTCGACCTCGGCGATGACCTCCTCCGGCGGCCCGCTGACCGTGAGCTCGCAGCCGTGCCGCTCGGCCAGCGCGGCCATCCCGGCGACGACCCGGTCGACCAGCGCGCCGAGGTCGGTGGGCTCCCAGTCCAGGACGGCGGCGCCGGCGTCGTAGCGGCTGATCTCGAGCAGGTCGCTCAGCAGCGCCTCGAAGCGGTCGAGCTCGGTGTGCAGCAGCTCGGCCGAGCGGGCGACGTGGGCGGGGAAGTCCTCGCGGGACTCGTGCAGCACCTCGGCGGCCATCTGGACCGTCGTCAGCGGGGTGCGCAGCTCGTGGGAGACGTCGGAGGTGAACCGCTGCTGCAGCTGGGAGAGCGCCTCCAGCTGGGTGATCTGCCGCTGGAGGCTGTCGGCCATGGCGTTGAAGCTGGTGGCCAGCCGCGCGAGGTCGTCCTCGCCGCGGACGGTCATCCGCTCCTCCAGCTGACCCTCGGCCAGCCGCTGGGCGGTCCCGGCGGCGCGCCGGACCGGGTCGACCACCAGCCGGGTGATCAGCACCGCGATGCCGACGACGAGCAGGGTGAGCGCCACCCCGCTGATGACGACGGTGCTGCGGATCAGCGAGAGGCTCTCCGCCTCCTGGTCGAGCGGGAAGGCGTAGTAGAGCTCGATGCGGTCGGCCGACGAGCCGTCGCTCGGCACGGGGGCGCCGATCAGCAGCGTCGGCCGCGGGTCCCCCGTGGCGTTGGGCACCATGGCGTAGCGCAGGTACTGGCCCCCGGCGGCGACGTCCTCGCGCAGGTCGGCGGGGATGGCCGGGTACAGGTAGCGCCGGCTGGTGGCGCTGCGCTCGACCGACCCCGAGCGCTGCACCATGACCACGTCGAAGTCACCGGCGGAGCCGCTGCGGCTGGTCAGCTGCTGCACCGTCCGGTCGAGGGTCGCGCGGACGCTGGCCGCGTCGCCGGTGGCGATGCCGGCGACCTCGCTCTGCGCGTAGAACACCCCCGCCTGGGCCTGGTCGACGGCGGCCTGCCGCTTGACCGAGAGCAGCTGGTCGCGGATCTGCACGAACAGCACCATGCTCACGATCACCACGACGGTGCCGGCGACGAGCATGGTGATCGCGCCGATGCGCAGCTGCAGCGACGACCGCCAGGCCTGCGCCAGGCCGGCGCCGTGGCGGCGCAGCAGCACGCGGGCGCGGACGGTGTGGCGGCGCGCCCGGCGGCGCAGCGCGGCCGCTCGCGAGCCGGTCCCCGGTGCGGCGGTCAGGCCGGGGACGGGCGCGCCCGTCCCGGTCGAGCGCTCTCTGCCCGGGGCGGGCGGCGCGAGTGGTGCGGGAGCGGCCTCGGGGGCCGCCGGCCGGGGGGTCACGGGCGCGCGGCCCACCGCGGGTCCCCGTGGCTCACGGCGGCCCCGCCTTGTAGCCGACCCCGCGCACGGTGAGCACGATCTCGGGCTTCTCGGGGTCGCGCTCGATCTTGGCGCGCAGCCGCTGCACGTGGACGTTGACCAGGCGTGTGTCGGCGGCGTGCCGGTAGCCCCACACCTGCTCGAGCAGCAGCTCGCGGGTGAACACCTGGCGTGGCTTGCGGGCCAGGGCGACCAGCAGGTCGAACTCGAGCGGGGTCAGCGCGACGGGGACGCCGTCCCGGGTGACCTGGTGGGCCGGGACGTCGATCTGCACGTCCCCGATGGACAGGTTCTCGGCCTGCCCGCTCTCCCCGCGGCGCAGCTGGGCGCGCACCCGCGCCACCAGCTCGACGGGCTTGAACGGCTTGGTGACGTAGTCGTCGGCGCCGGCCTCCAGGCCCTGGACGACGTCGATGGTGTCGCCCTTGGCGGTCAGCATCACGATCGGCACGGTGGACTGGGTGCGGATGTCCTGGCAGATCTGCAGGCCGTTGCGGCCGGGCAGCATCAGGTCGAGCAGCACGATGTCGGGCCGGGTCTGGTGGAACACCCCGACCGCCCGGTTGCCGTCGGAGACGAACGCGGGCTCGTAGCCCTCCCGGCGCAGCACGATGCCGAGCATCTCGGCGAGGGCTGCGTCGTCGTCGACCACGAGGACTCGGCCGCGGCTGGACCCGTTCTGGGGAGCGGTGGGTGGCACGCCGACCATTCTGCGCTGGTCGCGCCCGAAAAGACGGCACCCGCCCGGCCTGCCGACCGGGCGGGTGCCCTCCCGGTCCCCCGGAGGCGTGCCCCCGGCGTCGGAACGGCCCCGCTGCAGGGCCCCGCCGCGGGCGCGGTGACCCGCCGGAACGGCCCCGCTGCAGGGCCCCGCGGCGCGCGGAGCGTGTCGCGGGGGGCAGCGTGGCCCCGCTGCAGGGCCCCACGGCGCGCGGAGCGTGTCGCGGGGGGCAGCGGGGTCCTTTCAGTAGCGGTAGTGGTCGCTCTTGAAGGGGCCCTCGACCGGCACGCCGATGTAGTCGGCCTGCACCTTGGTGAGCTCGGTCAGCTTCACGCCGAGCGCGTCGAGGTGCAGCCGGGCCACGTGCTCGTCGAGCTTCTTCGGCAGCACGGTCACGCCGGGGGTCTGCCCCTCGTAGGCCGCGCGGTTGGTCCACAGCTCGATCTGCGCGAGCACCTGGTTGGAGAACGAGGCGCTCATGACGAAGCTCGGGTGCCCGGTGGCGTTGCCCAGGTTCAGCAGCCGGCCCTCGGAGAGCAGGATGATCGTGTGGCCGTCGGCGAACCGCCACTCGTCGACCTGCGGCTTGATGGTCGTGCGCTCGATGCCCGGGGTGCGCGCCAGGCCGGCCACGTCGATCTCGTTGTCGAAGTGCCCGATGTTGCCGATGATCGCCTGGTGCTTGGTCCGGCCGAGCTGCTCGGCGGTGATGATGTCCTTGTTGCCGGTGGCGGTGATGATGATGTCGGCCTTGCCGATGACCTCGTCGAGGGTGGTCACCTCGTAGCCGTGCATGGCCGCCTGCAGGGCGCAGATCGGGTCGATCTCGGTGACGATCACGCGGGCGCCCTGGCCGCGCAGCGACTCCGCGCACCCCTTGCCGACGTCGCCGTAGCCGCAGACCACCGCGACCTTGCCGCCGATCATGACGTCGGTGGCCCGGTTGATCCCGTCGATCAGCGAGTGCCGGCAACCGTAGAGGTTGTCGAACTTGCTCTTGGTGACCGAGTCGTTGACGTTGATCGCCGGGAACAGCAGCCGGCCCTCGCGGGCGAGCTCGTAGAGGCGCATCACACCGGTGGTGGTCTCCTCGGTGACGCCCTTGATGGCCTCCCCGATGCCGGTCCAGTACCGCCCGTCGCGGGCCAGGCTCTCGCGGAGCGCGGCCAGGATGACCTTGTACTCGTCGGAATAGGCGTCGACGTCCTCGGGAACGGCGCCGTCGGCCTCGAAGCGGGTGCCGAGGTGGACCAGCAGCGTGGCGTCGCCGCCGTCGTCCAGGAGCATGTTGGGACCGACGACGCCCCCGCGCTCGTCCCGGAACTCGAACAGCCGCTGGGTGCACCACCAGTACTCCTCCAGCGTCTCGCCCTTCCAGGCGAAGACCGGGACGCCGGTGGGCTGCTCGGGGGTGCCGTCGCCGACGACGATCGCGGCGGCGGCGTGGTCCTGGGTGGAGAAGATGTTGCAGGACACCCAGCGGACGTCGGCGCCGAGCGCGGTCAGGGTCTCGATGAGGACGGCGGTCTGCACGGTCATGTGCAGGGAGCCGGCGATGCGGGCGCCGGCCAGCGGCTGCTCGTCGCCGTACTCCGCGCGCAGCGCCATGAGGCCGGGCATCTCGTGCTCGGCGAGGCGGATCTCCTTGCGGCCGAAGCCGGCGAGGGAGAGGTCGGCGACCTTGAAGTCGGCCTCGCCGGTCGGGGTGGTCAGGGGGCGGGTGCCAGTGCTGGCGGTCATGTCGCTCCAGGTCCGGCCCGGCGCCGGAGCCGGGCCCTCGATGTCGGATGCTGGGTCGCTGCGATCCCCGCGCGCGGCGGGGAGAGCGAGCATGCCGAGGCTTCGGCGGGGCTCGTGCCACCGGACAGTCTAATCAGCCGGGCCGGACCCGCCTCCCGTCGCCGGTCGGCCGGGCAGCCGGCCGGCCGGGCAGCCGGTCGGCAGCGCGGCCGTCAGCGGCGCAACGGCGGGGTCACTCGCAGCCGACGCCGTCGCCGTCCCCGTCGAAGGCGTCCCGCCACCCGGGGTCCCCGCGGCGGATCGGCGCGGCCCCGGCCGCCCGGACCTCGGTGCAGTCGGCGTAGGTGGTCTCCGCCGGTGTGCCGGGGGGCGCCGATCCGGTCGGGGTGACCGGCGAGGGCTGCGGCAGGGGCTCGTCGGGGCAGCCGTCGAGGACGCCCGCCGCCGCGTCGTGCTCGGCCTGCGTCATCCACAGCCCGTACGCCAGCTTGACGGCGACCTGCCGGGCCACGTAGGCGCAGCGGTACCCGCGGGCCGGCGGCAGCCAGGTGGCCGCGTCGCCGTCCCCCTTCTGCTGGTTGAGCGCGCCGTCGACGGCGAGCAGGTTGAGCGGGTCGTTGGCGAAGACCAGCCGGGTGCCGTCGTCCCACTGCTGCGCACCCTTCTGCCAGGCGTCCGACAGCGCGACCACGTGGTCGACCTGCACGTCGTCGCTGGTCTCCTGGCCGCGGCGGAAGTCGACGGTCGTCCCGGAGTAGGGGTCGGCGAGCGTCCCGGCGGCCACGACGCAGTCGCGGGTGCCCGGCTGGAACGACACGCCGGCGAGGTCCCGGGCGAGCACGTCGTTGCGGGTGTCGCAGCCGTTGCGGTCGACGTCGGCCCAGGCGGGACCGAACCGGTCGCGGTCGTAGCCGGTGCGCGGGGCCCGGCCGCGCACGGGGACCTCCTCCAGCGCCCGGCGGGCCTCCCCGGCGAGCGCGGCGCCGCCACCGGCCGGGGCGGGGCTGCCGGTGTCCTGCCCGCCCGGCAGCGGGTCGCACGCGGTGAGGGCGACCACGGCCAGCGCCGCCGCCACGGCCCGGCGGAGCACGGGACCCCGCCCGGTGCGGACCCGGCCCGTCGAGGTCACACCACTGCGCCTCCTCCGGCTCAGCGGAGGTTGGTGGTGGTGCGGTAGAGCAGTGCGGGGCCGCGGGCGCTGACCGGCGTCCCGGCGGGCACGAAGGCGGAGTCGCCGCGCTCGAGCACCAGCTCGTCGTGCGCGGAGGCCAGCACGGCGCGGCCCTCGGTGCACAGCAGCACCTGCGGCCCGCGGGTGGTGAGCACGCCGGACCCGTCGTCCAGCGAGACGCGGGTGAGGTCGAAGTCCTCGACCGGCACGGGGTAGCGCAGACCGCCGGGCCCGAGCACCGGGTGCGTCACCGGGATGCGGCCGTCGGAGAAGTCCAGCACCTCGATCAGCGCCGCGAGGTCGACGTACTTGCTGGTCAGCCCCCCGCGCAGGACGTTGTCCGAGCTGGCCATCACCTCGACGCCGGCGCCGGACAGGTAGGCGTGCAGGTTGCCCGCGGGCAGGAACACCGCCTCACCGGGGGCCAGCTTGAGGTGGTTGCACATCAGCGAGATCACCACGCCCGGGTCCCCCGGGTAGGTGTCGGCCAGCCGGGCGGCCCAGCGGTAGGTGTTGATGAACTCCGGGTCGGCCGCGGCCACGAACCGGCCCGCCGCCGCCGCGACGGCGCCGACCAGGGCCGAGCGGTGCTCGGTGTCGAGCGCCAGCAGCTGCGGGACGGCGGCGCGCAGGCCCCCGCGGGCGAGCGCGGCGATCGTCGGCTTGAGCTCGGGCACCTGGAGCTTGGCCAGGCAGTGCAGCGACTCCTCCACCGGCCGGAACCCGCACAGCGCTTCGAACGGCGTCAGCGCGAGCAGCAGTTCCGGCTTGTGCCAGGGGTCCTTGAACGTCCGGGTGGGGTCGTTCGCCGGGACCCCGGCCGCCTCCTCGGCGGCGTACCCCGCGCGGGCCTGCTCGATCGTCGGGTGGGCCTGCAGGGACAGCGGCGACTCGGCGGCGAGCACCTTCATGAGGAAGGGCAGACGGTCACCGAACCGCTCGCGCACCCGCGGGCTGAGCAGCTTCTCCGGGTCCGCGGCGATGGCCTTGTCGAGCGGCGTCCCGTCCGAGAGCACGCTCGGGTCGTCGGGGTGCCCGCCCAGCCACAGCTCCGCGCAGGGCTGCTCGGCCGGGCTGGGCCGGCCCAGCAGCTCGGGGATGACCGTGCGCGACCCCCAGGGGTAGTGCCGCACGGCGTTCGTCATCTGCCACATCGAGGAGCAGGCTACTCACGGACGCGCCGGCGGGCGGTGTCCCGGTGACACGAGCGGGTGGTGGTACGCGGGTGGCGGGGAGCTTCGTCACAGTGACGCCACGTCACCGGATCGCGGTGCCGCCGGGTCACCGCGACGCGGGAAGCGTGGCGGCGACCTCCCGCGCCACCCGCCCGTCGTCCCACCCCAGCGGTCCGGCGGCCAGCGCGGCGGCGGCGCGGGCGGCGGCCGCCGTGGGCCGCGGCATGCGGGCCCGCCGGAGCAGCACGTCCCGGAGGTCGAGCGCGCCCTCGGCGGTCACCGCGTGCACGACCTCGGCCGCCAGGACCCCGGGTGCGCCCGGCAGCGGGCGGCCGAGGGTCGGGTCGTCCCGCACCAGGTCGAGCACCTCGACCGCGCCGTCCCCGTGGCGGGCCCGGAGCCGCTCGGACGTCCCGGCGGGCAGGCCGGGCGGGAGCGGGTGGACGGCGTCCACCCCCCGGGCACCCACCAGCGGCAGGTGCGCCGTCCGGGACGGCGGGACCCCGGGCAGGCCGGCCGTGGCGTCGTCCACGGCCTCCGCGGCCGCGCCCCGGACCTCGGCGAGCGGGATCCCGCGCAGCAGCACCAGCCCGGGCGCGGGCGTGCCGCGCTCCCGGGCCGCGACGGTCGAGGCGTGCACGCCCAGGACCTCCTCCTCGGCGGGGGGCCGGCGCAGCACCAGCGCGGCGAGGTCCAGCAGCCCGGCGAGGCCGGTGCCGGCTCCGGTGGTCGCCAGGGCCCAGCGGCCGTCGGCCGGGACGAGCGACAGCTCCCCGCCGGGCGTCCCGACGACGGCCGCGCTCCTCCCGGGCACGGCCCCGCCGGGGAGGAGGGCCAGGGACGCGGCCCCGGTGGTGCGCGCCCCGGGCCCGGGCAGGCCGGGCAGGTCCGCCGCTCCCAGCGCCAAGACCACCGCCCGGGCCCGCACCCGGAACGCCGACCCGTCGGTGCGGTCGGTGGCGCCCACCCCCAGGACCGGCCCGCCGGGGCCGAGGAGACCGGTGACGCGGGCCCGCGTGAGGACCCGGGCGCCGTAGCCGGCGGCCGTCCGGACCAGCGCCAGCGCCAGGCGGGCCTCGTCGACGCGGGCATCGCGGGTGCGCACCGCACCGGCGGCCAGCACCTCGGGCCGCAGGCCGGGCAGGGCGGCCGCCGCGGCCCGGGGCGGGAGCCAGCGGGGTGCGGCCGCTCCCCCGCCGACGCCGAGCAGGCCGGCCAGCGCACCCGCGGCGGCCCCGAGCGCCGCCCGCCCCGACGGGCGCAGGACCGGCACCGGCCGGGCCAGGTGCGGGGCGACGGCGCGCAGCGGCCCCGCCGCCCCGGCCGGGACCAGCGCGACGGGCCGGCCCGAGGCGCCGCTCGCCCAGTCCGCGGCCTCCAGCAGGGCCACCGCGAAGCCGCGGCTCGCGGCGTCGAGGGCGACGGCCGCCCCGGTGACCCCGCCGCCGGCCACCACGAGGTCCACGACCTCCTCGGGCAGCCGCGCGCGGTCGGCCCGGCGGCGCTCGGGGGACAGCCGGGTGCGGTCGCTCAGTGCGACGTGGTCCCGCCGGACGACGCGGTCCCGCCGGACGACGCGGCCCCGCCGGACGACGCGGCCCCGCCGGCCGACGCGGTCCCGCCGGACGACGCGGCCCCGCCGGACGGCCGCGCCTTGCGCCGGTGGATCGTGAGGTTCAGGACGAGCACGATCAGGGCCCCGACGGCGAGCCCGACGACCGCGCTGGCGAGGGTGTTGACCAGCCACCCCACGAGACCGCCGAGGGCTCCGGTGGCCTCGTGCGCCAGCTCCTCCAGGTGGTGCACGGCGCCGTAGACGGCGTGCAGACCCAGCTCGTCGCTGCCGACCAGCAGGATGTGCCCGCCGACCCACAGCATCGCGGCGGTCCCGACCACGGTGATGACGGCCAGCACGCGGGGCATCGCCTTGACCAGCCCGTGGCCGAACCGCGACACGGCCTTCCCCGGGCGCTGGGACAGGCTCAGCCCGACGTCGTCCATCTTCACGATGAGGCCGACCACGCCGTACACCAGGACGGTGATGCCGACCGCGACGACCGCGAGGATGACCGCCCGGGACCAGAAGGCCTCGTCGACCACCTCGTTCAGCGCGATGACCATGATCTCGGCGGACAGGATGAAGTCGGTGCGCACGGCCCCGCGGACGACGGTGTCCTCGTCCGGCATCGCGCCCTCGGCGGCGGCGTGGTGGTCGTCGTGCCCGCCGCGCAGCTTGTGCCACACCTTCTCCGCGCCCTCGTAGCAGAGGTAGGCGCCGCCGACCATGAGGATCGGGGTGAGCAGCCAGGGCAGGAACTGGCTGAGCAGCAGCACCGCGGGCAGCAGGATGAGCAGCTTGTTGCGCAGCGAGCCCATCGCGATGCGCTTGACGATCGGCAGCTCGCGCTCGGCGGCCAGGCCGTGCACGTACTGCGGCGTGACGGCGGTGTCGTCGACGACCACTCCGGCGGCCTTCGCGCTGGCCCGTCCGGCCGCGGCGCCGATGTCGTCGACGGAGGCCGCGGCGGCCCGCGCCAGCGTCGCCACGTCGTCGAAGAGGGCCACGAGTCCACCGGCCACGGGAGGTCCCTTCCGTTCGGTCAGCACCGGTGTGCTGTCTCGGTGATGGTGGTCCCTGCGGCCGTCCGGCGCGCGGGGGCCGCGCCCGGCCGCCCGTCGGGCGCCCGGCGGGGGCGGTACCCCTGCGGCAGGGACCCGAACGCCCCGGCCGGGGCGTCCGGTGCAGCGGCGCCCCGCCGGTGGGTCAGCCGGCGGGCGCCGGCCCGCCGGGACGGCGCCCGCGCGCTCCGACCTCGGCGGGGGTGCTCACCCGGGGTGGGCGCGCTCGGCGTCCAGGACCAGCGCCAGGTAGACCGCGGTGAAGTCCGCGACCGCCAGCTGCCGGGCCAGGCGGGGCAGCCGGCCGTAGCGCTCCGGCTCCCCGTGCTCGGCCAGCCCGCTCACCGGCACGTTGGCCGACTGCGCCGTGTGCAGGGCCTCCAGCAGCGCCTCCCGGGCCGAGCGCGGCTCGCGCTCTCCAGCACCGTCGTGCTCGCCGCCGTGGGTGTCGCGGACGGTGAGCAGCCGCAGCCGGCGGTCGGTGTCCTCGGCGCGGTCCCGGAAGAAGTCGTCCGCGCCGTCCCGCGGGGCCAGCGGGCCGCGCAGGACCGCGCACGCGGCCACCCGCTGGTCGGGCATCCGGAAGGTGGTGGCCGGCAGCCCGGCGAGCGTGGCCAGCTGGTCGGCGATGCGCGCGGCCGCGGTCCCGGCCAGCGGGCCCTCGGCGACGATCACCGGCAGCGCGTCGAGCAGCTCCAGCGCGAGGGTCTTCGCCGGGTTGACGAACGACTCCTGAGCGGGGCCGCACTCGGTGGCCACCTCGTCGAGGGCGTCGGCGATGGCACCGAGGTCGGCGGCGGCGGGGTCGAGCAGCTCGAGCTCGGCGGCGAGGGACAGCAGCGGGGTGAGCAGCGACCACAGCGTGGTGTGCCGCACCCGCGACCGCGGCAGCGGCACGTAGGGCGCCCGGGCGGTCGAGCAGGCGGCGCGCAGCGGCGCGTCGTCGGCTCCGATGCCGACCAGCGAGACCCCGCGGCGGGCCGCCTCGTAGGCCGGGGTGACCGCGTAGCGCCCGGCGCCGGTGCGGGTGGCGACCACGGTGATGTCGCTGGGGCCGGTCCACACCGGCAGGTCGGGGCCGGGGACGACGTCCACCGTGACCGGGCTCGAGGGCCCGAGCAGCGCGCGCAGCACCGACGCGGCGACCGCGCCCTCGCGGCGGGCGACGATGACCAGGCCGCGCGGGCGGCCCCCACCGGTCACCCGGGACAGCTGCGCCTCCTCGGTCAGCCGGGCGGTCTCCCGCACCTGGGCGCCGGCCCCGGCGACGGCCGGGAGCAGCCCGCGCGGGTCCCGGACCCGCAGCAGCTCGAGGTCGTCGAGGACCTCCTCGGCCAGCTCCGGCGAGGTCATGACGTCGGGTCGCCCTCGCTGCGGTGCCGCGCCTCGTCCAGCAGCAGCACGGGGATGCCGTCGCGCACCGGGAAGGCCCGGTCGCAGGTCGTGCAGAGCAGCTCACCGGCCGCCTCGTCCACCTCCAGCGGGCTGTGGTGGGTGTCGGGGCAGGCGAGGATCTCCAGCAGGGCGGGGTCCAGCCCCAGGGGACCGGTCATGCGCGCACCACCTCCAGCAGCCGGTCGCGGAGCGCGGCCATGCGGTCCGCGTCGGGCGCCTCGACGTTGAGCCGCAGCAGCGGCTCGGTGTTGCTGGCCCGCAGGTTGAACCACGAGCCGTCGGGCAGGTCGACGGTCAGCCCGTCGAGCTCGTCGACCGTGACGCCGTCCTCGCCGTCGAACATCGCCCGGACGGCCTTGGTCCGCTCCCCCGCGTCGGCGACGGTCGAGTTGATCTCCCCCGACGCGGCGTAGCGGCTGTAGGCGGCGGTGAGCTCCGAGAGCGGCCGGCTCTGCTCCCCCAGCGCCGCGAGCACGTGCATGGCGGCCAGCATGCCCGTGTCGGCGCGCCAGAAGTCGCGGAAGTAGTAGTGCGCCGAGTGCTCCCCGCCGAAGACCGCGTCGGTGCGCGCCATCTCGGCCTTGATGAACGAGTGCCCGACCCGGGTGCGCACCGGCTTCCCGCCGTGCTCGCGGACGATCTCGGGCACCGCCCGCGAGGTGATCAGGTTGTGGATCACCGTCGTCCCGTGCCCCTTGGCCAGCTCCCGGACGGCGACCAGCGCGGTGATCGCCGAGGGGCTCACCGGCTCACCCCGCTCGTCGATGACGAAGACCCGGTCGGCGTCGCCGTCGAAGGCCAGCCCGAGATCGGCCCCCGTGCGGCGGACCTCGGCCTGCAGGTCGACGAGGTTGGCCGGGTCCAGCGGGTTGGCCTCGTGGTTGGGGAAGGAGCCGTCGAGCTCGAAGTACATCGGGAGCACGGTGAGCGGCAGGTCGGCGAGGACCACCGGGACGGTGTGCCCGCCCATGCCGTTGCCCGCGTCGACGACCACCGTCAGCGGCCGGATCGCCGACAGGTCGACCAGCGTGCGCAGGTGGGCGGCGTAGCCCTCGAGCAGGTCCCGCTGCTCGACGGTGCCGATCCGGCCGGGGTCGCGGTCGTAGCGGTCGCGCTCGGCGAGCTCGCGCACGGTGGCCAGGCCGGACTCCTGGCCGACCGGTGCCGCCCCGGCCCGGCACAGCTTGATGCCGTTGTACCGGGCGGGGTTGTGGCTGGCGGTGAACATCGCCCCGGGCAGGCCGAGCGAGCCGGAGGCGAAGTAGAGCAGGTCGGTCGAGCCCAGGCCGGCCTCGACGACGTCCACCCCGCGGGAGAGCGCCCCCTCGGCGAAGGCCCGCGACAGCGGCACCGAGGACTCACGCATGTCGTGCGCGGTGACGAGCGCCGTGGCGCCGTCCTCGGTGGCGGCCAGCTCGGCGAAGGCGGCCCCGAGCCGGCGGGCGACGTCCTCGTCCCACTCGTCCGGGACCACCCCGCGGACGTCGTATGCCTTGACGATGGACGACAGACCAGACATGGCGACACCTTCGTGTGTGGTTCGGCCGGCAGCCGAGTCGGCCGACGGCGCCAGCAGGACCCTAGCCAGGCGGGCGGGGACGCGCGGTGGCGGTGGGGGCCCGGGCGCCGTGGCACGCGCGGGCCGCGGTCATCCGGCGGTGCGGGGTGCCCGTCGGCCGGGTCCGGGGGGCACCCCGCCGGCCGGAGCGCGGGTCAGGTCAGGTCGGGCAGGACCCGGAGGTGGCCGCGGCGGGTGCCGGAGCCGTCGTCGGCCGGGTTGCGCGGGGGCTCGGGGCGGGCGGCCTCGCGCACCGCGTCGGCGAGGGCGAGCAGGTCGTCCCCGGTCGGGCCGGTGTCCTCCACGTCGATCTCGTGCCGGACCACCTCCCACCCCCGGGGCACGGTCAGGCGCTCGGCGTGGAACTCGCAGAGGTCGTAGCTGTGCGGCTCCGAGAAGGTCGCCAACGGGCCGACGACAGCGGTCGACTCGGCGTACACGTAGGTCAAGGTCGCCGCCGCCGGTTGCGCGCAGCCGCTGCGCGAGCAGCGACGTGACTGCCTCACCACCGGTTCCTCACGAACGGCACAGTAGACGCGTCCCCTCCCGGGCGACAGGAGGCACACCGGGTTTCCGGCCCACCCAGGAGCAGCAGCCCCACCCTGCACCACGGCCCCGTGCACCACGGCCCCGGGGCCCCGCCGCGGCCGACCCGCGCGGCGCGGTGGCCGGCGGCCCGGGGTCGTAGGCTCTCCCCCGCCATGAGCCGACCCACCCGATCCCGTCGCGACCGGCACGGCCGCGGCCTGCGCGGGCGCCTCGTGCCCGACGGGGTGCCGCTGGCGCGCAGCCGCGGGGAGCAGTTCGACGACCTGGTGCTCGACGCGGTCGAGGACCTCGAGCGCCGGTGGGAGCAGGAGCTGGCCGGCGTCGAGTTCGCGGTCGAGGACGTGCCCTGGGTCGAGCACACCAGCCCCGACGAGGTGGTGCTCGACTCCGACGTCCTGGACGACGGCAGCGTCCCGCTGGCCCGGGTCCTCCCCGCGCACCGGGAGAACGGCCGCGAGGTCCCCCCGCGGATCGTCGTCTACCGCCGGCCGCTGGAGCTGCGCGCGCACGACCGCGACGACCTCGCCGACCTGGTCCGCGACGTCGTCGTCGACCAGGTCGCGGTGCTGCTGGGCCGCGACCCGGAGGAGATCGACCCCACGGGCTGAGCACGGCGCCGCCCCCGCGGCCCCGTCCAGGGCACCGCCCCGAGCCTGCGAGGGGTGGGGAGGACGGGGTCCTTTCTCAGCCGGGGCCGGCGGGGCTGCCGAGCTCCGCGGCGATGCCCCGCGCCTCGGCCAGCCGGGCCCGGCAGAAGGCGAGGTCGAGGCCGTCGCCGCGGTCGGGCCGGACGACCCGGGCGGCGAGCTGCTCGAGCGCCACGGCGTGCCACAGCAGCCCGACGTCCGGTTCCTCCCAGCCCGCGGTCCGGTCGAGGACCACGCGGGCGATCGCGGCGCGGTCCTCCTCGCCCGGCGTGGAGCACCAGAGGGTCAGCAGGTCCCGGTGCCGGGGGCCGGGGCGGACGCCGGTCCACTCGAGGACGACGAGGCCGCCGTCGGGCCCGAGGACGGCGTTGGCGGCGCGGAGGTCGCCGTGGGTCACCTCCGACAGCGGCAGCTGCGCGGCGGCGGCACGGACCGCGCGCAGCTCACCGCGCCGGACCCCGGCGCGCACGAGGCGGCCGGCGTCGGCCACGGACGCCCGCGCGCGGCGCAGGACGGGGCCGGCCGGCGGCGCCCACGGGTCCTCGGGCGGAGCGGGCAGCGGGGCGATGCGGATCGCGGCCTCGACCGCGCGCTCGGCCCACTCGGGCCCTCCGGGCGGGACCACGTGGATGCGGCGGGACAGCAACCAGCGGCCGTCCTCGGCGGCCGCGAGCACCTCGGGGACGCCCACCCGCCGGTCCTCGGCCCAGCGGCGCCCGCGCAGCTCCGCGCGCAGCCGCCGCCTGCCGCTCTCGGTGACCGCGAGATCGACGACCCGGTCGGCGAGCACGCCCTGGACGACGCCGAGGGACGCCGCGTGGTCGGTGACCCCGGTCAGCGGCTGCGCCACGCCCAGCTCGGCGAGCAACGCGGCCACGCGGTCGCGGACGACCCCCTCGCGTGCGCTGCTGCCGGTCATCGCAGGGATGCTCCCAGCCCGCCGGGCAGGCCGCAGCGCGGCACCGACCGGCCCCGCGCACCTCCCCGGCCCGGCCGCGGGCGGCTGCGATGCTGGGCGGCGATGGAGTCCTCCGCACCGGCCGCCGTGCCCTGGGTGGTGCTGGCGGTCGCGCTGACGGCCCTCGCCGTCCTCGGGGTCGCCGCGGCCCGGGCCGCCCGCCGCCACCCGCGGCAGGAGCCGCCGCCGGGGCCGCCGGCGGAGGCGGGCGGGCCGGCACCCGCGGCCGCGGGGCCGCGCTGGGCGCACGACGACCTGCCCGGCTTCCTGGCCGCACCGCCCGGGACGGCCGCGGAGGAGCCACCGCCCCCGCCCGCCCCGGCCCGCCCCCCGGGCAGCGGGGGACGTGCCCCGGACGCCGCCCGCCCGGTCGTCACGATGGCCGGGGCCGCGCTCGCCCTCGTCGCGGCGCTCGCCGTGGTCGCCGGCAGCACCGGGGCTGCGGCCCCGGCCGGCGACCCACCCCCGGTCGCCGGGACCACCCCCGGCGCGGGAGCGCCGCCCGGGCCGCCGGTCCCGCCGGCCCCTCCCCCGGACCTGCCCGGCGTCCCGGCCGAGCCGCTGCCCGGGGAGGGGGGCGCCGGCGCGCTGGCCGCCCGGTCGGTCCCGCTGGGCACCGACGGCCTGGCCGCCCGGCTGGCCTTCGGGGGCGTCGTGCTGGAGCGCCACGCGGTCGGCGTCACGGTGGCCTACCCGTCGGTCAGCGTGACCGCGACCGGGGACCCGGTGACCGCGGCCCTGGCCCACCTCCGCCTGGACACCTGGAACTGCCTGGCCGGCGAGGCGCCCGACGACCCCGAGGAGGCCGGCTGCGTGCGCACCCGGACGGCGTACGCGGAGCTGCCCACGCCGGCCCTGGGCGTCGAGCGCGAGGGGCCGGGGCTGCGGCTGACCGGCCGGTTCCCCACCTACACCCGCCCGCTGGGCGGGCCGGCGACCTACACCGGCCGGGTCTACGACGTGACGGTGACGGTGGCCGCGGACGGCCCGCTGCGGGCGGGCACCGCACCGGCCACCGGCACGTTCTTCCTCGGCGCCGACCGGGCGGGGTCCCGCGGCGGCCCGGGGGTCGACGTGCTCCGGGTCGTCGGCTGACCCCCCGGCAGCGCCGCAGCCGCCGACGCGGGTGCGTCGGCGGCTGCGGGTGGGTCGTCCGGTGGTGTCACACGGCGCCGTGTGCCGGTCCTGCTGCGGCGTCCCGCCGCGGCCCCGTCCCGGGCCCCGCCCCGGCCCCGTCCCGAACGTGCGAGGGGGACGGGGTCCCACCACGGTGAGTGGGACGGGCGGCCCTCCTGCAGGGTCCCGCCGCGAGCCTGCGAGTGGTGGGGGGGTGGCCCCGTCCGGAGGCTCACCGCGAGCCTGCGAGCGGTGAGAGGGACGGGGTCCTTCGTCAGACGGCCCGGCGACGGAGGCGGCGGCGCTCCCGCTCGGAGAGCCCGCCCCAGATGCCGAAGCGCTCGTCGTTGGCCAGCGCGTACTCGAGGCACTCGGCCTTGACCTCGCAGCCGGTGCAGATCCGCTTGGCCTCGCGGGTCGAGCCACCCTTCTCCGGGAAGAACGCCTCGGGGTCGGTCTCGGCGCACAGCGCGCGCTCCTGCCAGGACTGCGCGTCGGCCTCCAGGCCGATGCTCCACAGGCCGGTGAACACCTGCCCCGGCCCGCCCGGGGTCGGGTCCACCGACCGCTCGGAAGCACTGACGTAGTCGCTCAGCCACGAGACCTCTGCCATGACGACGCGTCCCCTCTCGCTCTCGTCCCGGAGCGCGCTCCTCGGGACGTTCCCGGGCCGCTGACCGCTCGATGACACCGCCGGAATTACACGCGTGTCGCTCCGTGGCCGTCAACTTTGCGCGGTGTAAGCGCCCGGCCACACGCACCCCACGCGTCACAAGGTGTTCGTCACATCTCGTGCGGACCCTCGACACGCCCGGCGAACAGTCGACAACTGCCCATCGGGCACGATGACTTTCGTGCAGATCGTCGTCCTCGCCGGTGGCATCGGCGGAGCCCGCTTCCTGGCCGGACTCCGGGCCGTCACACCCCCGTCGTCGATCACCGCCGTGGTCAACACCGGCGACGACGTCACGATGCACGGGCTGCGGATCTGCCCCGACCTGGACAGCGTCATGTACACCCTCGGCGGGGGCATCGACCCCGAGCGCGGGTGGGGCCGCACCGGGGAGACCTGGACGGTCACCGAGGAGCTGGCCGCCTACGGCGCCGAGCCGACCTGGTTCGGCCTCGGCGACCGGGACATCGCCACGCACCTCGTGCGTACCCGCATGCTCGACGCCGGCTACCCGCTCTCCCAGGTGACCGCGGCGCTGGCCGACCGCTGGCAGCCCGGCGTGGAGCTGCTGCCGATGAGCGACCAGCGGGTCGAGACCCACGTGGTGGTCACCGACCCGGAGGACGGCCGCCAGCGGGCCCTGCACTTCCAGGAGTGGTGGGTGCGGCACCGCGCGGCCCCGGAGCCGGCCGCCTTCGTCCAGGTGGGCGTCGACACCGCCCGGCCGGCGCCGGGCGCCGTGGAGGCGCTGGCCACCGCGGACGCGGTGCTGCTGGCCCCGTCCAACCCGGTCGTGTCGATCGGCACGGTGCTCGGCGTGCCGGGGATCCGGGACGCCGTCCGCGCGACGCGGGGGAAGGTCGTCGGCGTCTCCCCCGTGATCGGCGGCGCCGTCGTGCGCGGCATGGCCGACCGCTGCCTGCCGGCGATCGGCGTCGAGGTGAGCGCGGAGGGCGTCGGGCGGCACTACGGGGCCCGCTCCGCCGGCGGGCTGCTGGACGCCTGGCTCGTGGCCCCCGACGACACCGCGGACGTGCCCGGGGTGGACGTCCGGCGGGTGCCGCTGCTGATGAGCGACCCCGACGCGACGGCGGCGCTCGCGCGCGCCGCCCTGGACGCGTCGGGTGTCTGAGGAGGGCCCCCGTCCTGCCCACCCCTCGCAGGCTCAGGGCGGGGCCGCACCACCGACCGGGATCACCGTCCTCCCGGTGCGCGGGCTGCCCGAGTTCGCCCCGGGCGACGACCTCGCGGACGCGGTCGCCGGCGCCGCACCCTGGCTGGCCGACGGCGACGTCGTCGTCGTGACCTCCAAGGTGGTGTCCAAGGCCGAGGGCCGGCTGGTGCGGGTCGAGCCCGGCACCGACCGCGAGGCCGCGCGGCAGCGGGCGGTCGAGGCGGAGACCGTGCGGGTCGTCGCCCGCCGCGGGCCGCTGCGCATCGTGGAGACCCGGCACGGCTGGGTGGTGGCCGCGGCCGGCATCGACGCCTCGAACGTGGCCGGCGACGCCCTGGTGCTGCTCCCCGAGGACGCCGACGCCTCGGCCCGGGCGCTGCGGGACCGGCTGCGCGCGCTGCTCGGCGTGCAGGTCGCCGTGGTCGTCAGCGACACCTTCGGCCGCACCTGGCGGGAGGGGCTCACCGACGTCGCCGTCGGCTCGGCCGGCATCGCCGCGCTCATCGACCACCGGGGGGACGTCGACGCCCACGGCAACCGGCTGGAGACCACGCAGGTGGCCCTGGTCGACGAGCTGGCCGCCGCGGCCGACCTGGTCAAGGGCAAGCTCGCCGGGGTCCCGGTGGCCGTCGTCCGCGGGCTGGCGTTCGACCCGCCCGCCGAGGACGCCGGCACCCGGCCGCTGGTCCGCCTCGGGCCGGGTGACCTGTTCCCCTACGGCAGCCGCGACCTCGTCGGCTCCCGGGCGCCCGGCGCGGACCTGGTGCCGCGGCCCGGCGAGCTCGACGCGGTCGCCGAGGCCTTCCGGGTGGCCGTCGCCGCGCTCCCGGAGTTCCCCGTGGTGGTCCGCTACGGCGGGGAGGGCGACGGGGTGGTCGACGTCCACCTGCAGGAGCGGGCCACGACCACCACGGCGCTCAACCTCGGCGCGCTGCTCGGCGCGGTCGTCGTCCAGCTGCACGCCGAGGGCTGGACGACGCGCTGGGAGCCCGTGGGCACGCCGGGCGGCAGCTCACTCGTCGGGAGGTTGTGGCTCGGCTCGCCGCCGACCTGAGGGCGGTCGGCTCGCTACCGTCGGGCCCGTGGACGTCCGTGAGCTCGCCGTGCCCGACAGCTACGTCCTCGACCTGGTCCCCCACGGCGACCTCCGCGGCCGGTTCACCGAGTGGTACCGGGCCGACGTGCTCGCCGCGGCGACCGGCCACCCGCTCCCGCTGGCCCAGGCCAACCACAGCGTCTCGGCCCGCGGCGTCCTCCGCGGCGTGCACTTCGCGCTGGTGCCGCCCGGGCAGGCCAAGTACGTGTACTGCCCGGCCGGGCGGGTCCTCGACGTGGTCGTCGACGTGCGGGTCGGGAGCCCGACCTTCGGCGTCCACGACAGCGTGCTGCTCGACAGCGAGCAGCCTCGGGCGGTGTACCTGGCCGAGGGCCTCGGGCACGCCTTCGTGTCCCTGGCCGAGGGCAGTTCCGTCACGTACCTGGTGTCCACCGGCTACTCCCCGGGCCGGGAGTTCGGCGTCCACCCGCTCGACCCGGCGCTGGACCTGCCGTGGCCGGCCGACGTGGACTTCGAGCTCTCCGCCAAGGACCAGGCCGCCCCGACGCTCGAGCAGGCCCGGGACCAGGGCCTGCTGCCGACGATGGAGCAGTGCCTCGCCCGCTACGCCGAGCTGCGCGCGGCCGGCGGCTGAGCACCGCGCCACCCCGGCGCCGCGCCGCGCCGCCCCGGCTCCCCGCCGCGCCGACGGCGGCCGCGCGGCTCCCCCCTCCGGGGTGGGCCCGAGCCCGGGGACCGGCTGCGGCACCGCGCGCTCGGTACGGTCCCCCACCATGCGGGGGATCATCCTGGCCGGGGGCACCGGCAGCCGCCTCTTCCCGATCACCCAGGCGGTCAGCAAGCAGCTCATGCCGGTCTACGACAAGCCGATGGTGTACTACCCGCTGTCCACCCTGATGATGGCCGGCGTCCGCGAGATCCTGGTCATCACGACGCCCGGGGACCGCGACGCCTTCCGCGCCCTGCTCGGCGACGGGTCGCGCCTGGGGATGCGCATCGAGTACGCCGTCCAGCCGCACCCCGAGGGCCTGGCCCAGGCGTTCCTCATCGGCGCGGACTTCCTCGACGGCTCCTCCGCGGCCCTGGTGCTGGGCGACAACATCTTCTACGGCGCCGGGCTCGGGACCGCCCTCGGCCGGCTGCCCGACCCCGACGGGGGGCACGTGTTCGCCTACCACGTCGCCAACCCGCAGGACTACGGCGTGGTGGAGTTCGACGACCACCGGCGGGTGCTGTCGATCGAGGAGAAGCCGGCCCGGCCGCGCAGCTCCTACGCGGTGCCCGGGCTGTACTTCTACGACGGCTCGGTCGTGGAGGTGGCCCGCGGCATCCGGCCCAGCGCCCGGGGGGAGCTGGAGATCACGGCGGTGAACGACCACTACCTGCGCGCGGGCCGGCTGACCGTCACCGTCCTGGACCGGGGGACCGCCTGGCTGGACACCGGGACCTTCGCCTCGCTCCGGCAGGCCACCGAGTTCGTCTCGGTCGTCGAGGAGCGGCAGGGGCTCAAGATCGGCTGCATCGAGGAGGTCGCCTGGCGGCAGGGCTGGCTGGACGACGACGGCCTGCGGCGCGCCGCCGAGCCGCTGGCCAAGAGCGGGTACGGCGACTACCTGCTCGGCCTGCTCGACGACCCGCTGGTCTGAAGAAGGACCTCCCTGCCCCCCACCGCTCGCGAGCTCGCGGCGGGCCCCTGCAGGGAGGCCGCTCGCCCGGGTCCCGCGCCGAGCCTGCGAGGGGTGGGGAGGACGGGGTCCTTCCTCAGATCCGCCGGTAGTCGGTCGGCGCCACGCGCGGGCCGCGCCGGGGCGGGCGGCTGCCGCCGATGGTCAGCAGCCGGACGACCCGCTGCCGCTGCCCGCGCCACGGCTCGAGCAGCTCCATCATCCCGTCGTCGTCGGTCTTCCGGCCGGCCAGTGACCAGCCGACCAGGTTCTTCAGGTGGTAGTCGCCGTAGCTGACGGTGTCCGGGCAGCCGAACACCCGCTGCACCACCTCGGCCGCCGTCCAGACGCCGATGCCGGGCACCGTGCGCATCCGGGCGGACAGCGTCGCGGCGTCCCACCCCGGGCAGGGCTCCAGCCGGGACGCCACCGAGGTGACCGCCCGCAGCGCGCGGCGGCGGGCGCCGTCCAGGCCGCACCGGTGCCACTCCCAGTCGGTCACCGCCAGGACCCGTGCCGGGGTGGGCACCACCCGCATGCCCTCCGGCGCCGGGCCGGGCGCCGGTTCCCCGGCCAGCCGCAGCAGCGCCCGGAAGACCCGGTGCGCCTCGACGGTGGTCACCTTCTGCTCGAGGACGGCGGGCACCAGGGCGTCCCAGGTGCAGCCGGTCCGGCCCAGCCGCAGCCACGGGGCGTTGCGGTGCAGCCAGACGACCAGGGGGTGCTGCCCGGGGTCGAACTCCTCCGGCCGGTCCGCGGCGCCCAGCCAGCCGGGCACCGCGGACCCCGCCCGCTCGGCCCCGGGGCCCCACGCCGCCACCCGGACCTCACCGCCGCCCACCACGACGCGCACCGTGGCCGGCCCGTCGGGTGTGCTGGCGGTGCGCCACGCCCCGTCGGGGGTGAAGCGCAGCGTCGGGTCCGCGGCCCCGCGCAGGCTCGGCGACAGGACGCGCCGGAGGTCCAGCGGCCAGTGCGGCCGCCACACGTCGGTGAACACCGGCGCGTCGACGGTGGTGGTGCTCAGCGGTGCTCCCCGGGGAAGAGGGACGGGGAGGTCAGCGGGGGGCCATGCGCAGGGCGCCGTCCATCCGGATGACCTCGCCGTTCAGGTAGCCGTGCTCGACGATGTCCAGGGCCAGCTCGGCGAAGTCCTCCGGCCGGCCGAGGCGCTTCGGGAAGGGTATCCCCGCCGACAGGGCCGCCCGGGCCTCCTCCGGCAGGCTGCCCAGCAGCGGGGTGTCCACCAGGCCGGGGGCGATGGTGCACACCCGGACACCGACGCCGGAGAGGTCGCGGGCGGCCGGCAGCGTCATGCCGACGATCCCGCCCTTGGACGCCGAGTAGGCCACCTGCCCGATCTGCCCGTCGAAGGCGGCGATCGAGGCCGTGTTGACCACGACGCCGCGCTCGCCGTCCTCCCCCGGCTCGGTGGCCGCCATGGCGGCGGCCGCGAGCCGGAGCACGTTGAAGGTGCCGACGAGGTTGACCATGACGGTCTTCACGAACGGGTCGAGGTCGTGCGCGACGTTGCCCTTGCCCACGGTGCGCTGCGCCCAGCCGATGCCCGCGCAGTTGACCGCGATCCGCAGCGGCCGGTCCTTGCCGGTCGCCTCGGCGACCGCCGCCGCCACCGACGCCTCGTCGGTGACGTCGGTGCGCACGAACGTGGTGTGCCCGCCGAGCTCGGCGGCCAGCTTCTCCCCCCTGTCCTCCTGGAGGTCGAGGATGGTCACGGCCGCCCCGCGGGCGACCAGGGCGCGGGTGGTGGCCTCGCCGAGCCCGGAGGCCCCGCCGGAGACCACGGCGGCGACGTCGAAGTTCTTCATGCCGGGCAGGCTAGCCAGGTCGTTCAGCTGAACTGTGACCCGTGCCGCTCCTGCACCGCGGCGAGCAGCTGCTTGACCCGCTCGGAGTCTCCGACGGGGCAGACCATGGTCACGTCGGCGGTGTGCACCACGACGCTGTCCCGGACGCCGACGAGCGCCACCAGGTGACCCGGGTCGGCGCTGAACACGACGTTGCCGGCGCTGTCGAGGCTCACCACGAGCCCGTGCACGGCGTTCCCGTCGGCCGTGGCCAGGGTCGAGGCGAGCGCCGGCCAGGAGCCGACGTCGAGCCAGTCGACATCGAGGTCGGCCACCAGCACCCGGCCCGGCTCGGTGGCCGCGGGCTCGAGCACCGCGTAGTCGACGCTGATCTTCGGCAGGGTCGGGAAGACCTCGGCCAGCACCGCGTCGCGCGCCGGCCCGGCCGGGGCGGCCACGATGCGCTCCAGCCCGGCGGCGGTCTCGGGCAGGTGGTCGGCGAGCGCGTCGAGGACAGTGCGCGCCCGCCACACGAACATGCCGGAGTTCCACAGGTACTCCCCCGACGCGAGGTAGGCCTCGGCCGTCGCGCGGTCGGGCTTCTCCCGGAAGGAGGCGGCCTCGGCCACCCCGGGCACCTCGGTCGCCGCGCCGCGCTGCACGTAGCCGAACCCGGTCGCCGGGGCGGTCGGCCGGATGCCCAGGGTGACCAGGGCCCGGGGGCGGGCGGCGAGCGCGTCGTAGGCCGTGCGCAGCGTCGCGGCGAAGGTCTCCACCGGCCGGATGACGTGGTCGGCGCTCACGACCGCGAGCTCGGCGTCCGGGTCGACGTCGGCCACCAGGGCGGCGGTGAGCCCGACGGCGTTGGCGGTGTCGCGGGCCACCGGCTCCAGCACCAGCCGGTCGGCGCCCAGCCCCGGCAGGGCGGCGCGGACCTGCTCGCCGTAGCGCGCGGCGGTGCAGACCCAGACGTTCTCGGCCGGCAGCACGGCGACCAGCCGGTCCCAGGCCTCGGTGAGCAGGCTGTGCGCCCCGCCGGCCGCCCCGTCGTCGGCCACGATGTCCAGCAGCTGCTTGGGCCGGTCGGCCCGGGACAGCGGCCACAGCCGGGTCCCCGACCCGCCGGCCATGATCACCGCGTGCCGCATGGCACCTCCCCATCCCCCCGGCCGACGGAGTCGGCCTGCCGCTGGAACCGCGCCCCCGCGGCCACCCGGCCGCTGACGTACGAGACGAGCATCCGGCCGCCCAGGCCGGCCCGCAGCGCCCCGCGCAGGGGCGCGTGCCGGCGGTGCGGGTACCGGCCGGCCAGGTAGCGCAGGGCGCTGGTGTGGTGCACCCGCTGCATCCGGTGCGGGTCGCGCCGGGTGGCGTGGCCGCCCTCGTGCACGACGACCGCCGCGGGCACGTAGACGTGCAGCCAGCCGCGCCGCCCCAGCCGCTCGGCGAGGTCGACGTCCTCGAAGTACATGAAGTAGCCGGGGTCGAAGCCGCCGACGGAGTGGAAGGCGGTCAGGTCGACGAGGAAGCAGGACCCCGACAGCCAGCCGGCGGTGCGCTCGCGGGGGGCCTCGCGCTCGCGCCGGTACCGCGCCGTCCACGGGTTGGCCGGCCAGGCCCAGCCCAGCAGCGCGTGCCCCGCGCCGGTGGACAGCCGCGGCAGGTCGCGGGCCGACGGGTAGAGGGCGCCGTCCGGGGTGCGGATGGCCGGGCCGACCGTCGCCGCCCGCGGCCAGCGCCGCGCCGCGGCGAGCAGCTCGTCCACCGCGCCCGGCTCGAAGCGGACGTCGGGGTTGGCCACCAGCGCCCAGCCAGTGCGGGCGTCGGCCAGGCCGGCGTTCACCGCGGCCCCGTAGCCGACGTTGCCCCCCGTCCGCAGCACGCGGACGTCGGGGGACCCGGCCGCCACCCGCTCCGGCGCCCCGTCGGTGGAGCCGTTGTCGGCGAGCACGACGTCCAGCGGCCGGCTGGTCGCCGTCCGGAGGGTCGCCACGAACCCGGCGAGCGCCTCCCCGGGGGAGTACGTCACAGCGACCACGCGCAGCGGCTCCCGCGCCGTCCCCTGGTCCACGCACGGAACCCTAACGACAGCGGCCCGTGACCGTCCGGCGCCGTTCGGGTGACCACCGGGACCGCGGCGGTGGGCGCGGCCCGACGCCGGTACTGTCGAGCGACATGGCATCCGGCGCTCCCGACCTGATCGTCGTCGGCTCGGGCTTCTTCGGCCTGACCGTCGCCGAGCGGGTGGCCTCCCAGCTCGGCAAGCGGGTCCTCGTCCTCGACCGGCGCGACCACATCGGCGGCAACGCGTACTCCGAGGCCGAGCCCGAGACCGGCATCGAGGTGCACCGGTACGGCGCGCACCTGTTCCACACCTCGAACGAGCGGGTGTGGCGCTACGTCAACCAGTTCACCGGCTTCACCGGCTACCAGCACAAGGTCTTCAGCACCTACCGCGGGCAGACCTACTCGCTGCCGATCAACCTGGCCACGATCTGCCAGTACTTCGGCCGCAGCTTCACCCCCGACGAGGCGCGGGCCCTGGTGGCCGAGCAGTCGGCCGAGATCGAGACGCGGGAGGCGGCCAACCTCGAGGAGAAGGCCATCTCGCTGATCGGCCGGCCGCTCTACGAGGCGTTCATCCGCGGCTACACGAAGAAGCAGTGGCAGACCGACCCCACCGAGCTGCCCGCCGCGGTCATCGCCCGGCTGCCGGTGCGGTACACGTTCGACAACCGCTACTTCAACGACACCTACGAGGGCCTCCCGGTCGACGGCTACACCGCCTGGCTGACCCGCATGGCCGAGCACGAGCTCGTCGAGGTCCGGCTCGGCACCGACTTCTTCGACGTCCGCGCCGACCTGCCCGCCGACGTCCCGGTCGTCTTCACCGGGCCCATCGACAAGTACTTCGGCTACGAGGCCGGCGAGCTGGGCTGGCGCACCCTGGACTTCGAGACCGAGGTGCTGCCGACCGGCGACTTCCAGGGGACGTCGGTGATGAACTACGCCGACGAGGACGTCCCCTACACCCGGATCCACGAGTTCCGGCACTTCCACCCGGAACGCGAGTACCCGGCCGACCGGACGGTCGTCGTCCGCGAGTACTCCCGGTTCGCCGAGACCGGCGACGAGCCGTACTACCCGATCAACACCCCCGAGGACCGCGCCAAGCTGGAGCGCTACCGGGAGCTGGCCGCCAAGGAGGCCGCGGAGAAGCAGGTGCTCTTCGGCGGCCGGCTGGGCACCTACAAGTACCTCGACATGCACATGGCCATCGGCTCGGCCCTCACCATGTACGAGAACCGCATCCGCCCGTACTTCGCCGAGGGCGCCTCCCTCGACGGCCGTCTGGAGGACTGAGCACCGCGATGACCACCACCGACTCCCCGGTGTCCCCGGAGCGCGTGAGCGACCCCTCGGCGGCCGACCTCGCGACCGGGAAGGCGGTCACGCTGCTGCAGCGGGTGATCCTCCCGCGGCCCGGCGACCCGCTGAAGGTCCGCTCCCTCTACGTCGACGAGGACCGCACCCGCCGGGTGCGCGTCCGCGACCGGTCCGAGGTGACCGTGCCGGCGGGCGGCGAGGTCTCCTTCGCGACCTACTTCAACGCCTTCCCGGCCAGCTACTGGCGCCGCTGGACCGTCCTGGACCAGGTCGTCCTCGGCATGCGGCTCTCCGGCCCCGGCCGGGTCGACGTCTACCGGTCCAAGGCCGACGGCAGCATCATCCACGTCACCGGGTCGACCGCCTCCGGCGACGACCGCGCCCTGGAGTTCGAGCTCGACCTCACCCCGTTCGAGGACGGCGGCTGGTACTGGTTCGACGTCACCGCCGACGACGCCCCGGTCACCGTGCACCGGGCGGCGTGGTGGGCCCCGCAGGCGCCCGCGGGCGAGGCGCGGCTGTCGGTCGGCATCTGCACCTACAACCGCCCCGACGACTGCGTGAACGCCCTCGCCGCGCTGGCCGGTGACCCCGTCGTGCGCGACCTGATCGACACGGTCGTCGTCGCCGACCAGGGCACCAAGAAGGTCCGCGACGCCGGGGGCTACCCCGCCGCGGCCGAGGCGCTCGGCGACCGGCTGCGGCTGGTCGAGCAGCCCAACCTCGGCGGCAGCGGCGGCTTCTCCCGCACGATGTACGAGATGCTGGAGCACACCAGCGCCACCCACCACCTGCTGCTCGACGACGACGTCATCCTCGAGCCCGACAGCGTGGCCCGGGCCTTCGCGGTCGCCCGGTTCGCCAAGCGCCCGATGCTGGTCGGCGGCCAGATGCTGGCCCTGCAGGACCGCTCGGTGCTGCACACCATGGGCGAGGTCGTGGCGCCGGAGAAGTTCTTCTGGCGGGCGGCCCCCAACACCGAGTACGCGCACGACTTCGCGCAGAAGAGCCTGCGCCGGACCCCGCAGCTGCACCGCCGGGTCGACGTGGACTACACCGGCTGGTGGATGTGCCTCGTCCCCCGCGTCGCGGTGGAGCGGCTCGGCCTGGCGCTGCCGGTCTTCATCAAGTGGGACGACGCCGAGTACGGGCTGCGCGCCGGCGAGCACGGCTTCCCGACCGCCACCATGCCCGGCGTCGCGGTCTGGCACCTGTCCTGGAGCGACAAGGACGACACCGCCGGCTGGCAGGCCTACTTCCACACCCGCAACCGGCTGGTCGCCGCGGCCCTGCACAGCCAGTACAAGCGCGGCGGGCAGCTGCTGCGGGACACCTTCAAGTTCGACCTGAAGTTCCTGATCATGATGCAGTACGCCACCGCCGGGCTGCACCACCGCGCCTACGAGGACTTCCTGGCCGGGCCGCAGCGGCTGTTCCCGCTGCTGCCCACCGCGCTGCCCACCGCGCTGGAGCACCAGGGCGACCACCCCGACGGCGTCGTCGTCCCCTCCTCCTCGGACCTCCCGCTGCCCTCGATGAGCGGCACGCGGGCCGAGCGCTTCATGAAGCCGCCGGTGACCCCGCTGACCATCGGGCGCACCCTGCTGGCCGCGCTGGCGCACAACGTGCGCCCGCCGCGGGAGGAGACCACCCAGCGCCCGCAGCTGAACATCAGCGCGCAGGACGCCCGCTGGTTCCTGCTCTCCCGGCTCGACAGCGCCACGGTCGGCACCGCCGACGGCCGGGGGGTGACCTTCCGCCGCCGCGAGCCGGCCACGTTCTGGTCCATGCTGCGCCGGTCGGTGCGCCTGCACGCCCGGCTCTACCGGGAGTTCCCCCGGCTGCAGCGCGTGTACCGGGCCCACCTGGAGGAGCTGACCGCGCCGGCCAGCTGGGCGCAGGCCTTCGGGGTCACCGACGGTCGAAGCGCTCCGAGCGACCGGCGCGGGTGAGCCGGCGCCACTCGCGCCAGCCCTCGGGGTCGTGCCGGCGCAGCAGGAAGTACCAGCTGAAGCGCAGCCACTCGAGCGGCAGCATCCACCGCATCCCCGGCTGCGCCATCAGGTAGCCGCGGTTGCGGTAGGTGTAGTACCGCTTGACGTCGTCCTCGGGGTACTGCGCGGACAACGCCCCGCGCAGCATCGGCTTGAACTCGCCGGTGCCGCTCGGGTGCAGGTAGGCGGTGCCGGTCGAGGTGCCGAACCGCAGGCCCGAGCGCATCAGCCGGCGGTGCATCTCGGTCTCGTCGCCGCGGAAGAACATCCGGTAGTCGGGGACGCCGATGACCTCCAGCGCGCTGGAGCGGAACAGCGCCCCGTTGAACAGCGAGGCGTAGCCGTCCAGCAGCCGGACGCCGCGGAAGTCCGCGTGCCACCGGCGCCAGCGCAGCCCGCGGCGCAGCGGGAAGGCCAGCCGCCGCGGGTCGTGCATGTCGAGCACCATCGGGGAGATCTCGTCGAGGGAGAGGCCGACGGCCTCCAGCAGCAGCGTCTCGAGCACGGCGTCGTCGGCGGGGCGGCCGTCGTCGTCGGCGCACCACACCCAGTCGGCGCCCAGCGCCAGCGCGGTGAGCATGCCGAGGGCGAACCCGCCGGCGCCGCCGAGGTTGCGCTTCGACGGCACGTACGTGCCGCGGACGGGCAGGTCCGCGACGATCTCGGCGACCTTCGGGTCGTCGCCGTTGTCGACCACGACCACGTGGTCCACCGGCCGGGTCTGCGCGCAGATGGCCTCGAGGCTGGCGGCCAGCGTCGCCGGGCGGTCCTTGGTGACGACGACCGCGATGACGACGTCGTCGGCCAGGATGCGGTTGCGGGGCGCGGCGCTCACAGCGGCTGCCCCCCGTACCGGCGCAGGACGTCGTCGAGGTCCCCCTGGGCCTTGATCCGGCCGTGCTCGAGCCACAGCGCGGTGTCGCAGAGCTGGCGCAGGAACTCCTCCGAGTGCGAGGCGAAGACGAGCAGCCCGGAGCGCTCGACCAGCTCGACCAGCCGCTGCTTGGACTTCTCGAGGAACGCGGCGTCGACCGCGCCGATGCCCTCGTCGAGCAGCAGGATCTCGGGGTCGATGCTGGTGACCACGCCGAGGGCCAGCCGCACCCGCATGCCGGTCGAGTAGGTGCGCAGCGGCATGCGGAGGAAGTCACCGAGCTCGGTGAAGTCGGCGATGTCGTCGACCCGCTGCTCCATCTGCTTGCGGGTCATCCCGAGGAACAGGCCCCGGATCATGATGTTCTCGAGGCCGGAGATCTCCGGGTCCATGCCCACGCCCAGGTCGAACACCGGGGCCACCCGGCCGCGGATCTCCGCGACGCCCCGGGTCGGCTCGTAGATGCCCGACAACAGCCGCAGCAGGGTCGACTTGCCGGCGCCGTTGTGCCCGACGAGGCCCACCCGGGCCCCGTGCTGGAGGTCGAGGGTGACGTCGCGCAGCGCCTCGATCACCGGGATCCTGGCGCCGCTGTCGATGTTCCCGCCGACCAGGCCGACGACGGTCTTCTTCAGCGAGCGGCTCTTGGCGTCGAAGATCGGGAAGTCGACGCAGGCGTCCTTGGTGACGATGCTGACCGGTCCGCCGGTGCTCTGGGACACGCTCACACCCAGTAGGAGACGCGGGACCGGTAGCGGCGGAGGACGAGCAGCGCCGCCACCCAGCCGACGACGGTGATGGCGAGGACGACGACCCAGTGCCGCCAGACCTGGTCCTGGCCGAGCAGGGGCTGGCGGACGATCTCGACGAAGTGCAGGAACGGGTTGAACTCGGCCAGCCGGGCCCGCTCGGCGATCGCGGGGTTGGGGCTGTTCACCAGCTGGTCGTAGATCCAGACGATCGGCGTCAGGAAGAACATCAGCTGCACGACGCTCTGCGTGATCGGCAGGATGTCGCGGAAGCGGGTCGTGATGACCCCGACGGCGAGGGCGACCCAGGCGCCGTTGAGCGCCAGCAGCGCGATGGCCGGGACGGCCGCCAGCGCGGTCCACTTCAGGTCCTGCGGGAAGAACACGAGCATGACCGCGTAGACGATCATGTTGTGGGCGAAGAACAGCAGCTGGCGCCAGACGAGCCGGTAGACGTGCACCGACAGCGGCGCGGGCAGGTGCTTGATCAGGCCCTCGTTGGCGATGAAGACCTCGGAGCCCTCGGCGATGCACCCGCTGATGAACGCCCAGACGATGAAGCCGACGAGGACGTGCGGCAGCATCACGTCGAGGTCCTGGTCGAACAGGCCGGCGTAGAGGATCCCCAGGGCGACGGCGGTGACCGCCATGCTGATGGTGATCCACACCGGCCCGAGCACCGAGCGCCGGTAGCGCTGCCGGATGTCCTGCCAGCCCAGGTGCCCCCAGAGGGACCGCTGCTGCCAGCCGCGGCGCAGGTCGTCGATCGCCCGGGCGAAGGAGATGCTGGGCGCGGTCACCGGGTCGAGGACCGCGGGGACCTTCGGGGGAGCCGCCATGACAGGCCCCCCTCCTCACGTGCCGGTCGCCGCCCAGCGACCGACCGGGAGGTCAGGCCGCTACCGCGCGAGCGTACGTCCGCCGGTGCGCCTCTGCACACGCGGCCCACGTGAAGCCGCTCGCACGGGTGGTCGCCGCGCGGGACAGCTCGGCCCGCCGTCCGGGCGAGGCCAGCAGCGCGGCCAGCCCCGCGGCGATGCCGGCGGCGGTGGGGTCGGTGTAGGCGACGGCGTCCCCGCCCACCTCGGGCAGCGCCAGCGAGGTGGTGGTCAGCACGGGGGCGCCGCAGGCCATGGCCTCGAGCACCGGCAGCCCGAAGCCCTCGCCGAGGCTGGGGTAGGCGACCACCTCCGCGCCGCCGAGGAAGCCGGCGAGCAGCTCCAGCGGCAGGTACCCGGGCAGCAGCACCTCGAGGCCGGCCGGCACCGCGGCCAGCGCCTCGTCGATGCGGGTGTCCCAGCCCCGGCCGCCGGCGAGCACGAGGGCCGGCGGGTCCTTGAGGCCGGCCACCGCGCGGCGCCAGCCCTCGACCAGGAAGGGCACGTTCTTGCGCGGCTCGATGGTGCCCAGGAAGGCCACGTAGCTCGACGCGCGCAGCCCGAGGTGCTCGCGGGCGGCCCGGACGTGCTCGACGTCGGGCACGGAGAACGTCGCCGGGTCCACGCCGTGGTGGGCGACGTCGACCTGGCCGCGCACGCCGCCGGTGACGCGGGCCAGCTCGTCGAGGGTCGCCTGCGAGGGGACGACGACCCGCGCGGCGCGGCGCAGCGAAGAGGTCGTCCAGCGGCGGAAGAAGGCCCGCTTCACCGGCTGGTGCACGTCGGGGTGGGTGAAGAACGTGGCGTCGTGCAGCGTCGTGACGACCGGGACCGGGCTGCGCCGCGGCATCGTGTAGTGCGGGCAGTGCAGCACGTCGGCCCCGAGCCGCTCGGCCAGCCGGGGCAGGCCGGTCTGCTCCCACACCAGCCGCGCGGGGCGCCGGGACGCCGCGGCCGGGGCCGCGACGACGTCCCCGCAGGGGGCGAGCTTGCCGTAGTACTCGACGTCCCGCTGCTGGCAGACGACGACCAGGTCGGTGCCCGCGGCGTCCAGGGCCGGGACGAGCTGGTCGACGTAGCGGCCGACACCGCCCCGGTCGGCGGGGACGGCGGTGGCGTCCAGCAGGACGCGGGGCCCGGTGGTGGCGGCCACGGCGGCTCCCTTTCGCTCGGGTGTGCCCCGACGGTACGGACGCCGCGGGGCGATCCGGTGACGTGCCGTGGGCGCGTCGTCACGTGACGCAGTGCTCCCTTCACACCGACCCCAGGGGGCACTCGGACCGCGGCTCACAGGGCGGATTCCACCGGTCGTCGCAACACCTCTTGATCACGGAGGTGTGCGATGGGACGACGTCAGCAGCAGGCCGATCGGGCGCTGCGGCCGGCGATGCGCTCGCCGGGGCGGCCGATGCCGGCCCGGCACGTGGAGCGCGTCTTCTGGCGGCTGATCGCGCAGGGCAAGCGCACCGAGGACGCCGCGCTCGAGGTCGGCGTGTCCACGCCGGTCGGCTCCCGCTGGTTTCGCCACGCTGGCGGCATGCCGCCGCTGAGCCTGGCCGAGCCCACCGGCCGGTACCTGTCGTTCTCCGAGCGGGAGGAACTCTCGCTGCTCAAGTCCCGGGGCGTCGGGGTGCGGGCGATCGCCCGTGAGCTCCGGCGTGACCCCGGCACGATCTCGCGGGAGCTGCGGCGCAACGCCGCCACCCGCGGCGGCAAGAGGGAGTACCGGGCCACCGTCGCGCAGTGGAAGGCCCAGACCGCCGCCCGGCGTCCCAAGCCGGCCAAGCTCGCCACCAACCCACGGCTGCAGCACTACGTCCAGGAGCGGCTCAGCGGGCAGCTGCAGCGCCCCGACGGCAGCCCGGCTACCGGGCCGGCGACGACGTGGAAGGGCCTGAACAAGCCGCATCGCGCCGATCGGCGCTGGGCGAGGGCGTGGAGCCCGGAGCAGATCTCGCGGCGGCTGGTGGTCGACTTCCCCGACGATGCCGACATGCGCATCAGCCACGAGGCGATCTACCAGGCGCTCTACATCCAGGGTCGGGGGGCGCTCAAGCGGGAGCTGGTGGCCTGCCTGCGTACCGGCCGGGCGCTGCGCAAGCCTCGGGAACGCGCCCGGAACAGGCCGCAGGGCCACGTCACCGCCGACGTGGTGCTCAGCGAGCGGCCGGCCGAGGCCGCCGACCGCGCGGTCCCTGGGCACTGGGAGGGCGACCTGATCATCGGCCTGAACCGGTCGGCGATCGGCACCGTCGTGGAGCGGGCCAGTCGCTACACGCTGCTGGTGCACCTGCCGCGCCTACCCGGGCACGGCCTGGTCCCGCCGGTCAAGAACGGGCCTGCGTTGGGCGGCTATGGCGCGATCGCCATGAAGGACGCCCTCACCACGACGATGAGCACGATGCCCGCCGAGCTGCTGCGGTCGCTGACCTGGGACCGGGGCAAGGAGCTGTCCGCGCACGCGCAGTTCAGGGTCGACACCGGCATCGCCGTCTACTTCGCCGACCCGCACTCCCCCTGGCAGCGGGGCACGAACGAGAACACCAACGGGCTGCTGCGGCAGTACTTCCCCAAGGGCACCGACCTGTCCCGCTGGAGCCTGCCCGACCTGCTCGCCGTTCAGGCCGCGATCAACAGCAGACCCCGCAAGGTGCTCGGCTGGAAGACCCCCGCGGAGGTCCTGGACGAGCACCTACGATCACTGCACCAGGCAGGTGTTGCTACCACCGGTTGAGCCCAGGCAGCGTCCGGTAGAGGTCCCAGAGGGTGCGGGCGGCCGCCGACCACGAGTACGCGCCGCTCCGGCGGCGGCCGGCCGCGGCCAGCTGCGCGCGCAGCCCGGCGTCGTCCACGACCCGGCCGAGGGCGGCCGCCAGGGCGGCGGGGTCGCCGACCGGTGTGGTGAGCGTGGCCCCGCCGCCGACCTCGGCCAGCGCGGGGGCGTCGGAGCTGACCACGGGGGTCCCCGCCGCCATGGCCTCCAGCACGGGCAGCCCGAACCCCTCCGCGCGGCTCGGCGCGACGAGCGCGGTCGCCCGACGCAGGACGGTGGCCAGGTCGTCGTCGCCGAGGCGGCCCAGGTGGCGGACCCGGCCGGCCGGCAGCCCCGCCTCGGCGGCCGACCGGACCGGGTCCACCCCGCCCCAGCCGGGAGCACCGGCCAGCAGCAGCGGCACGTCGGGGGCCTCGGGACGGGCGAGCGCGGCGAGCAGGACGTCGAGCCCCTTGCGCGGCTCGAGCGTCGCCAGGGTGAGCAGGAACGGGCCGCCGGGCAGGCCCAGCCGCCGGGCGCGGTCGTCGGCGTCGGCCGGCTCGGCCAGCCGGCCGCTGACGCCGAGCCCCACCACCACGGGGGGACGCCGCAGCGGCAGGACCCGACCGAGCTCGTCGGCCACCGCGGCGGTGGGCACGACGACGGCCGCCGCGGTGGCCGCGGCCCGCTCGGCCATGGCGCGGTGCCAGCGGGCGCCGCGCGGGGTGAGCGTCTCCGGGTGGGTCCACGGCACCGCGTCGTGGACGGTGACGACCAGCGGCCGGTCGCCGGCCGGCGGCACCAGCAGGGTCGGGGCGTGGACGACGTCGGCGCCGCGCGGCCGGGGTCCGCGGCCCCGCTCCCACGCCGCCGCCAGCGGGCGGCGCGGCAGCGCCAGGCGCCGGGGTCCGGCGACCCCGGGCAGCCGGGCGGCGCCGGTGCGGCGGTGCCACGCCGTCCACCCGGTCACCGCCGCCCCGCGGGGGGCCGTCTCGGCGAGCGCGGTGGCGACCTCGGCGGAGTAGCGGCCCGTGCCCCCGGGTACGGGTGCGAGCATCTGCTCCAGGAGTATCGCCACGCGCACGGGGCCCCAGCCTAGGGATCAGGGGCTCCCGGGCGTCGGCAGACCCGAGGAGGCCCGCATCCGGATCGGCCTGGACGGCACCCCCCTGCTCGGCCGCCCCACCGGCGTCGGGCGCTACGTGTCCGGCCTGCTCGGCGCGCTCGTCGCCACCACGGGGGACGCCGCCCGGGACGACGTCCGGGTCACCGCCTTCACCCTGCGCGGCGGCCGGGGGCTCGCGGCGGTCGTGCCCGCGGGGGCCGCCGCCCGGCCGCGCCCGGCGCCCGCCCGCCTGCTGCGCCTGGTGTGGTCCCGGTCGGAGCTCGTGCCCGTGACGCTCCTGGCCGGGCGGTCCGACGTCTTCCACGGGACGAACTTCACCCTCCCGCCGACGGGGCGGGCCGGTGGGGTGGTCACCGTGCACGACCTGGCCTACCTGCACCACCCGGACACCGTCGCGCGGTCCTCGGCGGCCTACCGGGAGCTGGTCCCGCGCAGCATCGCCCGGGCCGCGCAGGTCGTGGTGCCCAGCGCGGCCGTCGCGGCCGAGCTCCGGGAGACCTACCGGCTCGCCGAGGACCGGGTCACCGTCACCCCGCTCGGGGTCGACGAGGCGTGGTCCCGGGCGACGCCACCCGGGCCCGGCGACCGGCGCCGCCTGGGGCTGCCGGAGGACTACCTGGTCGCCGTGGGCACGATCGAGCCCCGGAAGGGGCTGCCCGGGTTGCTCACCGCCTACCGGGCGCTGCTGTCCGTGCGCCCGCAGGCACCGCCCCTGGTCCTCGTCGGCCCCGAGGGCTGGGGGGCCGCCCTGGAGCTGGACCCCTTCCCCGCCGGTGCGGTGCGGTTCACCGGTTACCTCGCCGACGACGACCTGCGCGGCACGGTGGCGGGCGCCCGCGCCCTCGTCTTCCCCTCGCGGTACGAGGGCTTCGGGCTCCCCCCGCTCGAGGCGCTGGCCTGCGGCGTGCCGGTCATCGCCTCCGACCTGCCCGTCACGCGGGAGGTGCTGGGCGGCGCGGCCCGGCTGACCGGGTCGGCCGAGGAGCTCGTCGACGCCCTGGTCGAGGCCGTCGACGGCACGCTCCCGGGCGATCCCGGCTCCCGCCGGAGCCACGCCAGCGCCTGGACGTGGGAGCGGTGCGCGGAGCGCACGCGCACCGCCTACCGCCGCGCCCTCAGCTGAGGCTCTCCGCCGGGTCCGCGTCGGCCCCCTCGGCCGGCGTTCCGGCCGACGGGCCGGCGACGGCGAGGACGGCGTAGTCCTGGGGGCCGAACAGGACGTGGTTGAGCCGCGCGAACCCCTCGTCGACCCGGGCGGCCAGCTCCGGCGCCGCGGGGTCCGGCCCGCCGCCCAGCGGCAGCTGGAGGGTGGTGGCCGGGGAGAAGAACTCGGTCCGGACCTCGCGGAAGCCCGCGGACTCGCTCAGGAAGCGCAGCAGGTCCGGGTGCAGGGGCCACTCGTGCGTCGGGTCCATGATGAAGTGCGAGCCGAGCACGACCAGCGTGGCCGGGTTGGGGGTCTCGGCGATGAAGACCCCGCCGGGGCGCAGCTTCCGGGCGCTGGTCTCCAGGAAGTCGACGAGCACGTCGAGCGGCAGGTGCTCGACGACGTGGGTGCTGATGACCGCCCCCAGGCTGTCGTCGGGGACCGTCGCGAAGTACTCGTGCGCCAGGACCTGGTGCACCTCGAGGCCCCGGGCGCGGGCCTCGTCGGCCATGCCGGGGTCGGGCTCCACGCCGACCACCTCGACCCCCTCCCGGGCGAGCAGCTCGAGCAGCTCCCCCCGGCCGCACCCGATGTCGACGACCGGCTGGTGCTCCCGCAGGACGGCGGCGTAGCGGTCGTGCAGGACGGCGTTGATCACCTCGGGGTCACCGCGGAACCGGCGCTCGAAGCCGACGTAGTCGAACAGCGTCGAGGAGATGTCCGCGGGTCCGGCCGGCTGCGCCGACGCGGCCGCGGCGCCGGCGTCGGCCACCGCGGGCCCCGCCGGCACCGCGCGGGCCGAGCGCTCCGCCCGACGGAGCCGGCGGTCGAGGGCGGTGACCTGCTCGCGCACCTCCCCGACGCGACCGGCGCTCAGCTCGACCCGGGTGTCCCACAGCTCGCCCTTGAGCAGCTCGTGGTTGTGCGACACCGCGGCGACGTCCGCGCGGAGGTGCCCCAGGTCGGCGGCCACCTGCTCCACGGCGCTGCGCACGTCGGCGACGGCCGCGCCGAGCCGGGCGAGTTCGGCCCGGGCGCCGGCGAGCCCGGCCTCCAGGGGCCCCACCCTGCCGATCGCCAGGCGCCGGACCACCGGCAGGCGGCGGAGCACCCGCCCGGCGATGCGGGCACGGGTCCGCGGGTTCTCGTGGGGGCCGGCGTCGGTCACATCGCCTCCTCGTGTCGGTGACCCGCCGCACTCGCTCGACGGGCCGGGTGTCATCTTCCCCCCGGCTACCCTCGACGGCCGACGGACACGGCGACCATCGCGGACCGCCCGACACCCCCCGGAGCCGTCTCCCGCCGTCAGAACAGGATCCGCATGCCTTCCACCACCGCGACGCCCCTGCCTGCAGGAACGTCCCCGGAGAAGCCGCGCAACCGGGAGTCGACCGCCACGACGCTGGAGCACCGCGGCCACACCGACGTCGACGTGGCGCAACTGCCGATGACGGTCGTGCACGCCCGGCGGCCATTCCTCGGTGGTTTCTCCAGTGACGTCAGGGACATCTGGTCCTACCGGGGCCTGCTGGCACAGCTGGTGCGAAAAGAGCTCAAGGTGAAGTACAAGGACTCCGTCCTCGGCTTCTTCTGGACCTTGGTCCGACCGATGATCCAGCTGGTCATCTACTACGTGGCGTTCACGCTGTTCCTCGGCAACACCCAGCCGGCCTACGCGATCTTCATCTTCTCGGGCCTGGTCGTCTGGGGGCTGTTCACCGACATCGTCGGCGGCTCCACCGGCAGCATCGTCGGCAACGGCGGCCTGCTGAAGAAGACCTACTTCCCCCGGGAGATCTTCCCGCTGTCGGTCGTCGGGGCCTCGATCGTCAACTTCCTCTTCCAGCTGGTGGTGCTGCTGCTGGCCCTCGGCCTCGCCGCGGTCACCGGCCACCGGGTGACCCCGACCTGGGACCTCGCCCTCGTGCCCCTGGCGCTGGTGGTCTGCATCGTGTGGGCGACCGCGCTCGGCCTGTTCCTGGCCGCCGCCACCGTGTACCTGCGCGACCTCCAGCACCTCATCGAGGTCATCCTGCTCGCCCTGTTCTGGCTGGTGCCGATCGTCTACGCGATCACCCTGCCGCTCAACGCGTTCGCGGCCAACGGGCACCAGGCCCTGCTGACCGCCTACCTGGCCAACCCCATGCTCAACGTCATCGCCGCGTTCCAGCGCGCGTTCTACACCATGGGCCCCGAGTACATGTTCCAGGCCGACCTCTGGCCCCGCCTGGGTGTGCTGCTCCTCGTCGGAGCCGGTCTCCTGTGGCTGGCGCAACGCTACTTCGCCCGCGTGCAGGGCGACTTCGCCCAGGAGCTCTGAGTGAACCCCACGGTCATCAGCGTCGAGAACGTCAGCAAGCGCTTCCGGATCAACTCCAACAAGTCGCTCAAGGAGATGGTCGTCAACCGGAGGACCACCCGGTCGAACACGACGGACTTCTGGGCCCTGCGGGACGTCAGCTTCGACGTGACGGCCGGCACCACGCTCGGCCTCATCGGGCACAACGGCTCCGGCAAGTCGACCCTGCTGAAGGTCGTCGGCGGGATCCTCACGCCGACCGAGGGATCGGTGCGCCGGCGCGGGCGCATGGCCGCCCTGCTGGAGCTCGGCGCCGGCTTCCACGGGGACCTCACCGGCCGGGAGAACGTCTACCTCAACGCCGCGATCCTCGGCCTGAGCCGGCAGCAGACCGACCGGTACTTCGACGACATCGTCGCCTTCTCGGGCATCGAGAAGTTCATCGACACCCAGGTCAAGTTCTACTCGTCCGGGATGTACGTGCGCCTCGCCTTCTCGGTGGCCATCCACGTCGACCCCGAGATCCTGCTCATCGACGAGGTCCTCGCGGTCGGCGACGAGGCCTTCCAGCGCAAGTGCCTCGACAAGATCAAGACCTTCCAGCGGGAGGGTCGCACGATCGTCTTCGTCACCCACGGGCTGGACCTGGTCCGGGAGCTGTGCGACCGGGTCGTCCTGCTGGACCACGGCCGCACGGTGGTCGACGGCGACCCCGTGGAGGCCGTGCGGATCATCCGCGACACCTGGCAGGAACAGGCCGTGACCGAGGCCGCCGCGCGGGACATCCCCGACGCCGAGGAGGGCAACGGGGCGATGTCCATCGGCGACGTCCGGCTGCTGGACACCTCCGGCGCCCCGATCTCGCGGCTGACCCCGGGCCAGCCCTGCGTCTTCGAGTTCGACGTCGCCTCGGCGAGCCGCACCGACGACTGGGTGAGCGGGATCGCGATCGAGAACCACCTCGACCAGCTCTGCTACGGGGTCAACAGCAGCATGCTGGGCCGGCACCTGGAGCCCGTCACCGGGCACCGCACGGTGCGCTTCCGCATCCCCGAGCTGACGCTGGGCGAGGGGCACTACCACCTCACCGTGGCGGTCCACAGCCGCGAGGGCATCGAGTACGCGAGGAAGAACAGAGTGGCGAACTTCAAGGTCTACTCCGACCGCCAGCAGGTCGGGCCGGTCTACCTCGAGCCGGAGGTCGAGGTCCGATGAGCACGGTGGGAGCTGTCGACCGCGCCGGTCGCGTGGCGGTCGTCCCCGCCCGGTTCGGCCCGGAGATCGTCGGTGGTGCCGAGATCGTCCTCCGGCACATCGCCCAGGGCCTGCAGGGCCGCGGGTGGGACGTCGAGGTCCTGACCACGGCGGCCACCGACTACTTCAGCTGGACCAACGACCAGCCGGTCGGGTGCCGCGTCGAGGACGGGCTGACCGTGCGCCGGTTCGAGGCGGTCAAGTCGACGCCCGGCACCGAGCGCTCCGACCTGGGCCACCGCATGCTCGCCGGCGACCGCCTCACGCTGACCGAGCAGGAGCGGTGGATCAACGACGACGTCCGCGTCCCGGGCCTGTACCACCACCTGCTGCTGCACGCGGAGCGGTACCGGGCGCTGGTCTTCGGCCCCTACCTGTTCTGGCCCTCCTACGCCTGCTCGCAGGTGGCACCCGAGCGGTCCCTGCTGTGGACCTGCCTGCACGACGAGCCGGCCGCCTACCAGGAGATCTACCGCCCGCTCCTGTCCGGGGTCGCCGGGCTCTTCCTGCAGACCGAGCCCGAGCACGACCTGGCCCACCGGCTCTTCCCGCAGCTGGCCCCGCACGCCGTGGTGGGGTGCGGTGTGGAGGTCCCCTCCGGCTACGACCCGGAGGCCTTCCGAGCCAGGTACGGGATCACCCGGCCCTACGTCCTCTACGCCGGGCGCCGCGAGGGCGCCAAGGGCTGGGACGAGCTCCTCCAGCACTTCCGGACGGCCGTGCTCGGGCGTGGCCTGGACCTGGCGCTGGTGACCATGGGCGCCGGGGAGGTCCGCCCCCCGCAGGGCCTGGAGGACCGCGTCGTGGACGTCGGCTTCCTGCCCGACGACGAGCGCGACGACGCCTACGCCGGTGCGCTGGCGTACGTGCAGCCGTCCCGCTACGAGGCGTTCTCCCGCACCATCATGGAGTCCTGGCTGGCGGGTCGGCCGGTGGTCGGCATCGGCGAGGGCGGCGTGGTGCGGCACCACGTCGAGACCAGCCGCGGCGGCCTCCTGTACGACGACGCCCCCGAGTTCGCCGAGAGCCTCGCCGTCCTGCTCGGGCACCCGCGGATCGCCGACGAGATGGGCCGGCGGGGGCGGGAGTACGTGCTGTCCCGCTACCAGTGGGACACCGTGCTCGACGGGATCGAGCGGTCGATCGTCGACTGGACCCCGCCGCCCACCGGCGCGGCCGGCGGGGCGCCGCCGGTGGCGGACCGGGTCGGCGCCGCGCGGACGGGAGGCGGCGCCTGATGCGCATCCTGGTGATCAGCCCCTACCCGCCGCAGCGCGACGGCATCGCGAACTACGCCGCCCAGGCGGTCGCCGACCTGATGCGCCAGGGGCACGACGTGGTGGTGGTGTCCCCCCAGCCGTCCGCGGCCCACCTGCACATCGACTTCATGGCCGGTCCGCGGGCCTGGGCGGCCCTGGCCCGCCGCGCCCGCGGCTTCGACAAGATCGTCATCCAGTGGCACCCGGCCTTCTTCTACCGGTCGAGCTCGGTGGTCGACCGCTCGTCGATCGACCTCGCGATGGCCGGTGTCTTCCGGCTCGTGCCCGAGGTCGAGGTCTGGGTGCACGAGTACGAGTACGCCGAGGTCCTGCGCTCGCCTTCCCGCCGCCGGGCCGCACGGGCCGCGTTCTCGCGGGCGACCCTGGTGTTCCACTCCGAGCGCGAGCGGGACGCGTTCCTCGAGGCGGTGCCGGTCGACATCGGCCGGACCCGCGTCGAGCAGCACGGCCGGTCCTTCCGGCGGCGGACGGCCATGAGCCGGGAGGAGGCCCGGGCCTCGCTCGGCATCGCTCCCGACGAGTTCGTGTTCCTCTGCATCGGCTTCATCCAGCGGCACAAGGGCTTCGACCGGGCCGTCCGTGCCTTCGCCGCGCTCGACGCCCCGCGGGCGCGGCTGGACGTGGTCGGCTCGACCCGGCTCGACGAGCCGGAGTTCCTCGCCCACCTCGCGGAACTGGAACTGCTGACCGACCAGACCCAGGGGGCCCGGCTGCACACCGGGTACGTCTCCGACGAGCTGTTCGACCGGTGGATCCTCGCCTCCGACACCGTCGTCCTCCCCTACCGGGAGATCTGGTCCTCCGGGGTGCTCGAGCGGGCCGCCCTCTTCGACCGGCGGGTGATCGCCACCCGGGTCGGCGGGCTGGAGCAGCAGGCCGGGGGGCGCGACGTCGTCTTCGTCGACGACGACGCGGCCCTCCTCGCCGAGATGGCCGCCGCCGCGCAGGTCTCCCTGCGGCTCGGCGACGTCGGCACCGACATCACCGACGACATCGGGTGGGCGGACCTGCAGGCGACGGTCTCCGCCCGGGCGGCGCTCGTCCGGGGCAGCGCCGCCCGGGCCCTCCGGGCCGTCGAGGGCCCCGGCCGGGCGCAGGGCGCGACCCCGGTCGACCGCACCGCGGGGATGGTCCGGCGCCTGCCGCCGTACGTCGTCCCGCCGGCGACGTCCACCCGGCCGGGAGCGCCCGTGGTCAAGCGGCTCGTCCAGCGGCTGACCGGGTGGCTGATCCTGCCGCTGGCGTCCCGGGTCGACCAGCTGCAGGCCGCGACCGCCAACAGCCTCGACGTCGTCGCCGCCGAGATCCAGCGCCTCCGGGAGGAGACCCCGGCGGCGAGCGGTGGTCGGTCCACCCCGTCGGCGGGCGGACCCGGCGCCACCACGCCGGGCTGACCCCGCCGACCGAGGCCCCGGCACCCGACCAGGTGCCGGGGCCTCGCTGCGTCCCGGGGCGGCGCCGGCGGCCCCAGACGGAGCATTTCGCACCTCCCGTACCGGGAGAACCAGCCACCCCGTCGGCGACGGGACGGACCGGTCTGTCCCGGTAGCGTCCTCCTCCGATGCCGCCCCCGGGTCGGAGCGGGGTGTTCCGCCGGGCCGGTGCCCGAGCCGACCGATCGCGCGCAGCCGGGCCGGTCCGACCCCTGAGCGTGAGGAGCCCTGTGACGACGACCCCCGAGACGGTGGCCCCGGCGACGCACGCGGGCGACCGGGTGCACGCCGCGCGCTCGCGCAACGGCCGGCTGGAGTTCCTCGACGCCCTCCGCGGCGTCGCGGCCCTCGTCGTCGCCGTCCAGCACCTCGCCGAGCACGTCTGGCCCGAGGTAGTCGTCTTCTCGCACACCTGGTGGCGGCCCGGCGAGTTCGGCGTGCTCGTCTTCTTCCTCTGCAGCGGGTTCATCATCCCGGCGTCGATGGAGCGCCGCGGGGACCTCGCGGAGTTCTGGATCGGCCGGGTGTTCCGGCTCTTCCCCCTGTACCTCGCGGTGCTCCTGGTCGCCGTCGCGGCCTTCGCCACCCCGTGGGCCACGCCCGGCGCGGGCTACCGGCCGGTCACCGACACGCTGCTCAACACCACGATGCTGCAGGTCTTCACGACCCGGCCGCTGGTCATCGGCGCCTCCTGGACCCTCGGCTACGAGATGGTCTTCTACCTGCTGATGACCGTGCTGTTCATGCTGGGCTGGCACCGCCGCTCGGCCGGCATCGCCACCGGCCTGGTCGTGACCGCCCTGGTGGCCGGCGGCGCGCTCGTCCCGTTCTTCCTCGTGCAGACGCAGATCCAGTCCTGGCCGGCGGTGGTGCTCGGCCTGCTGGCGATCGCCGCGGTGGTCGTCGTCCCCCGGCTGGCCGGCCGCGAGCGGCTCGTGGCCCTGGTCCTCGCCGCCGCCGTCCTGCTGCTGGTCCTCAACCGGCCGCACGACCTGTGGTTCGCGCTGCTGCTGCTGGCCTCGATGTTCGTCGGCACCGCGCTCTACCGGTACGACGTGGGGCAGCTGGACGGGCGGGGTGCCGCAGGGGTGTTCGGCCTCGCCGTCGTCGGCATCGTCGTCGTGCAGTTCTGCTACCACGTCGGCGCCCCCGAGGCGACGACCGGCGCCACCCCGCAGTGGTGGACCGAGGCGGGCACGTTCGTCTCGGCGTACCTGGTCTTCGGTGCGCTCTTCCTGCTCCGCGGTCGGGCCTACCCCCGGGTGCTGGTCTACCTCGGCACGATCAGCTACTCGGTCTACCTGGTGCACGCGCTGGTGCTGCTGCTGCCGAGGCCGGCCCTCCCGCCGGTGGCCGCGTTCGCCACGATGCTCGCCCTCACCCTGGCGGCGTCGGTCCTCACCTACCACTGGGTGGAGAAGCCCGGTCAGCTCCTGGGCCGGCAGGTGACCGGCCGGTACCGCGCGCGGCGGGCCGCGGCGGCGCCGCCGGCGGGCGGGCCGCAGCCGGCCGCCGAGCGCGACGAGCGGGTGGCGACCCCGGCCTGACGACGGCGGAGGGCCCCGCCGTGCAGCGGGGCCCTCCGGCGTCGGCGTCCGGTCAGCGGTACCGGATGGTCACCGCGCCGGTGGTGGCGTTCCAGGTGATGGTGCCGTGCTGGAAGTCGGCGCGGGTGCCGCCGGCGACGGCGTACTCCCCACGGGTGGGCAGGCCCAGCCGGGACCACTCGGCCCCGGCCTTGTCGTAGGCCGCACCGATCGCCCCGTACACCGGGTGCGCCCCGGTGGTCGCCGACCACATCACCTTGCCGCGGGCGAAGACCTGGTAGACGCCCGCCCGGTTCTGGAAGGCCGTCTCGTCGGTCACCGGCAGGCCCAGCCCCGACGGACCGCCCAGGGCCGTCCAGAGGTCGCCGACCCCGCCGCGGACGAGGAAGGCGTGCGAGGCGCCGGTGGTCTGGTAGATGCCCGCCCCCGACCGGAACCGGACCTGCTGGCCCGGCGCGCCGGAGGTCGCCCGCTGCGGACCGGTCGGCAGGCCCAGCGAGGACTCCAGCCCGCCGGCGGCCTCCCAGCGCCGCCCGATCGCGCCGGTGAGCACCACGGCGCCCGACGTGGGCGACCACACGATCGTCCCGCCGGCGAAAGCGCTGAACCGGCCCCCGCCGGAGGGGGTGTCGGCCTCGTCGCCCCGCGGCAGCCCCAGGGCCCCGTCGGCACCGCCGCGCGCCAGCCACGCCTCCCGGATGCCCCCGGCCACCAGCCGCACGCCCGACGTCGTCCACACCAGCGAGTACCCCCGGGAGAACTCCTGGGTCGCGGCCCCGTTCCGGACCGTCACCTCCCCACCCAGGGGCACGCCGAAGCGGGCCGGCCCGCCCCCGGCCGTGTACGCCTCGCCGATCCCGCCCCGCAGCGGGTGCGCGCCGGTCGACGGCGACCAGAACACCCGCCCGGAGACGAACTCCTGCACGACGGCCCCGGGCACGCCCGGGACGGCGACCTCCCCGGTCCGGGGGAAGCCCAGCCCCCACTCGGCCCGCAGGCCCAGCCACCGGCTCCGGATGCCCCCGCGCACGACCTGCGCACCGGTCTCGGCCGTCCAGTAGATCGACGCGTCCTTGCTGAAGTGCTGGTAGGCACCCCACTCGCCGGCCGGGCCCTCGTCGGTGGTCGGCACGCCCAGCACGCCCGGCCCGCCCGCGGCCAGCCACGCGGCCAGCACGTCGCCCCGCACGAACCGGACCCCGGTGGCCGCGGACCAGTACAGCCGCCCGTGCTCGTACTCCTGCCAGGCGAACCCGTTGCCCGAGCGCTCGCTCCCGACCGGGGCACCCAGCCAGGACCGCAGCCCCGCATCGGCGGCGTACCGCCGCTCGATCGCGGACATGCTGAGGTCGACCTGCGCGGCGACCCGTGCCCGGACGTCGGCCATGCGGGCGTAGGCGTAGCGGCCCGGGCAGGCCGTGTACCCGACGTCCCGGTGGGCGAAGACGGTGGGCAGCGTGACGGTGCTGCCGGCCGGGTACTTGGAGGTGCCCCCGCCCCCGGTCATCGTCGCGGTGCCGCGGGGGTCGACCCCGTAGAGCGAGAACTTCCAGGCGATGATGTCGGCGACGGCGTCGAGCATCACCCGCGGCGGCTCGGCCTGCTCGTAGTTGCCGAGCATGGACACCCCGAACGTCCCGGAGTTCCAGCCGCCGGCGTGCGCACCGACGACCGTGCTGGCCAGGCCGCCGTAACGGCCCTCCCAGAGCCGCCCGTACCGGTCGGCGATCACGTTGTAGCCGATGTCGCCCCAGCCGCGGCTGACCGCGTGGTAGCGGTAGATCGAACGCATGATGGCCGGCACGTCGTCGGCCGAGTAGGCGTTGCTGTCGGCCGTGTGGTGGATCGTCGCGGCCTTGATCGTCGGCGCGTACTGCGGGTCCCAGGTGCGGATGTGCTCGTCGGCCCCCCACTGGGCCCGCGAGTAGACCGGCGGCATCGCCGTGGCCGCGTCGGCCGTGTCGGTGATCGCCGGGGTCTCGAGCGCGGCGTCGGCCGCGCTGTCCCCCGGGTCGACGAGGTCGACCTGCACGTCGGTGGGCGCCGCCCCCGCCCGGGTGACGAGCTCCACCTCGACGCCGGTGCTGGGCCCGGTCCACAGCGGCGCGGTGCCGCCGCGGGGTGCGGCGCCGGCGTCGGCGTCCGGGCTCTGCTGGGCCTCCTCGACCTCCAGCTCGGTCCACGCGCCCCAGGAGCCGTCGGCGTCCCGGACGCGGATCTGCACGAGGGTGTCGGTCACGGCGGGGTCGGGCGCCCACGTGACGCCCACGAGCGAGAACTCCTCGACGTCGAGCTGCTGCAGGGTCAGCACGGGCGCGTCGCCGGCGAGCCCGTCCACCGGCTCGGTGGTGCCCGCCTGCACGTCGGCCTCGGCGGCGGGGGCCTCCACCGACCCCATCGGGAGCTCCTCGGTGGTCGCGGCCACGGGGTGCGGGGCGGGGACGGGGGCGGCGTAGACGGGGAGCACCAGGACGGTGGCGGTCGCGGTGAGGAACGCGGTCGAGCCGACCAGGATGCGTCGCACGGACAAGTCCTCCGAGTGCTGCGGAGCGGGGGTGCCCAAGGGGCACCAGGTGCACCACAGTCATCGGCGGCAGCGGGGGCGGGCTTGAGGCGACCGGGCAACCCGCCGTGCCCGACCCGCCGCCGCCTTCCCGCCGGTCAGGCCGGGCGGGCCGCCATGGCGGCGTGCAGCGCGGCCCGCCACGGGCGGGGCGGGGTCAGGCCGGTGGCGTGCCAGGCCGACAGGTCCAGCACCGAGTAGGCCGGCCGCGGGGCGGGGCGGGGGAAGGCCTCCGTCGTCGTCGGCAGCACCCGGGCGGAGTCGGCGCCGAGCTCCTCGAAGACCGCCTGCGCGAGGCCGTGCCAGCTGACCTGCCCGGCGTTGGTGCAGTGCAGCACCGGGGGGACGGCGTCCTCCCGGAGGCCGAGCTCGACCAGGCAGGCGGCGAGGTCGGCCGACCAGGTCGGCGCCCCGACCTGGTCGGTGACGACCGAGACCGTCTCCCGCGACGCCTCGAGCGCGGTCATCGTGCGGACGAAGTTGCCGCCGTGGCGGCCGTGCACCCAGGCGGTGCGGACGACGCAGGCGTCCCCGCCGGCCGCGGCCACCGCCCGCTCCCCCGCGGCCTTGGTCCGGCCGTAGGCCGAGCGCGGCGCGGTCGGGGCGTCGACCGGGTAGGGCCGGCTCGCCCGACCGTCGAAGACGTAGTCGGTGGACACGTGCACCAGCCGGCCCCGGCCGGCGAGCTCCTCGGCCAGCCAGCCCGGCGCGCGGCCGTTGACCAGCAGTGCGGTGCCCTCGTCGGTCTCCGCGGCGTCGACGGCGGTGTAGGCGGCCGCGTTGACGACCACGGCCCGGTCGGCCCGGACGCCGTCCAGCCAGCGCCCCACCGCGCCGCGCACCGACGCCTCGTCGGTCAGGTCCACCTCGGCCCGGCTGACGGCGGTGACGTCGTCCCCGGGACGACCGGCGAGCACCTCGAGCAGGTCGTGGCCGAGCTGGCCGCGGGCGCCGGTGACCAGCCAGGCGGTGCGCGTGCCCCCGCTCACGCCCGGGCGTCCTGCGAGCCCGCCTTCCGGTGCGCCGTCGCGGCGGCCGCCTTGAGCGGCTCCCACCAGGCGCGGTTGTCGCGGTACCACCGGACGGTCAGCGCGAGGCCGTCCTCGAAGGTCGTGCGCGGCGCGTAGCCGAGCGCGGCGGTCTTCGAGTAGTCCACCGAGTAGCGCAGGTCGTGTCCGCCGCCGCGCGGGTCGACGATGTTCTCGACGTAGCCCCAGTCGCGGCCGGTGGCCTCCAGCAGCTTCTCGGTGAGCTCCTTGTTCGACAGCTCCCGGCCGCCGCCGATGTTGTAGAACTCGCCGGGCAGGCCCTTCTCGAGGACCAGCTGGATGCCGCGGCAGTGGTCGTCGACGAACAGCCAGTCGCGGACGTTGGCCCCCTCGCCGTAGAGCGGCACCCGGTGCCCGTCGAGCAGGTTGGTGACGAACAGCGGGATGACCTTCTCCGGGAAGTGGTACGGCCCGTAGTTGTTGCTGCACCGGGTGATCGAGATGTTCAGCCCGTAGGTCCGGGCGTACGCCCGGGCGATGAGGTCGCTGCCGGCCTTGGCCGCCGAGTACGGGGAGTTGGGCTCCAGCAGGTGGTCCTCCTGCCAGGAGCCCTCGTCGATGGAGCCGTAGACCTCGTCGGTGGAGACGTGCAGCACCCGGCCGACGCCGTGCCGCAGCGCGGCCTCGAACACCTGCTGGGCCCCGAGGACGTTGGTGAGCACGAAGTCGGCCGCGCCGTGGATGGACCGGTCGACGTGCGACTCGGCGGCGAAGTTGACCACCACGTCGTGCCCGGGGACGGCGGCGTCGAGGTCGGCCTGGCTGCAGATGTCGCCCCGCACGAACCGGTAGCGCGGGTTGTCGGCGACCGGGGCCAGGTTCGCGAGGTTGCCGGCGTAGGTCAGCTTGTCGAACACCGTCACCTCGGCGTCCTCGAAGCCGGGGTAGCCACCGGACAGCATCGTCCGGACGTAGTGGGAGCCGATGAAGCCGGCCCCGCCGGTGACGAGGATGCGCATGGCAGGCATGCTCCCCCGCGCGCGGCCCCGTCTGCATCCTCCCGCGGTGTGAGTCGCCCGGCGCGTGACGGGTGGGTCCGCTGGGCCGTCCGGGACCGCACGCGAGGGTGCGGGCACGTCGGTGGCCGGGACGGCCGGCGGACGCACCTACCATCGCCCGAGACGCCACGACGCCGACGGCGCGACGGGCCCGGGCCCGACCCGTGCCGTGGTCGGCGCGACCAGCAGTGAGGACACGACGTGAGCCGAGAGCCGAGCGACCGAGGAGGCCGTCCGCTCCCCGGGCGACTGGACCCCCGCGCCGGGCGCCCGGCCCGCCATCGGCAGCCCGAGGGGTCGCCGGCGCGCGAGGGCGCGGCCGCCGAGGCGGGGGGCGGCCCGGCCGCCGGCCGGCGCCCGCGGCGCTCCCGGGGCAGCCGCGCGGCCACCGCCGTCCGCGTCGTCGCGGGCGCGCTCTCCGTCGTGCTGCTGGGCACCGGCGGCTGGGGCTGGTACCTCGGGCAGGTCGCCGACGCCAGCGTCAACCGGACCGACGCCATCCCCGTCGACGGCAACGACGGCTCGGGCAACGAGCGCGCCGCGATGAACCTGCTGCTGGTCGGCAACGACAGCCGGGCGTCCCTCAGCGAGGAGCAGGCCTCGCAGCTGAGCACGGGGAGCGACTCCGGTCAGAACACCGACACGATGATCCTGGTGCACGTCCCGGCCGACGGGTCGCGCGCCTCCTTCGTCTCCTTCCCCCGCGACTCCTACGTGCAGATCCCCGGCCACGGGTGGGACAAGCTCAACGCCGCCTACGCCTACGGGTACCAGGAGCCGGAGGAGGGCGCCACGGCCGCCGAGCGGCAGGCGGCCGGCGCGCAGCTGCTCATCCGCACCGTCAGCCAGCTGTCGGGCCTGATGATCGACCACTACGCCGAGGTGGACCTGCTCGGCTTCTTCAACCTCTCCAGCGTCGTCGGCGGCGTGGAGGTCAACCTCTGCCAGGCCGCGCAGGACGACTTCTCCGGCGTGGACCTGCCCGCCGGGAAGTCCACGATCAGCGGCGAGCAGGCCCTGGCCTTCGTGCGCCAGCGGCACGGCCTGCCGCGCGGCGACTTCGACCGGATCATCCGCCAGCAGACCTTCATCGCCGGGATGATCCGCAAGATGCTCTCGGACAACGTCCTGCTCGACCTCGGCAAGCAGCGCGAGCTCGTGCAGGCCGCCGCCGAGTCGCTGACCGTGGACCAGTCCCTGGACCTGTTCGCGCTGGCCGGCCAGATGCAGTCGGTCACCGCCGGCAGCATCGAGTTCCAGACCCTCCCCTACGTCGGGGACGACCGGGACGACCAGGACCGCTACATCCTCCGGCTGGAGGACACCGAGACGCTGCACGAGTTCTTCGCCGAGCTGTCTGCCGAGCCGGAGGCCGAGGCACCGGCCGCCGAGACCCCCGCCGCGCCGGAGACGGTGGCGCCGTCCGAGGTGTCGGTCGAGGTGTTCAACGGCTCGGGCGTGCCGGGTCTCGCCGCCGAGGCGGCCGCGGAGCTGGAGGGCGCCGGCTTCACGGTGACCAGCACCGGCAACGCCGACGCGACCGACTACGAGGTCACCGAGATCCGGCACGCCGCCGGGGACGAGGCGCTGGCGCGGACGCTGGCCGACCAGATCCCGGGGGCGACGACGGCGGAGAGCGAGGACGCGGCCACCGGCACCGTCCACCTGGTCCTCGGCAGCGACTTCAACGGGGTCGGCCAGGCGGTCACCCCGCCGGCGCCGGCCGCACCGTCCGAGCCGGTGGAGGGCGAGGACAGCTTCACCGCGGCCGACACCGACTGCATCAACTGAGGGAGGACCCGGTCCTCCTCACCCCTCGCACGCTCGGGGGGCGACGCGGCGGGCCCGGGCCGCGTGTCACGTGGGGTGGGCGGCGCGGCGGGCCCGGGCCAGGACGGCCCGGGTGCCGCGGGCGGCGGCCGCGCCCACGGCGGCGCCGACCACGACGTCGCTCGGGTGGTGCACCCCGAGCAGCACCCGGGAGACCAGCATGCCGCCGAGCAGCGTGCCCATGAGCGGCCGGCCGAGCAGCGGCGCGTAGCCGACCGCGGCCGCCGCCGTCGAGCAGCTGTGCGCGCTGGGGAAGGACAGCGAGCTGGGGTGGGTGCGCACCAGCGCGGGGACCTCGGCCAGCAGCGGCCGCCGGCGCCGGACCAGCCGCTTGAGGACGACGCCGGACGCGTGCCCGGCCAGCACGCCGGCCGCCCCCTCCACCCACTCGCGCCGGTGCCGGCCGGTCAGCCAGCCGGCGCCCGCCACGGCCAGCCAGCCGATCGCGTGCTCGCCGAACACCGACAGGCCGCGCGCGAGCGGGACGGCCGGGGTCCCGCCCAGGACCCGGCGGGTGACGATCAGCAGGCGGTGGTCGAGTCCGGTCAGCACGCCGGCCGACTGTAGGGGTGCCGGCGGCCGGCGCCGTCCCGGCCTGCCAGGCTGGGGCCGTGCCACAGCCCGCCGCCCTCCCCGCGGACCTCCTCGCCCGGGCGCTGCGCCGCGACGCGGCCGCGCCCCTGCTCACCGACTACGACGACGCCGTCGGCTCGCGGGTCGAGCTGTCGGCGGCCACGCTGGCCAACTGGGTGGCCAAGACCGCCAACCTGCTCCAGGAGGAGTTCGACGTGGCGCCCGGCGGCACGGTGGCCGTCGCGCTGCCGGTGCACTGGCAGACGGCCGCGGTCCTGCTCGGCGTGTGGAGCTGCGGCGCCGCCGTGCTCGACACCGCGGCCGAGGACGACGGCCGGCTCGACGACGTCGCCGTCGTCCTCGCCGCGCAGGACCGGCTGGCCCCCCTGGAGGACGCCGGCGTCCCCGAGCTGCTCGGCCTCTCGCTGCACCCGCTCGGCGCGGGGATGACCGGCTACGCCGGGCCGGCGCGCGACTTCGCCCTCGAGGTCCGGGCCCACGGGGACGTCTTCACCCCGTGGCAGCCGGCGGCCGCCGGGGACCCCGGGCTGGTGACCGGCAGCCTGCAGCTGACCCTGGGCGGGCTGGTGGCGGCCGCGGAGGAGCTGGCCGGCCGGCTGGGCGTCGTCCCGGGCGACCGGCTGCTCGTGGACACCGCGACGGCGGCGGAGGCGGGGCCGGTCGCCTGGCTGCTCGCCCCGCTCGCGGCCGGGGCGTCGGTGGTCCTCGTCCGCGGCGCCGACCCGGCGCAGCTGCCCGCCCGTGCGGCCGGGGAACGGGTCACGGCTACGCTCGGCGCCACGATCGAGGGCATCCGCGAGCTGGGCCGCCCCGGCTGATCGAGCCGGCCCCAGCCCGCCCGGACGGACGGTGGTGCACGCGTGGACAAGGTGGTGGGCTCGGCGGCCGAGGTGGTCGCCGACATCGGGGACGGCGCGGTGCTCGCCGTCGGCGGCTTCGGGTTGTGCGGCGTACCGGTGGTCCTCATCGACGCCCTGCTGCAGCAGGGCGCGAAGGACCTCACGACCATCAGCAACAACTGCGGCGTCGACGACCAGGCGCTGGGCGTCCTGCTCTACGCCGGGCGGATCCGGCGCACGATCTCCTCGTTCGTGGGTGGCAACAAGGAGCTGGCCCGCCTGTACCTCTCCGGCCAGCTGGAGGTCGAGCTGACCCCGCAGGGCACGCTGGCCGAGCGGCTGCGCGCCGGCGGGGCGGGCATCCCGGCCTTCTACACCCCGACCGGCGTGGGCACGATGGTCGCCGACGGCGGCATCCCGGTGCGCTACGACGGCGAGGGGAACGTCGTCGAGACCTCCCGGCCCAAGGAGATCCGCGAGTTCGACGGCCGGCAGTACGTGCTGGAGACCGGCCTGACCGCCGACTTCGGGCTGGTGCGCGCCGCGGTGGGCGACCGGCACGGCAACCTCGTCTTCCACGAGTCGGCGATGAACTTCAACCCGCTGGCCGGGATGGCCGGCCGGGTCACGATCGCCGAGGTCGAGCGGCTGGTGGAGCCCGGCGAGATCACCCCCGAGCAGGTCCACCTGCCCGGGGTGTTCGTCGACCGCGTCGTGGAGGTCGGGCCTGAGGGCAAGTCCATCGAGAGGCGCACCACCCGCCCCCGCCCCGCGCCGGCCACCCCGGCCGCCGGCGGCGACGAGCTCACGACCGAGGGGAACTGACCATGACCCTGACCCGCGACCAGCTCGCCGCCCGCGTGGCCGCCGACCTCACCGACGGCGCCTACGTCAACCTGGGCATCGGCATGCCGACCCTCGTGCCCAACCACATCCCCGAGGACGTGCACGTGGTGCTGCACTCGGAGAACGGCATCCTCGGCGTCGGCCCCTACCCCTACGAGGGCGAGGAGGACCCCGACCTCATCAACGCCGGCAAGGAGACGGTGACGATCCTGCCGGGCGCGTCGTTCTTCGACTCGGCGACCAGCTTCGCCATGATCCGCGGCCGGCACCTCGACCTCGCCGTCCTCGGCGCGATGCAGGTCAACCCCCGCGGCGACCTGGCCAACTGGCTCATCCCCGGCAAGATGGTCAACGGCATGGGCGGCGCGATGGACCTCGTCCACGGCGCCCGCCGCGTGATCATCATGATGGAGCACGTCGCCCGCGACGGGTCCCCCAAGCTCGTCGAGGAGTGCACCCTGCCGCTGACCGGCAAGGGTTGCGTCGACCGCGTCATCACCGACCTCGCCGTCGTGGACGTCACGCCCGGCGGGTTCCTCCTCGTCGAGACCGCGCCCGGGGTGAGCCCCGAGGAGGTCGTGGAGAAGACCGGCGCCCCCCTGACCGTGCCCGACGACGTCCCCGGGATGCGCCTGCCGGCCGGCGTCTGACCAGGCGGGACGGCCTCGTCCGTCCCACTCCCATGTCGCTGCGGTGATCGGGCGACTCCGAGCAGTAACCTCCCTGCGACCACCGGTGGCCGGAACGGCCCCGGCAGCCCCCGCGGCCGCGCTCGCGGCCGCACGGGACAGCAGGAGTGGATACAGCCATGGCCCGGAGCCGCCGGATCGTCCTCGGCCTGGGCGCCGTCGCACTCGTCGCCGGCGCCGGCCTCGCCGTCAGCGGGGGGATGCGCCTCCCGGCGGCGGAGGTCCCGTCCGCCTCCGGGACGCCGACCCCCGAGGCCGCCGCCCCGGGCACCTACGGCGCGCCCGTGCCCGTCCGGCCCGAGCCGACCGCGGTCGCGACCGACGCCCCGGTGGTGGAGACCCCCGCCCCCGTCACCGGCGGGGACCTGGTCCTCACCTATGCCGGGTGGGCCGAGGTGGACGGCACCGTGGAGGCCGCCGGCTACGTCCCCGGTGTGGTCGAGGACACCGGCTCCTGCGTCCTCACGCTGTCCCGGGACGGGATCGCCGTCGAGACCTCCTCCCCCGCCTCGGCCGACGCCACGTCGACGGCCTGCTCGCTGCTCGCGGTCCCGGGTGACCAGCTCGCCCCCGGGACGTGGGACGGCAGCGTCGCCTACTCCTCGCCCACCTCCACCGCGGTCTCCGAACCGTTCGAGGTCGTCGTCCCGTGAGGCGCCTGCTCCGGCTGGCCGTCGGCCTCGTCGTGGCCGCGGCCGCGGTCGCCGTCCCCGTGCTCGGCCCGGACCCGGCCGGCACCACCCGGGCCGCCGACCTGCAGTACTTCGACCCCGGCAACATCATCAGCGACGCGGTCTTCTGGGACGCGCTGGCGATGGACGCCCCGGCGATCCAGGCCTTCCTCGAGGCGAAGGGGGCCCGCTGCGTCCGCGGCACCGACGGCAGCCCCTGCCTCAAGGACCACGTCCAGGACACCGTGACCCGGGCCGCGGACGACCTCTGCGACGGCTACCAGGGGGCCGCGCGGGAGAGCGCGGCGACGATCATCGCCAAGGTCGCCCGGTCCTGCTCCACCAACCCGCGGGTGCTGCTGGTCCTGCTGCAGAAGGAGCAGGGGCTCGTCACCGGGACCAACCCCAGCGCCACCCGCTACCAGAAGGCCACCGGCTTCGCCTGCCCGGATACCGCGCCCTGCGACCTGCTCTACGCGGGGTTCGTGAACCAGCTCTACAGCGCCGCCCGCCAGTACCAGCGCTACGCGGCCCAGCCGACCTCGTACGGCTACCGGGCCGGCCGGGTCAACTCGATCCTGTACCACCCGAAGGCGACGTGCGGGCGGTCGGACGTCTACATCGTCAACCAGGCCACCGCCGGGCTGTACAACTACACGCCCTACCGCCCCAACCAGGCCGCCCTCACGGCCGGGTACGGCACCGGGGACTCGTGCTCCTCGTACGGCAACCGCAACTTCTGGAACTACTTCACCGACTGGTTCGGCTCCACCCAGTCGGTCGGCGGCTCGGCCATCTGGACCCGCTACACCTCCTCGGGCGGCGCGACCGGCCCCCTCGGCGAGGTCTCCTCCGCGCTGGTCTGCGGGCTGCTGCACGGCGGGTGCTACCAGCGCTTCGCCGGCGGGTCGGTGTACTGGTCGCCGGGCAGCGGCGCGTGGATCGTCCCGGGCGGGCCCTTCCGGGACCGCTACCGCGCGCTCGGGTACGAGACCGCCGGGGTCGGCTACCCGCTGATGGACGTCGTCTGCGGGCTCGCCGGCGGCGGGTGCTACCAGATCTACCAGGGGGCGGCGCTCTACGCGGCCACGGCCGGGGGGCCCGCGTGGATGGTGCGCGGCGACATCCGCAAGCGCTGGGCCCGCACCGGCAGCGAGAACGGCCCGCTGGGCTACCCCACGGCCGACGAGTCCTGCGGGATGCGTGGCGGGGGCTGCCTGTCGCCGTTCGAGCACGGCGTCGTCGTCTGGACCGCGCAGAGCGGGGCCCGCGTGGTGTCCGGGGATATCGCCGAGCGCTGGCGGCTCCTCCGCCGGGAGGCCGGGCTGGGCTACCCGCTGCACGACACGATCTGCGGGCTGGCCGGCGGCGGGTGCTACCAGCAGTTCGAGCGCGGCTCGATCTACTGGAGCCCGGCCACCGGGGCGCACCCGGTCTACGGCGGGATCCGGACCGCCTGGCAGGCCGCCGGCGCCGAGTGGGGCGCCCTGGGCTACCCGCTCGGCGGCGAGACCTGCGGCCTGCCCTCGGGCGGCTGCCGGCAGGAGTTCAGCGGGGGCACGATCTCCTGGACCGGCAGCCGGGCATTCGTGCTCCGCGGACCGGTCCGCGACCGCTGGCGCGCCCTGGGCGCCGAGGGCGGCCTGCTGGGCTACCCGACGACCGACACCCGGTGCGGGCTCGCCGACGGCGGCTGCTACCAGGTGTTCGACGGCGGGTCGGTCTACTGGACCGAGCGGACCGGCGCCCAGGTGGTCCGCGGCGGCATCCGGACCGCGTGGGTCGCCACCGGCTGGGAGTGGGGCACCCTCGGGTACCCGACCGGCGAGGAGGCGTACGGCCTGCCCGGGGGCGGCTCGTCCCAGTCCTTCGTGCGCGGCACCGTGCTGTGGTCCCCCGCGACCGGGGCGCAGCCGGTCACCGCCCCGTTCCTCGAGGCCTGGACCGCGGCCGGCGGGGTCTCCGGCCCGCTGGGCTACCCGCTCGAGCCCGCGCGGACCGTGGAGGGCGGCCTGCGGCAGCGCTTCCAGGGCGGCACGCTGACCTACTCGCGCGCGAGCGGGCAGGTCACCGGCCCCTAGGCTCGGGGCGTGAGCGCCGGACCCCCCGCCACCGTCGTGCACCGGCGATCCGGGGCGCTGGTCGTGCACCGGCGACCCGGGGCGCCGGCGGCGTGACCTTCTCCGTCGTCGCCCGGGACCCGGCGACCGGGGAGCTGGGCATCGCCGTCTCCTCGTGCATCCTCGCCGTCGGCCGGGCCGTGCCCGGCGCGCGGCCCGGCGTGGGGGTGGTCGCCGTCCAGGCACGCAGCCGGCGGGGCCTCGGGGGCAGCCTGCTGGCCGGGCTGGAGGCGGGCCGGCAGCCCGCGGAGCTGGTCCGGGCGGCGGCGCACGCGGCCGAGGACGTCGACCGGCAGATCGCCGTCCTCGACGCCACCGGCGCCGTCGCGGCGGACACCGGGCGCGGGTCGTTCCCGGTCAGCGGCCACCTGCTCGGGGACCAGGTGGGCGTGCAGGGCAACATGCTGGCCTCGGCCGAGGTGCTGCCCGCGATGCTGCGGGCCTGGACCGCCGCGCCCGGGGACCTGGCCGACCGGTTGCTCGCCGCGCTGACCGCCGGTCAGGACGCCGGGGGCGACGTGCGCGGCCGGCAGTCGGCGGCGCTGCTCGTGGTCAGCGGCGAGCCGGCCGGCGAGGAGGACGACGGGATCCGCATCGACCTGCGGGTCGACGACTCGGGCGACCCGGTGGCCCAGCTGCGGATGCTGCGCAACCTGCACCGGGCCTACGACGAGGGCGACTACGAGCACCTGGCGCTGTTCGCCCCCGAGGGCGCCCGGGACCTCTACGCCGCGCTGGCCGCCTCCCGCCGGGGTGACCGGGCCGCGGCGCGGGCGGCGCTGGAGGCACTGCGGGACCGGCCCGGCTGGTCGGCCTGGCTGGCCGCGATGGCCGGCGACCGGCGGCTCGCGGCGGTGTCCCGGCTGCTCGGCTGACCCGGGCCCCGGGCCCCGGTAGCCTTCCCCCGCACGCTCCCCGCGGCGCCCGAGGTGGTCAGCCGGTGAAGACGCCCAGGCAGACGAGGACGGCCCACACCGTCCCGAGCCCGAGCAGCACCCGGTCGCGCAGCACGATCTCCTCCGGCGCCCCGGCCTCGCCGCGGTCGACGTCCACGGCGTAGCGCAGCAGGGCGAGCACGAACGGCGCGATGGAGATCGTCTGCCAGGGGAACCCGGCCGAGTCCTCCCGGAGCTCGAAGGCCCACAGCGAGTAGGCCGTGCAGGTCACGCCGGCCGAGAGGCTCCACACGAACCGCAGGTAGCTGGCCGAGTACTCCTTCAGCGAGCGCCGGGTGGCGGCCTGCTCCCCCACCGCGACCAGCTCGGCGTACCGCTTGCCGGCCACCATGAACAGCGCCCCGAAGGCGGCCACCAGCAGGAACCACTGGGACAGCGCGATGCCGGCGGCGGCGCCACCGGCCACCCCGCGGAGCAGGAAGCCGGAGGCGACGACGGCGAGGTCGATGACCGGCTGGTCCTTGAGGAAGTAGGCGTAGGCCAGGGAGATGCCGGCGTAGCTGCCCAGCACGGCCGCGAGCGCGGGGCGGGTGAGCAGCACCGCCGCGACCAGCGCGCCGGCGAGGAGCAGCACCCCGGCGACCACGGCCACCGGCGGCGGCAGCACCCCGGCCGCGACCGGCCGGAACCGCTTCACCGGGTGCCGGCGGTCCTCCTCCACATCACGGACGTCGTTGAGCAGGTACACCCCGCTGGCCACCAGGCAGAACAGCCCGAAGGCGACCAGGGTCGGGAGCAGGACGTCGGGGTCGAGGATGGAGCCGGCCGCCAGGGGTGCGGCGAAGACCAGCACGTTCTTGACCCACTGCCGCGGCCGCATGGTGCGCACCAGCCCGCCGAGCACGCCGGCGGTGGTGCGGGGCGCCGGCGGGGCGGCGGCCGGGGCGGGGGTCGGGGCGGCGGCGGGGGCCGCCGGGTCCACGACGACGTTGCCCCGGTAGCGCACCGTCCCGCCCCCGTCGGCCCGGGTGCCGCCGTCGTGGCGCACCGCGGTGCTGCGGGTCTCCCCCTCGACGTCCACTGGCCCTCCTGTCGTCTCCCGGGTCGCGGGCCGCGGCGCGGCCCCCGCCGAGCCTCCCCGTCGCGGGCCGCCGACGCCAGTGGACCGGGTGCCGCGTGGGCGAGGACACGCCCGGCTCACCCGGTCGGCGGACCCGACCAGCCTCCCCGCGTGGCCCGGTCGACGGTCAGGTCGTAGCCGCCGGTCGGGTAGGGCAGGTCGAACTCGAACACCTGCACGTCCCGGACGTCGGGCCAGGCGGGGAACCGGGTGGGCAGCTCGGTCACCCCGGAGGTGCGCTGCACCGGCGCGAACAGCCCCCCGCGCGGCACCTGCCAGGTGTTGTCCGCGAGGCCCCAGCCGCCCGGGCCGGGGCGCCACACGACGCCGTGGGTGACCGGCTCGGTGATGCCGAGCCGGATCCCGGGCTGCCGCTGGCAGGGGAAGAGGAAGGCGATCTGCCAGGCGGTCGCCACCGCGGCGTCCTCGGGCAGGTACTGCCCGAGCGGCACCGCCGGCGCCAGCACCGGGGCGGCGAAGGCCAGCCAGCCGCCGGCTCCGCCCGACCGGTCCTCGGCCACCAGGCGGACCAGGTCCGCGGCGCCGGCGCCGGCGGCCGCGGGGTCGAGGACGAAGCTGCGCCAGGCCGTCGAGCCGACCGCGTCGGTGAGCTCCTGCGCGCCGGTGACCCGGGGCGTCCCGCCGGGGCCGGTGACCGCGTACTCGGCCTGCAGCCCGTTGCCGCCGGCGAGCTGCCCGGCCGCCAGGACGACCGGGGCCTCCCCCTCCGCGCCGGCGGGCAGCTCGTACCACCCGGTGGTGAGCGTGCCGGTGGTGTCCTCCTCCGCCGGGCCGGTGAGGCTGCCCCAGACCTGCGGCGCCGCACCGCCGCCCGCCCCGCCGTCCGCCCACGGCGGCGGGCTCACCCCGAACCACCCGGCGCCGGTGGCGAACGCCTCCGGCGGGACGGCCTCCGGCGCGGCGTCGCCGGCGACCTGCGACGCCGCGGGCAGGGGGTCGCCGGCGGTCACGTCGTGGACCTCGATCCCGCTCGCGGCCGCGCAGTCGGTCGCGAGCGGGTCGGTGACGGCGTCGGCCCAGGGCGACCAGCCGTCGAGGGTGGTGAGCGTGGCGTAGGAGAAGCTGCCCAGCAGGTAGGTCAGCGACGTCCCGAGGAAGACGAGGACGGCGACCGGCACGGCGACCCAGGTGCGGTCCGCGGTCCGGCCGGTGCGTCGGCGCAGCAGGGTCAGCGCGCCCAGCACCGCGAGGACGACCAGCGCCCACACCACCGGGCTGCCCAGCTCGACCGGGCCCAGGTAGGGCGCCACCATGGGCTGCGGCATCCCCGGCAGCCAGCTGTACGCCCACTGGTTGGGGCCGCGGAACGCCAGCGCGCAGACCAGCACCAGCGACCCGAGGACGGCGACCCGCGCGCCGATCCCGGCCGGGCGGTCCCGGGTCACCCGGCGGACCAGCCAGGGCAGCGAGACCAGGAAGAGCCCGAGGAACGCCGGGCCCACGCCGGCCAGGGCGCCGAAGTGGTGGGTCCACTTGCTGGGGGTGATCCACAGCAGCAGGAACGCCGCCCCGAGCGAGGAGCCGGCGAGCAGCAGCGGCAGCGGCACCGCGACGTCGCGGACCCGCGCGGCGACGGCCAGGGCGAGGAACCACACGAGGGCCAGCAGACCGAGCAGGACGGCGGTCCGGCGGGCGTAGGAGCCCATCGGGATCTCGCTGAGCAGGAAGGCGTAGCGCTGGAACTCGTCGTACCAGGCGTCCTGCTCCTGCACCGACAGGAAGATCTCCTGCCCGCGGAGGAAGTCGTTGAGCGTGCCGTCGGCGAAGGCGGCCACGGCGGCCAGGGCCCCGGGCGCGACGAGCAGCGCGGTGCGGGTCAGCGCGGTCAGCCGGTCGGCGCCCTCGCGGACCAGCCCGGCCAGCCGGGGCAGGGCCACCAGCACCGGGCCGAGGGCCGCCAGGCCGGTCGGGTGGCAGGCGGCGGCCAGCGCGGCCGCGGCGAAGCCCAGGCCCACCGGCAGCAGCCGGCGGCGGCGCAGTCCGGTGACCACGCCGGTCAGCGCCGCCAGCGCGAGCACCCCGACGATCGCCTCCGGGCGCACGCCCATCCCGTAGGGCAGCCACCAGGCGAGGAAGGTGGCCCCGGTGAGGACGACCGCGGCCGCGGGGCCGCCGCGGCCGTCCCGGACGGCGGCCGGCAGCGCCCCCGGGCGGCTGACGTAGCGGCGCAGCAGGACCCAGGTCAGCAGGCCGACGACCAGGGCCGGGACGCGCAGCACGACCGGGCTGTCACCGACCTCCTGCCACCAGCCCAGCGCCCGGTAGAACCAGGTGAACGGCGTGAAGGACTGGTTGAGCAGCTGGTAGTAGTTGCCGACCTGGCCCTCGACCCCGGCGTTGCGGGCCATCGCGGCGTAGTAGCCGTCGTCGTCGGAGGCGGGGGCGAGGAACCACCACAGGAGCACCGCACCGACGACCAGGGCGTCGACGACGGCGCCGGGCCACCCGGCCCGCGCCGGCCGGCCGGGGTCGGGCTCGGGCGGGCCGCGGCGGCGGTCGGCCCGGGCGAGCAGCAGCAGGCAGGCCAGCGCGGCGGCGGTGACGGTGACCGACAGGGCCAGCTTGGCCGCGGTCGGGGTGGTGTTGAACTGGGCGTCGACCTCCAGCACGACCCGCAGGTCGCCGTCCCCCGGCAGCGCGGCGACCCCGGTGGCCAGGACGTCGACGTCCGGCCGCACGTCCTCGTCCACCGACGCGAGCACCGTGCCGTCGCGCTCCAGGAGAGCGCCCTCGCCGTCCACGCGGAGCCGGTGGGTGCAGTCGCCGGCCGGGACCGGGGCGTCGAGCAGCGGGACGCCGCGCAGCAGCACGCCCAGCCGGCCGTCCCGCGCGGTGACCAGCAGCCCCTCGGTGTCGGCGGCCGGCTGGCCCGGGACGAGGGTCGACAGCAGCAGGCCGTCCCCGGTCTCCCCGGCGGCGCGCACCGCGGCGCAGCTGAACCGCACGTCGAGGGCGCGCGGCGTCTGGTTGGTCAGCTCGAGCATCGTCGAGGTGGGGCGGGTGGGCTCCTGCGGCCAGCTCACCGTCGGCAGGGCCATGCGCACCGGCGCCAGCGGGAGCAGCACCGCGCCGAGGACGGCGACCAGCGCCACCAGCAGCGGCAGCAGGGAGCGGACGCGGCCGCGGCGGCCGGCCGGCGCCGGGTCCGGGGCCCGCTCACCCGCCCGCGCCGGGTCGATCACGTCCACGCGCGCCCGTCCTCCCCGTTCCCCGTCCCTGCCCGCCACCCTGTCGTCCCGCCCCGGCGCGCGCCGCTACCGTGGTCGCCGTGGGAACCGGGCACCAGCGGCACCGAGGCGCGCACGAGGCCGGGTCCTGAGCCGCCGGAGCCCGCGGCTGGCGTTCTCGCTCAGCTGGGTCGCGGCCTGCATCGTCGTCTCGGGCATTCTCACCTACCTCTACCTTGCCGTGGTCGCCCGGGCGGTGCCAGCACCCGAGTACGCCGTCTTCGGCGCCTTCTGGTCGGTGGCCCTGGTGATCGGGCTGGGGGCCTTCCTGCCCCTCGAGCTGGAGCTCGCCCGCGTCGTGCACCTGCGCCCGGACGGCGCACCGCTGCCGCCGGGCACGGTCCGGGCAGCCGCGGGCGTGACCGGTCTCACGCTGCTGGTGCTGCTCGCCGGCTGGCCGCTGCTCGGTCCGGTGCTCGGCGGCAGCCCGGCCCTGCTAGGGGCGCTCGTGGTGCTGGTGCTCGCGTCGGGGCCGCAGTTCGTGCTCCGCGGGCTCCTGCTCGGGCGCGGCCGGCTGCTGGCGCACGGCGTCGTCCTGCTGCTCGACGCGCTCGTGCGCTGCCTGCTCGCCGGGGTCGTCGTCGTCCTCGGCCCCGCCGGCACCGCCGCGGACCTCGGCTGGACGCTGGTCGCCGCCGTCGTGCTCGCCCACGTCCCGCTGCTGGCGTGGCTCCTGCGCCGCGGGCGCTCCGGCGCCCCGGACCCGGGGCCGCCGGTGCAGGCCGCCGCGATCGGCCACCTCCTGGTGGGCACGCTCTGCGGGCAGGCGCTGCTCAACGCCGCCCCGGTCCTGGTCACGGCGGCGGCCGCCGGGCCGGACGAGCGGGTCCTGGCCGCCCAGTTCGTGGCCGGCTTCACCCTGGTGCGGCTGCCGCTGTTCGTCGCCGTCCCGCTGCAGGGCGCCCTGGTGCCGGCGCTGACCGGGGCCGCCGAGGTCCCCGGTGGCGTCCGCCGGCTCGCGCTGCGCACGGCGGGGGCGGTCGCCGGGCTGGCCGCCGCCGGGGCCCTGCTGGGGTGGGTCGCCGGCCCGCTGCTGGTCCGGCTGCTCTTCGGCGACCGCTACGTCCTCGACGGCGGGGCCATGGCCCTGCTGGCGGCCGGCAGCGGGCTCTACCTCGGCCTGCTGGTGACCGCCCAGGCGCTGCTGGCCGCCGCGCGGCACCGCGACGTCGCGCTCACCTGGACGGCGGGGCTGGCCGTGGCCGCGGTCGTGTTCGCCGCCGTCCCGGGGCTGGTCCCGCGCGCGGGCCTGGCGTTCGCGATCGGCTCCGGGGCGGCCTTCGTGGTCAGCCTCGCCCTGCTGCTGCGCCGCCCGCCGGTCCCTGCCCGCAGCCCCGCCGCCGCCGGCGCCGACCCGAACGGAGACCGGGGATGACCCCGACGCTGGACCTGCTCGTCGCCCTGGACTACTACGCGCCCTACGTCAGCGGGCTGACCAACGTCGCGCGGGACGTCGCCGAGGGCCTGGCCGCCCGCGGGCACCGGGTGCGGGTGGTGACCAGCCGGCACGACCGCGACCTGCCCGAGCGGGAGGAGCTGCGGGGGGTGGAGGTCGACCGGGCGCCGGTCGTGGCCCGCCTCGGCAAGGGCGTGCTCAGCCCCGCGCTGGTCGGCCGGGTGCGGGCCGCGGCGCGCACCGCCTCGGTGACCAACCTGCACCTGCCGATGCCCGAGTCCGGGCTGCTGACCGGGGCCGGGCGACTGGTGACGACCTACCACTGCGACGTCAGCCTGCCGCCGGGGGCGCTCAACCGGGTGCAGACCCTCGGCGTCGACGCGGCCAGCCGGCGCACCCTGCGGCGCAGCGACCGGGTCGTCGTGTCCAGCGACGACTACGCGCGGCACAGCCGGCTGTGGCCGGCCATGGCCGGGCGGACGGCGGCGATCCCCCCGCCCTGCCGGGAGCGGCCGGCCGGCACCCCGCGGTTCCGGGAGGGCGACGGGCTGCACGTGGGATTCCTCGGCCGGATCGTCGAGGAGAAGGGGCTGCAGCACCTGGTGCGGGCCTTCCGGGCGCTCGACGACCCCGACGCGCGGCTGCTCATCGGCGGTGACTTCGCCGAGGTGGCCGGCGGGTCGGTGGTCGAGGAGGTGCGCCGGGTCGTCGACGGCGACCCGCGCGTCCGGCTGCTCGGGTTCCTCACCGACGACGGGATCGCCGACCTGTACGCCTCGCTCGACGTGTTCACGCTGCCGTCGGTCAACGCCTTCGAGGCCTTCGGCATCGTGCAGGTGGAGGCGATGATGGCCGGGGTCCCGGTGCTGGCCAGCGACCTGCCGGGGGTGCGGACACCGGTGCAGGAGACCGGCTTCGGCGTCGTCGTCCCCCCGCGGGACGTCGGCGCGATCGCCGACGGGCTGCGTCGGCTGGCCGCCGAGCCCCCCGACCCGGAGCGCGGGCGGGCGCGGGCCCGGGAGCGGTACGCGCTGGGCACGGTGCTCGACGCCTACGAGGCGCTGTTCCTCGAGGTGGCCGGCCGGGCCTGACCGGCCGTCACGCCACGACCGCGAGCCAGCCGCCGGCGGCCAGGCCGAGGGCCAGCGACCCGGCCGCCGCGGCGTGCAGCACCCCCACCGGCAGTCCTGGCCGGATCCGCTGGGCCGTGCCGGCGGCGGTCCGGGGCCCGCTGCCCGGGCCGGGCTCCCCCACCCCGGGCGCCGCCGCGACGCCGGCGAAGGCGGGGGCGAACCAGCGCAGGTAGTAGAAGAGGCTGGCCACGGTGTTCACCGCCGCGAGCACCACCAGCCAGGCCAGGCCGCCGTCCCACGCCGCCGCGAAGACCGCCAGCTTGCCGACGAACACCGCCGTCGGCGGGGTCCCGACCAGGCCGAGCAGGCAGACGACGAGGCTGACCACCAGCCAGCGGTGCCGCCCCACGGCGGTCGCCCAGTCGGTGATCGTGCGCGCCGCCGGGGCCGCCGCCACCGCGGCGAAGGCGCCCACGTTCGTGACCGCGTAGCCGGCCAGGTAGACCGCCAGGGCACCCGGGGCGAGGGCGGAGCGCCCGGCGACGGCCACCACCATGAACAGGTAGCCGACCTGGCTGACCGTCGAGTAGGCCAGCAGGCGCAGCAGGTGGGTCTGGGCGAGGGCGGCCAGGTTGCCCAGGGTCATGCTCGCCGCGGCGACGACCGCCACCACCAGCGGCACGTCGACCGGCGCCCCGGCCAGCGGCTCGTCGACCAGCCGGTAGGCCGCCGCCACCGCGCCGATCTTGGGCACGGTGGTCAGGTAGGCCGCGACGGCCGGCGGCGTCCCCGCCGCCACGTCCGGCACCCAGAAGTGCACGGGGACGGCGCCGGCCTTGAAGCCCACCCCGGCGAGCACGCCGAGCACGCCGACGGCCACCAGCGCCGGCGAGGCGCCCGGCAGCGCCCCGGCCAGGTGCTCGTAGCCGCCGGCCCCGCCGGCCAGCACCAGGCCGGCCACGCCGAGCAGCAGGAGGACCCCGGAGAAGGCGCCGAACAGGTAGTACTTCATCGCCGCCTCGACGCCGGGCGCGTCCTTTGCGAAGCCGGCGAGCGCGTACAGCGGCACGCTGGCCAGCAGGTAGCCCGCGACGAGCAGCAGCAGGTCCCCCGCCCCGGCCAGGGCGACCGCGCCCAGGCCGCCGAGCACCATGAGCACCCAGGCCTCGGTCTCCCGCGGGTGGCCGGCCAGCGTCGGCACGGCCAGCCACACCAGCACCGGGACGGCGAGGGCGACGACCACCCGGACCACCCCGGTGGTGGTGTCGACCACCCACACGCCGTCGAAGACCCGCTCGCCCGGGCCGGGCAGCCGCGCGGCCGCCACCGCGGCCGCGGCCAGGCAGGCCGCCGTCACCACCCAGCGCACCCGGGCCTGGCGGTGCTGGGGGGTCCACAGGCCCACGAGCAGCCCGGCGACGGCGCCCAACAGGAGCAGACCCTCCGGCAGGAGGGCGCCCCACTGCTCGCCGCCGCCGCTCACCGGCCCACCAGCTCCACCACCGCGGCGGCGGCCGGCTCGATGACGTCGAGCAGCACCCACGGGAGCAGCCCGAGGACGACCGAGAGGGCGAGCAGCGGCACGATCGCGAGGAGCTCGGGCGCGCGCAGGTCGGCCACCCGCACCGCGGTGCGCTCCCGCACGGCGGTGGCACCCTCGCCCCCGCCGGCCGGTTCCGGCCCTCGGCCGGGCGACGGCGCGGTGGTCTCCCCGGTGAGCAGCCGCTGCAGCGCGAGCAGGAACAGCCCGGCGGTGACCAGGATGCCGAGGACGGCGATCACCGTCGCGACCGGCGCCGCCTCCAGGGCTCCGGTGAAGACCTGGAACTCGGCGACGAACCCGGACAGGCCCGGCAGCCCGAGCGAGCCGAACGCGGCGACCGCGAGCGCCGCGGCGAACAGCGGGGCCGGGCGGGCCAGCCCGCCCCAGCGGTCGAAGGCGTAGGTGTGCCCGCGCGACCACAGCACGCCGGCCAGCAGGAACAGCGCGCCGGTGAGCAGGCCGTGGCTGACCATCTGGTAGACCGCGCCCACGGTGGCCACCGTCCGCGCCCCCTCGTCGGCGGCGGCCACCATGCCGGCGGCGCCGAGGCCGAGCAGCACGTACCCCATGTGGTTGACCGAGGTGTAGGCGATCATCCGCTTCACGTCGGTCTGCGCGAGGGCGACCAGCGCGCCCCACAGGACGCTGACCACGCCGAACACCACGACGACGGTCGCCCAGCGCTGCCAGGCCTCCGGGAGGATCGGCATGGCGATCCGCACGAAGCCGTAGGTGCCGAGCTTGAGCAGCACCCCGGCGAGGACGGCCGACCCGGTGGCGGGGGCGTCGGTGTGCGCGTCGGGCAGCCAGGTGTGGAACGGGAACAGCGGGGTCTTCACCGCCAGGCCCAGCCCGATCGCCAGCAGCACGAGGCCGCCGGCGACGGGGGATCCGGCCAGCGGCGGGTCGGCGGCCAGCGCCACCATGTCGAAGGTGCGCGGCTCGCTGCCGAGGAACAGGCCGATGAAGCCGACCAGCAGGGCCAGCGAGCCGACGAAGGTGTAGAGGAAGAACGTCAGCGCGCTGCGCCGCGCGTCGCCGTGCCCCCACCCGGCGATGACGAAGTACATCCCGACGATGGTGAGGTCGAAGAAGACGAAGAACAGGATGAGGTCGAGCGCGGCGAAGGTGCCCAGGCAGGCGGTCTGCAGGAAGAGGAACAGGGCCGCGTAGGTCCGCGGCCGGTCGGTCTCCCGCAGCGAGTAGACCGCGCAGGCGAGGAACAGCACGCCGGTGAGCGCCATGAGCGGCAGCGACAGCCCGTCGGCACCGACGTGGTAGCCCGCGTCGACGGTCGGGATCCACCGCAGGTCCACCTCGGAGGCGAACCCGTTCACGACGCCGGAGGCACCGGTGCCCGGCTCGAAACGCCACCACAGCCAGGCGACGAGCGCGAGGTCGACGGCCGAGGCCACCACCCACACCGCGCTCGCCGTCCGGCCGGGCAGGCCGCGGGCGGCGGCGAGCACGGCAGCCACGGCGAGCGGCATGAAGATCACGACGGTCAGGAGCACCGGGTCACCTCGCGACGAGCAGCAGGAGGAGCAGGACGCCCAGGCCGGCGGCGGCCTGGGCGTAGTACTGGTGCAGCAGGCCGGTCTGCGGGCGGCGGGCGGCCGTCCCGGCCCGCCGCACCGCCCGGGCGGTGGCGCGGACGGCGCCGTCGACCAGGCCGCCGTCGGCGCGGGCGGAGCCGTCGGCCGCCCGGCGGGTCGCCCGGGCGACCCCGGTGACCGCCCGGTCCAGGACGCCGTCGTCGGCCCGGGCGACCGCGGCGGCCAGCCGGCGGACGCCCCCGGCCGCCGCGTGCACCGCCCGGTCGAGGCCGCGGTCGTCGGCCACGGCCAGTGCTCGGGCCAGCGCGAGGCCCGGCCGCGGGGTGAGCAGCCGGCCCAGCCCTGCCCAGCGGTGCAGCGGGCCGCGCTCGGCGGCGCGGACCAGCCCGGGGCGCACCCGCACGACCAGCACGGTGCCGGCGAGCGCGGCGACGGCCAGTGCACCCGACAGGACGAGCGCGCCTCCCGTCGGGGCGGGCTCCCCCTCGGCGCCGAGCAGCCGGCGCAGCGCCTCGGCGACCGCGGGCAGCGCGAGCACCCCCAGCCCGGCGGCGGGCACGGCGAACGCGGCGGCGACCGCGGTCGTGGCCGCGGGCACCCGGCGGGTCCCCGGCTCCTCGCTGTCGAAGGCCTCCTCCCCGCCGGGCCGGGCGAGCACCACGGCCAGCAGCCGGCCGGAGTAGCCGGCGGCCACGACCGCCGCGGCCAGGCCCACCGCGTGCAGCGCGGTGCTCTCCACCCCGGCCAGGACCTCGTCCTTGCTCGCCCACAGCGACAGCGGCGGGACCCCGGCCAGCGCGAGCGCGGCCACGGTCACCGCGGCCCCGACCCCCGGGTACCGGCGCGCGGCGCCGCGCAGCCCCGCCAGCTCCCGGGTGCCCAGGGCGGTCAGCCACGCCCCGGCGGCGACGAACAGGCCGGCCTTGACCGCGGCGTGCGCGACGAGCTGGGCGGTGCCGCCGGCCGTGGCGCCGGCCCCGGCGGCCAGCACCACGAAACCGATCTGGGCGGCGGTGCTGGCCGCCAGCAGCTGCTTGACGTCGGTCTGCGCCAGCGCGACCAGCCCGAGCACGAGCGCGGTGAGCGCGCCGGCCCAGGCGGCCGCGGTCGCCGCCCAGCCGGTCCCGGCCAGCAGCGGGTGCAGCCGGAGCAGCAGGTAGCCACCGGCCGCCACCATCGTGGCCGAGTGCAGCAGGGCGCTCACCGGGCTCGGCCCCTGCATCGCACTGGACAGCCAGGCCGAGAACGGCAGCTGCGCGGACTTGCCGAGCGCGGCGACCAGGACGCCGGCCGCGGCCAGGTCGGCCCAGCCGCCGGCGGCGGCGCGGAGGTCGGGCAGCGCCAGGCTGCCGGTCGCCGCCAGGGCCGCCCCGGCGGCGACGTAGAGCCCGAGGTCGGCGGCGCGCGTGGTCAGGAAGGCCACGGTGCCGGCCGCGAGCTTGCCCGGCTCGTCCCAGCGGAAGCCGATCAGCGCGTAGGACGTCGCCCCCATGACCTCCCACGCCAGGAGCAGCGCCGGCAGCGTGGCCGCGGTGACCGTGACCAGCATGGCGGCGACGAACAGCAGCAGGAGGCCGGCGAACCGGGCCCGGGCGGTGTCGCGGGGCAGGCCGGCGGCGGCGAACACCGTGACCGGCAGGGCGACCGCCGCCACCAGGACGACGAGGACGGCCGACAGCCCGTCGACGACCAGCCGCAGGTCCCCGCCCTCGACGGTGGTGAGGAACGGGGCGGAGAGCTCCGGCCGGCCCGCCGCGGCCGCGGCGGCCAGCACCAGGGTCGCGGCGGTCACCGCCACGGCCACCGGCGCGGCGGCCCGGTCGGCGCGCCGTCCGCAGAGCAGCAGCGCGGCACCGGCGACGGTGGGCAGCCCCGTCAGCGCGGCGAGGACGGCGGCGCTCACCCGCGCGGCTCCGCGGCCGTGCCGGTCACCCGCGCAGCTCCGCGGCCGTGCCGGTCATCCGCGCAGGTCCGCGGCCATGTCGATCATCTCGACCTGCCGCGACCGGTACAGCGCGATCGTGACCGCGAAGCCCATGGCCATCTCCACGGCCATGACCACGAGCACGACGACGACCAGCACCTGGGCGTCGGGCAGCCCGGGGGCGAGGAAGTACCAGGCCGCGCCCCCGGCCAGCAGCACCCCGTTCAGGACCAGCTCGAGGCCCATCATGACCATGACCACCGTCTGCTGGGAGAGGGCGCCGAACAGCCCGACCCCCACCAGGCCGGCGGCGACGGTCAGCACCACCTGGAGCACCACCTCCGCGCTCACCGGGCCAGCCCCCCGCGCACGGGGTCGGCGGGCCGGTGGGCGGTGAGGTCGGGGCCGAAGCGGTCGTAGCGCCCGCGGGCGGTGGCCAGGAGCGTGCCGGCCAGGATCGTGGCGAACAGCGCGACGCCGATCCCCAGCATGACCAGCATGTGGCTGCCCATGAGCGCTTCGCCGAGCTGGCGGGTGGGGTCGGCGGGCACCGCCGTCCGCCGCACGGGCCAGTCGACCAGCCAGATCCCGGCGGTCAGGACGACGAACGCCCCCGCGCCGACCACCGCCGACCCCCTGGTGTTGTGCACCATCGACATCGGCACGAGGCCGGCCGGGTTCATCATGAAAGCGATCATGAAGACGGCCATGATCGCCATCTCGATCGTCATCATCAGCGCGGTCACCACCGCGAGGTAGGCCAGGTCGAGGGCGAGGAGCACCGCGGCGACGGCCAGGAACGAGCCCAGCAGCGCGAAGGTGGCCCGGGCCATCGAGTCCACGACGAAGACCGCGACCCCGGAGGCCACCGAGAGCACCCCGAGCACCGCGGCGGCGGCCAGCAGCCACCCGGTCGATGCGGTCAGCACGACTCCTCCCTCACCCGTAGAACCCGGCCAGCACGAGCACCGCGACGACCAGCGCCTGCAGCAGGACGACGGGGATCACGACCACCCAGGCGACCTCGACGGCCCGGTCGGGGCGCAGCAGCGGCAGCCGCCGCCCGGCCCGGACCAGCAGCGCCACGACGGCGAGGGTCTTGACCAGCTGCCAGACCGGCCCGGGGAGCCAGGGCCCCGCTCCCCCGCCGAGGAAGAGGGCGACGGCCATCGCGGCCGCGGCACCCAGGAACACCGCCCGTCCGGCGGAGACCAGCAGCCGGTCGACACCCGACAGCTCGGAGGTGACCCCACCGGCGACGTCCGTGCCCGCCGGGGCGTCGAACGGGCCCCAGAAGGCGAAGGCCGCGGCGGCGGCCAGGAAGACGACGAAGGCCACCGGCATGGTGACCACGAACCAGAGGCCGGCCTGGGCGGCGACGACGTCGGTGGTGCGCAGCGAACCGGCCGCCAGCCCTGCCGTGATGAGCGCGAACATCAGCGGCAGCTCGTAGGCCAGCCCCTGCGCGAGGAACCGGTACCCGCCGGTCAGCGCGGCGAAGGCGTTGGGGCCCCAGCCGACCAGCCAGACCGCGGCCCACAGCACGGCCTCGGCGGCGTTGAACCAGACCAGGTCGGCGCTGGTCGACCACAGGCTCCGCGAGCCCAGGGGGACGACGGCCCACGACGCCAGCGCGAGCACCGCCACGCCGGCGCAGCCCAGCCGCCAGAGCAGCCGGTCCGGGGCCGGGGTCGTGCGCCGCTGCTCGAGCAGCAGGCGGGCGGCGTCGCGCCCGGGCCCGGGCACCGGGCCGCCGCCGGCGAGCACGGCGCGGTCGGTCGCGGTGACCGCCCAGCCCAGGGCCAGCGCGACCGCCACGACCACGAGGGCCGCGGGGACCGCGCCCCAGGCGTCGGCGAGCGTCGCGGTCTCACCCACGGTCGGCCCCCACCGGGACGGGAGCCGGCGCCCGCGCGGCCACGAGCAGCCGGGCGCTGCCCAGCTCCGCGCCCTCCAGGCGGCCGGCGAGCGCGTCGAGCGGCGCCCCCGCGGGCGGTGGCGCGTCGCCGGTGGCGGCGGCGCACCAGTCCCGGACGAGGTCGAGCACGCCCTCGCCCGGCTCGTCCGCCGGCCGGCCGGCGCCGCGCAGCGACCAGGCGAGGGTGCGCGAGCGGCGCACCCGCCGGGTCAGCGCGGCGGCGAGGGCGCCGGCCGCGACCACGCGGTCGGGGTCCGCCGAGCCGAGCCCGTCGCGCGCCCGCCGGGCGTCGCGCGCGGCCGCCGGCCAGCCGGCGACCTCCAGGAGGCGGGCCAGCCGGTCCAGCGCCAGCCGCTGCGGGTCGGGGTCCGCGGCCTGGGGCGGGTCGTCGGTCCAGGACAGCTCGGCGCCGGTGACCACGTCGCCCTGGACCTCGGCGCGCAGGACGAGCCCGGTCGGCCAGGCGGGCAGCACCGGCCCCAGGCTCACCGCCAGGACGTCGAGCTCGAGGCCGTCCCGGTCGGGCCCGGTCTGCGCCATCGGCAGGCCGGCGACCTCCATGCCCCCGTGGTCCATGCCCCCGTGGTCCATGCCCCCGTGGTCCCCGTCGGGCTCGTCTGCGTCCTCGTCGGAGCCGTCGTCCGCACCGGGGTCCTCGTCCCCGTCCTCCTCGCCGCTGCCGAGCAGCGCCTCGGGATCGGGCCGGTCGGCGTCGCCGCCGGCGAGCAGCGCGGCGCGTGCGGCGTCGAGCGCGGCGGCGACCTCCGCCCCGGCGAGCAACCGGGCCCGGTGGCGGGGGGCCGGCACCTGGGTCCAGAGGACGTCGACCGCCGCGGCGAGCCCGGGCCCCGGCTCGCCGAGCACGAGCAGGACGTCGGTCCCCGCCGGCACCGCGGCCCGCGGCCAGCCGCGCCGGTCGAGTTCCTCCTCGACGGCCCAGCGCAGCGGATCGCTGCCCGGCGGGTCGACGACGAGCACCCGCGGGCGGGCGAGGGCCCAGGCGCGCAGCCGGGTGGTCAGGTCCACCGCAGGGCCCCCTCGCGCCAGACGTAGACGACGCCGACCAGCAGCACCAGGAGGAAGCCGAACATCTCGACCACGGCCGTCGCGCCCATGTCGGCGACGACCACGGCCCACGGGTACATGAAGACCATCTCCATGTCGAAGGCCAGGAAGAGGATGGTCACGGCGTACCAGCGGGCGTGGTACCGGGAGACGGCGTGCTGCTGCGGCAGCATCCCCGACTCGTAGGGCAGCACCCGCGCCACCGGTGCGCTTAGCACCCTGGAGGCGCCGTACAGCGTGACGACCAGCGCGCCGGCGAGGCCGAGCAGGCTCAGCAGTGCGATCACCGACGCCTCCTCGTCACCCCGGGGGCGGCACCCCGCCGCCGTCCTGGCACCCGGACGGGTCGCGTCCTACCCCCGACGTGGAGGGCGACCCCCGGCCCGGCAGACGTCACCGGGTCGTCATCCGGCTCCCCCGGGCCGTCGCCGTCGACACACCCGGACGACCGTACGGGTGTGTCGACGGTATGGTCGCACCCGCCGGTGCGCAGCCCGGCGGCGCCCGACCGCATCACCCGCCCCCGGGATCCGCGTCGCCGGCGAGCACGGCGAGCCGGCGCAGGCAGTCGTCGCGCAGCGGTGCGGGAAACCCGTCGGCGAGGCGGTAGAAGACCACCCGCCCCTGCCGGCGGTTGACGACCAGCCCGGCCGTCCGCAGCAGCCGCAGCGCGTACCCGACGGCGTCCTCGTTGACGTCCAGCGCCAGGGCGAGATCGCCGACGCAGAGCTCCTCGACCAGGTCCAGCGCGAACAGGATCCGCGCCCGCGTGGGGTCGGCCATGAGGCTCAGCACGCCGGTGAGCCGGGCGACCTCCTCCCGGTCGGGCAGCCTGGCCCGCGCGTGGGTGACGCGGACGGGGTCGACCGGGTGGGCGTGCGGGGCGGACTCCGTCATCGGGCACCACCTCCGACCCCCTCGTACCCGGACGGGCCTCCGGGTATCGCAGGGCACCGGACCAACCACGCCCCTACCCCCGTGCGGTGCTCGAGGCCCACGTCGCCGCGTGCCCCGCGTAGATACCCCCGGGAGAATGCTCGCGGCGCTGGTACGGTTGGCGCCCACATACCCCTAGGGGTATGCACGACCACCGATGCCGCTCCCGAGACCCCCCCGAGAGGAGCTCCGATGACGATCACCGTCCTGCCCCTGGACACGCCGGGACTCGGTGACCGCACCTACCTGGCCCACGACGGCGAGGTCGCCCTCGTGGTCGACCCGCAGCGCGACTCCGACCGCGTGCTGGCCCTGGCGCAGGCCGCCGGGGTGCGGATCACCCACGTCTTCGAGTCGCACATCCACAACGACTACGTCACCGGCGGGTACGAGCTGGCCCGCGCGACGGGCGCGCAGTACCTGCTCAACGCCGACGACGCGGTCTCCTTCGACCGCGTCGGCGTGCGCGACGGCGACGTCGTCGGGGTCGGGGCGCGCATGCGCGTGCGGGTGCTGCTCACCCCCGGCCACACCCACACCCACCTGTCCTACGCGCTCTCCGACGGCGACCGGCCGGTGGCGGTCTTCACCGGCGGGTCCCTGCTCCACGGCTCCACCGGCCGCCCCGACCTGCTGGGGCCGGACTCCACCGAGGCGCTGGCCCGCGCGCAGTGGCACTCCGCCCGCCGGCTGGCCACCGAGCTGCCCGACGCCACCGCCGTCTACCCGACGCACGGCTTCGGCAGCTTCTGCTCGGCCACGCAGTCCGGCGGCACCGCGAGCACCATCGGCCAGGAGAAGCTGGCCAACGCGGCGCTCACCAGCGACGAGGATCGCTACGTCTCCGACCTGCTGGCCGGCCTGGACGCCTACCCGGCCTACTACGCGCACATGGCGCCGCTCAACAGCGCCGGCCCGGCCGACGTGGACCTCTCCCCGCCCGCGCCGGCCGACCCCGCCGAGCTGCGCCGCCGCATCGAGGCCGGCGAGTGGGTGGTCGACCTGCGCACCCGCACCGCCTTCGCGGCCGGGCACCTGGCCGGCTCGGTGAACGTCGGCCTGGACGGGCAGTTCGTCACCTACCTGGCCTGGCTGCTCCCGTGGGGCACGCCGGTCACACTCCTCGGCGAGACCGCCGAGGACGTCGCCGAGGCCCAGCGCGAACTGGTCCGCGTCGGCATCGACCGGCCGGCCGCGATGGCCACCGGAAAGCCCGAGGACTGGTCCGGCGGGGAGCCGCTGGCGAGCTACCGGACGGCGACCTTCGCCGACCTCGCCGCGCAGCTGCGCCGCGATCCGCGCACCGCCGTCCTCGACGTCCGCCGCGACACCGAGCGCGCCGAGGCGCACCTCGAGGGCTCGACCCACATCCCGGTCCACGAGGTGCTGCACCGCCTCGACGAGGTCCCGGACGGCGAGGTCTGGGTGCACTGCGCCGGCGGCTACCGCGCCGGCGTCGTCGCCGCCCTGCTCGACGCCCACGGCGTCGACGTCGTCGCCGTCGACGACTCCTTCGACAACGCCGGCCCCGCCGGCCTCCCCCTGACCGGCAAGACCCCCGAGGAGAGCGCATGACCCGCACCGTCGACGCCCCGACCCTCGCCGAGCGCCTCGGCGACGGCGCCGGCCCGGCCCCGACCCTGATCGACGTCCGGACCCCGGTCGAGTTCGAGGCCGGCCACATCCCCGGCGCGGTGAACGTCCCGCTCGACGAGCTGAAGGGCTCGCTCGACCGCCTCCGCCAGGTGCTCGACGACCACCACGACGTCGTCCTCGTCTGCCGCTCCGGCCGGCGCGCCGGCCAGGCCCACGACGTGCTCGGGCTCCCCAACAGCACTGTCCTGTCCGGCGGCCTCACCGGCTGGGAGGCCACCGGCGGGGCGGTCGACCGCGGCCGGCAGGCCTGGGAGCTCGAGCGCCAGGTCCGCCTGGCCGCTGGTTCGCTGGTGCTGGCCGGCATCCTCGGCAGCACCGTCGCGCCGAGGGCCACGTGGCTGTCGGGCCTCGTCGGCGGCGGCCTGGTGTTCGCCGCCGTGTCCAACACCTGCGCCATGGGGGCGGCCCTGGCACGGATGCCGTGGAACAAGCGCGGTGCCCGGCCCACCGGCTCGGCGCTGGACCGGCTGACCAGGGAGCGGTGACCGGTGCTGATCGCGCTCACCGTCAGCCTGGCCGTCGTCGTCGGGCTGGCCCTCGGGCTGCTCGGCGGCGGCGGGTCGATCCTCATGGTCCCGCTGCTGGTCTACGTGGCCGGCATGGACGCCAAGGAGGCGATCGCCGCCTCGCTGGTGGTCGTCGGCGTCACGGCGGCGGTGAGCGTGGTCGGGCATGCCCGCGCCGGCCGGGTGCGCTGGCGCACCGGCCTGCTGTTCGGGCTGGCCGGCATGGCCGGCGCGTTCGCCGGCGGGTTCATCGGCGGCCACCTGCCCGGCACCGTGCTCCTGGTCGCCTTCGCGCTCATGATGATCGCCACCGCGTTCGCCATGATCCGCGGCCGCGAGGCGATCGACCCCTCCCGGGCCCACGCCGAGCTGCCGGTGCTGCCGGTCCTGGCCGAGGGGGTCGTGGTCGGCCTGGTCACCGGGCTGGTCGGCGCGGGCGGCGGCTTCCTGGTCGTCCCGGCCCTCGCCCTGCTCGGCGGGCTGCCGATGGGCGTGGCGGTGGGCACCTCGCTGCTGGTCATCGCCATGAAGTCCTCCGCCGGCCTGGCCGGCTACCTGACCACCGTGCCGATCGACTGGGTGCTCACCGGCGCGGTCACGGTCGCCGCCGTGGCCGGCAGCCTGGTCGGGGCCCGGCTGGTGGGCCGCATCCACGCCGACGCCCTGCGCCAGGCCTTCGGCTGGTTCGTCCTGGCGATGGGCGCCTTCGTGCTCGTGCAGCAGGCCCCGGACGGCCTCCGGGTCCCCGCGCTGATCGCCCTGGCCGGGATGGCGGTGGCGCTCGCCGGGTGCGCGGCCCTGGTGCCACGGTGCCCGCTGCGGCACGCCGGCCGCCGCGGAGCCCGCACCGCGGCACCGGCCTGAGCAGCCCGGGAATGACCCGCCGACCCGCGGCGCTGCACCGGGTCCGGTACCGACCCGGGTGTGCACCCGACGGGGGAGGATGAACCCATGCAGCTGGAGAACACCCAGGTGGTCGGCGACGTCGTCAAGCGGCTGCGGCGCGCGGAGGGCCAGCTCGCCGGGGTGATCCGCATGATGGAGTCCGGGCGGGACTGCGAGGACGTCGTCACCCAGCTCGCGGCCGTCTCCCGGGCGCTGGACAAGGCCGGCTTCGCGATCATCGCCACCGGGCTCGAGCAGTGCATCACCTCGGAGAACGGCGTCGACCGCGCCCGCCTGGAGAAGCTCTTCCTCTCCCTGGCCTGACCGCGCGGCCCCGCCGCGGGCCCCGGGAGGGCGAGGGCCTCCGTCAGGTCGTGACCTCGACCCGCACGCCCTCGCCGTCGAACGAGCGGTGGCCGGCGACGGGCAGCGCCTCGAGCAGCGGCTCCCGGTAGCACCAGGCGACGTCGTCGTACCGCCGTCCGCCGACGGCGACGTGCTCGTAGGTGGCCACCCCCTTGTAGGGGCAGACGGTCGTGGCCCCGCTCGGGGTGAGGACGCCGTCGCGCACGTCCTCCTCGGGCACGTACCAGCGCGTCGGCAGCCCCGTCTCGAAGACCGCGACCGGCGACCGGGTCTCGGCGACCACCTCGCCACCGACGCGCACCACCACGTGCCGCGAGGAGCGGCGGGCGTCGACCCGGTGGAACGGGTCCCGGGGGTGCCCCAGCAGCTCCTCGTCCTCGACGTACCAGGTGTCCAGCCCCTCCAGGTGGAAGGAGACCAGCCCGGCCAGCGGGGGGCACCCGTCCACCGGGTCGGGGTAGGACCAGGCGGCGTCCTCCACCCGGGAGCCGTCGACCTCGAGGTGCCAGTAGCTCGCCTCGCCCTTGAACGGGCAGGTGGTCCGGGTGGCGCTCGGGCTCAGCAGGCCGGGGGCGACGTCGTCGGCCGGCAGGTACCAGCGGGGCAGCAGACCGGTCTCGTGCAGCAGCGACGCGCCGGTCGTGTCGACCACCGTGCGGCCGCCGAGCACGCCGCGCACCCGCTCCTGCACCGGGTGCAGGTACAGCGCGTGGGCGGGTGCGACCGACCACAGGTCGGCGTTGAGCCGGCCGGCGGAGGGCCGGGCGAGCGGTCCGGTGCCGCGGGTGAGGGACATGCCCCGACCGTAGGCCGCTGACCGCACCCCGGCCCGGGCGCCGGCGTCCCGCCCTCCCCCGGTGCTCCCCGGCCGCGGGGCGACCCGGGCGGGCGCACCGGTCACCGGACCGGTCGGGGGGCCAGGATGGGCCCCCACGAGGGGGCACGCCCGGGCGGGAGCCGCCGGGCCGAGCGGACGGGAGGCAGGGATGGCCGAGCCGGCACCGGGTGCGGCCGGCGGCGGTGCCGCACCCCGGCGCGGCCCCGTCCGGTCGTACGCGTACGGGGCCCGGCCCGCGACGCCGCCGCCGACGGCCGGCCGGCTGACGCTGCTGCAGCGCGAGGCGACGATCGCCGGGCGCGCCCTGGTGATCGGCCTGGCCGCCGTCGGGGCGATCTGGCTGCTGCTCCAGGTCCAGTTCGTCGCGGCCGCGGCGATGCTCGGGGTGGCCCAGGTCGCGATGCTGTGGCCCATCGCCCGGTGGCTGCGGGTGCACGGCGTCCCGGCCGTGCTGGCCGCGATCCTCTGCGTCCTCGCCTACCTGGCCTTCTTCGTCAGCGTCCTGGTCTTCCTCGTGTTCCAGCTGATCGGCGCGTGGCCCGGCCTGGTCGCCGCCGGCACGGCCGCGGTCGACTCGGTCACCGCCTGGGTCCAGCAGCGGACCGCCGACCTGGACAACGCCGGGCTGGACCAGGTCCTCGACCAGCTCGAGTCGTCGGTGGGCACCGCGATGAGCGGCCTCGGTGGTGCCGCGGCCTCGGGGCTGAACGCGGTCGGCAACGTGGCCACCGTCCTGCTGATCGCCGTGTTCTTCACCCTCTTCGCGCTCACCAGCGGCGACCGGCTCTGGCGGCAGTTCGTCCGCGCCCTGCCCGTGGAGCACCGCGCCCCGACCGACGCCGCCTTCCGCGCCGGCCTGCGCACCGCCGGCGCCTGGTTCTACGCGGCCACCGCCACCGGTTTCATCGACGGCGTCCTCATCGGCTTCGGCCTGTGGCTGCTCGACGTCCCGCTGGCCCTGCCGATCGGCGCGCTGACCTTCCTGCTCGGCTACGTGCCGCTGGTGGGGGCGACGATCGCGGGCGCCGTGGCGGTGGCGGTCGCCGGGGTCACCAGCGGCTGGGTGACGGCGCTGTGGGCCCTGCTCATCGTCATCCTGGTGCAGCAGATCGAGGGCAACCTGCTGGCGCCGCTGCTGCTGTCCCGGGCGATCAGCTTCCACCCGCTCGTCGTCCTGCTGCTGACGACCGGCGCCGCCTCCGCGTTCGGGCTGCTGGGGCTGTTCGTCGCGGTACCGGTCGCCGGGGTGCTCGCGGCCGCGGTGCAGGGGTGGCGGCGGGAGGTGCGGCGGACGCCGGAGGACGCACCGGACGACCCGCCCGGCGCCCCCGGCGACGCGGAGGGCCGGCCGTCCGCCGCACCGCCGGGGTGACCCCGCGCTCGGGCGGAGGGGCGCGAGGTCGGCCCGCCGGGGCCAGGCCCCGGCACCGACGGGCCACCGGCAGCGGGAAGGACAGGCACACCTGAGCTGCCGAGCGCCACCGGAGGCACCCGTGACCCTCTTCGGACGACGACGTCCCGACCCGCCACCGCGGCACCCCGGGACCCTGCCCGCGCTCCTCCCCCTCGCCGCCCTCCTGCTGGCCGGCTGCGCGGCCGCCGACGCCCGGGCCGGCACCGGCGACATCGGCTCCCGGCCGATCCAGGTCACCACCACGACCAACTGGCACACCGACCTCGTCCGGTGGATCGGCGGGGCCCGCGTCGAGGTCACCGGGATCATGGGCCCGGGCGTGGACCCGCACCTGTACGAGGCCGGCGCCGGCGACGTCGGGACCCTGGCCGGGTCGGACATCGTCGTGTGGAACGGGCTGGAGCTCGAGGGGAAGCTCGACGAGGTCTTCGCCGGCATCGGCCGGACGGTGCCCGTGGTCGCCGTCGGGGACGCCGTCCCCGACGAGCAGCTGATCGCGGTGGGCGGGGGCGAGCACGACCCGCACATCTGGTTCGACCCGGACCTGTGGGCGCTCGCGGCCGGCGCCGTCGCCGACGGGCTGACCGAGCTCGACCCCGGCTCGGCCGACGTCTACGCGGCGAACCTGGCCGACGCCACCGCGGAGCTCGAGGCGCTCGAGGCCGAGGTCGAGGCGCTGGTGGCGCAGGTGCCGGAGCGTTCCCGCGTGCTGGTCACCTCGCACGACGCCTTCTCCTACCTGGCGCGCGCCTACGGCCTGGAGGTCGCCGCCGTGCAGGGCAGGTCGACCGCGGCGGAGGCGACCACCGCCGACGTCGAGCGGGTCGCCCGCACCGTCGCCGCGGCCGACCTCGGCGCGGTGTTCCTGGAGTCCAGCGTGCCGCCGCAGACGATCTCGGCCGTGCTGGCCGCCGCCGAGCGGCAGGGCAGGCCGACCGAGGTGGGCGGTGAGCTGTTCGGCGACGCGCTCGGCGACCCGGGGACGGCGACCGGCTACTACGCGGGGGCGGTGCGGCACAACGCGCAGCTGATCGTCGAGGGGCTGACCCGGTGAGCGCCGCGGACGCGCGCCCCCCGGCCCTGGAGGTGCGGGGGCTGACGGTCAGCTACGGCCGCCGGCCGGTGCTCGCCGACGTCGACGCCACCGTCCCCGCCGGGACCCTGTCGGCCGTCGTCGGCCCCAACGGGGCCGGCAAGTCCACCCTGCTGCAGGCCGCGCTCGGGCTGCTCCCGGCCGACTCCGGCCGGACGCTGGTCGAGGGGCGTCCCGCCCGGGCGGCGCTGGACCGGGTCGCCTACGTCCCGCAGCGGGACGCGGTCGACTGGGACTTCCCGATCACCGTCCGCGAGGTCGTCGAGATGGGCCGCTACCGGGCGGCCGGCTGGTTCCGGCGGGTCCGCCGCAGCGAGCGACCGGTCGTCGACGAGAGCCTCGACCGGGTGGGCATGACCGCCTTCGCCGGCCGCCAGATCAGCCAGCTGTCCGGCGGCCAGCGGCAGCGCGTCTTCCTCGCCCGCGCGCTGGCCCAGCAGGCGCCCCTGCTCGTCATGGACGAGCCCTTCGCCGGCGTCGACGCCCGCACCGAGGCCGCGTTGCTCGACGTGCTCACCGCGGTGCGCGACGAGGGGCGGTCCGTCGTGGTCGTCCACCACGACCTCGGCACGGTCCGGGCCCGCTTCGACCACGCCCTCCTGCTCAACGTGCGGGCCGTGGCCTGCGGCCCGGTGGCCGAGGCGCTGACCCCGGCCAACCTGCGCCGCGCCTACGGCGCCGCCGGCGTCCCCGGCGGTGCCGCGGGCCGGGAGGAGGAGCCGGCGTGGACGCGCTGATCGACGCGCTGCCGCTGCCCTACACCGATGCCGTGGTGGCCACCGGTGCCGCCGTGCTCGGGCTCCTGGCCGGCCTGGTGGGGGTGCTCGCCGTGCTGCGCCGCCGCACCCTCGTCGGCGACGCGCTGTCCCACGCCGCCCTCCCCGGGGTGGCCGTCGCCTTCCTGCTCGCCGGGGTCAAGGACACCGTGTCGCTGCTCGTCGGCGCGGCGGTCGCCGGCACCCTCGCGGCGGTCCTGGTGCTGGCCCTCGAGCGCAGCAGCCGGGTCCGCCCCGACACCGCCATCGGCGTCGTGCTCTCCGGCTCGTTCTCGCTGGGCATCGTGCTGCTGACCCACATCGCCGCCACCGGCGACGCCGGCCAGGCCGGGCTGCAGGACTACCTGTTCGGCCAGGCCGCGGGGCTGGTGCAGGCCGACGTCACGCTCTTCGCCGCCCTCGCCGCCGGCACGGTCGTGGTGCTCGCGCTGCTGCACCGGCCGCTCACGGTGGTGCTGTTCGACGCCGCCTTCGCCCGGTCGACGGGCCTGCCGATCCGGCTGCTCGAACTGGTCTCGACGGTGCTCCTGGTCGTCGCGGTCGTCGTCGGGCTGCGGACGGTCGGCGCCATCCTCATGGTGGCGATGATCGTCGTCCCGGCCGTGGCCGCGCGGCAGGTCACCGGCCGGCTGGCCACGATGCTCGTCGTCGCGGGCGTCGTCGGAGCCGCCGTGGGGACCGCCGGCTCGCTGCTGTCGACCGCGACGCGGACGCCCACCGGGCCGGTCGTCGTCCTGCTGGGGGCCGGCGTCGTGCTGCTCGCGCTGTCCCTCGCCCCCGGGCGGGGCGTGCTCTGGCACGCCCGCCGCCTGCGCCGCGATCGCCGGCGGCGGCAGCGCGAGGGCGTGCTCGTCGACGTCGCGGCCGCCGGGCCGGCGCCGGTCGCCGCGTCCGCCCTCGGCGCCGGCCGGCCCTCGCGGGCCGTGCGCCGGACGCTGCGCCGGTTGCGCCGCGACGGGCTCGTGCGCGCCACCGGCGCGGGCTGGTCGCTCACCGCCGCCGGGCAGGGGGCCGCGACCGCCGTGCTCGCCCGCCGCGAGCTGTGGTGGGCCTGGCTCGAGCACGGTGCAGAGGTGGCGGTCGGCGACGCCCGGGAGCCGGATCCCGACGACCTGGCCGGGAGCCTGGGCGCCGAGGCGGTCGAGCGGTTGCGGGCGCTGGGCGGGACGGCCCCGGCGGTCGCGGGAGGTGCCCGGTGAGCCCCGCCGTCGCGATCGTCCTGACCGCGGGCCTGACGGCGACCGCCTGCGGGCTGCTCGGCCCGCTCCTGGTCCTGCGGCGCGAGGCGCTCGTCGGGGACGCGGTGTCGCACTCGGTGCTGCCCGGCATCGTGCTCGTGCACCTGGTCCTCGGGACCCGGGCGACGCTGCCGGTGATCGTCGGCGCGGCCGCGTTCGGCGTCGTCTGCGTCCTCGCCCTGGAAGCGCTGCGCTCCACCGGGCTGGTGCGGGCCGACGCCGCGATCGCGCTGGTCTTCCCGGCGCTGTTCTCCCTCGGCCTGCTCGGCGTGGACCGCTGGGCCGCCGACATCCACCTCGACCTGGACTCGACGATCTACGGGCAGATCGCGTTCGTGCCGTTCCGGACGCTGGTGCTCGGCGCCGTGGCGGTCCCCCAGTCGGTGGTGGCCATCGGGGCGGTGGCGCTGGTCGACCTGCTGCTGCTGGTCGCGTTCTGGAAGCAGGTCAAGGTCGCCACGTTCGACCCCGGCTTCGCCCGCACCACCGGCGTCGACCCGACCGTGGTCGCGCGGGTGCTGCTCACCGCCGTGGCCGCCACCGCGGTGACCGCCTTCGAAGCGGTCGGGGCCATCGTCGTCATCGCCCTGCTCGTCGTCCCGGCGGCCACGGCGCACCTGCTCACCGACCGGCTGGGGGTCATGATCGCCGTCTCGGTGGCCGTGGGGTGGGTGGCCGCGGTCAGCGGCTACGCCGGCGCGGTCGCGCTGGACGCCTCGATCGGCGGGGCGATGGGCGTGGTCGCCACCTGCTGCTTCGTGCTCGCCCTGCTGCTCTCCCCGCAGCACGGCGTGCTGACCCGCGCGCTGCGGCGCCGGCAGCGGGTCCGCGCGGCCGGACGCGCGGCCGCCGGGCGCGGGACGGCGGCGGTTCCCCCGACGCCCCTGCGCCGGCCCGGCACGTGTGCGGCGGGGGGCTCCTGCCGGCCGGCGGGCGGGCGGTGGCGGCCGGGGACCCTCGCGCTGCCGTGCGCCCGCGCGGCGGGGACCGGGGCGCTGCCCCCACGGACGGCCGCCGGTGCCGGCGGGTGCACCACCCGGCTGGCTCAGGCCTCCGCGCCGGGACGGCGCAGCAGGTAGGTGTCCATGATCCAGCCCTTGCGCGCCCGGGCCGCCGCGCGCTTCTCGGCGATCTCGTCGACGACGTCGGCGAGCTTCCCCGAGACCAGGATCTCGTCCTCGGTACCGAGGTAGGCGCCCCAGTAGATGTCGAGGTCCTGGTCGGCGTAGGCCCGGCAGGCGAGGTCGGCGTCGAGCATGACCACGACGTCGTCGGCGTTGTCGGGCAGGCCCTGCGCCAGCCGCCGGCCGGTCGTGAGGTGCACCGCGCCGGCCACCCGGTTGAGCAGGACGCGGTGGCGGGCGGTGAGCGCCTGGACGCTGGTGATGCCGGGGATCACCTCCCACTCGAGGTCCAGGGAGCCGTGCCGGGCGATCGTCCCGATCACCCGCAGCGTGCCGTCGTAGAGCGACGGGTCCCCCCACACCAGGAACCCCGCGGTGCCGCCGTCGGGGACCTCCTCGGTGAGCGCCTGCTCGAGCAGCGCGGCCCGCTCGTCCCGCCAGTCGTCGACGGCGCGCACGTAGGCCGGCGTCCGGCGGTCCCGCTCGGGGTCGGAGAGCTCCACCAGCCGCCACCGGTCGTGGGTGATGAAGCGCTCGCAGACCGCCCGCCGGGCCGCGGTGAGGTCGGCGGTGGCCGGCCCCTTGTCGAGGACGAGGAAGACGTCGACCTCGTTGAGCGCCGCGACCGCGCCGACGGTGACGAAGTCCGGGTCACCGGCCCCGATGCCGATGACGAGCAGACGACGCACGGGACCTCCGGGGACGCGGTACGGGGGTGTGGGCGGGCGCGCTCCCGCCGGGCAGGTCGCCGAGCGGGTCCTCGGCGACCTGGTGCTCGCACTCGACCACCCGGACGACTCCGGCCCGGCAGGGGCGCCGGTCGACGCGCTACTTCAGGAGGCTCCGTGCGATCACCATGCGCTGGACCTGGTTGGTGCCCTCGTAGATCTGGGTGATCTTGGCGTCGCGCATCATCCGCTCGACCGGGAAGTCCTGCGTGTAGCCGGCCCCGCCGAAGAGCTGCACGGCGTCGGTGGTCACCTTCATCGCGACGTCGGAGGCGAAGGCCTTGGCCGCCGCGCACAGCCGGCCGAGGTCCGGGCCGCCGTTCTCGCCGCGGGCGGCCGCGACGTAGACCAGGTGCCGGGCGGCCTCGATCTGCATGGCCATGTCGGCGAGCATGAACTGCACGCCCTGGAAGTCGCTGACCGCCTTGCCGAACTGCTTGCGCTCGCGGGTGTACTCCACGGCGGCGTCCAGCGCGCCCTGCGCGATGCCGACGGCCTGGGCGCCGATGGTCGGCCGGGTGAAGTCGAGCGTGCGCAGCGCGGTCTTGAAGCCGGTGCCCGGCTCGCCGATGATCCGGTCGGCCGGGATGGTGCAGTCGGTGAAGTACAGCTCGCAGGTGGGCGAGCCCTTGATGCCCATCTTGCGTTCCTTGGGGCCGACGGCGAAGCCCGGGTCGTCGCGGTGGACGACGAACGCCGAGATCCCGTTCGCCCCCTTCTCCGGGTCGGTGACGGCCATGACCGTGTACCAGGACGAGACCCCGGAGTTGGTGATCCAGGCCTTCGTGCCGTTGAGCACCCACGAGTCGCCCTCGAGCCGGGCCCGGGTCCTCATCGCCGCGGCGTCCGAGCCGGCCTCCCGCTCGGACAGCCCGTAGCTGATCATCGCCTCACCCGAGGCGATCGACGGCAGCACCTTGTGCTTGAGCTCCTCCGACGCCGACAGGATGATCGGCATCGACCCGAGCTTGTTCACCGCCGGGATGAGCGAGGCCGAGACGTCGACGCGGGCGACCTCCTCGATCACGATGCAGGTCGCGATCGGGTCGGCGCCCTCCCCGCCGTAGGCCTCGGGGATGTGCGTGGCGTGGAACCCGGCCGCCGTGAGCACCTTCTGCGCCTCGATCGGGTAGCGCGACTCGGCGTCCACCTCGGCGGCGTGCGGGGCGATCTCCTTCTCGGCGAGGCCCCGGACCGCCGCCCGGATCTCGTCGTGCTCCTCGGTCAGCGCGTACAGCCCAGTGCTACTCACGGGTAGATGCTAGGACGCACCGGACGTCAGGGTGAAGCGAGCCGCTCCTGCAGCGCCGCGTCGCGGGCGACGACGGAGTCGGCCAGGTCGGCCTGGAAGCGCTCGACCGCGGACCGCAACCCCGGGTCGGCCGCGGCGAGGATGCGGACGGCGAGCAGCCCGGCGTTGCGGCCGCCGCCGATCGAGACCGTGGCCACCGGCACGCCGGCCGGCATCTGCACGATCGACAGCAGGCTGTCCAGGCCGTCGAGGCGGTCCAGCGGCCGCGGGACGCCGATCACCGGCAGGGGCGTGGCCGCGGCGACCATACCGGGCAGGTGGGCGGCGCCCCCGGCCCCGGCGATGACGACCCGCAGCCCCCGCCCGGCGGCGGCCTCGGCGTAGTCCAGCATCCGCCGCGGCGTGCGGTGGGCCGAGACGACGTGCACCTCGTGGGGCACGCCGAACTCGGCCAGCGCGGCCGCGGCCGGCTCCATCACCGGCCAGTCCGAGTCGCTGCCCATGACGATGCCGACCAGGGGGCCGTCGCCGCGCGGGTCAGCCACGGGGGTCCTCCTCGGGGGCGAAGGCGAAGGCGGGGTCGATCTCACCGTCGGCGAGGTAGCGCGCGGCGGCGGCGGCCCGGGCCCGCACCGCGGCGAGGTCGTCGCCGAGCGCGGTCACGTGGGCGAGCTTGCGGCCCGGCCGCTGCCCCTTGCCGTACCAGTGCAGCTTGACGTCCGGCCAGTGGGCCATGAGGTGGTGCACCCGCTCGTCGAGGCCGGGGCCGGTCCAGCCGGGCGCGGCGGCGCGCCCGCCCAGCACGTTGGCCATCACCACCACCGGGGCGGTCATCGCGGTGGCGCCCAGGGGGTAGTCGAGCACCGCGCGCAGGTGCTGCTCGAACTGGCTGGTGCGCGAGCCCTCGATCGTCCAGTGCGCCGAGTTGTGCGGGCGCATGGCCAGCTCGTTGACCAGCACGCCGTGGGCGGTCTCGAAGAGCTCGACGGCGAGCAGGCCCACCACGCCGGTGCGCTCGGCGATGCGGATCGCCAGCTCCTGCGCGGCGGTCGCGCGCTCGTCGTCCAGGCCGGGCGCGGGGGCGAGCACCTCGTGGCACACGCCGTCGCGCTGGACGGTCTCCACGACCGGCCAGGCGGCGACCTGCCCGTAGGGCGACCGGGCGACGACGGCCGCGAGCTCCCGGACCAGCGGCACCCGCTCCTCGACCAGGAGGGTGCCGTGCGCGGCGAGCAGGTCGGCGACCTCCGCGGCGTCGGAGGCCACGAAGACGCCCTTGCCGTCGTAGCCGCCGCGGGGCGTCTTGACGACGACCGGCCACCCGGTGCCGGCGGCGAACCGCTCCACGTCGCCGGCCGAGCGGACCTCGGCCCACGCCGGCTGCGGCTCGCCGGCCTCGGCGAGGGCCCGGCGCAGCACCAGCTTGTCCTGGGCGTGCACCAGCGCCCGCGGCCCGGGCGCGACCCGGTGCCCGGCCTGCTCCAGCGCGTGCAGGTGCTCGGTGGGGACGTGCTCGTGGTCGAAGGTGACCACGGTCGCCCCCGCGGCCAGCGAGGTCAGCGCGGCGAGGTCGCGGTGGTCACCGAGCCGGACGTCGGCGGCGACGAGCGCGGCGGACTCCGCCGGCCCGGTGGACAGGACGCGGAGGGACTGACCGAGGGCGATGGCCGCCTGGTGGGTCATGCGGGCCAGCTGCCCGCCGCCCACCATCGCGACCACCGGCAGCCCGGTCGCGGGGTCGAGAGCTGCTGCCATGGTGACCGCGAGGCTAGCGCCGCCCCGCGCACCGCTCCCCCGTGGTCCCGGCCACCGCCGGCGCCCCGTGCGTCCCGGCCGCACCGCGGCGACACCGGAAGCGCGTCCGGCTCCCTAGACTCGCCGGGGTGTCCCCGCCCCCCGCCCTCCGTCAGCGCCTGCGCTCGACGTGGCGGCTCCTGCTCAAGGAGGTCTCGGCGTTCGGGGTGGTGGGCGCAGCGGCGTTCGCCTGCGACCTGGTGCTCTTCCAGGTCCTCTACGCGACCGCCGGCGTGGGGGCGGTGACGGCCAAGCTGACCAGCACCCTCGTGAGCACCACGGTGGCCTTCCTCGGGCACCGGTTCTGGTCGTTCTCCCACCGGTCCCGGACCGGCCTGCGCCGGGAGTCCCTGCTCTTCGCGCTGGTCAACGGGGCGACGCTCCTGCTGGGCCTGGCGATCGTGGCCCTCGTGCGGTACCCGCTGGGCCAGGAGGCCGCCCTGGTGCTCCAGGTGGCCAACGTGGGCTCCATCGCGCTGGGCACGGTCATCCGGTTCCTGGCCTACCGGCGCTGGGTGTTCCCCGCCCGGGCGCTGCCGGCGGCTGCGCCGGCCCGGGAGGCGGCCCCCGCCCCCGCCGGCTGACCCGCCGGCCCGCGTCACCCGGCCGGCCCGCCCGGGGCCCGCGTCAGCCGGCCAGCCGGGACCCGTGCCGGCCGGCCACCACCTCCAGCCGGGTCGGGATGCGGGTGCGCAGCTCCTCCAGGTGGCTGATCACCCCCACGGTGCGCCCGCCGCGGCGCAGCTCGTCGAGCACCGTCATCACCGCGTCGAGCGCCTGGGCGTCGAGCGTGCCGAAGCCCTCGTCGACGAAGAGGGTGTCCACCTGCACGCCGCCCGCCTCCGCCGTGACCACGTCGGCCAGGCCCAGCGCCAGGGCGAGCGAGGCCATGAAGCTCTCTCCTCCGGAGAGCGTCTTGGTGGGCCGGCGGGTGCCGGTGTACTCGTCGAGGACGTCGAGGCCGAGACCGCTGCGGGCGCCGTGGCGAGCCGCGGCGTCGCTGTGCAGGAAGGTGTAGCGGCCCCCGGACATCTCCTGCAGCCGCCGGCTGGCGACCTCGGCCACCTGCTCCAGCCGGGCGGCGAGCACGAAGGACTGCAGCCGCATCCGCAGCGTGTTGGCGCCCCGGCCGGCCACGAGGTCGGCGAGGGCGGTGACCCGGCCGGCGGCGGCCAGCCGGTCGGCGAGCTCGATCTCGGCGGCGACGACGTCCCCCGCGAGCCGGTCCAGGGCCCCGGTGCGCCGCCGGGCCTGCTCGAGGGCGGCCACGGCCGCCTCGCGCTCGGCGGTCGCCTCGGCGCAGCGCCGCTCGCCCGCGGTCACGTCCGGCGGGTCGGGGAGGTCGGCGAGCTCGGGGTCGGCCAGGGCGGCGGCCGCGGCGGCCCGGGCGGCCTCGTGCTCGCGGATGCGCCGGTCGAGCGCGGCCAGCGCGCCGTCGGGGAGCAGGGCCGCCGAGGCGTCGAGCACGTCGGGGAAGCCGGCCGCGGCCGCCCGCTCCGCCGCGGTGCGCCGGGCGGTGTCGGCCGCGGCCCGGGCGCGCTGCTCGTCGGCCGCGGCCGCGACGGCCGCCTCGCAGCGCTCCGCGGCGCGGGTCAGCCGGGCCACGCGGGCGCGCAGGTGGGGGTCCTCGCCGCGGGCGGCCTCGAGCCGGTCGGTCAGCTCCCGCAGCTCGTCGGACCGGGCGGCGTGCTCGGCACCGGCGCGCTGCAACTCCTCCCGGCCGGCGGCCAGCGCGGCCGCGGCGGCCGCGCGCCGCCGCTCCAGGTCGGCGAGCCCCCGGCGGGCGGGCTCGGCGTCCGCGGCGAGCACCGCGACCTCGGCCCGCTCGGTGGTGGCGCGCTCGGCCCGCGCCCGCAGCTCGGGCACGGACCCGTCACCGGCACGGGCCCGGAGGACGGCGAGGTCGCGCTCCAGCTCCTCGAGCCGGTGCCGGGCGGCCGCGGCGGTCCCCTCGGCGGCGTCCACCGACCCGCGGGCCCGCTCCTCGTCCTCGGCCGACACGGGCCGGCCGGCCGGCCGGGCCGGCGCGGGGTGCTCGGTCGCCCCGCAGACGGGGCAGGCCGCACCGTCGGCGAGCCCGGCGGCGAGCTCGGCGGCCATGCCGTCGAGCCGGGCCGTGCGCACCTCCACCAGCCGCTCGCGGCGGGTGAGCCAGGCCTCGCGGGCGCCGGCGGCCGCCGCCTGCGCGGCGGGCAGCGCCCCGGCCACCTCCTCGGCCCGGACGGCGGCGGTCAGCGCGGCACGGGCGGCCTCCTCGGCGGCGACCAGCCCCGGCAGCCGGGCGGCCCCCGCGGCGGCGGCCCCGGCCCGTTCCTGCGCGGCCGCCACCCGCCCGGGCCACGCGTCGGCCTCGGCCGCCCCGGTGGCGCACCGCCCGGTCAGGTCCCCCACCACCGCGGCGAGCCGGTCCACCTCCCGGGCGAGCCGGTCGGCGCGGTCGACGTCGGGGAGGAGGGCGCGGGCGGCGGCGGACTCGTCGCGGAGGGCGCGCGCGAGGTCGGCCTCGGCGACCCGCCCCCCGCCGAGCTGCGCCCAGGCCCCGGTGGCCGCCTCGCGGGCGCGGGTCGCGGCCTCGGCGTCGAGGGCGGCGCGGCCGGCGGCCTCGAGCACGTCCCGCAGGGCCTCGGCCCGCCGGCCGGCATCGGCCCGCCGGCGCTGCGGGGCCAGCTGCTCGGCCTCGGTGGCCAGCTCGGCGAGCCGGGCGCGGGCGCGTCCCCGGCGGGCGTGGCGGTCGGCCAGCGACCGGGCGGCGGCGAGGGCGGCGTCGGCCTGCGCGGCGCGCGCGCCGGCCGCCCCGGCCGCCTCCCCCGCCCGGGTCAGCTCGGCCGCGGCACGGGCGCGCACGCCCGCCACCCAGCCGTCGACACCGGCCCCGGACCGGGCGCCGACGAGCTCCGGCGCGAGGGCCTCGGGGACCTCCTCGTCGGCGATCTGCGCGACCCGGTGCAGCAGCGTGCTGATCCGGTGCCGGTCGGCGCGCACCGACTCCTCGGCCGCCCTCCGCTCGCCGGCCAGCCACTCCTCGGCCCGGGCGAAGCGGTCGACGTCGAAGAGGGTGCGCAGCAGGCGGGAGCGGTCCTCGGGCTCGGCCCGCAGGAACCGCGCGAAGTCGCCCTGCGGGAGCAGCACGACCTGGCAGAACTGCTCGGCCGACAGGCCCAGGCGCTGCCGCAGGTACTCCGACCCCTCGTCGATGCGGGTGCTGACCGGTTCCCAGCCGCCGTCCCGCAGGCGCGCGACGGTCAGCCGCGCCTGCTCGGTGGTCTCGCCCGTGCCGCGCTTCTTGGGCCGGGTCTGCTCCGGCCGGCGCACCACGAGCAGCCGCTCGCCGGCGAGGGTGAGCTCACAGCTGACCTCGGTGCGGGTTCCCGCGCCGGCGTGGTCGCTGCGCAGCCGCTTCTCCTCGCCCCGGGCGCCGGGCACGGTGCCGTAGAGGGCGAAGACCACCGCGTCGAGCACCGTCGTCTTCCCCGCGCCCGTGGGCCCCCAGAGCAGGAACAGCCCGTCGCGGGCGACGGCGTCGACGTCGACGGTCTCGGTGCCCGCGAAGGGGCCGAAGGCGCTGATGCTGAGCCGGTGCAGCCTCACCGGGCGCGCTCCTCGCGGCCGGCCGCCCCGAGCGCCCGCGCGAGCAGCTCCCGCTCGCCGGCCGTGGCGCCCACCCCCTCCCGGACGTGGCCGACGAACTCGCCGGCCACCTCGAGGTCGCCCCGGCCGTGCAGGCGTTCCCGGTAGCTGCGGCCGTCGCGGGCCCCGCCACCGGTCCACTCGAGGTGCACGCAGTGCGGGAACCGGGTGCGCAGCCGGCGCATCGGGTCGACGGGCCGCACCGGGTCGGTGAGCCGCGCCGAGACGAAGTGCCCGGTCACCGCGGCGTGCGCGGGGTCGGCGAGCAGCTCCTCGAGCGCGCCGGTGAGCACCGTGAGCGGGCGCGGCGCCGGCAGCGGCACGGCCCGGACGCCGGCCAGCCCGCCGGCGTCGAGGTCGACCAGCCAGGCCTGCTTGTCCTGGCCCGCCTCGCCGAAGGAGTACGCCAGCGGCGAGCCGCTGTAGCGCAGCCGGGGGGTGAGGGTCTGCGGCCGGTGCAGGTGGCCCAGGGCGACGTAGTCGACCCCGTCGAGGACGCCGGCCGGCACGAGGTCGACCCCGCCGACGCAGATGTCGCGCTCGCTGTCGCTGGGGACGCCGCCGCCGACGAACGCGTGCGCCATGAGGACCGAGCGCGCGCCGGGCCGCCCCGCGAGGTCGGCCCGGACCCGCCGCACCGCCTCGGCCAGCACCGCCTCGTGGCTGCGCGGACCGCTCTCCCGCCCACCCCCGCCGAGCTCGTGCCGGGCGAGCTCGGGCTCCAGGTACGGCACCCCGTAGACGGCCACCGGGCCGTGCTCGTCGGCCAGGAGCACCGGCTCGTCCAGCCGCCGGGTGTCGGCCCGGACGTGCAGCCCGGCCGCGGCCAGCAGCCCGGAGAAAGTGCCGAGCCTGCGGGCCGAGTCGTGGTTGCCCGGGGTGAGGACGACGGCCGCGCCGGCGGCCAGCAGCCGCCCGACGACCCGGTCCAGGACGCCGGTGGCGTCGGCGGAGGGCACCGCGCGGTCGTAGACGTCACCGGCGACGAGGACCGCGTCGACCGACTCGGCGGCGACGACGTCGGCCAGCGAGCCGAGGACCGCCTCCTGCTCGGCCAGCAGGTCGGCCCCGTGCAGCGTGCGGCCGATGTGCCAGTCGGAGGTGTGCAGCAGCCGCATGGGCGCAGAAGGTAGGTCGGGGGTGCGACAGAACCGGCCAGGCACGCCGTGACGGATCCGTCACGGCGCGCGTCAGAGGCGGGCGGTCGGGTGCCCGGCGCCGGGCCACGCCCGCCGGTCGGCGTCCTCCTCGACCACGTGCGCGAGCAGCTGCGCGACGCCGTCGCTGTCCGGGATGCGGTGCAGGACGGTCGGCCCGGCGTCGCCGGTCGACTCGATCGTGAGCGTGCCGGAGCCCAGCACCCGCTCCCACAGCGTCTGCCGGTAGGAGACGTCGGTGATCCGGGACAGGCCGATGTCCCGGCCGTGCCGGGACAGCACGCCCTCCCGGAACAGCAGCCGGTGGGTGGTGATCACGTAGTGCGTGCACCGCCGGCGCAGCAGCGGGCCGGCCACGAACACGGCCACGAGGGCGGCGGCGACGCCGAGCAGGACCAGCCGGGTCGCGCCCTGGGCGTCGCCGGCCGGGACGAGCGCGGCCGCGTACGAGGCCCCGCCCACGACGAGGAAGAGGAGGGCCAGCGGACGGGCCACGGTGGACCAGTGCGGGTGCAGGTGCCGGACGACCTCCTCGTCGTCGGCCAGCAGCTTGTCGGGGTAGGGCACGCCCGACAGGATCGCCCGGCGCCGGCCCCGGGGTCAGGAGCCGGGCGCGCGTGTCCGCACGTGGCGGACGTCGCCGCTGGCCAGCGCCACGGTCCCCTCCGGGCCCCGGACCACCAGCCGGCCGTCCCAGTCGACCGACTCCGCCGTGCCCGCGCGCGCCGAGCCGTCGGGCAGGGTGACCTCCACCTCGGCGCCGACGGTCGAGCACCAGGCCAGGTAGTCGCGGGCCAGCCCGGTGCCCACCGGGTCGCCGAGCGCGGCGACCCAGTCGAGGTAGCGGCGCTCCAGCCCGCGAAGGAAGGCCAGCAGCAGCGCGCCGCGGTCGACCGGCCCCGCACCGGCCAGCGCCAGCGACGTCCCGCCCTCGGGCAGCTCGCCGGCCTGCGTGGAGACGTTGAGCCCCACCCCGACCACGACCGCGCCGGAGGCGGCCTCGGCGAGGATCCCGGCCAGCTTCGCCCCGTCGGCGTCGAGCAGGTCGTTGGGCCACTTGAGCGAGGCCCGGACCGGCGTCGACCCGGTCACCGCCTCGGCGAGGGCGACCCCGGTGAGCAGGGGCAACCACCCGCGCCGGGCCGCCGGCACGTCGGGGCGCAGGAGCACCGAGACGGTCAGCCCGGCACGCGGCGGGGACACCCAGACCCGGTCCAGCCGCCCGCGGCCGGCCGCCTGGTGCTCGGCCACCAGGGCCGCGCCCTCCTCGGCGTCGTCGGCCGCGGCGGCGAGCAGCTCGGCGTTGGTGGACCCGATCTCCTCGGTGACCTCCAGCGAGCGCCACAGCCGGCTGCCGCCGGTCAGCTCCGCCGCGAGGGCCGGCCCGTCGAGCGGCGGGCGGGCGGGACCTGCCGAGGGGGACGGCGTCGCTTCCGGCACTCCCCTACGCTACGGAACCCGTGAGCCGGCTGGCGAGCTCACCCCCGGACGTCAGTGCCGCGATTCGCGGCCCCACGAGCGCCAGCGAGGAGGACCCACCCGTGAGCGCGGCCGAACTCGAGAGCGCGGGCGACCACGTCCCCGACGACATCGACATCCACACCACCGCGGGCAAGCTCGCCGACTTCGAGCGGCGGGTCGAGGAGGCCACGCACGCCGGCTCCGAGCGGGCGGTGGCCAAGCAGCACGCCGCCGGGAAGATGACCGCCCGCGAGCGGATCGAGGCGCTGCTGGACCCGGGCTCGTTCACCGAGCTCGACGAGTTCGCCCGGCACCGCTCCACCAACTTCGGCATGGCCGACCGGCGGCCGTTCGGCGACGGCGTGGTCACCGGCTACGGCACCGTCGACGGCCGCCCGGTCTGCGTCTTCTCCCAGGACGTCACCGTGTTCGGCGGCAGCCTCGGCGAGGTCTACGGCGAGAAGATCGTCAAGGTGCTGGACCTGGCGATGCGCAACGGCTGCCCGGTCATCGGCATCAACGAGGGCGGCGGCGCGCGGATCCAGGAGGGGGTGGTCTCCCTCGGCCTCTACGGGGAGATCTTCCAGCGCAACGTGCTGGCCTCCGGGGTGATCCCGCAGATCTCGCTGGTCATGGGCGCGGCCGCGGGCGGGCACGTGTACTCCCCGGCGCTCACCGACTTCGTGGTGATGGTCGACGAGACCAGCCAGATGTTCATCACCGGCCCCGACGTGGTGAAGACGGTCACCGGTGAGGACGTCACCCTCGAGGAGCTCGGCGGGGCGCGCACGCACAACACCAAGTCCGGCGTCGCGCACTACCTGGCCGCCGACGAGGCCGACGCGCTGGACTACGTCAAGGCGCTGCTGTCCTACCTGCCGTCCAACAACCTCGACCCGCTGCCGGCCGTGGAGCAGGCCCCGGCCGCCACCGCGCTGCCCGGGGCGCTGACCGACACCGACGCCGAGCTCGACGCGTTCATCCCGGACTCGGCCAACACCCCCTACGACATGCGCACCGTGATCGAGCACGTCCTCGACGACGGCGAGTTCCTCGAGGTGCAGGCGCTGTTCGCGCCCAACATCGTGGTCGGCTTCGGCCGGGTCGAGGGCCGGCCGGTGGGCGTGGTCGCCAACCAGCCCACGCAGTTCGCCGGCACCCTGGACATCGACGCCTCCGAGAAGGCCGCCCGCTTCGTGCGCACCTGCGACGCGTTCAACGTCCCGGTGCTGACCTTCGTCGACGTGCCCGGCTTCCTGCCCGGCACGCAGCAGGAGTGGGACGGCATCATCCGCCGCGGCGCCAAGCTGATCTACGCCTACGGCGAGGCCACGGTCCCCAAGATCACCGTGATCACCCGCAAGGCCTACGGCGGCGCCTACGACGTCATGGGCTCCAAGCACCTGGGTGCCGACCTCAACCTGGCCTGGCCAACCGCGCAGATCGCCGTCATGGGCGCGCAGGGCGCGGTGAACATCCTCTACCGGCGCGAGCTCGCCGACGCCGCCGACCCCGAGGCCCGCCGCGCCGAGCTGATCACCGAGTACGAGGACGCCCTGCTGTCCCCCTACATCGCCGCCGACCGCGGCTACGTCGACCAGGTGATCCGCCCCTCGGAGACCCGGGTCGAGATCACCAAGGCCCTGCGGCTGCTGGCCAACAAGCGCCAGACCCTGCCGCCGAAGAAGCACGGCAACATCCCGCTGTGACATCGTCGTCCTCCGGACGACCACCGCGGCCAGGGAGCGTCCCCGGCGTGCGCGGAGCCGCTGCACGTCGTTCGTCGGGGGACCCTCCGGGCCCCCGCTCCTCACGACCGCTCCCGCGGCTCGTCCCGAACGATTGGCACCGATGAACGACAGCGCACCGCAGCGCCCGCTCCTGCGGGTCCTCCGCGGGGAACCCTCGGCGGAGGAGCTCGCCGCCCTCACCGTCGTCCTCGCCGCGCTCGCCCGTCCCCGCCCGCGCCGCCGCCCGGCACCGGTCGGGGCGTGGGGCTGGGCGGGGCACGCCCACCGGCGGGCCCTGCACGCCGGCCCGGGCGGCTGGCGGGCCTCCGGGTGGAACGCGTGAGCGGGGTCCGCCGGCTGGTCCTGGGCTCGGCGTCCCCGGCCCGCCTGGCCCTTCTGCGGCAGGCCGGCCTGGCACCCGAGGTGGTGGTCAGCGAGGTCGACGAGTCCGCCGTCCGCGCACCCCGGGTCGGCGAACAGGTGGCCCTGCTCGCGGCCGCCAAGGCGGGGGCCGTGGCCGCGCGGGAGACCGACGCGCTGGTCGTCGGCGCCGACTCGCTGCTGGAGTTCCGCGGCCGGCCGATGGGCAAGCCGGCGGACGTGCAGGAGGCCCGGGACCGGTGGCAGCGGATGGGCGGCCGCAGCGGGGTGCTGCACACCGGGCAGGCGCTGTTCGACGTCCAGGACGGCAGGGTGGTCAGCCGCGACGTCGCCGTCGTCTCCACGACCGTGCACTTCGCCCAGCCGACACCGCGGGAGCTCGAGGCCTACCTGGCCACCGGGGAGCCGCTGGCCGTCGCCGGGGCCTTCACCCTCGACGGGCTCGGCGCGCCCTTCGTGCGGCGGGTGGACGGCGACCCGGCCGCCGTGGTGGGGCTGTCCCTGGCGACCCTGCGCACCCAGCTGGCCAAGCGCGGGCTCTCCCTCACCGACCTCTGGCGCCGGTAGCCGGCCGCCCCGGGGCTTCGCCGTCCCCCTGCCGGCCGTTCCGGCGGCAGGGATGTCCTGGAGGGGGACGACGATGCCGAGCCGGGGTTCGTGTCAGCCGGCAGCCGGCGCCGGACGGCGGTCGGGGCCGGCCCCCGGCGCGAGCGCCAGGCAGTCGCAGTCGTCGGTGGACGCCCGCAGCCAGTCGGTGGCCTCCGCCGCGGTCATGGGCCGGCGGGACACCCAGTCGGGGCGCTCGGCCACCCGGACGTAGAACTCGCCGTACCCCCGTGCCGCCAGGGTCTCGAGCACGTCGAACGCCCCCGGCCGGTTGACCTCGAAGAAGACGCTCGGGCGGGCCGAGGCCAGCCCCCGGACGACACCGTGCTCGTGGCCCTCGACGTCGATCTTCACCAGGACCGGGGTGCCGTGCTCGGCCACGAGGGCGTCCAGCGTCTGCAGCGGGACGACGATGGTGTCGTTCCACTCCAGCTCCGCACCGGGTCCGCCGGCGCCCTCCGCCCGCGCCTCCTCCAGCGTGGCCAGGGCGTCGGCCGTCGTGCAGTACAGCGTGGCCTCGCCCGGGTGGTCGGAGACCGCCGTCGCGACCACGGTGACGTCCGGGTCGGAGCCGAAGCGCCGGCGCAGGTGGTCCCCCAGCCGGGGCTGCGGCTCGACGGCGACCACCCGCGCCCCGAGGTCGCGGAACGCGCCGGTGAACTCGCCGATGTTGGCCCCGACGTCGAAGACCAGGTCCCCGGGCCGCACCAGCTCGGCGAACAGGCGGCGCTGGTTCCGGCGCGTGCCGACCACCTTCCGGCCGACGTTGCGGAGGTGGAAGTACACCCCGGGGAGGCGGGTGAGCAGGAACCGGTGGGCGGCCAGCATGGCGGAAGGCTAGCGGCCGGCCGGCGCCCCGGCCCCCCGGTCGACACCCCCCGGCCACGGACACCGCGAGGGCCGCCCGGGCGGCACGCACTACCCTCCGATCGGTTCCCCACAGAGGAGGCGTGGTGCAGAAGGTCCTCATCGCCAACCGCGGAGAGATCGCCGTGCGGGTCGCCCGCGCGTGCCGGGACGCCGGGCTGACCAGCGTCGCCGTCTACGCCGAGCCGGACCGGGACGCGCTGCACGTCCGGGCCGCCGACGAGGCCTTCGCGCTCGGCGGGACGACGCCCGGCGACTCCTACCTGGTGATCGACAAGGTCCTCGACGCCGCGAAGCGGTCCGGCGCCGACGCCGTCCACCCCGGCTACGGCTTCCTGTCCGAGAACGCCGGGTTCGCCCAGGCGGTCATCGACGCCGGGCTGACCTGGATCGGCCCCTCGCCGCAGTCGATCATCGACCTCGGCGACAAGGTCGCCGCCCGGCACATCGCCACCCGCGCCGGCGCCCCGCTGGTGCCGGGCACCACCGACCCGGTCTCCGGCGCCGACGAGGTCGTCGCCTTCGCCCGGGAGCACGGCCTGCCCGTCGCGATCAAGGCCGCGTTCGGCGGCGGCGGGCGCGGGCTGAAGGTGGCCCGCACGCTGGAGGAGATCCCCGAGCTGTTCGACTCCGCGGTGCGCGAGGCGGTGTCGGCCTTCGGCCGCGGCGAGTGCTTCGTCGAGCGGTTCCTGGACAAGCCGCGGCACGTCGAGGCGCAGGTGCTGGCCGACACGCACGGCACCGTGGTCGTCGTCGGCACCCGCGACTGCTCGCTGCAGCGGCGCAACCAGAAGCTGGTCGAGGAGGCCCCCGCCCCCTTCCTGACCGACGAGCAGCGGGCCCGCATCCACTCCTCGGCCAAGGCGATCTGCGCCGAGGCCGGCTACCACGGCGCCGGCACGGTCGAGTACCTCGTCGGCACCGACGGGTCGATCTCCTTCCTCGAGGTCAACACCCGGCTGCAGGTCGAGCACCCCGTCTCCGAGGAGACCAGCGGCATCGACCTGGTCCGCCAGCAGTTCCGCATCGCCGAGGGCCTGCCGCTGGAGATCACCGAGGACCCGACCCCGCGCGGGCACAGCATCGAGTTCCGGATCAACGCCGAGGACGCCGGCCGCAACTTCATGCCCGCCCCCGGCCCGGTCACCCGGCTGGAGATCCCCCAGGGCCCGGGCGTGCGCTGGGACTCCGGCGTCGAGACCGGCGGCGAGGTCGCCGGGGCCTTCGACTCGATGCTGGCCAAGCTGATCGTCACCGGCGCCACCCGCACCGAGGCGCTGCAGCGGGCCCGCCGCGCCCTGGACGAGCTGGTGGTGGAGGGCATGCCCACGGTCGTGCCGTTCCACCGCGCCGTCGTCCGGGACGACGCCTTCACCACCGAGCCGTTCACGGTGCACACCCGGTGGATCGAGACCGAGTGGGACAACCGGGTCGAGCCCTGGGTCGCCGTCCCGGCCGAGGGCGCGGAGGAGGAGCCGCGGCAGACCGTGGTCGTCGAGGTCGGCGGGCGGCGGCTGGAGGTCTCGCTGCCGGCCGGGCTGGCCGCCGGCGGCGCCCCGGCCGGTGCGGGCGGCGCCACGGCGCGCAGGCGCGGCGGCGGCCACGGCGGCTCGGCGGCCTCCGGCGACGCGTTGACCTCCCCGATGCAGGGCACCATCGTCAAGGTCGCCGTCGAGGACGGCGCCAGCGTCGAGGCCGGCGACCTCGTGGTCGTGCTCGAGGCGATGAAGATGGAGCAGCCCATCACCGCGCACAAGGCCGGGACGGTGACCGGGCTGTCCGCCGAGGTCGGCGCCACCGTCGGCAGCGGCGCGGTCATCTGCACCATCGGCGACGAGGGCTGACCGGCGCGGGGGACGGCGTCACCGCACCGCCGTCCCCCGCGCCCCCGCCCGTCAGGTGCGGCGGACCAGCCCCTCCCCCAGCGACCAGGTGAGGGTGCCGCCCTGGAAGTGCTGGACGACGACGTCGTCCCCCGAGCGGAACGGCTGCCCGACCGGGTAGGCCAGGCTCCCGTCCTGGCCGCCGGCCGCCAGCCAGGAGGACCGGATCTCCCCGGTGACCGAGTGCGCCCCGGCCGCCGGTGACCAGGCGACCGTGCCGCCGCTGAAGTCCTGCAGGCAGCCCCCGCCGCGCAGCCCGCACCGCTCGTCACCCGTCGGGTAGCCCAGCGGCCCGTTCTCCAGCCGCGCCGCCTCCCAGCGCGCGCGGACGGCGCCGCGGACGACGGCCGGCGGGGTGCGGGCGCTGTCGTAGATCGAGCCCCGCTCGAAGAGTTGGTAGCACCCGCCGTCGCGCAGGCCGCAGGTGGTGTCGGTGAGCGGGTGGCCGACGCCGGCCAGGCCGCCGGTGGCGTCCCAGTGGGTGAGGACCCCGCCGCGCAGGGCCCGGGCGCCGAGCACCGGCGACCAGACGACCGCCCCGCCGGTGAACTGCTGCCGGCAGCCTCCGCCGCGCAGCCCGCACCGCTCGTCGCCGGCCGGGTAGCCCAGCGGCCCGTACTCGGACCCGGTGCGCTGCCAGTGCTCCCGGATGCCGCCGCGCACGACGCTGGCCGCGGACCCGGCGCTGGCGTACAGCGAGCCGCCCTGGAAGACCTGGTAGCACCCCCGGTCGGGCAACCCGCACATCGTGTCGCTCACCGGGTAGCCGGCGGCCGCGGTCCGGGAGCTCGTCCAGCGGGGCAGGATGCCCGCGCGCACGACGCGCGCCCCGGTCGCCGGGGACCAGACCAGTGCGCCGCCGGTGAAGCTCTGCCAGCAGCCCCCGCCGGCCAGGCCGCAGCGCTCGTCACCCGTCGGGTAGCCCAGAACCCCGTTCTCCGAGCGCAGGGCCTGCCACCGCTCCCGGATGCCGCCCAGGACGACCGCCGGCGCGGTGTCCCTGCTCGTGAAGAACCACCCTTTCTGGAAGCCCTGGTAGCAGCCGTCGGCGACCAGCCCGCACAGCGTGTCGGTCACGGGGTAGCCCACGGCGCTGCGGTGGGCGCCGCGGCGCTTCCACTCGTCGTGGATCGCGCCGTGCACCAGTCGCGCCCCGGTGCGCGGTGACCAGAAGATCGCGCCGCGCTCGAACGTGCGGCGGCAGCCGTCACCGGCCAGCCCGCAGCTCTCCGCGGACGTCGGGTACCCGAGCGGGCCGTCCGGCCCCCCGGAGCGGTCGTAGGCGGTGCTGATCGCCGTGGCCGGGACCGTCGGGGGCACCCCGCGGGTGATGCGCACCCGGGCCCCGGCGGCCGACACGCCCTCGACGGTGATCCGCAGGTCGCCGCCGGAGACGTCCACCGCGCGGCCGACCGGCAGGGCGACGCGCGTGTCCCCCGTCCACCCGGCGTAGGCCGACGGCGTGCCGTCGAGCAGGACCGAGGTGTCCGGCTGACCGGCCGCGCGCCGCAGCTGCACCCCGGAGTCGAGGCCGTAGCGGTTGGCGGCGGTGGCCAGCCAGGCGTCCCGGCCGGTGGGCGCCCGGTGCTCCAGCCAGTAGGCCACGCCCTTCTCGTCGGTCAGCCGCACGGCGCGGGTCCCCGTGCCCCCGGCCAGCGGGGCCAGGGTCAGCGCGACCGGCGAGGAGGGGACCGCGAGGGACTGCTGGGCCTCGGCCGGCAGGAGCCCGAGCCGCGCGGCCTGCGCGGCGTTGAGCGAGCCGAGCTCGTCCCAGGAGACGCCCATGACGTCCCAGAGGTCGCGGTAACCCTGCAGCTCGCACCGGCCGCTCTCGACCGCGGCGTCGCACTGCAGGGCCGAGGAGTGCCCGAGCCCGAAGTTGTGGCCGAACTCGTGGGCGAGCACGGAGGTGCCCGTTCCCCGCACGTAGAGGCGGCCGCCCGAGGCCGGCGAGCTCCCGACGGTGGCCAGACCGTAGGCGCAGCTGGACTGGGTGGCCGGGGTGCTGCTGACGTAGAGCAGCAGGTGCTTGCCGGGGCCCTCGGTGAAGCCGACGGCGGCGGCGACCTCGGCCCACAGCGCGGACGGCGTCGAGCACCCGGCGTCGGCCTCCCGCCAGGTGTGCTGGGCGGTGACCCCGAGCCGGATCGCCCCGCTGCTCTGCTCGGCCCAGAAGTCGGCCACGGGCCCGTCGACGGCGGCCACCACCCGGTCCAGCGTCATGGCGTCCTGCTGGCCCCCGGCCGGCACGACCATCGCCACTGTCACCTCGTTGGTGACGGTGGCGGCGGGCAGCACCGGCTCCTGCGGCGCCGGCTCCGCCTCCTGCACGACCTCGGCGGCCAGGACGTCCCGGGCCGGGGCCAGCCCGTCCTCCCGGGCCGGCTCGTCGGTCACCTCCCGGCCGAGCACCACCTCGACGGTGGCCCCGGCCGGCAGCGCGGGCCCGGTCTCCGCCGCCGCGGTGGCCTCCTCCCCGACGAAGCCGGCGAGGTCGTCGACCGGGAGCCGCACGCTGGCACCCGCGGGCGTCTCGACCCAGGTGAGCGGCCCCTCGTGGGCGTGCTCGCGGGCCTCGTCGGGGTCCTCGTGCTCGGGCCAGGCCACGACCAGCTCGCCCACGACCGTCGTCCCCGGCGCGCTCGGCACGGTCGGCGTCCCGGCGGGACCGCCGGCCTCGGTCACCCCGGCGGTCGGGGTGGGGTCCGCGGCCGGGGCGGGGTCCGCGGCCGGGGCGGGGTCCGCGGTGGGCGCGGGGTCCGCGGTGGGCGCGGGGTCGGCGGCGCCCGGGGCCTCCGTGGGCGCGGGCGCGGCGGACGAGGGGGTCGTGGCCCCGGTGGGGTCCCCGGCGTCCCCGCCGCCGGTCGCGGCCTCCTCCGCCGGGGCGGACGAGGGCGGGGCCGTGGGCGCGGGGGTCTCGTCCCCGGCGGACGCCGTGGCCGGTGCGGTGAGCACGAGCAGGACGGCCGCCGGGACGGCGAGCACTGCCCGGGCGCGGTGCGGGCGGGAGCGACGGGGGAAGGGCACGCGGACTCCTGTGCGAAGGGGCTGCTGCGTCATCGGCAGTCCGGGGCGCGCCCCGCACCCCCGCCGGCCGGGCCTCCTCAGACCCAGCGGCACCCCAGCGCGGTGAACTGGCCCCGGCTGTCCACGAGGTCGAGGCACACGACGCGCCCGCGGTGCTCGGCGCCGATGGTGTGGCTGAAGGCCCGGCCGGACGCCGTCTGCGCCCAGATGTCGGCGCTGGGCCGGTCCACCGGCACGCGGGCGTGGTGCCGCCAGTCGACGCGCACGTTGACCGCCACCGGCGCCTGCGGGTGCGGTACGCGCCCGGCGCCCCAGCCGTCGAGCCGGACCGGGCCGGTCCGGCGCGTGTCCTCGTACCACCAGCCCACCGGGGCCGTGCTCCCGGGCACGGCCGGCGCGCCGGTCTGGATCAACCGGTTGCGGGCCATCTGGCACCCCTCGCGGTAGGTGGCCAGGTGCACGCCGTCGGAGAGCAGGACGCCGGGGTCGGCCCGCGAGAAGGCCTCCCAGTCGATGAGCTTGAGGTTGGGCCAGCGGTCGGTCGCCAGCCGCAGCTCCAGGTTGAACGCGTCGACCATGCCCTGGTGGGGCGGGTTGTGGATGGTGAACCACTGCACCGGCCGGCCCCGCGACTGCTGCATGAACCAGTCGACGTTGTCCCGCCACTCGGCCACCGAGACGAACTTGACATCGTTGGTGCCGAGCGCGAGGACCAGCGACCCGGCGTCGCGGAACCAGAGCCGCTCCTCCTCGACGGAGGACTCGGTGACCGTCCAGCGCGGCCAGCCCGACCCCGTGCCGTCCAGCCTCCCGCGCATGTCCCCGGCGGTCGCACCCGGCCAGGCGATGTAGCCGAGGGAGCGCCAGCCCATGCCGAAGTCCTGGCGGCACTGCTCGAGCAGCGAGTCGCCGATGGCGAACACGTACGGGTTGGCCCCCTGCCACGCCACGCGGGGGAGGTCACCGGCCGCCGCGGGCGCCGCGCGCACCGCCGCCAGCCCGCTCAGCGCCAGTGCGCACAGCACCACGACCAGCACGCCCCGCCCGACGGACAGCCCCCGTCGACCGCACGACCGCACCGCTCCGCCCCCCGTCTCGGCTCCCGCGCCACCCTCTCCCCGCACTTCCGGATCCAGCCGGTCCGACACACGGGCAGTGACCTTGCTGTGACTCAGCGCCGCCGACGGGCCGTGCGGAGCACCGCGGACAGCACCGCTGCGCCGGCCAGCGCCGATACCGCGGCGAGCAGGGCCGTCCGGCCGGTCCCGCCCGCCGGGTCGGCGAGGGCGGCCGGCTCCACCGGCACGGGCCCGCGGGCGGCCACCCCGGCCGCCACCGCGTCCACGCCGGCCCGGTCCTCCGCCGCCCCGGTGGCGGGGTCCTCCGCCGCCCCGGCGGCGGGGTCCTCGGCCGACCCGGCGGCCGTGCCCGCGGCCGGCCCCGGCCCGGCCGCGGGTGCGGTCCCCCCGCCGGGCGCGGCCGGTGCCGCCACCGCGTCGGGGACCGCGGCCAGCACGGAGGGGCCGGCCGGCGCCGGTTCCGGCAGCGGGGTGGTCGGGTCGGCGACGGGGGCGCCGGTCACGGTGACCGTGGCCCCGGCGGCGTCGACCTCCTGCACCGTCACGGTGAGGTCGCCGCCGGAGACCGGCACCGGAACCCCCACGGGGAGGGCGGTGTGCAGGTCGGCGTCCCACCCGGTGGCGGCCGACGGGGTGCCGTCGAGCAGCAGCGAGGTGTCGGGCATCGGGCCCGCGCGGCGCAGCAGGACGCCGGGCTGGAGGCCGAACGGGTCCGCCGGGGTCCCGAGCCACGCGTCCCGGCCGGTCGCCGCGCGGTGCTCCAGCCAGTACGTGACGCCCTCCGGGTCGGTGAGCCGCGCGGCCCGCGTGCCCGACTCCCCGGACCACGGCGCGAGGGTGAGCGTGGTGGAGGAGGCCCCGGTGACCGCGGCGACCGCCGCGTCCGGCAGCACCCCCAGGGCGGCGGCCTGGACGGCGTTGAGCGAGCCGAGCCGGCTCCACGAGGCGCCCATGACGTCGTAGTAGTCGCGGTAGGCCGCGGTGCGGCACGAGCCGGCCTCCACCTCGCCGTCGCACTGCCGGGCCGAGGAGTGCCCGAGGCCGAGGTTGTGGCCGAGCTCGTGGGCGATGACCGAGGGCAGCACCTCGCTGATGTAGAGCCGGCCACCGGCCGCCGGCCCCGCACCCACCTCGGCCATGGCCCAGCTGCAGCCGGCCGCGGCCGCGCCGCCGAGGTGGACCAGCAGGTGCCGGCCGGGCGCGGCGGAGAAGCCGACGGCCGCGGCGACCTCGTCCCACAGCGCGGTCGGGCTGGCGCAGCCGGCTCTGGTGTGGACCCAGTCCGCGACGGCGGCGGTGACCCCGAAGCGCAGGGCCCCGCCGGTCTCGCCGGCCCAGAACTCGGCGACCGGGCCGTCGACCGCGTCGACCAGCTCGCGGACCGTGGTGGCGTCGGCCGCGCCGCCGGGCGGCACGGCCCGCACCACGGTCACCTCGTTGGTCACCGCGGCCGTGCGGACCGGGGCCTCCGGGGCGGCCGCCAGCACGTCGGCGGCCAGCAGGTCGCGCGCCGGCTCGTAGCCGTCGCCGGCCGCCTCGTCGGCGACCTCCCCGCCCACGCTGACCGCGACCGTGGCGCCGACCGGGAGCTGCCCGGCGGCCTCGCCGGGCAGCCGGACCGCGCCGCCGTCCTCGGTCGCGACCCAGGTCAGCGGCGTCTCGGCGGCGTGCGCGTGGCCCTCCCCGGCGTCGGCGTCGTGGGCCGTGTCGGCCCACACCTGCACGACCTCGCCGACCACCGTCTCGGCCTGGTCGGCCCGCGCACCGGCCGGGGCCAGGACGACCGGGACGGCGGCGGCCAGCACGAGGGCCCCCAGGGGGCGCCGGCGGCGGGGCGTCGGGGAGGTGCGCATCCCCCCTGGCATCGGCGGGCCGCGCGCCCGTCGGCACCGGCGCCCCCGACTCCAGCCGAACCCGCCGTCACACCCGTCGCACGGCCCCCGTCAGCCCCGGGCGGCCCCGCTGCGGGGGCCGGCCGCGAGCCTGCGAGGGGCGGGGGGCAGAGGGGTCCTCTTCAGGCGAGGGCGTCGGCCCCCATCAGCCGCCGGCCGGCCTCGGTGATCGACCCCGACAGCGAGGGGTAGATCGCGAAGGTGTGCGCCAGGTCGGTCACCGTCAGCCCCTTGGTGACCGCCAGCGCGATCGGCAGGACCAGCTCCGAGGCGCCCGGGGCGACCACGACCCCTCCGACGACCACCCCGGTGGCCTGGCGGGCGAAGAGCTTGACGAAGCCGTCCCGCAGGTCGCTCATCTTGGCCCGCGCGTTGGTGGCCAGCGGCAGCTGGACGACGTCGATCGGCATGTCCTCGGGCAGCGACTTCTCCTGGACCCCGACGGTGGCGATCTCCGGGTGGGTGAAGACGTTGGCCGCCACGGTCTTGAGGCGGATCGGCTGGACGGCCTCGCCCAGCGCGTGCCACATGGCGATCCGGCCCTGCATCGCGGCGACCGAGGCGAGCTGGAAGACCCCGGTGACGTCCCCGGCGGCGTAGACGCCGGGCACCGTCGTCCGGGAGACGCGGTCGACGACCACGTGGCCGCTTTCGGTGAGCTCGACCCCGCAGCGCTCCAGGTTCAGCCCCGCGGTGTTCGGCACCGTGCCGACGGTCATGAGCGCGTGCGAGCCCTCCACGGTGCGCCCGTCGGTGAGCTCGACGACGACGCCCTTCTCCGTGCGCCGGACCGCGGCCGCGCGGCCGCGCTCGGCGATCCGCCCGCCGCGGGACTGGAACACCTGCTCGAGCACCTCGGCGGCGTCGGAGTCCTCCCCGGGCAGGACGCGGTCGCGGGAGGAGACGAGCGTGACGGGCACGCCGGCCTCCAGGTACCCGGAGGCGAACTCGGCGCCCGTGACACCCGAGCCGACGACCACCAGGTGCTCGGGCATCTCGTCGAGGTCGTAGACGTCGCGCCAGTCCAGGATCCGCTCGTGGTCGGGCTCGGCGCCGGGGAGCACCCGCGGGTCGGCCCCCGTCGCGACGAGGACGACGTCCGTGGTCAGCGTCCCGGTCACCGCGCCGTCCCGGTCGACGACCTCGACGCGGTGCTCCACCAGGCCCCGGACGTCGTCGGCCAGCCGGCCCTGCCCGGCGACCACCCGCACGCCCTCGGCGACCAGCCGCGCCTTGATGTCGGCGGACTGGGCGACGGCCAGGCCCTTGACCCGCGAGTTGACCGCGGCGAGGTCCAGGCCGACGGTGGCCGGCTCCGCGCCCTGCACGCCGAGGGACGTCGAGTCGCGGACGGCGGTCATGGCGCCGGCGGAGGCGATGAAGGTCTTGGAGGGCACGCAGTCGGTGAGCACGCTGGCGCCACCGAGGCCGTCCCGCTCGACGACGGTGACCTGCGCACCGAGCGATGCGGCCACCAGGGCGGCCTCGTAGCCGGCGGGGCCGCCGCCGATGATCACGATGCGGGTCATGGGGGTCCTTTGCGCTGCTGCGGGTACGGGTGCGCCGCCCATTCTCCCCGCACGGCGCGGCGGACGTCGGCCACCGGCGGGGTTCCCCCGGACACACGCCCGTAGGCTCGGCGGCGATGGGCCTCTACGCCGCCTACGGGTCGAACATGGACCCCGCGCAGATGCGCCGGCGCTGCCCGGCCTCGCCGCACACCGGCACCGGCTGGATCCGCGGGTGGCGGCTGACGTTCGGCGCCGAGGAGTACGGCTGGGAGGGGGCCCTGGCCACCCTGGTCCCCGACGACCGGCCGCCGCACGACGTCGAGGTCCCCGGCGTGTTCGTCGCGCTCTACGACCTGACCGAGGCCGACGAGCGGGCCCTCGACGCCTGGGAGGGCGCCGACCTGGGCCTGTACCGGAAGCTGCACCTGCGGGTGCACACCCTCGGCGGCGACCTGGTGGCGTACGTCTACGCGCTCGACGCCTTCGAGGGCGGGCTGCCCTCGGCCCGCTACCTGGGGGCGCTGGCCGACGCCGCGGAGTCCGCCGGTGCCCCGGACGACTACCTGGAGGAGCTGCGGACCCGGGAGTGCCGCTCGACCGGCCCCTGACCCCCTCCGCCACCTCACAGCCTCGTCTCCGCCATCATGAAGTCCGGGAAGCGACACACCGGGCAGGAGCGGCGTGTCGGTTCCCGGACTTCATGATCGCCACGAGCCGGGCGGCAGACCCAGAGCCCGGGCGGTGACCGCCACCATCTCCCGGTGCGCGCGGTAGACGTCGTAACCGGTGAAGTGCAGCAGCGTCCACCCGTGCTCGGTCAGCCAGTTGTGCCGGCGCCGGTCGTCCCGGAGCTGCTCCGGCGTCATGTGCGCCTCCTGGCCGTCGAACTCGGCGCCCACCTGCTCTCGTTCCCAGCCGACGTCCAGGTACCGGCTGCGGCCACCCACCGGGACCGCCACCTGCAGGTCCGGCGGCGGCAGCCGGGCGTCGAGGAACCGCCACCGCATGCGCGACTCCATCGGGGAGTCGACCCGCGGGTCCGCGTACGGCACCAGACCACGAAGCCGGACCACCTGCCGGAGCCCGCCCTGCGCCTGCGCTGCCGCGGTGAGCTGGTCCTTCGTGCAGGTCCCCGACCGGAGGGCGGCGTCCAGGGTGGCCAGCCCGTCGATCGGCGGGGTCAGGCGGACGACGTCGCACGCGGTCCGGGCCGCCGGCGTGCACCAGACCCCGTCGACGAGGACGGCGTCGTCCGTACCGAGCGAGGAGGGGTGCACCTGGATCCCGGGCAGCCGCCGGTTGACGAGCGCCGCCGGCCCGAGGAAGTGCAGCGTCGGGTTCCCGAGCACGTCGAAGCCCCGGACGGACGCCGCCGTCGAGTGGCAGGCGACCAGGTCGCCACCGACCGCCAGCGCCGCTGCCCGGACCGTCAGCGCCGGCGAGTCGGGCAGCTCGCCGTCCACCAGGACGCCGCGCCACCGGCTCCGGCGCCACCGGCCGGACCTCACGAGCCGACGGACCTCGGTGTCACCGCAGTGGTCGAGCGCCTGCGCGGTCGAGAAGACCCCGCCCTGGGCGGCGACGAGGCGGTAGAACGCGAAGTCCACGGCGGGCAGCCTCGGAGCCGGGCCGGTGCACCGGCGGCCCGGCGAGCGACCTGTGGACCCGGCCTGGGCCTGTGGACGCCGCGACGATCACCAGGTCCGGGATGCCACACACCGGGCGCGACCGGCGTGGCGGTTCCCGGACTTCGTGATCGCGGCCGGCCCGGATCGCGGCCGGTCCGGGCCGGTGCGATCAGCAGCCGCGGACGTCGTAGCCGCGCAGCGGAGGCCACGAGGCCGCGGGCGTCGTCGTCCAGTCGAAGACGGAGACGCCGATGGCGCCCAGGTCCGCGGCGGCCCGGGCCATCTGCTGGTGGTCCGCGGCGCTCACCGTGCTCCCGTAGCCCCCGATCACCGCCACGGCCGCGCAGGGTTCGCCCAGGTTGGCCCGCACGCGGGCGACGTTCTCGGCGGTGTACCGGTACGGGTCGCGCCACCCCGACTCGGCGGTGCGGTTGGTCCAGTAGGCCATCGGCAGCCAGACCTGGTAGTACCCGCTGATCTGCCGCCACGGGAAGTCCGGCCAGTAGGCGGGGCTGAGCACGTCGGTGACCACCGGGGGCAGCACGATGGCGCCGAGCGTCACGTCGGGCAGGGCCGCGGCCAGCCGCGCGGAGAGGTCCACCAGCCGGGCGTTGCGGGTGGGGACGTCGGCCACGGTCCGGTCCTCGATGTCGACGGCGATGGCGTCGAAGGCTTGCCCGGACGCCCGGAAGTCGGCCATCGCCCGCAGCCGGCGCAGGTCCGCGGCGACGTCGGTGAAGTGCGGCAGGTACCAGGCGACGACCCGGAGACCGCGGGCGTGCGCCCGGGTGAGGAACTGCCCGAGCAGGTCCGGGCTGAGCAGTTCCGGGTGGGCGGGGTCGTCGGCGGCCGCCTGCAGGTAGAGCGTGCGCACCCCGGCGTCGGCCATGGCGTCGACCGCGGACGGCGGGACGGCCGGGGTGGCCCCGCCGTACTCGCGGCTGAACCGGAACCGGGTGACCCAGGTGCCCGCGTGCTCGTAGGGCGCGAGCAGCGCGGTGCGCACGGCACCGGTGGCCGCGGTCCAGCGGAGGAAGCCGTACTGGAAGTCGCTCTGCCGGCCGCCGGTGACCGGGTACTCGTCGGTGATCGGGTACCCGAGCGGGCCGCCCTCCCAGCCCTGCGCGGCCCAGCGCTCGCGGATCGCGCCGTGCATCTCGTGCGCCCCGGTGCCCGGCGAGGAGTACACCGAGCCGCCCTGGAAGTGGCTGTAGGCACCGATCAGGTCGGCGGTCGGCCGCTCGTCGGTCAGCGGGTACCCCAGGAACCCGCGCGCCCCGCCCAGCCCGGTCCACCGGTCCCGGATCCAGCCGTGCACCTCGTGCGCCCCGGTGCCCGGCGTCGAGTAGACCGACCCGCCCTGGAAGTGGCTGAACGCCCCGACCCCGTCCGCCGCCGCCTGCTCGTCGGTGACCGGGAAGCCCAGGAAGCCCGTCGGCCCCCCGAGCCGGCGGTAGGTGTCCCGGACCCAGCCGTGGACCTCGTGCGCCCCGGTCGCCGCCGACCAGTAGACGGTGCCGGCGGTGTACTCCTGGGCCCGCCCACCGGCCACGGCGTACGGGGTGCCCACGGGCGTCCCCAGGATCGACGCCGTCCCCCCGAGTTCGCAGTAGAGCCGGGCGATCGGGTCGGTCTCCGTGCACACCACGGCCCGCGCGGGCGGCGCGGCCAGGAGGGCGGCCGCGAGGACGGCGACGAGCAGGAACGGCCGGGTGCGCGCGCGAGCCGGCATGGCGGCCATCTCCCCCACGGGCGCCGGCCGCGGGGTGCCCCGTGTCCGCCCGTGCCGCCATGGTCACCGACCGGCAGGAGCCCAGGCCAGGGCTGTTGGTCCGGCGCGACCAGGGTCCCCCGGCGGCGGTGGCGCCGCCCCTGGTCCTGCGGACGCCGCGGCGATCATGGAGTCCGGGAGGCGACACCCCGGGCCGGACCGGTGCGTCGCCTCCCGGACTTCAAGATCGCGGCAGAGGCGGGCCCTCCGGCGCGGCGAGGAAGGTCTCCAGCAGCTGCCGGGCCGCCAGCGCGGGGGTGAGCTCCCCGGCCAGCACCGCCTTCTCCAGCTCCGGCGCGGCCGACCGGACGCCGGGGTGCGACCGCAGCCGGTGCTCGAGGCCGTCGCGGACCAGCTGCCAGGTCCAGCGCACCTGCTGGGCCCGCCGCCGCTCCGCGAACGCCCCGGAGGCCCGGGACCGCTCCTGGTGCTCGACGAGCTTCGCCCACACCTCGTCGAGCCCCGCGCCGGAGAGCCCGGAGCAGGTCAGCACCGGCACGTCCCAGTTCTCGTCGTGGCCGCGCAGCATCCGGATGGCGCCGGCCAGCTCGCGGGCGGCCTTGCGGGCGTCGGTCGCGGCCGGACCGTCGGCCTTGTTCACCGCGATGACGTCGGCCAGCTCGAGGATGCCCCGCTTGATGCCCTGCAGCTGGTCACCGGTGCGGGCCAGCGTGAGGAACAGGAAGGAGTCGACCATCTCGGCGACGGCGGTCTCCGACTGCCCGACGCCGACGGTCTCCACCAGGACGACGTCGTGGCCGGCGGCCTCGACCACCACCATCGACTCCCGCGTCGCCTGGGCCACGCCGCCGAGGGTGCCCGCGGTCGGGGCGGGCCGGATGAAGGCCGCGGGGTCGACCGCCAGGCGGCTCATGCGGGTCTTGTCCCCGAGGATGGACCCGCCGGAGCGGGCCGACGACGGGTCGACGGCGAGCACCGCGACCCGGTGCCCCTGCCCGGTGAGGGTGACCCCGAGCGTGTCGATGAACGTCGACTTGCCGACGCCGGGGACGCCGCTGATGCCGACCCGGCGCGCTCCCCCGGTGTGCGGCAGCAGCTCGACGAGCAGCTCCTGCGCCCGCTCCCGGTGGTCGGCGCGCCGGGACTCGACCAGCGTGATGGCGCGCGAGACCGCGCGCCGCTCGCCGGCCACCACCCCCTCGGCCAGCGCCGGGAGGTCGACGGGACGGCTCACGCGTGGCCGAGGCCGGACGACAGGGTGCGCAGCAGCTCCTGGGCGGCCTCGGCGATGACGGTGCCGGGCGGGAAGACCGCGGCCGCGCCCATCTCGCGCAGCGTGGGGACGTCGTCGGGCGGGATGACGCCGCCGACCACGACGAGCACGTCGTCGGCGCCGGAGCCGGCCAGCGCCTGCTTGAGCGCCGGCACCAGGGTGAGGTGGCCGGCGGCCAGCGAGGAGACGCCGACGACATGCACGTCGGCCTCGACCGCCTGCCGGGCGACCTCCTCCGGGGTCTGGAACAGCGGGCCGACGTCGACGTCGAAGCCGAGGTCGGCGAAGGCGGTGGCGATGACCTTCTGGCCGCGGTCGTGGCCGTCCTGGCCCATCTTGGCCACCAGGATGCGGGGGCGCCGTCCCTCGGCCTCCTCGAACGCCTCGGCCAGGCGGCGGGTCTCCTCGACCGGTCCCGCGCCGCCGGCCTCGTCGCGGTACACCCCGGAGATGGTGCGCACCTGGCCGGCGTGCCGCCCGTAGACGGCCTCCAGCGCGTCGGAGATCTCCCCGACGGTGGCCTGGGCCCGGGCGGCGTCGACGGCCAGCTTCAGCAGGTTGGCCTCCAGGTCGTTGCCGCGGCGCCCCTCGGCGGCGGCCCGCGCGGCGTCGGTGAGCCGGTCCAGGGCCTCGCGGACGGCCGCGCCGTCCCGGGCGGCGCGCAGCTGCTCCAGCTTGGCCCGCTGCTCGGCGAGCACCTGGGCGTTGTCGACGCGGAGCACCTCGATGGCCTCGTCGGCGTCCACCCGGTACTTGTTGACCCCGATCACCGGCTGGCGGCCGGAGTCGATGCGGGCCTGGGTGCGGGCGGCGGCCTCCTCGATGCGCAGCTTGGGGATGCCGTCGTCGATCGCCTGGGCCATGCCGCCGTGCTCGGCGACCTCCTCGATGTGCGCCCACGCCCGGCGGGCCAGGTCGTAGGTCAGCTTCTCCACGTAGGCCGACCCGCCCCACGGGTCGATGACCCGCGTGGTGCCCGACTCCTGCTGCAGCAGCAGCTGGGTGTTGCGGGCGATCCGCGCGGAGAAGTCGGTGGGCAGCGCGAGCGCCTCGTCGAGGGCGTTGGTGTGCAGCGACTGGGTGTGCCCCTGGGTGGCGGCCATCGCCTCCAGGCAGGTGCGGACGACGTTGTTGTAGACGTCCTGCGCCGTGAGCGACCAGCCGGAGGTCTGCGAGTGGGTGCGCAGCGACATCGACTTCGGGTCGATGGCGCCGGCCTCCCGCATGAGCCGGGCCCACAGCAGGCGGGCGGCGCGCAGCTTGGCGACCTCCATGAAGAAGTTCATGCCGATGGCCCAGAAGAAGCTCAGCCGCGGGGCGAACGCGTCGACGTCCAGCCCGGCGGCCTTGCCCGCGCGCACGTACTCCACCCCGTCGGCCAGCGTGTAGGCCAGCTCCAGGTCGGCGGTCGCCCCGGCCTCCTGGATGTGGTAGCCGGAGATGGAGATCGAGTTGAACCGCGGCATCCGCTGCGAGGTGAACGCGAAGATGTCGCTGACGATCTGCATCGACGGCTTCGGCGGGTAGATGTAGGTGTTGCGGACCATGAACTCCTTGAGGATGTCGTTCTGGATGGTCCCGGCCAGCTGCTCGGGCGCGACGCCCTGCTCCTCGGCGGCCAGCACGTAGAGCGCCATCACCGGCAGGACGGCGCCGTTCATGGTCATCGACACGGTCATCCGGTCCAGCGGGATGCCGTCGAAGAGCTGGCGCATGTCCAGGATCGAGTCGATCGCCACGCCGGCCATGCCGACGTCGCCCACCACGCGCGGGTGGTCGGAGTCGTACCCGCGGTGGGTGGGCAGGTCGAAGGCGATCGACAGGCCCTTCTGCCCGGCGGCCAGGTTGCGCCGGTAGAAGGCGTTGGACGCAGCGGCGGTGGAGAACCCGGCGTACTGCCGGACCGTCCACGGCTGGGTCGTGTACATCGTCGGGTAGGGCCCGCGCAGGAACGGCGCGAGGCCCGGGTAGGTGCCGAGGAAGTCCAGCCCGTCGAGGTCGGCGGGGGTGAACAGCGGCGGGACGACGATGCCCTCGGGGGTCTCCCAGGCCGCCTCGGCCGCGCTCCGGCCGGTCGCCGCCTCGAACGCCTTCGCCCAGTCCTCGCCCGCCGCCCCGGCAGACGGCCGGCCCAGCTCGAGGTTCCCGAAGTCGGGGATGCTGCTCATCGGCTCACTCCCAGCTGCTCGTGCACGGTGCGGAGCACGTCCAGGGCGTCGCACCCGGCGTAGGCGTACCCGTCGACGCCGTCGACGGCGAGGCCGGGCCTGCCGGCCAGCCAGACCGAGGTCGCGCCGGCGGCCCGCAGCTGGCCGGCCAGCCCGGCGGCGGACTCGGCGTAGTCGGCGTCGGTGCCGCAGATGCAGGCCACCGCCGTCCCGGCCCCGGCCAGCCCGCCCGCCCCGTCGCCGGCCGGGGTGGCCAGGCCGCCGGCCTGGAACAGGTTCGCCGCGAACGTGGCCCGGGCGGTGTGCCTGGCTGCGGGCCCGAGGGTCGCCAGGTAGACCGCGGGCCGCGTGCCCGCCGACGCGGCGGAATCGGCGGCGTCGCGCAGCTCCTCGAAGGCCTGCGCGGCGCGCACCCGCGGCAGCCCCCCGGAGGGGCGCAGGTCGGCCGCCGGCGTGCGCTGCGGCAGCGTCTCGGCGAGGTTCGGGAACTCGCTGACCCCGGTGATCGCGTCGGCGCGCCGGGCCAGCCGGCTCGCCCGCGCCGCCCAGGCCGCGGCGATCCGGTCGCCCACCAGCCCGGAGCCCAGCGCCGCGGCCAGCCCGCCGGCCCGCTCGATCTCGGTGAACCACGCCCACGCGGCCCGGGCGAGGTCCTCGGTGAGCCGCTCGACGTACCAGGAGCCCCCGGCCGGGTCGAGCACCCGGGCCAGCGAGCCCTCCTCCACCAGCAGGCTCTGCGTGTTGCGGGCGATCCGGCGGGAGAAGGCGTCGGGCAGGCCGAGCGCGGCGTCGAAGGGCTGCACGGTGACCACGCCGGCACCCCCCACCCCGGCGGCGAAGCAGGCCACCGTCGTGCGCAGCATGTTCACCCACGGGTCGCGCCGGGTGGTCATCACCGAGGAGGTGACCGCGTGCTGCCGCTGCGCCCGCGCCTGCGGGGAGGCGCCGCTGGCCTCCCCCACCCGGTCCCACAGCCGGCGGGCGGCGCGCAGCGCGGCGATCGTGGTGAACTGGTCGGCGGTGGCCGCGTACCGGAACTCCAGCGCGGCGAAGGCCTCGTCCACGCCCAGGCCGCCGTCGGTCAGCGCCCGCAGGTAGGCCACGCCCGCGGCCAGCGAGCAGCCCAGCTCCTCCACCGCCGAGGCCCCGGCGTCGGCGTACACGGTCGCGTCGACGACGACGGTCCGCCAGCCCGCGGGAGCGCGGCGGGCGAGGCCGGCCAGGCCGGTGAGGTCCCGCTCCTGGCCCGACGCGGCCCGCTCGCCCAGCGGGTCCAGCCCCAGCGAGCCGCCCGGCGCCAGGTCGGTGCGCCCCTCGACCAGGGCCAGCAGCGCCTCGGCCGCCGGCACCCCGCCGGAGACGCCGACGGGGGCCAGGTCGAGGTACACCCCGTCGAGCACGTCCCGCAGCGCCCCGACCGGGACGGCGCCCTCGCCCAGCACCAGCCACAGCGAGGTGACGCCGTTCTCCAGGTCGGCGTGCACCGCCTCCCGCGTGACCGCCACGTCCGGGTGGGCGTGCCGCTGCCGGACGTCCCAGCCGGCGGGCACGCCGCCGTCCGCCGTGCCCGGGCGGGCACCGCGGACGAAGGGCGCCAGGCCCGGCACGCCGGCGGCGGTCGGCAGGTCACCGGCGTCCTCGGCGGTGTAGAGCGGGCCCACGCTCACACCGGTGGCCACGGTGCGCCGCAGCGCGTCCTCCACCGGGTCGGGCAGCTCGTCGCGACCCGCCTTGCGCAGCACGCCGGCCACCAGCTCCCGCCACCGGTCGCGGGTGGCGGCCGGGAACCCGTCGGCCAGCCGCAGCTCGTCGGGGATCTCGTGCTCGGCCGGCACCTCGGCGTCGCCGGGACCGGCCGTCTCGGGCGGGCTCGTCATCGTTGGCTCCCGGGGCGAGGCAGCGGTGTCTTCCCGGAGTGTCTACCGCCGCCCGGGGCGCCCGGTGCGCCCGGGGTGCGGCGAGGGGCCGGGCGGCGGGGAACCGGCGTCGGCGGCGAGGGCGTGCAGCGCGGTCCGGGCCAGCAGCCGGACGCCGACGGAGATGGCCTGCTCGTCGACGTCGAAGGTGCCGCGGTGCAGGTCCAGCGGGGCGCCCTTGCCGTTGGTGCCCAGCCGGGCCAGGGAGATCGGCATGACGTCGGCGAACCAGCCGAAGTCCTCACCGCCCATGCTCTGCGGGGACAGCCGCACCGACTCGCTGCCGACGGTCTCCAGCGCGGCCGCCCGCATGAGCGCCACCGACCGCGGGTCGTTGACCACCGGGGGGACGCCGCGCACGTAGTCGACCTCGCACCGGGCGCCGGTGGTGGCCGCCACCCGCTCGACCAGACCGCGCAGCAGCGTCTCGGCGTCCTGCCAGGTGCTGCGGTCCAGCACGCGGACGGTGCCGCGGAGCTGGCCGCGCTGCGGGATGGCGTTGGCCGCCACCCCGGCGCTGACCGCCCCCCACACGAGGGACATCCCCGCCCGCGGGTCGACCTGGCGGGAGAGCAGGGCCGGCAGGTCGGTGATCAGCCGCCCCAGGGCGTCGACGAGGTCGACGGTGAGCTGCGGTCGGGCGGTGTGCCCCCCGGGCCCGGTGAGGACGACGTCCATCCGGTCGCAGGCGGCGGTGATCGCACCGGTCCGCAGCCCCACGGTGCCGACCGGGATCGACGGGTCGCAGTGCAGCGCGAACGCGCGGGAGGCGCCGTCGAGCACGCCGGCGGCCACCACCTCGGTCGCCCCGCCGGGCACCGTCTCCTCCGCCGGCTGGAACACGCAGCGCACCGTTCCCGGCAGGTCGTCCAGCGCGGCGAGGGCCAGGAGCGCCCCGAGGACGACGGTGGTGTGCACGTCGTGCCCGCAGGCGTGGCACATGCCCTCGCGGGTCGAGGCGTACGGGACGTCCTTGAGATCGGCCAGGGGCAGCGCGTCGATGTCGGCGCGGAGCACGACGACCGGGTCGCCGTCCCCCACCTCCACCACCAGGCCGGTCCCGGTGGGCAGCCGGCGCGGGGCGAGCCCGGCGTCGCGCAGCTTCTGCTCGAGGAAGGACGTGGTCTCGAACTCCGCGAAGGCCAGCTCGGGGTGCGCGTGCAGGTGCCGCCGGACGGTGACCAGCTTCGCGTGCCGTTCCCCGACCCACTCGTCGACCGCGGCGCCGAGCTTGTCGACGACCGGTGTCATGCCCATTGCCCCCCGGCCGTCATGCCGTTCGCCCCCCGGCGCTCATGCCGTTCGCCCCTCGGCGCAGCCGGCCGTGCCGCTGACCGGGCCGGACGGGACGGCGACCGGCCCCGACGGCAGGCCGCCCCGCAGCTCCGCCAGCAGGCTGTCCACGACGGCGTGCAGGTCGCCGCCGGCCGCGGCCGCCGCCGCCCGCTGCCGCTGGTAGGAGGCGCCGACGGCCAGGATGCGCTCCACGTCGGCCAGCTCGGCCGAGCAGCCCAGCCGGCGGGCGGTGGGGGCGAGGTCCTCGACCAGGTCGGAGATCGCCTGCCGGACCGGGCGGACGGTGCCCTTCTCGTCGACGACGATGTCGGCGTCCAGGCCGTAGCGGGCCGCCCGCCACTTGTTCTCGCGCAGCACCCAGTCGGCCGGCGTCGGCAGGGTGTAGCCGCGGTCGAGCTGGGTGTCGAACTGCTCGACCAGGCACTGGGAGAGCGCCGCGACCGCACCGACCTCGTCGAGGGTCGGCAGCCCGTCGCAGATGCGCAGCTCCACGGTGCCGAAGTCCGGGTGCGGGCGGATGTCCCACCACACCTCGCGCACGCTCTCGATGGTGTGCGTGCTGATCAGGGTGTCCATGTACTTCTCGAAGCGGTCCCAGCCGGAGAGCTGGTAGGGCAGCCCGGCGGTCGGCATCCCCTCGAAGACCTTGGACCGGGCGCTGGCCAGGCCGGTGTCGGCACCCACCCAGTACGGGGAGGACGCCGAGAGGGCGAGGAAGTGCGGCACGAACTGGGTGAGCGCGTTGACGATCGGGATCGCCTTCTCCGGCGCCCGGACGCCGACGTGCACGTGCACCCCGAAGATCTGCAGCCGCCGCGCGAGCCACTGCATCTTCTCCACCAGCTGCAGGTACCGCTCCTTGGGCGAGATCTGCTGGGTCTGCCAGTCGGTGAGGGGGTGGGTGCCGGCGCACATCACGCCGAGGCCGCGGGCCTCGGCCGCCGCGCACACCTCGGCGAGGGTGCCCGCGAGGTCGGCCTTGGCCTCGGCCACGGTGGTGCAGATGCCGGTGATGATCTCGACGGTCGACTGCAGCAGCTCGTGCTTGGCCTTGGGGTGCTCCGCGGCCCCCTCCGGCGTCATCTCGCGGAGGATCTCCACCGCTCCGGCGGTCAGCTCCCGGGTCTCCCGGTCGACGAGCTGCAGCTCCCACTCGACGCCGAGGCTGGCGCGTTCGGAGGAGTGGAAGGGGATCTGCACCCCACGAGTCTAGGTTCGGCGGCCCGGGACCGCCGGGTCGTGTCCCGGGCCCCGGGGAGAACCTTTCCCGGGCGGGGCCGCGCGCCGCATGCTGGCCGGGTGGACGTCGACCTGCGGCTGGTGCGCTACGTCGTGGCGATCGCCGACGCGGGCACCTACGGGCGCGCGGCCGCCGCCCTGCACGTGGCCACCCCGTCGCTGTCGCAGCAGATCCGCCGGTTCGAGCAGCAGCTGGGCTGCGTGCTCTTCGAGCGGGACCACCGCGGCGCCCGGCTCACCGCGGCCGGCGAGGAGTTCCTGCCGCTGGCCCGCGAGCTGCTGGCCGTGCAGGACCGCGCCCTCGCCGTCACCCGGCGGCACCGCCGCGCCCGGCGGGCGGTGCTGCGCGTGGGGTTCCTCACCGGGGTCGCCGGCCCGCTCACCCGGCCGATCCTCGACCGGCTGGCGGAGCGGGCCCCGGGTACATCGGTCGAGCTGGTCGCCCTCGGCTGGGGCGACCAGGTGGCGGCGGTGGTCAGCGGCCGGGTGGACGCGGCCTTCGCCCGCCCACCCCTGCCGGCCGCGGACGGCGTGCTCGTCGAGCCGGTGTTGGCCGAGCCCCGGGTCGCGGTCGTGCGCGCCGGGCACCCGCTGGCCGGGCGCGCGTCGCTGCGCATCGCCGACCTGGCCGGGGTGGTCCAGCCGTGGACCGACGCGGCACCGCCCGAGTGGGTGCGCTGGTGGTCGGTGGACCCGGGCCCCGACGGCTCGCGCGCCCGGTTCGGCCCGACGGTGCACGGCATCGAGGAGATGCTCGAGGCGGTCGCGGTCTCCGACGTCGTCGCCATCACCGCGGAGTCGGTCCGGCACGTGTACCCGCGCGCCGACCTGGTGTTCACGCCGATCGTCGACGTCGAGCCCACGGCGGTGGCCCTCGTCGTCCCGCACCCCCACCGGAACCCGCTCGTGGACTGCCTGCTCGGGGCGGTGCGCGAGCTGCGGGCGCCCCCGGGGGCGGGGACGGCGATCAGCCCGCCGCCGCGCCCGTGCGCCTGATGTGGTCGGCCGCGCCGTTGGCCTTCGCCGCCTCGTACATCCAGTCGATGTCGATGACGCCGAGCACGGTGCCGTCCTCGTCGACGCCGGCGATCGGGCCGTAGCCGAAGGCCAGCATCGTGGTGCCCTCCGGGCTGACCACGGGCATGTGCGTGATCCCGCCGGCCTCCTTGATGTACTCGCCCTCGCCGACGTAGCGGTCGTCGTAGCCCCACCAGCCCTGCAGCGTGAAGGCGTGCGCGGCGCCGTAGTGCTTGTGCAACGCCGCCACGGTGCCGGGCTCGACCCGCAGCAGGAAGACCATGAGCGAGCTGTCGTCGTCGACGTGCAGCAGCTTGAAGTGGGTGCCCGGCATCCCCCACGGCGTCCACGGCACGTCGCCGGCGTGCACCAGCTCCGAGCCGTCGGCGAAGGTCGTGCCGAACCGGGCGTGCACCGCGCCCGGCGACTCGACGGGGGTGGGCATCGGGGTGCTGTCGGGGCGTTCGGGTGCGAGCGTCATGGCGACCTCCTCGTCGGCATCCGGTGCGCCGAGCCTCGACCCGGCGGCCGGCGGCGTCCATGACCTGTCCGGCCGCTGGTGTGAGGCACTGCCTCACACCAGCGGTGACGGCGCCGGCCCGGGATGCGCCCGGCCGGTGCTGCGTTAGCGTCCGGGCGTGGACGAGTCCCTCCCCGCCGACCCCGCCGCCCTCGCCGCCCGCGCGGCCGAGGACCTCACGACCGCCCTCGGTGACGGGCACGACGTCGCCGTCGTCATGGGCTCCGGGTGGGCCCCGGCGGCCGACGCCTTCGGCGAGCCCGCGGCCACCGTCGCGATCGGCGACCTGCCCGGTTTCGCCGCTCCGACCGCGGTGGGGCACGGCGGGGAGATCCGCTCGGTGCGGGTGGGCGAGCGCCGGGTGCTGCTCTTCCTCGGCCGCACCCACCTCTACGAGGGGCACGGCGTGGCGGCCGTCGTGCACGGCGTGCGGACGGCGGCCGCGGCGGGCGTGCGCACCGTCGTCCTCACCAACGCCGCCGGCGGGCTGGCCGCCGAGCACCGCGTCGGGCAGGCCGTGCTGGTGAGCGACCACCTCAACCTGACCGCCCGGTCGCCCCTGGTCGGCGCCACGTTCGTCGACCTCACCGACCTCTACTCGGCCCGGCTGCGCGACCTGGCCCGGGAGCTCGACCCGTCGCTGACCGAGGGCGTGTACGCCGCGTTGCCCGGCCCGCACTACGAGACGCCGGCCGAGATCCGGATGCTGCGGGCGCTCGGCGCGGACCTGGTCGGCATGTCCACGGCGCTGGAGGCGATCGCCGCCCGGGCCGCCGGGTGCGAGGTGCTGGCGCTGTCCATGGTCACCAACGCCGCCGCCGGGATCACCGGGGAGGCGCTGGACCACGCGGAGGTGCTGGCGGCCGGGAAGGCCGCGGCCGGCCGGCTGGGCGAGTACCTGGTGCGCGTGATCGGGCGGCTGCCGTGAGCGGGCCGGTCCTGCTGACCGGCGCCGGAGGGCGGATCGGCACGGTCCTGCGCGGCGGGCTGCCCGAGCGCGGCTGGGCGCTGCGCAGCCTCGACGTGGCCCCGCTGACCGACGTCCGGCCCGGTGAGGAGGAGGTCGTCGCCGACGTCACCGACCTGGCCGCCGTGCTCGACGCCGTCGCGGGCGCCTCGGCGGTCGTCCACCTGGCCGGCGTCTCCGGCGAGAGCACGTGGCCGGTGATCTCGCACGCGAACATCGAGGGCACCTACTGCGCCCTGGAGGCCGCCCGGCGGGCGGGCGTCGAGCGGGTGGTGCTCGCGTCGAGCAACCACGCGACCGGCTACACCCCGCGCCCGGACGGCGGGCTGCTGCGCGAGGTCGACGCCCCGCCGCGGCCCGACACCTACTACGGGGTGTCGAAGGTGGCGATGGAGGCGCTCGGCTCGCTGTACGCCGACCGGTACGGGATGGACGTCGTCTGCCTGCGGATCGGCAGCGCCTTCCCCGAGCCGACGACGGTGCGGATGCTGGCCACCTGGCTCTCCCCGGGCGACCAGGTCGGACTGGTCGACGCGGCGCTGCGGGCGCCGTCCCCCGGCTTCGCGGTCGTGTGGGGCGTGTCGGCCAACACCCGCAACTGGTGGGACCTCACCGCCGCCCGCGCGCTGGGCTACGAACCGGCCGACGACGCGGAGGTCTTCGCCGAGGCGCTCGTCGAGGCGCACGGCGCGCCCGATCCCGCCGACCCGGTGCACCGGCTGGTCGGCGGGCAGTACACGCTGCCGGAGTTCGACGCGGAGCACTTCTCGTGAGTCTGCTGGCCCGTGCCCGCGACTGGGCCGACGCCGACCCCCATCCCGGCGACCGGGCCGAGATCGAGGCGCTGATCGGGTCCGAGGACCTCGACGAGCTCGCGCGCCGGTTCGCCGGCCCGCTGACGTTCGGCACCGCCGGGCTGCGCGGGCCGCTGCGCGCCGGGCCGGCCGGGATGAACGCCGCCGTCGTCACCCGGGCCGCCGCCGGCCTGGCCGCGTGGCTGGCCCGGGCCGGGCACGCCGGGGGCGGCGTGGTGATCGGCTACGACGCCCGGCGCCGCTCGGACGAGTTCGCGCACGTGTCGGCGGCCGTGCTGGCCGGCGCCGGGTTCGCGGTGCAGGTGCTCCCCCGGCCGCTGCCCACGCCGGTGCTGGCCTTCGCGGTGCGGCACCTGGGCTGCGCGGCCGGCGTGATGGTCACCGCCAGCCACAACCCGCCCGAGGACAACGGCTACAAGGTCTACCTGGCCGACGGCGCACAGCTGGTGCCCCCGGCCGACCGGAAGATCGAGGCCGCGATCGCCGCGGTCGGCCCGGCGCGGGAGGTCCCGCTCTCCGACGACTGGGGCACCCTCGGGGACGACGTCCGCGACGACTACGTGGCCGCGGTGGTGCGGGCCCTCGACCCGGGCCGGGTGCCGGCCGCCGACCGCGCCGCGCTGACCGTGGCCTACACCGCGATGCACGGCGTGGGCGCCGACACCACCCGCGCGGTGCTCGCCGCAGCCGGGTTCGCCGCGCCCTCCCCGGTCGAGCAGCAGGACGGACCCGACCCGGCCTTCCCGACCGTCGCGTTCCCCAACCCGGAGGAGCCCGGCGCGGTCGACCTGCTGACCGCGCTCGCCGAGCGGGTCGGCGCCGACGTCGCCATCGCCCAGGACCCGGACGCCGACCGCTGCGCGGTGGTGTGCGAGGGCCGGCGGCTGACCGGCGACGAGGTGGGCGCCCTGCTGGCCGACTGGCTGCTGCGCCGCGGCGTGCGCGGCACCTACGCGGCGTCCCTGGTCAGCGGTTCGCTGCTGCACGCCCTCGCCGGCGCCCACGGGGTGCGGTTCGCCGAGACCCCGACCGGGTTCAAGTGGATCATCCGCGCCGGGGTGCCGGAGCAGCCGCTGGTGTTCGGCTACGAGGAGGCGCTGGGGTACGCCGTCGCCCCGGAGGTGGTCCGGGACAAGGACGGCATCTCCGCCGCGCTGGCGCTCGTCCTGCTGGCCGCCGAGCTGCGGGCGACCGGGCGCACCTTGCTCGACCGGCTCGACGAGCTGGCGGTGGAGCACGGGCTGTTCGCCACCGGGCAGCTGTCGGTGCGGGTGGAGGACCTCTCGCTGATCTCCGCGGCGATGGAGCGGCTGCGGGCCGCGCCGCCGTCCCGCCTGCTCGGCCGGGAGGTGGCCGCGGCCGACCTGCGCGACGAGGACCCGCCGGTGGACGCCGTCCGGCTGCTCGGGGACGGCGTGCGGGTCGTGGTGCGGCCCAGCGGCACCGAGCCGAAGCTCAAGGCCTACCTGGAGACGGTGGTGCCCGTGCACGACGACGCCGGCGTCCTCGCCGCGCGCGGCCGCGGCGCCGACGAGCTGGACCAGCTGCGGGCCGAGATGTCGGCGGCGCTGGGGCTGTAGCGGTGGAGGTCCGGGCGCTGGTCTTCGACGTGTTCGGCACGGTGGTCGACTGGCGCGGCGGGGTCGCGCGGGAGGCCGCGCGGCTGCTGGGGGACGCCGTCGACCCGTTCGCCCTGGCCGACGACTGGCGCGGGCGCTACCAGCCTTCCCTGGAGGAGGTGCGGTCCGGACGGCGGCCGTTCGCCCCGCTCGACGTCCTGCACCGCGAGTCCCTGGACGCCGTCCTCACCGCCGCCGGGTCGGCCGGCACCCCGCCGGCCGTCCGCGAGGAGCTGGTGCTGGCCTGGCACCGGCTCGACCCCTGGCCCGACGTCCTCCCCGGGCTCGCGCGGCTGCGCCGCCGGTTCGTGCTGGCGCCGCTGTCCAACGGCAACGTGGCGCTGCTGGTCGACCTGGCCCGCCGGGCGGGCCTGCCGTGGGACCTCGTGCTCGGCGCGGAGATCGCCGGGCGGTACAAACCCGACCCGGCGGTCTACGACTCGGTGCCGCGGCTGCTGGCGGTGCCGCCGTCCGCCGTCCTGATGGTGGCCGCGCACGGCGACGACCTCGCCGCCGCGCGCGCCCGCGGGCTGCGCACCGCCTACGTGCACCGGCCCGACGAGTTCGGCGGGCGGCCGGTGCCGCCCGCCGAGGACCCGGACGCCGACCTGTCGGTCCCCTCCTTCGAGGAGCTGGCCGACCGGCTGGGCGCCTGACGCGCTTGCGTCAGCGGAGGACCGGTTGCGGGTGCGGCCGCGCCGCCGGGACGTCCCGGAGCCACGGTGGCCGACCGTAGACGTTGATCCCCTGCTCGCCCTCCAGGAAGCCGACCGTGATCAGGAGGACGAGCGGGCCGACGATCGGGACGAGCCCCCACAGCAGCCACCAGGCCGAGTGCCCGCGGTCGTGCAGCCGGGTGACGGTGGCGCTCCACGAGGGCGCGAGCAGCAGCAGGTTCGTCGCCAGCAGGATCGGGCCGCCGCTGCTGGTGGCCGAGAAGTCGAACGACGAGCCGTCGGAGGTGTAGCTCGTCGTGTACCACGCCAGCCCGAGCTGGAAGTCCAGCACCGCGGCGACGAGCGACGCCGCGGCGATCGGCAGCACGTAGTGCAGCCAGTAGGTCCTGCGGCCGATCCGGCCCCGCCGCACGTACCAGTTGCCCGAGTCCATGTCCTTCTCCCGTGTCCGCCCCGTGGGGTCCGTTCCGTCGGGAGGAGGTTCGCGGGGCGCGCTTGCGCCGCGCTGGGGCCGCGCTGGGGCGCGACCTGAGCGGCTGGGCCCCGGCTGCCGGTCCTGCCGGGCTGCGGGACCCGGCGCCGCGGGGCCGGCTGCGGTGCGCGCTCCGCCAGGCCTCCGGCCCCGTCGAGAGGTGGACGGGTGCGCAGTTCCCGCGAGGCGCCTCCCGCCCCGGACGCCGCGGCCCCGGTCCCCGGTCCCCCGGCCCCCCGGTCCCCCGGTCCCCCGGTCCCCCGGTCCCCGATCACGCTTCTGACCTGCGCGTTTCTGTCGTACCCCTCCCCTACCGTGGGCGTGTCGGCAGGTCGACCGGTGGCAGTCCGGAGGAGGGAGGCGGGATGTCCGAGCTGGGTTCCGCCCTCGATGAGCTGACCGGCCTCGACCTCGACGAGCTGGCCGACGGGCCGCTGCTGGAGCTGGTCGGCGAGCTGGTGACCGCGGCCAACCGGGTCGCCGCCGCCCTCACCACCGCGGTGCGCGCGGCCGACCGCCGCGAGGCCCACCGCCGCGACGGCGCGGTGTCGATGCGGGCCTGGCTGCGCGGGCAGTGCCGGCTGGCGCCCTCCGACGCCGCCGCGATCGTCTCCACCGGCCGGCGCCTGGCCGGCATGCCCGCCACCGCGGCCGCCTTCGCCGCCGGCGAGATCACCGCCGCGCACGCCCGGGTGATCACCAAGGCCATGACCCCGCGCCGGGTCGCCAAGGCGGCCGAGGCCGGCATCGACCACACCGTCACCGACCGCATCCTGGCCGAGCTCGCCCGCCGGACGGGTCCCGGCGAGACGGCCCAGGGCGTGGCCCGCTGGGTGGCCGGCGTCGACCCCGACGGCACCCTCGACGACGCCGCCGACACCCGCCGCCGGCTCTCCCTCGCCGCCGGCACCGACGGGCGGGTCCACCTGCGCGGTGAGCTCGACGCGGTCGGCGGGGAGGTCGTGCGCACCGCGCTGACCGCCCTCATGAACGGCGACCGCCCGGCCGGAGACCTGCGCGGGCACGCCGAGCGGCAGGCCGACGCCCTGGTCGCCCTCGCTCGCGGTGCGCTCGACGGCGGCGCGCTGCCCGCGGTGCGCGGCGAACGAGCGCACGTGCGCGTCACCATCGACTGGCAGGCCCTGTGCGCGGCCCGCGGCACCCCCGGCGTGGCCGGCGGCGAGCTCGGCTGGGCCGGTCCGATCAACCCCGAGACGGCCCGCCGGCTGGCCTGCGACGCACAGGTCGTCCGCATCATCACCGGCCCCGACGGGCTGCCCCTCGACGTCGGCCGCGCCCAGCGCACCGCCACCGCCGCCATCCGCCGCGCCGTCGAACTGCGCGACGGGCACTGCGTCTTCGCCGGCTGCGACGCCCCACCCGAGTGGTGCGACGTGCACCACGTCATCCACTGGGCGTTCGGCGGGCCGACCTCCTGCGACAACGGCGCCCTGCTCTGCGAACGGCACCACACCGCCTGCCACGAGGGCGGCTTCAGCGTCAGCCGCGACCCGCGCACCAGCACCTGGCACACCCGGCGGCCCGACGGCAGCGAGGTCCGACCGCCGCTCCCGCACCTCCGGATCTGACGCGGGGCCCGCCGCCCATGCGATCGGGTGACCTGTCCACAGGGGTCCGTGCTCGGAGCGCCGACTCTCCGTAGTCTCCCGGCGACCAGGTGGGCGGCACGGGGGTGGGACGACGTGACTCTGCGCGGCACGCGGCGGGTGGCCGCCTGCCTGCTGGTGGGCTCGGCACTGCTCGGCGGCTGCTCGGGCGGGCAGCCGGCCAGCGGGACGCTGCCCGAGGTGAGCCCCTCCGCGCCGGAAACCGAGGCAGCGCTCGAGCCGCTCGGGCCCGCGGACCTGCCCATGCCCGACGAGGCGCGCACCCAGGACGCCGCCGGGGCGCAAGCCTTCGTGCGGTACTACATCGCGCTCATCAACCGGACGTCGACGGTGATGGACGCCGCCCCCCTCCGCGAGTTCAGCAGCGGGTGCCAGGAGTGCGACCGGATCGCCAGCAACACGGAGGCAGATCATTCGGCAGGGCTTAGGTACGGCGGTGGTGAGATCGTCATAACGGAGGCGACGCAGCCGTTGATCTCCGACACCCGAGCCGAAATGGCCATCAGGGTCGATCAAGACCCACTACGAGTCATCGACTCGGCAGGAGAAGTGAACAGCGAACTCTCCTCCGAGGCATACCGCAACCTAAGTGGAAGCGCCACAGTGGTATGGGATGAGGGTCGAGACACTTGGCTAATGAGCGGACTATCTTTCGAATGAGATCGTCAATCTCGCGAGTGGTTATATGTTTGATTGCAGCTTGCATAGCAGCCTCACTGGCAACTCCTGCCGCATCCGCCAGCGACACAAACTGCGGACGTCGAGTATGCCCGGACGTGAATTTCGCACCTAGCGCACTGACTGCTGCATACGCAGCAGAAAACTCGGGCGGCCTCTGGGTCGCCGACAATGTTGCCCCTGGCGACCATCCTTGGTCATATCGCCTCTCCACTCCATGTGAGGTTGACACTGAGCCTTTCCCAGTAGCGGGTCCGCCGGCCGGTTGATCACGTAGTGCGGTCGTGCATGTGGTGGAGCAGGACGAGGGCGGCGGCGGTGATGGCGCCGATGCGCCAGGGGCACAAGCTGACCCGGCGCAGCGCCTTGA
>NZ_QVQH01000059.1 GCF_003428645.1 Geodermatophilus marinus | reverse complement strand
TGACGGCGCTCAGGTGAATCTCCCCAGAGCTGCTCACTGAAAGTCCCCACCCGTGGAGCTCCGCCAGAGACGGCGGGGGCTCCTCCGAGGATGGCGGTCTCTGACCACCGCACCACCTCGAAGGAGCCCTGCCTCTCATGCTCACACGGGAGGAAGACATCGACGTGCACTCGCTACGTCGCCAGGGCTGGACGATCACCGCGATCGCCCGGCACCTGGGTCGCGACCGCAAGACCATCCGCGCCTACCTGAACGGCCGCCAGGCCGGGGTCCGCGCCCCGGCCGGCCCGGACGGGTTCGGCCCGTTCGTCGACTACTGCCGCGCACGGCTGACCGAGGACCCGCACCTGTGGGCGATGACGTTGTTCGACGAGGTCGTCGCGCTGGGCTACGACCGGGCCTACTCGACGTTCACCCGGCAGCTACGCACCCGGGACCTGCGGCCGGCGTGCGAGCCGTGCGCCCCGGCCCGGGGACGGCCGGCGGCGGTGATCGAGCACCCGCCGGGTGAGGAGACCCAGTTCGACTGGGTGGAACTGCCCGACCCGCCCGCCGCCTGGACCCCCGCCGGCTATCAGGGCAAGGCGTTCCTGCTGGTCGGGGCGCTGGCGCACTCCGGCCGCTGGCGCGGCGTGCTCTGCGCGAGCATGGAGCAGCCGGCCCTGATCGATGCCCTGCACCGCGTGGCCGCCGCGCTGGGCGGGCTTACCCGCACCTGGCGGTTCGACCGGATGGCCACGGTCTGCCATCCCGCCTCCGGGCGGGTGAGCGCGTCGTTCGCCGCGGTCGCCAAGCACTACGGCGTGCAGGTCGCGATCTGCCCGCCGCGGCGCGGCAACCGCAAGGGCGTGGTGGAGAAGGCCAACCACACCGCCGCGCAGCGCTGGTGGCGCACCCTGGCCGACGACGTCACGCCCGAGGCCGGGCAGGCCTCCCTGGACGCGTTCTGCGCCACCCGCGGCGATACCCGGCTGCGCACCCTCGGCGGCTGCCGGGGCACCGTCTCCAGCTTCGGCGCCGACGAGCGGCTCGCGCCGCTGCCGGCGCCGTTCCCGGCGGTGCTCACCGCCGAGCGCAAGGTGTCCGCGCAGGCGCTGGTGGCCTACCGCGGCAACTTCTACTCGGTGCCACCGGAGCTGGCCGGGACGACGGTGACCGTGGCCCATCGGCTCGGCGCGGACAGCATCGACATCGCCGCCGGCTCGGTCGGCGGCCGGCCGCCGACCGTGCTCGCGCGGCACCGGCTGGCCACCGACGGGGCCGGGGTGATGATCCGCGACTCCGGCCACGTCGTCGCGCTGCAGACCGCGGTGCTGGCCGCGTTCAGCACCGCCGCACCGCACCGGCGCAAGCAGCGCATCCCACCCGGCCCGGCCGCCCAAGCGGCCGCCGACGCCCTCCGCCAGACCACCACGCCCACCGGCACGACCGACCGCGGCGCCGACGTCGTGATCGACCTGGCCGCCTACGACCGCGCCGCCCGAGGAAGGAACACCCTCCGATGACCACCCCGCCGGCCCAGCCGAGCACCCCCGCGCCGCAGACCCCGACCCAGGCCAGCGTCTACCAGCAGCTGCGCGGGCACCTGGCCACGCTCAAGCTGCACACCGCCGCCGAGGCGCTGCCCGCCGTGCTCGAGGGCGCCCGCAGCGAAGGCCTGAGCCTGACCGCCGCGCTGGAACGCCTGCTGGCCCTCGAGGTCGACGCGACCGAGGCCCGCCGGCTGGCCGGCCGGCTCCGCTTCGCCTCCCTGCCCTCCCCGGCCAGCCTGGACGACTTCGACTACGACGCCGCCCCCGGCCTGGACCGGGCGCTCATCGCCGAGTTGGCCACCTGCCGCTACCTGGAGACCGCCACCAACGTGCTGCTCATCGGCCCACCCGGGGTCGGCAAGACCCACCTGGCCGTCGGCCTGGCGCGGGCCTCGGCGCAGGCCGGCTACCGCACCTACTTCACCACCGCCGCCGACCTCGCCGCCCGCTGCCACCGCGCCGCCATCGAGGGCCGCTGGGCCACCACCATGCGCTTCTACGCCGGCCCCACCCTGCTGGTCATCGACGAACTGGGCTACCTGCCGCTACCCGGCGAGGCCGCCTCCGCACTGTTCCAGGTCGTCTCCCAGCGCTACGGCAAGACCTCCATCGTGCTCACCACCAACCGCGGCGTCGCCTCCTGGGGCGAGGTCCTCGGCGACACCACAGTCGCCGCCGCCATGCTCGACCGGCTCCTGCACCGCTCGGTCGTGCTCAACCTCGACGGCGACAGCTACCGACTCCGCGACCATCACGCCCGCACCGACACCCTCCGCCGCGCCACCACCGGCACCCGACGACCGCTAACCTGACCCCGCTCCCGGGTGGGGACTTTCGGTGAGCACACCTGGGGAGATTCGGCGAGCGCCATCA
>NZ_QVQH01000058.1 GCF_003428645.1 Geodermatophilus marinus | reverse complement strand
CGAGCACCGGGGCCAGCCCGGCGGCCGACACGAGGTTCGGATCATCGAACGTCGCCGACAACGCCGACGAACCGTGAGACAGTCGCATCCAGCGGATGCCCTTCTGCGCGGACCGGTCAAGCCTTAGTGACTGTTCCGTAATCGAGCAGTTGCAGTGCATGCTCGGCTGGGGCGCGGCTCGATGCGGGTCCGCAGAGGCCGGCGTGGCGGCTGGACGTCGAGGTCGCCCCCGTCACGGTGGCGTTGTGTGTGCAACTGCAAGCGCGACGGGGACGACGCCGCCCGATGCTATCCATCCGCGGTCACCGACGAGGTCTGGGCGCTGATCGGACCGTTGCTGCCGGTCCATGACCCGCATCGGGCCGGCCGACCACGGGTCTACAGCAACCGACTCGTCCTGAACACGATCTTGTTCGTGCTGCGGACCGGCTGTCAGTGGCGGCTGGTCCCCCATGACCTGGCTCCGTGGTCGACGGCCTACCGCTGGTACCGAACCTGGGAGGCCGACGGCACCTGGGATGCCGTGCACGACCGGCTGCGCGACCAGGTCCGCAGCGCCGCCGGACGCGATCCGGCGCCGACCGCCGCTGTGCTGGACGCCCAGTCGATCAAGAGCAGCGAAGGCGGCACCGACCGCGGCTTCGACGCGGGCAAGAAGACCACCGGCCGCAAACGGCACCTCGTCGTGGACACCCTCGGCCTGCTGCTGGTCGTCATGGTCACCGCCGCCAGCGTGCAAGACCGCGCCGGCGGCCGCGCGATCCTGGACCGACTCGCCGCCCGGTACCCCACCGTCGCGCTGATCTGGGCCGACGGCGGCTACGCCAACCGCGTCGACACCAGCCTGCTGACCTGGGCGGCAGACAAGCTGCGCCTGGTCATCGCGATCGTGCGCCGCAGCGACGATGCCCGCGGCTTCCAAGTCCTCCCGCGCCGGTGGGTGGTCGAGCGCACCTTCGGCTGGCTGATCCGCAACCGGCGCCTGGCCCGCGACTACGAACGCCTTCCGCAGACCTCCGAGACCATGGTCAAGATCGCGATGATCCGGCTGATGGCCAACCGTCTCACCGGACAAGCCGCCGTCTGGTCCAGCGCGGCCGAACGCGAAGCCCACCGCCGGCTCACGATCCAAGACCACCCAGCGGCGTAGCCGACTGAATACGAAACAGCCTCTTAGACAAGCCCGATCGTTCCTCGTCAGAGGGGCATTCGTGCTTTCCGACGCGCACACCGCCTATTCGACGGTGGATCGAGGCTGAGAGGACCCCGCGTCCCCCCACCCCTCGCACGCTCGCGGCGGGCCCTGCAGGGAGGCCGCCCGTCCCCCTCACCCCTCGCGGGCTCGGGGCGGGACCCGGGACGGGGCCGCGGCGGGACCCGGCAGGGAGGGCGGCCGGCTCACCCCTCCGGGGGAGAGGCCCCTCCACCCGGTCCCCCGATCGGTCGATCCCCCTCCCGAGGCGCGCCGCGAGGCGCGCGCGGTGTCGCGGTACGGCGGCGTCCTCCCGGGCGCCGCCGTCTGCCGGGGGAGGGGTCGGATCGGTGGACAGCGGGACGCGCGGCCGGGTGCCGGGCTGGGTGCTGCGCGGCGTCGGGACGGCGCTGGCCGCGCTCGTCGTCGTCGGGGCGGTGCCCGGGACGGCGGCGGCCGCACCCGGGGACGCCGAGATCGCCGACGCCCAGGCCGAGCGGGACGCCGCCGCGGCGCAGGTCGGGGCCGTCAGCGCCCGGCTGGCCGCGGCCGAGGACGCCGCCGCGCGGGCGCACCAGGCCGCGCAGATCGCACTGCAGGACTACGAGGAGCGGCTGGACGCCGCCGAGGAGGCGCAGGCCGCCGCCGACCGCGCCGCCGCGCTGGCCCGGCAGGCGACCGCCGAGGTCGAGGCCGGGCGGGTCGAGGTCGCCTCCTTCGCGCGGGACAGCTACATGCAGGGCAGCACGGCCCCGGGGCTGTCGGCGCTGATGAGCGCCCAGGGCCCCGGCGAGCTGCTGGAACGGGCCTCGCTGCTGGAGGCCGCCGGCACCCACCGGGTGGACGTCGTCGACCGGCTCACCGTCCTCGAGGAGCAGGCCAGCGCGGCCTCCGGCACCGCTGCCGCGGCCGCCGCCGAGGCCGAGACGCTGCGCGCCGAGGCGGCCACCTCGCTGTCCACCGCGCAGGCTCAGGAGCGGTCGGCCCGGACGCAGGCCGCCGAGCTCGCCGAGCAGCGCACCGCGTGGGAGGCCGAGCTGGCCGAGGCGCAGGAGACGCTCTACGGGCTGGAGGGGGCGCGGGCCGCGGCCGAGGCCGCGGCCGCGGCGGCGGCAGCCGCGGCCGCCCGCCCGCTGGCCCCGGCTCCCGCGCCCGCCCCCTCGTCGGGCGGCCCGGCGCCCTCCGGCTCCTCGGCGGGTGCCCCCGCCCCGTCCACCGGCGGCCCGTCGTCCCCGGGCCCGTCGTCCGGTGGCTCGTCCTCCGGCGGCTCGTCCTCCGGTGGCTCGTCCTCCGGCGGCTCCGCATCGGGCGGGACCACGGCCGGCGCGCCCTCCGGGTCCGCCGTGGACACCGCGATCGCCGCGGCCAGGTCGCAGCGCGGCCTGCCCTACAGCTGGGGCGGCGGCGGCAGCACCGGCCCGTCGTACGGCATCCCGCCGGACACCGGGATCTACGGCTTCGACTGCTCGGGGCTGACCCAGTACGCCTACGCGCAGGCCGGCATCGCCATCGGCGGCACCAGCCGCGAGCAGTGGTACCGCTTCCGCGACCGGCAGGTGGCCGCCCGCGACCTGCGCCCGGGGGACCTGGTGTTCTGGGGCAGCGGCCCCGGCTACACCTCGATCTACCACGTGGCGCTCTACCTCGGGAACGGGCAGGTGATCCACGCGCCGCAGAGCGGGGACGTCGTCCGGGTGGGCTCGATGTGGTACGGGTCGAACTACTTCGGCGCGGTGCGCCCGTCCGGCTGAGCTTGTCGTTTAACCCCTGACCGGTTGGTCTTCGGCGTCTCGCTTGGTGGTCTTGCCGACGTCGTGGCGGGTGGCGCGGTGTCGGTTCTTCGTCCCGGGCGGGCGCCCCGGGCCGGGACGGGTGGGTT
>NZ_QVQH01000057.1 GCF_003428645.1 Geodermatophilus marinus | reverse complement strand
AGAGCAAGCCCTCAGCGGCCCAAACGTGTACCTACACATTCACGCCCGTCGGGAACGCTACGCCCGCTCGACCAGCACCTTCGTCCGCGCTACCCGCCTCGTGTGCCCATCAACTGCGGAACTCGGGCTCGATGTCCACAACCTTTAGCAGCTGCTGCAGCTGGGGATGTGAACTGAGGTCCAACGGCTGCAGCTCCTTACCGGCTCGCAGCTTCGCCAGCAGTTCAGCGGCGGTGTCCTCGGCGACAGTGGCGGCGTCGGCGGTTGCCCACGCGACGCCACGGAGCCCTTGTCGGGTCCAGCGTCCGGCCAACAGGCAATCCATCTTCGGCTGGCCATAGGCGTCGGTGCCGGCGTAGCGCAGGGCGATGAGTCGGACCTGCTGGATGCCGGGGGCGACGGCTAGGGCCTCCTTCATGGTCGCCAAGGCGTGGCCCATGACTGCCTGGGTGTATAGGGCGGCCCGTTCGCCCTTGGGAAGCTTGCGCAGGCTGAGGTTGCCGCTGGCCGTGGTGCCGGGCATGCGCTCGGGAACGATCGACTCGGGCGGGGCCAGGACGACGACCGATACCTCGTCCCCGTCGACTCCGAGTGGGGCTGCGGCGGCCTCGTTGTCCTCGAAGGCTTCGGCTAGGGTGCCGATGACGGTGTCGGGCTCGTTGCGCAGCAGCGCCGCCCACCAGGCGTCCAGCTCGGCCTGGTAGGCCGCCTGCATCCGGTGGGCCTCGGCCCTCTGGGCCTGCAGCTGGGCCTCGGCGGCCCGGTCGGCCCGCTCGAGTGCAGCGGCACGCTCACGTCTCTTGAATAGGCCGATCCCGGCGAGGGCGGCCTGGCGGTGGTGAGCGCGGATGGCCTCGGCGTCCGGCGCGGGCGGAGCCGGTGCGATGGGCGGCTGGGCCGGCTCGAAGGTCTCGCGATGGACGTTCAGCAGCGCCTGGAAGTGCTGGGAGAGCCGCCGGGCTTTGTCGGCTTTGGCGGCCGCCGCGGGGCTGACGGTGAGCTGGCGCTGGTAGGAGCCAGCCGACGGGCGGCGGCCCGCAGGGCGCTGCCGGCGGCCGCTCCCGCCCAGGGAGGTGTAGTAACCGACCGGGCCCATCCCGGTGGAGAACCCGGTGCGGCCACCGCCGACGTGCAGCCGGGCCGCGCGCGGGCCGATGCTGGTCCGGATGCCGCGGCTGGATGCGCGCACCCGGACGCCGGGGGCGATCTTGACCGAGAAACCCATGCCTCTCCTGACGTGCGCTGAGCCGTAGGGACCGACGGCCCAGGAGGCTGCGACAGTGGGCCCGCGACGACGATGTAGCTGGATGCTTCCGTAGAGCAACCACCTGGTCCAGACTGGCCGGACCGCGGTCATGATCGTGTCGCGCCGGAGACCACTGGCGGCGCACCGGCCGACCAGGGCGGCAAACCGGGAAGCACACGGGGGCGCAGTGTTCGAGCCAGCTGTTGAAGCCATCTTGACGGAGCACGAGGCGAAGTCCGGGCACACGCTGATGCGCCAGGCCGCCGGGCGGGCGGTGCAGCTGGGCTACCGCCTGGTTCCCCCCGGCGGCACCGGCCCGACCCGGTACCTGCGGCTGATCCTCGACCCGGGGTCTCCGCAGGGCCGCACGGTCACCCTGTACCTGGAGAGCAGCCGCCTGATTGTCAACGGCCAGCAGCTCCGTGCCTTCGCCGCCTCCCTGCCGGGCGCGGTTTCGACCATGCGCGATGTGCAGTTCCCGCTGGGCACTGTCGAGCTGCAGACGCTCGACACCTTCGCCGCGGTCGCTGCCACCGGCATCCCGAGCACCAGTGCGGCCCCCGGCGTGCCGCCCGCAGGCCAGCCCAGCGCGCCGCCCGCCTCGAGCCCGCCGCCCGCACCGGCCCCACGAAGCCGGCCGCGGCCCCCCTGGGAGGGACAGCCGGCAGCCAGCCCCCTCCCGCCCCTACAGCCGGGGCCTCGGGCGCCGTTCACACCTCCTGGGCGCGCCCCGGGACAGGGGCCTCCGCGGCAGCGCGCGCTGGTCATGGCCGCGGTCTGCCTGGTCCTCGTCGTGCTGGTCGCTGCCCTGGCAGGCGAGGTTGGCGGCGCGCTAGTTCTGGGCGGGCTCGCCGTTCTGATCGTCGGCGCAGTCGCGCTCATCCGCGGTCAGGTTGCCTGGGCCCACATCGCCTCCCGTGGCATCGGCGGCGCGGTAGCTACCGGCGGCCTGGTGCTGTTCATCGCCGGCGGATCGCTCGTCCCGACGTCGACCGAGCCAGTCGCGCAGAGCGCCCCGGCTGAGACCTCAACGCCTGCCAGGTCCTCATCGCCGTCCCCGGCCTCCTCCTCCGCGACCTCGGAAGCCGACATCGCCGCCGCCGAGCGGTCCCTGGCCGAAGCCGAGACCAGCGAGCGGCCCAACAGCCGGGTCAACCCGGTCACCGGCCTGCTGACCGATGAGGCCGCGCAGGCTGCCGTCGAGGCCGCCGAGCCCACCACCGCCCTAGCCGCCCTGGCCGCGATCGAGACCAAGGGCCGCGCCCCGCGCACTGGCTATGACCGGGATTTGTTCGGCTCCGGCTGGGTTGACACCGACCGCAATGGCTGCGACACCCGCAACGACATGCTGGCCCGCGACCTTGCGGGGGAGACGTTCCGGCCCGGCACCGGCAACTGCACCGTCCTCACCGGCACGCTGGCCGACCCCTACTCCGGGCGCACCATCGCCTTCCAGCGCGGCCAGGCCACCAGCGACGACGTGCAGATCGACCACGTCGTCGCGCTCTCCGACGCCTGGCAGAAGGGCGCCCAGGGCTGGGACACCGCCCGGCGCACCGCCTTCGCCAACGACCCGCTGAACCTGCTCGCCGTCGACGGGCCGCTGAACATGCAGAAGGGCGACGGGGACGCCGCCACCTGGCTGCCCCCGGCCCGCGGCTACCGCTGCGAGTACGTGGCCCGGCAGGTGGCGGTGAAGGCGACCTACGGCCTGTGGATGACCCAGGCCGAGCGCAACGCCATCGCCACCGTGCTCACCACCTGTCCTGCCCAGCCGCTGCCGGCCGGCGTGGTGGTCGACCTGCCGGAACGCGAGCCCGCACCTGCTCCAGCCCCGGCTCCCGCCCCCGCTCCGGCTCCGGCGCCTGCTCCAGCCCCGGCTCCCGCCCCCGCTCCGACTCCAGCCCCGGCTCCCGCCCCCGCTCCGGGCACCGGCTCCCGCACCGGCACCGGCGCCTGCGCCCGCTCCGGCTCCGGCACCCGCTCCGGCTCCTCCCGCGAGTGTCTACTACCAGAACTGCGACGCCGTTCGTGCCGCCGGTGCCGCTCCCATTTATCCGGGTGACCTTGGATGGCAGCAGAAGTTCGACCGCGACAATGACGGCGTCGGCTGCGAATAACAGACCCAGTGCCTGACCGTGACGGCCAGGGGCGGCTGCGAGTGGGCCATCTCTCTGGGGCAGCGCAATCGGCTAGGCCGCCTCTCCCGGGTTCCGCAGTTCGTAGGTCGACGAGATGGGCGAATTCGTGCGTTGACCTGCGGAGATGTGCCTCGGCGGGAGACAGGGGCGTGTCACTACACGTTCCGGCGGCCTCGGTAGCGGTATCTGTG
>NZ_QVQH01000056.1 GCF_003428645.1 Geodermatophilus marinus | reverse complement strand
GTTGCGAGCGACGTTCACGACGTCGTCGCGGAACTCCTTGGGGTAGGGCTTGGGCACGGTGAGCATCCTTCCAGCGGCGCCTCTCGGCACCACAGATCAGATGTCACCTACTCGTGCAGCAGTCCCGGTGCGCGGCGGTCACGGTGTCGCCTTGGGTGCCGTGCGCGGTTGTGGCGTAGGCCAGTTCCACGTGCGCGGTGACGTAGTCGGCGGGCAGCACCCGCGCCCCGTTCCCGGCCGGGGTGACGGCGGGGGTGACAGCGGCGGACACGCCGCCGGCGGGGGTGACGTGCAGCCCGCCGTCCCGGTCGACGCCATTGACCGTCCACACGTCACGGTTGGCGACCGCGAGGTCGCGGTCGTTGCGGCGGGTGGCGATCCGGTCGCCGACCCCGATCCGCTCCCCGGCCCCGGTGACCACCACGCGTGAGTTGTCGACCCGGCCATCGACGACCAGCCGCTCCCGGACGGCCGCGCTGAGGGCGGCGGCCTGCTCGCGGGTGGCGACCACCACGGCCACCCGCTCGCCCGCGGCGTAGCCGTCGGCCGCTGCGGCGGCCAGCGCCTCCCGCAGCGCCTGCGGATCGGGGTGCAGCCCTATCTGCCCACGGCCCAGGAGCGCGTCGAACACCGTCCCGGGGTTCTCACCGGCGCGCATCGCCAGGGTCAGCTCGGCGTAGTCGGTGTCCGGTATCGCGCGGCCGGTGGCGTCGATGCGGGTGAAGCGGTGCACCCCGGCCAGGGTCAGGTGCCCGGTCGGGTCCACCTGGGCCGCGGCGAGGTCCAGGACGCCACCGCGGCCGACCGCCGCGAGCTGATGCCGGTCACCGAGCAGGGCGACGTGCACCCGGCACTCGTCGGCGATCGTCAGCAGGGCTCGGGCGGTGTCCTGATCCAGCATGCCCGCCTCATCCACGACGAGCAGGTCGCCGACCCGCAGGCGCACCCCATCGGCCGGTCCGCCGTAGGCGCGGCCGGTGACCGGATCGGGATGGCCGACGGCGAGGCGGGTCCACGCGCCGTCGCCGTTCCAGCGCCAGCCGTACTCGAAGGCCAGCCGGGCCGCCGACCCGGCGACCGCGCCGACCTCCGCGGCGGCGACCGTGGCCGCCTTCAGCGTCGGGGTGACGACCACCAGCCGGCGCCCCCGCTCGGCGAGCAGGGTGCTGGCGGCGGCCAGGGTGGTGGTCTTGCCGGCGCCGGCCGCGCCCTCGATCACGACCAGGCGCCGCTGGCCGGTGAGCGCGGCGACCGCCGCGGCCTGTCCGGGATCCAGCCGCGTGGCACCGGCTGCGGCGTCGATCGACGGGGTCGGGTCGGTGTCCGGGGCGCCGGCCGGGCGTCCGGTGGCGCGGGCGGCGAGGCGGGCGGTGAGGTCGGCCTCGACGGCGAGCACCGGGCTCGAGGTCCAGGCCCGGATGTGCTCGGGCACCCCGGCGCGGTCCAGCAGAGGCACGCAGCGGGACAGGGTGCGGGCGGTGAGGTCCTCGGCGAGCTCGAGGCGCACCGCCGGGTCGGTGACGATGCCGGCGGCGGCGAGCAACTGTTCGACATGCCCGCGCACGTCGGCGGCGTTCCACGCCGAGCGGGCGGCGCCCAGCCGGGCCAGCACCCGCTGCACCGCCTGCTCCCGGTCCAGGCGGCCGACCGGGGTCGGGGTCAGGCCGATGGAAGCATCCCGGTCGCGGTAGCCCAGGGCGACCAGCTCGGCCACCCACCGGGCGGTGAGGTCCTCGCCGGGCTGGGGCAGCACCTTGTCCGGGCGACCGGCTGCCCACGCTCGAGCGTCCCAGGAGCGCCGCATCGCCGGGCCGGGGGACTCGCCGGAATGCGCCGCAGCCCAATCTCGCTCGAACTTGTCGATGTTCCGGCCGATCTGCGAGGCTCGCGCGCTGAAGGCGCCCACGAAACCCGCCAGCTGCCGTATCTCCCCATCACCATTCAATGCGTACCCGTGGGCGGCGAGCGCGGCCCGGAATTGCGGGTCGCAAGCGACCGCGGCATGCCCGATACCGTTGATCGCGGCAAGAGAATCCCGGACGCCGACGGTGTGCAGCCCGCGCCATTTCCCGGCCGCGAACACCCGGGCGTTGATCTGCAGGTGCAGATGGCGGTGCGGATCCCCGGCCCGCGACGTGTAGTGCGCCACCGTCACCGCCTCGGCCACTCCGACCGGTACCTGCACCTGCCCGCCCCGCGGGCCAACCCGGGTGGTGGCGTGCTGCCCGAGCCAGCCGATGATCTGCTCGGCCGCCCGGGCCTGCGCCGCGTCATACGCCGCCGCGATGTCCGGATGCAGCGCCGCGGCCAGCGACCACGTCTTCGGACCGTTGACCACCACCTCGACGAACCGCACCGCACGCCCGTCGCCACGCAGCTGCCCCCGCGGCTCCCCGGTGCCCGGATCACATCCGGCCACCCACGTCTCGTAGGCATCCCCGGTCAACGGGGCCAGCTCGCTCACCCGCCCCTCGGCGACGCTGAGCCGGCGGGCCACGCCGGCCCCCTCGGTGAGGTAGTAGTCATCCGCCCGACCCCGGTCGGCCTCCACGTACTGCCGGGCAGCCGCCGGCGCACCGGCGTAGATCTTCATCCCGCCATGCATTTCCAACGCCACCCGACAATGACCAACAAGTCACCCCTAGAAACGGCAATGGCCCCGCGAAGCGGGGCCCGACCTACCTCCCAAAGGTAGCATGCGTGCCGTTCTCTGGTGAGGACCTGAGCTTGGCGGTACAGGCTGGAGTAGCGGACTCGAAGTCGTCGCGGGCGTCATGTAGTTGGTTGTCTGCGGCGATTGTCGACTGCAAGCAGGATGCCTTCTACCCGACCGTCGGCGCTGCTGACGACCAGCTCCGCGATGCAACAAGGCCATCACCGGGATGACGGGGTGTCCTCCGACCAAACGAACCCGAACTCGAGCACGTCGAGTGGACCAGAGTCCATACCCCTCTCACGAAGGGCAGCTACACCCGGTGTCTGGAGAACCGGGGACGGTCTACCACCAGTGGCGTCCAACAGGGTGGTGCACGGCGGCACCCCGGTGGCCAAGCACCTCGACGCCTCCCGTGCCAACGTGCTGGCTTCACCGCCTTGCCTAAGGAGGTGTGGTGGTCGAGCAACCCCGACGAATGGCTGAACCGGTCGATCCGCCGGCGCACCGATGTCGTGGGCATCTTCCCGACCGCGACGCGGTCATCCGCCTGGTCGGCGCAGTGCTCGCAGGGCAGCACGACCAAAGGGCCGAGGGTCGCCGCCACTACCTCGGCCTGGACATCCCCACGAATACCGGCTGCGGCCAGTCAGCGCCATCTATACCACTACCGCCGCCGAAGGGGTGACCGCCCCGACCATTCTAGCGCTCAGCGCCCAACCCAACTCCTGATCGCGGCAACGCTATGAACGCGCAGCCAACGGGTTCCCCGCCGGCGGTCGGTGGGCGCCACCTCCAGCACTAACTTCATAATCTGGCCCAGCAGGAGCCGGAGGCCCCGGTGCTGACCGCGCCCTTGTCGCGGGCCTCCGCCACCAAGCGGAGGGCGAACCTCCGACCCAGCAGGGGTCACCGGCGTCACGACGAGGCCCGTCCGATCCGCCCTCCAGGCGTCCTCTCCGCCACGGCACGTCACCATCCTCGGCGACCTGCCCCTGCACCGTGCTCGTCACTGCCTGTCCGCTTCGAGCTGCTTCGGCCCAGCCTCGGAGTCACGCACTTACGCAGTGTTTCTGACACACCCGACTAGGGCCACTCAGATGGTTCCGAACCTTTCTCGCCATGCTCTTGTGGACCGTTTCGCTGCCCTCGCGTGAATGCCCAGAGGGCCTGCAATACTAGGTAGGCAGAGACGATATATGCGGCCGTACGTCCAACACTTCCACTCAAGGTCGGACTCACTACGAGCAACAGTCCCGCCGCAAGAAGCGACACTACCCCCACAAATCGTCGAGCAGCTTGCATGCTGACTCGCCGAATTGGACTCATCATTCTCGGTCTCACGCTCCCTTACGGAAAGAGAAGCTTCGCGACGCCACTGGCGGCTCCGGTGGCGGCTCCACCAACGGACCAACTGACCACCTCAAGCCCACTGATGTCCTCGTTGGCAAAGCCTGAACCAATCAGCCCACCAGCCGTCGTGAGCGCCGAGCCGGCGAAAGCCGCGCCCGCAATACACCCGACCCCGGCCGTGCCGGCGCAGATAGCTGCGCCTGCAATGACGCCAGCCACTCCTCCGATAATGGACCCGATGGTGCCGCCGACATCCCTGCCTGTCGGATCAACGTAGTTGATGGGGTTGCTGGTGATGGCGCTCGCCGAATCTCCCCAGGTGTGCTCACCGAAAGTCCCCACCCGGGAGCGGGGTCAGGTTAGCGGTCGTCGGGTGCCGGTGGTGGCGCGGCGGAGGGTGTCGGTGCGGGCGTGATGGTC
>NZ_QVQH01000055.1 GCF_003428645.1 Geodermatophilus marinus | reverse complement strand
GGCGGATCTCCGCCCAGTCCTCCACTGCCAGCACCTCGTCCCTCCCCGGCTCGGCTCGAGCCAGGGTCTCGGGAGGGGGTCAACTTTCGACCGTCGCGAGGGGGTCAGTTTTCAGGCGTCGTCGACACTCCCGGGTCGGCGAAGGGTCGGCGTCCAGACGGGCCGTGCGTGCCCAGCGCCACGAGGCGGCGGTGTCCCGCGCGAAGCGCTCGAAGAGACGCACGGGCATCGGGAACCGGCGTGGCGGTCGTCCGGTGACCCGCCTGTATCTCTCCCGGCACTCTCGATCGAGCACACGTCGGCGACGAGATCGAGCTGGTGCCCGATGAAGCGCTCCGGCTGCTCGAACACGCGCTGGGTCGAGCGCGGCAAGCAGGCCGGCCAGGGCACGGGCGGCATCAGCGGGCACCGCGCCGGTCAACGGGCAAGCAGCCGGGCGGGGCGCCGCTGAGCGCACGCGGGATCCGGTGCGTCGGTGGTTGCCGGGCAGATGCCCCGGTCGGCCGGGGCGGTCGATCGCGGCTCACGCAGGCGACCTCACGGCGCTGCCGGACGCAGGCGTGCGGGAGCCGTTCCGGCGGGAGCCGGCCAGCACACGCCGGAGCAGCTGCGGGCGCATCAGCCGTTGCGGGCGATCGAGCATCCCGATGACCCGGATGAGCGCCGCACCTACCAGGGGGTCGCGATGGGCGACCGGCAGGAGGCGCTCAAGGTAGGCGGTGGTGAGTCGCCACGACAGTGGCCGTGGCCCCTCGACCTCCGGGTGCGCGAGATCGCCGCCGGCGGCCAGGTCCCAGGCGTCCTGCACGGCCCACCGCGCCGACGACAGCACCCGCGGGCCGATGCGGTCCAGGCCGTGCTCGTCCAGGACGCGGCGCATCTCGAGGGCCTCGATGATCGCCACGGTCATGCCCTGACCGAAACGCGGATCGAAGGAGCAGACCGCGTCGCCCGCGACGAGGTATCTCTCGGGCAGGCGACGCAGCCGGTCGTAGCGGTGCCGGGAGAAGGAAGGGAAGGCAGCACGGACGGCGTCCCCGACCGGCGTCCCGCCCGAGACGACGTCGTGGATGTCGCCGTTCCAGAGCCCTGAGGCGTACTCGGTGAAACCGGTCAGGTCCGCGGGGGGACGCTCGCCGAGCATCCCGATGAGCGTGACGAGCCAGCGCCCCTCCTCGACCGCCAGGGCCACCCCACCGCGGCGTCCGGCGGGCGGGACGTCGACCAGCACGTTGCGGCTGCCGTCCAGGTCTCGAGGACTCCTGCGGAACAGACGCGTGGTGTAGTGCACGTCGACCTTGAGGCGCTCCTCGGCCGGTGGCAGGTAGCCCAGATCCGCGAGCCACCGCGGTGACCGGGAGCCCCGGCCCGTGGTGTCCACGACCAGGTCGGCCGCCAGGGCGCGCTCCTCGGTCGGATCGGCCTCCGACCGCAACCGCACGCCGGTGACGCGGCTCCGGTCGCTCGTCGTCAGCAGCTCGCGGGCGGCCCAGCCATCGAGCACCTCGACGCCGCCGGGTGCCAGCACGCGAGCGCGGACGACGTGCTCGATCAGCGGCCGGGTCGCCCCCGTGATGCGGAAGTCGGTGCCTCGCAGATCCAGCCGGCCCCCGCCCATGTGGAAGCGCCACTCCGGCGCCCCGATGAGGTGGGCCCCGCGGCCGGACAGGTCGTCGGCCACTGCGGGGAGCAGCTCTTCCAGGCGGGTCAGCCCTCCGGGCACCAGCAGGTGGATGTGCTGGCCCTGCGGCACACCGGTCCGGGGCTCGGCCCGGTCGGGAAGGGAGTCCCGCTCGACCAGCGTGACGCGCTCGAACCGCTCCGCCAGCGGTACGGCGTGCACGAGGCCGGCCATGCCGGCCCCCAGCACGACTGCGTGGTCTCCCAGGTGCATCACGGCCTCCTCGCGTCGGCGGTGCGGGTGGTCGCCCACGCTAGGAACGGCCCGGCGCACGCCGCGTCGGCCGATCGGTGCAACTGTGCGCCCGTGGCGGCTACACCGTCCTGTCCATGCCGCCCTGCACCAGGTGGTGCTCGTAGGCGTAGGCCGTGGCCGCCGCCCGGTTGGGGAGAGCCAGCTTGGTGAAGGCGTTGTGCAGGTGGCGGGCGACGGTCTTGTCGCTGATGACCAGCCGCTCGGCGATCTCGCGGTTGGTGTGCCCTGCGGCTACCAGCCGGATCACGTCGATCTCGCGCGGCGTCAGGCGAGCTGCCGGACCAGCGGCCGGCGCGGCGGACGGACACTCGAGCTCGGGAGCGGCACCCACCGCCTCGAAGACCCGTCGGGCCGCGGCCTCCTCCAGCGCCGCGGTCTCCTCGTCGCCGAGCGCGCGCAGGGCCCGGGCCAGCAGCACGCGCGTCCGGGCCAGCTCGTAGGGCGCACGCAGCTGCGCCCAGCACGCCCGGGCGTCGACGAAGGCCCGGAGTGCCGGCGCGTACCGCCCCTGGTCCAGGTCCACCATCCCGCGGGCGCGGGCGGCCATCGCCCGGATGACGCCGGTGCCGACGACGTCGGCGTCCCCGTCCAGCTCCGCGCAGGCCGCGCGGGCCGCCGCGCCGTCCCCCGTCGCGAGCATGACCTCCACGTGCGCGGCCAGCAGCAGTGCCCGCGGGCGGGGAGTGCGGAACTCGTCCGCGACGCCCGGAAGGGCGGTGGAGGACCCTTCGACGGCGCAGCGCATCGCGGCGGCCGCCACCTCAGTGCGTCCCTGGGCGAGCCACAGGAGGGCGAGGCCGGGGTGCGGGTCGTGGCCGAGGGCGACGGCGGCCTCGTAGGAGGCCTCGGCGGGCCCGTACTCACCGCGCAGGCGGTAGAGCTCGGCGCGCTGGTAGTGGGCCATCCCGGCCGCCGGATCCGACTGATCGGCCAGCAACCGGCAGGCGCGGTCGGCCTCGGTGACAGCCTCGGACCAGGCGCCCCTCCACTGGGCCAGTTCCGACCGGTGGACGAGGCACTGGCCCCGGAACGGGACGAGGCCGGGCTGCGCGTCGCACCAGTTGCCCAGCGCCGCCGTCCACTGCTGGGCGCGCCGCAGGTCGAAGACCTGCTGGCAGGCGAGGATCACGGCGCAGTAGACGATGCCGGCCGCGATCGGCGACACGCGTCGGCTGTCGACGGTCACCATGGCTTCGTCGAGGTGGGCCAGCCCGCTGGACGTCTCGCCGGTGCGGATCAGGGCCTGGCCCTGCCCGAGGCGTCCGAGGGCGGACAGGTCGGGTTCGCCGAAGCGCTCGCCGATCGCGGCCGCATGCGCGAAGGCGCGGAGGGCGCGGTGCGGATCGTCGCCGTCCAGGTCACGCAGCGCGGCCGGGAGCAACAGGTAGCCCCACTCGGCGCAGTCCTCCGGCCCGTGTTCCCGGAGCATCCGGTGCGCCCGGGCGAGCCAGCCACCCCCACGCGACTCGTCGCCCCGGGCGGTGCTCAGCACCAGGCCCAGCCAGAACGCGCACCGGACAGCGGGCAAAACCTGGTCGCGCTCGAGGAAGGCTCCGTACGCCCGCTCCCAGGCGGCGTCGGCCACCTCGTTCCGGCCGGTGAGAGCAGCACTCAGCGCCAAGGCCTGCAGGTCTTTCGGCTCGGCGAGTTCGCCCCGCTCGTCCAGAGCGACGAGCACCCGGCAGGCGACGTCCCACGCTTGGACGTCCACGGCCGCGCGGGCCTGCTCGATCGTGCCCACCACACGTCCCATGGTGCGGCTGCGCGACCGTCCGCGGTACCGGTCAGGCGGCTTCGACGCCAGAGCCCTCACGATCGCTGACCGTGAGAGCTCTCCGCTGTGTCCGAGGGGCGACACGCTACATACGCACACGGATCCATCCGTGACGCCGGCTGATGTCAGCCGTAGACGTCGGCCCGGTGGGAGATGCGCACGACGCGGACCAGCACCTGCTCGTCGTGAATCGAGTAGACGACCCGGTACTGGCCTCTGCGGGCAGACCAGTAGCCCTCCAACTCGAATCGCAACGGCTTGCCCACCCGGTAGGGGTCCGCCGCAAGCGCTCCGTACAGGAAGTCCACGACGGCGGCAGCGACGGATTCTGGCAGGTCTCGTTCGATGGCGCGCTTCGCTGCCGCCGAGAGCACGACGGTGTAGGGCGGCGCCTCGCTCACGGGCGACGCGCGGCCAACGTGGCGCGCACCTGCGCCTCGTCGTAGACCTCGCCGTCATCCATCTGGGACTCCGCCTGCCGGATCTGCGCCACTGCCGAGGGGTCGGACAGGATTTCCAGGGTCTCCATCAGGGACTCGTAGTCATCGACGGCGAGGATCACGGCGACCGGGCTGCCGTTCTTGGTCACCGTCACGCGCTCGTGCGTTCCGTACACCTCGTCGATCACCTGACTGAAATGCGCCTTGACCGCGGCGAGGGACTGAGTGGACATGACCTGAATTATGGTCACCTGGCGACCGTTGGTCAATGGGGCCCCACTGATGTGGGTCTGTCAGACGCTCGCCATGGTTGTGCGCCGTCGTCGTCGCCAGGTGCCACCTCGGCTGATGCCGGTGCCGGAGACAGTCCGGGCCACGAGCGGAAGCGCCGGATCAGGGAGCACGACGACTCCCGCTAAGAGTCCCCGCCAGTAGGCGTGATCGTCGCCTTCGGCGTGGCTGATCGTTGGGGGCAGGCACGAGGGCCACGCTCGCGAAGGTGCTAACGCTCCGTGAGATGTGGACCGCTCGTGCCTGCCGTC
>NZ_QVQH01000054.1 GCF_003428645.1 Geodermatophilus marinus | reverse complement strand
GCGCGTCCGCTCCTTGAGAACTCAACAGCGTGCCGAAAGTCAGTGCCAAGTAACAACCCCTTTGTGGGTTCCTTTGGTTGAGAGTTGTATCGAGAGCGTCCAGTTCTCGGTTCTCGGCCGGGTTTCGAATGCATCTACGGAGAGTTTGATCCTGGCTCAGGACGAACGCTGGCGGCGTGCTTAACACATGCAAGTCGAACGGTGAACCCGCTTCGGTGGGGGATCAGTGGCGAACGGGTGAGTAACACGTGGGCAACCTGCCCCCGGCTCTGGGATAACTCCAAGAAATTGGGGCTAATACCGGATGTGCACTGCTGGTCGCATGGCCGGTGGTGGAAAGACTGGTTCGGCTGGGGATGGGCCCGCGGCCTATCAGCTTGTTGGTGGGGTAGTGGCCTACCAAGGCGACGACGGGTAGCCGGCCTGAGAGGGTGACCGGCCACACTGGGACTGAGACACGGCCCAGACTCCTACGGGAGGCAGCAGTGGGGAATATTGCGCAATGGGCGGAAGCCTGACGCAGCGACGCCGCGTGGGGGATGACGGCCTTCGGGTTGTAAACCTCTTTCAGCAGGGACGAAGCCGTTCAGCGGTGACGGTACCTGCAGAAGAAGCACCGGCCAACTACGTGCCAGCAGCCGCGGTAATACGTAGGGTGCAAGCGTTGTCCGGAATTATTGGGCGTAAAGAGCTCGTAGGCGGTTGGTCGCGTCGGCTGTGAAAACCCGGAGCTCAACTCCGGGCCTGCAGTCGATACGGGCCGACTTGAGTGTTGCAGGGGAGACTGGAATTCCTGGTGTAGCGGTGAAATGCGCAGATATCAGGAGGAACACCGGTGGCGAAGGCGGGTCTCTGGGCAGCAACTGACGCTGAGGAGCGAAAGCGTGGGGAGCGAACAGGATTAGATACCCTGGTAGTCCACGCCGTAAACGTTGGGCGCTAGGTGTGGGGGCCATTCCACGGTCTCCGTGCCGCAGCTAACGCATTAAGCGCCCCGCCTGGGGAGTACGGCCGCAAGGCTAAAACTCAAAGGAATTGACGGGGGCCCGCACAAGCGGCGGAGCATGTTGCTTAATTCGATGCAACGCGAAGAACCTTACCTAGGCTTGACATGCGCGGAAATCCTCCAGAGATGGGGGGTCCGCAAGGGCCGTGCACAGGTGGTGCATGGTTGTCGTCAGCTCGTGTCGTGAGATGTTGGGTTAAGTCCCGCAACGAGCGCAACCCTCGTTCCATGTTGCCAGCGGATCATGCCGGGGACTCATGGGAGACTGCCGGGGTCAACTCGGAGGAAGGTGGGGATGACGTCAAATCATCATGCCCCTTATGTCTAGGGCTGCAAACATGCTACAATGGCCGGTACAAAGGGCTGCGATACCGCGAGGTGGAGCGAATCCCAAAAAGCCGGTCTCAGTTCGGATTGGGGTCTGCAACTCGACCCCATGAAGTTGGAGTCGCTAGTAATCGCAGATCAGCAACGCTGCGGTGAATACGTTCCCGGGCCTTGTACACACCGCCCGTCACGTCACGAAAGTCGGTAACGCCCGAAGCCGGTGGCCCAACCCCTTACCGGGAGGGAGCCGTCGAAGGCGGGATCGGCGATTGGGACGAAGTCGTAACAAGGTAGCCGTACCGGAAGGTGCGGCTGGATCACCTCCTTTCTAAGGAGCAGCCGGCCGGTGGATGCGTGTGTCCGCCGGCCCGACGGCCGCGCCCACCGCGGGAGGGCCCCTCGTCCGGGGGGCCGCGGGTCGGTGGGGTGGTGCTCGAGGGTGGAACGCTGACCAGTTCGGCCGGCCGCGGTTCGCGGCCCGCTAGTACGACTGCTGCCCTTCGGGGTGGGGGTGGGGAGGGCGGGTGCGCGGGGCGGGGTCGGTGGTAGGCGCGCTGTTGGGTCCTGAGGGAGCGGGCCCGGGTCTCCACCGGTGGGTGGGGGGCCGGGGTGGCTGTCTCTGCCGGGGCCGGTCCGGTCTCGTACCGCCCGTCTCCTTCCGCCGTGCGGCGGGTGGGGGTGGGGTCTGGCGGGGTCGGGGGATCGGTGGCCGGTCGTTCGTTGAGAACTGCACAGTGGACGCGAGCATCTTTCTTTGACTCTTGATCGTTGTGTGATCGTTTGAGTTGTGTGTAGGACGTGTGGCCAAGTTGGTAAGGGCGCACGGTGGATGCCTGGGCACCAGGAGCCGATGAAGGACGTAGGAGGCTGCGATAAGCCTCGGGGAGCTGCCAACCGAGCGTTGATCCGAGGATGTCCGAATGGGGGAACCCCGCACCAGTCATGTGGTGTGACCCGCGCCTGAACACATAGGGCGTGCGGAGGGAACGTGGGGAAGTGAAACATCTCAGTACCCACAGGAGAAGAAAACAACCGTGATTCCGTGAGTAGTGGCGAGCGAAAGCGGAGCAGGCTAAACCGTTTCCATGCGGATACCCGGCAGGGGTTGTGGGAACGGGGTCGTGGGAGCGTTCTGACCTCTCTGCCGGGGGGTCGGGGAGTGAGAAAGCGTCGTGGTTAGTGGAAGGCCTCTGGAAGGGGTCGCCGGAGAGGGTGAGAGCCCCGTACACGAAAACCCGTCGCCTCCCGAGCGTTTTCCCAAGTAGCACCGAGCCCGTGGAATTCGGTGTGAATCGGGCGGGACCACCCGCTAAGCCTGAATACTCCCTGGTGACCGATAGCGGACGAGTACCGTGAGGGAAAGGTGAAAAGTACCCCGGGAGGGGAGTGAAATAGTACCTGAAACCGTGTGCCTACAAGCCGTGAGAGCCGCCGCACCCCTCGGGTGGGCGGTGATTGCGTGCCTTTTGAAGAATGAGCCTGCGAGTTAGTGGTGCGTGGCGAGGTTAACCCGCGGGGGGTAGCCGTAGCGAAAGCGAGTCCGAACAGGGCGATCCAGTCGCGTGCTCTAGACCCGAAGCCGAGTGATCTACCCATGGCCAGGTTGAAGCGCGGGTAAGACCGCGTGGAGGACCGAACCCACCAGGGTTGAAAACCTGGGGGATGAGCTGTGGGTAGGGGTGAAAGGCCAATCAAACTCGGTGATAGCTGGTTCTCCCCGAAATGCATTTAGGTGCAGCGTCGCGTGTTTCTTGCCGGAGGTAGAGCACTGGATGGCCGATGGGCCCCACAAGGTTACTGACGTCAACCAAACTCCGAATGCCGGCAAGTGAGAGCGCGGCAGTGAGACTGCGGGCGATAAGGTTCGTAGTCGAGAGGGAAACAGCCCAGATCATCGGCTAAGGCCCCCAAGCGTGTGCTAAGTGGAAAAGGATGTGGGATCGCAGAGACAACCAGGAGGTTGGCTTAGAAGCAGCCATCCTTGAAAGAGTGCGTAATAGCTCACTGGTCAAGTGGTTCCGCGCCGACAATGTAGCGGGGCTCAAGCACACCGCCGAAGCCGTGGCACTCGCACGAGTTCCTGCCGGGCCCCCGCGGGGGGCCGGCCAGGAGTGCGGGTGGGTAGGGGAGCGTCGTGTGGCGGGGGAAGCGGCGGAGGAATCCAGCCGTGGACGCCACACGAGTGAGAATGCAGGCATGAGTAGCGAGAGGGGAGTGAGAACCTCCCCCGCCGGAAGACCAAGGGTTCCTGGGCCAGGCTAATCCGCCCAGGGTGAGTCGGGACCTAAGGCGAGGCCGACAGGCGTAGTCGATGGACAACGGGTTGATATTCCCGTACCCGCGAAGGAGCGCCCATGCCGAACCTGGCGATGCTAACCACCCGAACCCGGTCCCGCCGTTGCGGTGGGAGCGGGGGAGCGTGGGACCCGGACCGGTAGTAGGCAAGCGATGGGGTGACGCAGGAAGGTAGTCGGGCCGGTGAGTGGTAGGACCGGTGCAAGGGTGTGGCCCGCGGCGCAGGCAAATCCGCGCCGCACACGAGGGTGAGGCCCGACGCGTAGCCGGATGAGGCGAATCCGATGATCCTATGCTGCCGAGAAAAGCCTCTAGCGAGTTCCGAGCGGCCCGTACCCCAAACCAACTCAGGTGGTCAGGTAGAGAATACCGAGGCGATCGAGCGAACTGTGGTTAAGGAACTCGGCAAAATGCCCCCGTAACTTCGGGAGAAGGGGGACCGGAGCCGGTGAACACCCTCGCGGTGGGAGCGGGAGCCGGTCGCAGAGACCAGTGAGAAGCGACTGTTTACTAAAAACACAGGTCCGTGCGAAGTCGTAAGACGATGTATACGGACTGACGCCTGCCCGGTGCTGGAACGTTAAGGGGACGGGTTAGCTCTTCGGGGCGACGCTCAGAACTCAAGCGCCAGTAAACGGCGGTGGTAACTATAACCATCCTAAGGTAGCGAAATTCCTTGTCGGGTAAGTTCCGACCTGCACGAATGGCGTAACGACTTCTCAGCTGTCTCAACCACAGGCTCGGCGAAATTGCACTACGAGTAAAGATGCTCGTTACGCGCGGCAGGACGGAAAGACCCCGGGACCTTCACTACAGCTTGATATTGGTGTTCGGTTCGGCTTGTGTAGGATAGGTGGGAGACTGCGAAGCGGGCACGCCAGTGCCGGTGGAGTCGCCGTTGAAATACCACTCTGGTCGAATTGGATGTCTAACCTCGGTCCGTGAGCCGGATCAGGAACAGTGTCAGGTGGGTAGTTTAACTGGGGCGGTTGCCTCCCAAAATGTAACGGAGGCGCCCAAAGGTTCCCTCAGCCTGGTTGGCAATCAGGTGTCGAGTGCAAGTGCACAAGGGGGCTTGACTGCGAGACCGACGGGTCGAGCAGGAGCGAAAGCTGGGACTAGTGACCCGGCACCGGCGTGTGGAAGCGGTGTCGCTCAACGGATAAAAGGTACCCCGGGGATAACAGGCTGATCTTCCCCAAGAGTCCATATCGACGGGATGGTTTGGCACCTCGATGTCGGCTCGTCGCATCCTGGGGCTGGAGTAGGTCCCAAGGGTTGGGCTGTTCGCCCATTAAAGCGGTACGCGAGCTGGGTTTAGAACGTCGTGAGACAGTTCGGTCCCTATCCGCCGCGCGCGTAAGAGACTTGAGAAGAGCTGTCCCTAGTACGAGAGGACCGGGACGGACGAACCTCTGGTGTGCCAGTTGTACCGCCAGGTGCACGGCTGGTTGGCCACGTTCGGCAGGGATAACCGCTGAAAGCATCTAAGCGGGAAGCTCGCTTCAAGATGAGGTCTCTCACCCAACCATGGGGTAAGGCCCCCGCCCAGACCAGCGGGTCGATAGGCCGGAAGTGGAAGCACCGCGAGGTGCGCAGCTGACCGGTACTAACAGGCCGAGGACTTGACCACACGACCTGCACACCACCCAACCGGCAGACCCGGTCAGAGCAGGCGAGAGCACGCGTCCACTGTGCGGTTCTGAACGCACGCACCAGCCCCCCCGCCCCACCCGCCGCCCGCGGGGGGCGGGGCCCGGCGCCGCGTTCACCGCGTTACGGCGGTCATGGCGAGAGGGAAACGCCCGGTCCCATTCCGAACCCGGAAGCTAAGCCTCTCAGCGCCGATGGTACTGCCCCGGAGACGGGGTGGGAGAGTAGGACACCGCCGGACAACCATTC
>NZ_QVQH01000053.1 GCF_003428645.1 Geodermatophilus marinus | reverse complement strand
GCCGCGCCGGCCCAGGCCTCGGTGTCGATGCGGGCGGTCAACCCCTGCAGCCGCAGGGCCTCGCCGGTGCCGGGCTGGTCGAGCATCAGGCAGGAGATGCCGCGGGCCGCCAGCTCCGCCCAGTGGTGGGAGGCGTACATGTGCTCCTTGGTGGAGTCCAGCCCGTTGACCAGCACGACGACCGGCGCGGGACCGTGCTCGGTGGCCGGGGCGGCGCTGAAGTAGGCCGGCAGCGTCGTCCCCTCGTAGGGGATCTCCACCCGGGACACCCGCGGGCTGTGCGTCTCGAACGCCTTCTGCGCGATCTCCAGCAGCCGCCGGTAGGTGGGCAACCGGTCCGGATCGGAGTGGGCCAGCATCCGCTCGGCCTGGGCCAGGTAGTTGCCGGCGCGGAACCACAGCTGGCCGGCGGTGCGGGTGTGCCCGGCCTTCTCCGCTGCCTCGGCCTGGCCGACGAGCTGGTCGGTCAGGGCGGTCCAGGCGCGCAGGAAGTCCGGCGTCCCGGCGTCCTCGCCGGCGTTGGCGGCGTCCTTGATCGGCCGGCAGGCGCGGTCCACCTCGTCGATCAGCCCGCCGGAGTTCAGCGTGGCGACGACCGACAGGTTCCAGGTGTAGGGGCCGGTGGGGAAGTACTCGAACACGTCGGTTCCTCTCTCAGAAGGTGCGGGTGCGGGCCCGCGAGCGGGGCCGGGCCGGGCGCACCGGGGGCAGGTCGACGCCCTCGACGACGCGGTTGCGGAGGGTGCCGATGCCCTCGACGGTCATCTCGACGACGTCGCCGGGCTGCAGCGGCGGCGGGGCCGCCTCGCCGCGGCGGCCCCACAGCTCGGCCAGGCAGCCGCCGTTGCCGCAGGTGCCCGAGCCGAGCACGTCGCCGGCGCGGACGCAGGTGCCGCGGGAGGCGTAGGCGATGAGCTCCTCGAAGGGCCAGCCCATGTTGGACAGCAGATCCTGGCCGACCTCGACGCCGTTGACGGCCACCCGCAGGTCGAGGGCGAGGAAGCCGTCGTCGTCGCGGTAGGGCTCGAGCTCGTCGGCGGTGACCAGCCAGGGGCCCAGGGTGGTGGCTGCGTCCTTGCCCTTGGCCGGGCCGAGGTTGACCTTCATCTCCCGGGCCTGCAGGTCGCGGGCGGACCAGTCGTTGAGCACCGTGTAGCCGAAGACGTGGTCCCGGGCGTCCTCGGGGCTCAGCGACGCGCCGTCCCGCCCGACGACGACGGCGACCTCGAGCTCGAAGTCGAAGCGCTGCGACCCCGGCGGGATCGGGACGTCGTCGTGCGCGCCGACCAGCGCGTAGGGGTTGGTGAAGTAGAACGTCGGCGCTTGGTACCACTCCGGCGGCACCTCGGCGACGCCGTCGATCGCCTTGCGCACCCCCTCGACGTGCTCCTCGAAGGCGACGAAGTCGCGCACCGTCGGTGCCTCCAGCGGTGGCAGCAGGCGGACGGCGTCGAGCTGCTCGGCAGGTCGCTCCAGGGCGGTGGCTCCCGCCTGGAGGGCGGCAGGCAGACCCGCGCGGACGAGGTCGAGGACCGTCGTCCCCTCCGGCAGCGGGTGCAGACCGGCGTCCGAGACGACGCCCGCTCGCTCCCTGCCTCCGGACTCCCAGGTGCCGAAGCGCATCGGCTCAGACCGGCGGGGCCACGAACAGGCCCATGTCCGGGTCGTTGAACGACCGGGAGGCGACGAACTCGTTCATGGCGTTCGCCGTCCCCCACTGGTCGGAGACCTCGGGCTGGGTGAAGTCGTAGAGGTGCGGGTGCCAGGTGTCCTCGTCGACCAGCTCGAGCTCCGTCGTGTACTCGACGGTGTTGCCGTGCGGGTCGAGGAAGTAGGAGAAGGTGTTGTTGCCGGCCATGTGGCGGCCGGGGCCCCAGATCTTCTCCACCCCGGCGCGCAGCAGCCGTCCGGTGCCGCGCATGTACTCGTCGATGCCGCGCATCTCGAAGCTGGCGTGGTGCAGCGAGGGGTGCGGCCCGCGGGCGATGGCCAGGCTGTGGTGCCAGGCGTTGGTGCGCAGGAACCACATCATGCTGCCCATCCGCGGGTGCATGAGCGTGTCCGACAGCGAGAACGACAGGTGCTTGTCGTAGAAGGCGACGGTGCCCTCGGGGTCGGCCGAGTTGATGACGACGTGGGACAGGCGCACCGGGATCGACTCGCCTTCCTCGATCTTGCGGTGCGTGCGGACCGCGACGTCGGCGCTGACCTCGACGGTGCGGCCCTCGTTGTCGAAGAACCGGAAGCCGTAGCCGCCACCGGGGGTCTGCAGGTCCCTCGGCTCGTGCACCAGCCGGACCCCGTCGCGGGCGAGCTTGGCGGCGAGCGTGTCGACGTCGGCGGCGTTGGCCGCGCCGAAGCTGATCAGGTCGATCCGCTTGTCGGTGGCCTGCCGGAGCCGGACGACGTATTGCTCGGGAGAGCCCTCGGCGGCGAGGAAGGTCAGGCCGGAGTCGGTGTGCTCGGCGGTGAGCCCCCAGGTGTTGGTGAAGAAGTCGAGCTGCTTGGCATGGTCGGGCACCGCCAGGTCGACGTGCCGCAGGTGGGTGATCAGGCGCTGGGTCATGAGGTGTTCTCCGTGACGTGCTGTTCCGAGTTCAGGCGGGCTGGCTGACGAGCATCGCGACGCTGCGCATGAGGCTCGGGATGTCGCCCTGCACGTGGTCGAGCTGCCACTGGGCCAGCTGGTTGGACGCGTCGACGACGGTCCTGGCACGGCCGTAGCGGCGGGCGGTGAAGGTCTCCCACAGCGCGTCGTCGACGGCGTCGCGCTCGACGAGCAGCTCGGCCAGGACGACGGCGTCCTCCAGGGCCATCGCCCCGCCCTGGGCGATGGTCGGCGGGCAGGTGTGCGCGGCGTCGCCGACGAGCACCACCCGGCCGCGGGCCCACGGTGCGGGCAGCACGTGGGTCTCGAACCAGGTGTAGTTGACCCGGGAGGGGTCGGTGAGCGTCTCGCGGATGTCGTCCCACGGGCCGTGGTAGGGCCGGGACAGCTCCTTCATCGTGGCCAGCTGCTCCTCGGGCGACAGCGTGGACCGGTCCTGCGCCGGTTCGACGATGTAGGCGTAGAGGGAGTCCTCGCCGGTCGGGCAGTAGCCGGCGATGAACGAGGGCCCGCCGTAGTACAGGTCGGTGCGGGTGACGCTCGCCGGACGCGGGCCGAAGGCGCGCCAGATGCCCATCCCGACCGGCTTGGTCTCCAGGTCGACGCCGAGGGCGCGACGGGTCCACGAGCGGACGCCGTCGGCGCCGACGACCAGGTCGTAGCGCCCGGTCGACCCGTCAGAGAAGGTGACGTCGACGCCGTCCGCGTCCTGACGCAGGTCGGTGTGCGTGGTGCCGAGCCGCACCTTGACGCCCACCTCGGTCGCGCGGTCGACCAGGATGCGGGCCAGCTCGGGGCGCTCCATGCCCATGACGGCGGGCAGGTCGGGGCCGCCGGTCCTGGCGTCGGGGATCTCGGCGACCACCGAGCCGGCCGGGTCGGGCGCGCGGATGCCGGTGACGTCGAAGGCGTAGCCGGCGGCCCGCACCTGCTCCCAGACGCCGAGCGAGCGCAGCTCGCGCAGCGCGTTGCCCTGCAGCGTGATCCCCGAGCCCAGGGCGGCGGCATCCGGCTTGATCTCGACCAGGTCGACGGCGACGCCGCCCTGTGCGAGGTGGATGGCGGTGCCAGCACCGGCCAGGCCGGCGCCCACCACGAGAACGCTCTTCACCGCTGGCATCTCAGTGCTCCCTCGTCTCTTGGATGCCGGTCACTTGACCGCGATCGGGTTGACCGGGGCGCCGACGGCACCGGTCACGGGCAGCGGGGCGGCGGTCAGGAAGAAGTCCCACACCCCGTCGGCGGCGCAGTCGGCCGCCAGCGCCTCGAGGTCCCACATCTCGCCGACGAACAGGCCCATGTTCGGGATGACCACCTGGTGCAGCGGCTGGAAGGCGTCGTCGAACTCGTTGGGGCGGACCTCGAAGCCCCAGGTGTCGGTGGCGATCCCGGCGATCTCGGTGGCGTGCAGCCAGTCGGCGGTAGTGAAGGAGAGGCCGGGGGAGTTCCCGCCGGCGTAGTCGCCCCAGCCGCGGCCCTCGGCGAGGTCGCGGCGGGCGCGGGTGAGCCGGCCGGTGCGGACCATCAGCAGGTCGCCGCGGCCCACCCGCGCGGACTCGCCCTGGGCGGCGACGGTGGCCTCGAGGTGCGCAGGCGTGATGGCGAAGCCGTCGGGCAGCTCGCCGTCGTGCCCGATCGCCCGGCCGACGTCGAGCAGGACGCCGCGGCCGGCGATCTGCGCCGCGGCGGTCTCGATGCCGGTGACCCTGTCGCCGTCGCTGGTGACGACGTCGCCGGCGCGGCGGCCGTTCCAGGCCATGCCGTGGTCGAAGATGTGGCCGAGGCCGTCCCACTGGGTGGAGGCCTGCAGCGGCATGGTGATCACGTCGTCGGCGCCGCCGATGCCGTGCGGGAAGCCCTGCACGCCGCGCTCGGCGTCGGTGCCGGTGTCGAGCATGGTGTGCACCGGGTTGGTGCGGCGGCGCCAGCCCTTCTGCGGGCCGTCCATCTCGAAGCGCTGGGCGAGGGAGAAGCTGACCCCGCGGCGGACCAGCCGGGCGCCCTCGACCCGCTTGGCCTCGGTGAGGAAGTTGAGCGTGCCCAGCACGTCGTCGTTCCCCCACCGCCCCCAGTTCGAGCAGCGCTTTGCGGCGGCGGCGATAGCACTCTCCGGATCGGAGCGGTCGAGGTAGTCAGGTAACAGCACGGCGCCTTCCTCTTCGAAGTGACGAGCCCCACGGTCGGTCAGAGGGGCCGGTCAGGGGAAGACGAGATGTCTGATGGAAGTCATCAGCGGGGTCGATACCGTGAGCCTGTGAACTTGGCGAGCCTGGACCTGAACCTGCTCGTGTCCTTGGATGCGCTTCTCCAGCAGCGCAGCGTCACCCGGGCCGCCGCACAGATGGGGCTGTCCCAGCCGGCCCTCTCGGCGTCCCTGGCCCGCCTGCGCCGGCACTTCGGTGACGAGCTGCTCTCCCGGGTCGGCAACGAGTACCGGCTGACCCCGCTGGCGGTCCAGCTCAAGGAGCTGGCCCGGCTGGCGTTGGCAGGCGTGGAGCGGGTGTTCACCGCGCAGCCCGCCTTCGACCCGGGGTCGTCCACCCGGGAGTTCACCCTGCTGGTGAGCGACTACTGGGTCGCCGTCCTCGGTGCCACCGTCGCGGAGATGCTGGCCGAGGAGGCTCCGCACGCCCGGCTCCGTCTGACCGCGAACACTCCCTCGGCGGTCGACCGTGCCGATCAGGTGATGCTCGGCACCGACCTGCTCGTGCTGCCGCACGGGTTCGTCACGGGCCTGTCGCACCGCGACCTGTACCGGGACGAGTGGGTTTGCGTGGTGGCCGCTGACAACCCGGTCGTCGACGAGGGCCTCACCGTCGCCCACCTGGAGACCATGCCGTGGGTGGTCACCTTCCACGGGCCGACGGCGGCCACCCCGGCCGAGCGGCAGATGCGGATGCGCGGCGTCGAGCCGGTCGTCCAGGTCATCACCGAGAACTTCCTGACCGTGCCGGGGCTGATCGCCGGCAGCGACCGGATCGCGCTGCTGCAGCGTCACCTGGTCGAGCAGGTCCCGCTGAACACCGGCATCCGGGCGCTCGCGCCGCCGGTGGAGATCGGCCCGCTGATCGAGGCGATGTGGTGGCACCCGGTCTACGACGACGACCTGGAGCACGTCTACCTGCGTGACCTCGTCTCCCGGGCCGCACATCAGGCGATGGGTGATGCCTGCGTCCTGCCATAGGCGTGGTGGACGCCGATCAGCTCCGGGAGGGGCGCCCCCGTGGGCGAGGCCCGACCCGGGGCACCGGGTCGGGGTCGGAGCGACGATGAGGTGGACGACACGCCCGAGTATGTGGGACGTGCAGCACCGTTCTCCGAACGGTGGCGCACCGGGCTGGACGCCGGCGAACGTCACAGGCCTTCCACCTGCACTGATCACGCCGCCATAGATGGGGTCGGATTCCTCGAACGGGTCCGTGGATCAAAGGGTCATCGGCGACCGTGAGCGCGCGCCCGGCCGGTGAGTGTGCCCGGGGCCCGGGGGACCCGGCCGGCCTCGATGAAGGCGTCCAGGACCGACCGCTGCACGCGGACGTACCTGCCGAGCTTGATGTACTCGATGCGGCGCTCGGCGATGAGGCGGCGGATGAACCGCTCGCCGGTCTGCAGGTAGTCACCGGCCTGGCTGGGGGTCAGCAGCTCGTCGGCACCGGTGTGAGAAAGGCCCACGGCTCCTCGGGTCGCGACGGGGGAGTCCATGGAGGAACGATGCTCCAGCGACCTGCCGTTTTCCTCCTGACCGTGTGAAGCAGTCCGTGCTTCTAGCGAGGCGTTGCGGCGCGGGAGCCCGGCCGGCCTTCGGTGGTAAGACTGGCGCTGTACTGGACGACTACTGCAGCGGGGCTTTCGTCGAGGAGACCGCTCCGGTCGGCCGGGGTGCGGCCCGATCCCTTCATGCTCCAGCGCCTTGCTCGCCCGGGGCGGGCACCGTTGGCCGGAGTGCTTCGAGCGCCATCGCGGCGCCGGTGGAGGCGACCTGGCGACCGAGGTAGGCGTCCTGGGTGAGGCTCGGGTTGGCGTGACCGAGCTGGTCGGCGATGGCGCGGGCGGACAGCCCGGCGTGGTCGAGCATCGTCGCTGTCGTCTTGCGCAGGACATGGCTGGTGATCTGGCCGAAGCCCGCGGTGGAGAAGGCGGTTCGCAGGTCGGCCTGCGTGTTGGAGGGATCGCGCCAGTTCCCGAGGGGAGCGGGGAAGACCGGCGCCTCCCGCCCTGGCCCGCCACCTGGGGTGCCGGCACGAGGAGCCCTGCGCCGCAGCCTTTCCACGCACCAGGGCGGCAGGAGCAGCGTGCGGGCACCCGACGCCGTCTTGGTGCTCTTGCGGACGAGGCCCTGGCCCTTGACGCGGACGATCGTCGACCTGATCTCCACAGTGCCGGCGTCGAGGTCCAGGACGTCCCATGTCACGGCCGCGGCTTCCCCGATGCGGCAGCCGGTGGCGAGCATGAAGGCCACGAGGTCAGGGACGTCGTACTTCCTGGCCTCATCGTCGGCGTCCAGGTTGGCCAGGAGAGTGCGAGCCTCGTCCGCGGTGAGGGCCGTCGGCGCCTTCTTCGTCGAGGTTGCGATGCTGCCGGTGTCGCGGACAGGGTTGCGGTCCAGCGCGTCGTGGCGAGCTGCCAGCCCGCAGACGCCGCTCAGGCGCGTTATGTGGGTTGCCGTCGGCAACTGATGGCTTGACATGAGGGCGCCTCTGCGGAGCGTGGTGGTTGTCGAAGCCCCTCGCCCGCAGAGGCGCCTCTCATGCTCCCCACCGAGGACCTGTT
>NZ_QVQH01000052.1 GCF_003428645.1 Geodermatophilus marinus | reverse complement strand
ACGCCGGCCTCGGTGAGGACACGGCAGATCGGCTCGACCCCGTGCACGAGCTTGTGCTGATCGATGAAGGCGACGATCAGCGAGACGGGCGGTCGAGCTCCGCCGCGAAGAAAGCCGACGCGCTCTTGAGGATCGCGTTCGCCCGGCGCAGCTCCCGGTTCTCCCGCTCCAGCTCGGCCAGCCGGGTGGCGTCATCGGTCGTGGTGCCCGGCCGGTGGCCCTCGTCGACCTCGGCCTGGATGACCCAGTTGCGCAGCGTCTCGGGGTTGATGCCCAGCTGCTCGCCGATCCGCTTCAACGCCCCGGACCGGGTGGCCGGGTCACGCCGGGCGTCGACCGCCATCCGGGTCGCCCGCTCCCGCAGCTCGTCGGGGTACTTCCTCGGTGCCGCCATGACTCTCATCCTCACGTGGGTTGAGAGCCTCCATCAGACCCGGGGCGAGACAATTCCCTGACCGGCCGGACCGGTCGCCCATGCGCCCACCGACTCGCCCAGCATCCGCCGGGACAGCGACTGCTGGGCTGCCGTGCCGGCCGGCAGGTGGTAGGGCGTACGACCCCACCCGGGGCCACAGCCCGAACTCCGCATCGCCCTGGCCCCTCGTCTCTTCCGGCGGTGACGTCCAGCAAGTTAGGAGACGCAACCGTCAGCCGCTCGATCGCGGCTCGGCCCACCTCGGCAACCCAGGACGAACGCCGGTCCCACCCCTGGCTCACTCCCTCAGCCGCAGAGCCCGTTGCCAGGAAGCCTCGACTCCTTCGACCTAACACGCACGCTGGCCTGGCGGTTTGCACATGACCTAACACTCTGAGTAGCGTCACGCTGTCATTACTCGCCGTGACGAAGGCTCCGGGCCCGGACGCCGACGTGCGGCGCGGGAGCCGTCACCTGCGAGACCCCTCGCCTGGTGCAGCGCTGGCCGTAGACGCCGTTCCCGCCTCTCCCAGCGAAGGAAGGAGAAATCCCCGCACGTCAGGGTTGTCCGCGCGTACAGCTCGGAAGAAGCCGGACACCCGACCCGAATTCACCTCAGGTGGCGGCCTCATCGGCAGGACGGCCGTCGGGGCTCGACCACCCCTCAAGGAGAAATACCATGCCCGGACCAGTCCGGGGGCTGTGTGCTGCCCTCGTTGCGGTCATCGCCGTCGTTCTCTTCCTCGCCACGCCGGCGGGCGCGGCCGGATCTTCGCATTTCACCCCCGTAGCGGACACCTTCGTCACGGCAGCTCAGCCTGACGCGTCCTACGGCACGCAGTGGGGAAACGCGCGAGTTGATGACAACCCCCGCCGCATTGGCTACTTCAAATTCCATGTGTCCGACATCCCTGCGGGCGCGCCCATCAATAGTGCAACCCTGACCCTCACCGGGGTCGCGGCGCAGACGGCCCAGGTCGTCGACCTGCACCTAGTCGGGAACAACTGGACCGAGACGACGACGTACAACTCGCGCCCGGCCCTGGGAGCGAGGATCGACACCCAGCTGGTCGGGAGCGGGGCCTCGGCTACCTTCACCGTTCCGGTGTCTGGCAACGGGACGGTCTCGTTCGCCGTGGTGCGGACGACCACCGGTGGCGACAACGTCATCGCTACCCGGGAGAACGTCACGGCGTCGAAGCGACCCGAGCTCGTGGTCCACTACGGTGAGACGACTGGGGATGCGCCCGACACCGACGGGATTGCGGACGAGACACCCCCCTCCGACAGCCCGACGGCCGCACCCACCACGGAAGACACAGCAGCCGCCCCTGCGACAAGCAGCCCCGCGACAACCAGCCCTGCGACCGAGACCACGACTCCCACCACGGACGGCGGCGCGGGCGACGGGACGTCGGACAGCAGCACGAGCGCCAGCGGGACCCCGGCGACGACCGAGGACGCAACGACGCCCAGCGGTACGCCTTCCCCGCCCCCGCCATCATCCGGCGCCAGCCACAACCCCTTCATCGCGTACGACGCTGACTCGTTCTTCCGCCGCACGCTGCCGGCGGATGCGCCCACCGCCGCGGACTCGGAGCGGGGCATCGCCCTTCACACGAACCAGGAGCCGAGGCCCTACCCGCGGATCAACGGCGTCGGCAGCAATGCTTGGGGTACGCCCTACGCGTTGGGCACCTGCAGCGATCCGGTGTGGACTCTCTCCGGTGGCACGGTTCCCGCTCACCTGGATTGGCTGCGGACAGAGGGCTTCCATGCGCCCGCCGGCTGGACCGCTGACCTCACGGGTACCAGCGACTCGCCTCTCGTCGTGATCGACAGGTGCGGCAACGGGCACATGCCCGAAGGCTTCTCGGTCTGGGCATGGGGTGCCTCGGCGCACTCCGGGAACGTCGTGGCAGTTGGCCACGCCGGTGTCTTCCAGCACGACTCGAACGGCTTGGACCGACGGAACCCGCAGTCGGACTCCACGCTCAACGCCCGATCTCGCGGGGCCATCCCCGACGCCATGGTGATCCGGGACGACCTCCTGCACGCGGCCATGAACGGTGCGAACGGAGGCACTCTCGGCCACGTCCTCCACATGTTCGCCATGGAGACCGACAGCGCCGCCGGCTTCGCGCACCCGATGACTGGCTACGAGAAGGACAAGTCTGGCTACGGCGCCGAGGGGCAGCGCCTCAGGGTCAAGGCGTCGTGGACGCCGCCAGCAGGTTGCACCGGTCCGGGCCTGGTTCTCGCCCGCACACTCCAGCACTACGGCGCCTACCTCGGCGACAACTCGGGCTCGGGCTCGACCCTCAAGGCCCAGCAGGGGACGACGTTCCCGGGACTGACCGAGGACGCGCTCGCCCCGTGCGTGACGTGGGACGACATGGAGTACCTGAGCCCAGGTTGGGACGGTTGACCACCGGTCGCCCTGCGGCCGAGGGGACCTGATCGAAGACCCGTTTTCGACGGTGAGGTGAGGGTGAGCAGCTAGGGTTTCGGCGACAGCTGGCTTCCGCTTCGCCGTCTCGCCGGACGAGATCCCTGTCCGACCACAGGTCGGACAGGGATCTCGTCACGCTCAGCCGGCAGGACGCGCCGTCGTCCGTGCCAGCACCGCTGGCGGCCGCTTGTGGTGAGGACGGCGGCGCTCAGGACCGCTCGGGTCGATCTCCACGACCGGGGACGGCGGGCGTCGACTGCAGGAAGACCTGAACGAGCTCAAGAAGGCGATGCAGTTCCTCGACCTGCGGTGGCGGCGACCGCGGGAGAACCGTCAGTGTCCGGAACGCGACGCCGACCCGGTCTCGACCTGACCGCTGTGGCGCCCATGATGACGGCCTTACGAGTCGATTGCAGCACGTCGTGGAAGAACGGTCCCGGGTCCGACCGCGACAGCACAGCGTGCGACCTGGCACCACGGAGGGACCGGATCCAGTCCACCGGTGTGAGTTCGCGGCGCCGCATCAGGACGAAGGCGGATTGCGCGTCCCGGATGTCATCTATCCACTTCGCCCCGATGTAGCGCTGCTCCCTGTTCTCGGGCAGCGGGAGACCGACCATGTCGCAGTAGGCGGTGTACAGCAGCGCCACGCCTCCGCCCTCGGCGATGGCCGATCGTCCGGTCGGCCGCCCCACGTTCGGCTCGATGACCACGTGGCGGCCGGTGTTCACGTCACGCTTGACCTCCACGTAGGCGAGTCCGTGGTAGCCGATGCCGCCGAACACCCGGTAGGAGATGTCGAGGACCTCGTCATTGCGGCACTCCTCACCCAGACTGCTGGTTCCGGTGTGAGGCGGCCACTGCCTCAGCTTGCGGGCGACAAAGGTGACGAGGGGCCTGGACGCCCGGTCGTAGTAGGAGTTGCAGGAGTACAGCGCCTCGGCTCCGCCGTCGATCCACTCCTGAGCGATGAGCTGTTCCGCCCAGGGCGCGATCCGCTCGTACACCTCGAGCAGTTCTCGGGCGTCGCGGACCAGGAAGACCTTCCTGCTGGTGCGGGCCTGCCAGGTGGCCGACTTGATGGGAGGTTTCAGGACGACCGGGTAGGCCAGCTCACGTGCAGCGCGTTCGGCGCCGGCGCGATCCTCGACGATCACCGTGTCCGGGATGGGAATCCGACGCTCCTTCGCATGGCGCAAGAAGCCGATCTTGTCCATCAGTGTCTCGACGACGTCGTGGTCCGGAAGGGCCATGCGGAACCATGGGGCCAGACGCTCACGATGCTGCGAGACGAGTAGCACCGTCAGGTCCGTGCAGGGAAACAGCACAGCACGCTCATCCAGCCCGCGGCCGAGGTTCACCAGCTCATCGACGAAGGACTCCCCGAGCAGATCGGCCTGCACCACCTCCACACAGGCGCGCGTACGACAGGCGTAGTGCCGGGGATCGGTGACCAGGCCGATCACCGGCACACCGCGCTCGGCGAGCAGGCGTGCCGTCTGCAGGCCGGTGAAGTTGTCCAGTCCCACCACGACAGCGGGCGGACCTGCCGGCCGATCTAAGCGCACGCGCCGGCCCTCGAGCCTCATCCTCCGGACTCCTCCAGTGCGATGGCCTCCTTGGTGCGCACGAGGTCGAAGATGTGGTCGACCGTCGCGATGTGAGGGTCCACGGCGGCCGCCTTGCGCTGGACACTCAGCGTGTCGAGCACGTCCTCCATGGCCCGGACGGCCGCCCGCATGGGGTGGTTGGCCAGGATGATCATCTGGAAGCCCTTGTCGTACAGTTCCTGGTCCGTGTAATCGGGGAAGAGGGTCGGCACCGCCACCAGGGGGATCTCGCCGCGGCCGCTCCACCGGTCCAGGAACCCTTCGATCTCGCCCAGCGACTTGTCCTTCGAGTGGATGAGGATCGCATCCGCGCCGGCCTCGGCGTAGGCGTCGGCCCTCTGGCAGGCCGCTTCGACCCCATGACCGGCGATGAGCGCCTCCACCCGCGCGACCAGGACGAAGGTGGCCGTCTCCTGTGCCGCCTTGGCCGCACGGATCCGCCGGGCCTGCTCCTCCACAGGCAGCAGCTCACGCTTCGCCTCGCCCGTGTAGAGGCTGTTTCTCTTGGGGAACAGGTTGTCCTCGACGCAGATGCCGGCGATACCGCTGCGTTCGAACTCGATCAACGTACGCACGACGTTCGACAGGCCGCCGAAACCGTTGTCGCAGTCAGCGAGCACCGGCAGCGTGGTGGCCCCGTCGATCAGAACCGAGGCCCGCAGCGTCTCGGTCATGGTCGTCAGATTCAGGTCGGGCAAGGCGTGGGTCATCGTGGCCACCCCGAAGCCGCTCACCCACACCGCGTCGAAGCCGTAGGACTCGATGAGTTGTGAGCTCATGGCGTCGTGCGCCCCCACCGCGACGTAGGGTCGTTCCGCCGCGAGGCCGGCTCGCATCGCGGCGCGCTTCTTCTCGGCCCGGCTGCTTCCCATCACGTCAAACTCCCTAGTCTTGGTCGTCCGAGGAATGCCGATGCAGGCTGGTCACTGTGCGACCTGGCGGACCTGCTCGTCGGGCTGCACCAACTCGTCGAGGCAGCCTCGTTCGGCGGCCCGGACGAGCTCGACGACCCGCTCGCCGATGAGACGCTGCGCATCCCACGCCATAGCACCGATGTGCGGCGTGAGGACGACGTTCGGGAGGGCTCGAAGAGGGGACATGACCCCTTCCCCCTCCTTCTCGTGGACGTCGAGCGCTGCCCCGAGCAGGGTCCGTCCCTTCGTCAGCGCCTCGAGCAGCGCCTCTTCGTCGACGACACCTCCTCGGGCCATGTTGACCAGGAAGGATCCCCGCTTCATGCGGGCGAGCACCGATGCGTCGACCATGTGCTGCGTGCGCTCGTCGAGGGGGACGTGCAGGCAGAGGAAATCAGATTCCGTCACCACCGTGTCGAAGTCGGTCAATGCGATACCTGCGCTCGCCAAGGAGGTGGCGACGCCAGGATTGGCGTCGGCCACGCAACCGAGAACGCGCATGCCCCAGGCGGCAGCCATCGCACCGACTCGGCTGCCGATGCGACCCGCACCCGCGATCCCCAGGGTCTTACCGGCCAGCAGCGGCCCACCGAGGTCAGCCTTCGGCCAGTGGCCGTCGCGCAGCAGGCGGTCGGCGAGGGTCACGTTCCGCACGAGGCTCAACAACAAGGCAAAGGTCAGCTCGGCGACGGGTTGCGCGGACGAACCGGGCACGCGCACGACCTGGACGCCACGGTCGGTGGCGTGCGCCACGTCGACGTTGTCGAGGCCGGAACCTGCCCGAACCAGGAGGGTGAGGTTCGGGGCGTGGTCGAGCACCGCCGCCGATACTGTTACCCCGCTGCGGAAGACCACCACCTCACGGTCACGAATCAGCTCCACGAGCCGCTCCTCGGGCGCATTGAACGCCCGGACCACGTCGTGGTCCCGTTCGAGGGCCTCGATCGCCGATGGGTCGATGGAACTGGCGATGAGGATCTTCACCTGCGCCTCTTCTCGACGTACTCGTTGACCACGTTCGCCACGTCACGTGTGACGACGTCCAGCGGGCGATCGGCATCGACCACCACGAACTCGGGGAAGGCGTCCACCAGTTGCAAGTACTGCTGACGACGCGCCTCGAGCCAGTCAGGGCTCGCTTCGTGCTTGCGCTCGAACAGGATGCGGCCGGGCGCATCAAGGCAGATCACCAGGTCCGGCTTGGGGTACAGGTTCTCGAGGACATAGCCGTGGACGCGGGACGTCAGAGACCGACGGTCCCCGGCCACGTCGAAGTGGTAGTAGTCCGCGTAGAAGTGCCGGTCGAACACCACGATCGCCCCCCGCCTCCGGTGGTGGAGGGCGACCAACTGCCTGAACCACTCCTCGGCCATCCACATCAGCATCCGGACGGTCTGCCCGCACGCCTTGACCGCGCGTCGGCCCAGCCCCCTCGTCGTGCTGGTGAACGGGACCGAGGGCGCCACCATGTCGGAATGCCGGCCCCGGGCTCGCTTGAGAGCGAGGGCCATCCTGGTTGTGGGGAGCATCAGCCCGCTTGCCTGGAGGTTGACGCCCATGTAGACCCGCCTGATCGGGGCCGACATCGACTCCTGCTCGAGCAACTGGCTGATCGAGCTCTTGCCGGCACCGTCAGGCCCGATGAGCGCCACACTGATCATCTGCGGACGTTCGCCTCTACCGTGGCCGCTGCGAACGCCCCGGTGAGCACATGGCGGGACCCGTCGTGGCACGGCCCGATGTGGTCGCGGACCGGGGTGCAGCGCTGCGCGTACTGCATCGGGCCTCCCCAGGGTGGTCGAGACGTGCCGTCAGGTCGCGATCGCCGACCTTGCTCTGCCGGTCCGGGAGGCGCGGCCGCCAACCCGATCACGCGCTGGCGTCGCCTCCTGCCGTCGACGTCCTCGGTCGTACCTGTCCAGCAGCGCCCCCGAGCGAGGCATCCGGCACGGTTCAGGTTCGGGGGACAGTAGGCGCTGGCCGAGGCGCCGTCTAGGCCGTTGCACACCTCGATGCCTTCTCCCCCGGGGTGTCCGGATGGAGCGCAGGCAAGAGATGCCCGCGCCGCTGTCGGCGGCGCCTGAAAACTGACCCCCTCGCGGCAATGCCGGTGACTTAGAGCCCCCGCCAGTAGGTCATCGGATGCGTCGTGATCGTGGTCGGGTGTCCCAGCGGTAGAGCAGCCAGGCGGCCCGACACAGCGCACGGACGGTGACGATGGCCGCGGCCAGGGCGAGGTAGG
>NZ_QVQH01000051.1 GCF_003428645.1 Geodermatophilus marinus | reverse complement strand
CGTGAGGACTTTGCCGAGGCCCTGATTGCGGCCCAGGTCGGCGAGCGCCGTGTGAGGACCGGTGTCACCGGTTTGAGGGATGGTCAAGCCCGGCGCGCTCAAGCGCACCCCGCGTTGGGGGCGTGCTGCGGTAACGACCACGGCTCCAGGGCGAGCTAACAATGTACCAAGTCAAAAAGAATAGCATGCCCGTCGGCACCAGCTCCTGCCCCAGTCGGCTTCCCACGGCCTGACAACGCCGCACACAATCAGCCCTCGTTTGCGCAAGACGTTCACCGCCGCGGACCGGCCTATCGACGCGGACCGAAACCGACCATGCGGTTTAGCCTAGCAGCCCGCCGAGCACAACCACTGCAAGGGGCAATACCGACACGGCTCGTCGCCCTAGTGATTACGTCGCCCATCCCGATCTCTTGATCTGGAATGAACCCAGGCAAGCGCACCTTCCAGCGTGGCGTGATTGACTGTTCATTCGACCGGTGACTGGACTGTCGGCTCTGAGCTTCTTGAGAGGTCGCCCCCTCAGCCTCGCCCCGAGATTCCGCCCTCTTAGGCTTGTCGGACTTAGGCATTTGCCCACCTCCTCCGCGGCACTTCTCTAACAGACGACCGCAACAGGCTCACAACCTCTCCAGATAGGGAGAGAGCCCAGTGACGAGGAAAGGAAATTCCTCCGTATGGTCGACTCGCACAAAGAACGACTCCTCGACATCCGTTTCCCGGTGACGCCATGTGAACACCACGTCTGATATCCTGCGCACGCCGCTGAGGCGAGAAGGACGCACTCGCACCGAGGCCAGGGCGAAGTTTCGAGTGAAGGCTTCCGCCATCTGGTGATATATTCTGGGGTATCGAACCGCGAGAAAATTCAACGCGCGGTGTTCATCCGTCGCCCCTGCATTGTCAGCAATCTGTACTAGTCGGGCGAAGAGATCCTCGGCGGCAGAACCAAACTGCTCGGGGGATCGGTCTTCGGGGCGAGGAAGACTACTAATCAGCGCATCCACGTCGAAAGAAAATATCTGATCGACGAGCCCGAAAGGCAGCACCAAGCCGTTGGCATATTCAGGCGGGGCAAGAGGGCCGCGCACGCCAATAATTACGTCAATGTCAGTGGCTCGCGGCGTGGGTCGCACGGATTCGATAAGCAGTTCGAAGTCCGCAGGGTCGCGCGGCACCAAGAGGTATGTCTCCTGGCCCTCCACCGTGAAGACCCAAGCAAGCTGGCGGGCCAAATACCGGTTAGCGCGGTCGGTCAGCACGGTCCGCAATGCCTCACGGTCGGTCAATCCGTTCGCGTCGGCACGACCGGTGGCTTGGGCGAACTCCTTTTCCACGCTCAGACTGGGGAATCGAGGGACGATACGACCAAGCGCAAAGATGTAGTCTGGTGGACTTTCGGCCTGCTCAGTTTCGGTCACGGACGAGGATATGGCGGACTGCGGGTGAGACCGCTCGGGCGAGTCGAGCGGTCGCGCGTCCCGTGCGACCAATGGCGCCGAGGCCGCCCCCGTCGGAGGGAGCACCGTTCCAGGTCCCGGTTGGAGGGGGCCAACGCTGGACTCCCTCGCAATAGGCGGCATCTGAGACTGCACAATCGGTGCATCCATGACCTCGGTCGCGATCCTCGCCTCGTCTGCTGTTGGCATAACCAATCATCCCTTTCTGGCCCGGAGAAGATGGTAAGCCGCCTCCCCATTCAGGTAGGGCGGCAGTACTGAGTGACGTTGCCTGCCGGCCGCCTGCAGGACGGCAGCCTTCACCTCCTCAATCGGCAGGGTGGAGAACAATGAGAGAAGCAGAGCAAAGGCACCCGTGACGAAGGGTGTGGCAGCGCTGGTTCCGGTCCAGGTCTGGACACCGTCCGCATAATCAAGACTCGTGATGTTAACGCCCGGTGCAGCTAGGCCGCGCCGGCCGATTGACCCGCCCACATTCGAGGAACTGATCACTCGACCGCTCACGTCGGCAGCTGCCACAGGGATCACTGAAGGATGTCGGGTGATAACGGAAGTGCCTATGGTAGCCTGATTTCCGGCGGCAGCTATAATAGCGACTCCACGGCGAGCCGCATAGTCCAAAGCTTGCTCGAGCATTGGGGCCGGGTTAATCGATGGTTGGACGAAGGCGGCACTCAAATTGAGGAGACGGGCGCCACGGTCGACGCAATCCTTTATCCCCTCTGCCAGTCGCACGGGGCTAGTGGATGGCCCGTCGGGGTTTTTTCTATTCGTCGTCGCCTCAAAGATGGGCCGAATCAAGTAGGTGCAATCCGGACAAAGCCCTGGCGCTTGGCTATCTCGGCGAGCGGCAAGCACACCAGCCACGAAGGTGCCGTGCCGGTACGCCCGGTCCTCTGAGCCACCGAAGTGTTGCGCCCACTCGCCCGTCTTATGAAGGCGAGCCTCATAAAGATCGGGATGCTCAGCAGCGACGGGACCGTCAAGAAGGCCCACAACGATCTCGGGTTGACCCCGGGTGCGCGCCATCAAAGGTTCCAGCCCCGACGAACGAGTCGAGGACGACGCGTCCTGCGCCACACCGGTCTCCTTGGCTTGTCCGTTCTTCCCAGCCCGCCCTGGCATCTGTGTGACCGTCGGGTGGGAGCCCTATTACTCCGTAAGCGCCGACATCGGCCGATGCTCGCACACCCAGCCTCCTCGGCGGTCACCTCACCTCTGAACCGTCAGAGACGGACGTCGTCCACCATTAAGTGGGCGCCGCAGGCGTTAAGGCCACCAATTCGACGCGAGACGTCCCGACGCCTCCTGCTCCGGACGTGAATCTGACCGCCTTCCCCTATAGGGCCACTCGAACTGTGCCAACGTCTCCACGAGGCGTTGGCACAGTTGGCATGGCTCGGCATGCGAACAAGCGCTGACCCATCGCCACCGCGGTGCTGCGTGAGCAGGTGTCCTCGCGCCGATTCAAAGATGCGCTAAGTACAGCGCCCAGATCACGGGCTCAGACGTAGTTGCAGTAGCACCAGTAGCCTCCGCTGTACGCGTTGCAGGCGGCCACCCAGCCGCAGTGGCCGCTGCTGAACATGGCGTTACAATCAAAATCGCCGACGCAGATGAGATATCCATTCTGGTAATAGTACTGCGGTACGATTCTCGATGAGTCGACCGGACTGGCTGTTGGCGATGCAGCGTATCCTGTCCTGCTTGAGGCCAGGGCGATGTCGGCCGTGAATCCCGGAACGCTCATGTCCGCTCCTCCGTCGCTGGGCTGCTATCCGTGGCTGTGGCTGTGAGGCGGCTGTGACTGTGAGGCCCTATGCATACAGACATGCATAATTGTTTGTAGCCGGAGACTGGTGACACCACCACGCCCGCCACCAACCCTGAGTTAGCCCGTAAGCGCCCACGAGATTGCAATCAGGGATCGTGTAGTAGCAAGCGCGTAAGTATGCTTGAGGTTGGATGACGGAGTCCGATTCATAACCAGGCGGATCGTTAGCTCTCCCCGCCTGCGGTGCCGCTGCTCCGAATGAATCGGATAGCGTCACGTGTGCGGTGAATCCAGGGGTTCCACGCATTTCATCCCTCCTCGACTTGGTGTTGCCTGTCTGGTCAGTAGTGGGGGTAGACCTAGGGCCGATCCGCTGCTCGATCGGCTCGGAGCGCCTTTCGGCTGGCTGCTCCTCGCCGCGAAGCCTCCTACAGGGCTGTGCCGAGACACGACGGTTGCCACCGCGAGGCTGCTGCCTCGCAGCATCACCTGGTTCTCAAGGAATTCCGGGAACAGGTCCACCCGCCGGACGAAGGTCTGCGAGGTCCCTTAGGTGCGTGACATTCGGGTCCTCCTCGGTTCGGCCACCCCGCGCGGCGGGTCTCTAGGTTGAACCTCGAGTCTCAACTTCAGTCTAAGCCCAGTGCGTCACGAGAACGTCACCGCGCCGTCACGGGGACCGTTTGCCCGGCCCCGGCGAGTTTGGAGACCCCAATCCTTGAGGAGGATGGAGTTGTGGCAAATCGGACCACCCGCTATCCCCGGGAGCTGCGTGAGCGGGCCTGGTCGAGCCGGACGCGCGGCGCGATCCGACGTCGCCGCTGCGCTGGACGACGATGTCGCTGCGGCATGTGGCCGTCGAGCTGGCCGGGCAGGGCCATCCGGTCTCCGCGCCGACGGTGGGCCGGCTGCTGCGGCAGGCCGGGTTCAGCCTGCAGAGCACCGCCAAGACGCTGCAACGCAAGCAGCATCCCGATCGCGATGCGCAGTTCGCCTACATCAACGCGCAGGCCAAGGCCCATCAGGCCGCCGGAGCACCGTGATCAGCGTGGATTCGAAGAAGCAAGAGCAGCTCGGACAGCTGCCCGCGGCCGGCCGAGAATGGCGGCCGAAGGGCGATCCGGCCCCGATGGTGGACCACAGCTTCTCCAGCATGGGCCCGGAGATACTGCTCGCCATTCCTGACGGCGCCTACGACCTGGGCACCGATGCCGGCTGGGTGAATGTCGGGGTCGACCACGACACCTCCGCGTTCGCCGCCGCCTCGATCCGCCGCTGGTGGGCCGCCCGCGGCGCGCTCGACCATCCGAGCGCGGACCGGCTGCTGATCACCGCGGACGCGGGCGGCTCCAACAGCTACCGCTACCGGCTTTGGAAGGCCGAGCTGGCCGCCGACCAGCCATGAGGTTGTCGTGGCCACGATCGCCTCGGCCCGCACCCGAACCGGGCTGCCGGTGGAGGTGAACTTGACATCGGCAGCTATCCGCCCGGGCTGGCCGTCCCGGCAGAGCAGCTGCGCGCTCTGCCGATCACCGCCCACGCCGGCCACGGCACCTGGATCTACACTATCGCGCACCGGCGAGCTCGGCCTGATGCCGGCCGAGGAGCGCACTCACGCCCGCGCCCGGGCGCTGGCCGTCGTCGCCGACGAACGGCAGACCGGCATGACCGGCGCCGAACCAGCCGAGCTCGCCGCGCTGCTCGCACCGGCGCAGGCCGCCCAGGCCGCCCAACGCCGCTTCGAGCAGCGCGGCGGGCCGCGGCGCCGCGCGGCCGGAGCGGGCAGCACCCGGGTTGCTCACCGAGGCCGACCGGGTGCTGGTCACTGCCGTCTATCAGCGCCAGCTCTGCCCGAGCAATGTGCTCTCCGACCTGTTCGGGATCAACGCCAACTCGATCGGCCAAGCCATCGCCCCATCGCCGACACCCGCGCGCTGCTGGCCGAGCACGGGCGCACGATCGCTGAAAGCACGCTGCGCTTGCCACCACAGAGGCGCTCTTCGCTTCACGGCGCTACCTCGACCTCAACGTCCTCGCCCGCTGCCGCATCCAACTCATCGCCAGACACAACACCGACTCCGCCACTGAGGAGGTGATCGTTCCGGCGCTCAGCGCATGACCCAACAGCAGGATCACGCGGAAGCCGTCACACGCCACGCCCGGGGACTTGATCTTGACGGCTGACCGGGTGAGGCTCGGCTTCCGGTCAGCCGTGACGCACCAGTGACGCACCAGTGACGCCTCAGACCCATTATATGAGTATCACGCCTAGAGCGGATCGAGTCCTATAGCGAGTGGTGCGGTGCGGTGACGGCACCCGGATGCGGGCACCGCCGTCCGTGAATCTCTTGCCGTGCGGCCGTCACGAGTCGATGCAGCACTCGTCCCCGGACGAGCAACCGCAAGAATTAGGTCATCCCGAGAGTGAGGTCATCCGGAGATGAGTGAGCTATTTCCCATATTGTGCGGCGCTTGCGCGGGCCTGGTCCTCGGGGCGATTCCCCCCGCCCGGCGCTTGCGGTTAGGTATTCTGCTGTCCGTCCTGCTCGGCATCGCCGCCACGATCGTCAGCGGAGAGTTCCGGATCGGATGGGAATACCTGCTCATCGACATCCCGCTCGTGGCGGTGTCCGCGGCAGCGATGTACTGGGTGACAAGCGGCGCCGTTCGGCGCTTGCGAGTCAAGCCCCGGTAGCGCAACGTCCTGCGTTTCAGATCCTTGCGGAAGAGCGAACAGAGATGACTGATCCGACGATCAAACAGCTGGTAGCGACTTCCGGTTTCGCCTTCACCGGAACCGTCGAGGCGCGGGGAGTCACGGCCGAGGCCGGGCTTCCGGCGGACGACCGTACGACGGTCGTCCAGGTCGAGCAGGTGCTGCACGCGCCGGCGGAATTCACCGTCCCGACCGGCAGCAGGGTGATCGTGCAGACATCGGCCGATCTCCCACGCCTAGAGGGAGGGGAGCGGGCGACCTTCTTCGCCAACGGCTTGGCCTACGGCGACCAGCTAGCGGTGGCCGAGGTGGGCCGCCTGCCCGCCGACGCGGGCACCGCCCGGACGGCGAGCCTGGCCGGGGTGGTCGCGCCGGTCTCCGCCGTGCAGGCCGCGCTGGCCGAGCTCGCCCAGGACGACGTCGCCGAGCACGCCGCGCGGGCCGATGCCGTGGTGCGCGGCCACGTCAGCGCGCTAGCGGAGGTTCCGCACGCCCACCTCCCCAGCGAACGCTACCCCAGTGAACACGCCGCCCTATGGTGGATCGCCACGCTGCAGGTCGATCTGGTCGCCCGCGGCGACGTGGGGCAGCAACCCGACGGCGGGCCGATCGCGGTCACCGCCCTCTACGCCAACAGCCTCGACGTGCAGTGGCGCGACTGGCTCAAGCCAAAGGCCGGCCAAGGCGGCCTTTGGTTGCTTCATCGCACGCCCGAGGAGCGGGCTGAGCTGGCCCCCTTCGAGCTCAGACACGCCATGGATCTGCAGCCCAGCCTACAGCTGAATTTACTGCGCGAGCGCGGGATGTGAGGCCACAGTGATCCGAATCGTTAACATGATTCCCCGGTCTCTCAGCGGGGAGACGGCCCAAGACGCGGAGCCGAACATCGCCGTCAATCCCGAGAACCCGCAGCAGATGGTCGCCACTGCGTTCACCCGAGACCCGTTCAACGGGCCGATGGCGCCGGTGTTCGTTTCAGCCGACGGCGGCCTCACCTGGTCGCTACGCTCCATCGTGCCGGGCGGACCGGGTACACGGGACATCTCCGTAGGCTTCGGAACACGTGGCGGCAGCTTGTACGCCGGCATCCTGAACTTCAGCAACACCAACCTCAACGTGCTGCGAACGAGCAACCCGTTCGCTCCCACGCCGATGACGAAGCTGGTCGACCGCCCCGACGAGGACCAACCGTGGGTCAGCGCCGCCACCGTCGCGGGTGGGCCGGGCGCCGGTCAGGATCGGGTGTTTGTCGGACACAACGACTTCAACGCCCAACCCCGAACCGCCTCGGTTGAGTCCTCTCCAAACGCGCGGACCGCTCCCGCGCCAGCCGGCTTCACGCCGAAGCGGCTCGAGCGGCGGCAGACGGTGGGCCAGGACGGACCCCCGGTCCGCACCGCCGTGCACCCGGACGGAACCGTCTACGCCGCCTTCCACCGGTGGAGTCAGGTGGTGGCGAGCACCACCACGTTCACCGACGCACTGATGGACATCGTTGTCGTCCGCGACGACAATTGGGCGCAGGGCAATCCGGGGTTCTCCGCCCTCAACGACCTCGGCGACACACAGCCCGGGGTCCGTGTCGCGATTGACCGGTTCGTTCATTTCACAGCCAGCGTCGGACCGCTCGGTCAAGAACGGATCGGGGCGGATCTGGCCGTCGCCGTCGACCCCGCAAGCTCGACGAACGTCTGGATCGCGTGGTGCGATCGGGTTGGCGGGTCGGCGGGCACGGACTGGACGCTGCACGTCCGCCGCTCCACTGATCGGGGCCAAACCTGGAGCGGCGATCTGCGCACGGCGGTGAACGCCAAAAACCCCGCGCTCGCCGTCAACAGCGACGGAACCGTGGGGCTGTTGTTCCAACAGCTGGTCGGAACGGGGAGCGCCGCGCGCTGGGTGACCCAACTGGAACTCACAAACAACGCCTGGCAAGGAGCTCCGACCAGCATGATGCTCCACACCGCGCTCTTCTCCGACCCACCCCGGATAGGCCTGCCCTTCCTCGGTGACTACATCCGGCTCGTCACCGTGGACAGGGACTTCTACGGCGTCTTCTCCGGTTCGAACCACCCGGACCCTGCGAACTTCCCCCTCGGCGTCACCTACCAGCGCAACGCGAACTGGGCATCACACACGTTGCTGAACACCGACAATGCATCACCGGTCCGGACATCGATCGACCCCATGTTCGTGCGCTACTCGCCTGAGTGACGAACCGCCGACGCCATTGCCTGACTCAAGGCAATGCCCTCACCCAGTGGACGTCACGACCCTCGTCATGCGACTGGGCACGCGTCGGCCGCGCCGACCCCGGGTGGCCGGCCGAGAGCTCCCCCCGCTTCCCCATAACCGGCTCCCCTTCGATTGCGCCGGCCAGGGGAAGGGTCAGGGCCTCGGCAAAGTCCTCACA
>NZ_QVQH01000050.1 GCF_003428645.1 Geodermatophilus marinus | reverse complement strand
AACAGGTCCTCGGTGGGGAGCATGAGAGGCGCCTCTGCGGGCGAGGGGCTTCGACAACCACCACGCTCCGCAGAGGCGCCCTCATGTCAAGCCATCAGTTGCCGACGGCAACCCACATAACGCGCCTGAGGACGCGGGGCGGCGCGGTCGTCGTCCGGCCCCCGGGACGCCCGGGCTAGGGTGGGCGGACGGGCCACCGGCCCGCGCCGATCTCCGCACGCCTCGAGGTGGGAGCCATGACCGACACGCTCGCCGACAGCCGCACGTCCTCCCGGTTCTTCACCGACGGCGTGCCGGTGGTCGTGGAGGACGTGCGGCGGCGGCCGGTGGCCGAGCGGCAGGCCCTGCTGGAGGACCCGGGCTTCGGCCGGTACTTCACCGACAGCATGTTCGTCGCGCGCTGGCGGGCCGGCGAGGGCTGGTACGACGCCCGGCTGACCGCCTACGCCCCGCTGCAGGTGGACCCGGCGACCGCGGCCCTGCACTACGCGCAGTCGATCTTCGAGGGGCTCAAGGCCTACGCCCAGCCCGACGGCAGCGTGGCCACCTTCCGGCCGGGGGCCAACGCCGCCCGCTTCGCGCGCAGCGCGCGGCGGCTGGCCATGCCGCCGGTGCCGGAGGATGCCTTCCTCTCCGCGGTCGACGCCCTGGTCGACGCCGACCGCGAGTGGGTGCCCACCGGCCCGGACCAGACGCTGTACATCCGGCCCTACCAGCTGGCCACCGAGCCGTTCCTGGGCGTGCGGCCGGCGCACGAGTACTTGTTCCTGGTGATCGCCAGCCCGGCCGGGGCGTACTTCCCGCGCGGGGTCCACCCGGTGTCGGTCTACCTCTCCGAGGACTACATCCGCGCGGCCCCCGGGGGCACCGGCGACGTCAAGTGCGCCGGCAACTACGCCGCCAGCCTGCTGGCCCAGGAGCAGGCGATCGACGCCGGCTGCGACCAGGTCGTGTGGCTCGACGCGGTGGAGAAGCGCTACGTCGAGGAGATGGGCGGGATGAACCTGTTCTTCGTCCTCGGCTCGGGGGACGACGCCGAGCTGGTCACCCCCGAGCTCACCGGCACCCTGCTGCCCGGCATCACCCGCGACTCGCTCATCACCGTGGCCCGGGAGATGGGGCACCGGGTGACCGAGCGGCGGTTCACCGTCGACGAGTGGCGCGCCGGCGCCGCCGACGGCACCGTGACCGAGACCTTCGCCTGCGGCACCGCCGCGGTGATCACCCCGGTCGGCGAGGTCAAGGCGCGGACCGGTGACTTCACCGTCGGGACCGGCGAGCCCGGCCCGCTGACCATGCGGCTGCGGGAGCACCTGCTCGACATCCAGCACGGCCGGGTGCCCGACACCCACGGCTGGCTGCACCGGGTCGGCTGAGGGCGGGCGGGGATCGGCAGGGTGCTGCGCTGGCGGGGGCTCGAGGCCACCCCGGGTGACCTCGGCCGCACGGTGGTGACGGTCGGCATGTACGACGGGGTGCACCGCGGCCACCAGGAGCTCATCGGCGCCGCCGTCCGGCGGGCCCGGGGCATGGGGCGGCCCTGCCTGCTCCTCACCTTCGACCCGCACCCCTCGGAGGTCGTCCGGCCCGGCTCGCACCCGGCGATCCTGACCTCGCTGGACCGCAAGGCCGAGCTGGTCGCCGAGCTCGGGGTCGACGCGATGTGCGTGCTGCCGTTCACCCCGGAGTTCATGCGGCTCTCGCCCGAGACCTTCACCCACACCGTCCTGGTCGAGCACCTGCACGCGGCGGCGGTCGTCGTCGGGCAGAACTTCACCTACGGGCACCGGGCGGCCGGCACGGTGGAGTCGCTGGCCGTGGAGGGCCGCCGGTTCGGCTTCGCCGTGGAGGGCGTGGCGCTGGCCGGTGAGACGTCCGACGACGGCGAGATCACCATCTCCTCGACCTACATCCGGGCCTGCGTGGCCGCCGGCGACATGGCCCCGGCCGCCCGCGCGCTCGGCCGCCCGCACCGGGTGGAGGGCGTGGTGGTGCGCGGGGACCGGCGCGGCCGGGAGCTGGGGTACCCGACCGCCAACGTGGAGTCGCCGCCCTACACGGCGGTCCCGGCCGACGGGGTCTACGCCGGCTCGCTGGTGCTCCGTGACCCGCGGACCGGTGCGACGGTCAGCACCACGCCGGCGGCGGTCTCCGTGGGCACCAACCCGACCTTCCAGGGCAGCCGGCGCACCGTCGAGGCCCACCTGCTCGACTTCGACGGTGACCTGTACGGCGAGCACGTCGGGGTCGAGTTCGTCGAGCGGCTGCGGCCGATGCTCGCCTTCACCGGCGTGGAGGAGCTCGTCGCCGCCATGGACCGCGACGTCGTCCGGACCCGCGAGGTCCTGGGGCTCTGACACGGCGGTCCTCCGGACCGCACCGCGGCCCGGTGCCGTCCCCGGCCGGGGCGGAGCCGCCCGGCCGCGCCCCGGCTCGGGGGAGCCTGCGGCCCCCCGCTCGCCGGAGCGCACGGCGGCCCGGTGCCGTCCCCGGCCGGGGCGGAGCCGCCCGGCCGCGCCCCGGCTCGGGGGAGCCTGCGGCCCCCCGCTCGCCGGAGCGCACCGCGGCCCGGTGCCGTCCCCGGCCGGAGCGGAGCCGCCCGGCCGCAGCCCTCGTCGTCCGGAGGACGGCCGTGCCACTGGTAACCTGGGGTGTCGTCGGTTCGCCCGACGTGTGTGCGAGCTGCTCCCGTGACAGAGACCGGGGGCCACACGTGACCTGACCAGGAGGCCGTCCATGGCGCTCGACAGCGCGACGAAGCAGCAGATCATGACCGAGTACGCGACGGTCGAGAAGGACACGGGCTCGCCCGAGGTGCAGGTCGCGATGCTGACCCGCCGGATCAGCGACCTCACCGAGCACCTCAAGCAGCACAAGCACGACCACCACAGCCGGCGGGGCCTGCTCCTGCTGGTCGGTCGCCGCCGTCGGCTGCTGAACTACCTGGCCAAGACTGACATCAACCGGTACCGCTCCCTCATCGAGCGGCTCGGTCTGCGCCGCTAGCACGACGAGGGGACCGTCCCACCGGGGCGGTCCCCTCTCTCGTGCGGCACCCGCCGCACGAGCACCGCGGCCGCCCGCGCCGGAGGACCCTCCGCGGCCGGTCCTCGGTAGTGGCTCCCGGGCATGCCCACCCCCGCGCGGGGGAACGGTCCCGGGGGCTTCGATCGAAGACCGGTCACCGAGCCGGAGTCCGGCGCGGGGCGCCACAAGAGGACGTCGCCGCATGCGACGTAGGAAGAGGACGACGTGTCCGCACCCACCACCCAGGGCAGCATCGCTGCCGAGTTCGACCCCGAGGACGGGGTCACCACCGCCACCGCGGTCATCGACAACGGCAGCTTCGGCAGCCGCAGCGTCACCTTCGAGACCGGCCGCCTGGCCCGCCAGGCCGCCGGGTCGGTCGTCGTCAGCATGGGCGACACCATGCTGCTGTCGGCCACCACGGCCGGCCGGCAGCCCAAGGAGCAGTTCGACTTCTTCCCGCTGACGGTGGACGTCGAGGAGCGGATGTACGCCGCCGGTCGCATCCCCGGCTCGTTCTTCCGCCGTGAGGGCCGGCCCTCCGAGGACGCCATCCTCACCTGCCGGCTCATCGACCGCCCCCTGCGGCCGACCTTCGCCAAGGGCCTGCGCAACGAGGTCCAGGTGGTCATCACCGTCTTGTCGCTGGACCCCGACCACCTCTACGACGTCCTGGCCATCAACGGCGCCTCGGCGTCCACCCAGCTGTCGGGCCTGCCGTTCTCCGGCCCGGTCGGCGGCTGCCGGGTCGCGCTGGTCAACGGCCAGTGGGTCGGCTTCCCGACGCACGCCGAGCTCGAGGACGCCGTCTTCGACATGGTGGTCGCCGGCCGGGTCCTCCCGGACGGCGACGTCGCGATCATGATGGTCGAGGCCGAGGCCACCCAGCGGACGATCCAGCTGGTCGCCGACGGCGCGCCCGCCCCGACCGAGGAGGTCGTCGCCCAGGGCCTCGAGGCGGCCAAGCCGTTCATCCGGTCCCTGTGCGAGGCGCAGAGCGCCCTGGCCGGGAAGGCCGCCAAGCCGGTCGCCGACTTCCCGCGCTTCCTCGACTACCAGGACGACGTCTACGCCGCGGTCGAGGCCGAGGCGGCGACCCGGCTGGCCGAGGTCCAGGCCATCGCCGGCAAGCAGGAGCGCGAGGCCGCGACCGACGAGCTGAAGGAGGCCGTGAAGGCCGCCCTCGCCGACCGCTTCGCAGGCCGGGAGAAGGAGGTCTCCGCGGCCTTCCGCGCGGTCACCAAGAAGGTCGTCCGGCAGCGCATCCTGCGGGACAAGGTCCGCATCGACGGCCGCGGCGTCACCGACATCCGGCCGCTGTCGGCCGAGGTCGAGGTCGTGCCCCGGGTGCACGGCTCGGCGCTGTTCGAGCGCGGTGAGACGCAGATCCTGGGCATCACCACGCTGAACATGCTCCGCATGGAGCAGCAGCTGGACACGCTCTCGCCGGAGAACCGCAAGCGCTACATGCACAACTACAACTTCCCGCCGTACTCCACCGGCGAGACCGGCCGCGTCGGCTCCCCGAAGCGGCGCGAGATCGGGCACGGCGCGCTCGCCGAGCGGGCGCTGCTGCCGGTGCTGCCCGACCGCGAGGAGTTCCCCTACGCGATCCGGCAGGTGTCCGAGGCGCTGGGCTCCAACGGCTCGACGTCCATGGGCTCGGTCTGCGCCTCCACCCTGGCGCTGCTCAACGCCGGCGTGCCGCTCAAGGCGCCGGTGGCCGGCATCGCCATGGGCCTGGTCTCCGACGAGGTCGACGGGAAGACCGAGTACGTCGCGCTGACCGACATCCTCGGCGCCGAGGACGCCTTCGGTGACATGGACTTCAAGGTCGCCGGCACCCGCGACCTCGTCACCGCGCTGCAGCTGGACACCAAGCTCGACGGCATCCCGTCCGACGTGCTGGCCCAGGCGCTCACCCAGGCCCGCGCCGCCCGGCTGCACATCCTCGACGTGATGAACGAGGCCATCGACGGCCCCGACGAGATGAGCCCGTACGCCCCGCGGGTCACCACGGTGCGCATCCCGGTCGACAAGATCGGCGCGGTCATCGGCCCCAAGGGCCAGATGATCAACTCGATCCAGGACGACACCGGTGCCGACATCACCATCGAGGACGACGGCACCATCTACGTCGGCGCCTCCGACGGCCCGTCGGCCCAGGCCGCGGTCGACCGGATCAACGCCATCGCCAACCCGCAGATGCCCAAGGTCGGCGAGCGCTTCCTCGGCACGGTCGTCAAGACCACGCCGTTCGGCGCCTTCGTCTCCCTGCTGCCCGGCAAGGACGGCCTGGTGCACATCAGCAAGCTCGGTGGCGGCAAGCGCATCGGCAAGGTCGAGGACGTCGTGAACGTCGGCGACAAGCTGCAGGTCGAGATCACCGACATCGACGCCCGCGGCAAGATCAGCCTCGTGCCGGTCGCAGCCGAGGAGGCCGCCGGCGAGACGGCAGCCCCCGAGTCCGCCCCCGCGGAGGCGTGACGTCCCGCCAGCGGGCCCTGGCCGGGGCCGGGACGGACGCCGTCGCGTCCGCCCCGGCCCCGGTCACCGTCGGGCGCGTGGGGGAGACCGTCGTCCTGGACGTCGACGAGGTCGGTGGCCGGGTCGAGCGCACCGAGCTGCCCGGGGGGCTGCGGGTCCTCACCGAGACCATGCCCGGTGTGCTGTCGGCCACCGTCGGCATCTGGGTGGGCGTCGGCTCGCGCGACGAGACTGACCAGGTGGCCGGCGCGTCGCACTTCCTCGAGCACCTGCTGTTCAAGGGGACGTCGCACCGGACGGCGCTGGAGATCGCCACGGCGATGGACGCCGTCGGCGGCGAGATGAACGCCTTCACCGCCAAGGAGCACACCTGCTACTACGCCAACGTGCTCGCCAGCGACCTCCCGCTGGCGGTGACGCTGCTCGGTGACCTGGTCACCGAGGCGCTCAACACCGACGCAGACCTCGAGTCCGAGCGCACGGTGGTGCTCGAGGAGATCGCCATGCGCGACGACGAGCCCTCCGACGCCGTGCACGACCTGTTCGCCGAGACGCTGTTCGGCGGCACCGCGCTCGGCCGTTCGGTGCTCGGCACGGTGGAGTCCATCGAGGGCCTGACCCGGGACGACGTCGACGGCTGGTACCGCCGCCGCTACGCCGTCCCCTCGATCGTCGTCACCGCCGCCGGCCGGGTGGAGCACCGGCAGGTCCTCGACCTCGTCGCCGCCGCCTTCGGCTCCCGGCTGTCCGGCCCCGGCCGCCCGGCGCCGCTGCGCCGGGGGGAGGAGGCTTCCGGGTCGACCCGCCCGGCCCGGTCGACCGGCCTCATCCGCCGGCGCACCGAGCAGACCCACCTCCTGCTGGGGTCGGTCGGCCTCGGCCGGCTCGACGAGCGCCGGTACGCGGCCGCGGTCCTGGAGACCGCCGTCGGGGGCGGCATGAGCTCCCGGCTGTTCCAGGAGATCCGCGAGAAGCGGGGGCTGGTCTACAGCGTCGGCAGCGCGCTGACCCACTACGCCGGCACCGGGGCCTTCTCGGTGTACGCCGGCTGCTCACCGAAGCGGGTGCCCGAGGTGCTCCGGCTGGTGCGCGAGGAGCTGGCCCGGGTCGCCGCCGATGGGCTCACCGCCGAGGAGGTCGCGCGGGGGCGGGGTCAGCTGCGCGGCGGGCTGGTCCTCGGCCTGGAGGACACCGGCTCCCGGATGAGCCGGCTCGGCAAGAGCGAGCTCTCCTACGGGGAGTACCTCCCCGTGCGCGAGGTGCTCGACCGCATCGGCGCCGTGGACGAGCAGCAGGTGCGCGACGTGGCCACCGCGCTCTTCACCCGCGAGACGTGCCTGGCGGTGGTCGGCCCGTACCGCGAGTCCGACCTCGACCGGCTGTGACCGCGCCCGCCTGATGGCCGCCCCGCACCCCGTCCTCGCCGTGCACGGCGCCCTGTCCCGCGGCGTCTTCGCGGTGGCGGTGCTCGTCTCCCTGGCGGTGCTGTTCGCCCCCGGCTCCGACGTGCCCGCGGCCCCGCCGTACACCGACACGCTGGTGCACGTCCTGCTGTTCGCGGCCCTGGCGGTCACCGGCCGCTGGGCCGGCGTGCGCGCGACCCCGCTGCTCGCCGGGCTCGTGCTCTACGCCGCCGGGAGCGAGGTCGTGCAGGCCCTGGCCCCGCTGGACCGATCGGGCTCGGTCGCCGACTGGCTCGCCGACGTCGTCGGCGCCCTCGGTGGCTGGCTGCTGTGGGAGCGCCTGGAGCGGCGGCGCTGAGCCCGGGGGGGCGCCTTGCGCCCCGGCGCACCGCCCGGAAGCCTGTCCCGGTGACCACGAGCGCCCCCCACCCCGAGCACCCGGCCGGCGCGGCCCCGACCGAGGGGGCGGGCACCGTCGCGGTGGGGGTCCTCGGGGCGCGGGGACGCATGGGCACCGAGGTGGTCAGGGCGGTCAACGACGCCCCGGACCTCGAGCTGGTCGCGATGGTCGACGCCGGGGACTGGCTGTTCAACGTCGCCGACGCCGGCGCCCAGGTCGTCGTGGACTTCACCCGCCCGGACGTCGTCATGGACAACATCCGGTTCTGCGTCGACAACGACATCCACTGCGTGGTGGGGACGACGGGCTTCGACGAGGCGCGGCTGGCCACGGTCGCCGAGTGGCTCGAGGCCAAGCCCGGCCTGGGGGTGGTCATCGCGCCCAACTTCGGCATCGGTGCCGTCCTGCTCATGCGCTTCGCCCAGGAGGCGGCGCGCTTCTTCCCCTCCGCCGAGGTCGTCGAGCTGCACCACCCGGACAAGGTGGACGCCCCCTCGGGCACCGCCGTGCGCACCGCCCGCCTGGTCGCCGCCGCCCGCCGGGCCGCCGGGATGCCGCCGTCCCCGGACGCGACGACCGACGCCCTGCCCGGTGCCCGCGGTGCCGACGTGGAGGGGGTCGCGGTCCACGCCGTGCGGCTGCGCGGGCTCGTGGCCCACCAGGAGGTGCTCCTCGGGGCGGCGGGGGAGACCCTGACCCTGCGGCACGACTCCTTCGACCGGGCCTCCTTCATGCCCGGTGTGCTGCTGGCGATCCGCGAGATCGGGCGCCGGCCCGGTCTGACGGTGGGGATCGAGTCCTTCCTCGGGCTGTAGCCCGGAGGTGTGACCGGGGACGCGTCCCGCCGGGTTGCACGGGGCCGCTGGTGGTCGTGTAACCTCGTTCTCGCGCCGGACGGGCCCGGGAGGGCCGCGGAGAGCACCCCGAGGGTGCGGGACCGCCAGTCCGGTGTAGAGTGGGACAAGCCGCCATCGACGAGGCCCGGGAGGGTCGGGTTGGTGCGCGTCCGCTCCTTGAGAACTCAACAGCGTGCCGAAAGTCAGTGCCAAGTAACAACCCCTTTGTGGGTTCCTTTGGTTGAGAGTTGTATCGAGAGCGTCCAGTTCTCGGTTCTCGGCCGGGTTTCG
>NZ_QVQH01000005.1 GCF_003428645.1 Geodermatophilus marinus | reverse complement strand
GTTGCGAGCGACGTTCACGACGTCGTCGCGGAACTCCTTGGGGTAGGGCTTGGGCACGGTGAGCATCCTTCCAGCGGCGCCTCTCGGCACCACAGATCAGATGTCACCTACTCGTGCAGCAGTCCCGTCACCGATCCGTGCAGCAGTCCCCACGACCTCCGGCACTTCTACGCCAGCCTGCTCATCCGGCACGGGGTGTCGGTGACGACCGTCCAGGCCCGGCCGGGTCACGCGAGCGCCGCCGAGACGCTCGACAGCTACAGCCACCTCTGGCCTGACTCCGACGACCGGACGAGGGCCGCCGTCGACTCGGTGCTCGGCCGAGCTGCGGACTCCGTGCGGACTGACGCCGCCCGCTGAACGCATAACCGCTGGTCAGCGGCGGGCGACGGACGAGTCGGCCTGTACGCCGGGTTCTGTCCCCGGGGGCCTCGCGGCACCCCGGTGGGCGGCCATCCATCTAGGCCTGCCGTTGCCGGCAGGCTCGAGCGGTCCACCCGCAGGCTCGGGCGGGCAGCCCTCGAACGCCTGCGCAGGACGACGTCGCCGCCGTCCCTCTCGACCTTGCTCCGGGTGGGGTTTACCGAGCCACACCGGTCACCCGGTGTGCGGTGGTCTCTTACACCGCCGTTTCACCCTTACCAGCGGCGAGCCGCTGGCGGTCTGTTCTCTGTGGCACTGTCCCGCGGGTCACCCCGGGTCGCCGTTAACGACCACCCTGCCCTGTGGAGCCCGGACGTTCCTCGGCGGCGGGGTCTCCCCCGCCGACGCGACCGCCCGGCCGACTCGTCCGTCGTGCTGCCCAGTCTAGAGGTCCGCCGGGGCTCAGCCCCAGAAGAGCCGGAAGCCCACCCGCCGCCGCCCGTCCTCGGTCATCGTCGACATGTCGACGACCTGCCGCGCCTGCTCCTCGACGGGGGCGTCGGACAGCAGCTCCAGGTACCGGCGGTGCTCCGACAGCGAGGCGACCGCCTGCTCGACCGCCGCGCTGACGTCCACCTCGTGCGGCGGGTCCACCAGCTCCCCGACCGCGATGTACTGGACGCCCCGCCACGGCGGCGCGGTCAGCTCCGGGAAGATCCACTCGTTCGCGGCATCGGCCACCGCGTCGACCACGCACTGCCCCAGCGCGCGGTGGTCGGCGGAGTTCACGTAGGCCGGCGTGACGCCCGGCGGTGTCCACGTCGCGCCGAAGTAGCCGGTGACGACCAGCTCCGGCCGGTGCCGGCGGATGGCCCCGGCGAGGTCCCGCCGCAGCTCCGGTCCGGCGACCAGCACGCCGTCGCGGTGGTCGAGGAACTCCACCTCGCGCACGCCGACCACGGCGGCCGACCGGCGCTCCTCGTCCTCGCGCAGCGGACCGGCCTGCTCCGGCGGGACGCCGGCCATCCCGGCCTCCCCTCGCGTCGCCAGCAGGTAGCGGACCTCCTTGCCGGCGGCGGTCCAGACGGCGACGGCCGCCGCGATGCCGTACTCGATGTCGTCGGGGTGCGCGGCCACGACGAGGGCGCGCTGCCAGTCGTCGGGCATCGGTGCTGGTGGCATGGCCGCAGTCTGCTCCGGGGGGACGACGGTCGGCGACCCGTCGGCCCGGGCGTGGTCCGCTCGAGGTCGCCCCGTCAGGATGGCCGCGTGGTCGACGACACGGACCTGACCCACCTGCACCGCTGCGTGGCGCTCGCGCGCGCCGCGCTCGAGGCCGGGGACGAGCCGTTCGGCTCCGTGCTGGTCGCGGCCGACGGCACCGTGCTGGTCGAGGACACGAATCACGTGGCCGGCGGCGACGCCACCCGGCACCCCGAGTTCGCGATCGCCCGCTGGGCGGCCGAGCACCTGTCCCCCGCGGAGCGGGCGGCCGCGACGGTCTACACCAGCGGGGAGCACTGCCCGATGTGCGCCGCCGCGCACGGCTGGGTGGGGCTGGGCCGCATCGTGCACGCCGCGTCGGCGGCCCAGCTGGCCGGGTGGCTGGCCGAGCTCGGCGTCCCGCCGGCACCGGTGCGCCCGCTGCCCGTCCGGGACGTCGCCCCGGGGGTGCCCGTGGAGGGCCCGGTGCCCGGGCTGGACGAGGAGGTCCGCGCCCTGCACCGCCGGTACCACCGGGGCGGCTGACCCGGGCTCCGCGGGCCCGCAGCCGGCTCGCGGGTCCCGGACGTGCCGTTACCGCGCGGCGACCGCCAGGAACACCTCCGCGAGCTCCCGCGGCGCGCTGATCATCGGGTCGTGGCCGGTGGCCAGCTCCACGACCTCCCACCCTGAGCCGGCGCGCACCCGCGCCCGCGAGGGGTCGATGGTCGGCAGCGGCGGGCTGGTGCAGTCGACGTAGGTGCGGGGGCGCGCCGCCCAGCGGGCGTGGTCGAACCGCAGCGGGTCGTCGTACACCCCGCCGGGCTGCGGGGTCTGGCGCCGCTCCACCCAGGCCGCGTCGTCCCCGCTCAGGCCGTACACCGACACCGGCGGTGGCGGGATGGCTCCGGAGCGGGCGACGTCGGCCCGCCGGGCCGCGGCCACCCCCGGCGGGTTGAGCGAGGACCACGCCTCGCCGGGCTCGGGGACGACGGCGTCGACGTACACCAGCGGGCCGACGGCGTCCCCCAGGACGTCGGCCGCCCCGGTGACCACCATCCCGGCGTAGCTGTGCCCGACCAGCACCGCCCCCCGGCACTCGGCCGCCCGCACCGCCGTGACGACGTCGGCGACGTGCGTGCCCAGCGTGATGCCCGCGGCGGGCTGGTGCGCCCGCTCCCCCACACCCGAGAGCGGTACCGGCCAGGCGGTGTGACCGGCGGCCCACAGCTGTGGCAGCACCCGCCGCCAGCACCAGGCCCCGTGCCAGGCGCCGGCGACCAGGACGACGTCGGCCACGGTCAGCGTCCCCGTGCCAGACGCAGGGCGATCCCGACCAGCGGGGCCTGCAGGGGCAGCCGGACGGCCGCCGCCACCAGCGGCAGCGGTCGCCGCGGCACGACCCGGAACGTGTGCAGGTGGGCCGGGACGAACGCCACCAGCAGCGCGGCCGCGGCCAGGCCACCGGCCCGGCGGGTGGCGGGCGCCGCCATGAGCCCGGCGGTGAGGAGCTCGGCACCGCCGGAGGCGAGCACCCAGGTCCGCTGGTCGCCGAGCTCCGGGGGGACGAGCCACTCGAAGGTGCGCGGGCGGACCAGGTGCAGCACGCCGGAGCCGCCCAGCGCACCGGCCAGCACCGCCGCGGGCAGGGGGAGACCCATGCCCCCACCGTAGGCTCGGCGGCCGTGCCCGCCCTCGACCTGGTCGTCGCCGCGGGGGTGGCCCTGCTCGCCGGCGCGGTCAACTCGATCGCCGGCGGCGGCTCGCTGATCCTGTTCCCCACGCTGGTGGGGCTCGGTCTGGGCACCGTGGCCGCGAACGTGACCAACTCGATCGCCCAGTGGCCCGGCTACCTCGGGGGCGTGGCCGGCTTCCGGGCCGAGTACCGCGGGCAGCGGGCGCGGCTGCTGCGCCTCGGGGCGGTGGCCCTCGCCGGCGGGACGGCGGGCAGCGTGCTGCTGCTCACCACGCCCACGGAGGCCTTCGACGTGGTCGTGCCGGTGCTGGTGCTGCTGGCCAGCGCCCTGATCGCCGTCCAGCCGCTGCTGACCCGCCGGCTGCGCGGGGAGCAGGAGTCGCGGCCCCGGCCCGACCCCGCCTGGATGTACGTGGCCCTGTTCCTGGCCACCGTCTACGGCGGCTACTTCGGCGGCGCGCTCGGCGTCATCCTGGTCGGGGTGCTGGGCCTGGGCCTGCACCGCATCAAGCTGGCCAACGCGCTGAAGTCGGCGCTGTCGGCGGTCACCGCGACCGTCACCCTGGTCGTCTTCGGCCTCTTCGGCCCGGTCGAGTGGGCCGTCGTCGCGGTCGCCGCGCCCGCCAGCCTGCTCGGCGGCTTCCTCGGCGCGCGGATCGCCACCCGCATCCCGGCCGGCCCGCTGCGCATCGGCATCGTCGTGTTCGGGGTGGCCGTCTCCGCCTACCTGTTCACCCGGATCTGAGGTGTGACGGGCGGAACGGCGCGGGCGGGCGAGGCGGGCGGGACGGCGGTCGCGGGGACACGCGCCGGCGCGCCCGCGGCCCGGTCGCGGGGCTGCCTACCGTCCCCCCATGGCACAGAACCGACCCTCCCCGGTCACCGGTGACACCCCCACCGGACGGATCCGCCGCCTGCACCTCATCGCCGCCGCCCGCGTCGAGGCCGTGCGCCCGGCGTCGGAGCAGCAGGTGACCGACATCGTCCGCGTCACCGTCGACGACGAGGTCGACACCCGCACGTTCCGGGCGATCGTCGCGGACCTGTCCGACCGGCGCTGACGGCCGCCGGGCGGAGCCGACGCCAGACGCCCCTCCGCCGCCCGTCGCACCGCTGCGGCAGCATTCGCCCGTGCGCCGACGCCGGCGTCCGGCCGTCCCGCGGAACGGGGCCGACCGGCGCCGCCGGCCGCGAGACGCGAGGGAGACCGGCTGTGGCGGAGAGCGGCGGCACCGACGGCCCGGTGACCTCCGAGCGCTGCGCGCGCGTCCGCGGCCCCTTCTACCACGGGACGAGGGCCGCGTTCGAGATCGGCGCGGAGCTGGTCGCCGGCCACGGCTCGAACTCCCAGGAGGGCCGGGTGTCGAACCACGTCCACTCCCCGCGCTGGTGGACGCCGCCGCCTGGGCGCGGCGCTGGCCACGGCGCTGGCCGGCAGCGCGGAGCGCGGGCACGTCTACGTCGTGGAGCCCCTGGGGCCCTTCGAGGGCGACCCGGACGTGACCGACGAGCGGTTCCCCGGCAACCCCTCCCGGTACTACCGCACCCGCCACCCGCTGCGCGTGGTCGGCGAGGTGGACGACTGGTCGGGCCAACCCCCGGACGTGCTCCGGGGGATGCTCGACCACCTGGCCCGGCTCCGCGAGCAGGGGCTGGACGTCATCGAGGACCAGGGACGGCCCTCCTGCAGGGCCCCACCCCGGGCGGAGCGAGGGGTGAGGGGCAGGAGGGTCCTCCTACTCGCCGCCGCGGCCCGGCTCCCCGATGGCGATCATCGCCTCGACGGCCCGGCGGGCCCGCGCAGCGGTCCCCGGGTCGACGTCGACGGCCCCCGCGCCGGTGCGCAGCGTGTGCAGCAGCTTCGCCGGCGTGATCATCTTCATGTAGCGGCAGGCCGCCCGCTCGTTCATCGGGATGAACGCGGTGCCCCGGTTGAGCGCTCGCAGCTGGTGCAGGATGCCGACCTCGGTGGCGACCAGCACCTGGCCGGCCGACGTCCGCGCCGCCTCCTCCACCATGCCGCCGGTCGACAGCACGCGGGTGCGGTCGGCGGGCAGGTCGCCGTGGCTGACCAGGTCGAGCACCGAGGTGGTGCAGCCGCACTCGGGGTGCACGAGGATCTCGGCGTCCGGGTGGGCGGCGACCTGGGCACGCACGTCGGCGGGGCTGATCCCGGCGTGCACGTGGCACTCCCCCGCCCAGACGTGGATGTTCTCCCGCCCGGTGACCCGCTTGACGTGCGCGCCGAGGAACTGGTCGGGGCAGAAGAGGATCTCGCGGTCCTCGGGGATCGACCGGATGACGTCGGCGGCGTTGGACGACGTGCAGCAGATGTCGGTCTCGGCCTTCACCGCGGCGGTGGTGTTCACGTAGCTGACGACGACGGCGCCGGGGTGCTCGGCCTTCCACTCGCGCAGCTGCTCGGCGGTGATCGAGTCGGCCAGCGAGCACCCGGCGGCGTGGTCGGGCAGCAGCACGGTCTTGCCCGGCGAGAGGATCTTCGCCGTCTCGGCCATGAAGTGGACGCCGCAGAAGACGATCTCGCGGGCGTCGGTCTGCGCGGCGACCCGGGAGAGGTAGAGCGAGTCGCCGGTGAAGTGGGCGACGTCCTGGATCTCGGGGACCTGGTAGTTGTGCGCGAGGACGACGGCACCGCGCTCGTCGGCGAGCCGGCGCACCTCGGCCGCCCAGCTGTCGAACTCCGCGGGCGAGAGGGTGCGCTCGTCGCCGACGGCGGAGGGGGCGGGCGCGGTGGTCGAGGTCACTCGGTCTCCAGGGTTCGGGCGGTCGGCCTCATGATCCCCTCCCCCGCCGACCGGGCGCGGGCGAGGGGCACCTGGTGCAACGCCGGGGGCCCCCACCGGCTTCCCCCCGGCGGGACCCGTCAGCGCAGGTGCGCGGTGTCGTTGAGCAGGCGGACGGCGGAGCGCCCGTCGGAGGACCACGCGACGGTGCACAGCGAGGCGGCCTCGAGGAACACCCGGTGCACCACCTCGAGCCCGACGCCGAGGCCGGCGGCGAGCAGCAGCTTGATCGGGGTGACGTGGCTGACCACGAGCACCGTGCGTCCGGCGTGCTCCCGCAGCAACCGCTCGCGGGCGCGCTGCACCCGCGCGGCGACGTCGGCCACCGACTCCCCGCCGGGCGCCGGCACCGTGACGTCGCCGGCGAACCGGCGGGCGGCCAGCGGGTGCCGCGTGCGGGCCTCCTCGGCGGTCAGCCCCTCGAGGCCGCCGAAGTCCAGCTCCACCAGGTCGTCGTCGAGCCGCACGGGCAGGCCCAGCGCGGCCGCCACCACCTCGGCGGTCTCCCGGGTGCGGCGCAGCGGCGAGGCCACCACCACCTCGATGCCCAGCTCCTTGGCCCGGAGGGCCGCGGCCTCGGCCTCCGCCCGGCCGGTGGCCGACAGCGGCAGGTCGTTGCGGCCGCTGTAACGGCGTTCCGGGGTGTGCTCGGTGCGCCCGTGCCGCAGCAGGTGCAGGACGGTCGTGACCGGGGGGGCGGGCTCGGCGACCGGCTGGACGTCGTCCTCCACCGTGCTCGGCTCGGCGGCGGCGTCCCGGTGCACCGGCCGGCCGTCCATGGCGCTGTTGGCCAGGGCGTCGGCGGCGGCGTTCTGCGCCCGCGGCACCCAGGTGTAACGGACGCCACCGAGCTGCCGGGCCAGCGCGCGGGCCTGCAGGGCGAGCTTCTGCATGTCGGGGTGCTTGACCTTCCAGCGCCCGGACATCTGCTCGACGACCAGCTTGGAGTCCATCTTGACCTCGACCTCAGCCTGAGGGTCGAGGTCGAGCGCGGCCTGCAGCCCGGCGACCAGCCCGCCGTACTCGGCGACGTTGTTGGTGGCCCTCCCCACCGAAGCGGCCCGCTCGGCGAGGACCCGGCCGGTGTCGGCGTCGCGGACGAGAGCGCCGTAGCCGGCCGGGCCCGGGTTGCCCCGCGACCCGCCGTCGGCCTCCACGACGAACCGGCGGCTCACAGCCCGCTCTCCGCCGTCCGGACCAGGATCCGGCCGCAGTTGTCGCAGCGCAGCACCTCGTGCGGGTCGGCGTTGCGGACCGCGGCCAGCTCCTTGCCGAACAGCTCGATCCGGCAGCCCTGGCACTGGCGGGCCTTGAGCACCGCCGCGCCGGTGCCGCCGGTCTGGGCGCGGATGCGCTCGTAGAGGGCCAGCAGGTCGGGCGGGATCGTCGCCGCGGCGTCGGCGCGGGCCTGCTCGTGCCGGGCGGTGCCGTCGGCGAGGTCGGCGAGGGCGTCGTCGCGCCGCTGCTCGGCGCGCTCGAGCTCGGCACCGGCCGCCGCGCGGCCCTCCTGCGCCTCGGCCAGCTCCTTCTCCGCGGTCTCGAGCTGCTCCATGAGCTCGAGCTCGCTGTCCTCGAGGTCGGACTGCCGGCGCGCCAGCGACTGCAGCTCGTGCTGCAGGTCGGTCATCTGCTTGGCCGAGACGCTGCCGGAGTCCAGCAGGCCCTGGTCACGCCGGGCACGGGCGCGGACGGTCTCCACGTCGGCCTCCAGCCGGGCGACCTCGCGCTGCAGGTCGCGCACCCCGGTCTCGGCCCGCACCGCCGCGTCGGCGAGCTCCCGTTCCGCGGCGGTGGCCGACTCGACGGCCGCCAGCTCCGGCAGCGTGCGCCGGCGGTGGGCCAGCTGGGCGAGCGCGACGTCCTCGGCGGCGAGGGCCAGGAGCTTCTGCTGGTCGAAGTGGTCGGCCTTCACCCGGCCAACCTACCCGTGCGGCGTCCGGGTCCGGCCCCGTGCAGGATCCCACCGCCGGGGGACCGGTGCCCTCCCGCTAGCCACCGGCCGACCCGCTCCTCCCGGCGCCGGCCAGCCACGTCCAGGGATCGGTGCGCCGGCGCGAGACGGTGACCTCGACCCGCCCGCCCAGGTCCCGGCGCAGCAGCTCCGCCGCGACCGGCAGCCAGGGCCACTCGGAGGCGAAGTGCGCCACGTCGCAGAGGGCGGGCGAGCTCGACTCGAGCGCCTCGGAGGCCGGGTGGTGCCGCAGGTCGCTGGTGAGCAGGACGTCGGCCCCCGCGGCCGCCGCGGCCGGCACCAGCGAGCCCCCGCTCCCGCCGCAGACCGCGACCGTCCGCACCCGCCGCCCCGGGTCGCCGGCCGCCCGCACGCCGCCCACCGTGACCGGCAGCGCGGCGGCCACCAGGTCGGCGAACCCCCGCAGCGTGGTCGGCTCCGGCAGCCGGCCCACCCGGCCCAGGCCGGCGCGGGGGTCGGCCGGGTGCGGCTGCAGCGGGACGGCGTCGCGCAGGCCCAGCGCCGCGGCCAGCGCCCCGTTCACCCCGTGCTCGGCAGCCCGGTCGGCGTTGGTGTGCGCGACGAACAGCCCCGCCCCGGCCCGGACCAGCCGGTGCACCAGATGGCCCTTGGGGTCGTCGGCGGGGACGCCGTGCACCGGGGTGAGCAGCAGCGGGTGGTGGGTGACCAGCAGCTGCGCGCCGGTGTCGAGCACCTCGTCCACCACGGTCGCGACCGGGTCGACGGCGAGGAGCACGCGGGCCACCGGCTCGGCCGGGTCGCCGCAGACCAGCCCGACAGCGTCCCAGTCCTCGGCCAGCGCCGGGTCGTAGCGGGCCTCCAGCGCGGCGACCACCTCGCCCAGGGTCACGGCCATCCCGCGACCCTAGAGGTGCGCGGCGGGGCGGGCGGCGGGTCGTCCCGGGCCCGGCACCCCTCCCCGCCGGCCGTGATCATGGGCTTCTGGCTCGCGACACGGGGCGACACGCCGCGGTCGTCGGCCGAATCCCCATGATCACGGCGGCCGGCGATCACCGCGGCCGGCGGACGGCGATCACCGCGGCCGGCGGCCACCGCGGACGGCGGCCACCGCGGCGTCCCCCGCCCGCGCCCCGGGCGGGGTGGGAGGCTCGGCGACCGTGGCGGAGCGGGGGGTGCGGGCACCGGCGTGGCTGGAGGAGCTGCTGCGCACCCGCACCCCGCCGGTGCCGTGGGGCGACGTGGTCCGCTTCGCCGTCACCGTGCCGGCGCCGCTGGCGGTCGTGGCCGTCGTCGGCGGGGGCTTCACCGCCGGCCCCGCGCTGGGTGCCGGGGTGTTCGCCACGACCGGCGCGCTCGCCGGCAGCCTGGCGCCGCAGGGCGGGCCGCTGCGGGACCGGCTGCGGCGCACCGCGGCGGCCACCCTGGCCGGGGGCGCCGGCCTGGTGGTCGGCCGCTTCGCCGCGGGGGAGGGCCCGGGGCCGGTGCTCGTCGTGGCGGTCGTGGCCGCCGTCGCCGCCGTCCTCAGCGGGGTCGACGCGGCGCTGTCGCTCGGGGCGCTGCAGCTGCTGGTGTACACGGCGCTGGCCTCCGGGCTGGTCACCCCGCTGCCGCCCGCCGCCGAGGTCGCGTTCTTCCTGGCCGGCGCGGGCTGGGCGACCCTGACCACCCTCGCGCAGTACCGCGCCGAGTCCGCCGACCCCGACCGGACGGCGACGGCGGCGGTGTTCACCGCGATCGGCCGGCTGCTGGCGGCCGTCGGCACGGCCGACACCGGGGACGCCCGGCGGGCGCTCACCGAGGCGCTCAACACCGCCTACGACCGGGTCATCCGCAGCCGCTCCCGCAGCCCCGGCCGCAGCCGGGAGCTCTCCGAGCTGGCGGGGGTGCTCAACGCCGCCGCCCCGCTGGTCGAGGGGGCGGTCGCCGCGGCGCGTGCGGGCGTCCCGGCCGACCCGCACGACATCACCGCCGCGCACGCGCTGGGCGCGGCGGTCGCCGGCACCCGGGACCTGCCGGCGGGCCGCCCCCCGGCCCGGGAGTCCGGCGAGCCCACCCGCCGCGCGGTGCGGCACGGGCTGCGCCTGGTGTGGAACGTCGTCGGCGACCCGGAGGAGCGGGCGGGCGCCGCCGTGCCGCCCCCGCGCGAGGACCTCCGCACCCGGGTGCGCGACCTGCTCGACCGCACCCTCGGCAGCCCGGACACCCGCGCCTTCGCCGTGCGGCTCGTGCTCTGCATGACCATCGCCGAGGTCGCCCGCCAGTCCCTGCCCGTCGAGCGGGCCTACTGGGTGCTGCTCACCGTGGCCATCGTGCTCAAGCCCGACTTCGGCTCGGTGTTCACCCGTGCGGTGCAGCGCGCGGCCGGCACGCTGCTCGGGGTGCTGATCGGCACGCTGCTGCTCGCCGCCCTGCCCCGCGACGGGTGGGTGCTGGTCGCCATGGCCGTGGCGGCCGGGTTCATGCCGTGGGGTCGCAGCGCCAACTTCGGGCTGTTCTCGGTGTTCCAGACCCCGGTGATCATCCTGCTGCTCGACCTCGCGCAGCCCGGCGGCCCGGGGCTGGTGGGCGCCCGGCTGCTGGACACCCTCATCGGCTGCGCCATCGTCCTGGTCTTCGGGTACCTGCTGTGGCCGCAGACCTGGCGGGCCCCGCTGGACGACGCGCTGCGCTCCGCCGCGCTGGCCCTCGACGCCTTCGTCGGGGCGGCGTTCGGCGGCGACGCCACCGCTCGGCGCCGGGCCCGGCGGCGCAGCTACCGGGCGCTGACCGAGCTGCACACCCAGCTGCAGCGCCGGCTCGCCGAGCCGCCGCCGGTCAGCACGCGGGCGGCGGCGTTCTGGCCGGTCGTCGTCCAGCTCGAGCGGACGTCGGACGCCGTCACCGAGGCGGTCATCGCCGTCCGGCACGGCGGGCCGGCGCCGGACCCCGCCCAGGTCGCGGTGCTGCGCAGGGCGATCCGCCAGCTGGAGGCGGACGTCCAGGCGCACCGGGCCCCCGACGACGCGGAGATCCTCGCCGAGGGCGTCCTCGCCCCGGTCGCCCGCGAGGTCGACACCGCCCGTCGGCTGGTCGGCGACGCCGCACCGGGGCGGACGCGACCCGGTGACGCTGAGCGGACCGGCCAGGGCTGAGCGGGCCGGCCGGGCGGCGGTGAGGATGGCCCCGTGCGCACGACGACGGTCCGGACCGACGACGGCATCGACCTGCACGTGGAGGTGGAGGACGCCGACCGGCCCGGCGCGCCGACCGTCGTCCTCAGCCACGGCTTCACCGCCCGGCTGGCGGAGTGGGACCTGCAGCGCGAGACCCTGCGGGGCCGCGCCCGGCTGGTGCTGTGGGACCAGCGGGGCCACGGCCGGTCCGGCTGGACGCCGCTGACCGCGGCCACCATCGACCGCACGGGCCGGGACCTCGGCGCGGTGCTCGACGCCGTCGCCCCCGGAGGCCCGGTGGTCCTGGCCGGGCACTCGATGGGCGGGATGAGCGTGCTGGCCCTGGCCCGGCAGCGGCCGGAGCTCTTCGGCGACCGGGTCGTGGGCGCGTTCCTCCTGGCCACCTCCGCCGGCGGCCTGGCCGCCACGGGTCCGGTCGCCTGGGGCCTCTCGGTGCTGCGCCGGCTGGGGCTGCTGGGCCTCTACCTGAGGCTGGTGCAGGCGCTGGCCCCGCTGCTGGAGCGGTTCCGCCGGCGCGGGACCCGGCTGGGCCGCTGGGTCACCCGGCGCCTGCTCTTCGGCCGGGACGCCGACCCGGCGTCCGTGCGCCGGGTGCAGGACCTGCTGGAGGAGACGCCGTACCCGGTGACCGTGGCGTTCTGGGCGACGTTCCTCGAGCACGACGAGAGCTCCGCCCTGCCGGTGCTCGCGCGGGTGCCGGTGACCGTCGTGGCGGCGACGCACGACCGGCTCACCCCGGTGGAGCACGGCCTGCGGCTGGCGGAGGAGATCGGGCCCTCGGCCCGCGCCGTCGTCGTCGAGGGCGCCGGGCACGCGGTGAACCTCACCCGCCGGGCTGAGGTCGACGCGGCGCTGCTGGAGCTGCTCGACCGGGCTGCGGCAGGCTGGGAGCGGCGCCGGGCCGGCTGAGCACCGCTCGGGTGGACGTGACCGGTGCCACGTGGTCGGGTAGGGCCCTCGCCGGGGTCAGGACGACCCGGGCCCACCCCACCCACGACGAGGAGCGAGGGACCGACCGTGGACCGCATGAGCCCGACCGACGCCGGCTTCTACTTCGCCGAGAGCGAGAACACCCCGCTGCACGTGGGTTCGGTGGCGGTGTTCGAGGGCCCGGCGCCGTCCTACGGGGACGTCGTCCGCCTGCTGCTGGCCAAGCTGCCGCTGGTGCCCCGCTACCGGCAGCGGGTGCGCACCGTCCCGCTGGGGCTGGGCCGGCCGCTGTGGGTCGACGACCCGCACTTCCAAATCCTCTACCACGTGCGGCACACCGCCGTGCCCGGCCCGGGCGGCGAGGAGCAGCTGCGCAACCTCGCCGGCCGCGTGCTGGGCCAGCGGCTGGACCTCGCCAAGCCGCTGTGGGAGCTGTGGCTGGTGGAAGGGCTGGAGGACGACCGCTGGGCGCTGATCTCCAAGGTCCACCACTGCATGGTCGACGGCATCGCCGGCACCGACCTGATGCAGGTCATGTTCGACCTCTCCCCCGACGTCTCCCACCCCGAGCCGCAGGACTGGACGCCGCAGCGCAGCCCGTCGTCGGCCGAGGTGGTCGCGGGCGCGGTGACCGACACCGTCACCCACCCGCTGCGGCAGCTCACCCGCGTGCCCGGCGCCCGCGACCTGGCCCGCACCGCCCGCGGCGCGCTGACCACCGGCCGGTCGGTCGCCGGCGGGGTGCCCGCGCTGGCGCGGCAGGCGACCACGCCGGTCGCGCGCTCGCTCAACGGCCCGATCGGCCCGCACCGCCGGTGGTCCTGGGCCGACGCCGAGCTCGCGGAGTTCAAGGCCGCCCGGGCCGCGCTGGGCGGGAGCTTCAACGACGTGGTGCTAGCCGCGATCACCCGCGGCTTCCGCGACCTGCTCGAGCGGCGCGGGTCGCTGCGGGACGGGCTGGTGGTCCGCTCGATGGTCCCGGTGTCGGTGCGGCAGGCCGACGAGCGCAACAACCTGGACAACCGGGTGACCGCCGTCTTCGTGGACCTGCCGGTGGGCGAGCGCGACCCGCTGGCCCGGCTGGCGGCCATCCGCGAGCAGATGGACGCGCACAAGCGGCTGCTCAAGGCCGTCGACGCCCGCTCGATCATCGCGATGGGCGACTTCGTCGCGCCCACGCTGCTCTCCCTCGGGGTGCGGGCGGCGATGGCGGCCGGGCAGATGTGGTGCCAGGCGGTGACCACGAACGTGCCCGGGCCCCGCGTGCCGCTGTACTTCCTCGGCCGGCGGATGCGCTCGGCGCACGCCTACGTGCCGATCGCCGGGGGCACCCGCGTGTCGATCGGGATCTTCTCCTACCTGGAGTCGGTGACGTTCGGGGTGAACGCCGACTTCGACGCCTTCCCCGACGTCGACGTGCTGTCCTCCGGCATCCGCCGAGGGGTCGACGAGCTGCTGGCCGCGGCCCGGTCCGGGAAGCAGGCGGCCGGGACCTAGCCGGTTGGCCGGCCGGGCGCCCGGGTAGCCGGTGCCGGTGGCTGCCGAAGAAGCGCTGACCGTCGCCGTCACCGGGCCGACCGGGACCTTCGGCGAGGGCCTGGTGCCCCTGCTGCAGGCCGACGACCGCGTCGCCCGCGTCGTCGGGATCGCCCGCCGGCCGTTCGACCCGGCGGCGCGGGGCTGGACGAAGATGGAGTACCGGCGCGGCGACGTCCGCGACCCCGCGGCGCTGCGGGCGGCGCTGGAGGGCGCCGACGTCGTCGTCCACCTGGCCTTCCTCATCACCGGGAACGCGCCGCGCGCCACCGTCCGGGCGGTCAACGTCGACGGCACGCTGGCGACCTTCCGGGCCGCCGCGGACGCCGGCGCCCGGCGCTTCGTCCACGCCTCCTCCGTCGCCGCCTACGGCTTCCACCGCGACAACCCGCGGCCGATCCGGGAGGACTGGCCGGTGCGGCCGGCCGACCGGCTGTTCTACGCCCGGGAGAAGGCCGAGCTCGAGCACCTGCTGGAGGCGGAGTCGGCCGCCGCCCCCGGCCTGGACCTCTACCTGCTGCGGCCCCCCGTGGTGCTCGGCCCGCACGCGGTCGGCGCCAAGGACGTGCTGCCCGGCCCGCTGGCACCGCTGGGCCGCCGGCTGCTGGGCCGTCCCCGGCGGCTGCCGCTGCCCCTGCCGGTGCTGGCCCCGGACCTCCCGCTGCAGTTCGTGCACGAGGACGACGTCGGGCAGGCGCTGCTGCTCTGCGCCCTGGGCGCCGGCCCGCCCGGGGCCTACAACGTCGCCGGGGACGGCGTGCTCACCGGCGCCGACGTCGCCCGCGAGTTCGGCGCCCTGCCGCTGCCGGTGCCGGCCGGCCCGGTGCAGCTCGCGGCGCGCGCGGCCGCGCGGCTGCCGTTCCTGCCCCCGGCCGCCGAGTGGGTGGAGGCGGTCGGCGCCCCCGTCGTCATGGACACCGGCAAGGCCCGCGAGCAGCTCGGCTGGCGGCCCCGCTACAGCGGGCTGGAGGCGCTGCGGGCCACCGTGCGCCCGGAGGGCTGAGGACCGCTCAGCGCCGGATCGCCGGCAGCCAGTCCAGGATCAGCTCCGCGACCCGCTCCGGGACCTCCAGCTGCGGCACGTGCCCGACGCCGGGCAGCTCCTCGTAGCGCCACGCGGGGTACCGGCGGGCCAGGTCGCGGGCGACGGAGACCGGCACGAGCCGGTCCCGGTCGCCGTGCAGCAGGAGCACGGGGACGTCGACGCCCGCCAGCGCCCGGCGCAGCAGCCGCGGGTCGGCCAGCAGGAGCAGCAGCGACCGGGTGGCGGTGAGGAATGCGCGGTCCATGCCGCTGACGTCCTGCCGCTGGTCCACCAGCGCCACCGAGCGGTCGACGAGCTCGGGCGGCAGCCGGTCCGGGTCGACCCCGCACAGCCGCATCGTCTCCAGGACGGTGCCGCGCGCACCCAGCTGCGCCCGCCGCTGCGCGATCCGCCGCTCCCCCACCCCCGGGACCGCGTAGAGGGCGAAGTTCGCGGCCACCCGCGGGTCCGGGCGGCCGCGCGGCCCGGGCAGCGCCGGGTCGACGAGCACCAGCCCGCTGACCTTCGCCGGCGAGCGCGCCGCCTCGAGCACCGAGATCATGCCGCCCATCGAGTTGCCGACCAGCACGGCCGGCGCCCCGGCGACCTCCCGCACGAACCGGTCCAGGACGGCCACGTTGTCCCGCACCCCGGTCAGCCGGCGCCCGGGCTCGCTGAGGCCGAACCCGGGCAGGTCGAGGGCGTGCACGCGGGCGTACGGGGTCAGCAGCGGGGCCAGCAGGTCCCAGTTGAGGTGCGAGCCGCCGAGCCCGTGCACGAGGACGACGACCGGCCCGTCCTCGCGGCCGCCGTAGTCGACGTGGTGCACCGGACCACCCAGGTCCACCGTGCCGCTGATCCCGCGCGTGCCGCCGTCCCCGTGCGTCGTCCTGTCCGCCACGCAGGGCACGGTGCCACGGGGCAGGTGGGACGCGCGCGACGACGCCACGGTGGCGTGTCCCGGATCACACTCACATTGCCGATAGATGACGAGAGGAGTCGACGGGGTGTCGAGCAGGCACCCCCGTGGGTACCCGGCGGCCCGACGGCCGCCGGCCGGACGAGGAGGACGACATGGATCTCGGTGACGGGCCGGCACTCCCGCTCTACCTGAGCGAGCCGACACGGGCGGTTGCGGACTTCGGCCTGTACCTGGCGGCCCGCCCCCTCGTCCCCCGCCTCCCCGCGGGCGACGGGCACCCGGTGCTCGTCCTGCCGGGCCTGCTGGCCGACGACGGGTCGACCCACGCGCTGCGCTCGGTGCTGCGCCGGCTGGGCTACCGCGTGCACGGCTGGCGGCTGGGCCGCAACATCGGCCCGACCGCGGCCTGCGTCGAGGGCATGCAGGCCCGCGTCGACGACCTCGCCGACCGCTACGGCCGGCCGATCTCGCTGGTGGGTTGGAGCCTGGGCGGCATCTACGCCCGCGACCTGGCCCGCCGCACGCCCGACGCCGTCCGCCAGGTGATCACCCTCGGCAGCCCGTTCGGCATGACCCGGCACAGCCAGAGCCGGGCCTCCCGGGCCTTCGACCGCTTCGCGCACCTGCACGCCGAGCGCCGCTCGCTGCCCGTCGAGCCCGACGGCTGCCCGCTGCCGGTGCCGGCCACCTCGGTCTACAGCCACCTCGACGGCATCGTGCACTGGTCGACCTGCCTGAACACCCCCGGCGAGCGCTGCGAGAACATCGCCGTCACGGCCAGCCACCTGGGCCTGGGCCACCACCCGGCGGCGCTGTACGCGGTGGCCGACCGGCTGGCCCAGCCCGAGGGCACCTGGCGGCCGTTCCGCGCGCCGCTCTGGCTGCGCCCCGCGTTCCCGAGGCCCGACGTCCCACCGCCCGCCCGCCGGGCCGCCGCCGCCTGACCGGGGCGGACCGGACGCCGGCAGGGGTGGGCGCGGCAGGGATCGAACCTGCGACCGCTCGCTTGTAAGGCGAGAGCTCTCCCGCTGAGCTACGCGCCCCGCGCGCCCAGCGTAGGCGAGGGCTCCCCCGCCCCCCGGGCGGGAGCGGAGTGCCCCGTGCGAGGAGGACTCGCACGGGGCACTCCGCTGCGGTGCCCGCTCAGGCGGCGAGCTGCGCGACGGCGTCCTTCCAGCCGCTCTGCTCGCGGGCGTCACCGGGGCCGTTGACCTCGGCGAAGGCGATCCGGCCCTCGGCGTCGACCAGGAACGTGCCGCGCACCGCCATGCCGGCCTTCTCGTTGAAGACGCCGTAGGCCTGCGCGACGGTGCCGTGCGGCCAGAAGTCCGACAGCAGCGGGAAGTCGAAGCCCTGCTGCTCGCGCCACGCCTTGAGGGCGAACACCGGGTCGGTGCTGATCGCCAGCACCCGCACACCGGCGTCGGTGTAGGTCGCCAGCTCGTCGCGCAGCTGGCACAGCTCGCCGGTGCAGATGCCGGAGAACGCGAAGGGGTAGAAGACCAGCAGGACCGGGGTCCCGCGCAGGTCGGCCAGGGAGATCGCCTGGCGGTCCTGGTCGGGGAGGCTGAACTCGGGCGCGGCGTCGCCGACGGAGAGGGTCATGGCCTGATCGTGGCCCACCCGTCCCCGGGTCCGGACGCCGGGTGGGCGTTCAGCGCCGGGAGCGGGCGGCCTTCGGGGTGACCAGCCGGATGCCCGACCAGTCCTTGGCCGCGGAGACGCTGCTGGTCTGGGACAGCCCGGCGGTGGGCGCCACCTCGGTGACGTCGCTGGGCTCGACGTGGCCCGGGCGCCCGGACTTGGGCACCAGCAGCCACACGACGCCCTCGTCGGCGAGCGAGGTGAGCGCGTCGGTCAGCGCGTCGAACAGGTCGCCGTCGTCCTCCCGCCACCAGAGCAGGACCACGTCGGCCACCTCGTCGGTGTCCTCGTCGACCATCTCGCTGCCGGAGACCTCGACGATCGAGTCGCGCAGGTCCTCGTCGGCGTCCTCGTCCCAGCCGAGCTCCTGCACGACCATGCCCGGCTTGATGCCCAGCCGGGCCGCCATGCCGGCGCTGCCCGAGTCGACGCTCATCCCTGCTCGTCCTCCGTGGGTCCGTCTGCGGCCCGGGCGCGGCGCAGCCGGCTCCGGGGGTGGGTGGGGGCGAGGGGCCCGGACACGACCGGCGGGCGAGGTCCCCGCAGCCTGGCCATGCCACCCCTCTCGTCCGTGCCGCGCCCGGCGACTCCGACCGGCGGCGCGCCGGCCCGCTCCCGCGGCCCGGCTTGGGCGGAAGCGTAGGGCATGCCTGGTCAGGTGCAAGCGCTCGAAGGCAGGTCGCCCGGGACGCCGCCGTCCCGACACGTGGGCGTGGGGTGACGCCGGGATGACCGGCGGGGGACGATGGGGCCATGAGCGCACCGCAGCAGTCGGGCGGCGACCCCGCCCGCGATGCAGGTACCACCCGCGCGGTCATCACCGACGGGCTCCCCAGCCAACTGGTCGACACCGACCCCGACGAGACCCAGGAGTGGCTGGAGTCGCTCGACGCGGTCGTCGACCACGCCGGGCGCGGCCGGGCCCGGTACCTCATGCTCCGCATGCTGCAGCGCAGCCGGGAGCAGCAGGTCGGCGTCCCGGCGCTGCGCAGCACCGACTACATCAACACGATCCCGCCGGAGCGCGAACCCTGGTTCCCCGGCGACGAGCACGTGGAGCGGCGGATCCGCGCCTACATCCGCTGGAACGCCGCGATCATGGTGCACCGGGCGCAGCGCCCGGGCATCGCCGTCGGCGGCCACATCTCCTCCTACGCGAGCTCCGCGTCGCTGTACGAGGTGGGCTTCAACCACTTCTTCCGCGGCAAGGACCACCCCGGCGGCGGCGACCAGATCTGGTTCCAGGGGCACGCCTCTCCCGGCATCTACGCCCGCGCCTTCCTCGAGGGCCGGCTCACCGAGGCGCAGCTCGACGGCTTCCGGCAGGAGGTCAGCCACCCCGGCGGCGGGCTGTCCCCTCCTACCCGCACCCGCGGCTGATGCCCGAGTTCTGGGAGTTCCCGACCGTCTCGATGGGCCTGGGCCCGATCAGCGCGATCTACCAGGCGCGGTTCAACCGCTACCTGCACTCCCGCGGCATCAAGGACACCTCCGACCAGCACGTCTGGGCCTTCCTCGGCGACGGCGAGATGGACGAGCCCGAGTCCCTCGGCGCCATCCACCTCGCCGCCCGCGAGGAGCTGGACAACCTCACCTTCGTCGTCAACTGCAACCTGCAGCGGCTCGACGGCCCGGTGCGCGGCAACGGCAAGGTCATCCAGGAGCTCGAGTCGTTCTTCCGCGGCGCCGGCTGGAACGTCGTCAAGGTGATCTGGGGCCGGGAGTGGGACCCGTTGCTGGCCGCCGACCGCGACGGCGCGCTGGTCAACCTGATGAACGACACGCCGGACGGCGACTACCAGACCTACAAGGCCGAGGACGGCGCCTTCGTCCGCGAGCACTTCTTCGGCCGCGACCCGCGCACCCGCCGGCTGGTCGAGAAGATGAGCGACCAGGAGGTCTGGAACCTCTCCCGGGGCGGGCACGACTACCGCAAGGTCTACGCGGCGTTCAAGGCCGCGGTCGAGCACAAGGGCCAGCCCACGGTCATCCTCGCCAAGACGATCAAGGGCTGGACCCTGGGCAGCCACTTCGAGGGCCGCAACTCCACCCACCAGATGAAGAAGCTGACCGCCGAGGACCTCGCCGCCTTCCGCGACCGGCTCTACCTCGACATCCCCGACGAGGCGCTGGACAAGACGCTGCCGCCCTACTACAAGCCCGACCCCGGCTCCGACGAGATGCAGTACATGCTCGAGCGGCGCCGGGCCCTGGGCGGGGCGGTCCCGCGGCGGCGGACGGAGTTCAAGGCGCTCAAGGCACCCGAGGACAGGGCCTTCGACGTCCTGCGCCGGGGCTCGGGCAAGCAGGAGGTCGCCACCACGATGGCGTTCGTCCGGCTGCTCAAGGAACTCCTCAAGGACAAGGAGCTCGGCCCGCGGTTCGTGCCGATCATCCCGGACGAGGCCCGCACCTTCGGGATGGATTCCCTGTTCCCGACGCAGAAGATCTACTCGCCGCAGGGCCAGCGCTACACCTCGGTCGACCGCGAGCTGATGCTGGCCTACAAGGAGTCCGAGCAGGGCCAGATCCTGCACGAGGGCATCAACGAGGCCGGGTCCGCGGCGTCGTTCACCGCCGTCGGGAGCTCCTACGCCACGCACGGCGAGGCGATGATCCCGATCTACATCTTCTACTCGATGTTCGGGTTCCAGCGGACCGGCGACGCGTTCTGGGCCGCCGCCGACCAGATGACCCGCGGCTTCCTGCTCGGCGCCACCGCCGGGCGGACGACGCTCAACGGCGAGGGCCTGCAGCACGAGGACGGCCACTCGCTGCTGCTGGCGCACACCAACCCGGCGGTCGTCTCCTACGACCCGGCGTTCGCCTTCGAGGTCGGGCACATCACCGGGGACGCGCTGCGCCGCATGTACGGGGAGGACCCCGGCGCCCCGCTCGGCGGGTCCCGCTCCCCCGACGTCATGTACTACCTGACGGTCTACAACGAGCCGTTCCACCAGCCGGCCGAGCCGGAGGACCTCGACGTGCAGGGCCTGCTGGCCGGCATGTACCTCTACCGACCGGGGTCCGGGGACGGCGCGAAGGCGCAGGTGCTGGCCTCCGGCGTCGCCGTGCCGTGGGCGCTGCGCGCGCAGGAGCTGCTGGCCGACGACTGGGGCGTGTCGGCCGACGTGTGGTCGGTGACGTCGTGGAGCGAGCTGCGCCGGCAGGCCGACCAGGCCGAGGAGCACAACCTCCTGCACCCGGAGGAGGAGCCGCAGGTCCCCTACGTCACCCAGCGCCTGGGCGACGCGGCCGGCCCGGTGGTGGCGGTGTCGGACTGGATGAAGTCGGTGCCCGACCTCATCGCGCCCTACGTCCCGGGCGGCATGGCCACCCTGGGCACCGACGGGTTCGGCCTGTCCGACACCCGGCCGGCGCTGCGGCGGCACTTCCACGTCGACGCCGAGTCGGTCGTCGTCCGCGTGCTGGCCTCGCTCGCCCAGCGCGGGGAGGTGGACCGCGACCTGGTCCGCCAGGCGGTCGAGAAGTACTCGGTGCGCGACGTGCAGGCCGCGCCCGAGGACACCACCACCGACCCCGAGCAGCAGCCGGGAGCGTGAAAGAGGACCCCTCTGCTCCCCACGCCTCGCAGGCTCGGCGCGGGCCCCTGCAGGGGGGCCACCTCGGGAGAGGGCCGGCCGCCGGCGGCGGTCACCGCGCGGTGACCGTGGTCGGGGGCGGGGTGGTCGGGCTGACCTGCGCCCTGGAGCTGGCCCGGGCCGGGCACCGGGTGCGGGTGCTGGCCGCCGACCCGCCCGAGCGGACCACCTCGGCGGTCGCGGCGGCCATCTGGTCGCCCTACCGGGCGTTCCCGGCCGAGGCCGTGCAGCGCTGGGCCGCGGTGTCGCTGGGGGTGCTCACGGGCCTGGCCGGGCAGGAGGGCACCGGCGTCACCCTGCGCCCGGGCACCGTCGTCCACCGCGGGGGCGGGCCCGACGGCCGGTGGGACGCCGTGCCGGGACGCCGGCCGGCCACCGCGGCCGAGCTGCCGCCGGGAGCACCGGCGGGTACGCGCTGCACGCTGCCGGTCGTGGCCATGGGCCGCTACCTGCCGTGGCTGCTCGCCACCTGCCGCGCCGCCGGGGTGCGGGTCGAGCAGGGTCGGGTCGACCGGCTCGACGACGTGGCCGGGGACGCCGTCGTCGTCGCCGCGGGGCTGGCCTCCGGTCCCCTGCTCGGCGACGGCAGCGGGGTGCCCATCCAGGGCCAGGTGGTGCGGGTGGCCGACCCCGGGCTCCCCGAGTGGCTGCTCGACGAGGACCACCCCGACGGGCTGACCTACGTCGTCCCCCGCGGGTCGGACGTCGTGTGCGGCGGCACCGCGGTCGAGGGGGCCACGGGCACCGAGCCCGACCCGGAGGTCGAGGCCGCCGTCCTGGCCCGGGCCCGGGCGCTGGTGCCGGCGCTGCGGGACGCCCCCGTGCTCTCCCGGGCCGTGGGCCTGCGGCCGGGCCGGCCGGCCGTCCGCCTCGAGCGGGTCGACACCGGGGGCCGCCCGGTGGTCGCCTGCTACGGGCACGGCGGCGCGGGGGTCACCCTCTCCTGGGGCTGCGCCGCCGACGTGGCCGCGCTGGTGCGGTGCGGAGTGGGTCCGTCGGCGTGACGCCGACGGACCCACTCCGGACCGCAGCTCAGCCGCGCCCGCGGTGCTGCCGGAGGATCGCGGCGTAGGCGTGCCCGCTGTCCTTCACCGTGCGGCGCTGGGTCGGGTAGTCCACGTGCACCAGGCCGAAGCGCTGGGCGTAGCCGCGGGCCCACTCGAAGTTGTCCATGAGCGACCAGGCGAAGTAGCCGCGCACGTCGACGCCGGCGTCGATCGCGTCGACCACGGCCGCGAGGTGGCGGACCAGGAAGTCGACCCGCTCGGGGTCGTGCACGTGCCCCTCGCCGTCCACCTCGTCCGGCCAGGCGGACCCGTTCTCGGTGACCACCAGCGGCAGGTCCGGGGCGCGCTCCCCCAGCCACTGCAGCAGCCGGGTGAAGGCCCCCGGGCTGATCCCCCAGCCCATGGTCGTCGTCGGCCCCTCGGGGTCGAGCTCGACGACCCCCTCGCCGCCGATGAAGGAGGTCTCCCCCTTCTCCGGCGGCCGGGTGCCGGCGCGCACCGTCTGCTCGAAGTAGTAGTTGACGCCGAGCCAGTCCAGCGGGGCGGCGATCACCTCGAGGTCGCCGCCCCGCACGGGCAGCGGGGCACCGGCGGCGGCGAGGTCGGCGACGACGTCCTCCGGGTAGGCGCCGCGGACGACGGCGTCGAGGAAGACCCGGTTCTGCTGGCCGTCCAGGAGCCGGGCGGCCTCTCGGTCGGCCGGGGCGTCGGTGGCCGGGTGCGTCGGGGTGAAGTTCAGGGTGATGCCCAGCGACCCGACCCCGGCCGCGCGCAGCCGGCCGGCCGCCAGGCCGTGCCCGAGCAGCAGGTGGTGGACGGCGCGCGACGCGGCGACCGGGTCCTGCAGCCCGGGGGCGTGCTGCCCCGACCGGTGCCCGAGCAGCGCGCTGCACATCGGCTCGTTGAGCGTGGACCAGTGCTGCACGCGGTCACCGAGGGCCTCGACGACCACCGCCGCGTAGTCGGCGAACCGCTCGGCGGTGTCCCGGTCGGCCCAGCCGCCGCGGTCCTGCAGCCCCTGCGGCAGGTCCCAGTGGTAGAGGGTCAGCCACGGCTCGACGCCGGCGGCGAGCAGCTCGTCGACCAGGCGCCGGTAGAAGTCCAGGCCGCGCTGCTCGACCCGCCCGGCGCCGGTGGGCAGCACGCGCGGCCAGGCCACCGAGAACCGGTACGCCGACAGGCCGAGGTCGGCCATCAGCGCGACGTCCTCGCGGTAGCGGCGGTAGTGGTCGGTGGCCACGTCCCCGGTGTCGCCGCGGACGGTGCGCCCCGGGGTGTGGCTGAAGGTGTCCCAGATGGAGGGCCCGCGGCCGTCGGCGTCGACCGACCCCTCGATCTGGTAGGCGGCGGTGGCCGCGCCGAAGACGAAGCCGGGCGGGAAGGCCCGGCCGCCGAGGGCCTCCTCGGGCGCGACGGTGACGGTCATGGCTGACGTGCTCCTCGTGGTCCGTGGTCCGTGGTGCGTCGTGGTCCGTGGTGCGTCGTGGTCCGTGGTGCGTCGTGGTCCGTGGTGCGGGGTCGTCCGGGCTGCGTGGTCGTCGGGGGGTGCGTGGGCGGCGCCCCCGTTGGGGCCCGTCGCGGCTGCGGACGGCGGGGGCCCGCAGTCAGCCGACCCGCGGACCGGTGCCCGGGTCGAACGCGTGCAGGCACCCGGGGCGGGCGCGGAGCCCGACCGTCGTCCTCGGGGCGGCCGCCCGGCGGGCCCGGTGCGGACGACGTCGGCGGTGTGCTGCAGCTCACGGCCCTGCCCGGCGAGGGCAGCGTACAGGGAGGCGTCCGCGCCGAGCTGCTCGACGGCGGAGACCTCCACGGGCAGCCCGTCGGCGGGGTCGGACGGCGGCTCGTCCACGAGGAGGACCTGCGGGCTGCGCACGATGGCCCGGCCCATGGCGACCGCGCCGCCGTGCACGCCTGCGAACGGTCACCGGCCCTCCCGCGGGATGCGTCCGCGGCCTCTGGCGCGCGTGCAGAATGGGGCTCCACGACGTCCGAGGAGGGGTGCATGACAGCCGTCCACGGCCGTGGCCCCTCGCCCACGCTCGAGGAGGTCGCCGGGCTGGCCGGGGTCTCCCGCGCCACCGTGTCCCGCGTGGTCAACGACTCCCCGCGGGTCAGCCCCGAGGCGCGCACGGCGGTCCTCGCGGCGATCGAGCAGCTGCGCTACGTCCCCAACCGCGCCGCCCGCAGCCTGGTCACCCGGCGGACCGACACGATCGCCCTGGTCCTGTCGGAGTCCGACACGCAGGTGTTCAGCGACCCGTTCTTCGCCCGCACCGTCCGGGAGCTGTCGGCCGCGCTGGCCGACACGGAGCTCAACCTCGTGCTGCTCACCGCCCGCGGCGAGCGGGAGCAGGAGAAGGTCGGCCGCTACGCCCGCCAGGGCCACGTCGACGGCGTGATCCTCATGTCGCTGCACCGCGACGACCCGCTGCCGGGCACCCTCGCCGCGGCGGGCGTGCCGCTCGTCCTCTCCGGCCGGCCGCTGGACGGCCGCGAGGTCTGCTACGTCGACGCCGACAACGTCGGCGGCGCCACGGCGGCCACCGAGCTGCTGCTCGCCGGGGGGCGGCGCCGGATCGCCACGGTGACCGGGCCCGGCGACATGATCGCCGGCATCGACCGGCTCGCCGGCTACCGCACCGCCCTCGCCGGGGCGGGCCGGCCGGTCGACCCGCTCCTGGTCGCCGAGGGCGACTTCACCGAGGCCGGCGGCAACCGGGCGATGGCCGAGCTGCTGGCCCGGGCGCCCGACCTCGACGCCGTCTTCGTGGCCTCCGACCCGATGGCCGTCGGTGCCCTGCGCGCGCTGCGCCGGGCCGGGCGCTCCGTGCCCGGCGACGTGGCGGTCGTCGGCTTCGACGACGCACCGGTGGCGGCCACCGCCGACCCGCCCCTGACCACCGTCGCCCAGCCGCTGGACGAGATGTGCCGGCTCATGGTCGAGCTGCTCCGGCGCCGCATCGAGGGCGACGAGCAGGTGGCGGCGCGGGTCTGCGCCACCCGGCTGGTGCGGCGGGCCTCGGCCTGACGCGGCCGGCGGTCAGCCGCCCGCGAGGGCGTCGCACGCCATGGCCGCGTACAGGGCCGCCCCGACCGGCAGCACCTCCTCGTCGAAGACCACCAGGTTGGAGTGGTTGCCGGCGGCGGTCCCGGGCTCGTCGCCGGGCGGGCAGGCGCCGAGGAACGCCATCGCGCCGGGCACCCGCTGCAGCACGTAGGAGAAGTCCTCGGCACCCATGAGCGGGTCGGGCGTCGGCACGCTCCGGTCGGCGCCCAGCAGGGCGGCCGCCGCCGTCCGCACCCGGTCCGCGGCGCCCGGGTCGTTGACCGTCACCGGGTAGCCCTCCTGGTGGTCGAACTCCACCTCGAGGTCGTGCGCGGCGGCCACGTGGGTGGCCACCCGGCGCACCGAGGCCACCGTGTCGGCGCGCCGCTGGGGGGACAGCGAGCGGATGGTGCCCTGCAGGAACGCGGAGTCCGGGATGACGTTGTCGGTGGAGCCGGCGGTCAGCTGGGCGACGGTCACCACGGCGGGGTCGAACACGTCCACCCGCCGGGTCACCATGGCCTGCAGGGCGAGCACGATCTCCGCCGCGACCGGCACCGGGTCGGCGGCGCAGTGCGGCATCGAGGCGTGCCCCCCGCGGCCGCGGACGGTCACCGACCAGTGGTCGGCCGCGGCCATCATCGGCCCGGGCCGCACGCTCACCGTGCCGCTGGGCAGCGAGGTGAACACGTGCAGCGCGAAGGCGCCCGCCACCGGCGCCCCGGGGACGGCGTCGAGCACCCCCTCCTCGAGCATGTAGCGGGCGCCGTGGAAGCCCTCCTCCCCCGGCTGCAGCATGAGCACGACCTGGCCGGCGAGCTCGTCGCGCCGCTCGGCGAGCAGCCGCGCCGCCCCGATCAGCATCGCGGTGTGCAGGTCGTGACCGCAGGCGTGCATCGCGCCGGGGACCTCCGAGGCGAACGGCAGCCCGGTGTCCTCGTGCACCGGCAGCCCGTCCATGTCGGCGCGCAGCAGGTAGCTCGGGCCGGGCCGGGCACCGCGCAGGACGGCGACCGCCGACGTGGTGCTGCGCCCGGTGGTCACCTCGACCGGCAGCTCGGCCAGCTCGCCCAGGACCGTCTCGAGCGTGCGCGGCAGGTGCAGGCCCACCTCGGGGTGCCGGTGCAGCCTGCGGCGCAGGTCGACGGTGCGGTCGGCGTCGGCGCGGGCGGCGGCGAGCAGGTCCGGGACGGGCGTCGGCATGCCGCCACTCTCACACGAGCGCCGCCGGCCCCGCCCGGGAGCACCACGGACCCGGCCCCGGCCCCTGCCGTCAGCCCCGGGCCCACTCCGGGCGGCCGGTGTCGAGCGCCCACACCAGCGCCGTGGCCGGCCCCTCGACCGGCCCGCCGTCCTGCCGGGCCAGGGTGGTGCCCCGCACCCGCGCCAGCACCAGCAGCCCGGCGGGCACCGCCACCCGCTCACCCGGGGCGAGCACGGCCACCCACAGCCGCGCGTCGGGCCGGCCGAGGTCCACCCACCCCCGGGCGGCGCGGTGGACCCGGTGCGCCGGCGCGGCGGCGGGGTCGGCGCTGCGCAGGTAGGTCTGCAGGACGCGGGCACCGGCGTCCCCCGCGACCTCGTCGTGCTCCAGGCCGGTGCCCGCGCGCAGCACCGCGACGTCCCCCGCCCCGACCTCGGCGCGCTCGCCCCACGCGTGCCGGACCGCACCGGCCAGCACCACCGCCACCACGTCCACCGCCCGGTGGGCGTGCCGGCCGTATCCGGCGCCCGGCGCCAGGACGTCGTCGGCCACCCGCAGCAGCGGCCCGAGGGAGCCGTCGTCGGGCTCGGCCAGCACGGCCGAGCGCAGCCCCGTCACGCCGGCCCCCGGGGCGGCAGGGCGGCCGGCCCGCCCGGCAGCGCGCCGAACGCCAGGGCCGCGAGGAGGGTCCACACGACGCCCAGCGACCAGCCGCCGAGGACGTCGGAGGGGAAGTGCACCCCGAGCCACACCCGGGTCAGCCCGACCAGGAGCACGAGCGCCGCCCCGGCGGCCGTCGCGGCCCGCCGCCCGCGGGAACCCAGCCGCGGCCAGGCCAGCACGAGCGCCGCGGTGACCAGCGTCGCGATGCCCGCGGAGTGGCCGCTGGGCCAGCTCAGCCCCTCGTAGTGCAGGCCGCCGCCCTCGAACGCCGGCCGCACCCGGCCCACCGCCTCCTTGAGCAGCTCGGTCAGCGGCGCCACGCCCACCACGGCCGCGGTCAGCCACGCCGCCGTCCGGTAGGCCCGCCGGGCGCCGAGCCAGAACAGCACCGGGAGGGACACCAGCACGCGGAACCAGGTGACCCCCGGCGTGGTGAGCACCTCCAGCAGCGCCCCGAGCGCGGCCGGGCGGCCGTCGCCCACGTAGAGCGCGTCGCTGACCGCCGCGTCCACCCGCACCTGGGGCGCGAACCCGGCGAGCACCCCCGCGCCGAGCCCGGCGAGGACGCCGAGGCCGGCCGCGACGCCGGCCAGCGCGCGGTTCCGCACCGACACGGGGGTCCCCCGGGACAGCACGGCCACCGGCCCACTCTCCCCGACGCGCCGCTGCGCGGGCGACCCGGCCCGTGACACGCTGACGCCGTGCCCGACCGGGGAAGCCGCCGCCCGCCCTCCGAGGCGACCCTGCGCCGGCTCGAGCGCGCCTCCGGAGCGCTGGCCACCCGGGCGGTCGCCCGCATGGACGACCAGCTGCCGTGGTTCCGCACCATGCCCGCCGACCAGCGCTCCTGGGTCATGCTCGTCGCGCAGGCCGGGATCGCCTCCCTGGTCGAGTGGTGCCGCTCCCCCGACCGCCCGCCGCGGCTGACCGGCGAGGTGTTCGGCGCCGCCCCGCGCGAGCTGGCCCGGGTGGTGCCGCTCAAGCACACCGTCGTCCTGGTCCAGGTCACCGTCGAGGTGATGGACGACTTCGTCGACACGGTCGCCGAACCCGGGGACGCCGACGCGCTGCGGGTGGCGGTGCTCCAGTTCAGCCGGGAGGTCGCCTTCGCCACCGCGCACGTCTACGCCACCTACGCCGAGAGCCGCGGGGCCTGGGACGCCCGCCTGGAGGCCCTGGTCGTCGACGCGCTCGTCCGCGGCGAGCGCTCCGAGGAGCTCTCCGGGCGGGCCTCGGCGCTGGGGTGGGCGGCGACCAGCCCCGTCGCGGTCGTCGTCGGCGCCGCCCCGGCCGACCGCGACGCCCACACCTCCGCCCGGCGGGCCGCGAGGCAGATGCGCTGCGAGGTGCTCGTGGGCGTGCACGCCGACCAGCTGGTGGTCGTGCTCGGTGGCGGTGACGACCTCGACGCGGTCGCCGAGCGGGTCAGCGACGAGTTCGGTCCCGGCCCGGTGGTCGTCGGACCGGTCGTCGACGGCCTGGGCCGCGCCGGCGAGTCGGCCGCCGCAGCGCTGGCCGGCCTGCACGCCGCGCCCGCGTGGCCGGCCGCCCCGCGGCCGGTGGCCGCCGAGGCGCTGCTGCCCGAGCGCGCCCTGGACGGCGACCCCGTGGCGCGGGCCGCCCTGCAGGAGCAGGTCACCCGGCCGCTGCAGGGCGCCGGCGGCGAGGTGCTCGAGACCGTCCGCGCGGTGCTGGCCAGCGGCGGCAACCTGGAGGCCAGCGCCCGCGCGCTGTTCGTGCACCCCAACACGGTCCGGTACCGGCTGCGCCGCGCCGCCGAGCTGACCGGGGTGTCCGCGGCCGACCCGCGGGGTAGCTGGACCCTCCAGGTCGCCCTCGCGCTGGGCGCGCTCGGCGACGACAGCTCCCTCTGGCACTGACGCGCCGGGGCGCACGCGCGCGCCCGCGTCAGTGCGGTTCCCACCACAGGAACGCGCTCCCAGGACCACTGCGCGCCGTTCTCTTGTAGGAACCCTCCAAATCCGACCGGTGCGACTTCGTCGCGCTCCCCACCGACGCGTCGGCGCGACGCCTGGCACGGTGGGGAGGTGCTGGCCGTTCTCGCCCCTGGACAGGGTGCCCAGAAGCCCGGGATGCTCACCGACTGGCTCGAGCTCCCCGGTGCCGAGCCGTTCTTCCGGTGGGCCGGCGCCATCGCCGACGCCGACCTGCTGACCCTCGGCACCACCGGCGACGCCGAGGCGATCCGCGACACCGCGGTCACCCAGCCGCTGGTCGTCGCGATGAGCCTCTTCGTCGCCCGAGAGCTCGGCGGCCTCCCCGGCCCGGTGCCGCACACGCCCTCCACCGGCCGCGACGTCGTCATCACCGGGCACAGCGTCGGCGAGCTGACCGCGGCCGCGCTGGCCGGCGTCCTGTCGGTCGAGGCGGCGATCGCGCTGACCGCCGTCCGGGGCCGCGCGATGGCCGCCGCCTGCGCGCGGACGCCCACCGGGATGTCCGCCGTCATGGGCGGGGACCCCGAGGAGGTCGCCGCGAAGCTGGCCGAGCACGGGCTCACCCCCGCCAACGTCAACGGCGGCGGGCAGGTCGTGGCCGCCGGCCCCCTCGACGGCCTGGCCGCGCTCAAGGACGACCCGCCCGCCCGGGCCCGCGTCGTCCCGCTCTCGGTGGCCGGCGCCTTCCACACCCCGTACATGGCCCCGGCGCGCGAGCAGCTCGAGGCGCTGGTCGGCGGGCTGCGCCCGGCCGACCCCAGCCGATTGCTGCTCTCCAACGCCGACGGCGCCGCCGTCCCCTCGGGGCCCGAGGTGGTCTCCCGGCTGGTCAGCCAGGTCACCAGCCCGGTGCGGTTCGACGCCTGCCTGACCACGCTGCGCGAGCTCGGGGTCACCGCCGCCATCGAGCTGCCACCGGCCGGCGCGCTGGCCGGCCTGGCCAAGCGGGAGTGGAAGGGGGCGGGCATCGACGTCCTCGCGGTGGGCAGCCCGGCCGACCTCGACCGCGCCCGCGAGCTCATCGACGCCGAGCGCGGCCGCGCCGAGGCCACGCACCTGCCCGACTGGCGGGTGGTCGTCTCCCCGGTGCGCGGCACGGTCAGCCCCGCCGAGGTCGCCGAGGGCACGCACGTGCCCGCCGGCAGCCCGCTCGGCCGCATCCGCGGCCGGCGCGAGGAGGTCAACGTCTCCGCCGGCTACGACGGTGTGCTGGCCGAGTGGCTCGTGCAGGAGGGCGACCGGGTCGACGCCGGGGACCCGATCGCCCGTCTCTACCCGGAGGTCACCGAGTGACTGGCTCCATCACGCTGCAGCAGGGCGCCGCCGGCGCCCGGATCCTCGGGCTGGGCGCCTACCGCCCCCGCCGGCGGGTCACCAACGACGAGCTGGCCCAGACCATGGAGACCAGCGACGAGTGGATCCAGAGCCGCGTCGGCATCGCCGAGCGCCGCTGGGCGTCCGAGGACGAGTCGCTGGTCGACATGGCGGTCGCCGCCGGTGGCAAGGCGCTGGCCGCCAGCGGCCTGACCCCCGGGGACGTCGACCTGGTCGTGGTGGCCAGCGCCAGCCTGCGGGCCCCCATCCCCGGCATCGGCCCGCAGGTCGCCTACAAGCTGGGCATCCCGCGGCCGGGCGCCTTCGACCTCAACGCCGGGTGCGCCGGCTTCTGCTACGCGCTCGGGGTGGCGGCCGACTCCATCCGCACCGGGTCGGCCCGCAACGCACTCGTGGTCGGGGTCGAGCGGCTCACCGACGTCACCGACCTGACCGACCGGTCCACGGCGGTGATCTTCGCCGACGGAGCCGGGGCGGCGGTCATCGGCGCCGCCGACGAGCCGGGCATCGGCCCGGTGGTGTGGGGCAGCGACGGCGACCAGCACAACGCGATCGAGATCGCCGCCGGCAGTTCCACGATGACCATGGCCGGGCAGGCGGTCTACCGCTGGGCCACGACCAAGCTGACCGCGACGCTCGAGGAGGCCATGGCGGCCGCCGGCGTCGGCCCGGCCGACATCGACGTCTTCGCCCCGCACCAGGCCAACCTGCGCATCGTCGAGTCGATGACCAGGCGGCTGGGCTTCGGGGAGCGCACGGTCGTGGCCCGCGACATCGTGCAGTCCGGCAACACCTCGGCCGCCTCGGTGCCCCTGGCGCTCACGGCGCTGCTCGAGTCCGGCGAGGCCAGGAGCGGCGACCTCGCCCTGGTGCTCGGCTACGGCGCCGGGCTCACCTTCGCCGGGCAGGTGTTCCGGCTGCCCTGACGGGCACTCCCAGATCCCCGGGCCACGGGGCCCGGCGGCGGGGAGCTCCCCCGCCCCACCCGAGAGAGAGGACTTTCGCGTGAGCGAGGACATCCAGAGCGGCCTGGCCGAGATCCTCGAGGAGGTCGCCGGCGTCGCACCCGCCGACGCCACCCCGGAGAAGTCGTTCACCGAGGACCTCGACGTCGACTCGCTGTCGATGGTCGAGATCGCCACCGCGGTCGAGGACAAGTTCGGCGTCGCCATCCCCGACGACGAGCTGGCCAACATCAAGACCGTCGGCGACGCGATCAGCTACATCCAGAAGAACCGGGGCTGACCGGCCCGGTCCGCCCGACCCGGCCCCCCGGCCGCACCCCCAGGAGGGATCTCATGAGCACGTCCAACGGTGACGTCGTCGTCACCGGACTCGGCGCCACCACACCGCTGGGTGGCGACGTCGCCAGCACGTGGGAGGCGCTGCTGGCGGGGCGGTCGGGGGTCAGCCGGATCACCGACGACTGGGTGGCCGACTTCCCCGCCCAGCTCGTCGCCCGGCTCGCCGACGACCCGACCGCCCAGCTCGACCGGGTCCGCGCCCGGCGGCTGGACCGCAGCCAGCAGGTCGCGGTCATCGCCGCCGAGCAGGCCTGGCGGGACTCCGGCGCGGCCGAGGCCGGCGTGGCCCCCGAGCGGGTCGCCGTCGTCTTCGGCACCGGCATCGGCGGGGCGCTGACCCTGCTCGGCCAGGACGACGTCCTCGAGCAGAAGGGGCCCAAGCGGGTCTCCCCCTTCACCATCCCGATGCTCATGCCCAACGGCCCCTCGGCGGCGGTCGGGCTGGCCATCGGCGCCAAGGGCGGCGTGCACGCGCCGGTCAGCGCCTGCGCCTCCGGCGCCGAGGCCATCCGCTGGGGGCTGGACCTGCTCCGCCTCGACCGGGCCGACGTCGTCCTTGTCGGTGGCGCGGAGGCCTGCGTGCACCCGCTGCCGATGGCCGGCTTCGCGGCCATGCGGGCGATGAGCACCCGCAACGACGAGCCCGAGCGGGCGTCGCGCCCCTTCGACAAGGCCCGCGACGGCTTCGTCCTCGGCGAGGGCGCCGGGGCGCTGGTCCTGGAGCGGGCAGACGCCGCCCGGGCCCGCGGCGCGCAGGTGCACGCCCGGCTGGCCGGCGCCGGCGGCACCGCCGACGGCTACGACCTGGTGGCCCCCCACCCCGAGGGCGAGGGCGCCGGGCGGGCGATCGCCGCGGCCGTCCGCGACGCCGGCCTCGCCCCCGCCGACATCGGGCACGTCAACGCGCACGCCACCTCCACCCCGGTGGGCGACACCGCCGAGGCGGCGGCGATCCGCGACACCATCGGCGAGCACGTCCTGGTCACCGCCACCAAGAGCCAGACCGGGCACCTGCTCGGCGCGGCCGGCGCGCTGGAATCGGTGTTCACGGTGCTCGCGCTGCGCGACCAGCTGGTGCCGGCGACCGCCAACCTCGACGACCCGGACGACGACGCGGCCGTCCAGGCGCTCGACATCGTGCGCCGCGAGCCCCGGCGCGCCTCCTTCAGCGCCGCGGTCAACGACTCCTTCGGCTTCGGCGGCCACAACATCGCGCTGGTGTTCACCACCGCCTGAGCACGGAGGACCCGTGACGACGCTCTCCCCCGCCCCGCCCGCCCCGACCACCGACCCGCGGGACCCGGAGGACCGGCTGCGGCGGTTCTTCGACGAGGGCAGCGCCGCGCTGCTGCTGCCCCGCGACACCTCGGGCGTCGTCGCCGCCCGCGGCCGGGTCGCCGGCTCCCCCGCGATCGCCTTCTGCACCGACGCCACGGTCATGGGCGGGGCCATGGGCGTCGACGGCTGCCGGCACGTCGTCGACGCGATCGACACCGCGCTGCGGGAGCGGCTGCCGGTGGTCGGGATCTGGCACTCCGGCGGCGCGCGGCTGGCCGAGGGGGTCACCGCGCTGCACGCGGTGGGCGAGGTGTTCGAGGCGATGGTGCGGGCCTCCGGCCGCATCCCCCAGGTCTCGGTGGTGCTGGGCCCGGCCGCCGGCGGCGCCGCCTACGGCCCCGCCCTCACCGACCTGGTGATCATGGGCCCCGCCGGGCGGGTGTTCGTCACCGGGCCCGACGTCGTCCGATCGGTGACCGGCGAGGCCGTGGACATGGAGTCCCTCGGCGGACCCGACACCCACGGCCGGCGCAGCGGGGTCGTGCACGTGGTCACCGACACCGAGCAGTCGGCCCTGGACGCCGCCCGCGAGGCGGTCGACCTGCTGGCGGCCCAGGGCTCGTTCCAGCCCGCCGACGAGGAGCCGGACGTCGACCTGCGGGCGCTGCTGCCCGAGCGGTCCAACCGCGCCTACGACGTCAGGCCGCTGGTGGCCGCCGTCCTCGACGCGCCGGGCCTGGAGCTGCACCCGCGCTGGGCGCCCAACATCGTCACCACCCTCGGCCGGCTGGCCGGGCGCACGGTCGGCGTGGTCGCCAACAACCCGCTGCGGCTCGGCGGCTGCCTGGACTCCGCCTCGGCGGAGAAGGCGGCCCGGTTCGTCCGGATGTGCGACGCCTTCGGCGTCCCGCTGGTGGTGCTGGTCGACGTCCCCGGCTACCTGCCCGGGGTCGGCCAGGAGTGGGACGGCGTCGTCCGCCGCGGCGCCAAGCTGCTGCACGCCTTCGCCGAGGCCGTGGTGCCCCGGGTGACGCTGGTGACCCGGAAGTCCTACGGCGGGGCCTACATCGCGATGAACGCGCGCTCCCTGGGCGCGACGGCCGTGTTCGCCTGGCCGGGTGCGGAGGTGGCGGTCATGGGCGCCAAGGCGGCCGTCGGCATCCTGCACCGCAAGAAGCTGGCCGCCGTCCCGCCCGGCGAGCGCGAGGCCCTGCACGCGCAGCTGGCCGAGGAGCACGAGCGGATCGCCGGCGGGGTGAACCGGGCCCTGGCGATCGGGGTCGTCGACGAGGTGGTCGAGCCCACCCGCACCCGGCGCCGCCTGGTCGCCGCGCTCACCGCGGCGCCGTCGGGCCGCGGCGCGCACGGCAACATCCCGCTGTAGCCCGGCGGGCGCGCCCGACCGCGCACGCGGACGAGGGCCCGTACCCCTGTCAGGGGTACGGGCCCTCGCCGTCGACGGGACCTGGTCGTCCGGGCGCCGCTTCCCCGACGACGCCCGGACGACCGGCCCCGAGCCTACGACGGGCGCGGGTCGCGCTCATCCCGTCGTGGTCGGATCGTGATGAAGTCGAAGGACCCCGTCCCCCTCACCGCTCGCAGGCTCGCGGCGAGCCTCTGGACGGGGCCTAGACCACCTGGTGGAGCCAGGTGACCGGCTGGCCGTCGCCGGCGTGCCGGTAGACCTCGAGGTCGGCGTCCCAGGCCGCGCCGAGCAGCTCGTCCACCCCGTGCCGGAAGGCCTCGATGGAGGTGGCGGTGGCCGCGAGGTGCCGCAGCTGCTGCTCGGTGACGATGAGGTCGCCGTTGGCGCTCGTCGGCGCGCGGTACACCCCGTGCCCGGGCACGTAGGACATGCGCTCGCCGTCGTTGCCGTGGCTGGCTTCCTCGGTGACCTCGAAGCGCAGCATCGGCCACGCGCGCAGCGCGGCGACGAGCTTGGCGCCCGTCCCGGGAGCACCGGTCCAGGCCACCTCGGCACGGAACGAGCCGTGCGCCGCGGGCTGGTCGGCCCACGACAGGGAGACCGGCGCGCCGACGACGCGCTCGAGCGCCCACTCGACGTGCTGGCACAGCGCCTTCGGGCACGCGTGCACGAAGACGACACCCTGGGTAGACCGTCGCTGCACGAGGCACCTCCATCGACTTGATCGGTCTCGTCTTCCCCAACGGACGATCAATTCGGTGACAGGCTGTGTTCGGCGGTCCAGGACCAGGCGTCCTGGCACCAGTGTGCACGATGCCGCCCCGGTCGCGCCAGTGCGCGAGTGGCGGATGGGACACATGTGACGGATGGTCACCGCGGTGACCACTACCCGCAGGTCAGCGCCGCATACCACGACATGGGGCGTCGAGTCCACAGCACGGGCGCTCCGCACACCGCGTCCACAGGATCTCCCCCGCGCGCCCACAGGCGCATCCCCAGGCCCGCGGGCGGTCCCGCACACCGCTCACACAGCGTAGCCGCAATACCCCTTGCGAGCCTCCGCGGTCCGTTGCTGGGGCGGACCGCAGGTCAGGCGCCGAGCGTGGCCTGCAGGTCCTCGCGCGGCACGACACGGGTCACCGTGGGCGGCTCCCCGGGCGCGGCCGGCTCGGTCCACTCGAGGTCGACCACCTGCCCGGCCCGCAGCACCGACGCACCGTGCACGACGGCGGCCTCGGCCCAGCACGGCTCGGGCAGTCCCTCCGCCTCGACGAGGGCGCCGGGCCGGGCGTCGTCCCAGCGGACGACCGTGCCCCGCGCGGTCCGGTCCTGTGTCATGCCCCCAGCGTGCGGTCCGCGGCGGCTCCCGGCAACGTGCACCGGCATGGCACCCCCGGACGGCGACCGCTACCGCCACGGCATGGCCGACGCCGGTCGCGCGGAGGTGGGGCGGTGGGTGCTCGGCGCCTGGGACGCCTTCCTCGCGCAGGCCGCGGCCGTGGACCTGGGGGCACCGACGCGCCTCCCCGGCTGGCGGGCCCAGGAGGTCTGCGTCCACCTCGGCAGCTGGCCCGATCACACGGCGCTGGCCGACGTCGTGGCGTCCGCGCGCGCCGGGGGGACGGGGTCCCCGCCGGACGTCGACGCCACCAACGCCCGGGTGACCGCCGCGCACCGGGACGCGTCCCGGGCGGAGGTGCTCGCCGCGCTGCGGCGCAACCGGGAGGCGACCGTCCGGTACCTGGCGGAGGAGCCGGCAGCCCTGGACACCTCCCCCGCGGTCGCGGTGGTGGGCCGGCTCCCGGTGCTCAGCGTCGTCCTGGGGCAGGCCTACGAGCTCGCCGTGCACGGCCTGGACCTCACCGCGTGCGGGGCGCCGCCGGTCCCGCCGGACGTCCTCCAGGCCGGCCTGGCCGCGCTCGCCGACGTCACCGGGGCCCTGGCCGCCGGCACCGGGACGGTCGCCGGAGCCACGCTGGCGACCCCGGAGGGCGGCTGGGCCTTCGCCGCCGGCACCGACGGCTGGACGGTGCGCCGGGTGCCGCCGGGGCGCGTGCCGGGGCCCGCCGTCGAGGCGCCGGCCGCCCTGCTGCTCGAGGCGGCCTCCGGGCGGGTCAACCCGGTGGCGGCGCTGGCGCGACGGCGGCTGTGCGCCCACGACCTGGCCGGCCTGCTGGCGCTGGCACCCGTCGTGCAGGCCGCTCCCGGCATCCCGGGCGGTCCGGTCCTCCAGCTGGCCGCCCGCACCCTCGGCGGCGCCGGCGGCCTGCTCCGGTGGCGCCGCTGACCGCCGGCGCGCCGGGGACGGGCGGGGCCCCGCACCCGGTCGGGGTGCGGGGCCCCGTTCAGGCCCTGCGGGCTCGGACGACCCGGGTCAGCAGTTGACCGCGATGCCGTGGGCCTGCAGCCACGGCGCCGGGTTGACGCGGCTGGCGTACAGGCCGCCCTGGTGGACCTCGAAGTGCAGGTGCGGGCCGGTGGACTGGCCGCGGTTGCCGACCTCGGCGATCTGCTGCCCGGCCTCGACGACCTGCCCCGCGCTGACGAAGAACTGGTTGACGTGCCCGTAGAGCGTGATCTGCCCGTCGGCGTGCTGCACGTAGACGGCCAGCCCGAACCCGCTGGCGGGGCCCGCCTGCAGGACGACGCCGCCCTCGGGGACGTAGATGGGCGTGCCGATCGGCGCGGCGATGTCGACCCCCTGGTGCATGGTTCCCCAGCGCGGGCCGTAGCAGGAGGTCACCCGTCCGTCGACGAGCCCGCTGCCGCTGCCGGACGCGGCCAGGGCCGGGGCGGCGGCCGCGGCGCTGGCGGCCTGCTGCGCGGCCCAGGCCGCGGCGGCGTCCTCGGCACCCTGCGCGGCGGCCAGGCGCTCACCGGCCTGGCGCAGCTGCTCGTCGAGGGCGGCCTTCCGCGCCGCCGTCTCGTCGTAGCGGCCCTGCGCCTCGGCGAGGTGGGCGTTGGCAGCCGCCTCGGCCTCGTCGGCGGCCCGGGCGACCTCGTCGAGGCGGGCGACGGCGGCCTTGGCGGCGCGGTCGGCCTCCTCGACGCGCTGCTTGACGGTCAGGAACTCGGCCAGCCGGTCGGCGCGGTGGTCGCCGATCACCTCCATGGTGGCGGCCTGCTGGAGCAGCTCCGTGGGGTTCTCGGCGTCGAGCAGCAGCTGGATGTCGCCGTAGCGGTCGTCGGCGCCCATGTAGGCCTCGCGCCCGAGGTCGGCGATGTCCTCCTCGGCCGCGACGACGGCGGCCTGGGCGTCGGAGAGCTCGCGGGCCGTGGCCTCGGCGTCGGCCTGGGCGCGGGCGAGCTCGGCGCGGGCGACGAGCGCGGCGTCCGCGGCGGCCTCGGCCTCCACGGTCATGCGCTGCAGCTGCTCCTCGGCGGCGCGCACCTCCTCCGCGAGGCGGTCCACCTCGGCGGACAGCTGCGCCTGCTCGGCGGCGATCTCGCTGGAGCCGGGGGCCGCGACGGCAGCCGGGGTGCCGGCCAGGAGGCCGAGGGCGACGGCGGCGACGAGCGTCAGGCGGGGGGCGCGCAGGCGGCCGCGGCGTGACGTGGTGCGGGCGTGCTTGAAGGTCAGGCGGTGCAAGGTCGCCAACGCGACGGTTCTCCCATCCTCGCGACCGCCTACCGGGTTAGCTGACGGGTTCGGGCCGGACGTCGCCCTACCCGGGTGCGCCCCCCTGCGCACCCAGGACTCACCCCAGAGGTTCGGTGGGTCCCCGGTCCGCCTCGACCCCGGAGGGCGTCGGCGGTTCGGCGGGGCCCGGCCGAGGCCCCCCGGGATTCGGGGCGCTGCCCGGCAGGGCCGACGCGACGCTACACCGGACGGCGCCGGCGGTCACGATCGGGTAACGCAGATCGCGCGCCTCCTTGCCCCTTCGGGTGGTTCCAGCTACCCGGAGTGGTCGGGTGACTGCGTTGCGCTGCCCATCCGCCCCGGGTCGCCACGGGCTGGGAGGATGGCTGGCGCTCGGGCGGGGGTCGTCCGCCGGGTCCCGCAGTCGATCGGCAGAGGTGGGCGTGTCAGCACGGAGGAAGCTCGTCGGCCTGGCCGGCGTCGCGGTGGTCGCCGGCGGGGTCGCCGTGGCCGCGACCTGGACCCCGCCCAACGAGCGCCGGACCCCGGTCGCCGCCGGTGACCGGCTGGAGGGCGAGCTCGTCGGGGCGGGGGCGAGCAGCCAGCAGGCGGCCATGCAGGGCTGGCTGGCCAGCTACTCGGCGGTGCAGCCCGACGTGCGGGTGAGCTACGACCCGGTCGGCTCGGGCGGCGGTCGGGAGCAGTTCCTCGCCGGCGGGGTGGACTTCGCCGGGTCGGACGCCGCGCTCGACGAGGAGGAGCTCGCGGAGGCGCGGGAGCGCTGTGGCGACGCCGGCGTGTTCGAGCTGCCGAACTACATCGCGCCGATCGCCGTGGTCTTCCAGGTGCCCGGCGTCGACGAGCTGCAGCTGTCGCCGGAGACCCTGGCGGGCATCTTCTCCGGCGCGATCACCCGCTGGGACGACCCGGCCGTCGTGGGGGACAACCCGGGCACGGCGCTGCCGGACCTGCGGATCTCTCCGGTCCACCGCAGCGACGAGTCCGGGACGACGGAGAACTTCACCGCCTACCTGGCCGAGACGGCGGGCGCGGCCTGGCCGTACGAGCCGGAGGGCGAGTGGCCGCTCCCGGGTGGCGAGGCCGCCCAGGGCAACTCCGGCGTCGTGGCCGCGGTCGCGGGCGGTGAGGGCACCATCGGGTACGCCGACCTCAGCCAGGCCGGGGACCTCGGCGTCGCCGCCGTCCGCGTCGGGGACACCTACGTCGGCCCGACCGCGGAGGCCGCGGCCGCCGTGGTGGCCGGGTCCCCGCGCCGGGAGGGCCGCGGGCCGGCCGACCTGGCCATCGAGCTCGACCGCGGCACCGCCGAGGGCTACCCGATCGTGCTGGTCAGCTACCACATCGGCTGCGTCGAGTACGCCGACCAGCAGACCGCCGACCTGGTGCGATCCTTCCTGGGCCACGTGATCAGCGAGGAGGGCCAGGAGGCCGCGGCCGAGGTGGCCGGCTCCGCCCCCATCTCCGACGAGCTGCGCGAGCAGGCCCGCCCGGTGGTGGACTCGATCCGCGCCCGGTCCTGACCGCGGGCCCCGGGGCCGGGCTCCCCGGCCGTCTGGCAGGCTGGGCCGCACCGGGGCGGTAGCTCAGCCGGTCAGAGCATGGGACTCATAATCCCTGGGTCGTGGGTTCGAGCCCCACCCGCCCCACCCCGAGCCTCATCTGCAGAGATGGGACTCGATACCGACGGCGCCGTTCCGCACAGCGTTCGTACAGCGGCCTTGACCACGGCGGACCGAGCTGACCAGTCGGTCCCCCTCGGTTGCCGAGCACCCCACCACACCAGGACCCACCCGCCTGGCCGGAGGGAGCCGAGCGGGTAGCCGGTGTTCGACGACCCCAGCGACGACCCCCGGCGACGAGCTCAGGACGCACAGGTGTCCTGGTAGGGCAGGCCTGTGACGAAGCGCTGCCACTCCTCCCGGTTCAGACCGCGTCCGGTGATGGCGCACGCCCGATCGGCCGGCGCTTCTCTCAGGGTCCCGAGCTCTCCGAGGTCCCACAGGCCGACGGTGCCGTCGCCACTGCCGGTGGCCAGGGTCCGCCCGTCCGAGGAGAACGCGACCGCGTTGACGGACCCGCGATGCCCGATCAGGGGCTCACCCAGCGGACGCGGTCGTCCCAGGTCGGTCAGGTCCCACAGAGCGAAGGCGTCGTCCGCACCGCCGCTGGCGAGCGTGCGACCGTCGGGATCGAAGGCGATCGACCGGACGTAGCTGCCGTGTCCCGTCAGCGCCGGACCGACTCGACGGGGCGAGGCCGGGTCGGCGACGTCCCACAGCAGGACCGAGCGGTCGGCACCGCCGCTCGCGAGCAGGTCCCCGTCCGGGGAGAACGCCACGGTGTACACCAGGCTCGCGTGGTCGCCCAGCGCCCGACCAAGCCGGCGGGGCCGGGCCGGGTCGGCGACGTCCCACAGCAGGACCGAGCGGTCGGTACCGCCGCTCGCGAGCGCGTCGCCGTCCGGGGAGAACGCCACCGCGAGGACCTCGCCGGTGTGCCCGGTCAGCGGCCCACCGACCCGTCGGGGCCGGGCCGGGTCGGCGACGTCCCACAGCAGGACCGAGCCGTCGGCCCCGGCGGTGGCCAGAGTGCCTCCGTCGGGGGAGAACGCCGCCGCGAAGACCTCGCCGGTGTGCCCGGTCAGCGGCCCACCGACCCGTCGGGGCCGGGCCGGGTCGGCGACGTCCCACAGCAGGACCGAGCCGTCGGCCCCGGCGGTGGCCAGAGTGCCTCCATCGGGGGAGAACGCCACCGCGAAGACCTCGCCGGTGTGCCCGGTCAGCGGCCCACCGACCCGTCGCGGTCGCGTCGGGTCGGTGATGTCGTGGAGCACCACGGACCCCTCGGCGCCACCGCTGGCCAGCGTCCGCTCGTCGGACGCGAGGGCGACTGCGTTCACGGGGCCGGTGTGCCCGGTCAGGGGCTCGCCGATCCGCTGTGGCCGCAGGGAATCGGCGAGGTCCCACAGGACGGCGGTCCGGTCCGTGCCGGCCGTGGCCAGCGTGCGCCCGTCGGGAAGGAAGACGACTGCGTTGACGGGGCCGGTGTGCCCGGTCAGGGGCTCGCCGAGCCGCCGTGGTCTCGACGGGTCGGTGAGGTCCCACAGGACGACGGTCCGGTCCGAGCTCGCCGTGGCCAGCGCGTGCCCGTCCGGCGCGAAGGACACCGCGTACACCTCGCTGATGTGCCCCGTCAGCGGCTCGCCGAGCCGCCGGGGAGCGGCCGGGTCGTCGATGTCCCAGAGCAGGGTCCTGTTGTCGGCTCCCGCGGTGGCGAGGATGCGATCGGCAGGGGCGAAGGCCACTCCCCAGACCGCGTTCGTGTGGCCGGTGAGAGGGGTCCCGAGCCGTCGGGGTCCGGCCGGGTCGGACACGTCCCACAGCAGCACCAGGCGGTCGAACCCCGCGCTCGCCATGGTCTCTCCGTCGGGAGAGAAGGCCACCATGGTCACCAGGTCGGTGTGGCCGGTGAGCGGTTCTCCCAGCCGCGCAGGTCTGGCCGGGTCGGACACGTCCCACAGCAGCACCAGGTTGTCGAAGCCCGCGGTGGCCACGGTTCGTCCGTCCGGGGAGAAGGCGGCGTGGTGGACGGCATCGGTGTGGCCGGTGAGCGGTTCTCCCAGCCGCGCAGGCCTGGCCGGGTCGGACACGTCCCACAAGGCGACGGTCCGGTCGTTGCTCGCGCTCGCCATCGTGCGCCCGTCCGGGGAGAAGTCGACGGAGTACACGAAGCTGCTGTGGCCGCTGAGGGGCTGGCCGATCGGGCGGGGCCGGGCGGGGTCGGCCACGTCCCACAGCGTGATGGTGCCGTCGAAGCCACCGGTGGCGAGGGTGCGGCCGTCACGGGTGATCGCCAGCCCGACCAGGCCGCTGTCGTGCGGCAGCGTGCGCGAGTACCGCGTGTGCGTCAGGGTGTCCACCAGGCTGCTCTCGGCCTCCGAGCCGGGGCGGATGCGCTGGGCCGCGATGCCCAGCAAGAGTGCGTTGCGAGCGTCACGGGCCCGTGCCGCGTCGGCCTGGGTGACGAGCTGACGGGCTACTGCGAGGTCCCGTTGTTCACGGGCGGCATTGCGCTGAACGAGGAATTGCACGGACATCACGGTCGCAACGAGAGCCAGGGTGAGCAGCGCTGCGATCGCAGAATTGCGCCATCTGATCGTCCGTCGCTGCTGGCGAGTGTCCTCGCCGATCAACTGTTCCTTCGTGACACCGTGCAGGGGCGCAGCCAGATCGGCTACGACTTCGCGGAACCTCGGATTGTGGAGCGAGAGGTCGTTCTCGGTGTGCGCCCATCTCACGTCCACCCAGAGCGGCTCTTCACCGAACGCTCCGTACAACGAAGGCGGCAAGGCGTCGGAAGCGTCGGGGTCGAAATCCCCTGTCGCGCTGTCCCAGGTGAGTTCGCCGTCGGTCAGAGCCACCAGGACGCGGTCGCGTGGCTTGTTCGAGAGCCACCAGGTCACCTCCCGATTAACCCACTGCGACTTCGAGGCCTGTGGAGACGCGAGGAGCACGAAAAATGCTGACGCCTGGAGAGCCTGCTCGATCGACGACCAGAGAGCAGGGGTGGCGGTCAAGCTCGTGTCGTCACGGAAGACGCGGAAGGCCGGAGGCCGATACCAAGGCTTGCCGAGCCGATGCAACCCGCGTTGGAGAGATGGAGCGAGTTTGCCGTCGGCGGCGTGACTGTAGGACATGAACGCCCTGAACCCAGCACCGTCATGCTGCCCGGACACCAGAGGTGCGAAGTCCCCTCCGTGGGAGACCGAGTGATCGGTCACCGCGAGACCCCACCTCGAGTGTCCGACCCGCCCCTGCACCCAGCACCCCTCCGGGCCGCGCCGCAACCGGCCCTCGTGCCGCGCCGGGCGACCGGTCCAGGACCGCCACCTCCCCCTTCCGTGCGCACCGGGGTAGCTGACCGGGCATCGTCGGAGGAACGACTGAGAAGGGCTCTGGCGGCTCGTCCTCGCCGGTGCTGCCGTTGACCTCTTCGGGCGGTCACGGTGTGGTGGACCCCGTCGCGTCCTCGTTCGGCCCTGCGGTCGTCTCGGCCGGCGGGGGCGGCGCCTGGCTGGTCGTCTCGGCCGGCGGGGGCGGCGCCTGGCTGGTCGTCCCCGGCGGCGGGGGCTCGCTGGTCGTCCCCGCCGGTGGGGGTTCGCTGGTCGTCTCGGCCGGTGGGAGCGGGGGCTCGCTGGTCGTCTCCGCCGGTGGGGGCGGGGGCTCGCTGGTCGTCTCCGCCGGTGGGGGCGGGGGCTCGCTGGTCGTCTCGGCCGGCGGGGGCGGCGCCTGGCCGGTCGTCCCCGGCGGCGGGGGCGGGGGCGGCGCCTGGCTGGTCGTCCCCGGCGGCGGGGGCGGGGGCTGGCTGGTCGTCTCCGCCGGCGGGGGTTCGCTGGTCGTCTCCGCCGGCGTGGTCTCCGGCGGAGCGGTGCTGGATCCCGACGCCGCCGCCTCCGCCTCCTGCGCGGCTGCCTGCGAGATCCCCGATCCCGGGCGGAGCCGCCCGTCCTCGGGCAGGTCCTCGAGCTCGATGGGATCACCGTCGGCGTCCACCAGTCCGAAGGCCGCCACGCACCCTCCGCCGATGAGGAGGACGTGACCGGGCTGATCCCCAGCAGCCTCCACCCAACTGGCCTGGCAGCCCTCGGCATCGGGGTCGGCCACGACGACCGGGGCCGTCTCGAAGAACGCGGGGACCTTCTCCACACACGCCTGCTTGTCGATGACCTCGACTTCGCCCTCTTCCAAGACACCACGCTCTGCCAAGCAGCGGTCCGTGAGGGCCTTGATGGCCTCCTTCAGGGTCGGCGTACCCCCGAACTTCTGGAAGAAGTCGTCCACCCCCGGCGCTGGCGAGACCGTCTGGGGAACCGGGGGGCCTCCACCCGTGGTGCCGCCAGCGCCACCCTCCGATACCCCGGGCGCGGGTACCGCTCCGGGCGCGATCCCACCGCCCTGGGGCAGCCGGCCGTCCGCCGGCACGATGGCGGGGTCGAGGGGCTGGCCCTTGGCGTCGACCAGGTGGAACGCGGTCGCGCAGTCCGCACCACTGAGGATGATGCCGCCGCTCTCCCAGCGGGCCGCACAGCCGGGCGCGCCGGCGCCGATCCACGTCACGGGCGCGGTCGCCAGGCGCTCCTGGACGGCGGCCTCGCAACCCGTCCGGTCGGTGACGGACGGATCGTCGCCGCAACGCCGGTAGAGGATCTCGGCGGCCTGCTCCAGGGTCTGCGCACCGGAGACGTCATCGAGGAACGCCTCGTCCACCGCCGACTCCCCGGGTGGGGATACCGCTCCGGGCGCGATCCCACCGCCCTGGGGCAGCCGGCCGTCCGCCGGCACGATGGCGGGGTCGAGGGGCTGGCCCTTGGCGTCGACCAGGTGGAACGCGGTCGCGCAGTCCGCACCACTGAGGATGATGCCGCCGCTCTCCCAGCGGGCCGCACAGCCGGGCGCGCCGGCGTCGATCCACGTCACGGGCGCGGTCGCCAGGCGCTCCTGGACGGCGGCCTCGCACCCTTCCCGGTCGGCGATGGACGGATCCTCACCACAACGCCCGTAGAGGAGCTCGACGACCTCCTCCAGAGTCTTTGCACCGGACATCTCCTGGAGAAACGCCTCGTCCAGCGGGAACGCCTCCTGACCGGACGCTTGCGGGTCTGCCGGTGGCCGCCCGCCCCCGGAGTCCGCCCCGGTCGAGCCGGAGTCGGACGAGCACCCCGCCACAGTCAGGGCGATCGCGACAGCGGCGCAGATCAGACAGTCGCTCGGTCGCCGTCTGCCCATGGCCGAACTTCCTGATCTTCTGGATCGGAGACCCGCTCACGGGGAGCGCATGCAGCCGTCGGGGACTCGACAGCGCGGAGGTGGATCAGGTCGCCCCGGGCAGAATCCGCGGAGGTTCGTCGGAACCTCTGCGACCGTCCTGCACGTGGGCGTTTCCGGGCCTCCCCATCGGACCGGGGTGTCCTCGACGGATGCGCTGCGCCGCCTCGTGCCCGAGTTGAACCCTGGCGCGCTGCAACTCGACACGGCGGAGCACCCTGCGGTCCGGGTTTCGGCGGCTCACGCCTCGCTGCTGCCGCCTGCGCCACGGATGTCGCCTGACGCACGATCGAGCCAATCCGTTGATCTGGTTCCTGCTCGCAGGGCGGGCACCCGTGCCCGCCCTGCACGTCGGTCGCGCCTCCCGTGTTCTCTGTCGGGTGAGCGTCTGTAGGGCGTCCGGTGGGGCCCGGCCTCTGTATAGACGGTGGTCCGTCACCGCTGCGTCACGCCCGTATCAGCGGGGCGTGGTCGCGTGCTGGCGACAGTCGTCGTCGGCCGTAGGGCGTCCCCCGGTCCCCGACGGGTCGGGCGGCTGGTTGCGTCGGGAGTGCACCCGTTCCGTGAACGCAGCGCCACGCTGGAGGTCGGGCGGGAGCTTCCCTCGACACCCGGGCAGGGGAATGGAGGGTCCTCACCGACGTGCGTGGAGGCAGCAGGGCCCAGCGCAGCCTGCGAGAGCACCGTCCACCCCTGGGTCGTGGGTTCGAGCCCCACCCGCCCCGCCGGTGCTCCCCCGGCCGACGACGTGGAACCCCGGCGTCACTGTCGCCGATCCCGTGCTGCACCACACGCACGGCCCAGCACCGCAGGCCTTCCTCACCCGTCGTGCGGGGGACCCCCGCCGGCCTCCTCGGCATCGTCACAGGCCACGGAGGTCGGGAGGTCCTTCACCCGCCGAGCGGGGACCCCCGCGTAGAGACCGTGCGGTGCACAGTCCTCGGTGACGACCGAACCGGCGGCGATCACGCACCCCTCACCGACCGTGACACCGGGCAGGAGCACCACGCAGGCCCCGACCCAACAGCCGTCGCCGATGCTCACCTGCCGCGCGAGGAGCTCACCGGACCGTCGGTCGCCACCCCCGATGCGGTGGGTACCGGTGGCGACGACGACGCGCATCGCCAGGGAGCAGTTGCGACCGATCCGGATCGGTGCGGACCCGTCGAAGAAGCACTCGCGGTTGATGTACGAGCCGGGGCCGATCGCCACGTCCCTGCTACCGAAGTAGCTGGCCGGCTCGATGGTGCAGCGCCGTACGTCCATGCCGAGCTTGGCGAGGTACCGCCACCGCCGCGGTGCGGAGATGAGGCTGGAGGCGAGGGTTCTGCTCAGGAGATCCCGGACCGCGGGCCGCGTCCACATCCCCACACCCTGGCAGCCCGACGAGCGGTGCACGCGACGCGCTTGCCCAGCGACGAGGCACCGCCCCGCCGACCGGGCGGCCCGCAGCCCGAGGGACGTGCGGGCCACCCGGTCGGGAGCCGGGTCAGCGGCGGTAGGAGGGGTCGTCCGCGTCCATCTCGACCTGCTCCTTGCGGACCTCGCCGGTCACCGTCTCGCGGTCGGTGACGGTCTCGGTGTCGAGGCGGACGCGCTCGACCGGCACGGCCTCCTTCTCCACCACGGGGCGCTCGGCGTGGAGCGTGACCTCGTGCTCCTCCTCGCTGATCGCCGGCCCGTCCATGGCGTTGCCGCGGTTGGCGTCGGTGATCGGCTCGCGCTCGACCCGGACCTCCTCGCGGGTCACCGGGACGGTCTCGGTCACGTTCTCCGTGACGACGTACTTGCGCAGCCGGGCCCGGCCGGCCTCCTCGGTCCGGGTGCCCACGGCCAGCCGCTCCTCGGAGCGGGTCATCGCGTCGTCGGTCGTGGGGCCCGAGGTGTCCCGGCCCACGGCGCGGCCCCGGACGTCGTCGCGCACGCCGTCGCCGTCCCGGTCCGCCCGCGCGGTGCCGGCCGCGTCGGTCGTCGACCGGGTGGTCTCCGTGCCGGTGACCTGCGTCCCGGTCGTGGCGGGGCCGAGGTCGTAGTAGCGGTAGAGCTCCTGCTCCTCCTGCGGGGAGAGGTGCCCGTCGGTGTCGATCTTCGGGGCGTCCTTCACCCGGTCCTTGCTGACGGCGACCCGCAGGCCGTCGTCGGTCAGGTCGGCGTCCCGGATCGGGACGAAGGACTCCTTGGTGCCGAACAGACCGGTGCGGACGGTGACCCACTCCGGGCGGCCGGTCTCGTCGTCGAGGTAGACCTCCGATGCCGAGCCGATCCTGTCGCCGGTCTGGTCGTAGACGTCCTTGCCGATCACGCGGCTGATGCTGTCGGTGCCGATCATCGTCACTCCTGCGGGTCGTGGCCCGAGCGGCACGGCCGGGGAGTCGTGGCCGGTGCGTCGTGGCGCGTTCACCTGGGTAGCGACCCGGAGGTCCCGGGCCTACCGGAGGAGCGTCTACCCGGCGGTTTACGACGTAAACGGACGTCGGAGGCCGTCAGCCGACCCGATCGAACAGCAGCTCCAGCCCGGTGAGGCGGAGGACCTGCAGCGCCGCCTCCGAGGGCCGGCGCAGCACCGGGCGCAGCCCCGCCGTCCGGGCCGGCTGCGTCAGCCGGATCACCAGCACCGCGCCCACGGAGTTGAGGAAGGTCACCGCCGAGGCGTCCACCACGCGGAGCAGCCCGGGGGGCGCGGCCCCGCCGGCGCTCTCGAAGGCGGCGACGGCGGCGGCGTCGACCTCGCCGGTGAGGTGGAGCACGACCACGCCGTCCTCGACGGCGAGCCGGATCTCCCCCGACGCTCGGGGGCCGGGCGTGCTGGGCACCATCGGCCGCGGCCTCCGTGAGCTCCCCTGCCTCGGCGCTCGGGACGCCCGGTCCTTTACATCGTAAAGGCAACAGGCTCCCGGGCAACAGGCCGCGAGGTCACCCGCGCGGGCGGCGGTGGAACTCGCGCAGCAGCCGGTCCAGCCGGTCCAGCAGGTTCTCCAACGCCTCCTCGAACTCGGCCGCGGACTCGTCCTCCCGCAGCAGCGGCTCGAGCCGCACGACCGACGGGTACCGACCCAGGTCGGTACCCGCCCCGCTCTGCGGGTCGGGGTCGTCGCGGGAGCTGATGGGCACGCCGCGCTGCGAGATCTCGAGCAGCAGGTGGCCGAGCAGGAAGCTGGTGTAGGCGCGGTAGGCGGCGACCGCCGCCTCGTCGGGGAACCCGTGGTCGGTGAGGGTCGACAGGAACGACTCCACCCACCGCAGGCTGCGCAGCGGCGGGCGGATCCACGGGGCGGCCGGCGGCCGGGTGGCGACCAGGGGGAAGACGGCCGGGTGCGCGAGCGCGATCCGGCGCACGCCGTGGGCCAGCCGCTGCAGGTAGTCCTGCCACCCGTGCGACGCGGTGAGGTGGACGTCCGGATCGCCGTAGAGCTCGTCGACGACGGTCTCGACCACGCCGTCGAGCAGGTGCTCCCGGCTCGGCACGTAGCGGTACAGGGCCATCGCCTCCACGCCGAGGTGGGCCCCGAGCCGGCGCATGGTCAGCGCGTCGATGCCGTGCTCGTCGATGAACTCCACCGCCGCACCCAGCACCCGCCGCCGGTCCAGGCTGCCGCGTGCCGAGCCCGGGGCGGCTGCAGGGACGACCATCGCCGACCCGCCCCGCGCCTCGGGCTCGTCCGGGTCGCGGGGCGTGCGCGCGTCCGCCATGCGACCCTCCCCACCCGGACGAGCGGACCACGACCGGGCCGGCCGCCGTCCCCTCCCCCGAGCATCCCCGCCACCACCGGCGGCGCGCACACCGGCCCCCCGACCGGGTGGCGCCCACGGCTCCCCGGCCGGCGGGCGAGGGGTGACGGCTTCGTGACGGTCGGCCGGTGCGCCCATGGGTGCACCGGCACCCGGGCACTCCCGTCCGAGGTACGGGCCGGCCGAGCGCGTCCCACCCGACGAGGAGGGAGACACCATGCCGGGATCGCGGGTGCCGCCCGGTGGGCCGGTCCAGGGCACCGCCGCTCCGCGCCGCGTGCTCGAGCAGCTCCTCGGGATCCCGTTCACCGAGGGCAACCGGGTCGACGTCCTGCGCGACGGCCGGGAGACGTTCCCGGCCCTGCTCGACGCCATCGCCGCGGCCACGCGGACCGTCGACGTGCTGTGGTTCGCCTGGCGCGGCAGCGACGTGGGGACGCAGGTGTCCGAGGCGCTCGCCGAGCGGGCACGGTCCGGCGTGCGGGTCCGGGTACTGCTCGACGCCTACGGGGCCGGGCAGATGAGCCGCGACGAGCGCGAGCGGCTGCGCCGCGCCGGGTGCACCGTCTTCAGCTACCGGCCGGTGCCGAGCTGGCGCCCCACGGTGTGGAACCTGCGCACGCACCGCCGGGTGCTCGTCTGCGACGGGTCGGTCGCGTTCACCGGGGGCACCGGGGTGGCCGACGCCTGGGCCGGTGGCGGCTCCTCCCCCGGCGAGTGGCGGGACACCGCCTTCCGGGTGCGCGGCCCGGCGGTGGCGGGCCTGCGGGGCGCCTTCACCGAGACGTGGCTGCAGGCCGAGCTGCACCGCGGCACCGGCCACCCCCTCTCCGAGGCCGACCCGTTCCCCGTGCTCGACCCGGTCGGCCCCAGCCCGGTCCAGGTGCTCCGCCCGAAGTCCGGGCCCGGGTGGAACGACGCCGCGCTGGCCATCGCCCTGCTCCTGCAGACCGCGCGCGCCCGCGTGCGGTTCACCACGCCCTACGTGCGGCTGCCCGGCTGGCTGCGCGACCTGGTGCTCGAGACGGCCGGGCGCGGGGTCCGGGTCCAGCTGCTCGTCGCCGGCCCGCGCGTCGAGCGCCCGGCGGTGCACCTGCAGGGCGAGCGGGAGTTCGGGCCGCTGCTCGGCGCGGGTGCGGAGATCTGGCGCTACCGGCCCAGCCTCCTGCACGCGAAGGTGGTCACGGTGGACGGCGCGATCGCGATGGGCGGCACCACGAACCTCGACGTCCGCTCCCTCGCCCTCAACGAGCAGGTGGGCCTGCTCGTCGACGACCCCGCGGTCGTCGCCACCCTCGACGAGCACTTCGACGAGGACCTCACCCGCAGCGAGCGGGTGACCCCGGCCGGGTGGGCCGCCCGGCCGCCGACCCACCGCGCCCTGGAAAAGGCCGCCGACGTGGTGGGGCGCCCGCTGCGGGGCTGGGGCGGCATCGGGCTGGCCGGGCGCCGCCCGGGCCGCTGACGACCCGGCGACGGCGGTCACCCCGCCGCCGGCCCCCGGGGAAGCGTCACGGAACCGTCAGAGCCCGCCGGGGGGACGCCGGGTATGCGGCAGGCGATGACTGCCCCCTCCCCCACCCGCCACGCCGAGACCGCGGGCCTCGGCCGGTTCGAGCGGCGCTCCGCGCTCGCCGGGCTGGCGGTCCTCGTCGGCGCCGTGCCCTTCCTGCTGCTCTGGCTGCTCGTGCAGCGGTCGTGGTCCCCGCTGGCCGGCCTGGACGGCGACGTCGCCGCCGGGCTCAACGACGTGGTCAGCGACTCGCCCGTGCTGGTCACCGCGCTGCAGGTGGTGACCGACCTCGGGGGCACCGGGACGGCGGTGTTCGTGCTGGTGCTGCTGACGGTGGTCCTGGTGGTCCGGGACCACCGGCGGCTGGCGGCCTTCGTGGCGACGACGGGTCTGGGGCTGGCCGTGCTCGGCCCGGTCACCAAGGCGGTGGTCGACCGCGCCCGGCCGGTGGTCGAGTCGCCCGTGGTCGCCACGCCGTCGAACGCCAGCTTTCCGAGCGGGCACTCCATGACCGCGCTGGTCACGTGGGGCGTGGTGCTGCTCGTGGCCCTGCCCGCGGTGCACCGCCGGGCCCGGCGCTGGCTGATCGCGGCGACCGTGGTGGTGGTCGTCGCCGTCGGCTTCACCCGGCTCGCGCTGGGCGTGCACTTCGTCTCCGACGTGCTCGCCGGATGGGCGCTGGGGGCCGGCTGGCTGGCGGCCACGACGGCGTCCTTCCGCGCCTGGGAGCACGAGCACCACCCGCCGGCGCACGAGCCGCTGGACCCGCTCGACGTCCGGCCGGACGAGGCGCCGCACGCGGCGCCGGGCCCGGTCCCGCCGCTCCCCCGCGGCCGGCAGGCCGGGCTGCGCCTGCTCGCCGTCGCCGCCGCCCTGGTCGCCACGCTCGCCGGGCTGGGGCTGCTCGTCACGGGCCTCCTGGGCGACAGCTGGGTCGGCCGGCTCGACCGGGCGGTCGTCGAGTGGTTCGTCCAGTTCCGCAGCCCCACGGCCACCGCTGTCGTGGACACGCTGGGGGCGCTGGCCGGTACGCGGACCGTGGTGCTCGGGGGCCTCGCGCTCGGCGTCCTCGGCGTGGCCGTGGCCGCGAGCTGGCGGCCGCTGGTCTTCGTCGCCGTGGTGCTCGGGGGCGAGGTGCTCCTCTACTGGGCGACCGCCCAGCTGGTCGGCCGGCTGCGGCCCACGGTCGCCGACCTGACCCAGGGGCTGCCGACGGGGGCGAGCTGGCCCTCCGGGCACGCCGCCGCCGCGATGGCCCTGTACGGGGCCGCCGCCGCGCTGGTCGTCGTCCACGGCCGGTCGCCGCGGCGCTGGTGGGTGCTGACCCTGCCGCTGCTCGTCGCCCCGGTCGTGGCGGTCAGCCGGCTCTACGTGGCCGCCCACTACCCCACCGACGTCCTCGCCGGACTCGTGCTCGGTGGCGTGTGGGTGTACGCCTGCACCCGCCTGCTGCTCGCGGCGCCCGGCCGGGGCTCGCGCGCCGGCGTGCGGCGCCGCGCGGTGGCAGCCCCGTGACGCGGGTGCTGGGCCGGGTCGCCCTCGCCCTGGGCGTCGTGGTCGTGCTGCTGCTGGCCTACGGGACGCTGGTCGAGCCGCGGTTCGTCCTGGACCGGGAGCGGGCGGAGGTGACGCTGCCCCGGTTGGGTCCGGACCTCGACGGCACGGAGGTCGCCGTCGTGTCCGACTTCCAGCTGGGCATGTGGTTCGGCAACCCCGGGATGAGCGCGCGGGCGGTCGAGGCCATCGCCGAGGAGCAGCCCGACGTCGCCCTCCTGGGTGGGGACTTCCTCTACAGCACCGATCCCGGCATCGCCCCGCGGGTCGACGCGGTGCTCGACCTCCTGGCGCCGCTGCGGGACGCCGGCATCCCGACGTACGCGGTGCTCGGCAACCACGACCACGCGATCGGCGCCGCCGACGAGCTGACCCGCGCGCTGGAGGGGGCCGGCGTGACCGTGCTGCGCAACGAGGCGGCCCGCGTGCCCGGCACCGGCGAGGACGCCGGCCGGGCGCTGTGGGTGGTCGGCGTCGGGCCCGACCTGCCCGACCTGGTGGACGTCGACGCGGCGCTCGCCGACGTCCCGGACGACGCGCCGCGGGTGGTGCTCATGCACAACCCCACCGTCTTCGACCGGTTCCCCGCCGGCACCGCGCCGCTGACCCTGGCCGGGCACACGCACTGCGGCCAGGTCGCCCTGCCCGGCACGCCGCGGTGGGGCTACCTGGCTTTGACCACCGAGGAGCGCATCGTCGCCGAGGGGTGGGCCCCCGAGGGGTACGGCGCACCCGGCAACGCCCTGTTCGTCACCTGCGGCACCGGGTTCAGCCTCGCACCGGTCCGCATCAACGCGCCGCCCCAGGTCGCCACGTTCGTCCTGCGGGCCGGCGAGGAGGGAGCACCGTGACCGAGCCGGCCACCGTCGACGGGACCCCGCTGGCGGTCACCGTCCGCGGCCCCCGGGAGGCCCCGCCCGTCGTGCTCGTGCACGGGCTGGGCATGTACTCCCGGGGGTGGGACGACGTGGCCGCCCGCCTGGCCCGGGAGCACCGGGTGATCGCCTACGACCTGCGCGGGCACGGGCGCAGCGGGGACGCCGGATCGGCGGGCTACACGCTGGAGGCGCACGGCCGGGACCTGCTGGCCGTGCTCGAGGGCTGCCTCGACCCGGGCACCCGCGCGCTGGTGGTCGGCCACAGCCTCGGCGGCGGCGTGCTGCTGGCCGCCGCCCGGCTGGCCGGCACCGGGCGGTACGCCGGGGCGGTGTTCGTCGGGTCCGGCGGTTCCCGCGTCACCGCGCCCGGCCTGCCCGCCCGCCGGCTGCCGCCGCGGCTCGCGGGCGCCCTGCAGAGCGCCTGGTTCGCCGCGCTGCGGGTCGGGACGGCGGCCGGTCGGCGGCTGCGGCCGGTCGGGTGGGTGTCGGACCGGCTGGTCCGCCGGTTCGGCTTCGCCCCCGGGGAACCGGAGGAGCTGGTCGAGCGGGTCCGCGACGACCTGCTCACCACCCGGTCGCCGGCGTTGTCGGCGACCACCCTGGCCAGCCTCAGCCACGACGGCACCGGGCTCGCGCGGCACCTGGACGTGCCGGCGCTGGTCCTGCACGGCACCCGCGACCCCGAGGTCCTCGAGGAGGACCTCCGGGCGCTCCTCACCGCCCTGCCCGACGCCGAGCTGGTCTCCTACCCCGGCGCCGGCCACTTCCTGCCGCTGACGCACGGCCCGCAGGTCGCGGCCGACGTGGCCCGCTGGGCGGCGCTGGTGCGACCGGGCTGACCGTCAGCGCCCGCGCGGTTGCCGCCACTGGTTGGCCCGGCGGCCGGCCTCGGCCTCGGCCACCACCGTCTGCACCCGCCGCAGCCGGGTCTCCGGGCGCCGGGCGGCGGACACCCACTCCAGGACCGCCCGCCGGACCGACGGCGGGAACGCCGACCAGTGCTCCCGCGCCCGGGGCCGGGCGTCCAGCGCCGTCCGCAGGTCGTCGGGCTCGACGAGGTCCTCGACGTCGTCCAGGGCGCCCCAGGCGCCGCTGGCCTCCGCGGCCGCGACCACCGCCTCACCGGCGGGGGTCATCAGGCCGGCGGCCCGCAGCCGCTCGACGCGGTCCTTGTTCCGGCGGGACCAGCGGCTGGCCGGGTTGCGCGGCGCGACGTAGAGCATGGCCCGGGCGGTGTCGAGGCGGGCCGGCCGGCTGTCGACCCAGCCGAAGCAGAGCGCCTCCTCGACGATGTCGTCGTAGCCGAGCCGCCGCCCCGGGCCCTTGTCGTAGACCAGCCAGACGCCGCCCGAGCGGTCCGCGTTCTCGGTCAGCCAGGCCCGCCAGCCCGCCCGGTCCGCCGGCTGCGCGCGTTCCGCCGGTCGCACGGCGTCCGCCGGCCCCGTGCGGACCGGCCGCTCACCAGGCGGCACCGGGCTCGTAGGAGCCGAGGCTCCACTCGCCGCCCTCGGGGTCGAGCAGGCGGGAGCGTCGCGTGCCCCACTCGGTGTCCTCCGGCGCGAAGACCTCGCGCCCCCCGGCGGCCAGTGCGCGGGCGTGGACCTCGTCGACGTCGTCCACGAGCAGGTACAGCCCGGAGCCGGTCGACCGGCCGACCAGCGGCGCGCGCCGGTAGTCGGCGTCGTTGCTGGCGACCATGACCACGGCGTCGCCGGCGCGCAGCTCGGCGTGCAGGACCTGCCCGGGTTCGCCGTCCTGCCGGCGCACCTCCTCGAACCCCAGGGCGGCCAGCCACCGCAGTGCGGCGGGAGCGTCGGCGTAGCTCAGGTAGGCGAACAGCCGCATGGCGCGGACGCTAGACCCGCGCCCGCCGCGGGCACCACCCCCGCCGCGCGCCCGGTGCGGCGCTCGGCGGACACTGCGGCGTGCCCATCGACCACACCGCCCTGCTCGCCGGCTCCCCCGACGAGGTCCTGGCCGTCCTCACCGACGAGGTGTTCCTCCGCGACGTGGCCCGGTCGCTGGGGGCGCAGCTGCAGGGCGTGTCGGCCGAGGAGTCCGACGACGGCCCGCGGACGGCGGTGCGCCTGCTGGTCCCCACGACCGGCGTCCCGTCGGTGTTCGCCCGCTTCGTCGGCCGCGAGGTGGCCGTCGTCGACCGGCGGAGCTGGACGCGCTCGCCCGACGGCGCGCACCGCGGGCTGCTCGACGTGCAGGCCGAGGTGTTCGGGCGGTCGGTGGCGGTCCGGGGCGAGCGGAGGCTGGCGGCGGTCGACGACGGCACCCGCTCCACGGTCACCGGTGAGGCCGAGGTCGACGCGCCCTTCGTGGGCCGGCAGGCGGAGGCCGCCGTCCGGGAGCTGGCCCTGGTGGTGCTGCGGCGAGAGGACGAGGTGCTCCGCCGCTGGCTGGCCTCGCCGGCCTGAGCGGTCCTCCCCGCTCCCGGGGCGCGAGCCTCCCGGGCGGGGCGTTCGCCTGCCGGACGGCGGCGTGCACGTCCCGGGCGGGGGTTCACCTCCCGAGCGGGCATGCCTTCCTCCGGCTGGGGCCGGGGTCCCTTCCCGGCGGGAATCGCGGGCCCTTGCGCACTGCCTGCAGCACCTGGCGTGGCCCGCGCGGATCACCCGGCCGGCGGGCGCCGCGTGAGGTGGAGCGCCGGCGTGCATGCCGGCCTCGCTGCTCGGGCCGCTACCGCGGCCCTTGCCCGCTGGGCCGGTGGAGCCCCTACCAGAGCCGCGTCAACCCTCGGCATGGATCTGTGGACAGCCTGCTGACCTGGGGATTCATGCTGCGGTGACCACCGACCGGCGATAGTATTCGTACACGTGTTCGATGGGCGGGGCAGGGAGGTGCGGTGACGGTGGAGGACCTGTGCGCGGCGATCGACGGGCTGGCCGGGGCCGGGCTGGCCTCGGCGTTCGGCCCGGAGCTGCTGGAACGCCTGGGTGGACTGCTGGTCGCCCAGCACCGGATCGCCGCCGAGGTCGCCCGCACCGTGCGGGCCTGCGAGCTGGCCGGCGCGGCGGAGGTCGACGGGCTGAAGACCATGGCCTCCTGGCTGCGCGGGCACGGGCGGCTGAGCCCCTCCGCGGGGGCCGGGCTGGTCCGGGCCGGGCGGGCGCTGGAGCACCTGCCCGCGCTGGCGGAGGCGCACGCCGCCGGGGCGGTGTCGGCCGAGGCCGTCGCGACGGTGGCGCCGGTGGCCGCCGACAAGAACCTGGCCGCCGCCGCGGCCGCCGGCGTGGAGCTCGGGGAGATCGACCGGCTGCTCACCGGCGTCGCCGCCGCGCGCCCGCACGCCGACCTGGTGCAGGTCGTGCGGCACTACCTGGCCGGCCTGGACCCCGACGGCCCCGAACCCGACCCCACCGAGGGCCGCCGCCTCTCCCTCGTCCGGCACGCCGACGGCACGCTCACCGGCCGGTTCGACCTCGACGCCGCCGGCGGGGAGAAGCTGCAGGCCGCCCTGGAGAGCATCCTGCAGGCCGGGCGGTGCGCCGGCGACGAGCGCACCCGCCCCCAGCGGCAGGCCGACGCCCTCGTCCAGCTCTGCGACACCCAGCTCGCCGCCGGCACCCTGCCGGTGCTGCGCACGGTCAAACCGCACGTCGCCGTCGTCATCAACGCCGAAGACCTCGTCGACCCCGCCCCCGGCCCGGGTGCTGCGGAGCTGGGCTTCGGCGCCACCGTCTCCGCCGCCCGGGCCCGCTGGCTGGCCTGCGACGGGGCGGTCACCCGCATCGTGCTGGGTCCCGACGGGGCCCCGCTGGACGTCGGGCGCACCCACCGGGTGGTGCCCCCGCACCTGCGCAGAGCGGTGGAGCGGCGCGACCGCGGGTGCGTGTTCACCGGCTGCACCGCCCCGACCCACTGGTGCGACGTGCACCACCTACTCGAGTGGGCCCTCGGCGGGGAGACCTCGCTGGCCAACAGCGCCCTGTTGTGCGAGCGGCACCACACCAAGGTCCACCACGGCTTCCGCGTCGAACGGCAACCCGACGGCGCCTGGCGCACCTGGCGCCCCGACGGCACCGAGATCCGCATCCCCCAACCCCTCGCCGCTGCCTGACCGCCAAGGTCCCGGCACCACGGCACCACGGCACCACCGCGCACCGGCCGACCCGGCGCACCCACCCGTGCGCCGGGCACTCGGCGTACCCGGCAGCGAGACCTGCCCGGCAGGAGGGCCGCCGGGGTGAGCGGGTCGTACTCGGTGCTGCGAAGGGTCGGGTGCGGAGCGGAGCGCGGCGGTCAGAGCAGCGGCCGGGCGTACCAGACCTCCCGAAGCGACCGGCCGTGCCACGTGCGCTCGAGCACCTCGCCGGTCGAGACGAAGCCCTCGGCCTCGTAGAAGCGCCGCGGGCCGGTGTTGCGCTCCTCGGTGCGCAGCCGCGCCACCGCGTGACCGGCGGCCCGCAGCCGGTCGAGGACGAGCCCCAGCAGCAGCCGGCCGGTGCCGCGCCCCTGCTCGTCGGGGTCGACGTAGAGCAGGGCCACCTCGCCGGCCTGCTCGTCGGCACGGGCGAAGGCCACGACCCGCCCGGTCCGCTCGGCCACCACGAAGCCCGGTTCGGTCACCCGCGCGGCCCACGTCGCGACGTCCGGTTCGGCGAGCACGTCCCCGAGGAAGGACGACCACGCTGCGCGACCGGCCCGGGCGTGCACGCCCGCCACCGCGGCGGCGTCCGCGGGCGTGGCCGCCCGCACCACGGGGGGATCCGCCCCCGCCGCCGGGGCCGCTTCCCCCGCAGTGGTGTCGCTCAGGAGACCGGCTCCCGGCCGTGCTGGCGGCGCAGCCGGATCCGGGTCCCGTGCGCCTCCGCCGAGTGGACGACGGTCACCGGGCAGGAGGCGTGCAGCACGCAGTGCATGCCCACCGACCCGAGCAGGACGCTGGAGAAGCCACCGTGCCCGCGGCTGCCCACGACGAGCAGGTCGGCACCGGTCGACGCGTCGACCAGGACGTCGGCGGCCGCGCCCTGGACCGCGGTGACCCGGACGTCGGGGGCCGGCCCGGTCAGCTCCCCGAGCACCTCGTCCACGTGCCTGCGCGCCTGCTCCTCCGCGGCTGTCCGGGCGCGGTCCGGCTCGTACTCCCCGATCGCGTAGAAGTCCATCCACGCCTCGGGCGGCCGGTAGGCGGCGACGGCCTCCAGCGGGACACCGCGGCGCACGGCGTCCTCGGCGGCGAACCGCAGCGCTGCGCGCGCCCCGGCCGACCCGTCGACACCGACGACCACGCGTCCCGCGGTTCCGCGTCCCGTACCCGGTTCCCCGGCCATGTCCCGCCTCCCACCGCCGGTGGGGCCCTCCGCCCGCCCGCGCCCAGCCTCCCCGGGGCGGCGGTCGCGGGGGCAGGGTCCTCGGTCGACGTGGCCCGGGGCCGGAGGACCCGTCGACCACGACAGGGCACGCGGGCCTGGTCTGCGGCAGTCTGACCCCATGACGACTCCGGACCCCGACACCCCAGAACCCCGGGACATCGCCCTCGAGATGGCCACGCCCGAGCAGGCCGCGGAGCTCGAGGCCCAGAGCGACGGCGGCGCGGCCGAGCGCCCGGAGTGGGACTGAACGCCCTCCGCCGCCCGGCCCGCCCGCACGTGGCCGCCCAGCCGCCCGCACCCGACCGCACCCTGGCCGGTCGGTACACGCTGCGCGACGTGGTCGGCCGCGGTGGCATGGGCGTCGTCTGGACGGCCACCGACCGGCTCCTCGACCGCACCGTCGCGGTCAAGGAGGTGACCTTCGGGGTCCACCTGGACGACGGCGAGCGACGGGTGCTGCGGGAGCGGACCCTCCGCGAGGCGCGGACCGCTGCCCGCATCGACCACCCGTGCGTCACGCACGTCCTCGACGTGGTGGAGGAGGACGGCCGCCCCTGGCTGGTCCTGGAGTACGTGCCCTCCCGCAGCCTGCAGCAGCTCGTCGACGAGGGCGGCCCGATCGCCTGGGACGTGGCGGCCCGCATCGGCCTCGACGTCCTCGCCGGGCTGGAGGCGGCGCACGCCGCGGGGATCGTGCACCGCGACGTCAAGCCGGCCAACGTCCTGGTCTGCCCCGACGGCCGGGCGCTGCTCACCGACTTCGGCATCGCCACGGCCACCGGCGAGTCCAGCATCACCACCACCGGGGCGATCATCGGCTCGCCGTCCTACATGGCCCCCGAGCGCGCCCACGGCGGGCGGCCGGGGCCACCGGCGGACCTGTGGTCCCTGGGCGCGACCCTCTACACCGCGGTGGAGGGTCGGCCGGCCTTCTCCCGGCCCGAACCGATGGCCACCCTCATGGCCGTGGTCTCCGAGCCCCCCGCCCCGGTCGCCCGCGCCGGCCCCCTCGAGCCGGTGCTGCGCGGGCTGCTCGCCAAGGACCCCGCCGAGCGCCCGACGCCGGCCGGGTTGCGCGACCAGCTCCAGGCGGTGCTGGCCGGGCGCTCCCCGGCACCGCTGCGCCCGCCACCTCCCGCGCCCGCCGGGGCGCCGGCCCCGCATCCGGTGGCCCGGGACGGCGAGCGCGTGCAGCGCTTCGACGCCGCCGACCTCGCCACCCTCGCCTCGGCCTCGGTCCAGGCCCTGGGCACGGTGGCCCGCGACGCCCGCGACCAGGTCCACCACCTCGCCGAGCGGCACCGCGAGCGGCGGGCCGGTCGCGGACCCCGGCCGGAGGACGGCGCCCGGACCGCGTCGCGCCGGGACGCCTCCCCCGAACCGACCCACCGGTGGCGCTTCAAGCGCCGCTGGATCGTGGTCCCCACGCTCGTCGTCATCGTCGTGCTGCTTGCCGTCGCCGCGGGCCTGTTCCTGCTCGCGGCCTCCGAGTTGGGGTGGTTGTGACCATGCACGTGCTCTCCCGCCGACGCGCACCGCTGCTCGTCGCCGCCGGCCTGCTCCTGCTGCCGGCCTGCTCCACGTCCGAGGCCGCCGACGAGGAGGCGTCCGAGCCGGGACCGCACTGGACCTTCGTCAGCCGGCCGGACCTCACCCCCCCGAAGGTCACCGTGACCGGCACCCCCCGCGCGGAGGACGGCACCGTGCTCGCCCTCGGCCCCAAGGGCGATGACGCGCCGCACACCGGACCGCTGCTCGTCGACGCCGCGGGTGAGCCGCTCTGGGTGCACCCCACCGAGGGCAGCGCCTTCGACGTGCGGATCCAGGAGTACCAGGGCGAGCCGGTGCTCACCTGGTGGGAGGGCGAGCAGGAGATCGGCGTCGGCTGGGGCGAGTTCCACATCGTCGACACCTCCTACGAGGAGGTCGCGACCGTCACCACCGGGGGCGATGTCGGCTCCGGGCAGGCCGACTTCCACGAGGGTCGGCTCACGCCCGAGGGCACCATGCTGATCCCGGCCTACGTCGCCGAGCCCGCCGACCTCACCTCCGTCGGCGGACCGGAGGACGGCTGGGTCTACGACAACCTCATCCAGGAGGTCGACGTGGCCACCGGCGAGGTGGTGTTCGAGTGGTCGGCCCGCGACCACGTCCCCCTCGAGGAGACCGCGTCGGAGTTCGAGGAGGGCGAGGGCACCGAGGAGGACCCGTTCGACTGGTTCCACGTCAACTCCATGTCCGTGGACGCCGACGGCTCGCTGCTCGTCTCGGCCCGCAACACGTGGGCCGTCTACGACCTCGACCGCACCACCGGCGAGGTGCTGTGGACCCTCGGCGGGGAGGGCAGCGACTTCGCCATGGGCCCGGGCACCGAGTTCGCCTGGCAGCACGACGCCGAGCGGCAGCCCGACGGCACGCTGACCCTCTTCGACAACCAGTCCGAGCCCGACGTCGGGCCGGTGTCCCGGGGGCTGCGGCTGGCCCTCGACGAGACCGCCCGCACCGCGACGCTGGTCACCGAGTACCTCCCGCCCGACGACGACCGGCTGGCCGGCAGCCAGGGCAGCTTCCAGCAGCTGCCCGACGGCACCGTGGTCGTCGGGTGGGGGTCGCGGAGCTTCTGGTCGGAGTTCGCCCCCGACGGCACCCTGCGCTACGACGCCGCGCTGGGCAGCGGCGACAACTACCGGGCCGACCGGGCCCCGTGGACGGGGCGGCCGACGACCGACCCGGACGCCGTCCGCGACGGTGACACGGTGTTCGCCAGCTGGAACGGCGCCACGGAGGTGGCCGCGTGGCGGCTGGTCGCCGACGGCGTCGAGGCCGACCCGGTGCCCCGGGACGGCTTCGAGACGGAGCTGCCGGTACCCGAGGGCGCCGACGAGCTCCGCGTCGAGGCCCTCGACGACGCCGGCGAGGTCATCGGCGCCGCGGAGGTGGGGTGACCGTGGACAGCCGGACCCTCCTGACCTACGCCTACGAGCAGGTCGCCGCGACGCTGGGGGGTGCGCTGCGCGGCCTGGACGCCGACCGGCTGGCGCAGCGTCCCGGCCCGGACGCCAACCCGGTCGGCTGGCTGGCCTGGCACCTGCTGCGCGTGCAGGACGACCACGTCGCCGACGCGGCCGGCACCGAGCAGGTGTGGACCGCCGCCGGGTGGGCTGACCGGTTCGCCCTCCCGGTCGACACCGCGGCGACCGGCTACGGGATGAGCCGCGACGAGGTCGCCGCCGTCCGCGTGCCCTCGGCCGACCTGCTGCTCGGGTACTCCGAGGCCGTGCACGCCCGGACGGCGGAGTTCCTGGGCGGACTCACCGACGCCGACCTCGACCGGGTCGTCGACGAGCGCTGGGACCCGCCGGTGACCCTCGGCGTCCGCCTGGTCAGCGTGCTCTCCGACGACCTGCAGCACCTCGGTCAGATCGGCTACGCCCGCGGCCTGCTCGAGGCCTGACCGACGGCGGGCGCGGCGCGCGGCCGGGCGCTCAGCGGCCGGCGGCCAGCCGCCCGGCGTCGACCCGGCGGGGGGCGACGTAGTACAGCGTCGAGCCCGCCGGCACCGGGGCCGCCCAGGCCGGGCTCACGGTCAGCCCCTCCGCCGTGCGCAGCGCCAGCACGGTCGCCCCGAAGGTCTGCCCGAACCAGGTCTGGCAGGCCCCGAACGTGGTGTGCGGGAAGCCCGGCGGCACCCGCGCGGAGTACGTGTTGCCGTGCCCGCCGCTGGTCATCAGGTCGTTGTAGACCTGCGCGATGCCGGGGTCGGTGGCCTCCTCGGTCAGCAGGTAGGGCATGTGCCACTGCACCGCCTGCACCGTCGGGGAGACGTAGCGCAGCACCGAGAGCCGGGACAGGTCGCGCAGCGCGGCCACCAGGTGGATGCCGGGGTTGGCGTGAACCACGGCCAGCGCGACGGCGAGGGTCTCGTTGTCGTCGCGGGCGTCGACGACCGCCGTGCGGGCTCGGGCCACCGCCGCGCGCGCCATCACGTCCTCGGAGGTGAGGTCGCCGCGCACGAACTGCACCTCCGCCCGCTCGGGGAGGGGGTCCTCGGTCACGTCGTCCCAGGCGCACAGCACCACCCGGGAGCCGGCCTCGGCGGTGAGCTCGGCGACGATCCGGCCGGTGCGGCCGGGGGTGTAGCCGAGCAGCACGACGTGGTCGGTGAGGTCCAGGTCGACCAGCCCCCTCAGGCGTCGGCTCCGCACCGACTGCAGCCCGGAGGCCAGCTCGGTGAACAGCAGGGTGAGCGTGACGATGCCGCCGACGACGACGTAGGCGCCGACGACGCGGCCGCCGAGGGAGGCGGGGAAGACGTCGCCGTACCCGACGGTGGCGGCGGTGATGACGAAGTACCACCAGTAGGTGTCCGGCCGCACGATCGCGCTGCCGGCCGGCTCGACCAGCACCATGGCCAGCCAGCTCGTCAGGAACACCGCCAGCGCCACCGCCAGGGGCAGCCGCCACCCCGCCAGCCGCAGCCGCGCGGTGCGCAGCAGCCGCTGGAGCAGGAACGGCACGGGCACCCCCTCGGACGGCGACCGGGGGACGCTACCGCCTCCGGGGGCCGACCGGCCGCTGCGACGGGCGGCGGGGGGCGCCCGGCCGTAGCGTCGGTCGCGTGAGCGAGCCGAGCCCGGACTTCTACGCCCTGGAGGACCTCCTCTCCCCGGAGGAGGTAGGGATCCGCGACCGGGTCCGCGCCTTCTGCGCGCGGGAGGTGACGCCGTACGTCAACGACTGGTGGGAACGGGCGGAGTTCCCCGTCGACCTGGTGCCCCGGTTCGCCGAGCTCGGCATCGCCGGCGGCACGGTCCGGGGCTACGGCTCCCCGGGCATGAGCGCCGTGGCCGCCGGGCTGGTGGCCGCCGAGCTGGCCCGCGCCGACGGCAGCATCGGCACGTTCAACGGGGTGCACAGCTTCCTCGCCATGCAGTCGATCGCGCTCCTCGGCGACGAGGAGCAGCGCGAGCGGTGGCTGCCGGCCATGGCCCGCATGGAGCTGATCGGGGCCTTCGGCCTCACCGAGCCGCAGCACGGCTCCGACGCCGTCGCGCTGGAGACCTCGGCCCGGCGGGACGGCGACCACTACGTCCTGGACGGGCGGAAGAAGTGGATCGGCAACGGGTCGATCGCCGACCTGGTGATCATCTGGGCCCGGGGTGAGGACGGCGCGGTCGGCGGCTACGTCGTCGAGAAGGGGACGCCGGGCTTCTCGGCGACCGTGATGACGGGCAAGACCGCCCTGCGGGCCGTGTGGCAGGCCGAGCTGACCCTCGACGGGGTGCGGGTGCCGGTGGAGAACCGGCTGGCGAACTGCAGGTCGTTCAAGGACGTGTCCCAGGTGCTCGACCGCACCCGCTACACCGTCGCCTGGCGCGCGCTCGGGCTGGCCACGGCCTCCTACGAGCTGGCGCTGGCGCACGCGCTGCACCGCGAGCAGTTCGGCCAGCCGATCGCCGGCTACCAGCTGGTCCAGGAGAAGCTGGCCCGGATGCTGGCCGACATCACCACCATGCAGCTCATGTGCTGGCGGCTGTCGACGCTCGCCGACGCCGGGCGGATGACCCCCGCGATGGCCTCCCTGGCCAAGCGGCACTGCGCCGCCCGGGCGCGCGCCGTCGTGGCCGACGCCCGCGACGTCCTCGGCGGCGACGGCATCCTGCTGGAGCACCACGTGGCCCGCCACCACGCCGACATCGAGGCCATCTACACGTTCGAGGGCACCGACTCGGTGCAGGCGCTGATCGTGGGCCGCGAGATCACCGGGTTGTCGGCGATCTCGGGCCGGCGTCCCGCCGGCTGACGGCGGGCGGCGGCTCAGCCGGCCCGGCTGAGCTCGCGGACCACGCCGGTGCGCTCCCAGCACTCGGGGCAGGCGCTGGTCCCCGCACCGATGCGGTCCCAGCGCTGGGACCCCCAGACCTGCACGATCGCCCCGCAGACGGCCAGCTCGACCTCCCCGTCGAGCTCGTCGCTCGGTCGGTGCGCCTCGACGGCGTGCCACGGCCGGTCGTTCCTCCGGGGATCGCCCCTGGACCACCTGTCCGGGCGGGCGAACCCCACGGCGTAGGACTGCACTGTCCACCTCCTGTGACCCTGGTCTCCTGCCCGGTGCGCAGCGGGGCAAACGGCTGCGGGCGGGGATGCGGATCGAACCGGGCCGGATGTGTGCGCAGGCCCCTCGCCGGGGATGGGTGGGGGACGGCGCGACCCGCGGGCGGCACCCGAGCCGAGGGGTGCAGGAGGAGGTCGGTGCCGAGGAGGCCGAGCACGACGAGGCTCGGTCCCGACGAGAAGGGCGCCCGGTCGGCCACCGGGCCCGCCGCCGGCCTGTTCGACCGCATGCGCGACGCCGTCACCGGACGCGGCCAGGGCTGAGCGGGGCGCCGCCGCCCCCTCCCGGTCCGCGCTACCGTTCTGGGTGCACGGACCGGGAGGGACAGCGGTGGAACCAGTCAGCCTGCTCGTCGGCGCGGCGCTGCTCGCCGCGGGCTTCGCGGCCGGGCGCGTGGGACGGCGACGGCCCCCCGCCCCTCCCCCGCAGCTGACGCCGATCTGCGGCTGCGGGCACCCCCTCTCCCAGCACGACCGCGAGAGCAACACCTGCTACGCCGAGCTGCGCCGTGACAGCTACGACAAGCGCGGGCGCTGGGCCGGGCACACCTGGGTGGCCTGCACCTGCCGGCAGTACGTCGGTCCCCGCCCGGTCGACGAGGTGTTCGTCCCCCGGGTCCTGCCGCCCGCCGACTGATCAGCCGGCGCACCGGGCCGGGCTGAGCCGGGTTCAGTCCCCCGCCTCGACCGCCGCGGCCACCTCCGCGTCGCTGGGGTTGCGCAGCACCCGGCCCCGGCGCCACACCACCACCGGCAGGTCGGCCTCGGTGACCCCGAGCTCGGCGAGCAGGTCGGCGTGCTCGGGCGAGCCGTCGAGCTCGACGAACGCCGTCGGCAGCCGCCGGGCGCGGGCGAACTCCCGGAGCCGCTCGGTGTCGGCCGTCCCGGCCCGGCCGACGATGCGCAGGTCGGCGGCCAGCTCCAGCAGCCGCGAGCGGCGGACCAGGAAGGCCCGCAGCACCAGCTCCTTGAGCGCCGGGTCGGCGGCGAAGACCTCGCGCATCCGGTCGTCGGGGACGGCGATGGCCGCGCCGCCGCGGAGCACCAGCGCCGTGAGGGACACCGGGTCGTCGCTGAAGAGGTCCAGCTCGCCGAGGAAGCGGCGGGGCCCGTGCACGGAGACGACCCGCTGACCCGGCCGGCCGAGGTCCTCCACGACGGCGACCGCGCCGGAGAGCACGACCTGGAACTCGTAGCCGGGGTCGCCGGCGCGGAAGAGGGTGTCCCCGGGCTCGGTCTCCCGGCGGGTGCCGTACCGGGCGAGCAGCGCGAGCTGGTCGTCGTCCAGCCGGGGGAAGGCGCCGTCCCGGTCGGGGCTCTCGGGCAGGTCGAGGGCGACCGGAGGGACCGCCTCCCCCTCCGCGCGGGGCGGCGGCACCGCCTCGCGGCGCGGGCCGATGGCCGGCAGCACCCGCGGGTCGGCGGCGGCCCGCTCGGCCGGCGGGAGGGCGGCGGCCTCGGGGGTGGCCAGCAGGGCGGCGGCCAGCGACTCGGTGTCGTGCGGACCGGTGTGCCGCCGCCCGCCGACGAAGAAGGTCGGCGTCCCCTCGACGCCGCTGCCCTCGGCGGACTCGACGTCCTCCTCCACCCGGCGGGCGTAGCGGCCGGAGCCGAGGTCGTGGGCGAAGCGCTGCACGTCCAGCCCGAGCGCGGCGGCGTGCTGCAGCAGGTCGGGGGCGGTGAGGCGGTCCTGCTCGGCGAAGAGCCGGTCGTGCATCTCCCAGAACCGGCCCTGCGCCGCCGCGGCCTCGGCGGCCTCCGCGGCCAGCTGCGCGTGCGGGTGGACGTCGACCAGCGGGACGTGCCGGAAGACGTAGCGCAGCCGGGGGCCGAAGCGCCCGAGGAGCTCCTCGACCGTGCCGGTGGCCCGGCCGCAGAACGGGCACTCGAAGTCGCCGTACTCGACCAGGGTGAGGGGCGCGTCGACCGGGCCGCGGACGTGGTCCCGGGTCGGGTCGACCGGCGGGTCGAGCAGCACCGGGCGCCCCCCGGCGCCGTCGGGTCGGCGCCGGTCGCCGAGCCGGAACAGCGCCCAGCCCAGCAGCGCGGCGAGCAGCGAGGCGGCGAGGACGCCGACCCGCGCCTGGTCGGCCCGCGCCTCGTCGGTGAAGGCGAGGTCGACGATGAACAGCGAGATGGTGAAGCCGATGCCCGACAGCGCGGCGCCGCCGGCGACCTGGAAGGCGCCGAGCCCGGGGGCGAGCTCCCCCATCCGCAGCCGCACGGCCAGGCCGGTGCCGAGCAGGATGCCGAGCAGCTTGCCCAGCACCAGCCCGGCGACCACGCCGAGGGTGATCGGCGAGGTCGCCGCCTCGGACAGGGTCTCGGCCGACAGGCTCACCCCGGCGTTGGCCAGGGCGAACACCGGGACGATGACGAAGCTGCTCCACGGCTGCCACAGCTGCTGCAGCCGCTCGCTCGCCGACACCGATCGGTCGATCGACAGCCGGGCCAGCCGCGCGTACTCGGGGTTGGGCGACTGCTGGTAGGCGCGGGTGAGCCGGGCGGCGGCCGCCACCTCGTCGCGGCGGGCGGGGTAGGCGGGGGTGAACAGCGCGATGACCACCCCGGCGAGGGTGGGGTGTACGCCGGAGAGGTACATGAACACCCACACGGCCACCCCGAGGACGAGGTAGGCCGGCCCGCGCCAGACCCGCAGGTACCGCAGCCCCACCATGAGCGCCAGGCCGGCGACGGCCAGCGCGAGCGGCACGAGCTCGAGGTCCTCGGTGTAGAACAGCGCGATCACGCTCAGCGCCCCGACGTCGTCGGCGATGGCGAGGGTCAGCAGGAACACCCGCAGCTGGGCCGGGCACGCCGGGCCGACGAGGGCCAGCACGCCCAGCAGGAACGCGGTGTCGGTGGAGATGACCACCCCCCACGCGGTGACCGCCTCGTCCCCGAGGGTGAAGGCGACGTAGACCAGCGCCGGCACGACGAGCCCGGCCACCGCGGCCACCGCGGGCACCGCGGCCCGCCGCCGGTCGGTGAGCTCCCCCATGACGAGCTCGCGCTTGATCTCCAGCCCGACGACGAAGAAGAAGAACACCATCAGGCCGTCGTTGACCCAGTGCTGCAGGTCCAGCGACAGCTCGGCGCCGCCCACGCGGACGGCGAGCTCGGTGTGCCAGAAGTCGTCGTAGCTGTCGCCGAACGGCGAGTTGGCCCACAGCACCGCCACGACGGTCGCGAGCAGCAGCAGGCCGGCGCCGCCGGCCTCGGTGCGCAGCCGCCGGCGCAACGGCGCGACGCGGGCGAGCAGGCCCGAGCCGCCGAGGGCGGACCGGCCGGTGGCGGTGGCCGTCATCGGGTCCCTTCCCGCGTGGTGGCCTCGACCGGGTACAGCTGGGGCCCGGTGACCCCGCAGTGCATGCACTCCTCGAGGTGCAGCCGCTCCTCCGGGCCCGGCTCCTCCCCGGCGGCCGCACCCTCCGCGGGCCCCGCCGCGGCCAGCGGGCGCCGGACCCAGACCAGCGCGACGACCGCGCCGCCCACCAGCAGCCCGGCGCAGATGAGCATCGCCGTCCGGAAGCCGGCGGCGAAGAGGTCCGGGTCGGTGTAGTCGTCACCACCGATCCCGGCCGCGACCGGCACCACGGCGACGGCGAGCAGGGAGGCGGCCCGGGCGACGGCGTTGTTGACCCCCGAGGCGATCCCGGCGTAGCGGTCGGACGCGGAGTCGAGCACGGTGGCGGTCAGCGGGGCGACCAGGAGCGTCAGCCCGGCGCCGAAGAGCACCGCCGCGGGCAGCACCTCGGTGAGGTAGTCCGCGTCGTCGTCGATGCGCGCCATCAGCAGCACCCCGACGGCGGCGACCAGCGGCCCGGCCGTCAGCAGGGCCCGCGGGCCGATCCGCTGCGCCAGGGCGCCCGCGCGCGCCGAGAACAGCAGCATGAGCACGGTGACCGGCAGCAGCGCCGTCCCGGCCACCAGCGGGGAGAACCCGGCGACCACCTGCAGGTCCAGCACGAGCAGGACGAAGACCGCCCCGAGCGCGGCGTACACCAGCAGCGTCACGCCGTTGGCGGCGGTGAACTGCGGGTTGGCGAACAGCTGCGGCGGCACCAGCGGGGCCGCCGCGCGCCGCTGGACCAGCGCGAACGCGGCGAGCGCGACCAGCCCGAGCGCGATCCACAGCAGGTAGCCGGAGCCGCCCTCCCCCGCCGCGGTCAGCCCGAAGGTGAGGGCGCCGAGGCCGACGGCGACCAGGGCCGTCCCGGCCCAGTCCAGCTTCCCGGCGGCCTCCGGGTCACGGGACTCGGGCACGTGCCGGACGGCCACGACGACGATGACGGCCGCCAGCGGCAGGTTGACGAGGAACACCGCCCGCCAGCTCCACTCGACCAGCCACCCGCCGACGAACGGGCCCACGGCCCCGGCCACCCCGGACAGCCCCGACCAGGCCCCGACGGCGGCGGCCCGGTCCGCCCCGTGGAACGAGGCCGAGATGATCGCCAGGCTGCCGGGGGTCAGCAGCGCGCCCCCGACACCCTGCAGCGCCCGGGCCACGATCAGCGTCGTGATGTCCGGGGCCAGGCCGCAGAGCAGCGAGGCCCCGGCGAACCAGACGACCCCGACGAGGAAGACCCGCTTGCGCCCCAGCCGGTCGCCGAGCGAGCCGCCGAGCAGGATGAGCGAGGCCAGGGTCAAGGTGTAGGCGTTGACGGTCCACTGCAGCCCGGAGAACCCGGCGTCCAGGTCCTCGCCGATCCGCTCCAGGGCCACGTTGACCACCGTCGCGTCGAGCATCGCCAGGCTCGAGCCCAGCACGGTGGTCAGCAGCACCCAGCGGCCCCGCGGCGTCCCCATCCGCAGCCCGCCGCCCGGACCGGCCGCCGCCCGGACCATCGCGCCTCCTCCGGGGGGCCGCGCGGCCCCTCGTCCCGCCAGCAGTCTGCCCGGCTGCGGGCCCGCGCGGGAGCCCCGGCCCGGGCCCGGGTGTCCGCCCTGGACGAACGCAGACCACCGCCGGGGCCGGCGCGCGGCTACACGAACAGGGGGGTGGCCTCCTGACGCTCGGCGAGCGCGGCCATCTCCGCGTCGGAGGGGCGCCGCTCGAAGCGCTCGGCCGCGTCGAGCAGCCGGGGCAGGAGGTCGACGTCCCCGGTGCTGAGCAGGAAGGCCTCCGGGCGGCCCAGCACCCAGTGCACGGCGAGGTCGACGTCGGCCTGCTCGCGCAGCGGCTCGTACCAGGTCGCCGCCGTGGCCGCGCGGCCGTCCCAGCGGCGCCGGGCGAGGCTCTTGATGGTCTGCAGCGCCACCCCGCGCTCGGCGCAGACCGCGGCGAGCGCCTCGAAGCGGTCGGCGTAGCGCTCGTCCTGCACCTGCACGTGGTTGTAGGGCAGCAGCACCGAGTCGAACGGGAACCGCTCGAGGCTGCGCCGGTGCACCTCCGGCACCGACAGCCCGTGCCCGGTGACGCCGATGAACCGGACCAGCCCCTCCTCCCGCGCCTCCACGGCCGCCTCGAGCGCGCCACCGGCGCCCAGCGCGGTCTCCCACTCGATGACGTCGACCAGGTTGTGCAGCTGCAGCAGGTCCACCCGGTCGACCCCGAGCCGGTCCAGCGACCGACGGATCTCCTCCCGGGCGGCCCGGTAGCCGCGCTCCCCCGTCTTCGTGGCGAGGAAGAAGGTGCCGGGGTGCCGCCGGAGCCAGCCGGCGATGCGCAGCTCGGCGTCCCCGTAGCTCGCCGCCACGTCGATGTGGTTGACGCCGTGCTCGAGCAGCACGTCGAGCGTGCGGTCGGCGTCGGCCTTGGCGACCGACGCCAGCGCCGCGGCGCCGAACACCACGCGGCTGGACTCGTGACCGGTGGCGCCGAACGGCATCCGGGGGACCATGCCCGCCAGGCTAGGGGCGGCCGCCCCCGGCCGCCGGTCGGGCCGGGTCCCCGCGCCGGCGGGCCCGCCCCGCGCCGCCTCGACAGGTCGCGACCCATGGCCGACGATGCCGGGGACCGACGGGGAGGGGGCCCGATGAGGGTCGCGCTGTTCGCCACCTGCCTGGTGGACACGGTGGTGCCGCAGGTGGCGATGGCCACGGCGCGGCTGCTGGAGCGGCTGGGCCACGAGGTCGTCGTCCCCCCGGGGCAGGCCTGCTGCGGGCAGGTGCACGTCAACACCGGCTACCGGCGGGAGGCGGTGCCGGTGGTGGCCAACCACGTGCGCGCCTTCGCCGGAGCGCGGCGGGCGGGGGTGGAGGCGGTGGTGGCGCCGTCCGGGTCGTGCGTGGCCTCGATCCGGCACCAGCAGGCGGCGGTGCTGCGCCGGGCCGGCGAGCACGGCCTGGCCGCCGAAGCGGAGGCGCTGGCCGGGCGGACGTACGAGCTGTCGCAGTTCCTGGTCGACGTCCTCGGCGTCACCGACGTCGGGGCCTGCTACCCGCACCGGGTCACCTACCACCCGACCTGCCACTCGCTGCGGCTGCTGCGGGTCGGCGACCGGCCGCTGCGCCTGCTGCGCGCCGTCCGGGGCCTGGAGCTGGTCGAGCTGCCCCGCGCCGAGCAGTGCTGCGGCTTCGGCGGGACCTTCGCGGTGAAGAACGCCGACACCTCGACGGCGATGCTCACCGACAAGATGGCCGACGTGCTCTCCACCCGGGCCGAGGTGTGCACCGCCGGGGACGCCTCCTGCCTGCTGCACATCGGCGGCGGGCTGTCCCGGCTGCGCTCGGGCACCCGCACGGTGCACCTGGCCGAGATCCTCGCCTCCACCGGGGACACCGTCTCGCCCGGCCAGGGCACGGCGCCGGCGGTGCCGGCGTGAGCGCCGTCTTCCTCGGGCTCCCCACCGCCCCGGCGGGGGTCGGGCACCTGCGCGGGGACCGGCCGTTCCCGGCCGCCGCCCGCGATGCGCTGCGCGACGGTCAGCTGCGGGCCAACCTCGGCCGCGCCACCGCCACCATCCGGGCCAAGCGGGCCGCCGTCGTCGGCGAGGTGCCCGACTGGGAGGCCCTGCGCCAGGCCGGCGCCGGCGTCAAGCGGGCCACCCTGGCCCGCCTCGACGAGCACCTGCTCGAGCTGGAGGCCCGGGTCACCGAGCGCGGGGGCACGGTGCACTGGGCCCGCGACGCCGCCGAGGCCAACGCGGTCGTCACCGGGCTGGTGCGGGCCACCGGCGCGGGCGAGGTGGTCAAGGTCAAGTCGATGGCCACGCAGGAGATCGGCCTCAACGAGGCCCTGGCGGCCGCCGGCGTCACCGCGCACGAGACCGACCTCGCCGAGCTGATCGTCCAGCTGGGCGAGGACACCCCCTCGCACATCCTGGTGCCGGCCATCCACAGGAACCGGGCGGAGATCCGGGAGGTCTTCGCCCGGACCATGCCGCAGTTCGCCGGCCCGGGCGACGCGGGCGACCTCACCGACGACCCCCGGCGGCTGGCCATGGCCGCCCGCGCCCACCTGCGCGAGCGGTTCCTGCGCGCGAAGGTCGCGATCAGCGGCGCGAACTTCGCCGTCGCCGAGACCGGCACCCTCGCCGTGGTCGAGAGCGAGGGCAACGGCCGGATGTGCCTCACCCTCCCCGACACCCTGATCACCGTGATGGGCATCGAGAAGCTCGTCCCCACCTGGCGCGACCTGGAGGTCTTCCTCCAGCTGCTGCCCCGCTCCTCCACCGGCGAGCGGATGAACCCCTACACCTCGCTGTGGACCGGGGTCACCCCCGGCGACGGGCCGCAGGAGTTCCACCTCGTGCTGCTCGACAACGGGCGGACGGCGGTGCTCGCCGACGAGGTGGGCCGGGAGGCGCTGCACTGCATCCGCTGCTCGGCCTGCCTCAACGTCTGCCCCGTCTACGAGCGCACCGGCGGGCACGCCTACGGCTCGGTCTACCCGGGCCCGATCGGCGCCGTGCTGTCCCCGCAGCTCACCGGCGTCGAGGACAACGCCTCGCTGCCCTACGCCTCGTCGCTGTGCGGGGCCTGCTACGACGCCTGCCCGGTGGCCATCGACATCCCGTCGATCCTGGTGCACCTGCGCGGCGAGCACGTCGAGGCCGTCGCCCGGGAGAGGCGCCGCCCCACCCCGGAGGCGCTCGCCTTCCGCGCCCTGGCCCGGGTCATGTCGCACCCGCGGCTGTGGCGGGCCGCCCAGCGCGCCGCCGGGCTGGGCCGGTTCCTGGCCCGCGGCCGGCCCACGCTGCCCGCCGCGCTGCCCCCGCCGGCCAGCGCCTGGACCCGCACCCGGGACCTGCCCGCCCCGCCGGCGCGGTCGTTCGTGCAGCAGTGGACCCGGGAGCACGGCGCGTGACCGCGCGCGAGGAGGTCCTGGCCCGCATCCGCACCGCGCTCGGCGACCGGCGCCCGGACGTCGAGGTCCCCCGCGGCTACCGCACCACCGACGACCGGCCGGCCGGCGTGCTGCTCGACGTCCTCACCGACCGGCTGGAGGACTACCGCGCCACCGTGCTGCGCTGCGCCGCGGACGACGTCGCGACCACCGTGGGAGCCGCGCTGGGGGCGGCGCTGGGCGGCGGCTGGTCCCCGGCCGACGTCGTGGTGGCCCCCGGCGTCCCGGCCGCCTGGCGGCCCGCGGGGGCGGCCGAGGACGACGGCCGCCCCGCCGCCGGCCTCACCGCGTTCGCCGCCACCCTGACCGGCGTGGCGGTCGCGATCGCCGAGACCGGCACCCTCGTGCTCGACGGCTCCCCGCGCTGCGGCCGCCGGGCGCTGTCCCTGCTGCCCGACTGCCTGGTCTGCGTCGTCGAGGCCGGCCAGGTGGTCGGCGGCGTGCCCGGGGGGCTGGCCCGCCTGGACCCCCGCGCCCCGCTGACGATGGTCAGCGGCCCGTCGGCCACCAGCGACATCGAGCTCCAGCGGGTCGAGGGCGTGCACGGCCCGCGCACGCTGGTCGTGGTGCTGGTGGCCGCGCCCTACGGGCGGTAGCCGCCCCGGAAGCGCCGGACCGAGGTCCACGCCACGCCGGGGACCGGCTCGGGCACCCCCGCGGGCAGGGTCGCCGGGTCGACGCCCACCCCGAGCAGGGTGCGGGTCACCTGCTGGGTCGAGTCGAGCAGGTCGTCGAGCGCGCGGGCCAGGTGCCGGCCGGTGACGGCGGTGAGCCGCCCCTGCTCCTGCAGCGCCTCCAGCACCGCCCGGCGCAGCAGCTCCCTGAGGAAGGACGCGGTGACGCCGTCGCTGCGCTCGACCGCCGCGGTCAGGTCGGCCTCGGTGACCCGCAGGGGGACGCCGGAGCCGTAGAGGTCCAGCAGCCGGCGCCGGGCGGCGGCGTCGGGCAGGTCGACCTCGACGGCGACGTCGACCCGGCCCGGCCGCGCGGCCAGCGCCGGCTCCAGCAGGTCGGCCCGGTTGGTGGTGAGCACGAACAGCAGGTCGGCGTCCGGGGCGGCGCCGTCCATGGCGTCGAGCAGGTCGAACAGCACCGGGCTGCCGCCGGGGCCGAAGGAGCGGTCGGCGGCGACCAGGTCGACGTCCTCGAGCACGACCACCGCCGGCTGCAGGTCCCGGGCCAGCTCGGCCATCGAGCCGACCGCACCCAGGGACCGCCCGGTGAGCAGCAGCCGGGTGTAGCCGGACATCCGCCCGAGCAGGTAGCGCACCGTGTGGGTCTTGCCGGTGCCCGGCGGCCCGTACAGCAGCAGCCCCCGCTTGAGGTGCTGCCCGGCGGCGGCCAGCGCGTCGCGGTGCTCGGCCACCCCCAGGGCGTGCCGCTCGATCCGGTCGAGCACCGGCTCGGGGAGCACGACGTCCTCGCGGACCGTGCCGGGCGGCTCCAGGAAGGTCAGCTCGACCCCGCCCATCGGGGTCGGGGTGACCTCGACCAGCCGGCCGCGGTACACGTTGAGCTCGCGGCGCAGCCGGTCCAGCTCGGCGAGCACGGCCTGGGCCTGCGCCACCGGCAGCCCGGCGACCTCGACGGTCAGCCGCGGCTCGTGCTCGTTCGGGCCCTGGACCAGCAGCACGTAGCGCCCGGTGGCGTCGGTGACCACCAGCAGTGCCAGCTTCAGGCAGGCCCGGGTGGAGCCCGGCCCGTCGGGCAGGTCGACCACCGACGGGGCGCTCAGCCGCACGGGGGGCAGCGCCTCCCCGGTGACCAGCTGCTGGAGGTCGAGCCCACCGAAGTGCGGGGGCAGCACGACCCCGCGCACCTCGACGCCGCGCCCGTCCGCCCTCGTCCAGGCGTCCAGCGCGGCCTGCAGGTTGACCTGCTCGAAGAGCGGCAGCTGCCGGGCGACCACCGACCGCTCCAGGCCGGCCGGCCCGAGGGTGTCCTGCACCAGGGCGACGACCTCGTTGCGCGTCCCGCCGACCGGGGCCTGCAGCCACTCGAGCAGCGCGCGCAGCCCCGCCGCGAACTCCCGCTGTTCCGCCGGCCCGGCCGCCGACGTCCCCGGCCCGGTCTCCGACGCCCCCGTCGCCACCCCGCCCACCCCGTTCCCGGTCCGTGCCCCCGCGGCGCCCTGCGGCGCTCCGCGCAGGAGCGCAGCGTAGGCGATCGCGGCGCGGCCCGGCCGGCGCGGACGGGGGCCGGGGCCGGCGGTCGTCGGCAACTCCTGACAACGACACGGCGCGATTGCGTGCGGCCTGCGTCACAGCACACGCCGAGCGGGCGCCGATGCTGCGGGCATGACACGCCGGCTGTCCACCGCGCGGACCGCTCCCCGCCCCGGGGCCGCGGCCGCACCGGCGTCCCCCTGGTGGCGGGACGCCGTGGTCTACCAGGTCTACCTGCGCTCGTTCGCCGACGGGAACGGGGACGGCATCGGCGACCTCGCCGGGTTGCGCGCCCGCCTGCCCTACCTGGCCTGGCTCGGCGTGGACGCGGTGTGGGTGAACCCGCACTACCCCTCCGGCGGGGCCGACGGGGGCTACGACGTCGTCGACCACCGCGCGGTCGACCCCGACTACGGGGACGTCGCCGACGTGGAGGCCCTCGTCGAGGACGCCCGGGCGCTGGGGCTGCGGGTGCTGCTCGACGTCGTCCCCAACCACAGCTCCGACCAGCACCCGTGGTTCCGGCGGGCGCTGGCCGACCCGACCTCCCCCGAGGCCGGGCGCTACCACTTCGCCCCGCCGTCGGAGGCCCCGCCCAACAACTGGCGGTCGCTGTTCGGCGGCCCGGCATGGTCGCGGACGCCGGACGGCCGCTGGTACCTGCACCTGTTCTCGCCCGAGCAGCCGGACCTCAACTGGCGCGACCCCGCCGTCGCCGCCGACTTCGAGGACTCGCTGCGCTTCTGGCTCGACCGCGGGGTGAGCGGTTTCCGCGTCGACGTCGCCTACGGGCTGTTCAAGGACGCCGCGCTGCGGGACAACCCCGGCAGCTACTCCCCCACCCTCTTCGGCCACGGCCCCGAGCAGGCGATGACCTGGGACCAGCCGGAGGTGCACGACGTGTGGCGCCGCTGGCGGGCGGTCTGCGACGAGTACCCCGGCACGATGCTCGTCGGCGAGGTGTGCCTCGCCGACCTCGACCGCGTGGCGCGGTACTCCCGGCCCGACGAGCTGCACCAGTCGCTGGCCTTCCGGCTGCTGAAGTCCTCCTGGGACGCCGCGGCCTTCGCCGAGGCCACCACCGGCGCGCTGGACGCCTTCGGCCGGGTGGGGGCGCCGGTCTCCTGGGTGCTGGGCAACCACGACAAGGACCGCATGGTCAGCCGGTTCGGCGGCGGGGCCGTGGGCACCGCGCGCGCCCGCGCCGCGGCCCTGCTGCTGCTCGCGCTGCCCGGCTCGGCCTACGTCTACGCCGGGGACGAGCTCGGCCTGCCCCAGGCGCACGTGCCCGAGGCGGCGCGGCAGGACCCGATCTTCCACCGCAGCGGCGGGGCCCGGGCCGGCCGGGACGGCTGCCGGGTCCCGCTGCCGTGGAACACCGCCCCCGGGCTGGGCTTCTCCCCCGCCGGCGCCGCCGACCCGTGGCTGCCGGTGCCCGCGGGCTGGGAGCGGCACGCGGTCTCCCGCCAGGCCGGCGAGGGCGGCTCGACGCTGACCCTCTACCGGCGGGCGCTGGCGCTGCGCAAGGCCCACCCGGCGCTCGGCTCGGGGGCCGCGGAGGTCTCCGTCGAGGACGGCCTGCTCACCGTGCGCTGCACCGGCGCCGGCGGCGCGGTGCGCTGCGTGGTCAACATGGGCCGCAGCACCCGGCTGGTGGCCGGCCCCGGCCGCGTGCTGCTGGCCTCCACCTCCCGGGTGCGCTCCTCGGGCAGCAGCCTGGCCCTGCCCCCGGACAGCGCGGTGTGGGTCACCGAGGGCTGAACGGCCCAGACCGGTCCCCCCGGCCGGCCCGGCTCAGGAGGCGTAGCGGTCGGCGAAGGTGGCGAGCAGGCGGCCGGGCTCGGTGACGACGGCGGTCGACACCCGCGCGACCACCGTCTCGACCTCCGCGGCCGGGAAGTAGCCGGCGTTGCGGTAGACCCGGACGCGGGTGACCAGGCCGGCGACGTCGAGCTCCGGGTGGAACTGGGTGGCGTAGACGTTGCGGCCGACCCGGAACAGCTGCACCGGGCAGCCCGGCGAGGTGGCCAGCAGGACGGCGGACGACGGCAGGACCCGGCAGGCCTCCTTGTGCCCGACCAGCGCGTCGAAGACGTCGGGCAGCCCGGCCAGCAGCGGGTCGGCGCGGCCCTCGGGGGTGAGCGACACCGGCACGCAGGAGACCGGCTCGCCGAACGTCCGGTCCACCACCCCGCCCTGGTGCCGGCCCAGCGTGCCGATGCCGTAGCAGGCGCCGAGGAACGGGACGTCGCGGGCAACCACCTCGTCGAGCAGCCGGCGCAGGTCGGCCTCGACCCGCCGCTGGACGGGCGACTTGGCCCCCTCCGGGTCGCTGACGGTGAACGGCCCGCCGCCGAGGATGACGCCGGAGACCGCGGCGAGGTCGACCTCGGGCAGCGGCCCGGCCTCCAGGCGCACCCGGCGCAGCCCGGCCTCGTCGAGCCCGGTCAGCCGGAGGAACGCCGCGTACTCACCGTCCGCGGCGTCGTCCTCCGGCCGCGTGCCGAGGAACAGGAAGGGCCGCACGCGCAGGGATGCTAGAGCGCCGGCAGCCCGGCCAGCCCCGCCAGGCCCGCCGGTCCCCGGCCGAGCAGGCCGGCGGGGGTGAGCGCGTCGGCGTGGTCCCGGTCGACCACCAGCGCCGGCCCCGCGCCGGGGGCGCCCGCGGCCGCCAGCACCCGCGCCCAGCCGGCGCCGTGCCGGCGCATGGCGCGGGCGGAGACCTGCCGGCGGCGCGCCGCCTGGCCGTCCTCGGCGGTCCGCCGCGGGACGTCGAGGAGGACCAGCCGCAGCGGCCGCCCCGACCAGCGGGCGACGGCGCGGACGGTGGCCGGCCACCCGCGGCCGGTCCAGGGGTCGGTGAGGACGACGACCGGCGCCGGGCCGAGCAGGGCGAGCAGCACCCGCCCCCGGTGCAGCAGGTGGACCAGCGGGCGGAGCAGGCCGTAGGGCAGGCGCACGCCGGCCGCCCGCAGCGCACCGGCGACCTGCTCGGAGTCCCGGCCGACCACCCCCGGGGGCGTCCCGGCCAGCACCCGGCGCAGCAGCGTGGTCTTCCCCGAGCCGGGCAGCCCGCCGATCACGACGAGGAGACGTCCGTCGTCGTCCACGTGCCCTCCCTCCGCGGATCGCGGCTCCCGGGACACGGCTCCCGGGGATGCGGCCCCCCAGGATGCCCCCGGAGGCTGGGCGCACCCTGCCAGCGACCCGGGGGCCGGGTGAACGGGCTCCGGGCTGGGTGTTTGTGGTGCCGGACACAGCCTTGCTAGGGTTCCCGCCGACGGTTTACCGACCGAACGGTCGGTTTCACACATCCCCCACGACAGCGGGACGGTCGATGACTTCGCAGACGGCACCGCAGGCACGCGCGCGGACCACCCGGGAAGAGCGCAAGGTGCTCGCCGGCACCCTCGCCGGCACCACCATCGAGTGGTACGACTTCTTCATCTACGCCCAGGCGGCCGGCCTGGTGCTCGCCCCGCTCTTCCTGGCGCCGGTCAGCGAGGACTCCCCCGGCCTGGCCACGGTGATCTCGCTGGCCACCATCGGCATCAGCTTCCTGTTCCGCCCGCTCGGGGCCATCGTCGCCGGCCGGCTCGGTGACCGGCTCGGCCGCAAGCGGATGCTCGTGTTCACCCTGGTCCTCATGGGCGCGGCCACCGCGCTGATCGGGCTGCTGCCCACCTACGGCCAGATCGGCGTGCTGGCCCCGGTGCTGCTCATCCTGCTGCGCGTGCTGCAGGGCTTCTCCGCCGGCGGCGAGTGGGGCGGGGCGGCGCTGATGAGCGTCGAGCACGCCCCGCTGCACCGGCGCGGCCTGTTCGGCGCCTACCCGCAGATCGGCGTCCCGATCGGGATGATCCTGGCCACCGGCGTGCTCTGGGTGCTCACCACCGTCACCACCCCCGAGCAGTTCGAGTCGTGGGGCTGGCGGATCCCGTTCCTGTTCTCCGTGGTGCTCATCGGCATCGGCTACCTGATCCGCCGGGCCGTCGACGAGAGCCCGGTCTTCGAGGAGATGCGCCAGCGCCGCCGGGAGTCCTCCGCCCCGCTGCGCGACCTGTTCCGCCACAACACCCGGCAGGTCGTGCTCTCGGCGCTGACGTTCATCGCCAACAACGCCGCCGGCTACCTGCTCATCGCCTTCTTCATCGCCTACGCCAGCACCACGCTGGAGATGCCGCGCTCCTCGGTCCTGCTGGCCACCACGCTGGCCTCGTTCGGCTGGCTGGTGTTCACCCTCTACGGCGGGGCGCTGTCGGACCGGATCGGCCGGCTGCGCACCTTCCAGATCGGCTACGCGCTGGTCTTCGCCTGGATGATCCCGCTGTTCCTGCTCATCGACACCCGCAACATCTGGCTGTACGGCATCGCGCTGTTCGCGCTGACCATCGGCCTGGGCCTGTCCTACGGCCCGATGTCGGCGATGTACGCGGAGATGTTCCCGGTCGCGGTCCGCTACTCCGGCGTCTCGATCGGCTACGCGCTCGGCGCCATCCTCGGCGGGGCGTTCGCGCCGATGATCGCCGAGGTGCTCATCCAGTCGACCGGCTGGTCGGGCTCGATCGGCCTCTACATCATGGGCCTCTGCGTCATCTCCTTCGCCGCCGTCACCGCGATCGGCGAGACCCGCGGTGCCGACCTGCGGGTCGCCGAGGTCCACGAGCCGGCCGGGCGGACCGCGGCCGGGCGGGCGACCGGCGGGCGCGCATGAGCGGCGTCCCGTCCCGGGTCGGCGTGATCGGCGGCGGCCGCATGGGCGCCGGCATCGCGCAGGCCTTCCTCGCCGCGGGCGCGCACGTCGCCGTGGTGGAGGCCGGGGCGGAGGCCGCGGAGGCCGCCCGCGGGCGGGTGGCCTCCGGGCTGGCGGAGGCGGTCCGCCGGGGCACGCTGGCCGAGGACGTCGACGCCGTCCTCGGCCGGCTGGCCCTGCTCGACTCGCCCGCCGAGCTGGGCGACGGGACCGGCCTCGTGGTGGAGGCGGTCCCGGAGCGGGCCGACCTCAAGGCCGGGGTGCTGCGCGCCGCCGAGGCCGCCGTCGGCCCGGACGCCGTCCTCGCCACCAACACCAGCTCCCTGTCGGTCACCGAGCTCGCCGCCGCCCTGGAGCGCCCGGCCCGCTTCCTCGGCCTGCACTTCTTCAACCCGGTGCCGGCGTCGAAGCTGGTCGAGGTCGTGGTCGCGCGGGAGACCGACCCCGACCTGGTGGCGCGGGCGAGCGGCTGGGTCCGGGCGCTGGGCAAGACCGACGTCGTGGTGCGCGACTCCCCCGGCTTCGCGTCGTCCCGGCTGGGCGTGCTGCTCGGGCTGGAGGCGATCCGGATGCTGGAGGAGGGCGTCGCCGACGCCGAGGCCATCGACGCCGCGATGGAGCTGGGCTACCGGCACCCGATGGGCCCGCTGCGCTCCACCGACCTGGTCGGCCTGGACGTGCGGCTGGCCATCGCCGAGTACCTGCACCGCACGCTCGGCGAGCGGTTCGCCCCACCGCAGCTGCTGCGCGACAAGGTGGCCGCGGGCGAGCTGGGCCGCAAGACCGGCCGCGGCTTCCACTCCTACGACTGACCCGGGGGGCGCCATGACCGTCGGACCGGCGGGCACCACCACGCTCGTCGACCCGGTGACCTACGAGTCGGGCCCGCCGTTCGACCTGCTGCGCCGGCTGCGGGCCGCCGGGCCGGTGACCTGGGTCGACGAGCCGGCGCTGCACGGCCAGCCCGCCGGCCCGGGGTTCTGGCTGGTGCTGCGGCACGCCGACGTCGAGGGCGTGCTGCGCGACCCGGCGACGTTCTCCTCGTGGCTGGGCGCCACGCAGGTCCGCGACGCCGCGGACCTGGCGTGGGTGCGCCGGATGATGCTGAACATGGACCCGCCGGACCACTCCCGGCTGCGGCGGCTGCTCGCCCGCTCGTTCACCCCGCGGGCGGTGGCCGCGCTGACCGCCGCCATCGAGGCCACCGCGGACGGGCTGGTCGCGCGCATGACCGGCGGGCTCGGCGCGGGCCGGTGCGACTTCGCCAAGGACGTCGCCGCCGACCTGCCGCTGCTCACCCTCGCCGACGTCCTCGGGGTACCGGCCGAGGACCGCTGGCTGATGTTCGACTGGTCCAACCGCGTGATCGGCTGGCAGGACCCGGACTACGCGACCTCGGCGGCCTTCGACGGCACCGGCGGGACGCCGATGGCCCGCGAGGCGCTGGCGCTGCGGCCGGCGCCCGGCCCCGACGGGCGGATGCCCGACCCGCGCACCCGGGCCGGCATGCCCGACCTGTACGCCTACGCCCGGCTGCTGGCCGAGGAGAAGCGCCGCTCCCCCGGCGACGACGTCATGTCGATCCTGCTGGCGCAGGTCGACGAGGGCGGTGGGCGGGTCAGCGACGCCGAGTTCGAGAACATGTTCTGGCTGTTCGCCGTGGCGGGGAACGAGACGCTGCGCAACGGCCTGCCCGGCGGGCTCATCGCGCTGCTGCAGCACCCGGGGGCGCTGGCCGCCGTCCGGGCCGACCCGTCGCTGCTGCCCGGCGCGGTCGAGGAGATGCTGCGCTGGTGGACGCCGGTGATGGTGTTCCGCCGGACCGCCACCCGTGACACCGGGCTGGGCGGCGCGCCGGTGCGGGCCGGCGACAAGGTGGTCGTGTCGTTCACCTCGGCCAACCGGGACGAGGCGGTGTTCGCCGACCCCGACGCCTTCGACGTCCACCGGGCGCCGAACCCGCAGCTGGCCTTCGGCCACGGGCCGCACTTCTGCCTGGGCGCGCAGCTGGCCCGGGCGCAGATGCGGGCGCTGTTCGCCGCGCTGCTGCGCCGGACCTCCTCGATCGAGCTCGACGGGCCCCCGGTGCTGCTGCGGTCGAACTTCCAGCGCGGTGTCAAGCGCCTCCCGATCCGCTGGACCGCCGCGTAGCGGAGTGCCCCGTGCGAGGTTTCCCCGCACGGGGCACTCCGCATCACCCCCAGGTCACCCCCAGGTCACCCCCAGGTCTTGGCCACCATCGTGAGGACGTCGTAGGTCGCCACCGGCTTGCCCTCGCCGTCGACCACGACGGCGTCCCAGCGGACCTCGCCGTGGTCGGCGCCGCCGCGCGGGGTGATCTGCTTGCAGGTCAGCGTCACCGTGAGCTCCGCGCCCGGCTTGACCGGGGTGAGGAAGCGCAGGTTGTCCACGCCGTAGTTGGCCAGCACCGGCCCCGGGTCGGGGTCGACGAACAGCCCGGCGGCCCAGGAGACGATCAGGTAGCCGTGCGCCACCCGGCCGCCGAACAGCGGGTTGGCCGCGGCGGCCTCCTCGTCCATGTGGGCGTAGAAGGTGTCGCCGGTGAACTCGGCGAAGTGCTCGATGTCCTCGAGCGTCACCGCCCGCGGCCCGGCGGTCACCGAGTCGCCGACGCGCAGCTCGGCCAGCGACTTGCGGAACGGGTGCACCCCGTCGTCGTTGCGGCGGGCGCCGGTCACCCAGCGCCGGCCGATCGCGGTGAGCATGTCCGGCGAGGCCTGCACGGCGGTGCGCTGCATGTGGTGCAGCACGCTGCGGATGCCGCCGAGCTCCTCGCCGCCGCCGGCCCGGCCGGGGCCACCGTGCACGAGGACCGGCAGCGGTGAGCCGTGCCCGGTGTTCTCGCGGGCGTCGTCGCGGTCGAGCACGAGGACCCGACCGTGGGCGTGCGCGGCGCCGAGCACGAACTCCCGCGCCACCGCCTCGTCGTGGGTGACGATCGAGCCGACGAGGCTGCCCTGCCCGCGGGCGGCCAGCTCGACCGCCTGGGCGACGCCCTCGTACGGGAGCACGGTGCTCACCGGGCCGAACGCCTCCACGTCGTGCGGCTCCCCGGCGTCCAGGTCGTCGCAGCGCAGCAGCATCGGCGGGAGGAACGCCCCCCGGTCGCGGTCGGCGCCGACCACGTCGAACCGCTCCGGGTCGCCGGACACCAGCTCGGCGACCCCGCGCAGCGCCTTGACCGCCCGCAACACCTCCTCGCGCTGGTTCCGGCTGACCAGGGCGCCCATGGTGACGCCCTCGGCGCCGGGGGCGCCGACCACCACGCGGGCCAGCTCGGCCCGCACCGCCTCGACGACGTCGTCCACCAGCTCCCGCGGCACCAGGGCCCGGCGGATGGCCGTGCACTTCTGCCCGGCCTTGACCGTCGTCTCGGTGACCAGCTGGTCGACGAACAGGTCGAACTCCGGCGTGCCCGCCGTCGCGTCCGGGCCGAGGACGGCGCAGTTGAGCGAGTCGGCCTCGGCGTTGAACCGCACCGAGTTCGCCACCACCGCGGGGTGGCTGCGCAGTTTGCGGGCCGTGGCGGCCGAGCCGGTGAACGCGACGAGGTCCTGGCCGGCCAGCCCGTCGAGCAGGCCGGCGGGGCTGCCGGCCAGCAGCTGCACCGACCCCTCGGGCAGCAGGCCGGACTCGACGACCGCCCGGAACACCGCGGCGGTGAGGTAGGCCGTCTGCGACGCCGGCTTGACGATGGTCGGGACGCCGGCGAGCAAGGCCGGGGCGAGCTTCTCCAGGAAGCCCCACACCGGGAAGTTGAAGGCGTTGATCTGCACGGTGACCCCGCGCAGCGGCGTGTACAGGTGCTGGCCGGCGAACGTGCCGCGCTTGCCGAGCGGCTCGACCGCGCCGTCGAGGACGACGGTGTCGTCGGGCAGCTCGCGGCGGCCCTTGCTGGCGTAGGAGAGCAGGGTGCCGAAGCCGCCGTCGACGTCGACCGCGGTGTCGCGGTCGGTGGCACCGGTGCGGTGGGAGAGGGCGTAGAACTCGTCCTTGCCGGCCATCAGCCGCAGGCCGAGCTGCTTGAGCAGGGCGGCGCGCTGGTGGAAGGTCAGCGCGCGCAGCGCCGGGCCGCCGACGGTGCGGGCGTGGTCGAGCATCGCGGCGACGTCCAGGCCGGTGCTGCTGACCCGGGCGACGGCCTCGCCGGTCACCGCGTCGGCGATCGGCGTCCCCTCGTCGCGGGCGGCGTACCACCGGCCGGCCACGTAGCTCTCGAGCATCGGGGCGGTCATCGGAGGGCTCCCTTCGGGTGGGCCCGGAGGCCGGAGAACGTGGTGGTGACCAGCGCGTCGGCGAGGTCGTCGGCGGAGAGGTCACCGCCGGGGCGGTACCACTCGGTGAGCGAGTTGACGGTGCCGAACAGCAGCCGGCTGGTGACCGCGGGGTCGACGTCCGGGCGGACGTCGCCCTCCACCTCGGCGGCGCGCACCAGGTCGGTGACGAACCGGTCGAAGCGGCGGCGCCGGGCCAGCGCGGCCCGCTCCACCTCGGAGTTGCCGCGCACCCGCAGCAGCAGGGTGACGAAGGGCAGCTCGGCGGCCAGCACCCGCACCGAGCCGCGGACGACGTGCTCGAGCCGGTCGATCGCCCGGCCGGTGGTGGCGCCGGGCTCCTCGGTGACGGCGAACAGCGCGTCCAGGGCCCGGTCCAGGGCCAGCCGCAGCAGCTCCCCCTTGCCCGGGACGTGGTGGTAGATGGCCGACTTCGTGATGCCGAGCCGGCCGGCCAGCTCCTCCATGCTCGTGGCGTCGTAGCCGCGCTCGATGAACACCGCGACCGCGACGTCGAGCAGGGTGTCCAGCGAGTGCCCCGGACGGCCCCGGCGCACCTGCGCAGCGGTCACGCACCCTCCCTTCCTCGGCTCGCTCCCGCGGGCCGCTCCGCTCCTCGCTCGTCCCTCGCTGCGATCCTCACGCCCCTGTCCGCTCGCGGGAGTCGGTGAGCCGCTGCAGCTTGCCCAGGGAGCGCGGGAGCGTCTCGGGGTCGACCACGAGCACCTCGATGCTGCTGCCGACCATGTCCTTGACGCCCTTCTCGACCTCGCGGGCGGCGGGGTCGCGGCGCTCCGGCGGGCAGTCGGGGCGGGCCTCGACCCGCGCGACGAGGTGGTCCATCCGGCCGCGGCTGACCAGCTCGAGGGCGAAGTGCGGCGAGAGGCCCCGGGTGCGGAGGACGACCTCCTCGATCTGGGTCGGGAAGACGTTGACCCCGCGCAGGATGATCATGTCGTCGGTGCGGCCGGTGACCTTCTCCATGCGGCGCATGCCGGGCCGCGCCGTCCCGGGCAGCAGCCGGGTGAGGTCGCGGGTGCGGTAGCGGATGACCGGCATGGCCTCCTTGGTCAGCGAGGTGAAGACCAGCTCCCCCTGCTCGCCGTCGGGCAGCACCTCGCCGGTGACCGGGTCGATGATCTCCGGGTAGAAGTGGTCCTCCCAGACGTGCAGGCCGTCCTTGGTCTCCACGCACTCCTGGGCGACGCCGGGGCCCATGACCTCCGACAGGCCGTAGATGTCGACGGCGTGGATGCCGGCCCGCTCCTCCATCTCGCGGCGCATCTGCTCGGTCCAGGGCTCGGCGCCGAAGATGCCGATCTCCAGGCTCGACGCGCGGGGGTCCATCCCCTGCTTCTCGAACTCGTCGATGACGGTGAGCATGTAGGACGGCGTCACCATGATCACCCGCGGCTCGAAGTCGCGGATCAGCTGCACCTGGCGCGGGGTCATGCCCCCGGAGATGGGGATGACCGTGCAGCCGAGCTTCTCGGCGCCGTAGTGCGCGCCGAGCCCGCCGGTGAACAGCCCGTAGCCGTAGGCGTTGTGCAGCTTGTCGCCGGCCCGCCCGCCCGCGGCGCGGATCGACCGGGCCATCACGGTGGCCCAGGTGTCGATGTCCCGCTCGGTGTAGCCGACCACCGTGGGCCGCCCCGTCGTCCCGCTCGAGGCGTGCACCCGGCGCACCTGGTCCTGCGGCACGGCGAACATGCCGAACGGGTAGTTGTCGCGCAGGTCGGTCTTGCTCGTGGTCGGGAACCGGGCGAGGTCGGCCAGCTCGCGGCAGTCGTCGGGGTGCACGCCGGCCTCGTCGAAGGCCCGCCGGTAGTGCGGCACGTTCTCGTAGGCGTGCCGCAGCGTCCACTGCAGCCGCTCCAGCTGGAGGGCGCGCAGCTCGTCGAGGCCCAGGCGCTCGGCGGGGTCGAGCAGGGCGGGGTCGGGGGCGGCGCCCAGCCGCCGGTCGGTGTCGGTCGTGCTGGCGGTCATCGGTGCTGCGCCTCCGGGGTCGGTGCCGGGACGGCCGGTGTCCCGAGGCGGGGCGCCCCGATTTACCGACCGGATGGTCGGTAACCAACTCCCCCGACCCCCGCCCTGTCAAGTGGGGTTGTGATCCGCGCCGCGGTGGGGCACACTCATTACCGACCGTCCGGTCAGTAATTGACCGCCGACCCGAGGGGACGACATGTCCGCGCCCACCCTGGACCGCCCCGCCGCCGGGACGCCCGACGAGGCGGCCCTGCAGGCCCAGTTCGACGCCACCATCGCCGCCGGGCACCGCATCGAGCCGCGCGACTGGATGCCCGAGGGCTACCGGAAGACGCTCATCCGCCAGATCGCCCAGCACGCGCACTCCGAGATCATCGGGATGCAGCCGGAGGGCGACTGGCTGCTGGCCGCGCCGTCCCTGCGCCGCAAGGCGATCCTGCTGGCCAAGGTGCAGGACGAGGCCGGCCACGGCATGTACCTCTACTCGGCCGCCGAGACCCTCGGCGCCGACCGCGCCGACCTCACCGACAAGCTGATCGAGCGCAGGCAGAAGTACAGCTCGATCTTCAACTACCCCACGCTCACCTACGCCGACGTCGGCGTCATCGGCTGGCTGGTCGACGGCGCGGCGATCTGCAACCAGGTGCCGCTGTGCCGCTCCTCCTACGGGCCCTACGCCCGGGCGATGATCCGCATCTGCAAGGAGGAGTCGTTCCACCAGCGGCAGGGCTACGAGCTGCTGATGACGATGATGCGCGGCACCCCCGAGCAGCGGGCCATGGTGCAGGACGCCGTCGACCGCTGGTGGTGGCCGTCGCTGATGATGTTCGGCCCGCCGGACGACGACAGCCCGAACTCGGCGCAGTCGATGGCCTGGGGCATCAAGCGGCACAGCAACGACGAGCTGCGCCAGCGCTTCGTCGACATGACGGTGCCGCAGGCGGAGGCTCTCGGCGTCACGCTGCCCGACCCCGACCTGGCCTGGGACGAGGCGGCCGGGCACTGGCGGTCCGGCGCGATCGACTGGGACGAGTTCAAGCGCGTGGTCAGCGGCAGCGGGCCGATGAACGACGTCCGCATCGCCCGCCGCAGGGCCGCACGGGACGACAACGCCTGGGTGACCGAGGCGGCCAACGCCTACGCCACCAAGCACTCCGCCGAGCACGGGGGGCGGGCGGCATGAGCCAGGGCGACCTGACCAGCGAGGGCGGGCACGGCGCCGTCCCCACCGGGCCGGAGGTCCCCGTCGAGCCCGCGCCGGCCAAGACCCGGCGCGACTGGCCGCTCTACGAGGTCTTCGTGCGCGGCAAGCGCGGGATCAACCACGTGCACGTGGGCTCGCTGCACGCGCCGGACGACGAGATGGCGGTCGACGCCGCGCGCGACCTCTACACCCGGCGCAACGAGGGCGTGAGCATCTGGGTGGTCCGGGCGGCCGACATCACCGCCTCGAGCCCCGACGAGAAGGACCCGATGTTCGCCCCCAGCGGCGACAAGGTCTACCGCCACCCGACGTTCTACGAGATCCCCGAGAACGTCCCCCACATGTAAGAGGACCCCCGTGCCCCCCGCCACTCGCAAGCTCGCGGCGGGACCCTGCACGGGGGCCGATTCCAGGCTCACCAGGGCCCCTGGGAGGGGGCCATCCCCGAGGGCCCCGGGAGAGGGCGGCCCTGCGGGCCCCGTGGAGCCGTTGCATGCGGCTCAGGGTCCGAAGTGCATCACCAGCAGAAGGAGCCGCCAGATGGCGCACGAGGAGACGGTGTACGACGCGTTGGCCAACGCGGCGGACGACCACGGGCACTGGGCCTTCGGCACCGGGTTCGACGACCCGCTGGCCGGGGTCGACACCACCGTGCCCGAGGGCGTCGACCCGGCCGACCTGGGCACCTACTGCCTGATGCTCGGCGACGACGCGCTGGTCCTGGCGCAGCGGCTCACCCAGTGGGTCACCGCCTCCCCCGAGCTCGAGGAGGAGGTCGCCGTCGCCAACGTCGCCCTCGACCTGCTCGGGCAGGCCCGGCTGCTGCTGGCCCGGGCCGGCTCGACGGGCGTGCTGGGCCGGTCCCGGTCGCAGGCGACCGACAGCATCCCGGACGAGGACGCGCTGGCCTACTTCCGCGACCCCGACGAGTTCCGCAACACCGGCCTGGTCGAGGCGCCGGGCGGCGACTTCGGCCGCACGGTGGTCCGGCTGCTGGTCGCCTCGACCGTGCGGCTGGCGCTGTTCGCCCGGCTGCGGGGGTCCCGCGACCCGGTGCTGGCCGCCATCGCCGCCAAGGGCGTGCACGAGCTCACCTACCACCGCGACCACGCCGCCCGCTGGGTGCTCCGGCTGGGCGACGGCACCGCGGAGTCGCACCGCCGGGCGCAGGAGGGCGTCGACGCGGTCTGGCCGCTGCTGGCCGACGTCCTCACCCCCACCGACGTCGAGCAGCGCCTGGTGGACGCCGGCGTCGCGGTGGACCCGGCCGGGCTGCGCGAGGAGGTCGAGGGGGTCCTGACCACGGTGCTCGAGCGGGCCACGCTCACCGTTCCGGCCTGGCCGGCCGCCACCGCGCCGCGCGGGCGGTCCGGCCAGCACGGCCCGGAGCTGGCCGAGCTGGTCGCCGAGATGCAGAGCCTGGCCCGGCAGCACCCGGCGGCGACGTGGTGACGGCCGTGACCGGGGGGACGACGCGCACCGTGGACGACGCCCGGGTGGTCGCCGAGACGGTGACCGACCCCGAGCTGCCCATGCTGACCCTCGCCGACCTGGGCGTGCTGCGCGACGTCCGGGTCGACGACGACGGCACCGTGGTCGTCGACATCACCCCGACCTACAGCGGCTGCCCGGCCATGGGGGTCATGCGCGCCGACCTGGTGCACGCCCTGCACCGGGCCGGGTTCGCCGACGTCGACGTCCGCACCGTCCTCTCCCCCGCCTGGACCACCGACTGGATCAGCGAGGCCGGCCGCCGCAAGCTCGCCGAGGGCGGGATCGCGCCGCCCGGGCGGGCGCCGGTGCGCGCGGCAGGCCCGGTGCCCCTCCAGCTGGGCCCCACCCGCCGCACCGCCGACTGCCCGCTGTGCGGCTCGGCCGACACCGTCGAGCAGAGCGAGTTCAGCGCCACCGCCTGCAAGGCCCTGCGCCGGTGCCGCAGCTGCGGCGAGCCGTTCGAGCACGTCAAGGAGATCTGAGGCCGTGACCGCACCCACCACCCGCCGCCGGCCGCGGTTCCACCCGCTGAAGGTGGCGCGCGTCGAGCAGCTGACCGACGACGCCGTCGCGGTCACCTTCGACGTCCCCGAGGAGCTGGCCGAGGACTACGTGTTCCGGCCCGGCCAGGCGCTCACGCTGCGCCGGGTGGAGGGCGACCGCGACGAGCGCCGGTCGTACTCCATCTGCGCGCCCGTGGGCGCCGCGCCCCGGGTCGGCGTGCGCGAGGTGCCCGGCGGCTTCTTCTCCTCCTACCTGGTGCACGAGGTCCGGCCGGGCGACGAGATCGAGGTGCTCCCGCCGTCGGGGACCTTCACCGCCGACCTGTCGGTGCCCGCCGACCACGTGTTCGTCGTCGCCGGCTCGGGGATCACCCCGGCGCTGTCGCTGGCCGCCAGCGTGCTGCGCGACGGGGAGTCCACCGTCACCGTCTTCTACGGCAACCGGCGCACCAACACGGTCATGTTCGCCGACGAGCTGGCCGACCTGAAGGACCGCTACGGCACCCGGCTGCAGCTGGTGCACGTGCTCTCCCGCGAGCCCCGCGACGCCGAGCTGACCAGCGGCCGGCTCGACGGCGACCGGCTGCGCACCCTCGTCGGCAACCTGGTCGACGCCCCGCACGTGGACCACTGGTGGCTGTGCGGCCCGCACGGGATGGTCTCCGACGCCCGCGAGCTGCTCGCCGAGCTCGGCGTGCCGGCCGAGAAGGTCCACCAGGAGCTGTTCTACGTCGACGACGTCCCGCCGGAGCCGGTGCGCGGTGACGAGGAGACCGTCGAGGGGCCGAGCAGCCAGGTGACCGTCGTCCTCGACGGGCGCACCACGACCCTGGCGCTGCCCCGCGACGTGCCGGTGCTCGACTCGGCGCAGAAGGTGCGCGGCGACCTGCCCTTCGCCTGCAAGGGCGGGGTGTGCGGCACCTGCCGGGCGCGGGTCACCGACGGCGAGGTCGAGATGCGCCGCAACTACGCGCTGGAGGCCGCCGAGGTCGAGGCCGGCTACGTGCTCACCTGCCAGTCGCTCCCGGTGACCGACGCCGTCACCGTCGACTTCGACGCCTGAGGTGCGCGAGATCCCGGTCGGGGCGAGCGCGACCCTGGAGGTCGTGGTCACCCCCGAGATGACCGTGCACTTCGACCGGCTCGGCCCGGTGCACCCGGTGTACGCCACCTACACGATGGCCAAGCACTTCGAGGAGGCCGGGCGCACGCTGCTGCTCGAGCACCTGGAGCCGGGCGAGGAGGGCGTGGGCCGGTCGGTGTCGGTCGAGCACCTCGCCCCCGCCCGCGTGGGGGACGTCGTCGTCCTCACCGCGCGCTGCACCGAGGTGCGCGGCAACCGGCTGACCTGCGCCTGCACCGCGACCGACGCCGCCGGCCGCGAGCTCGGCACCGGGACGACGGTGCAGGTGGTCCTCCCCCGGGAGCTGCTCGAGGCCCGCCTCGCCGGCACGGCCCGGGCATAGGAAGCTCTTCCCACGTCCGCGACCCCGGGACACGGGTATAGCTTCCTCTTCCTCGGGAGGGAGGGAGCGCGCAGGTGGACCTGGGGCTGGGCGGCAGGCGGGCGATCGTGACCGGCGGCAGCCGCGGCATCGGGCTGGCCGTCGCCGACGGGCTGGCCGCCGAGGGGGCCCACGTCGCGCTCGTCGCCCGGGACCGCGACGCGCTCGAGGCCGCCGCGGCCCGCGTCCGGCGGCACGGCACCACCGTGCTCGCCTGCCCGGCCGACACCCGGGAGGACGACGCGGTGCGCGCGGTCGTCGACCGGGTGGTGGCCGTGCTCGGCGGGGTCGACGTGCTGGTCAACGCCGCGGCGCGGCCGGCCTCCTCCGCCCCCGTGCCGCCCCTGGCCGACCTGCGCGACGACGCGCTGCGCGAGGAGGTCGAGACCAAGGTGCTCGGCTACCTGCGCTTCGCCCGCGCCGTGGCCCCGCACATGGCCGCGGCGGGCTGGGGCCGGATCGTGAACGTCAGCGGGCTGAACGCGCGGCTCTCCGGCTCGCTGGTCGGCTCGGTGCGCAACGTGGCCGTGGCGGCGATGACCAAGAACCTGGCCGACGAGCTCGGCCCGGCCGGCATCACGGTGACCGTGGTGCACCCGGGCACGACCGTCACCGAGCGCACCCCGCAGGTCGTGGCCGCGCGGGCCGAGCGGGACGGGACGACGCCCGCCGAGGCCGAGCGCGCCCTGGCGGCGGGCACGAGCATCGGCCGGCTGGTCACCGCGGCCGAGGTCGCCGACGTCGTCGTGTTCCTCGCCTCGGCCCGCAGCGCCGGCATCACCGGGGACGCGGTGGCGGTCGGCGGGGGCACCCGGGGCGCCATCCACTACTGAGCGCGGGCCCACCCGGGTGCCGGGCCCGTCCCCAGCCGCCAGCGCGCGGCCTCCTCCGACGGGCTGCGGGGGCCCAGCGCCGCCCGCAGCGCCCGCAGCTGCAGGGTCGTCGCGGGCAGCCGCACCGCTCCCGGCCCGCGCCGGCCGGGGACGCCCGCGAACGGCGCCACCGACGGCGACACCAGCAGCGCGGCGGCGCCGGCCAGGCCGCGGTAGAAGACCTCCTCCACGCCCGCCAGCCCGGGTGGCGCGGCGAGGAAGGTCCGCAGGTGCTCCGGCACCGGCTCCAGGTCGGGGACGCACGCGGCCAGCGCCGCGGCCAGCTCGGCCTCGCTCGCCGGCAGGTCGGTCGCCCCGAGCGCGGCCGCGCTGCGGGCCCACTCGGCGACGTAGGCGTCCGGCCAGCGCCGGCCGAAGCGCCGGGTGAGGTCGGTGCCCACGGCGCGCTGGGCGGCGAGGAAGGCGTCGGTGAAGGCCAGGTGGACCCAGCGCAGCAGCGCCGGGTCCTGGGCGGAGTAGGGCCGCCCGCCGGGCGCGGTGCCCCGGACGGTGGTGTGCATCCGGCGCACGCGGGCGGCCTCCCGCTCGGCGAGCTCGGCCGAGCCGAAGGTGCTCACCACGAGCCAGCGGGCGGTGCCGGCCAGCCGCTTCCACGGGTCGTCGCGGTAGGCCGAGTGCCGCTCCACGCCGGCCAGCGCCAGCGGGTGGGCGGCCTGCCCCAGCAGTGCCGCGACGCCGCCGACCAGCGTGGCGAGGTCGCCGTGCACGCGCCACACCACGCCGTCGGGTGCGAACCACCCGGGCCCGCTGCCCACCCGTGCGATGTCGCGCACCCACGCCGGCGCGCCGGTCGGGTCGCCGGAGACCCGGGCCCGGAACCGGGCACGCGCGCCCTCGACCACCCCCGTCACGCCCCCAGCGTCCCACCGTCCGGGCCGTCCCCGCCGCCGGCGGCGGGCAGGGCCGGCCCGGACCGGTCGGCGTCAGGCGCCGACGTAGTCCGCGAGGTGCTCGCCGGTGAGGGTGGGACGGGCGGCGACGAGGTCGGCCGGGGTCCCCTCGAAGACGATCCGGCCGCCGTCGTGGCCGGCACCGGGACCGAGGTCGATGATCCAGTCGGCGTGCGCCATGACCGCCTGGTGGTGCTCGATGACGACGACCGACCGGCCGGAGTCGACCAGCCGGTCGAGCAGGCCGAGCAGGTTCTCGACGTCGGCCAGGTGCAGGCCCGCGGTGGGCTCGTCGAGGACGTAGACGGCGCCCTTCTCCCCCATCTGGGTGGCCAGCTTGAGCCGCTGCCGCTCGCCGCCGGAGAGCGTGGTCAGCGGCTGGCCGAGGGTGAGGTAGCCCAGCCCGACGTCGGCCAGCCGGTCGAGGATCGCGTGCGCCGCGGGGGTGCGCGCGTCGCCGGCCCCGAAGAACTCCTCCGCCTCGGCCACCGGCATGGCGAGCACCTCGCTGATGTCCTTGCCGCCGAGGGTGTACCCGAGCACGGCGGCCTGGAAGCGCCGGCCCTCGCAGACCTCGCAGGTGCTGGCGACGCCGGCCATCATGCCGAGGTCGGTGTAGACCACCCCGGCGCCGTTGCAGGTCGGGCAGGCGCCCTCGGAGTTGGCGCTGAACAGGGCCGGCTTCACGCCGTTGGCCTTCGCGAACGCCTTGCGGATCGGGTCGAGCAGCCCGGTGTAGGTGGCGGGGTTGCTGCGCCGGGAGCCCCGGATCGCGGTCTGGTCGACCACCACGACGCCGTCCCGGCCGGCCACCGAGCCCTGGACCAGGGAGCTCTTGCCGGAGCCGGCCACGCCGGTGAGGACGACGAGCACGCCGAGCGGGATGTCGACGTCGACGTCCCGCAGGTTGTGCGTGGCCGCGCCGCGCACCTCGAGGGCGCCCGACGGCGTGCGGACCGACGGCTTCACCGACGCCCGGTCGTCGAGGTGCCGGCCGGTGAGGGTGCCGGCGCGGCGCAGGCCCTCGACCGTGCCCTCGAAGACCACCTCGCCGCCGGCGGTGCCGGCACCCGGGCCGAGGTCGACGACGTGGTCGGCGATCGCGATGGTCTCCGGCTTGTGCTCGACGACGAGCACGGTGTTGCCCTTGTCGCGCAGCCGCAGCAGCAGGCCGTTCATCCGCTGCACGTCGTGCGGGTGCAGGCCGATGGTGGGCTCGTCGAAGACGTAGGTCACGTCGGTGAGCGAGGAGCCGAGGTGGCGGATCATCTTGGTGCGCTGCGACTCGCCGCCGGACAGCGTGCCGGCCGGGCGGTCGAGGGAGAGGTACCCCAGCCCGATCTCGGCGAAGGAGTCGAACAGGTGCTGCAGGCCGGCGAGCAGCGGGGCCACGGAGGGCTCGTCGAGGTCGCGGACCCAGTCGGCGAGGTCGCTGATCTGCATGGCGCAGACGTCGGCGATGCTCCTGCCCCGGATCGTCGAGCCCCGGGCCTCGGGGGCCAGCCGGGTGCCGTCGCAGTCGGGGCAGGTCGTGAAGGTGACCGCCCGCTCGACGAAGCGCCGGACGTGCGGCTGCAGCGCCTCGACGTCCTTGGACAGCATCGACCTCTGGATGCGCGGGACGATGCCCTCGTAGGTCAGGTTGATGCCCTCGACCTTGATCTTGGTCGGCTCCGCGTACAGGAGCGTGTGCAGCTCCTTCTTCGTGTACGCAGCGATCGGCTTGCCCATGTCCAGCCCGGCGCCCTGGAACAGCCGACCGTACCAGCCGTCCATGCTGTAGCCGGGGATGGTCAGCGCACCGTCCTCCAGCGACCGGCTGTCGTCGTAGAGGGCGGTGAGGTCGATGTCGTTGACCGTGCCCATGCCCTCGCAGCGGGGGCACATGCCGCCGAGGCGGGTGAAGGTGGCCTTCTCCCGCTTGGTCCGGGCCCCGCGCTCGACGGTGATGGCCCCGCTGGCCGTGACCGACGGCGTGTTGAAGGAGTAGGCGCTCGGCGGGCCGATGTGCGGCTCGGCGAGCCGGCTGAACAGGATCCGCAGCATCGCGTTGGCGTCGGTGGCGGTGCCGACGGTCGACCGCGGGTTGGCCCCCATGCGTTCCTGGTCGACGATGATCGCGGTGGTCAGCCCGTCGAGCAGGTCGACCTCGGGGCGGGCCAGCGTCGGCATGAAGCCCTGGACGAAGGCGCTGTAGGTCTCGTTGATCAGCCGCTGCGACTCCGCGGCGATCGTGCTGAACACCAGCGAGCTCTTGCCCGAGCCGGAGACGCCGGTGAAGACCGTCAGCCGCCGCTTGGGGAGCTCGACGCTGACGTCCTTGAGGTTGTTCTCGCGCGCGCCGTGCACGCGGATCACGTCGTGGCTGTCGGCGGCGTGCGCGGTGGGCGGCCGCGTGCTCGCGGCGGCGTCGGTCTCGGCCGTGGTCATGCTGTCTCCGTCCGTGGGTCGGGCTGCGGGGGCGGGTCGGAGGACCCGGCGGTCGGCACCGGCAGGAGGAGCCGGGAGGCCCCGCCGGCGAGGGTGATGCTCCGGTGCGAGGGGGCGGTGCGGGCGGAGGTCGCCGGGTCCTCCCCGGTGCCGAGGTTGCGCTCGAACCGCGGGTGCGATCCGCCGGCGACGAGCAGCCGCACCCGGGACCCGGCGCCGAAGCGGTGCGCGACGGCGTCCAGCTCGAGCCGGACGACGCCGTCCGGCGCGGCCGGGTCGAGCCGACGGAAGCCGTCGCTGACGTTGCGGGAGCGCCCGCGGGCGTCGACCTCGGAGACGCGGGCGAAGAGGTCGACGTGCGGGTTGTCGCTGGTGTGCGCCAGCTCCACGACCGGGCACCCGACGATCTCCAGCGGCGCGGGCAGCGGGGCCGAGTCGAGGACGAGGACGTCGTCCCGCGCGGCCAGCCGCCGGTCGTCGCGGTAGCCGCTGCCCGCGCCCAGCAGCCGCCCGCCGACCGTGGGCGTGGGGTCGGCCGGGTCGTACCGGAAGCGGGCCGGGCCGGCGGTCGCCGGGGGCGCGAGGGGGGCGAGCGCCCCGCCGGGCGCGAGGTGGAGGACCCGCTCGGTGGTCGCCGGGGGCCAGTGCGGCAGGTCGCGCCACTCCCCCGCGCCGGTCACGTGCACCCGCACCGGTTCCGGCCGGGTGCGTCCTGCTGTCCCTGCCGCGGTTCCTGCCGCGGTGCCGGCCAGGTGCTCGCCCAGCCAGTCGAGGCACTCCCGCAGCAGCGGGCCGGCGCCGCGCGTGAGCACCTGCAGGTGCGTCCACGGTCCGACGGTGAGCGCGACGTCGCGGCCGCGGGCGCGCAGGTGGGCGTACTGGGCCAGGGACTGCTCGAGGAAGAGGTCCTGCCAGCCGGTGTGCAGCAGCACCGGCACGCGGACGCGGTCCAGGGCCACGCCCAGCCGCATCGGCGCCCAGAACGGGTCGTCGAGGTCGCGGCGGCTGACCCAGTCGCGGTACCAGCCGGCCCGGCCGGCCAGCAGCGCCTCCCCCGCGTCGGCCAGCGGGAGACCGGCCAGGGCCGGCGCCAGCCGGCGGGGCGCCGTGGCCGAGCGGACCACCCCGCGCACCCCGCGGACCTCCTCCTGGGCGGCGACCATGTCGCTCCAGCCGAGGAAGTCGGCCAGCGCGAAGGCCCCGCCGGCGTAGACCGACTCGCCGAAGTCGTGCGGGCCCACCTGCACGATCGCCGTGGCCAGCTCCGGCGGGGGGTCCACGAGCAGCGCCCACTGGGTGAAGCCGAGGTAGGACATCCCGAGCGTGGCGAACCGGCCGCCGAACCACGGCTGCTCGCGCAGCCAGGCCACCGTGTCGGCCCCGTCCTCGACCTCGTGGACCATCGGCCGGAAGTCGCCGCCGGAGCCGAACGTGCCCCGGCACCGGGCGAGCACGACGTGGTAGCCGCGGGCGGCGAAGACGCCGCCGTGGAGGGCGGCCATGGGTCCGCTCCACCCGTACGGGGACCGCAGGAGCAGCGTGCCCAGCGCCGGCCCCTCGGGCGCCCAGTGGTCGGCGAGGAGCACCTGGCCGTCCCGCATCGGGATGCGCACGTCCCTGGTGACCGTGCAGCCGGTCGTCGGGGGCGGCAGCCGGAGCAGCCGGCCCAGCGCCCGGTCGGCGAGCCGGCGGCCGGTGCCCCGGGCGCGGGGCGGGAGGGTCGCGGTCACGGGTCGGGGACCTCCGGGATCGGCGGGGCGGGCGGCCCATCCACGCACCCGGGCGACCCGGCGTCAAGCCACCCGTCCGGCCCCGCTGCCCGCCCCGCCCCGGCCGCGTGCGACGGGTCGGTGACGACTTCGTGGCGAGACGGGGACTTCCGCGCACCCGGCCCGGTGATCGGGTAGGTCATCGAGGCGTGAGCAGAGAGCACACCTCGCGGACCGCCGGTCCACGGCACCCGGTCCCCCGGGGACGCCGGCGTCCCGTCGGAGAGGCACGGCCGTGACCGCCATCCCGCAGACCGACACGGACGCCCTGTCGGAGGAGCTGCTGGCCGAGGCCCGCCGCCCGGGAGCGGCCGAACCCGTCGCCATCCACGTCCGCCCCGAGCTGCACTGCCGGATGAAGGCGGCGGCGGTGGGCACCGACCCGCCGCTGCCGGTCGTGGTGGACGAGGAGATCCCCGCGTTCCCCGGCTACGAGATCCACCGCGCCGCGCCGTAGGGTCCCGCGCCCGGCCGGCTACGCCGGTGGGGCGTCCCGGAGCTGCACCAGCAGGTCCCGGGCGGCCGCGGCGACCCGCGCCGGGACGCCGAGCTCGGCCAGCTGCTCGGTGGCCGCCGCCATCTCGTCGGCCCGCCGCCGGGCGTGCGTGCGGGTGCCCTCGACCAGCCGGTCGATGGTCCGCTCGTCGAAGGCGGCGAGCTCGGTGCCGATGTTGCCGCGCAGCCAGTCCGCGCACCCGGCGGCCTCGGCCGCGGTGAGCGCCTCGACGACCGCGGCGGCCAGCCCCTTGTAGAACACGCTGCGCAGCAGCTTGCGGGAGATGGCCTCCCCCACCGGGCCCGGCTGCACGGTCACCTCGGCGCCCAGCCCGCGGAGCGCCCCGGCGTAGCGACCGGCGGCGTCGCCGGAGACGAGCATGGGGGTGCGCAGCCCCTTGCCCGGGACCGGCGACATCAGCGCCACGTCGACCACCGGCACCCCCTGCGCCGCGGCCCGCTCGGCGAGGGAGACCTTGAGCCCGGGGCTGGCGGTGTTGAGGTCGGCCCACAGCGTGCCCGGCCGCAGCGCCGGCAGCGCGGTGCCCAGCGCCGTCATCGCGTCGTGGGAGCTGTTGACGCTGAGCACCAGGTCGGCGTCGGTGACCGCCTCGGCCTCGCCGGCCCGCGGCTGCACGCCGTCGACGGCGACGCCCTTCGGGTCGTAGCCGCGGACGTCGGCCCCGGCGGCGGCCAGGTCGGCGGCGATCAGCGAGCCGGCCTCGCCCAGCCCGAGGACGGCGATCCTCACGGCTGCACCGGCGGCGTGCCGTGGGTGTGGAAGGTCTCGATCGTCTCCAGCCCCCAGGCCTGACCCTCGGCGCGCTCGGCCTCGGTCCAGTCCACCGGCCGCCAGCCGACCCCCCGGCCGGCCGCCTCGATGGCGGCCACCCGGCGCGCCAGCGCCTCGGGGCCGGCGGCACGCAGGTGGGTGCGGCCCACCCCGGAGGTGGCGTGCGCGGTGAGCGTCAGCGTGGTCGTCTCGTGGTCGTCCCAGGCGCGCAGGAACACCGAGTCGCCGGCCTCCCCGGTGCAGGTCGGGCCGAGGTAGCGGGTGCAGAACTCGACGCCCTGCTCGAGGACGGGGGTGCGCAGCTCGACGTGGCCGAGGTGGGCGATCTCGTGCAGCGGGGGCATCGGGGCTCCGGTGTTCGTCCGTGCGGGAGGGGGTGGGAGGACGGGGCCGCAGGTGTCTCAGCGGGGGAAGGCGGTGCCGTCGAAGAGCTTGCGGGCGGTGCGGACGACGCCGGCGCGGACGACGCGGGGCGGGTCGGCCGAGGCGTCGACCTCGACGTCGACGAGCAGGTGACCGGTCGGGTGCTCGACGTCCACCCGGGAGCTGCCGGCCGGCCAGCCGGCGGTGAGCTCGTGGCCGACGGCGCCGGGCAGCAGCATGCCGGTCACGACGCTGACCGCGGCGAACACGCCGATCGAGCTGTGCGGCTGGACCGGGATGAACGACCGGGTGCACACCTGGCCGCCGTCCCGGGGGGCGGCGAGCAGCGCGGTCTTGGGCACCGAGGTGCCGGTGACGTCGCCGAGCCCCATCAGCTCCCCGGCCGCGGTGCGGACGGCGTCGACCCAGGCCAGCAGGCCGGCGTCGGCGGAGAGCTCCGCGTGCGACTCGTACCCGGAGAGCCCGAAGGCCTCGGCCCGCGCGACGACCACGGCCATGCCGTTGTCGACGCAGGTGACGTCGATGCCCTCCACCGTGTCGCGGACCCGCCCCGTGGGCAGCAGCCGGCCGGTGCCCGAGCCGGCGGTGTCGGCGAAGGTGAGCGCCACCGGTGCGGCGGTGCCGGGGACACCGGCGATCGGGACGTCGCCCCACCGGCGGTCCCCGCGGTACTCGACCCGGCCACCCGGCGTCGGGAAGGTGGCCACGGCGACGCTGCCGGAGTTCAGCATGCGGATGCGGACGCTGGTCTGCTCCGCACCGGCGGGCACCAGGCCGCGCTCGACGGCGAACGGCCCCACGCCGGCGAGGACGTTGCCGCAGTTCTGCCGGTCGCTGACGGTCGGCTCGTCCACGCCGAGCTGCAGGAACAGGTAGTCGACGTCGACCCCGGGCGCCGCGGAGGGCGAGACGACGGCGACCTTGCTGGTCAGCGTGGTCGCGCCGCCCAGGCCGTCGATCTGCCGCGGGTCGGGGGTGCCCATGAGCCGCAGCAGCAGGTCGTCGCGCGCGGCCGGGTCGGCGGGCAGGTCGGCGGCCTCGAGGTAGAGCCCGCGGGAGGTGCCGCCGCGCAGCATGGTGCAGCGGACCCCGGTGTCGTCGTAGCTCACCCCCGCTGCTCCCTCCACGCCTCGTACGGGACGTGCTCGATGCCGAGGGCCGGCAGCTGCTCGCGCAGGCCGTAGCGGTCCAGGCCGAGCTCGCCGCGCCGGAAGGCCGCGCGTGTGGCGTCCTCCTTGTCGACCCGGGCCTGCGCCGCGGTGAGTGCCCGCGGCACGTCGGCGCGCGGCACCACCATGACGCCGTCGTCGTCGGCGACGACCACGTCGCCGGGGGCGACGGTCTGCCCGCCGAGGACGACGGGCACGTTGACCGCGCCGGGCGTGGCCTTGACCGAGCCCTGCGCGCTCACCGCGGTCGACCAGGCGGGGAAGCCCATCTCGCGCAGCTCGGCGACGTCGCGCACGCCGCAGCCGAGCACCACCCCCCGCACGCCGCGGTGCGCCAGCGCGGTGGCGAACAGCTCGCCGAACAGCCCGTCGCTGGACGGCGAGCTGGTCGCGACGACGAGGACGTCCCCGGGGCGGCACTGCTCCACGGCCACGTGGATCATCAGGTTGTCCCCCGGCCAGCACAGCACGGTGACCGCGGTGCCCCCGGTGCGGGCACCGGGCCAGGCCGGCCGGAACGCCGGGCCGAGGTAGCCGACCCGGCCGAGGGCCTCGTGCACGGTGGCCACGCCGAAGCCGCCGAGGCGCTCGGCGTCCCCTGCGTCGGCGCGGGGCGGATCGGTGACGACGACGGTTCTCACGGGGTGCCTCCTGGGGAGCCGGTGGACGCGGCCAGCGCGTCGATGACGCTGGCGAAGTGGGCGGTGGCGGCCGCCGCGGCGCGGCCGGGGTCGCGGCCGGTGACGGCGTCGACGAGCTCGCCGAGCTCGGCGAGGCTGACCTGCGGCCGGCCGGGACGCAGGGACAGCCGGAACTGGTGGCGCACCAGCTGCGCCTGCAACCGGTCGACCAGGCCGGCGGCGACCGGCTGGCGGGCGGCGGCGTGCAGCAGGCCGTGCAGCTCCTGGATGAGCGCGGAGTAGCCGAGCAGGTCGCCGGCCGCCAGCGCGTCGCGCATCGCCCCCAGCTGGGCGCGCAGCCGCCCGGCCTCGGCGTCGGTGACGCGCTCGGCCGCCTTGCCGGCGATGAGGGCCTCCAGGGCCATCCGGCACTCGGTGATCGCGACGGCCTCCTCGGTGGAGACCACCCGCACCCGCGCCCCGCGGTTCGGGACGCGCTCCACCAGCCCCTCGGCGGCCAGCGCGTCGATGGCCAGCCGGACGTGGCTGCGGCCGGCGTCGAACCGCGCCACCAGGTCGGCCTCGACCAGCCGGGAGCCGGGCGCGAACTCGCCCTCGGCGATCGCCCGGCGCAGGGCGTCCTCGACCCGCGACCGGACGGGCGGTGCGGCCGGTCGCGACCCCGGCGGCGGGGGCGGCACGGCGGTCAGCGCCCGGCCCGCCGCAGGGCCGCGTCGAGGCGGGGGTACACGCGGCGGGCGTTGCCCTCGTACACCGCGGCGCGGGCGGCGTCGTCCAGCCCGGCCGCCTCGACGTAGCGCCTGGTGTCGTCGAAGTGGTGGCCGGTGCGCGGGTCGACGCCGCGGACCGCCCCGACCATCTCCGAGCCGAACAGCACGTTGCCGGTGCCCACCACGTCGAGCAGCAGGTCGATGCCGGGCTGGTGGTAGACGCAGGTGTCGAAGAAGACGTTGCCCATCACGTTGGTCTCGACCGGTGGCTGGGCGAGCATGTCGGCCAGCCCCCGGTAGCGCCCCCAGTGGTAGGGCACCGCACCGCCGCCGTGCGGGATGACCAGCCGCAGGCCGGGCAGGTCGGTGAACAGCCCGCCCTGCACGAGCTGCATGAACGCGGTGGTGTCGGCGTTGATGTAGTACGCCCCGGTCGCGTGGAACGCCGGGACGGTCGAGGCCGACACGTGGACCATCGCCGGCACGTCCAGCTCGACCAGCGCCTCGTAGAAGGAGTACCAGGAGCGGTCGGTCAGCGGGGGCGCGGTCCAGTGCCCGCCGCTGGGGTCGGGGTTGAGGTTGCAGCCGACGAAGCCGAGCTCGGTCACGCAGCGGCGCAGCTCGGCGACCGAGCCCTCCAGGCCGGCCCCGGGCGACTGCGGCAGCTGGGCCACGCCGACGAACCGGTCGGGGAACAGCGTGGTCACCCGGTGCACCAGGTCGTTGCACCGGCGGGCCCACTCGAGGCTGACCGACTCGTCCCCGACGTGGTGGGCCATCGCCGAGGCCCGCGGGGAGAACAGCGTGACGTCGATGCCCCGCTCGTCCATCAGCCGCAGCTGGCTGGCCTCGATCGTCTCCCGGATCTCGTCGTCGCCGATCCCCGGGTACGGCGGCGGCGCGTTCCCGGCCTCCCAGGCCGCCACCTGCTCGGACCGCCAGGCGGTGTGGGCGGCCGGCGCGGTCGTGTAGTGGCCGTGGCAGTCGATGATCACGCGCGTCCTCCGATCCGGCGGGCCCGGTGCCACCGACCCTCCCAGCCCGTCGACGGGATCGTCAACGATCCTGTCGACAGCCCGGGGTGGCGCGCCTCCCCCCGGCCCGAGGTCAGCCGGCGAGGACGAACGCCAGCGCGAGGAGCCCCACGAGGACGCCCGAGCAGGCCAGCGCGGCGATGGGCAGGCCCGCCGCCCGGACGCCGGTCAGGTCCCCGTGGCCGGACAGCGAGCGGTGGACGCTGCGGTAGCGCCGCCAGGACAGCTCGGCGACGGCCACGGCCTGCGCCAGCCCGATCCCCGCGACGACCAGCGCGGCCAGGCCGAGCGCGGGTGCCGCCAGGCGTCCCCCCACGACCGCCCCGACCGCCATCGCGAGCGCGGTGCGGCGCCAGGCCAGGGCGGTCCGCTCCGCCTGCAGGCCGTCGTCGAAGACCGGCCCGGGGGGACCGCTCACCGCACCAGCAGGCCGATGAGGACCAGCGCGCCCGCGACCGTCGTCCCCACGGCCGTGACCACGCTCAGCGGCGGCGAGGGCAGCGGGCGCGAGCAGCGCATCGCCCGCTCGGTGGCCATCCAGCCGAACCAGGCCTGCACCGGCGCCAGCAGGCCCAGCGCGATGAGGACCAGGGCGGCGGCCAGCCGGGCGCCCTCGGCGATCGGCAGGTCCAGGGCCTCCAGCGCCACACCCGCCGCCAGCAGCGCCAGCGACGTGCGCATCCAGGCCAGGAAGGTCCGCTCGTTGGCCAGGGAGAACCGCGGGTCGGGCTCCTCCCCCACGCCGTAGACGCGCCGGGGGAAGCGGCGGTCGGCCCGCTCCGGTGGCGCCATGCCGGCCCGGCGCTCAGCCGAGGACGACGAGCAGGTCGCCGCCCTCCACCTGCTGCACCTCGCCGATGGCCAGCCGCTGCACCGTCCCGGCGACGGGGGCGGTGATGGCGGCCTCCATCTTCATCGCCTCGATGCTGGCGACCGGCCGGCCGGCCTCGACGGCGTCGCCCTCGGCGACCTGCAGGGTGACCACCCCGGCGAAGGGCGCCGCGACGTGCCCGGGCTGGGTGCGGTCGGCCTTCTCGGCGGCCTTGACCGCGGCCTCGACCGAGCGGTCGCGCACCGCGACGGGGCGCAGCTGGCCGTTGAGCGTGCCCATGACGGTGCGCATGCCCCGCTCGTCGGGGTCGGAGACGGCCTCGACGCCCATGAGCAGGGTGACGCCGGGCTCGAGGTCGACGGCGTGCTCGTCGCCGGGGCGCAGCCCGTACAGGAACTCCTTGGTCGGCAGCACCGACACGTCGCCGTAGGCCTCGGCGTGGGCGAGGTACTCGCGGGTGGGGCCGGGGAACAGCAGCCGGTTGAGGGTGCCGCGGGGGTCCTTGGCCAGCCACTCGCGGTCGGTCCCGGACAGCTCCGCCGGCGGCTCGGCGGGACGGCGGCCCTCCAGCGCCCGGGTGCGGAAGGGCTCGGGCCAGCCGCCGGGCGGGTCGCCGAGCTCGCCGCGCAGGAACCCGATGACCGAGTCGGGCAGGTCGTAGCGCCCCGGGTCGGCGGCGAACTCCTCGACCGAGACCCCGGACCCGACCAGCTGCAGCGCCAGGTCGCCGACCACCTTGGAGCTCGGGGTGACCTTGACCAGCCGGCCCAGCAGCCGGTCGGCGGCGGCGTAGGCGTCCTCGACCTCCTCGAACCGCTGGCCCAGCCCCAGGGCGATGGCCTGCTGGCGCAGGTTGGACAGCTGCCCGCCCGGGATCTCGTGGGTGTAGACCCGCCCGGTCGGCGAGGGCAGCCCGGACTCGAACGGCGCGTAGACCCGCCGGACCGCCTCCCAGTACGGCTCGAGGTCGTTGATGGCGGCCAGGGACAGCCCGGTGGCCCGCGCGGTGGTGTCGGTGGCGCCCACGATCGCCGACAGCGGCGGCTGCGACGTCGTCCCGGCCATGGCGGCCACCGCCCCGTCGACGGCGTCCACGCCGGCCTCCCAGGCGGCCAGCAGGGTGGCGGTCTGCCCTCCGGCGGTGTCGTGGGTGTGCAGGTGCACCGGGAGGTCGAAGCGCTCCCGCAGCGCCCGCACCAGGGTCGCGGCGGCCGGCGGGCGCAGCAGCCCGGCCATGTCCTTGATCGCCAGGACGTGCGCCCCGGCGTCGACGATCTGCTCGGCCAGGCGCAGGTGGTAGTCGAGGGTGTAGAGCCTCTCGCCGGGGTCGGACAGGTCGCCGGTGTAGCACAGCGCGACCTCGGCCACCGCCGTCCCGGTCTCGCGGACCGCGTCGATCGCCGGGCGCATCTGGGCCACGTCGTTGAGCGCGTCGAAGACCCGGAACACGTCGATGCCGGTGCGCGCGGCCTCGGCGACGAAGGCGTCGGTGACCTGGGTGGGGTAGGGGGTGTAGCCGACGGTGTTGCGCCCGCGCAGCAGCATCTGCAGGCAGACGTTGGGCACCGCCTCGCGCAGCGCGGCCAGCCGCTCCCACGGGTCCTCGTGCAGGAACCGCAGCGCGACGTCGTAGGTGGCCCCGCCCCAGCACTCCAGCGACAGCAGCTCCGGCACGGTCCGGGCGACGTGGCCGGCGACGGCGACGAGGTCCTTGGTGCGCACCCGGGTGGCCAGCAGCGACTGGTGCGCGTCCCGGAACGTGGTGTCGGTGACCGCCAGGGCGGTGCGGGTCCGCAGGTCCTCGGCGAACCCCGCGGGCCCCAGCTCGGCCAGCCGCTGCCGGGAGCCCGCCGCCGGTGCCTGCCGCAGGTCCACCGCGGGCAGCTTGGTGGCCGGGTCGACCAGGTGCGGGCGCTCGCCGTGCGGCCGGTTGACCGTCACGTCGGCCAGGTAGGTGAGCAGCCGGGTGCCCCGGTCGGCCGAGGCGCGCGCGGTCAGCAGCTGCGGGCGCTGCTCGATGAACGAGGTGGTGACCCGGCCGGCGGCGAAGTCGGGGTCGTCCAGCAAGGCCTGCAGGAACGGGATGTTGGTGGCCACGCCGCGGATGCGGAACTCGGCCACCGCCCGCCGGGCCCGGGCCACGGCCATGCCGAAGTCCCGCCCGCGGCAGGTGAGCTTCACCAGCATCGAGTCGAAGTGCGCGCCGACCTCCGCGCCGAGCGAGGCGCCGCCGTCCAGCCGGATCCCGGCACCGCCCGGCGACCGGTAGGTCGTGATCCGGCCGGTGTCCGGGCGGAAGCCGTTGGCCGGGTCCTCGGTGGTGATCCGGCACTGCAGCGCCGCGCCCCGCAGCGCGATCGTGCCCTGGGAGAGCCCCAGGTCGGCGAGGGTCTCGCCCGCGGCGATCCGCAGCTGCGCCTGCACCAGGTCGACGTCGGTCACCTCCTCGGTCACCGTGTGCTCGACCTGGATGCGGGGGTTCATCTCGATGAACACGTGCCGTCCGGCGGCGTCGAGCAGGAACTCCACGGTGCCGGCGTTGACGTAGCCGATGTGGCGGGCGAAGGCGACCGCGTCGGCGCAGATCCGCTCCCGCAGGGCCGGATCGAGGTTCGGCGCCGGGGCCAGCTCGACCACCTTCTGGTGCCGGCGCTGCACCGAGCAGTCCCGCTCGAACAGGTGCACCACGTCCCCGGCGCCGTCGGCCAGGACCTGGACCTCGATGTGGCGGGGGTCGACCACGGCCTGCTCGCAGAACACGGTCGGGTCGCCGAAGGCCGACTCCGCCTCCCGCATGGCCGCCTGGACCGCCGGGCGCAGCTCGGCCGGGTCGGCGACCCGCCGCATCCCGCGCCCGCCGCCCCCGGCCACCGCCTTGACGAACACCGGGAACGGCAGCTCCCGGGCGGCGGCGAGCACCGCGTCGGCGTCCGCGCTGGGCACGGTCGAGGCCAGCACCGGCAGCCCCGCCTCCCGCGCCGCGGCGATGGCCCGGGCCTTGTTGCCGGTGAGCTCCAGCACCTCCGCCGGCGGACCCACGAAGGTGATCCCCGCCCGGGCGCACGCGTCGGCCAGGTCCGGGTTCTCCGACAGGAAGCCGTAGCCGGGGTAGACCGCGTCCGCCCCGGCCCGGCGGGCGGCCTCCACGACCTCCGTCACGGACAGGTAGGCCCGCACCGGGTGGCCCACCTCGCCGATCGGGTAGCTCTCGTCGGCCTTCAGCCGGTGCAGGGAGTTGCGGTCCTCCCACGGGAACACCGCCACCGTCCCCGCACCCAGCTCGTAGGCCGCCCGGAACGCCCGCACCGCGATCTCCCCGCGGTTGGCCACCAGCACCTTCGTGAACACAGAGGTCCTCCCGCGGTCCTCGTCGTGGGTCCCGGCGCGGAACCGTCCGTGCCTGCCGATCCAACCGGACGCCGTCCGGCACGGGAAGCCGGGCTCGGGAGCACCCGTCACCGGGCGCCGCCCCGCGGCGCGGCGCCGGTCCCTCCCGTCACGACGAGCCGCCGCGCCAGTACTGTGCCTGCCTGGCCACCGGTCCCGGGGGACGTGGTGGCGAGGGGTCCCGAGCAGCGGGGATCCCGAGGGGCGGGGCCCGTGGGCCTGCGGTCCGGGGGTGCAGCGGTCGGGGGACGGAGGCGGGGTGCACGGGTCCGCCGGGGGCGAGGTCGAGCCGGCGCTGGCGGCCGCCGCCCTCGAGCGCCTGCCCGACGGCGTGGGCGTCCTGGACCGCGACTGGACGGTCCGCTACGTCAACCCCGCCGGGGCCCGGCTGCTCGACCTGCCCCGCGCCGAGCTGCTCGGGCGGGACCTGCGCGAGGCGCTGCCGGGGCTCGCCGACACGCCCTTCGAGGCCTTCCTGCGGCACGCCCGCCGCACCGGCGCGCCGGTCACCTGGCAGGGCTACCACCCCGGCACCGGCCGCTGGCTGTCGGCGGTCGCCGAGGCGGCCGGCGGGCTGCTGCACGTCTCCTTCCGCGCGGTCCCCCCGCCGCCGGCCGGCCCGGGGGACGGCGACCGGCTGCTCTACCTCGCCGAGGTCAGCGAGGCGATGATCACCACCCTGGACACCGGCGTCCCGGCCGACCGGCTGGCCGCCCTCCTGGTGCCGCGGCTGGCCGACTGGGCGACGGTCACGGTGGTCGCCGACGAGGGCGGCCCCGAGCAGACCGCCCGCGCCCACCGGGACCCGCGGCTGCTCGACGCGCTGGACACCTACCTCGCCGGGCGGCTGCGCGGGGCCCGGACCCAGGACGCGGTGACCGCCGCGCTGGTCTCCGGCGCGCCCGTCCAGCTCACCAGCATCGACCAGGCCCTCGTCTCCGCGGCGACGCCGGCGGAGGAGGTGCGCGAGGCCTGGCGCCGGCTGGACGCCACCAGTTGCGTCTTCGTGCCGGTCCGCTCCCGCGGCGAGACCTTCGGCGTGCTGTCGCTGGTCAACGCCGGCGACCGCCCGCCGCACTCGGCCGAGGAGATCGCCGTCGCGGTGGACGTCGCCCGCCGCGCCGCGCTGGCCTTCGACAACGCCCGCCTCTACCGCCGCCAGGTGCAGGTCGCCGAGACGCTGCAGCGCAGCCTGCTCCCCCCGCCGCCGGCCGCGGACGCGCTCCGGGTGGCGGTCCGCTACCGCCCGGCCAGCAGCCGCGCCCTGGTCGGCGGCGACTTCCACGACGCCTTCCGCACCGCCGACGGGGCGCTGGTCGCGGTCATCGGGGACGTCGCCGGCCACAACCTGGAGGCGGCCGCGGCCATGGGCCGGCTGGCCAGCACCGTCCGCGCGCTGGCCTACGACCGCGGCGACACCCCGGCCGGCACGCTCACCCGCGTCGACCGGGTCCTGGCCGGGCTCGGCCCGGGCACGCTGGCCACCGCACTGGTGGCCCGGCTGGAGCAGGACGACGCCCAGCGGGCGACCGGCGAGCACACGCTGCGGTGGTCCTCGGCCGGGCACCCCCCGCCGCTGGTGCTCCGGGCCGACGGCGGGGTGCGGGTGCTCGGGACGACGCCGGAGCGGCTGCTCGGGGTCGGCCCCCCGGCGGTGCTGCGGACCGACCACCGGGCGGCGCTGCGCTCCGGGGACGTGCTGGTCCTCTACACCGACGGCCTGCTGGAGCACGGCGGCACGTCGATCGACGAGGGCACCGACCGGCTGGCCGCGGTGCTGGGCGGCCTGGCCGGGCGCCCGCTCGAGGAGCTGTGCGACGGCCTGGTCGACGGCGTCCTCACCGGACGGGCCCGCGACGACGTCGCCGTCCTCGCCGTCAGGGTCGACGGGGTCGACGGGGTCGACGGGTGGTGACCCGGGGCCGGCCCGGTGGCAGGCTCGCACCGTCCCGCCGGCCCCGGAGAGGTCCCCAGATGACGACGTCGTACACGCCCGAGACCACCGCCGCGATCGCCCGCGCCCGGCAGCACGCGGTGGGCGACCTGCTGCACCGCACGGCGGCCCGGTACCCGAAGCGGACCGCCGTCGTGGCCGGCGACCTGCGGGTCACGTACGCGGGGTTCGACGCCGCGGTCAACCGGACCGCGCACGCGCTGGCCGACCGCGGCCTGGCCAAGGGCGACCGGTTGGCGCTGCTGTCGCACAACTGCTGGCAGTTCGCCGTCGTCGCCTTCGCCACCGCACGGATGGGTGTCGTCCTCGTCCCGGTGAACTTCATGCTCGGCCCGGACGAGGTGGCGTACGTGCTCGAGCACTCCGGCGCCGCCGGCATCGTCGCCGAGGACGCGCTCGTGCCCACCGCCGAGAAGGCCCTGGCCGGGGCCGGCATCGGCGGCGGGGTGCGCGGCTGGATCAGGCTGTCGGGTGCCGCGCCGTCCAGCGGCTGGGAGGACGTCGACGCCTGGTGGCGGACCGGGGACGACACCCCGCCCGACGTGCTCGTCGCCGACGACGACCCGATCCGGATGATGTACACCTCGGGGACCGAGTCCCGGCCCAAGGGCGTGCTGCTCTCCAGCCGGGCGCTGGTCGCGCAGTACGTCAGCTGCATCGTCGACGGGGGCATGACCGCCGACGACGTCGAGGTGCACGCCCTGCCGATGTACCACTGCGCGCAGCTGGACTGCTTCTTCTCCCCCGACGTCTACCTGGGCGCGACCAGCGTCATCCTCCCGGCGCCGGACCCGGCGGCGATCCTGGCCGCGGTCGAGCGGGAGCGGGCGACCAAGCTGTTCTGCCCGCCGACGGTCTGGATCTCCCTGCTGCGGCACCCGGACTTCGACACCACCGACCTCTCCAGCCTGCGCAAGGGCTACTACGGCGCCTCGGCGATGCCGGTGGAGGTGCTGCGCGAGCTGGCCCGGCGGCTGCCGGACGTGCAGCTGTGGAACTTCTACGGCCAGACCGAGATGGCGCCGCTGGCCACCATCCTGCGGCCGCACGAGCAGCTCGAGCGGGCCGGCTCGGCGGGCCGGGCGGCGCTCAACGTGGAGACCCGGGTGGTGGACGACGCCGGCCGGCCGGTGCCGCCGGGCGAGGTGGGCGAGATCGTGCACCGCAGCCCGCACGCGACGCCGGGCTACTACGCCGACGAGGCGAAGACCGCCGAGGCGTTCGCCGGCGGCTGGTTCCACTCCGGTGACCTCGGGACCATGACCGAGGACGGCTACCTCACCGTCGTCGACCGCAAGAAGGACATGATCAAGACCGGCGGGGAGAACGTGGCCAGCCGGGAGGTCGAGGAGGCGGTGTACGAGCTCGACGGGGTCGCCGAGGTGGCGGTGTTCGGGATCAGCCACCCGCACTGGATCGAGGCGGTGACCGCCGTCGTCGTCCTCAAGCCCGGCGCCACCCTGACCGCCGAGGACGTGCACGCGCACACGCGGGAGCGGCTGGCCGGCTACAAGCGGCCGAAGTACGTCGTGCTCGCCGACGCGCTGCCCAAGAACCCCAGCGGCAAGATCCTCAAGCGCGAGCTGCGCCAGCAGCACGCCGGGCTCGCCGGCGAGGGCTGAGCCGCCCGGGCGGAGTGGATCCGTCGGGGTGACCCCGACGGATCCACTCCGCCCTGGGGCGCGTCCTCGCACCCGATCGCCGCTACACTCCGCCTCCTACGACGGATACCGTGGCCCTACAGCGCCGTCGCCACGGTTTCCACGGTCGAGGGCGCGCCGGGGCGGGGCGAACGGTTCCCGCGGAGGGAGAGGTCATGCCGCGCTACGGGGCCCAGTTCGGCCCGGACATCACCTTCCTCGGCGTCGACCGCTGCGACCTCGGCGACCCGGCCTCCCTCGCCGGCGCGGACGTCGTCGTCGTCGGGGCCCCCTTCGACGGAGGCACCTCGCACCGGCCCGGCACCCGCTTCGGCCCGCAGGCGATCCGGATGACCGACTACCTGCCGCACGACGGCTCCCGGCCGAGCCTGGCGCTGCGCACCGACGGGCTGCGCGACCTGCGCGTGCTCGACGCCGGGGACGTGGAGATGTACTCCGGGGACATCGAGACCGCCCTGCCCGCCCTGCGGGAGGCCGTCGCCGCGGTCGTCCGCGCGGGCGCGGTCCCCGTCGTCCTGGGCGGGGACCACTCCATCGCCTTCGCCGACGCCGGCGGGGTCGCCGACGTGCTCGGCCACGGGCGGGTGTCGATGGTCCACTTCGACGCGCACGCCGACACCGGCGACATCGAGTTCGGCTCGCTGTGGGGCCACGGGCAGCCGATGCGCCGGCTCATCGAGTCCGGCGCCCTGCGCGGGGACCGGTTCCTGCAGATCGGGCTGCGCGGCTACTGGCCGGGGGCGGAGACGCTGGACTGGATGGCCGCGCAGCGGATGCGCTCCTACGAGATGACCGAGATCGGGCACCGCGGGCTCGACGCGTGCCTCACGGAGGCGTCGGCGATCGCCACCGACGACTGCGACGGCGTGTTCCTCTCGGTCGACATCGACGTCTGCGACCCCGGGCACGCGCCCGGCACCGGCACCCCGGAGCCCGGCGGGCTGACCGCCCGCCAGCTGCTGGACGCGGTCCGCCGGCTCTGCTTCGAGCTGCCGGTCGTCGGGATCGACGTCGTCGAGGTCAGCCCGCCCTACGACCCCGCCGACATCACCGCCGCCCTGGCCAACCGCGTCGTCCTCGAGGCCCTGTCGGCGATCGCCCGGCGCCGCCGGGACGCCCGGGACGGCACCCGGTGGGACCCCGCCCTCCCCCTGCTCGCCGACCGCCGCCCCCGAGAGGACACCCCGTGACCGCCCACCCGCTCGACCCGCTCACCGCCGACGAGTTCCGCGCCGCGGCCGGCATCCTGCGCCGGGACAGGGGCGTGGACGAGCGCTGGCGGTTCGCCTCCGTCGAGCTGCGCGAGCCGGCCAAGGACGTCGTCCGCGCCTTCCGCCCCGGCGACCCGATCCGCCGCGAGGCCCGGGTGACCTGCTGGAGCCGCGACGAGGGGACGCCGTACAAGGCGCTGGTCTCCCTCACCGACGACGCCGTCCTGTCCTGGGAGGCCCAGCCGGGCCGGCAGGCGAACATGACCCTCGACGAGTGGCACGAGGCGCACGAGACGCTGATCGCCCACCCGGACGTCGTCGCGGCCCTCGCCCGGCGCGGCATCACCGACCTCGACCTCGTCCTCATCGACACCTGGGCCTACGGGCACTCGCTGATCCCCGAGGGGCTGCAGGACCGCCGGGTCGGGTGGACCGACGTCTGGCAGCGCTCGGCCCCCGGCGCCAACCCCTACGCCAACCCGGTGATGGGCCTGCACCTCGTCGTGGACCTCGACCGGATGGAGCTGCTGCGCATCGAGGACACCCCGCCGCCGGCCCGCCCGGCGGTCATGGGCGAGTACGTGCCCTCGCTGGTGCCGGGGCTGACCCAGCGCACCGACGTCCGGCCGCTGGAGATCACCCAGCCCGAGGGCGTCTCCTTCACCCTCGACGGGCACGAGCTGCGCTGGCAGAACTGGACGCTGCGGCTGGGCTTCAACCACCGCGAGGGGTTGGTGCTGCACCGGGTGGCCTACGACGGGCGCCCGATCGCGCACCGCATGTCCTTCGCCGAGATGGTCGTCCCCTACCGCGACCCCAGCCCCGACCACCACCGGCGCACCGCCTTCGACATCGGCGAGTGGGGCCTGGGCTTCATGACCACCTCGCTGGAGCTCGGCTGCGACTGCCTCGGCGAGATCACCTACGTCGACGCCGTCCTGCACGACAGCCGCGGCGAGCCCTACCCGATCCGCAACGCGATCTGCCTGCACGAGGAGGACGACGGCGTGCTGTGGAAGCACGTCGACGAGCAGGCCGGCGCCGAGGTGCGCCGCTCACGGCGGATGGTCGTGTCCTTCCACGCCACCGTGGCCAACTACGAGTACCTCGTCTACTGGCGCTTCTACTCCGACGGCACGATCCAGTGCGAGGTGCGGGCCACCGGGATCATGGTGACCAGCGCCTTCGACGGCGACGCCCCGCCGTACGGCACCGTGGTCGACGAGCGCACGTACGCCCCGCACCACCAGCACTTCATCGTCGCCCGGCTCGACATGGAGGTCGACGGCCCGGAGAACACCGTCGTGGTCTCCGAGAGCGAGGCGCTGCCGGTGTCGGAGGAGAACCCCCACGGCCTGGCGCTGGTGCAGCGCAGCCGGGCCCTGACCACCGAGTCCGAGGGCCGGCAGGACCCGGACTACGCCACCCAGCGCAGCTGGAAGGTGGTCAACCGCGGCCGCCGCACCCGGCTGGGGACGCCGCCGGCCTACAAGCTCGTCCCCTCGTCGGCGTTCCCGGTCATCGCCGACCCGGCCGCACCGTTCCGGCGGCGCGCCCGGGTCGTCGACCACGCCCTGTGGGTCACCCCGTACGCGGAGGACGAGCGCTGGCCCTCCGGCGAGTTCTGCAACCAGAGCCGCGAGGACGACGGCCTGCCCGCCTGGACGCGGGCGGACCGGTCGATCGCCGACACCGACATCGTGCTGTGGCACGTCTTCGGCATCCACCACATCACCCGGCCCGAGGACTGGCCGGTCATGCCCGTGGACGTCGTGTCCTTCCAGCTGCGGCCGGTCGGCTTCTTCGACCGCAACCCGGCCCTCGACCTGCCACCCAGCCCGTCGCGCTGCCACTGACAGGCCCCGTCCCGAGGCTCGCCCCGAGCCTGCGAGGGGTGAGGAGGACGGGGTCGCGCCTCGGCTCCTGGCCCCGTCCCGAGGCTCGCCCCGAGCCTGCGAGGGGTGAGGAGGACGGGGTCGCGCCTCGGCTCCTGGCCCCGTCCCGAGGCTCGCCCCGAGCCTGCGAGGGGTGAGGAGGACGGGGTCCTTTCTCAGTCCTCGGCGGCCGCCGGGAGCTGCGGGCGGCGGGTGCCCCAGGCGTAGGTCTGCTTGCGCAGGCCCAGGTAGAGGTGGGTCTCGGTGGACTCCACGCCCTCGACGGCCCGCAGCCGGGCGATCATCTCCAGCAGCTGGTCGTCGTCCTCGCAGACCACCTCGACGAGCAGGTCGACCGACCCGGCGGTGACAACGACGTAGTCGACCTCGGGGAACTCGGCGACCCGGTCGGCCACCGCCCGCAGGTCCCCCTTCGTGCGGATCGCCACCATCGCCTGCCGGGAGAACCCGACCTGGAGGGGATCGGTCACCGCCACGATCTGCATGACCCCGGCGTCCAGCAGTCGCTGCACCCGCTGGCGCACCGCCGCCTCCGACAGGCCGACCGCGGCGGCGATGCGGGCGTAGGGCCGCCGGCCGTCCTCCTGCAGCTGCTCGATGATCGCGCGCGAGACGTCGTCCAGCACGAACTGCCCCCGCATCGTCATCACGTGATCCTACCGGCCGCCGCACGGACGGTGTCGTCGGTCCGGGAGCCCGAAGGCTACGATTCACCCCACTGTCACCCTCCGACGACGACGGGATCCGTGGTCATGACCACCACCGAGCAGGACGTCGCAGCCCCGGCCCGGCCGATCGGCCCCGAGGCGACGGCCAACCTCTGGCTGCACTTCTCGCGCATGGGCGCCTACCGGGACACCCCGCCCCCGGTCATCGTGCGCGGGGAGGGGCCGTGGATCTACGACGACCGCGGCCGGCGCTACCTCGACGGGCTGGCCGGGCTGTTCGTCGTGCAGGCCGGGCACGGGCGCCGGGTGCTGGCCGAGGCCGCGGCCCGCCAGGCCGAGACCCTGGCGTTCTTCCCGCTGTGGTCCTACGCCCACCCGGCGGCCGTCGAGCTCTCGCAGCGGCTGGCCGCCGCGGCCCCCGGCGACCTCAACCGGGTCTTCTTCACCACCGGCGGCGGCGAGGCCGTCGAGACCGCGTGGAAGGCCGCCAAGCAGTACTTCAAGCTGACCGGCAAGCCGGGCAAGACCAAGGTCATCAGCCGCGCCGTGGCCTACCACGGCACCACCCAGGGCGCGCTGTCCATCACCGGCCTGCCCGCGCTCAAGGCCGACTTCGAGCCGCTGGTGCCGGGCACGTTCCGGGTGCCCAACACCAACCTGTACCGGGCACCGGTCTTCGCCGACGACCCCGCGGCCTTCGGCCGGTGGGCGGCCGACCAGATCGAGCAGCAGATCCTGTTCGAGGGCCCCGAGACCGTGGCCGCGGTCTTCCTGGAGCCGGTGCAGAACGCCGGCGGCTGCTTCCCGCCACCGCCCGGGTACTTCGCACGGGTCCGGGAGATCTGCGACCGCCACGACGTCCTGCTGGTCAGCGACGAGGTCATCTGCGCCTTCGGCCGGCTGGGCACGACCTTCGCCTGCGACAAGTTCGGCTACGTCCCCGACATGATCACCTGCGCCAAGGGGATGACCTCGGGGTACTCCCCCATCGGCGCGATGATCGCCTCCGACCGGGTCGTGGAACCGTTCCTGCGGGGGACGACGTCCTTCCCGCACGGCTACACCTTCGGCGGCCACCCGGTCAGCGCGGCGGTGGCGATGGCCAACCTCGACATCTTCGAGGAGGAGGGGCTCAACGCTCACGTGCTGGCCACCGAGGACGCCTTCCGGGCCACCCTGGAGCGGTTGCTGGACCTGCCGATCGTCGGGGACGTCCGCGGCGACGGGTTCTTCTACGGCATCGAGCTGGTCAAGGACAAGGCCACCAAGGAGACCTTCGACGACGCGGAGTCCGAGCGGCTGCTGCGCGGCTTCCTCTCCGGCGCGCTGTTCGAGGCCGGCCTGTACTGCCGCGCCGACGACCGCGGCGACCCGGTCGTCCAGCTCGCCCCGCCGCTGGTCTGCGGCCAGGCCGAGTTCGACCTCATGGAGCAGGTGCTGCGCGACGTCCTCACCGAGGCCTGGACGCGGCTGTAGGGGCGCACCCCGCTCCCCGCTCCCCGCTCCCCGCTCCCCGCTCCCCGCTCCCCGCTCCCCGCGGTGATCATGGGCGTCTGGCACGCGACACGGCGGGACACGCCGACCGGCCCGGCGGGAAGCCCATGATCACCGCGGGGACGGCGGGGGCACACCGCGGGGACGGCGGGGAGGCCAGCGGGGACGGGCGCCGGTCAGCCGGCCGGCTGCGCGATGTTGACCATCCAGGCCACCCCGAACCGGTCGACGCACATGCCGAACTCGTCACCCCACACCTGCTTCTCGAGCGGCATGGTGACCGCCCCGCCCTCGGAGAGCCCGGCGAAGTAGCGGCGCAGCTCGTCGGCGTCGTCCCCGCTGAGGCTGATCGAGATCGAGCTGCCCTCCCTGCGCTCCATGCCGGCGGGGGTGTCGGAGACCATCAGGGTGTACCCGGCCGGCGTCTCGAGCTGGCCGTGCATGATCTTGTCGGCGTCGGGGCCCTGGGCCCCGCCCGCCTCACCGAAGGTGCTCAGCGAGACCTCCCCGCCGAACACCTCCCAGTAGAACTCGAGGGCCGGCCGGGCCGTGTCCGCGAAGCTGATGTACGGGTTGAGGCGAGAGGTCACGACTTCCTCCGGGTGCCGGGTGACGGGCACCGCCGACGCGGTGCGGGCGGTCGGCGTGGCAGCCGACCGGGGAAGCTGGGGTCACGACGCGGGCGGCGGGGCGTCGATGAACGGCAGGACCACGTCGAGGACCAGGTCGGTCCTGGCCAGCCCGTGGAAGTGCGTCGTCCCCGGGAACACCGCCAGCTGCGAGGCCGGGACGCCGACGAAGTCGCCGTTGACGTCCCCGCCCCGCAGGCGCAGGAACCGGACCGCGTGGTCGAGCGTGACCGCATCGCAATCCCCCACGGTGATGAGGGTCGGCGCGGCGATCCCCCGGATGTCCGCGTCGGACCAGCCGGGGACGCCCTCGTCGAACGAGCCGAGCTTGTCCAGCAGGGTCTGCAGCCGGTCGGGGTGCGGCGACCTGGCACGGTAGGCCTGCTCCATCGGCGTGCCCGCGATCATCTCCACCGTCATGCCGCCCACCGCCTCGCGGTTCTCCGGGCGGTCCCCGTCCGGGTGGAACGAGGCGGAGGAGATGACGAGCCGGCGCACGAGCTCCGGGTGCTCGATCGCCAGGTGGAGGGCGGTCGCGCCGCCCACGCTGAAGCCGAGGACGTCGGCCCGCGCGACGCCCAGGTGCCGGAGCAGCCCCACGACGTCGGAGGCCAGGTGCGCGCTCCGCAGCGGCCGGTCGACGTCGTTGGTCCGCCCGTGCCCCTGGAGGTCGGCGGCGATCACCTGGCGGGTGGCGGCCAGCCCGGGGATCAGCGCGCCGAACTGCTGGTCGATGTCGAACAGCCCGCCGTGCAGCAGGACCAGCGGGGTCCCGCCCGCACCGTGGACCTCGTAGTACATCTCCAGGCCGTCGACGTGGGCGTATCCGCTCTGCGGTGCGGGCACGACGGGAGTCTTCAACCCGCCCCGCCCCCGGTCAACGGTGATCGCCACGCCGGATCCCCGGGTGGGCGGTCAGCCCTCCACGGCGGGGACGCAGAGCACCGGGCGGCGGGAGAGGTGCAGCAGCTTGTGCGGCACCGAGCCCAGGATCGCCCCGCGCAACGGGGTCTCCCCGTACGTGCCGACGACGACGACCCGGGCGTCGTGCCGCTCGGCGGCGTCGAGCAGCGCGTCGACCGGCTTGTCGGGCAGCACCTCGACCACCGTCGCCACCCCGGCGGCCCGGGCCGCCTGGACGGCGTGCGCGGTCGCGGTCCGGCCCATCTCGGCGATCGCCTGGTAGTGCTCGCCGGCCTCCTCGCCCACCGAGCCGGGGGGCGCGGCCCCGAAGACCAGGACCAGCGGCTCGCCGAGCCGGGCGGCCAGGTCGATCGCCAGCTCCAGCGCGCTGCGCGCTCCCGGGGACTCGTCGTAGCCCAGGACGATGCTCATCGTCTTCCCTCCGGTCGGCCGGCCTGCTTCCTGCTGCGCGGTCACGGCGCGGGGTCCTCGACCGCCGCTGCGCTGCGACCTGCGGCGATGTCGCTCTCCAGCCGCTCGGCGGTGGTGGTGCGCTCCTGCCAGAACCGGCCGTCGCGCACCCGCCAGACGAACATCACGACGAGGCCGAGCACGAAGATCCCGACCCCGATGACCAGCGGCGGGCCGACACCGAGCCAGGCCTGGCCGCTGTAGGAGTTGGCCGGGTCGGCCAGGTCGGCCAGCGACTCCACCAGCAGCCACAGCAGCAGCAGCGCCCCGACCACCGGGCCGACGCCGATGAGCAGCAGGTCCTTGGCGCTGCGGGTCAGCCGCTGCCGGTAGAACACCGCGCACGCGATGCCGGTGAGGGCGTAGTAGAACGCGATGAGCAGCGACAGCGCGGTGAGCGAGTCGAACAGGGCGTTCTCGCTGATGGCACTCACCAGCAGGTACCAGGCGATGGCGATGCCGGCGACCCACCACGTCGAGACGTCGGGGGTGCGGTACCGCGGGTGGATGCGGGCCAGGCCGTGCGGCAGCGCGTGCCGGCGGGCCATCGAGAGCCCGGTCCGGGACGCCGGGAGGATCGTCGTCTGGGTGGAGGCCAGGGCCGCGGTCGCCACGGACAGCAGCAGCACCCAGTCCCAGCCGCCGAGGACGTCACCGGCCAGCAGGGCGAAGATGAACTCCTCCTCGCCGGCGTTGGCCTCGAGGTACCCGGTCCCGGAGAAGACGAGGACGGCGTAGGCCACCGCCAGGTAGGTGACCAGCAGCAGCACGGTCGAGACGATCGCGGCCCGGCCCGGTGCCGAGGCGGAGTCCTTGGTCTCCTCGGTGAGGTTGACCGCCGACTCCCAGCCCCAGTAGATGAAGACGCCCAGCAGCAGGCCGCCGGTGAGGGCCGCCCCGCCGGCGCCGAACGGGTTGAGCCACGACCACTCGGGCGTCAGCCCGCCGCCCTCGACGGCGTCCCCGCCGAGGCCGCGCACGATCGCCACCACGGCGAACACCAGCAGCGCCACGACCTGGGCGATGATGAGCACGTCCTGCAGCCGGGCGGACAGCTCGGTGCCGAGCACGCAGACGGCCGTCATCAGAACGATGACCAGCACGGTGAGCACCCGGATCACCACGGTGTTCTCGGCGAGGCCGTCCAGCTGCAGGGCCAGCAGGCCGAACCGCACGGCGACGTCGGCCAGCGAGCCGATGACCAGGACGCCGGTCATGGCGATGGCCCACCCGCCGAGCCAGCCCACCCAGGGGCCCATCGCCCGGGTGACCCAGGAGAAGGTGGTGCCGCAGTCCTGGTCGGCCCGGTTCAGGTAGTAGAAGGCCGACGCGATGAGCAGCATCGGCACGAAGGACGCCAGGAACACGCCCGGCGCGTAGACGCCGACCAGGGCGACGACGGGGCCGATGACGGCCGCCATCGAGTAGGCCGGTGAGGTCGAGGCGAGGCCGATGACGAGGGCGTCGAGGAACCCGATGGCGTTGTGCCGGAGCTCGGCGGGCGCCTCCGCCGGCGGCTGCTGCTGGCTCATCCGACGGTTATCGCAGCCGGAACGGCTTTCGGCAAGGGTTTGGTCGGCGCGACCCCTGTCGACGCGACGGAAGTCGTCGCTAGGCTGCCGGTCACCTGTGGAGGTGGACATGCGCATCCTGCTCGTCGGCGCCGGTGGCGTCGGCAGTGCGGTCGCCGCGATCGCGGCCCGCAGACCCTTCGTCGACCGCCTGGTCGTGGCCGACTTCGACCCCGCCCGCGCCGAGAAGGCGGTGGCGGTGACCGGCGACCCCCGGCTGGTGGCCGCCCGCGTCGACGCCTCCGACGAGGCCGGCGTGCGCGCGCTGCTGGCCGAGCACTCCTGCCAGGTGCTGCTCAACGCGACCGACCCGCGCTTCGTGATGCCGCTGTTCCGGGCCGCGCTCGCCGCGGGCGTCGACTACCTGGACATGGCGATGTCGCTGTCGCGGCCGCACCCGGAACGGCCCTACGAGGAGACCGGCGTGAAGCTCGGTGACGAGCAGTTCGCCCTGGCCGGCGAGTGGGAGGCCGCCGGACGGCTGGCGCTGGTCGGCATCGGCGTGGAGCCCGGGCTCTCGGACGTGTTCGCCCGCTACGCCGCCGACCACCTGTTCGCCGAGATCGACGAACTCGGCGTCCGCGACGGGGCGGACCTCGCCGTCCGCGGCCACGACTTCGCGCCGTCCTTCAGCATCTGGACGACGATCGAGGAGTGCCTCAACCCGCCCGTGGTGTGGGAGCGCGACCGGGGCTGGTTCACCACCCCGCCGTTCAGCGAGCCGGAGGTCTTCGACTTCCCCGAGGGCATCGGGCCGGTGGAGTGCGTCAACGTCGAGCACGAGGAGGTGCTCCTCATGCCGCGCTGGGTGGACGCGAAGCGGGTCACCTTCAAGTACGGCCTCGGCGCCGAGTTCGTCGACGTCCTCAAGACGCTGCACAAGCTCGGGCTGGACCGCACCGAGCCGGTGCGCGTCGGCGACGTCGAGGTCTCCCCGCGCGACGTCGTCGCCGCCGTGCTGCCCGACCCGGCCGGGCTCGGCGAGCTGATGACCGGCAGGACCTGCGCCGGCCTGTGGGTCAGCGGCACCGGCACCGACGGCACCCCCCGGCAGGTGTACCTGTACCACGTGGTCGACAACGCCTGGTCGATGGCGGAGTACGGCGCCCAGGCGGTCGTGTGGCAGACCGCCGTCAACCCGGTGGTCGCGCTGGAGCTGCTGGCCACCGGCCGGTGGTCCGGGTCGGGCGTGCTCGGCCCGGAGGCCTTCGACGCGGTGCCCTTCCTCGACCTGCTGACCGCCTACGGCTCCCCCTGGGGGATGCGCGAAGGGGGCTGAGGCCGGCGCCGTGGAAGGACCCCGTCCTCCTCACCCCTCGCAGGCTCGGGGCGAGCCGCTGGACGGGGCCGGCGCGGGGCCCCGGCCGACCGGTCACGTCACCGTGCGGGGGCGTGCTCGTCGAAGGCGGCGTCGAGGACGTCGAGCGCCTCGCCGAGCAGCTCCTGGCCGATGACCAGCGGCGGCAGGAAGCGCAGCACGTTGCCGAAGGTCCCGGCGGTCAGCGTCACCACGCCCTGCGCGTGGCAGGCCTTCGAGATGCGGGCGGTCAGCTCGGCGTCGGGCTCCGTCGTCCCGGGCCGGACCAGCTCGACGGCCAGCATCGCGCCCCGGCCGCGCACGTCGCCCACGGCACCGGACCGCTCCTGCAGCCCGCGCAGCCGCGGCAGCATGGCGGCCTCGAGGGCCCGCGCCGCCCCGGCCAGCTCCCGCTCCCGCATGGTCCGGATGGTGGCCAGCGCGGCGGCGCAGGCGACCGGGTTGCCGCCGTAGGTGCCGCCCAGGCCGCCGGTGTGGCAGGCGTCCATGAGGTCGGCCCGACCGGTGAGCCCGGCCAGCGGCAGCCCTCCGGCGATGCCCTTGGCGGTGGTGACCAGGTCGGGGACGACCTGCTCGTGCTCGCAGGCGAACCAGTCGCCGGTGCGGCAGAACCCGGTCTGGATCTCGTCGGCGATGAACACCGCGCCCGAGCGCCGGCACCAGTCGGCCAGCGCCGGCAGGAAGCCCGGGGCCGGGACGACGAAGCCGCCCTCGCCCTGGATCGGCTCGATGAGCACCGCGGCGACGTTCCCGGCCCCGACCTGGGTCTCGACCAGCGCCAGCGCGCGGGCCGCGGCCTGCTCGCCGGTCATCCCCTCCGGGTCGCGGAAGGGGTAGGACATAGGGACGCGGTACACCTCGCCGGCGAAGGGCCCGAAGCCGTGCTTGTACGGCATGTTCTTCGCGGTGAGGGCCATCGTGAGGTTGGTCCGCCCGTGGTAGGCGTGGTCGAAGACGACGACCGCCTGGCGCCCGGTGGCGTGCCGGGCCACCTTCACCGCGTTCTCGACCGCCTCGGCGCCGGAGTTGAACAGCGCGGAGCGCTTCTCGTGGTCGCCGGGCGTGAGGCGGGCGAGCTCCTCGCAGACCGCGACGTAGCCCTCGTAGGGGGCCACCATGAAGCAGGTGTGGGTGAAGGCCGCGACCTGCTCCTGCACCGCGGCCACGACCGCCGGCGCGGCGTTGCCGACGCCGGTCACCGCGATGCCCGAGCCGAGGTCGATGAACGAGTTGCCGTCGACGTCCACCAGGACGCCGCCGCCGGCGCGCTCGACGTAGACGGGCAGGGTGCTGCCGACCGCGGAGGAGACGGTCGCGGCGCGCCGCGCGCCCAGCTCGCGGGACCGCGGGCCGGGCACCTCGGTGACCAGGCGGCGCTCCTGGGGCAGCGTGTCGGGGCCGGTGAGCAGGTCGGTCATCGCTTCTCCTCGCGGGACACGGGTTCCCCCGCCCAGGGGACGGGGCGGGTTCCAGCCTGGGACCCCTACCCCGGTCGGCGGTACCGTCCACCCCGGCGCGCCGTGGACGTCCGGGTGTCCACATCGTCGAGAGGGGGCCGGGTGCCGGTCACCGTGGCCTCGCTCCGGGACAACCGGTCCCTGGGGCTGGTCCTGCACACCCGCCGCGCCCCGGTGGACCGCCCGGTCTCCTGGGTGCACGTCAGCGAGCTGGCCGACCCGGCGCCGTTCCTGGAGGGCGGCGAGCTGCTGCTCAGCACCGGGTTGCCGCTGGTCCGCGGCGGTCACGATCGCGGAGCCGGCCCGGCGGGCGACCGGGGCGCCGACCCGGCGGCCTACGTGCACCGGCTGGCCGATGCCGGGGTGGTCGGCCTGGGCCTGGGCACGGGGCTGGGGCTGCCGGAGGTGCCCGCCGAGCTCGTGGCGGCGGCCGACGCCCGCGGCCTCGCCGTCCTCGAGGTCCCCCGGCGGACGCCGTTCATCGCGATCTCCCGGGCCGTGTCGGCGGCGCTGGCCGCGGAGGAGTACGCGGCGGTGGCCCGCGCCTCGGCCGTGCAGCAGGAGCTCACCCGCGCGGCGGCGACGGCCGGCGCGGCCCGGGCGGTCGTCGACCGCCTCGCCCGGCACCTCGGCGGCTGGGCGCTGCTGGTGGACGCCGCGGGGACACCGCTGGAGGCCGCCCCCCGCGACGCGCGCCGACGGGCGGCGGACCTCGCCCCCGCGGTGGAGCGGCTGCGCGGGGTGCGCCCCCCGGCCGGTGCGGCGCTCACCGACCCCGGCGAGACGGTGCTGCTGCAGTCGCTGGGCACCGGGCCGCGCTCCCGGGGCTTCCTCGCCGTCGGCCGCCCCGACCGCTTCCCCGCGGCCGACCGGCACGTCGTGGACGCCGCCGCACTGCTGCTCACCCTCCGGCTGGAGCAGTCGCGGGCCCTGGAGGGGGCGACCGCTGCACTGCGGGCCGCGCTGCTGCGGCTGCTGCTGGCCGGCGGGCAGGACGACGTCGCCCCGGTCCTCGCCGCGCTCGGGGAGCGGCTGCCGGCCGCGCCGGTGCGCGCGCACGTCGTGCTGGGCGGGCCGGAGCAGCGGGCGGCCGCCGTCGACGTCGCGGCCGACGCCGCGGCGCACGCGGGTTCCCCGGTGTTCGCCGCGGAGTCCGACGGCGCGCTCGTCCTCCTGACCGGCTCCGGCGCGGAACCCGCCGGGCGGCTGTCCGACCTCCCCGGCCGGGTGCCCGGCGCCGTCCTCGGGATCGCGCCGCCGGCCCCGTGGGCCGGGCTGGCCGAGGCGGTGCGGCAGGCCCGGCAGGCGGCCGAGCACGGCCGGGCGACCGGCCGGCCGGTGACCGCCTTCGCCGACCTGGCCGGTCGCGGGCTCGCTGCGCTGCTGGACCCCGGCGCGACCGCTGCCTTCGCCGGGGCCGTGCTCGCCCCGCTGGTGGCCGCCGACCGCGCCGGCCCCGGCGACCTGGTGGAGTCGCTGCGGGCCTGGCTGGCCGCCCACGGCCAGTGGGAGCCGGCCGCGGCCGCCCTGGGGGTGCACCGCCACACGCTGCGCAAGCGGATCCGGCGGGCGGAGCAGCTGCTCGGGCGGGACCTGGGGTCCCCCGGCGTCCGGGCCGAGCTGTGGCTGGCCCTGCACCCGCCGGGCGGCCGGGCGGGATAGGCGGTCGCACGGCCTCCGGAGCCGCGGGAAAGGAAGCCATGCCCCTGTCGGAGGGGCCCTGTCGGAGGGCCCCTGACGCAGGCATGGCTCCCTGTTCCGCGGGCGACGTCCCGCGGGCGACGGGGCCTCACGCGAAGGCGGGCATCACCTCGTCGTGGATCAGCCGGAGCTGCTCCTCCACCGTGGCGACCCCGGCCAGCTCCCGGCCGGTGAAGGCCTTGACCAGCGAGGCGTCGGTGATGGCCGCGACGAGGTGGTTGACCCCGGTCGGCTGGATCTCCTTGATCTTCGCGGTGACCTCCTCCGGGGTGCCGGAGAAGGAGAGCTTCTCGGCGATCTCCGGGGTGGTCAGCTCGATGCCGCGGGCGAGGTCCCCGCCGGCGATCGCCTCGATGATCGGCTGGAGGCTGACCGGGTCGACGCCGTTGCGCTCGAGCTGCTCGGCCGGCATCGAGGAGGCGTAGATGCCCACCATGCTGCGGGCGGCGTCCTTCGCCGCGGCGGAGTCCCGCCCCACAGAGACGACCACCCACGCGCCGAAGTCCAGCGTCGTCCAGTCCTTGCCGGCCCGCTCGGCCCCGATGCGCAGGTTCTCGGCGGCGTACTCGTAGGCCTCGCGGGTGTAGCTGAGGGCGTGGTGGCAGCCGTCGGAGTGCTCGGCCGCCGCCTGGAACGAGCGCGGCCCGCGCATGGCGCCCATCTTGACCGGCAGGTGGTCCTGCACCGGGCGGGCGAAGGTGAACAGCCCCTCGTAGGAGAAGAACTCGCCGTCGAAGGTGATGGCGCCCTCGTCGAGGAAGGTCCGCATCACCGTCACGCCCTCGACGACGCGCGACAGCGGCTTGGTCTTCGTCCAGTCCGTCTTGTACTGGGCGAGCAGGCCGAAGTTGCCGCTGGAGAGCACCACCTCGGCGCGCCCCCCGGTCAGCTCGTCGAGCGTCGCCGCGGCCTGGGCGATGAGGGTCGGCTCCCGGAGGGTCACCGCCGAGACGCTGGGGCCCATCCGGACCCGGGACGTCTGCTGCGACGCGGCGGCGAACAGCAGCCAGAGGTCCTTGTGCCACGTCTCGTCGGCGGCGTAGACCGCGTGGAAGCCGAGCTCGTCGGCCAGCTTGATCGCCCGCAACGACTCCTCGAGGGGGTAGTCGGGCAGCATCGCGTAGCTGAACTTCATCAGATCTCCTCACTCACCGCGGCGCGGCTGTCGCGCCGGATCTGCTGGAGCTGTGCGGCCACCTCCCGGGCATCGCCCTCGGGGATGTGGGCGGAGTGCCGGTCCGGCCGCGCGAGAAGGAGGTAGAGAAGGCCGCTGCCCATGACGAAGGCCAGACCGATGGCCACGATCCAGCGGTCGAGGAAGGTCTCCGTGCCGGGCGCCGGCTTGATCAGCAGGACGAGGGCGAAGACCCCGTAGGCCAGGGCGAGCACGTTGACCGCCAGGCCGGCGGAGCCGAGGTTCCACAGCCCGGCGGGACGCCAGCCCAGCAGCCGCTGGCGCAGCGCGGCGAGGACGACGGCCTGGAAGGACACGTAGATCCCGCAGACGGCGAAGGCGGTGACGCGCGCGAGCGAGTCGGGCTGGAAGTACACGAACAGGCAGATGAGCACCGGCACCACGCACACGACCAGCAGGGCGTTGGTGGGGACGGCGTGCCGGCTGGACACGTGCGACAGCCAGCCGCTGGCCGGCAGCATCCGGTCGCGGGCGAAGGCGTAGAGCAACCGGCTGCCGGCCGCCTGCAGCGAGAGCACGCAGGAGATGAAGGCGACGACGGTCACGACCAGGAAGACCTTGGACCCGGCGGTGCCGAGCGAGCTCTCCAGGATCGTGGGGATCGGGTCGGTGTCCTCGCCGGCGATGACGGCCGACAGCTGCGCGTCCGGCGCGGCCAGCACGTACCCGGCGTAGGAGAGGAAGCCGGACACCCCGCCGACCAGGATGGTGAGGATCATCGCGCGCGGGATCTGGCGGGTCGGGTCGTTGACCTCCTCGGCGACGTCGCCGCAGGCCTCGAAGCCGTAGAACAGGAACAACCCGGACAGCGCCGCGGCCAGGAAGACCCCGAGGTAGGCGTCCCCACCGCCGGCCCCGAGGGTGCCGAAGAAGACGGTGAACGGCTGCTCGCGGCGGAACAGCAGCAGGAACAGGCCGAGCGCGATGACACCGACCAGCTCGGCGGCCAGGCCGATCTTGGCGATGCGGGCCAGCATCCGGGTGCCGCTGTAGTTGACGACGAAGGCGATGACCAGCAGCCCCACCGCGGTGAGCAGCACGACCGCGGGCGTGGCGGTGACACCGAACAGCGCCGCCACGAAGCCGCCGCCGAACTCGGCGACCGCGGTGACGGTCACGATGATCGCCCAGATGTAGACCCACGAGACGATCCAGGCGTAGCGCCGGTTCCACAGCCGCCGGGTCCACGGGTAGATGCCACCGGCCAGGGGGTACTGGGAGACCACCTCCCCGAAGACGAGCGCGACCAGCAGCTGCCCGGCCCCCACGATGACGATCCACCAGATCGCCGGCGGCCCGCCGATGGAGAGGCTGTAGGCGAACAGCGAGTAGACGCCGACCAGCGGCGACAGGTAGGTGAACCCGAGGGCCATGTTGGCCCACAGGCCCATCCTGCGGTGGAACGCGCTGGTGTAACCGAGGGCGGCGAGCTGGGCGTCGTCCGCGCTGTGGGCGCCGGGTGGGGTCACGAGGTCTCCTCGGGAGCAGGGGGCGGCAGCGGTGTGCCGCAGGCCACAGGTTCCCGAAAACCTATAGATGCAGAGTTCAGAGGACAAGGGACTTGCGCCCGCGTCCGGTCGCCGCCGGCGCAGACCCGCCCGCAGCCCTCGCGGCGCCGGCCGGTCAGGCGTCGAGCCGGCTCCGCGCGTCGACGAGGACCAGCCGCCACGGGGTGCCGCCGATCCCGGCCACCGGCCCCTCCGGGACGGCGTCCGCCGCGAGCAGGTCGCCGACCAGCCACCCCGGCGAGGTCGAGAGGACGACGCGGTCCTCGTCGTTGAGCAGCAGGAAGGGCGCCACCGCCCCGCCGAGCCGCCGCAGCACGGAGGTCTCGAACCGGCGCACCGGGACGTCGGCGCCGGCCACGCCCACGAACCCGCAGCCGGCCAGCACCGGCTCGGTCAGCGTGAGCACGTAGCGGCCGGTGCCGTGCACGTCGACGTGGGGGCCGAAGACGTGGCGCCGCCCGGTCCGGCGCGGGACGTCGAACCACGGGGCGGTCGTGTAGTCGTAGTAGCCCAGGCTGCTGGGGCGCAGGTCCGGTTCCAGGGTGTGCACCTCGCCGCCGTCCGGGTCGGCCTGCCACCACTCCAGGCGCAGCGGCAGCCCCTCCTCGGCCCGCGGCGCGACGACCAGCCCCAGCCCGACGGCGAGCTGCCCGGGTGCCCGCAGCAGGAGCTGCACCCCCTCGGGGAGCACCCAGCGCGTGGCCGGCAGCCCCGAGCGCTCGACCGAGCGCAGCACCGCCTCGTGCACCCGGTCGACGGTGGCGAAGACCTGCTCGACGAGTCCGGAGACCGCGGCCGCCACCCGCGCCGCCTCCCCCGCCCGCCCGGACGTCACGACACCTCCCGGCGGCTGCCCGCCGCGGGGGCGGCGCCGCCGAGCCGCTGCAGCCGCAGCTCGACCGACCAGAGCGTGCGGGTCTCGATGTGCGCCTCGGTGAGGGCGCGCGCCGAGGCCGCGTCCCGGTGCTCGATCGCGTCGACGACGGCCCGGTGCCCGGCGACGATGACGTCGAGGAGGCCGGGCGAGTGCGCCGGCGGCCACGGCAGCTGGCCCAGCTCCAGGTGCAGGTCCATCTCCTGCATGGTCAGCCGCACCGACTGGGCGCAGGCCGCCAGCTCGATGTAGTACCGGCCGTCGATCCGCCGCTGGCCGGTGACCGACCCGGCCGACGCCAGCCGGTCGACGATGTCGCGCAGCCGGGCGATCTCGGTGCGGGAGGCACGCACCGCGGCCAGCCGGGCGGCCGCCGCGGCCACGGCGGCGTGCACGTCGCCGAGCTCGCGCAGGTCGGTGGTGCCCAGCTCGACCAGGCGGGCCTCGGCCAGCTCGGCCAGGACGTCGTCGCGGGCCCGCACGAAGCTGCCGCCGCCGCGCCCGCGGCGGGTCTCCACCAGCCCGAGCTTGCGCAGCTCGGCCAGCGCCTCCCGGAGGGTCACCGTGGAGACCTTGAGCATGGTGGCGAGGTCGGTCTCGGTGGGCAGCTGCTCGCCGTCGGCCAGCAGGCCCAGGGCGATGGCGCTGCCGACGCGGCGCACCACCGCCTCGCTGCGCAGCGCGCCGTCGTCCAGCGGGGCGAAGACGGCGCGCCGGGCGTCACCGCTGAGCAGCTGCACGGTCGCCTCCTGGAAGGGTCCTGCCACGAAGTGTGACACCCCGGCAGCGGGAGCTTAACCGTTGAATCCATAGGTTAAGCCGGTTAGCGTGGCGCTCACCCCAGCCCCCCTGTGACGAGGAGCACGCAGTGACACAGGTCCAGCCCGACCGGGCGCCCGGGGCCACCCCCCGCACCGCCGCGGGCGACGGCGCCCCGCCGGTCGACGCCCCCCGGCAGATCGACGCCCTGTCCGAGCCGTTCACGCCGGGGGCCCCGTCCAACCCGCCGGAGCTGGCGGACTTCCCCGAGACGCTCGCCGGCCCGGTCCCCCCGCCGCGGGAGGACCCACGGACGGCCGCCTTCGTCGAGCAGTGGCGCAACGCCTCCTACAACTGCTTCTCGTCGGGCCACAAGTTCTGCCGCGAGGTCTGCCCGGTCACCCAGGTCGAACGCAACGAGTCCTGGACGCCCACCGCCTTCCACGCCAACGTCATCGCGATGGAGCGCGGCGAGCTCGACATCGCCGACATCGCCGCCGACTACGTCAACTGCACCCAGTGCGGCGCCTGCGAGCTGCGCTGCCCGAATACCCTGTTCACCGGCGACTTCTACCGCTTCCGCACCCGCACGGTCGACGTCGTGAAGGCGGTGCGCTCGCTGGCCGTCGAGAGCGGCGTCCACCAGCCGAACTGGCAGATCTGGAACGAGCGCACCGACCTGCGCACCCACGAGCCGGTGCTCGGCGAGACGCCGGTCGGCCAGGAGTCGGTCCGCGACTGGGCCGAGGGCCTGGACATCCCGGTCGGCGGCGAGACGGTGCTGTTCGTCGACTGCGAGGCGGCGTTCTACCGGACGTCGGTGCCCCGGGCGGTGGCCCAGGTGCTGCAGATGGCCGGCTACGAGTTCGGGCTCATGGGCGAGCAGTGGTGCTGCGGCGGCCCCGCCGCGGAGATGGGCTACGCCGAGCAGGCGCAGCGCTTCGCCCGCCACAACCTGGACAACTGGCGGGCCACCGGCACCCGGCGGGTGCTGGTGCTCGACCCGCACGACTACATCAGCTTCACCGAGGACTACCCGAAGTACTTCGGCGAGGAGTTCGACATCGAGGTCGTGCTCGTGATCGAGGTCCTGGCCCAGCTGCTCCGCGAGGGCCGGCTGACCCCGTCCGTCCCGGTCGACCGCGCGATCACGTACCACGACCCCTGCCGGCTCAACAAGCGCAAGGGCATCTGGCAGGAGCCCCGCGAGCTGCTCCGGGCCATCCCCGGGCTGCGGTTCGAGGACGTCGACCGGGTCACCCAGTGGTCCTACTGCTCCGGTGGCGGCGGTGGCCTGCCCATCGAGAAGCCCGAGCTGACGCGCAAGATCAGCGCGCTGCGGCTGGAGCGGGCCGCCGAGCTCGACGTCGACACCCTCGTCAGCGCCTGCCCGTGGTCGGAGCGGCCGCTGTCGGAGGCCGGCGACGCCGAGGACATCGACGTCGTCGACCTGCACGAGCTGTTCGCCCAGTCGCTCGGCATCTCCGTCGGCGGCTCCCGCGGGGACGTCGGCGACCGGCGGCTGGCGCAGGAGCGCACCGGCGTCCCCGGGCGGGCACGCCGCACCCGGGGCAGCTCCGGCGGCTGCGGCGGCGGTGGCTGCGGTTCCGGTTCCGGCTGCGGGTGCGGGGGGCACTGACCATGACGACGACCGAACCGACCCTGGGGGCCGAGCCGATCGGCACCGCGCCGTTCACCCGCGAGCCGCTGGACGACGCGGCGCTGACCACCCTGGTCACCGCGCTGCGGCGGGTGCTCGCCGACGACCAGGTCCTGCTGGCCAAGACCGACCGCTGGAACCGCGCGCGGGTGCCCGCGCCGTTCCCGGTGCACCGCTGGTCCGAGCGGGTGCCCGACGCGGTCGTGCTGCCCACCTCCACCGAGCAGGTGGCCGAGGTCGTGAAGATCGCCAACGACCTGCGGATCCCCGTCGTCCCGCGGGACGGCGGCACCGGGCTCACCGACGGCGCCGTCCCGCACCGCCGGGGGATCGTCGTCGACGTCAAGAGGATGAACCAGGTCCACGAGCTGGACCTGGTCAACCGGACCGTCACCGTCGGCACCGGCATCAACATGCTCAAGCTCAACGAGCGGCTGGCGCGGCACGGGCTGTTCTACCCCGACGACCCGGCGTCCTACCCGTGCTCGCTGGTCGGCGGCCGGATCGGCACCAGCGGCTGGTCGCTCATCGGCTCCCGCTACGGGCACACCCGCGACCTGGTGCTCAGCTTCGACCACGTGCTGCCGACGGGCGAGGTCCTGCACGTCGGCGACGGCATCGGCGGCAAGATCAGCAAGAGCTCCAGCGGGTACCAGCTCAAGCACCTGTTCATGGGCCACCAGGGCACGCTGGGCATTGCCACGAAGGCGACGCTCAAGCTGTTCCCCAAGCCCGAGGCCGAGCTCTCGCCGTTCTGGGCGTTCGACAGCTACGACGACGCCTACGCCTGCGTGGGCGCGCTCGCGCGGGCCGGCGTGGCCACCTTCGCCGGCGCCGTCCTCTTCGACGAGCACAAGGTCGCCTACCTGCGGCGGGACGACGAGGCCTACATCCCGCAGCCCACCGACGTCCGCGCGCTGGTCTGCGCGGTCATGTACGGCTACGAGGACGAGGTCCGGGCCGGCGGGCGGCGGCTGTTCCGCATCGCCAGGGAGCACCGCGCCCGCTACCTCGGCGACGAGATCAGCGAGGGCGACTGGGCGGCCCGGCACGACCGGTACGCCACCCCGCTGCACGGCCGCACCAAGGACGGCCAGGTCATCCCGATGTCCTGGCACTGCGAGGACGCCGCGGTGAACTACTCCGCCGTCCCCGCCGTCAGCCGCGCCTGGCACGAGATCGTCGCCGACCTGCGCCGGAAGACCGACGTCTTCGACGACTGGGGGATGTTCGCCTACACCTCGGCCGCCACCGGCGTCGACTACCTCACCGAGATCGACGTGGGCATCTGGGAGCAGCGCCTGGACGACGTGGCCTGGGCGGCCTGGGTGCAGGCCAAGCGCGACATCGCCGCGGTCGCGATCGCCCACGGCGGCTCGATGAGCGCCTGCCACGGCTCCTGCCGCGAGGGCGAGGTCGACCTCCTGCCGCAGGAGCTCGGCAAGGGCTTCGACGTGATGCTCGAGGTCAAGCGCGCCCTGGACCCGAACAACGTCATGAACCCGGGCAAGTACCTGCTCGACCGGGCCTACGGGAGGGACACCACCGATGAGAACCGATGAGCAGCCCGGCGGCCCGGCCGCGACGGCGCCCTACCGGTTCGCCGAGCAGCACACGCCGCCGGCGCCGCTGCGGGTCAGCGAGGTGGCGCAGACGACCTTCGAGCACGTCTACGAGGTCGACCCGCGGCTGATGCAGACCCACGTGCTGCAGCAGGTGTTCCCCAACTGGGACACGCTGCGGATCATGCGCAGCCGGCACGACCACCTGGAGTGGATGCACCGGCACTTCGCCGGCCGGGTGGTCACCGGGTCGGCGCTGCTGGCGGAGGTCGAGGCGGAGCTCGAGGCGGGAGCCGCCGAGCCCGGGGCCACGGATCCGCAGGCTGACGGCCCTGCGGCTGGACCGATCGGTGGTCCCGCAGGATCATGACGACCGGATCAGTCGTGGAGTCGGACGAGAGGGATCTCCCGTGAGCGAGAAGCTCGAACTGCGCAACTTCGTCGGTGGCGAGCACGTGGACACCACCGACGGCCGCCGGATGGACCTGGTGGACCCCTCGACCGGTGAGGTCTTCGCATCCGCGCCGGTGTCCTCCCCCGAGGACGTCGACCGCGCGTACCGGGCGGCCGCGGGCGCTTTCGAGACCTGGCGGGACGCCACCCCCTCGGAGCGGTCGCTGGCGCTGTTCCGCCTCGCCGACGCCATCGAGGCGCACGGCGAGGAGCTGGTGGCACTGGAGAGCCGCAACACCGGCAAGCCGCTGGGGCTGACCGCGTCGGAGGAGATCCCGCCGATGGTCGACCAGATCCGGTTCTTCGCCGGTGCGGCCCGCCACCTGGAGGGCAGGGCCGCCGCGGAGTACATGGCCGGGCACACCTCGTTCATCCGCCGCGAGCCGGTCGGCGTCATCGGCCAGGTCACGCCGTGGAACTACCCGATGATGATGGCGGTCTGGAAGTTCGCCCCGGCGATCGCCGCCGGGAACGCCGTCGTCCTCAAGCCCAGCGACACCACCCCGGCGACCACGCTGCGGATGGCCGAGCTGGCCGCGGAGTTCCTGCCCCCGGGCGTGTTCAACGTGATCTGCGGCGACCGGGACACCGGCCGCGCGCTGGTCGAGCACCGCACCCCGCAGATGGTGTCGATCACCGGGTCGGTCCGGGCCGGGATGCAGGTGGCCGAGACCGCGGCCCGCGACGTCAAGCGGGTGCACCTCGAGCTCGGCGGCAAGGCGCCGGTCGTGGTGTTCGACGACGCCGACCTCGAGGCCGCGGCGGAGGCCATCGCGGTGGCCGGCTACTTCAACGCCGGCCAGGACTGCACCGCCGCCACCCGGGTGCTGGCCGGGCCGGGCATCCACGACGACTTCGTCGCCGCGCTCACCGAGCAGGCCCGCGGCACGCGGACCACCTTCGACGGGGGCGCCGGGGACGAGGACGCGCTGGTCCCGCCGGTGAACAACGCCGCCCAGCTGGCGCACGTCACCGGGTTCCTCGACCGGGCGCCGGACCACGCCGAGGTCACCACCGGCGGGCGCCGGCAGGGCGACCGCGGCTTCTTCGTCGAGCCGACCGTCGTCGCCGGCCTGCGCCAGGACGACGAGATGGTGCAGCGGGAGATCTTCGGCCCGGTGATCACCGTGCAGCGGTTCAGCGACGAGGAGCAGGCCCTGGCCTGGGCCAACGGCGTCGAGTACGGCCTGGCCTCCAGCGTCTGGACGAAGGACTTCGGCCGGGCCATGCGGATGAGCCGGGCGCTCGAGTTCGGCTGCGTGTGGATCAACACCCACATCCCGCTGGTCGCCGAGATGCCGCACGGCGGGTTCAAGCACTCCGGCTACGGCAAGGACCTCTCGATGTACGGGTTCGAGGACTACACCCGCGTCAAGCACGTCATGGCCAACATCGAGAGCTGAGCCGCCCCGGCCCTCTCCCGGCCTCCTCCCGGCCTCCTCCCGGCCCCCTCCCGGCCCCCTCCCGGCCCCCTCCCGGCCCCCTCCCGGGGTGATCATGGGCTTCTTGCCGGCCCGCCCGGCGTGCCGGCGCGTGTCGCCGGCAAGAAGCCCATGATCACGGGGGCGGGGGCGGGGGCGGGGGCGGGGGCGCGGAGGAGCGGGCCAGGGACGAGGCGCGCGGCGGCTACAGGTCGATGCCGGTGAGGACGAGCACCCGCTCCTCGGTGAGGTCCTCCATCGCGGCGCGCACACCCTCCCGGCCGGTGCCCGAGTCCTTGACCCCGCCGTAGGGCACCTGGTCGGCGCGGAAGCTGGGCACGTCGCCGATCACCACGCCGCCCACGTCGAGCACCTGCGCGGCCCGGAACGCCACCTGCAGGTCGCGGGTGAAGACGCCGGCCTGCAGCCCGAAGCGGCTGTCGTTGACCCGCGCGAAGGCCTCGTCGAGCGAGTCGACGGCCTCGAGGACGACGACCGGGCCGAACACCTCCTCGCAGGAGACCCGCGCGGTCGAGGGCACCCCGGTGAGCACGGTCGGTGCGTAGGTGGCGCCGTCCCGGGTGCCGCCGGTGAGCACGGTCGCGCCCGCGGCCACCGCCTCGTCCACCCAGCTCTCCACCCGGCGGGCGGCCTGCTCGTCGACCAGCGGGCCGACGTCGGTCGCCGGGTCGGCCGGGTCGCCGGTGCCGAGGACCCGCACCGCGGCGACGACCCGCTCGGTGAGCGCGCCGGCCACGTCGCGGTGGGCGTAGACCCGCTGCACCGAGATGCAGGACTGCCCGCCCTGGTACATCGCGAAGGTGGCGATGCGCGAGGCCGCCCAGCCGAGGGACTTCTCGTCGCCCTGGTCCGGACCGACGACGACGGCCGCGTTGCCGCCGAGCTCGAGGGTGACGTGCTTGCGCGGCGCCGACTCGCGGATCGACCAGCCCACCGGCACCGACCCGGTGAAGGAGACGACCGGCAGCCGCGGGTCGCCGACCAGCCCGGCGGCGACCTCGTTGGTCGTGGGCAGCACCGACCAGGCGCCGGCCGGCAGGTCGGTCCCGGCCAACAGCTCGCCGAGCAGCAGCGCCGACAGCGGGGTCGCCGGTGCCGGCTTGAGCACGATCGGCGCACCAGCCGCGATCGCGGGGGCGACCTTGTGGGCGACCAGGTTGAGCGGGAAGTTGAACGGCGCGATGCCGAGCACCGGGCCGCGGGGCGCGCGGCGGACCAGCGCCAGGCGCCCGGTGGCGGCCGGGTCGGTGTCCAGCCGCTGCAGGGTGCCCGACCAGCGGCGCGCCTCCTCGGCACCCCAGCGGAAGGTCGAGACCGCGCGGGTGACCTCCAGCCGGGCCCACTTCAGCGGCTTGCCCGACTCCGCGGTGATGAGCGCGGCCACCTCCTCGGCCCGCTCGGCCAGCTGCCGGGAGACCGCGTCCAGCGCGGCGGCCCGGGCGGCGGCGGGCAGCGCGGCGCAGGCGGGCCGGGCGGCGGCCGCCGCGGCGACCGCGGCCTCCACGTCCGCGGGCGTGGCCAGGGTGGTCCGGCCGGCGCGGGCGCCGTCCCACGGCGAGCGCACCTCCAGGGGCTCGGTGCCGGTGGCCGGCCGGCCGGCGACCCAGTACGGGGTGGTCATGCGTCCTCCTCGACGGACGGGCGGGGCTCTGCGCGCCGAAGTCTGCGGACGCCGGCCGCCGCGGGCGAGCGCCGGTCCGGACACCGGCGGGCGCACGACGCGCCGTCCCGGCACCCCGCGTCACCGCCGGCCGGGCGGGGTACAGCGCCCCGCATGAGCGGGAAGTCGGCCGAGGAGTACGAGCGGGACTACACCGAGCCGGAGCTGCGCGAGCGGCTCAAGGAGGAGATCAAGGCCGGGGACCGGGGCGGCCGGCCGGGGCAGTGGAGCGCCCGCAAGAGCCAGCTGCTCACCACCGGGTACGAGAAGGCCGGCGGCGGCTACCGGCATGCCGGCGAGCGCACGGAGTCGCAGCGGCACCTCGAGCAGTGGGGCGAGCAGGACTGGCACACCGCCGACGGCGGCGACCGGGCCCGCGCGGGCGACCGCACCCGGCGCTACCTGCCCGACGCGGCGTGGCAGCTGCTCGACGAGGACGAGCGGCGGGCCACCGAGCGCGCCAAGGAGTCCGGTGACGGCCAGCACGTGCCGAACACCGACGCGGCGAAGGAGGCCCGTGCGGCCGCCGAGCTGCTCGACCTCACCGCTCCCGAGGCCCGCGGGCGCATCGCCCGGATGGACGGCGACAGCCAGCTCGACCGTGCGGAGCGGGCCGAGCGCGAGCTCGGCACGGGCCGCAAGACGGTCCTCGAGGCGATCGACCGGCAGCGCCGCCGGGCCTGACCCCGGCACGCGGGGGCGTCGCGCGGACCGGCCCGGCGGAGCAGCATCGGGGGTGTTGTGCCCGCGACCACAGCGACGTACGGTTGTTGCGGAAAGCGGATGCATCGCTCGCATATAGAACACGCACCGGGAGTTCTCCATGGCCGCCAAGCCCTTCGCCTCCTCCGCCGACCTGGGCGTCAAGGAGCAGACCCTCGAGGTGCTCGCCGACGGCGTGTACGCGCTGACCGCCGAGGGCGACCCGAACCTCGGCGCGATCGAGGGCGAGGACTTCCTCGTCTGCTTCGAGGCCCTGGCCACCCCGGTCGCCGCCCGCCGCTGGCTGGCCAGGCTGCGCGAGCACACCGACAAGCCGGTGCGCTACCTGGTGCTGTCGCACTACCACGCCGTCCGCGTGCTGGGCGCCAGCGCCTTCGACGCCGAGGTGGTCGTCAGCTCCGAGCAGACCAAGCACCTGATCGCCGAGCGCGGGAAGGAGGACTGGGAGAGCGAGTACGGCCGGATGCCCCGGCTGTTCGAGGAGCCCGAGTCCATCCCCGGCCTTACCTGGCCGACGATGACCTTCCGCGACCGGCTCACCATCGAGCTCGGCGGGGACCGCGGCGAGCTGGTGCTCGAGCACCTCGGCCGCGGCCACACCGAGGGCGACATCGTCGCCTGGCTGCCGGAGCAGGAGATCGTGTTCGCCGGCGACCTGGTGGAGTCCCAGGCCGCGCTCTACACCGGCGACGCCTTCCACTTCGACTGGGCCGCCGGCACCCTCGACCGGGTCAAGGCCCTCGGGGCCGAGCAGCTGGTCGGCGGCCGCGGGAAGATCGCCCGCGGCCGCGGCGAGGTCGACGCCGCCATCGAGCAGACCCGCGACTTCCTGCTCACCATGCAGCGCACGGTGGGCGACGTGCACCGCGCCGGCGGCACGCTCAAGGAGGCGTTCGAGGCCACCCACGCCGCGCTGGCCCCGCAGTACGGCGCCTGGCCGATCTTCGAGCACTGCCTGCCCTTCGACGTCTCCCGGCTGTGGGACGAGTTCGCCGGCGTCGAGCGGCCCGTCATCTGGACCGCCGAGCGCGACCGTGCCGTCTGGGCCGAGCTGCAGGGCTGAGCCGTGGGCGACCTCCCCGTCCTCGTGCTGGGCTGCGGCCCCGTCGGGCAGACCGCCGCGCTGCTGCTGGCGCGCTGGGGGCTGCCGGTCGTCGTCCTCGACGCCCGCCCCGAGCGCGACCCGGTCGGCAGCAAGGCGATCTGCCAGCAGCGCGACGTCCTCGACGTGTGGGACGCCGTCGGCGTCGGCGCGGAGGTCGCCCGCCGCGGCGTCACGTGGACGACGGCGCGCACCTTCCACCGCGACCGCGAGCTGTTCTCCTTCGCCTTCGCCGACCGCGGCCGCTCCCCCTTCCCGCCGTTCGTCAACATCTCCCAGTGCGAGACCGAGGAGCTGCTCGACGAGCGGATCGCCGCCGAGCCCCGCATCGAGGTGCGCTGGGGCGCGGAGGCGGTCGGCATCGCGCAGGACGGCAGCGGGGTCACCGTGGCGTGCGCGGACGGCACGGAGGTCCGCGGCAGCCACCTCGTCGCCTGCGCCGGCGCCCGGGGGGACGCCGTCCGCCGGGTGCTGGGGCTGGACTTCGACGGGCAGACCTTCGGCGACCAGTTCCTCATCTGCGACATCCGCACCGACCTGCCCGGCTGGGAGACCGAGCGGCGCTTCTACTTCGACCCGGTGTGGAACCCGGGCCGCCAGGTGCTCATCCACCCCTGCCCCGACTCGACCTTCCGGATCGACTGGCAGGTGCCGCCGGAGTTCGACCTGGCCGCCGAAGAGGCCTCCGGGGCGCTGGACCGGCGGATCCGGCAGGTCATCGGCGACCGCGGCTACGAGATCGTGTGGAAGTCGGTCTACCGGTTCCACTCCCGCGTGGTCGACCGGATGCGGGTCGGGCGGGTGCTGGTCGCCGGCGATGCCGCCCACCTGGTCAGCCCCTTCGGGGCGCGCGGGCTGAACTCGGGGGTCCTGGACGCGGAGAACGCCGCCTGGAAGATCGCCTTCGTGCGCCACGGGTGGGCGCCGGAGGAACTGCTGGAGAGCTACCACGCCGAGCGGCACGCCGCGGCCCTGGAGAACCTCGACGTCACCGGGGCGACGATGCGCTTCCTGGTCCCCGGCACGCCCGAGGAGGCCGCGCACCGGCTCGACGTGCTCGAGCGGGCGGCGACGGACCCGGCCGCGCGGGCGCAGGTCGACTCCGGCCGGCTGGCCGAACCGTTCTGGTACGTCGACTCCCCCCTCACCACCCCCGACCCGCAGCGCCCGTTCCCCGGCCGCCCGGCCCGCGGCGAGGTCCCGGTGCCCGCCCCCGGGGTGCTGGTGCCCGACTGCCCGGTGACGGTGCCGGGCCGGCCGGACGTCGTCCGGCTGCGCCGGCTGGCCCGCGAGGGCGTCACCGTCCTGCTCGGGGACGGCGCCTCGGTGCCCGACTCGTCCGGCCTCCCGGCAGGGGCCCACCGCGAGCTCGCGAGTGGTGGGGGGCAGGGAGGCCCTCCCCCCGTGGCCGTGCACCGCATCGGCGACCTCGACCCGAGCGGGCTGCTCGCCGAGGCGCTGGGCGCCCGCCCCGGCGAGCTCTGGGTGCTGCGCCCCGACGCGCACGTCGCCGCCGTCCTCACCGACCCGGCCGCGGTGGCCGGCGCGGTGGCGCGGTCCCTGGCCTGCCCGATCCCCTCCCCCGTCCCGGCCTAGAGAAGAGGACCCCCGTGCCCCCCGCCGGAGAAGGACCCTCCTGCCTCCCCACCACTCGCACGCTCGTGGCGGGACCCTGCAGGAGGGCCGGCGGCGGGACCCCGCACGGGGGCCGAAGGAGGTAATGCCCGATGGCGTTCTACCGGCAGGTGGGCGAGGTCCCGCCGAAGCGGCACACCCAGTTCCGCCGTCCCGACGGCCGGCTCTACCACGAGGAGCTGGTCGGCGAGGAGGGCTTCTCGTCCGACTCGGCGCTGCTCTACCACGCGGGCGTGCCCTCGGCGATCGTCGACGCCCGCCCCTGGGAGCTGCCCGACCAGTCGCTGACCCCGAACGCACCCCTGGTGCCGCGGCACCTGAAGCTGCACGACCTGTTCCCGGGCGAGGAGCACAAGGCCGTCGACCCGGTCACCGGCCGGCGGCTGGTGTTGGGCAACGCCGACGTCCGCATCTCCTACGCGGTCTCGTCGCTGCCCAGCCCGTACTACCGCAACGCCACCGGCGACGAGTGCGTCTACGTCGAGCGCGGGTCGGCCACCGTGGAGACCGTCTTCGGCGCGCTGGAGGTCGGCCGCGGCGACTACGTCATCCTGCCGCGCACCACCACGCACCGCTGGATCCCCACCGGGACCGAGCCGCTGCGCACCTACGCGGTCGAGGCCAACAGCCACATCGCCCCGCCCAAGCGCTACCTGTCGAGGTACGGGCAGTTCCTCGAGCACTCCCCCTACTGCGAGCGGGACCTGCGCGCCCCCGCCGAGCCCCTCGTGCGGGAGGGCAGCGACGTCGAGGTCTACGTCAAGCACCGCGGGCGCGGCCCCGGCGGGCTGGCCGGCACCGTCCACGTGCTGCCCGGGCACCCCTTCGACGTGGTCGGCTGGGACGGGCACCTCTACCCCTACGCCTTCAACATCGCCGACTTCGAGCCGATCACCGGTCGCGTGCACCAGCCGCCGCCGGTGCACCAGGTCTTCGAGGGGCAGAACTTCGTCATCTGCAACTTCGTGCCCCGCAAGGTCGACTACCACCCGCTGGCCGTACCGGTGCCCTACTACCACTCCAACGTCGACTCCGATGAGGTCATGTTCTACGTCGACGGCGACTACGAGGCCCGCAAGGGCTCGGGCATCGGCAAGGGCTCGATCAGCCTGCACCCCGGCGGGCACTCCCACGGCCCGCAGCCGGGCGCGATCGAGAACGCCCTGGGCGTCGAGTACTTCGACGAGACCGCGGTCATGGTCGACACCTTCCGCCCGCTGGACCTCGGCGAGGCCGGCACCGCTGCCGACGACGGGAAGTACGCCTGGACCTGGTCCGGCCGGGGGCCGGGCGCATGAGCGATCCGGGAGCGACCTGGCTGGACCTCCCCGCCGGCACCGGCTACGGCCTCGACAACCTGCCCTACGGGGTCTTCTCCGACGCCTCGGGCCGCCGGCGCACCGGGGTCGCGGTCGGGGACGCCGTCCTCGACCTCGCGGCGGTCACCGGCGACCCGCTGCACGGCACCGGCTCGCTCAACGCCTTCCTGGCCCGCGGGCCGCGGGCCTGGGCCGACCTGCGCGAGCGGATCACCGGGTGGCTCACCGACGGGGCCCTCCGGGCCCGGGTGCAGCCGCACCTGCTCCCCCGCGACCGGGTGCGGATGCACCTGCCGGTCGAGGTCGCCGACTACGTCGACTTCTACTCCTCCCGGCACCACGCGGAGAACCTCGGCCGGATGTTCCGCCCCGACTCCGAGCCGCTGACGCCGAACTGGACGCACCTGCCGATCGGCTACCACGGCCGCGCCGGCACCGTGGCCGTCTCCGGCACCCCCGTCGTCCGCCCGGCCGGGCAGCGCAAGGCCCCGGCCGACGACGCCCCGACGTCCGGGCCCTCGCAGCGCCTGGACATCGAGGCCGAGGTCGGGTTCGTCGTCGGCGCCGGCTCCGAGCTGGGCACCCCGGTGCCGATCGGCGCCTTCGCCGACCACGTCTTCGGCGTCTGCCTGGTCAACGACTGGTCGGCGCGCGACCTGCAGGCCTGGGAGTACGTGCCGCTCGGGCCCTTCCTCGGCAAGTCCTTCCTCACCTCGGTCTCCCCCTGGGTGGTGCCGCTGGCCGCCCTGCAGGCCGCCCGGGTCGCCCCGCCGGCCCGCGACGTGCCGCTGCAGCCCTACCTCGACGACACCGGCGCCGAGCCGTGGGGCCTGGACCTCACCCTGGAGGTGCGGCTCAACGGGGAGGTCGTCTCCCGCCCGCCGTTCGGCGGCATGTACTGGACCCCGGCCCAGCAGCTGGCGCATCTGACCGCCAACGGCGCCTCCCTGCGCACCGGCGACCTCTACGCCTCGGGCACCGTCTCCGGCCCCGACCGCGACCAGCGCGGCTCGCTCATCGAGCTGTCCTGGGGCGGGAAGGAGCCGCTGTCGCTCGCCGAGGGCACCACCCGCACCTTCCTCGCCGACGGCGACGAGGTCACCATCACCGCCACCGCCCCGGGCGCCGGCGGCGGCCGGATCGCCCTCGGCGAGGTCACCGGGCGGGTCGAACCCGCCCGGTGAGCGGCGGCCGGGGGCGGGCCCGCGACCGGGAGCGCCTCCCGCGCCGGTCATCCGGCCGGGGTGATCCCCGGTGGGACCGGGGTGGGCCACCCTGCGTCCGGCACCACCGGCGAGGGGAGCGGGCACCGTGACCGACAGGCCGACCCGCCATCCGGCCGGATCACCCGGGGCCGACTTCGTCGGGCCGCTGGTGGAGCGGATCAGCGAGGCGTACGGCGTCCCCCGGCCGGAGGTCGAGGCCCGGGCCGCACTGGTGGTCGCGCGCTTCGCCGGGGCCCGGGTGCAGACCTTCGTCCCCGTCCTGGTGGAGAAGGAGCTGCGGGCGGCCTACCGGCAGCGTGCCCGGGAGGCGGCGGCACCCGCGGACGCCGGGACCGTCCCGCGCCCCCGCGCGGAACCCGCACGACTCGTCGCGAGCCGGTGAGCTGCGCCGGCGGAGGTGGCCGGCGGGCAGGTCAGGACACGATGCGACCAGGAGGACGCGATGCTCAGGAGAATGCACGACATGCCACCGGGCACCCTCGGCTTCACCGCCGGCGGGGAGGTCGACGACGACGACTTCGACGAGGTGGTCGCCCCGGTCCTGCGTCGCGAGGTGGCCGAGGGCCGCAAGATCCGGCTGCTGTACGTCCTGGGCCCCGAGGTCCGGGAGCACGAGGGTGACGCGACCGGTGCCGAGCTCGGCTTCGCCGCGCGGCACCCGACCGCGTGGGAGCGCGTCGCGGTGGTCAGCGACGAGGAGTGGCTCCGCCCGGCGATGCGGGTCCTCTCCGTGCTGCTGCCCGGCCGGATGCGCGCCTTCCCCGTCCGTGAGCTGGACCGGGCCAAGGCGTGGGTCGCCGCCGACGAGGAGACGGCGGGCGAGCAGGCGACGGCCGGCGCGGCGCCGGCGGGCTGACCGCACGGCAGCGGTGCCCACGTCCCGGGGACCCGGGGCGTGGGCACCGCTCGCGTCCTCGGGGACGCGGGGATCCCGAGCGGGAGCCTCAGGCGAAGACCTCGCGGAGCTTGTCCTCCTGCTCGCGGCTCAGGTTGCTCTCCATGAGCAGCATCTGCTGCCCCGCGAAGGCGTCCTGGACCCGGTCGACCACCGCGCCGGAGGTGAGCACGAACAGGGCGGAGGTGCCCGGCTTGATCTCCGCGCGGACCCGCTTGATGAAGTCGTCGTCGATGCCCACGTCGGTGAGGCTGCCGGCGAGAGCTCCCGACGCCGCGCCGACGGCCATGCCGAGCAGCGGGACGAAGAAGATGAGCCCGAAGAGCATCCCCCAGAAGGCCCCGCCCAGGGCGCCGGCGGCGGCCACGCTGTTGAGCTGGCGGGTCCTCGGCTTCTTCGCGCCCTCGGGGTAACTGACGACCGCGGCGTCGTGGACGGTGATCAGCCCCTGCTTCTGCAGGTCCTTGAGCGTCCCCTCGGCCAGGTCGGCGCCGTCGGGGGACGGGAACTTCCACACGGTCATGGTGGCCATCGGTTCTCCTCGGGTTGTCGGTGCTCGGGTTGTCGGTGCTCGGGTCGTCGGGTCAGGAGGACAGGATCCGGCGCTTCTGCTCGGCGAACTCCTCGTCGGTCAGGACGCCGGCCTCGTGCAGCTGCCCCAGTTCGCGCAGCTGGGCGAGTCTCGTGTCGGTGTCGGTCCCCGCCGCAGGGGGCGGGGGCGCCGGCTGCTGGTAGGCCGGCTGCTGGTAGGCCGGCTGCTGGTAGGCCGGCTGCTGGTAGGCCGGCTGCTGGTAGGCCGGTTGCGGGGCGGCCTGTTGCTGGGCGGCGTCCCGGCCGGCCCAGCGGCCGGCCTGGCGCCGGGACACCCGGTTGGAGACGGCGGTCGCGGTGCCCGCGACCACGGCGGTGCGTGCGACCCCCCGGAGCAGACCTGGCATGGGACCTCCTCGTCGATCGGTGGGTTGGGTCGATCGGTGGGTTGGGCGGTGGACGACCGGGCTCAGCCGGCCGGTTCGGTCTCCTCCAGCGCCGCGAGCAGCGACTGGACCGGGATCCGCCCGCTGGCGACCAGCTGCGCGCCGGCGCGCCGGCAGGCCGTGGCGAAGGGGGCGGCCCAGGTGTTCTCGTAGAGCAGCACGCCGGCCGCGCGGCCCGGCTCCATGGCCGCGGCCGCCTCGTGGAGGTCGTCGGGGCCGAGCAGGCCCGACCGGACCCCCTCGAGCAGGCCGGCGTCGAGCGCCGCCATGCCGGCCACGTCGACGACGCTGGCCGTGCTGACCGTCCCGTCCTCGTCCTTGCGGACGAAGGCGAGGTCCAGGACGCGGATGATCCCGCGGTCCGCGAGGTCGACCAGGAGCGGGAAGATCTCCCCGCGCAGCCCCTCGACGGGGAACTCCACGACCAGGTAGTCGACCGGTCCCATCTCGTCGAGGACGGCGGCGGCGTCGAGGTCAGCGGTCATCGGTGCTCTCCCTGCGGGTCCGTGGCCGTCCGCGAGCCCGGCGGCCTCCTGCTCGGCCCAGCGTCGGCGGGGCGTCCGGCTCCCGCGTCATCCCCGGCGGACGAGTGCGCCGCCGGGCTCCCGGGTGCCGCCCGCTCCCCCGGCCGTGGGCTCGGGACCTCCGCCGGCCCCGAGGCGGTCACGCCGGCGTCCCGGGGCAGCAGCAGCGCGGCCCCGAGCCCGAGCAGCCCGACCGCGGCCAGCACCACCATCGCCAGCGCGTACGACCGCCCGGGCGTGGCCGCGATCCCGGCCACGAGCACGGTGCCGGCCAGCGCCGTGCCGATGGACGAGCCGAGGTTGGACACGCTGCGCGACAGGCCGGAGATCTCGCCCTGCTTGTCCTCGGGGAAGCTCGACTGCACGACGTTGACCGAGGGGGTCAGCATCCCGCCGAGGCCGAAGCCGATGAGGAACAGCCCGGGGGCGAAGGCCCAGACGCTCGGCGTCCACGCCACCAGGCTCAGCAGCACCCCGACGCCGGCCAGGGTGACCGCGAAGCCGGCCACGATCAGCGTCCGCTGCGCCCGCCGCTTCGCGAACCGCTCGGCCGCCAGCGACGACAGCAGCAGGCCGACGGTGGCCGCGGTGAAGATGAGGCCGGTCTCGATCGCGTTGTACCCGCGGACGATCTGGAGGTAGGCGGCCACCACGAAGGACGTGCCCAGCAGCACCTGCCACTGCACGTTCTGGGTGACCATGCCGAGGTTGGCGGTGCGGTTGCGGAACAGCGACGTCGACAGCAGCGGCTCCCGGCCGGCCCGCTCGTCGGCCCGGATGGAGGCGAAGAACCCGACGAGGAACAGCGCCCCGGCGCCGAGCAGGGTGACCATGAGCCAGACGTTGTCGTCCGCGGCCATGATCCCCCCGACGAGCAGGACCAGGCCGACCGCGGAGAGCACCGATCCCCGGACGTCGAAGTGCCGGCTCGGGTCGGCGGGCAGCGGGTCCTCGATCCGCCGGCCCAGCCACACGATGCCGCCGATGACCAGCGCCTGGAAGACGAAGGAGGCCCGCCAGCTGATGGTCTGGGTGATCAGCCCGCCGATCAGCGGCCCGGTCGCGGCGCCCACCCCGCCGGCCGCGCTGATCGCCCCGAACGCCTTGGCGCGGGAGGCGACGTCGGTGAACAGCAGGGTCGTGAGGATGTAGACCGGCGGGATGAGCAGCGCGGTGCCGATCCCCTCCAGGATCGAGTTGCCGAGGATCAGCACGCCCAGGCCCGGAGCCGCCGCGCTGAGCAGCGCGCCGACCGCGTAGACGACGAGGCCGACGTTGAAGCAGCGCTTGCGGCCGTAGCGGTCGGTGAGCTTCCCGCCCGGGATCATCAGCGCGGCCATGACCAGCAGGAACAGCGTGATCGCCACCTGCACGCCCTGGACGGTGGTGTCCAGGTCGGCGCTGATGTCGTTGATCATCACGTTCATGTTCGAGCCGGCGAAGCTGCAGATGAACTGCGCGAGCGCCAGGGGCAGCAACGCCCCCCGGGCGGCGGTCGCCGTCCGGCTCGGTGTCCCGGGTCGGGTCATGGCGCGCTCTCCTCAGCGCCCGGCGGGCGCCGCGCGCGGCAGCAGGGCGGCGGCGACGAGCAGGAGGCCGCCGAAGACGAGCACCTGCGCGCCGAACAGCACGGAGAGCACGAGCACCGTGGCCTCCGGCCAGGCCAGCGCGAGGACGCCGACCACGGCGTTGAGGAGGCCCGCGGCCGCCAGCCACCCCCAGCCGGCGACCTCGTGGCGGGCGGCGACGGCGAGCGCGAACCGCGCGACGCCGTGCACGAGCAGCGAGATGCCGGTGATGACCGCGAGCGACCAGAGCGTGATACCGGGCCACACCGCGGCGATCACCCCGCCGACGACCAGGACCAGGCCGAGCAGGACGCCCCACCGGCTCCGCCCGCCGGCGAGGGCGGCCGAGACCTCGAGGAGGCCGCCGAGCACCAGGGCGAGACCCACGAGCAGCGCGAGGGTCCGGGCTGCGGCGGTCGGGTTGAACAGCAGGACGACGCCGACGACGACGGCCGCGGCACCGCACACCACCAGTGCGGTCCGGCCGGCCCGGGTGGTGCGCTCGGGTGGGGACCCGCCGGTGCGGTCGGAGACGGGCGCGGACATGGCGACCTCCGGTGCGCGGGGCAGCAGTGCGGACCCGACGGTCGCGCCACGACCCGGTGCCCGCCTCATCCGGGGCGGAGGATCCCCGGGCGCGCGGGCCGGGCCATCGTCGTCCCCATGACCCGATGGCCCCGGTCCGTCCCCGTCCTGCTGCTCGCCGGCGCCCTGCTCCCCGGCGCCCTGGTCGCCGGCTGCGGCTCCTCGGAGGGCGACGACACCGCCGCGACGGAGGGCTCGGCCACCGCGACGGAGGGGTCGAGCACCGCGGCGGGCGGCGAGGCGGGCGGCGAGGCGGCCGTGTGCGGCTCGGTCGACGAGCTGCAGAGCTCGGTGGCCGCCCTGCGGGACGTCGACCTGCGGGCCGACGGCCTCGACGCGGTGCAGGACCAGCTCGACCGGATCCAGGCCGACGTCCAGGCCGTCGTCGCGGACGGGCGCGACGAGCACGACGACCAGACCGACCGGGTCGAGACCGACGTCGACGCGCTGCGGACGGCCGTCGACGACGCGCGGTCCGACCCCTCGGCCGCGGCGCTGGGCGACGTCGGGACGGCCGTGCGCACCCTCGCGGACGACGTGCGCGCCCTCGCCGACAGCGTGGGGTCGACGTGCTGACCACCGGCGCGGGCGACCCCGCGACCCGACGTGCGCGCGGCAGGGCGGTCCGGCGCAGCGTGCCGCTGGAGGCCCACGCCGAGGTCCTGCGCAAGGGCCCCGACCCGCTGGCGCTGCTCGAGGAGCAGGGGCGGGCGCGGGTGCCCGAGCTGGTGCCGATCCGCTACGGCCGGATGGTGGCCTCGCCGTTCGCGTTCTTCCGCGGATCGGCCCGGGTGATGGCGGCCGACCTCGCCGCCGGGCCGGACACGGGCCTGACCGCCCAGATCTGCGGGGACGCCCACCTGGCCAACTTCGGGCTGTTCGCCTCGCCGGAACGGCGGCTGGTGTTCGATGCCAACGACTTCGACGAGACCCTGCCGGGGCCGTTCGAGTACGACGTCAAGCGCCTGGCGGCCAGCCTGGATCTCGCCGGCCGGGAGAACGGCTTCTCCCGCAAGCAGCGGGAGGCCGTCGTGGCCGCGGCGGCAACCCGGTACCGCACGGCGATGGCCCGCTTCGCCGGGATGCGCGACCTCGACGTCTGGTACAGCCACGTCGACACCGAGTTCCTCCGCGAGCAGGTGGCGCCCCGGCTGGACGCCAAGCGCCGCCGGCGGCTCGAGCGGGGGCTGGAGCGGGCCCGCAGCCGCGACCACCTGCGGGCCTTCGGCCGGCTGACCACCGTCGCCGGCGGGCGGCTGCGGATCCGCCCGCAGCCCCCGCTGGTGGTGCCGCTGGAGGACCTGCTGCCCCCGGAGCAGACCGGGGACCTCACCGGCGCCCTCCGCGAACTGGTCGACGGGTACGCCGAGACCCTGCAGTCCGACCGCCGGGTGCTCCTGGGCCGCTACACCCTCGTCGACCTGGCCCGCAAGGTGGTCGGTGTCGGCAGCGTCGGCACCCGGTGCTGGGTGCTGCTCCTCGTCGGCCGGGACGAGGACGACCCGCTGCTCCTCCAGGTCAAGGAGGCCGAGCCCTCCGTGCACGCCGAGTTCCTCCGGTCCAACCGGTACCGCAACGAGGGCCAGCGGGTGGTGGCCGGGCAGCGCCTCATGCAGCAGTCCAGCGACCTCTTCCTCGGCTGGCGACGCACCCAGGGGATCGACGGCGTGCACCGCGACTTCTACGTCCGCCAGCTGTGGGACTGGAAGGGGTCGGTGGAGATCGAGGGCATGCGGCCGCGGGCCATGCAGATCTACGCCGAGCTGTGCGCCTGGTGCCTGGCCCGGGCGCACGCCCGCTCCGGGGACCGGATCGCCATCGCCGGCTACCTCGGCTCCTCGCCGGCGTTCGACCGGGCCCTCGTGGCCTACGCCGACACCTACGCGGACACGGCCGAGCGCGACCACCGCGCGCTGGCCGACGCGGTGGCCGCCGAGCGGATCACGGCCACCACCGGCGTGTGAGGCCGCAGTGCGCGCCGCCGTCGAGGCCCACCTCGGTTCCCGCCGGGTCGCCCGGGTGGTGTACGGGGCCATCATCGGCCTCGCCCTCGTCGTCGCCGGCGAGACGCACCCGCCGGGCGCCGGGGCCATGGCCGCCTGGCTCGTCGCCTCCGGCGTGGCCGTGGGGCTGGCCGAGATCTACAGCGAGGTCGTGGGCGTGGAGACCAGCCAGCGGCACCGCGTCACCCGCGCCCAGGTGCGGCACATGACCGGCGACGCCGGGGCGGTGGCCTTCGGCGCCGGGTTCCCCGCGGTGTTCTTCGTCCTCGCCGCGCTCGGGCTGCTCGAGCTGGGCACCGCCTTCGACCTCGCCACGTGGACCGGCCTGGGCCTGATCGGCTTCTACGGCTACTGGGCCGCCCGGTTCGCCGGTGCCCCCGTGGGTCGGGCCCTGGTGCAGGCGACCCTCGTCGCGCTCGTGGGCGCCCTGGTCATCGGCGTCAAGGCACTGGTGCACTGACCGTGCCGGCCCGCGCGGGACGACCCCGGCCGGACGGGCAGCGGGCTAGCCTCCGGCGCGTGGACGGCGAGCCGGCCCCGGGTACCGGGGAAGCGCCGCGCCCGGCCCGCGCCGCGCCGCAGCTCCACCGGCGTGCCCTCGTCCGGGCCGCGGTCCGCACGGCGGGCACCGCCACCGCGGTCACGGCCGGCTACTTCCTGCTGCCGCTGGACAGCGGGTTCGGGGCGGGCACCGTCCTCGCGCTGCTCGCCGGGCTGGGACTGGTCGGGCCCCTGGTGGTGTGGCAGGTCCGCGCGATCCTGCGCGCGCCCTTCCCGACGCTGCGCGGGCTGGAGGCGCTGGCGCTCACCGTGCCCCTGTTCCTCGTCCTCTTCGCCGCGGTCTACGTCGTCCTGTCCGACTCCCTGCCCGACGCCTTCAGCGAGCCGTTGACCCGCGCCGACGCGCTCTACTTCGTCGTCACCGTGTTCGCCACGGTCGGGTTCGGGGACATCACGCCGGTCAGCCAGGTCGCCCGGGTGCTCGTGACCGTGCAGATGGTCGCGAACCTCGTCGTCCTCGGTCTCGTGGTGAAGGTGCTGGTCGACGCCGTGCAGCGCAGCCTCGGGACGCGGCGGCGCGACCCGGCCGGCTGAGGGGCGCGACGCCGGCCGGCGGCCCCTCACCCCCGGGGGGTGAGGCAGCCCGGACCCGGCCGCGGGCACGGTGGCGGGGCCGGCCGGCGCCCTGCCGGGCCGCCCGAGGATCCCGGAGGACGCCATGCCCCACGCCGCCGTGCCCGAGACCGCGATCGCCGACCACGGGATCATCGGGGACCTGCAGACCGCCGCGCTGGTCACCACCGACGGGTCGGTGGACTGGTTGTGCCTGCCCCGGTTCGACTCGCCGAGCGTGTTCGGTGCCCTGCTCGACGACGCCCGCGGCGGGCGGTTCCGCATCCGCCCGGCCGGCGAGGGCTGGACCACCAAGCAGGTGTACCTGCCCGACACCGCCGTCCTCGTCACCCGGTTCTTCACCGCCGAGGGCCTGGGCCAGGTCGTGGACTTCATGCCCCCGGCCGACGGCGCGGCGACCGCCCGCCACCGCCTCGTGCGGCTGGTGCAGTGCGTCCGCGGCCGGATGAGCTTCGAGGTGGAGGTCGCGCCCCGGTTCGACTACGGGCGGCGGCGGCACGAGACCGAGATCGGCTCCGGCGGGGCCGTCTTCCGCACCGACGACCTGGCGCTCACCCTGCACGTGGTCCGCGAGCCGGACGACGAGCGGGTGACCCGGCTGCGTGTCGAGGACGGCGACCTGCACGCCACCCTGGACCTGGTCGCCGGCCAGGTCCGCGGCGTGGTGCTCGAGTCGGCCGCCGACGGCCCGCCCCGCGAGCTGCGCCGCGCGGAGATCCAGGAGCTGCTCGACCGCACGGAGGACTACTGGCGGAGGTGGCTGGCCGGGTCGACCTACCGCGGCCGGTGGCGGGAGACCGTCGAGCGCTCGGCCATCACCCTGAAGCTGATGACCTACGCCCCCACCGGCGGGCTGGTCGCGGCCCCGACCGCCGCGCTGCCCGAGCAGGTCGGCGGCGAGCGGAACTGGGACTACCGCTACACCTGGGTCCGGGACGCCTCGTTCTCGGTGCACGCCCTGCTCAAGCTCGGGATGCACGCCGAGGCGGCGCAGTTCGGCCGGTGGCTCGGCGACCGGGTGCGCGAGCACGCCGGCGGCGAGGGTGGCCCGCTCAACATCATGTACCGGATCGACGGGTCCTCGGACCTGCGCGAGGAGGCGCTCGAGCACTGGTCGGGCTACCGGGGGTCGGCGCCGGTCCGGATCGGCAACGGCGCGGCCGAGCAGCTGCAGCTCGACATCTACGGCGAGGCGGCGGACAGCCTCTACGCGCTCAGCCGGGGCGTGGCGGAGCTCCCGTACCGCGGCTGGACGGCGATCTGCGAGGTGCTGGACTGGGTGGCCGACCACTGGGACCAGCCCGAGGAGGGCATCTGGGAGACCCGCGGCGGCCGGCAGCCGTTCACCTACGGCCGGGTGATGTGCTGGGTCGCCCTCGACCGCGGCATCCGGCTGGCCACCGAGTACGGCCGCCCGGCGCCGCTGGCCCGCTGGACCGATCAGCGCGACGCGATCTACCGGCAGGTCATCGAGCGCGGGTTCTCCCCCCGCCGGCAGGCCTTCGTCCAGCACTACGCGACCGACGTGCTCGACTCGTCGCTGCTGCGGATGCCGACCGTCGGCTTCGTCTCGCCCCGTGACCCGATGTGGCTGACCACGCTGAAGGCGATGGACGAGGAGCTGGTCACCGACAGCCTGGTCTACCGCTACGACCCGGCGGCCTCCCCCGACGGGCTGCAGGGGGACGAGGGCACCTTCTCGCTGTGCAGCTTCGCCTGGGTGGACGCGCTCACCCGGGCCGGCCGCGTCGACGAGGCCCGTCGGGCGTTCGAGAAGATGCTGACCTACGCCAACCACGTCGGGTTGTACTCCGAGGAGATCGCGCTGACCGGCGAGCAGATCGGCAACTTCCCGCAGGCGTTCACCCACCTCTCGCTGATCGACGCCGCGATCACCCTGGACGCCGCGCTGCCCGGCTCCCCCTGGACGCCCCCGGTCACGGCCGACAGCGCGCCCGCGCTCCCGTTCCCCCGGCCGGGCACGGTGGCACCCGCGGTCAGCGTTCCGCCCGCGCCAGCCGCCCGACCGTGAGCGCCTGACGGCGCAGCAGCGCCCGGTCGATCTGGGGCCGCGCGGGGGGCACACCGGGCCGCTCGCGCGGCACCCGGACCCGCAGGGCGCCGGGCCGGATCGTGCACCGGACGGGGGTGGGCAGCAGCAGCGCCTCGCCGTCCACCCCCACCGGGATCTCCGGGACGTCGGCGTCCACGACGACCTCGGTCGCGATCAGGCTGCGCAGCCCCGTGCTGTGCCTGCCCCGCAGCAGGCCGGCCGCCTGCGCCGCGCTCCACACGGTGACCGCGACGACGCCGAGCCGGCCGGTGTCCAGCCGGGGCCTGCGGCCGAGCCCCGCGTGGTCGCCGGCGCCGTAGGGGTTGTTGCTGACGAGGAGGGCCGTGGGGGCCTCGAGGGTGAGCTCGCCGTCGACGTGCACGCGCAGCCGGGGTCCGCGCCGGGCGGCGAGCAGGTCCGGGAGGAGCTGAAGGGTGGTGCCGACCTTGTCGTCGCGGTAGGCGGGGCTCTGCACCACCTCCGCGTAGGCCCCGAACGAGGCGTTGTTGACGAAGGTCCGGCCGCCGATGTCGCCGAGGTCGAGCGTGAGCTCGACGCCGTCGTCGAGCGCGTGCAGGCCGCGATCCGGCCGCTCGCGGTCGAGGCCGAGGTCCATCGCGAGGTGGTTGCGGGTTCCCGCGGAGATCACGAGGAACGGCAGGCCGTGCTCGGCGGCGACGCCGGCGACCAGCGCCTGGGTCCCGTCGCCGCCGGCGACGCCGAGCAGGTCGGCCCCCTCGGCCACCGCCCGCCGGGCGAGCGCCGCGACGTCCACCTCGCCCGGGCCGTCCAGCAGCGCCACCCGCGCCCCGAGGTCCGCGGCCCGCTCGTCGAGCCGGAACCGGCCCACCTTCCCGCCGCCGGACCGCGGGTTCATGATCAGGAAGGGGTTCGCCGGGGGCGGCGTGTCCCGCTCGGGCACCCGGTCCGGTGGGCGGGCCCGGCCGAGGGCGGCGCGGGCGGCCGCGGACCCCGCGGCCGCCAGGACGGCGACGGCGACGACCTGCCACAGGACCCCGAGCGCGGCGCCGACGAGGACGGCGACCACCGGTGCGGCGACCGCGACCGCCCCGGCGACCCAGCGCCGCACGCCCCGGGTGCTCAGCAGCACCCAGAGGGCGGCGAGCAGCACGGCGCCGGCCAGCACCGCGACGCCCAGCGCCAGGGGGTCGGTCAGCCCGGTGACGACCAGGACGGCTGCGGCCCCCAGCGCGCAGAGGAACGACAGCCGGGCCAGCCAGCGTTCGGCGCGGCCCACCCGAGGCTCGTGACCGGCGGGGAAGACCGCGGGGTCCAGCTGCTCCGTCATCCCACTCCACCTCTCCCGGCCCGGGGCGCGCCGCCCCCGCAGGTTCGGCGGTGGCGGCGCCGCCCGTCATCCCCCCGCCCGGATGACGGCCCCGATGACGGCACGGCGCGTGCGGAGGGGCCCGCACGACGCGTCGTACGGGCCCCTCCGGCCTGCGACGTGCTCGGTCAGTAGGTCGACTGCAACTCGCGGCCGTGCACGACGATCGCGTAGATGACCAGCACGTCGAGGGTGATGACGATCAGTGCCCAGATCGGGTAGGCCGGGGAGAAGGCGATGCTCACCAGGATGCTGAGCCCGGCGATGACCACGCCGGCGATCCGTGCGGCGAGGTTGCCGGCCAGGAGGCCGAGCCCCACGAGCCCCCCGATGACGCCGAACCCGAGGTGGACCCAGCCCCAGGTCGTGTAGTCGACGTTGACCACGAGGCCCTCGGCGGTGACTAGGTAGTACTCGTCGTCGAGCAGGGCGACGAGCCCCTGGACGACGTGGATCAGGCCCATCACGACGAGCACCACCCCGCCGAAGACCACCCAGCCGGTCCAGGCGCTGGTGGGGGGCTGGTCGTAGGGCGGCGGCTCCCGGCGCTGCGACGTGCCGGTCACGTCGACCCACCGGACCGTGCTCCCGATGCGGGCCGGCGGGCGTGCCCGGTCGACCAGCTGAGCTCGATCTCGATCTCCACCTCGTCGCCGTCGACCTCGATCTCCGCCTCGGCGCGCACCTCGTCGGGGACCCGGAGCTCGACGGTCGTCCCGCCGCCGTCCCCCGGTCCGGAGGGCAGCGTCACCTTCCCCGTCCCCTCGAGGGCCTTGGCCAGCTCGGCGAACCAGCGGGCGGCCTCCTGGCGGGACAGCGTGACCTCCCGCTCCACCTTGACGTCGGACATGCCCGACCTCCTCCGCGTCCTGTTACGCGTCCTGGCCCGTACCGGCGGTCAGACGAGCACCTTGCGCTTCATCTGCTCGAACTCGCTCTCGGTGAGGGCCCCGCTGTCCAGCAGCTGCTTGGCACGGGCCAGCTGGTCCACGCCGTTGGCCCCGGCTGCCGAGCCCCCCGACGAGCCCGCGGCGACCGACCGGATGTAGTCGTCCATGGCCGCCTGGTGCCGGCGGGCCTGCTCCTCGGCGCGCTCGCCCATCCCCCGGCCCTGGGTCACCAGGTAGGCGAAGACGCCGATGAACGGGAGGAACAGGGTGAGCAGGACCCACCCGGTCTTGGCCCCGGCGCCGATGTCCCGGCGGCGGAACACGTCCGTGTAGACGACGATCAGCAACCAGATCCACAGGATCCAGGAGAAGAACACGATCATCGACCAGATGACTTCCAGCAGCGGGTAGTCCATTGCAGGCCTCCTCGGGCGGTGTCGGCACCGAGCGTGCGGCCGGACCGCTGGTCCCTTCCTCGTCCGGCAGGGGTGAATCCGCCGTCGCAGCGGTGGCCCGGGCCACCCGGCGGGGGCCCGCTCACCCCCGCGGGATGAGGACCGGCACCCCGCGGGCGCCCATGCTCGGACGACCCCTCGTCCCGGACCGGAGGACCGCCATGACGCTGGTCGCTGGGGCCCACCACCCGCTCCGGGACGAGCCGGGGGTGGCCGGCGCCCCCCAGGGGCCGGGGCGGGCCGCGGTCCCCGGGCAGGGGGGCGGGTCCCGACTGCGGCCCGCCCCGGCCTGACCCGCCCGGTCCCATGGCCTCCGACACCGGTACCCCGGGTGCTCCGGGTACGCCCGTCACCGCCGCCCTCCCGGTGCCGCGGCCCGCCTCCGTCCCGGTGGGCAGCGCCCGCGGGCCGGTCCGCACCGTGCCGGGCACCGGCCACCGGGGGCCGGCGCCGACGGCCGACGACGTCCTCGGCGTCCTCGACGTCGTGCTCGGCGCGGCGGTGCTCGGCCTGGCCGCCGCGCGGACGGCCGCCCGGGTGTCCCGCGCCGCGGCGCACCGGCTACCCGCCCCGGCCCCGGGCCGGCGGGCCCTGCGGCGGGCACGAGCGGCGCTCCGGGCACGGGGGCTGACCGAGCGGCACCTGCTCACCCGCCGGCTGGGTGCGCTCACCGACGCGGCCGTCCCGGCGGTGGCCCGGGCCGCCCTGGCCCGCGTGGACGTCCCGGACCTGCTCGCCCGCTTCGTCGACCTCGACCGCGTGGTCGCCCTCGTCGACCTGCAGGGCGCCGTCGACCGGGTCGACCTCGACGCCGTCGTCGACCGGGTCGACCTGGACCGGGTGGCCGACCGGGTCGACCTGGACCGGGTGGCCGACCGGCTGGACGTGGACCGCGTCGCCGCGCGCCTCGACCTCGACGCCGTCGTCGACCGGGTCGACCTGGACCGGGTGGCCGACCGGCTGGACGTGGACCGCGTCGCCGCGCGCCTCGACCTCGACGCCGTCGTCGACCGGGTCGACCTGGACCGGGTGGCCGACCGGCTGGACGTGGACCGCGTCGCCGCGCGCCTCGACCTCGACGCCGTCGTCGACCGGGTCGACCTGGACCGGGTGGCCGACCGGCTGGACGTGGACCGGGTGGCCGACCGCCTCGACCTCGACGCGGTCATCGAACGGGTCGACGTGGTGGCGCTCGCCCGGTACGTGGTCGACGCGATCGACCTGCCCGACCTCATCCGCAGCTCGACGGGGACGCTCACGACGGAGGTCGTCTCCGGCGTCCGCAGCCGGGGCGCCGACGCCGACCAGGCGGTGGACCGGGTGGTCGACCGCCTGCTGCGCCGTTCCGGGCGGCGCGCCCGCGGCGACGGCACGGGGAGCCCCCGGTGACCCGCGCCGACGGCCGGCCCCCGCCCTGGCGCACCCTGCCGCCCCCGCCCGTGCCGCGGCGGCCGGCCGTCCAGGGCCGCCGGGCCGGCCTGGTCACCCGGGCCCTGGCCAACGTGCTGGACGTCGGGGTGGTGCTCGCCGTGCTGGCCGCCGGGTACGCCGCGGTCACCGTGTCGGCCTTCCTGCTGGCCCCGCGCGCGTTCCGCTTCCCGGCCCCGCCGCTGTCCCTGCTCCTGACGTGCGGGGCCGTCGTCACGGCCGCCTACTTCACCGTCGCCTGGACCGGTGGCCGCACCTGGGGCGCCCGCGTCCTCGGGGTGCGCCCGGTGTCCGCCTCCGGCAGGCCCCTGGGCTGGGCCCTGGCCACGCTGCGCGCGGCGCTGTGCGTGGCGTTCCCCGTCGGCCTGCTGTGGGTCGCCGTCAGCCCGTCCCGCCGGTCCGTGCAGGACGTCGTCCTGGGCACGGCGGTGGTCTACGACTGGTCGCCGCCCGGCGCGCGCTGACCACCGGCGGGCGGCTCCTCCCGGTGCGGCCGCCCCGCCCCACCCCCCGCGGACGGCAGCCCACCCCGCGGGGCGGGGGGCAGGTCCTCCACGGCCAGGACCAGGAACGGGCCGACGAGGAGGTCGCGGCTCTCCGCCGGCGCGGCCAGCTCCACCCGCTTCCCGGTGGTCAGGACCAGGGGCAGGACCAGCGGTCGGTCGCCGAGCCGGCGGACGTCGCGAGCCGGCACCGGCCGGGGACCCGCCGCCGGGGTGCGGACCCGGTACGACGCGGTCCGGAGCTGCAGCACGCCGGAGCGCACCAGGAGGACGTCGCGCCGCCAGGTGGCCCGCGCGGTGCGCCCCCAGGCCCGCCGGCCGCCCCGCGCCCGCCGGCCCCGCCGCGGCGTCGCGGCCAGGCGGCAGCGGAACCACCGCGGGTCCCGGGTCGTGCCGAGCCGGACCCGCAGGGCGACCGTCCCAAGCACGGTGACCACCACGGCCGCGCCCGCGAGGAGCTCAACCGCCCAGGGCACCGCGCAGCCCCCCTCCGCGCTCCCCCGGCCACCCGGTGGCGCTCACGTCCCGTCCACCGGCTGCTCGTCGACCTCCACGGGTCCGCTGCGCACCTCGATCAGGTCCAGGCCCAGGGACTGCAACCGCTGCAGGAGGCCGTGCAGCCCGGACTGGTCCGTCGGGTCGGTGCGCAGGACGGTGACCGGTGGCTCCTCGGAGACCCCGGCGGCACCGATCTCGACGAGCAGGGCGGGGGGTACCGGTCCGCGGACGCGCAACTCGTAGACGGAAGGGCCCATGGCCGCGGCTCCTCTGGTGCGGAAGGTCGAGCAGCCGGACCGGGTCCGGCCGTGCCGCCCTCCCGGGTGCCGGCGGTCCCCGGACGGGCGCTCGCCACCGAGCCTCCACCCGGCGCTGCGGGCCGGCCTCGTCCGCACCGGATGAGGTGGCCACCCGCCCGCGGGGCGGGGCGGACCGGCAGGTGGGCACCGGGATCACCCGCGGCGGGGGATGGCGGCGACCCCCGGCACCGATGTCCTGGGCCCCCGACCCCGAGGAGGCGTCCCATGGCGGTGCACGAGTACGAACCGGGGACGGCCTTCCCCGGCACCATCGGCCGCACGACCGACGTCTCCGAGCCCGCCTGGCCGCGGCCGGTCCGCGCCGTCCCGGGCGCCCCCAACGTGCTGGTCGTCGTGCTGGACGACACCGGCTACGGGCAGCTGGGCTGCTACGGCAGCCCGATCGCGACGCCGCACCTCGACGCCCTGGCCGCCGGCGGCCTGCTGTACAGCAACATGCACACGACGGCGCTGTGCTCCCCGTCGCGCTCGTGCATCGTCACCGGCCGGAACCACCACGCGAACGCGATGGCGGCGATCAACGAGATCGCCACCGGCTACCCCGGCTACAACGGCAACATCCCGTTCGAGAACGGCTTCCTCTCGGAGATGCTGCTGCAGCACGGCTACAGCACCTACCTGGTCGGCAAGTACCACCTCATGCCGTCGGAGCAGGAGTCGGCCGCCGGGCCGTTCGACCGCTGGCCCCTGGGACGCGGCTTCGAGCGCTTCTACGGCTTCCTCGGTGGCGACACCAGCCAGTGGCACCCCGACCTGGTGTACGACAACCACCAGGTCGAGGCGCCCCGGAGCCCGGAGGAGGGGTACCACCTCACCGAGGACCTGGCCGACATGGCGATCCGCTTCATCGGCGACGCCAAGCAGGTGGCCCCGCACAAGCCCTTCTACCTGCACTTCTGCCCCGGGGCGACGCACGCGCCGCACCACGTGCCCAAGGAGTGGGCCGACCGCTACGCCGGCGCCTTCGACGACGGCTGGGACGCCTACCGCGAGCGGACCTTCGCCCGGCAGAAGGAACTGGGCATCGTGCCGCCGGGGGCCGAGCTCTCCCGGCGGGACCCGGACGTGCCGGACTGGGACGCCCTCACCCCGGAGACCCGGCGGCTGTACGCCCGCATGATGGAGGTGTTCGCCGGTTTCCTCTCGCACACCGACCACCACATCGGCCGTCTGCTGGACTTCCTCCGGGAGATCGACGAGCTCGACAACACCCTCGTCGTGGTCGTCTCGGACAACGGGGCCAGCGCCGAGGGCGGCCCGACCGGCACGCCCAACGAGATGCAGTTCTTCAACAACGCCCCCGAGCCGCTGGCCGACGTCCTCACCCACCTCGACGAGCTCGGCGGCCCGACCACGTTCAACCACTACGCCTGGGGCTGGACGTGGGCCGGGAACACCCCGTTCCGGCGCTGGAAGCGGGAGACCTACCGCGGCGGGGTCAGCGACCCGTTCCTGGTCCACTGGCCCCGCGGCATCGCGGCCCGGGGCGAGGTGCGGCAGCAGTTCGCGCACATCATCGACCTCGTCCCCACCGTGCTGGAGGTGCTCGGCGTCGAGCCGCCGCGGTCCATCCGCGGGGTGACCCAGTCACCCCTGCACGGCACCAGCCTCGCCTACACGTTCGACGCCCCGGACGCCCCGACCCGGCACCGCACCCAGTACTACGAGATGCTCGGCCACCGGGCCATCGACTCCGACGGCTGGCGGGCGGTCTGCCCCTGGCCGGGCCCCTCGTTCAGCGAGGCCGGCAAGCCGTTCGGCGTCCCCGTCTCGGCGGCGGACCTGGCCGACCTGGACGCCCACCACTGGGAGCTCTACCACGTCGCCGAGGACCCCACCGAGAACCACGACCTGGCCGACCTGCACCGCGACAAGCTCATCGAGCTGATCGCCCAGTGGTACGTCGAGGCGGGCAGGTACGGCGTCCTGCCCATCGACGGCAGCGGCGCCCAGCGGCTCATGGTCGAGCGCCCGCAGGTCGCCGAGCCGCGGGACGCCTACGTCCTGCGCCCCGGCACGTCCTCCGTGCCCTTCTTCGCCGGCCCGCGCGTGCTCAACCGCCCGCACAGCATCACCGCCGACGTCGAGATCGCCGAGGGGGACGAGGGCGTGCTCCTGGCCCAGGGCACCGCCGTCGGCGGCTGGTCCTTCTACGTCCTGGACGGCCGGTTGCACTACGCGCACAACTACGTCTCCCGGGCCCTCTTCCGGGTGGCGGCACCCGGGCAGGTGCCGGCCGGCCGCCACCTGCTGCGCTTCGAGTTCGAGCCGACGGGGGCTCCGGACCTGCTTCAGGGGCGGGGTGCGCCCGGGCGGGGCCAGCTCTACGTCGACGGCGAGCTGGTGGCCGACGAGGAGCTGCCCGTCACCGTGCCCATCGTCATCAACCCGGGCAACCTCACCTGCGGGGCGGACCCCGGCTCCCCGGTCTGCCCGGACTACCGGGCCCCGTTCCGCTTCACCGGGGTCCTGCACACCGTCACCGTGGACCTCTCCGGCGACCTGATCACCGACGGCGAGAGCGAGATGCGGCTGGCCATGGCCCGCCAGTGAGGAGGGGCCCGCCAGTGAGGAGGGCCCGCCGGTGACGACCGGCCCACCCGCGACGACGGCGGCTCACGCGGGCCGGTCGAGCAGCCACCCGAGTTCGACGTCCAGCCACAGGGCCCGCTCCTCGACCCCGGCCAGGGCCTCGGCGAGGCGCCGCGAGAACTCCTCCACGGTGAGCCGGCGCCACCCCGGGTCCGGACCGAGGGCAGCGACCAGCGCGCCGACCCGGGGGTCGCGGCGCAGGAGCGGGTCACCGGGCGGGCCGACGGCTCCCGCTCCGCGGGCCACGTCGGCCGCCGCCACGGCCAGGGCAGCGACGACGGGGCCGGTGAGCCCTCGCCACGGGTAGGGCGCGAGCGCCGCCCGCACCGACTCGACGACGGCCGGCTGCGGCGGGAGGGCCGGCCGGCCCGGGCCGGGCAGGTCGGGGCTGTTCTCGGCCACGGCGTCCTCCTGCTCCACCGCGACGGCCGCCCGTGGCTCGGCACCTGCCCCGGGTCGTTCCCCGCGGCCCGGCGGCCAAACGCACCGGCTGCTCACCCCGCGGGGGCGCCCCCGGCCGCGGGGTCGGGGGCGGGCGACCGGGTGACCGGGTGGTCGGCGCGGACGTCGACGGTCCGGCCGTCCACCCGTCACACCAGCTTCGGGAAGCCGATGAGGAAGCCGACGCCGACCAGGCCGAGCACGACGGCCGCGCCGAGCAGCGCCTGCTGCGACCGCAGCGCCTGCACCTTGGTGGACATCGCCGTGAAGAAGAGGACGGTGGCGAACAGCACGGTCAGGATCGTGTAGTTGTCGCCGCGCTGGTTGTTGGCCAGGGCGGCCCCGAAGCGTCCGGCGGCCCGCGCGTCCGCCGCCTGGGCCTCGACCCGCTCGGGCAGGACGTAGGACGGCATGTCGAACGGCGAGCCCGCGGGGACGACGCCGGGCGGGGTGGTGGCCAGCCAGTCCGCGTGCGCGGTCGCCAGCGGCTCGGGGAACCGCGCGACGAGGAAGTCGGCGAGCTGCGCGTCCTGGGCCCCCACGGCGGCGGCCCACTGGGTGAACAGCGCGATGTGGTTGGAGGTCCGCACGTTCGCGGCGCCGTCCAGGCGGGCGGCCTCGATCCGCGACGACGACGCCTCGCTGAAGGCGATCGACATGGCCCCGCCCCACTTGCTGGACTGGAAGGCCGACCAGGCGGTGAGGATGGTGGTGGTCGCCAGGACGACGACCGCGACCAGCTCCATCGTCGACCGGCGGGCGGTGCCGCGGTCCGCGGCCGGCGCCGCCCCGGCGGCGCCCCCCGTGCCGCGATCGGCGTCCGGCCGGGGGGGCGGGGCCGCCGGGGTCGCCGTGCTCATCGGGCCCGGGGCACCGCCGGGGCCCGGCCCCTGACCGCCGTCGTCCCTCGCCTGCGTCATCGCCCACCTCCGCCGCGGCGCGCTCGCCGTCCCCAGGATGAGGGTGGTCCGGGCACCCGCCCTCCCTCGGAGCGGGTGACCGGGCGCGACGAGGACCGCGGGTGGAGTCCCCGCAGGGGCAGGTCGGCCGCACCCCGTCCCGGCCGCCCCTCCGCCGGCGCGGGGTGCGGCCGGGCGCCGTATCGGGCGGCCAGCGGCCCGGCCGTGGCGCCGTGGGCCAGCACGCTGAGCACCACGGTCAGCGCGATGACCACCGTCGCCGCCTCCGCGCCGGCGCCGAGCTCCTCGAGGGCGATGAGCGCGAAGACCACGGAGGCCAGGCCGCGCGGGCCGAACCAGCCGACGAAGAGCACCGTCGCGCGGTCGAGACCCGACCCGAGCAGCGCCAGCGCGACCGGGACCAGCCGCAGGACCGTCAGGCTGGCCAGCGCGTACACCACCGCGGCGGGCGACGCGGCGTCCACGACCACCGGGACGGCGACCGCCCCGAACACGAGCCAGACGAGCAGCGAGACCAGGCCCGACGCCTGCTCGGTGAACTCCAGCTCGGCGGGGCCGCGCCGGCCGGCGGTCGCACCGAAGGCCAGCCCGCCGCAGAAGGCCGCGACGAACCCGTTGCCGTCGACGACCAGCGCACCGGCGTACGCGGCGAGGGCCAGGGCGAGGACGGCGATGCCCGCGAAGCCCTCCTCGGCCCAGCCGTGCCGCCGGGCCTGCCGCAGGAGGGCGCCGCCGGCGGCGCCCAGCCCGGCACCGGTGGCCGCGCCGACCGCGAGCTCCAGCAGCGCCTCGGGCAGCCCCGGCGCCCCGGCCAGCCCCTCCGCCGAGGCGGCCCCGGCGAGGGCGAACATGACGACCGGGGTCGCGATGCCGTCGTTGAGCCCGCTCTCCACGGTGATCATCCGGCGGACCCGGGCGGGGACGGCCGGGTCGGAGACCACCGGCAGGCCCAGCGCGGCGTCGGTCGGCGCGAGCGCCGCGGCGACCAGCAGCGCCAGCCACACGTCGACCCCGGGCAGGATCCAGGCGGCCGTCGCCCAACCCGCGCCGACGGTCAGGGGCAGCCCGACCAGGAGCAGCCGCAGGTAGCGACCGGAGTCCTCGCGCAGGTCCTGGGGGCGGACCCGCGCCGCGTCGGAGAACAGCACCCAGACGAGCGTGACCTCGGCCAGCGACCGGAGGACGCCGGGATCGGTGGCGCCGTCGGCCACCCCCGCGGCGGCCAGGAGCGCCCCGAGGCCCAGGAAGACGATCGGCGCCGTCAGGTCGGCCCGTTCCAGCCGCGCCGAGAGCACCCCCCACGCGAAGACCGCCGCCGCGACGACGGCCACCACCGCGTCGTCCACGGCGCCCTCCTCCCCGGCCGCACCCGGTCGGCCGCCCGTGTCCCCGCGTTGGCCCTCACCCGCTGCCGGCCCCGGCGTCGGGGCCCGGCGCCGTCCGCGGCCGCCGCGCCCACGACGGCGGGGACCGGTCCCACTCGGCGGCGACGACGGTGGTGGCGACGACGATGACCGCGATGCACAGCAGCCACCCGACGAGCGCCAGGGTCACCCCGAACATGCCGTACCGGCGGCTGTAGCTCTCGATCAGCCGGGGCATGTAGACCGCCGAGGCGATGGCGTACCCACCGCAGCAGGCCGCGGCGAGCGCGCCGGCGGGCAGCAGCCGGCCCCAGGCCAGCCGCCGGCCCAGCAGCAGCCAGGGGACCGTCGTCCACAGCACGAGGCCGGTCGCCACGGAGAGCGCCCAGCCCAGCACCTCGTGCAGCGGTAGCTCGGCGACCAGGGACCGGGCCAGGGCGAGCAGGCTGACCGCGGCCAGCAGCACGGCCAGCCCCAGCGCGGCGTCCCGGGAGGCCGCGATCCCGCGGACCGGCTCCAGCCGCCAGGCGTGCAGGTACATCCGCTGCAGCCGGCGGCTGAGCGTGACGCCCGAGAAGACCAGCAGGAGGGCGCTCAGCACGCCGATGGAGCCGTCGGGAGGGCGGGCGAAGAGGTGGGCGACGACCTGCGCGGTCGTCCCCGTGAGCCGGAAGCGGTCGACGAGGAAGGTCGAGAACGCCGCGCGGCCGTCGGCCGGTGCGAGCACGCCGATCAGCAGCAGCAGCGGGACCAGCGCCGTCAGCGTCTGCGCGGCGATGGCCATGGCCCGGTCGGCCCCCTGGAGGGCCACGAAGGAGGCCAGGCAGCGGCCGGGGAAGGTCGCCCCCAGCCGACGTTCCACGCCGCGGGCCCGCGAGGTGGTCAGCACCTGCGCCCCCGGGGCCCGTGCCACCCCATGCGTGCTCCCTGTCCTCGCCGCGGGACCCTGCCAGCCTCTCCCCCGCCCCGCCGGTGGGGCCTCATCCGGGCGGGGTGAGCCGGGACCCGCGGCCGCGCGGGCCGGCGGCGGTCAGGCGAGGTACATCCGCCGCGCCGCGGCGACGGCGTCGCGCCGGGTGGTCACCCCGAGCTTGCGGTAGAGCGACCGCAGGTGGGTCTTCACCGTGTTCACGCTGACCACGTGCTGGGCGGCGATCTCCTCCACGGTCAGCATCGAGGGCAGGTCGTGCAGCAGCTCGACCTCCCGTGCGGTGAGCGGGCTGCGCAACCCCCGGCCGTCGCGGGCACCCTCCCCCGCCGACGGTGCCGTTCCCTGCACCCGGTCCTGCCACCGCCGGGCGGCCGCCCACGCCCCGAGCAGCTCGGCCAGGAACGGCTCGGCGGGTCCCGCGCGCCCGATCGTGGCCAGCAGCAGCTCCCGCAGCCGGGGGCCGAGGTCGTAGAACGGTCGCATGACCCGGCGCGGGCCGGCGATCGCGAGCGCGCGCAGCACCGCCCGGTGCGCCGCCTCCGACATGCCCGCGTGCGCGGTCGCCACCGCCTCGACCAACCAGGCGGTCACCTCGACGGTGGTCACGGTCGTCGCCCGCGCCCCGGAGAGCGCCGGCGCCACCGCCGCCCGCGCCTGCTCGTACCGGCTGCGCTCCAGGAGCGGGAGCGCCCGGAGCACGTCGGCGTCGCCGGTGCCGCCCAGCAGGCGGGCCACCCGCGCGACCACCTCACCGGCCCGGGCCCGCTCGCCGAGGGCCAGGCTCATGTGCACCTCGGCCAGCGCGGCGAAGGCGGTCAGGTGCGGGGACGGGTGCGCCCCGGGCAGGTGGTCCCACAGCTGCCGGAGCCGGCGCAGCGCCGCGCGCCGCTCAGGCGGGCGGTCGAAGGCGATGATCGCCTCCCCGGAGCGCGCCGCCCCGTCGATCTCGGGCTCGACCGCGTGCTGGAGCAGGGCCACGGCCACCGGTGCCTCGCGGGACGCCGTCTCGAGGTCGAGCTCCTGGTAGGCCGCCCACGCCAGGATGACGTGCGAGTAGGCCAGCCGGGCCGAGGACCCCCACCCGCGCTCGCCGGCGAACGCGATCGCCTCCTGCGCCCACCGGCGGGCGGCCGGCAGGTCCCCGGCACCGGTGCAGATCCCGGAGAGCAGGTTCAGGCAGTCCAGGGTGACGTGGTCCCGCCCGTACCGCCGGCCCAGCTCGAGCGCGGCCAGGGCATCGGCCATCGCGCCGGGCTCGTCACCGGCCGGCACCCGCAGGGTGGCGCGGTTGAGCAGGAAGAGCAGGTCCGCGTCGATGTCGCCGCCGTCGGTGGCCGACGGGCCGGCCCGCACGCGCGCGTCGCCCAGGACGTCGAGGTCGGCGCGCAGCCGCGCGCGGTAGAGCAGCGCGCTGTCCCGCAGCCGGCGGGTCCGGTCCCCCGTTCCCGCTGGCAGCGTCCGGAACCGGGCCAGCGTCCGGTCGGCGGACGCCACGTCGCCCGACTGCAGCGCGGCGATGGCGCCGAGCAGCGCCACGTCCGGGTCGTCCAGCACGGCGGGCGGTGCCGTCGCCAGCACCCGTGCGATGAGCTGGGCCTGACCCGACAGCAGGAGGGTGAGGCCGTGGCCGGCGAGCAGGTCCCGCGCGGTGACGTCGTCGGCGGCGGCCACCGCGTGCTCGAGCGCCGGGCCGGGCCGCCCGGCGTCGGCGAACCACCGCGCGGCCCGGGCGTGCCGCTCCCGGGCCGCCCCGAGGTCCCGGCTGCGCAGCTCGCCGAGCAGGAACGTGCGCAGCAGGGCGTGGTACCGGTACCAGGTCCCCAGCCGGCCGAGCCGGTTCACCAGCGCGTTCGCCCGCTCGAGGCCGTCGAGCAGCGCACCGGCGTCGGCCCGCCCCGACAGCGCCGCGGCCAGCTCGACGGTGAGCTCCTCGGCCACGCAGGTGTCGAGCAGGAACCGCTGCACGTGCTCGGGCTGGCGGGAGAGGATCTCCGACACGAGGTAGTCGGCGATCGCGCGGTCGTCCCCGGCGAAGCGCGCCACGAACCCGGCCGGGTCCGGCTCGACGGCCAGGGCCAGCCCGGCCAGGCGCACGGCGGCCGGCCAGCCCTCCGTGCGGCGCCACAGCGTGTCCAGGTCCGCCCCGCCCAGCTCGACCTGCTGGTCCCGGAGCAGCCGGCCGATCTCCTCGCGGGTGAAGGCGAGGTCCGCGGCGCCGATCTCCCGCAGGCGCCCGGCGAGGCGGACCCGGTGCAGCAGGGGCCCGGGCCGGTGCCGGCTGCCGAGCACCAGGCGCAGCTGCTCGGGGAGGTTGCGCACCAGCTCGGCGAGGTCGTCGCGGACCGTCTCCCCGGTGAGCACGTGGACGTCGTCGAGGACCAGCGTGACCGGCTCCCCCACCGCGTCCACGGCCTCGGCGAACTCGGCCAGGAACGCCGGGTCCAGCGTCCGGGGCGGGCTCAGGCCCCCGAGCGCCCGGGCCGCGGCCGGGTCCGCCGTGGAGCGGACGAGGCCCACCGAGAGCGTCGCGAGGACCGCCGCCCACAGCTGCACCGGGTCGGCGTCGAACCGGTCGCACGTCACCCAGCCGACCGGTCGCTGCCGGGCGCGCAGTGCCTGCGCGTGCGCGGCGAGCAGGGTGGTCTTGCCGTAGCCCGCCGGGGCGGACACCTCGACCACCTCGCCGGCCTCCCCGGTGGGGACGGCGGCCGGGTCGTCGGTGGACCAGCCGAGCGCCGCCAGCAGCCTCGGCCGGTCGAGCACGGCCAGGGCGATCCGCGGCACCTGGATCTTGGGCAGGGGCACGGACGGCGGGCGTGCTTCCCCCACGGCCATGCGGCATCCTGGCGCGCGACAGGAGCGGCCCTCAACAGGATTGCCCGCCATCCGGGTGACCGGGCTGTTCCGGTACCGGCTCGTCACGCGGGTGCGGCGGCGTGCCCCGGTCCGCGCCCGGGGTTCTCGTAGGCTCGGGCGGGCAGCGGGTCTCGGGGAGGGACGGCGTGATGGCGGCAGACGCGGGGGCGGTGGGCGCCCCGCAGTCGCAGACGCTCGACCGCGGCATCCGGGTGCTCGAGCACCTGGCCGCCGTCGGCCGGCCGCAGCCGGTCGCCGAGATCGCCGCGGCGCTGTCGCTGCACCGCTCGATCGCCTACCGGCTGCTGCGGACGCTGGAGGACCACGACCTGGTGGAGCGCGACGACGCCGGGCACTACTGGCTCGGCCTGGGCGTCGCGGTCCTGGCCCGCGGGGTGCGGTCGGGGCTGCAGGCGGCGGCCCTGCCGCGGCTGCACGCGCTGGTGGCCGAGCTGGGCATGACGGCCTTCCTGGTGGTCCGCGCGGGCGGGGACGCCGTCACCGTGACCACCGTGGAGCCGCAGGACACCACCGCGCACGTGGTGTACCGGCCCGGCACCCGCCACCCGGTGGGCCGCGGCGCCCCCGGCCTGGCCCTGCTCATGCCCGAGCCCCCCGCGCCCGGGGACCGGCCGGAGCTCGCCGAGGCCCGGCGCACCGGGTGGGCGACCTCCCACGGCGAGGTGATCCCCGGCATGCGGTCGGTGGCCGCCCCCGTGCTCGGCCCGGACGGCGGCGCCCGGGGTGCCCTCGCCGTGGTCTACGTCGACGCGACGGTGGACACCGACCGCACCGGCCGGGCGGTGGCCGAGGCCGCCGCCCGGGTCACCGCCGGGCTGCGCTGAGCGCCCGGCCGACGCGCGAGGAGGGACGACCGTGCGGCTGGACGTGCTCTACGTCGACGGGGACATCACCACCGGCGACCCCGCCCGGCCCCGGGCCCGGCGGCTGGGCGTGCTCGGGGGCCGGGTGGCCGGGCTCGACGACGACCTCGACGGCTGCACGGCCGCGACGGTGGTCGACCTGCGCGGCGCCCCGGTGGTGCCCGGCTTCCACGACGCGCACCACCACCTGAGCATGCGCGGCCAGCGGCTGCGCCAGGTCGACCTGCGCGTCGGCGACCTCGACGAGCTGTACCGGCGGGTGGCCGAGCGGGCCTCCGGGCTGGCCGGGGACGCCTGGGTGCTGGGGCACGGCTACGACCAGAACCGGCTGGGCGGGCACCCCACCCGGGTGGCGCTGGACCGGGCGGCCGGCGGGCGGCCGGTCTGGCTGCAGCACAGCTCCGGCCACATGGGCGTGCTCAGCACGGAGGGCTTCCGCCGCGCCGGGTTCGCCGACCTGGACGCGGTGCCGGACGTGCCGGGCGGGCACGTCGCGCGCGACGCCGACGGCCGCCCCGAGGGGCTGCTGGCCGAGCGGGCCCAGCAGCTGGCCTTCGCCGTGCTGCGTCCCGAGCCGTTCGAGGACTGGGTGCGCGGGATCGGGCTGGCCGTCGACGTCGCGCTCTCCGAGGGCATTACGAGCATCACCGAGCCGGGCATCGCGGCCGGGCTGGTCGCCAACAGCACCGCGGACCTGGCCGCCTTCCTGACCGCCCGCGAGCGCGGCCTGCTGCGGGTGCGGGCGACCCTCATGCCCGGCGCCGACGCCCTGCACGAGGCCGGGGAGGTGGAGCCGGGCCGGCCCTGGTTCGGCCTGGACCTGGGCGTGCGCACCGGGCTGGGCGACGAGTGGGTCCGCATCGGGGCGACGAAGGTCTTCTCCGACGGCTCGCTGATCGGGCGGACGGCGGCCATGTGCTGCCCGTACGCCGACCGGCCCGACAGCTCCGGTTTCCTGCTCGAGGACGCCGGGGAGCTGCACCGGCGGATCGTGGCCGCGCACGCCCACGGCTGGCAGGTGGCCACCCACGCCATCGGCGACGCCGCGCTCGACGTGGTGCTCGACGCCTACGAGGACGCCCAGCGCCGCTTCCCCCGGCCCGACCCCCGGCACCGGGTGGAGCACGCCGGCGTGGCGAGCGACGCCCAGGTCGCCCGGCTGGCCGCGCTCGGCGTCGTCCCGGTGCCCCAGGGCCGCTTCCTCGGCGAGATCGGCGACGGGATGCTCGCCGCGCTCGGGCCGGAGCGAGCCCGGCTGTGCTACCGGCAGAAGAGCTTCCTCGACGCCGGCATCGAGCTCCCCGGCAGCTCGGACTGCCCCGTGGTCGAGGGCGCGCCGCTGCTGGGCATCCACGACCTGGTCAACCGCCGCACCGCCGCCGGGGTCCCGTTCACCCCGGAGGAGTCGCTCACCGTCGCGCAGGCGCTGCGGGCCTACACGTACGGCTCGGCGTACGCCGACCACGCCGAGCACGAGAAGGGCCGCCTCGCCCGGGGGCTGCTCGCCGACCTCGTGGTGCTGGGCGAGGACCTCCTCGCCGTCGACCCCGCCGCGATCGACCGGGTCCCGGTCGTCGCCACGGTGGTGGGCGGGGTCCCCGAGCACGGCGCGGACGACCTCGCCGTCTCCTGAGCGACCCGCCCCGGGCCGCGCACCGCGTGGCGCCGTGCCAGGCTGGTGCGGTGACCGCCTCCGAGCGCACCACCGTCCAGCGGACCGAGCCCGTCGACACCTACAAGGGGCACTCCGTGCACGCCGCACCCGGCGTGCACGAGTACACGGTCGAGCTGGTGCGGGCCGCGCTCCCCCGGGGCGGCCGGGTGCTGGAGGTCGGCGCCGGCTGCGGCGCGCTCGCCCTGCGGCTGCAGGAGGCCGGGTTCGACGTCGTCCCCACCGACCTCGAGCCGCCGCACGACTGGATCCACCGGCTCGACCTCGACGCCCCGGAGTGGACCGAGGACACCCGCGGGCCGTTCGACATGGTGGTCTGCGTGGAGACCCTCGAGCACGTCGAGAACCCGCGCGGGGTGCTGCGCTCGATCCGGTCGCTGCTGCGGCCCGGCGACCGGCTGCTGGTGAGCACGCCCAACATCACCCACCCGCACTCACGGCTGAAGATGTTCCTGCGGGGTGCCCCGTACATCTTCGGGCCCAAGCACTACTACCAGCCCGGGCACATCTCGATCCTCCCCGACTGGATGCTCACCGAGCACGTCCGGCTGGCCGGGTTCACCGACATCGAGGTCCGCAGCGGCGGCAGCACCGACTACAGCGGCCTGCGCCAGGTCGCCCACCGGGTCGAGATCGCCGCGCTCGCCCTCATCGGCCTCCGGCACCGGGCCGACAGCGGCGAGGGCGTGTGCACCTTCGTCACCGCCACCGCCGCCTGAGCGCCGGCCGGCGCCGACCGCGACGGCGTTGGCCAGCACGACCACGGTGATCCCCACCCACTCGTGCAGGGCGAGGTGCTGGCCGAGCACCACGAGGCCGACCAAGGCGGCCAGCACCGGGTGCACGCTCATGAAGACGCCGAAGAACCGCGGCGGGACCGACCGCAGCGCCACCAGGTCGGCCGCGTAGGGCACCGCGGAGGCGAGCACCCCGGCCGCCACGGCGCAGGCCAGCGCAGCACCGGCCAGCCGGCCGGACGCGGCGAGGACGACGGCCACCGGCAGGTAGGCCACGGCGCACAGCGCACTGGCCAGCGCCGGGGCCTGCAGGCCGGGCAGCCGCGCGCCGGCGACCCGGTTGAGCACGATGTAGGCCGCCCAGCAGCCGGCGGCCAGCAGCCCGCAGAGCACGCCCGTGACGTCGCCGGCCGGGCCGGGCAGCACGAGCACGTAGACCCCCGCGGCCGCGGCGGCCGCGATCGCCGCGTCGCGGGCCGAGCGCGAGGCGGCCAGCGCCACGGCCAGCGGCCCCAGGAACTCCAGCGTGACCGCCAGGCCCAGGCCGATCCGGTCGATCGCGGTGTACAGCGCCAGGTTCATGCACCCGTAGGCCACCGCGAGCAGCAGGACCGGCCACCACTGGGCCCGGGTCATCCGCCGCACCGGCGGGCGGGCCACCGGCAGCAGGACGGTGGCGGCGACCCACTGGCGCACCGCCACCACCCCGGCGGGCCCCACCGCGTCGAAGGCCAGCGCCCCCGTCGCCGCACCGACCTGGTTGGCCAGCGCGCTGCCCGACATCGTCGTCACCCCGCGCACGCGGCTGCCCGCCCGACCGCTGTCCTCCACGGGAGCGAGTCTCGGCACCGCGGGCGCACGAGGGGAAATGCCGATGTCGCAGGCATCGATACGGTGGACGCATGGATGTCGAGATCCGGCAGCTGCGCGCCCTGCTCGCCGTGCTCGACACCGGCACCTTCACCGGTGCCGCGACCGCGCTGCACACCTCCCAGGCGTCGGTGTCCCGGACGGTCGCGGCACTGGAGCGGGCCCTGGGCGCGCCGGTGCTGCACCGCACCACGCGGGAGGTGGCACCGACACCGGTGGGCCGGCGCGTCGCCGCGCACGCCCGGCGGGTGCTGGAGGAGGTGGCCGCGGTCCGCCGGGCGGCCGCCGAGGCCCGCGGCGACCTGCGCATCGGGTACGCCTGGGCGGCACTGGGCCGGCACACCACCACGGCGCAGCGGCGCTGGGCGGCCGAGCACCCCGGCTCTGCGCTCACGCTGGTGCAGTCGAACACGCCGAGCGCCGGGCTCCTGGAGGGAGCCGCCGACGCCGGCGTGGTGCGCCGCCCGGTCGACGACCCGCGGCTGCGGACCGCGCTGCTGGGCACCGAGGGGCGGGTCGCGGCCATGCCCGCCGACGACCCGCTGGCCCGCCGGCGGAGCGTGCGGCTCGCGGACGTCGCCGGCCGCACCGTCGCCGTCGACGTCCTCACCGGCACCACCACCGAGGGTCTCTGGCCGCCACCGGAGGCGCCGGCGCGGCGCCCGGTGCGCGGGGTGGACGAGTGGCTCACCGCCATCGCCGCCGGTCAGGCCGTCGGGGTGAGCGCGGAGGGGACCGCGGCCCAGCACCCCCGCCCCGGCGTGGTGTACCGACCGGTCCGCGACGCCCCTCGGGTCCGGGTGCTGCTGGCGTGGTGGGCCGACAGCCCACCGCCGGCCCTGGAGCCGTTCGTCGCCCTGGTCTGGGAGCTCTACGGTCGCTGACCGCCCGGCCCACAGCTCGCGCACAGGGAGGCGGAGCACACTGCCGGCCCGACCACCGCGCACCGCCGGGAGGACGCCGCCATGCCACCGCCGACCGACCGGGACGGGCTCGCCCGGCCCGCCCTCCGGGCCTCCGACGCCGACCGCACCGCGACGGTGCAGGTGCTCCAGGACGCCGTCGCCCGGGGCCTGCTCACCGCCGACGAGGGCAGCGAGCGGATGGCGGCGGCCTTCGCCGCCGTCCACCTGGCCGACCTCTCGCCGCTCACGGCGGACCTGCCGCCGGCCCCCCAGCCGCCGGCCCCGCCCGGCTGGCCGGCGGTGGCGGCCCTCGCCGCCGCGCAGCTGCGGGCCTCGCTGGGTGGCGCCCGGTGGCGGCTGACCGGAGCGCGGATCGCCGTCGTCCTGCTGGCCGTGCTGGTCGCGGTGCTGCTGCTCGCCGCGGTCGGGTCGCTGGCCGCCGAGGTGCTGGTCGACGGGGGCGGGCCGTTCGACGAGGGCGGCCCCGTCGGCGGGGAGGGGCCGGGGCGCTGGGGTCCCGGCCGCGGCTGAGCCGCCGGCCCCGGCACCCGTCGCCTCCTCCTCGGGAGCCCGGCCGCCGCCGCCGGGGCGCCCGGGCCGCGGTTCCTGCTGACGGTCGTTGACGGATGACAGTAACGATGTATCGTTACTGTCATCCGATACACCACTGGAGGACCACGATGAGGCACCACCTCCCCGGGCGCGACGTGCCCGGGCACGACGGCCGGCACCCCGGCCTGCGCCACCACCACCCCCGCCGCGGCCCCTTCGGGATGCCCGGCGACCTGCCGCCGGGGCCCCCGCACCGGCGCGGTGGCCGGGGACGGGCGCCGCGCGGCGACGTCCGCTCCGCCGTCCTGCTCCTGCTCGCCGAGCAGCCGATGCACGGCTACCAGCTGATGCAGGCCATCGCCGAGCGCAGCGCGGGCCGCTGGACACCCAGCCCCGGCGCGATCTACCCGACCATCAGCCAGCTCGAGGACGAGGGGCTGGTGACGGTCACCGCGGACGCCGGCCGCAAGCTGGTCACGCTGACCGACGCCGGCCGGGCGCACGTCGAGGAGCGCCAGGGCTCCGGGGCCGACCCCTTCGCCGGCCGGGCCGCGGCCGGGCCCGGGGCGGAGCTGCCCGCGCTGCTCGACCAGCTGCACGGCGCCGTCCGCCAGGTCGCCCGCACCGGCTCGGAGGCGCAGGTGGCCGAGGCCGCGCGCGTGCTGGCCGAGGCGCGGCGGTCGCTGTACCTGCTGCTGGCCGACGGGCCGGAGCCCGCCGCCGGGCAGCCGGACGGGTGACCGGGACCGCGGCGGTCAGCCCCGGTCGGCCAGGACCAGGTCGGCCACGTGCTCGCCGATGGCCAGCGCCGACGTGGCCGCCGGGGACGGCGCGTTGCGCACGGTGACGACGGACCCGACCCGGTGGATGCGGAAGTCGTCGACCAGCGCGCCGTCCCGGTCGACGGCCTGGGCCCGGACGCCGGCGGGTGCCCGGACGACGTCGTCGTCCCGCAGCGCCGGGACGAACTCCCGCGCGGAGGCGAGGTAGCGCCGCTTCGACAGCGAGGCGCGGATCTCCGCGAGCTCGGTCCGCCAGTACCTCCGGGCCAGCGGGCGCACGCCCGGCCAGGAGGCGGTGGCCCAGACGTCGCGCAGGTCCACCCGCCCCCAGGTGTAGCCCTCGCGGGCCGCGGCGGGCACGGCGTTGGGCCCGATGTCGACGCTGCCGCTCACCCGGCGGGTGAAGTGCACCCCGAGGAACGGGAAGCGGGGGTCGGGCACCGGGTAGATCATCCCGCGGACCAGGCCGCTGCGTCCGGGGACCAGGCGGTAGTACTCGCCGCGGAACGGGATGATCGCCGGCTCCGGCCCGTCGCCGGCCAGCCGGGAGACCCGGTCGGTGTGCAGCCCGGCGCACACCACCAGCCGGTCGACCGCGAACGCCTCCTCGGCCGAGCAGACCGCGACCCCGCCGTCGAGGTTGCGGCGCACGCCGGTGACCTCGAAGCCCAGCCGCACCTCGTGGCCCTTGTCGCGCAGCTCGCCGGCCATCGCCCGGGCGATCGCGGCGAAGTCGACCACGGCGGTGCGCGGCGAGTGCAGCGCGGCCGCCCCGACGGCCTCGGGTTCGACCTCGCGCAGCGCCACGCCGGGCAGCCAGCGCAGGTCGGGGACCCCGTTGGCGGTGGCGCGGCGCTCGATCTCGCGCAGGGCGGGCACCTCGCCCTCGTCGCGGGCGACGACCAGCTTGCCGCACTCGTCGTAGGCCAGCCCGTGGTCGGCGCAGAACTCCCGCAGCAGGCCCCGGCCGCGGGTGCACAGCCCCGCCTTGAGCGACCGCGGGGCATAGTAGAGCCCGGCGTGGACGACGCCGGAGTTGTGCCCGGTCTGGTGGACGGCGACGTCGGCCTCCTTGTCCACCACCGTGATCCGCGCGTCCGGCCGCAGCTGCGCCAGCCGCCGGGCGACCGCCAGCCCGACGATGCCGGCGCCGACGACCCCGATCCGCGACGGTGCGCTCACCCGCCGCCCCGTCAGTCCGGCTGGGCGACCAGACCGGCCGCCTCGATGCCGGCCACGGCGGCGGCCTCGTCGTTGTCGGAGGTGTCCCCGGAGACGCCGACGGCGCCCAGCAGCGCCCCGCCGGCGTCCCGGACGAGGACGCCGCCGGGGACCGGCACCAGCGCGCCGCCGAGCGCCGCGCCGGCGGCGGCGACGAAGTAGGCCTGCTGCTCGGCCCGGGCCATGAGGGCCCGCGACCCCATGCCGAGCGCCAGGGCTCCGGACGCCTTGCCGGACGCGATCGCGAAGCGCCCGTTGGACGAGCCGTCCTCGCGCTCGGCGGCGACCACGTGCCCCCCGGCGTCGAGGACGACGACGGTGAGGGGCTTGAGGCCGCGGTCGCGGCCGGCGGCCCGCGCCGCCGCGACGACCGCGCGGGCGGTGTCCAGGTCGATGGCCACGGGGCTCCTTCCTCGGTGCCGGCTCAGGAGGCCGGGCTGGGTGCCTGGTCGGTGAGGACGGCCTCGCGGGTCCGCGGCTCCCCGCCCCCCGCAGGGCGGGGGCCGGCCTTGGCCTCCTTGCGCCACTGGGTGAGCGCCCGCTCGGTGTAGCCGTTGGGCTCGCGCCGGCCGGAGAACACCAGGTCCAGCGCGGCCTGGAAGGACGGGCTGCCGTCGAGGTCGGCGCTCATCGGCTGGTAGCCGGGTTCCCCGGCGTTCTGCTCGTCGACCAGGGCCGCCATCCGGGCGAAGGTCTCGCGCACCTGGGCCTCGTCGACCAGCCCGTGGTGCAGCCAGTTGGCGATCTGCTGGCTGGAGATGCGCAGGGTGGCGCGGTCCTCCATCAGGCCCACCCCGGCGAGGTCGGGCACGGTCGAGCAGCCGATCCCCAGCCCGACCCAGCGGACGACGTAGCCGAGGATGGACTGGGCGTTGGTCTCCAGCTCGTGCCGCTTCTCCTCCGCGGACAGCCCGGCGCCGCCGTCGGGCAGCACCGGGGGCACGAGCAGGCCGCGCCGGTCGGCCGGCGGCCGCTGCGCCAGCTCCCGCTGCACGGCGAGGACGTCGGTCTCCAGGTAGTGCAGCGCGTGCAGCGTCGCCGCGGTCGGCGAGGGCACCCAGGCGGTGTTCGCCCCGGCCCGGGGGTGGGCGCCCTTGGTGTCGAGCATCTCCCGCATCGCCGCCGGCTTGGCCCACATGCCCTTGCCGATCTGCGCCTGCCCGGCGAAGCCGGCCCGCAGCGCCACGTCGACGTTGCGGGCCTCGTACGTGGTCAGCCAGGTCTGCGCCTTCTGGTCGTCCTTGCGGACGACGGGGCCGGCCTCGAAGTCGGTGTGGATCTCGTCGCCGGTGCGGTCGAGGAAGCCGGTGTTGACGAAGATGACGCGGTCGGCGGCGCGGGCGATGCAGGCCTCGAGGTTCACCGAGGTGCGCTTCTCCTCGTCCATGATGCCGATCTTGAGGGTGGTGGGCGCCATGCCGAGCGCCTCCTCGACGGCGGCGAGCAGCTCGACCGACACCGCGACCTCGTCGGGCCCGTGCATCTTCGGCTTGACCACGTAGACGCTGCCGGTGCGGGTGTTGGGGTACCGGCCGTTGCCGCGGAACTCCTGCAGGGCGGCGACCGCGGAGACCAGCGCGTCGAGGACCTCCTCGAGCACCGGCTCGCCGCCGGCGGTGCGGACGGCGTCCAGCCGCATGTGGTGGCCGACGTTGCGCACCAGCAGCAGCGACCGCCCGGGCAGGGTCAGCTCGCCGCCGTCGGCGCCGACGTAGCGGCGGTCGCCGTGGACGGCGCGCGTCACGGTGCGCCCCTCCTTGCCGAAGGTCGCCGTCAGCTCCCCGGTGCGCAGCCCCAGCCAGGTGCGGTAGGCACCGACCTTGTCCGGGCCGTCGACCGTGGCGACGGAGTCCTCGAGGTCGACGATCGTGGTGACCGCGGACTCCAGCAGCACGTCGGACACCCCGGCGTGGTGCTGCGCGCCGACCGTCGTCGACGGGTCGACGGTCAGCTCCAGGTGCAGGCCGTTCCGGCGCAGCAGGACGGCGGCCGGTCGGTCCCCGCCGGTGTCGTCGGCCGGCCGGTGGCCGGCCAGCTGCGCCGGGTCGGCCAGGCCGGTCGTCCCCGCCGGGGTGTCGGCGGCCAGCTCGCCGGGCGCGGGCACGCGGTAGGCGGTGACGTCGGCGTGGCTGCCGCCGGCCAGCGGGCAGAAGCGGTCCAGCAGGCGGTCGGCCTCGGCGATGACCTGCGCGCCGCGGCGCTCGTCGTAGCCGCGCGCGAGCTCGTGCTCCAGCGGCAGGGCGTCGGTGCCGTAGAGGGCGTCGTACAGCGACCCCCAGCGGGCGTTGGCGGCGTTGAGCGCGTAGCGGGGCACGGTGGCCGGCACGACCAGCTGCGGGCCGGGCACCTCGGCGATCTCCCGGTCGACGCCGGTGACGTGCACCTGCGGCTCCTCGGGCGGGAGCAGGTAGCCGATGCCGGTGAGGAAGGCCTCGAGCTCCTCGACGTCCCCGGCCCCGTGCTCGCGGTGCCAGGCGTCGATCCGCCCCTGCAGCTCGTCGCGGTGGCGCAGCAGGCCCTCGACCCGCCCGGCGAAGCGCTCGTGCAGCGTGGCGACCGTCGACCAGAAACCCCCCGGCTCCAGGTCGAGGCCGGCGAGCAGCTCGTCGGCCACGAAGTCGCGCAGCGCGGGGTCGACCTGCAGCCCGCCCGTCCCGGTCGTGTCGGTCATGGTGCCCACCCTGGCCCCTCTCCTCGTGCCCTGCAGGACGGCCCGCCGGCGGTGGTCAGAAGCGGCCGGGCTCGGCGGTGCGGGCCTCGTGCCGCCGGCGCAGCCACGGGGGGCGCCGCCGGCCACCGGGCGCGCGGGCCGCGGCGATCGGGTCCACGCCGCGGATCGAGGCGTCGAGCAGCTCGACGGGGTGGAACATCGGCAGGTCCCCGGGCCAGTACCGGCGGATCTGCAGCAGGCAGCCGGGGTTGGCGGTGGCCAGCGCGTCGGGGGCGACCGACAGCACCTTCTCCACCTTGCGCCGGCCCAGCTCCCCGGCGGGCCCGGGTTGGACGAGGTTGTAGATCCCCGCGGAGCCGCAGCAGATCTCCGCCTCGGGGATGTCGGTGACCTGCAGGCCGGGGATGGTGCGCAGGACCGCGCGCGGCTGGGCGCGGACCCCCTGCGCGTGCCCGAGGTGGCAGGCGTCGTGGTAGGCGAGCCGGCCCTCGACCGGGTGCCGGGGCGCGACGGGTTCGAGCTCGGCGAGCAGCTCGGAGACGTCGCGCACCTTGGCCGAGAAGTCGGCGGCCCGCTCGGCGTAGGCCGGGTCGTCGCGCAGCAGCCGGCCGTACTCCTTGAGCGTGGAGCCGCACCCGGCGACGTTGGCGACGATCGCGTCGACGTCGGTGGCGGCGAAGACGTCGATCAGCCGCCGGGCCCGCGCCAGCGCCTCCGGCTCCCGCCCGGCGTGCTCGCTGAGCGCCCCGCAGCAGCGCTGCGCCCGCGGCGCGACCACCTCGCAGCCCTCGGCGGCGAGGACGCGCACGGTGGCGGCGTTGACGTCGGCGAAGAAGACCCGCTGCACGCAGCCGGTGAGGAAGCCGACCCGCCGCCGGCGGGTGCCGACGGCCGGCGTGACCTCCGGGGTGCGGGCGGCCAGCCGGCGCAGCCGGGCCGGGGGCATCAGCTCCTCCACGGCCTGCAGCCGGTCGGGCAGCAGCGACCAGAGCCGCCCGCGGTGCAGCAGCCGGCGGGCACCCGAGCGCTGGTAGGCCGCGCCGAGGACGGCCGCGACCCGCAGCCGGCCGGGGTGCGGGAACAGCGCGAAGACGGCGGCCCGGAACAGCCGGTCGTGCCGTTCGCGGCGGTGGTGGCGTTCCAGCTGGGGGCGGACGGCCTCGATCAGCTTGTCGTACTGCACCCCGGACGGGCAGGCGGTCACGCAGGCCATGCACCCGAGGCAGGCGTCGAAGTGCTGCACGTAGGTGTCGTCGAGCGCGACCGCCCCCTCCCGGCCCAGCTTCATCAGGTATATGCGGCCGCGCGGGGAGTCCATCTCCTCGCCCCAGAGGGCGTAGGTCGGGCAGGTGGGCAGGCAGAACCCGCAGTGCACGCAGTCGGAGATGAGCTCGGCGGAGGGCGGGTGGTGCAGGTCGAACAGCCCGGCCCCGTCGCCGCCGGCCGGGGGCGGGGCGACGGTGAGGCGCAGGTCCTCGTCGCGGCTGGTCTCGTGACCGGTCTCGCCTGCGGTCATGACCGGGGGCCGTCCTCTCGGGGTGCGGGGTCGAGCCAGGAGCCGAGCCGGCCCGGGGCGCAGCGGGCCTGCGGGTCCAGGCGCCGGCGCAGGGCCCGCAGCAGCCCGACCGACGACGGGGGCGGGCCCAGCGGGTCCAGCTCGGCGTCGACCGCGGGGGGCCGCTCCCGCAGCAGGACGGTGCCGCCGAGCGCGAGCACCCGCGCCCGCCACGCGGTGACGGCCGCGGCCACGGCGGCCGGCGGGCCGGTGAACCGCGCGGTGTGCAGGCCGAGCGCGGGGCGGCTGGCCAGCCCGGTGCGGACGCCGGCGTCGTCCCCCGACGCGGCGAGGGCCCGGGCGACCTCGGAGGTGCGGCCGGGCCGCGTGCCGGCCGCGGCCAGCGTGGCCTCCCCGTCGGGCCGGTGCGGCTCGGCCAGCCGCCGCCACACGGCCTGCTCGCCGTCCCCCGTGCGCCACGCGGCGGGCGCGCCGTCGGCGAGCAGCGCGAGGGCGGCCTCCCGCCGGCCCTCGACGCCGGCGGCGGTGCCCTCGAAGCGGGCGGCGAGCAGCCCCCCGTCGAGGTCGGCCCAGTCGACCGCGGCCGGCTCCAGCGGGGAGGCGCGCAGCCGCCGGGCCAGCTCCGCGGCCCGGTCGACCGGGACGCGCACCGTGGCGGTCGCGCTCGCCCCCGGGCGGGGGTGCAGCCGCAGCACGACCTCGGCGACCAGCCCCAGGGTGCCCAGCGACCCGTACAGCAGCTTGGGCAGGTCGTAGCCGGCGACGTTCTTGATGACCCTGCCGCCGCCGCGGGCCACGGTGCCGTCGGGGAGCACGAGGGTGACGCCGATGACGAGGTCCCGCAGGGCGCCGTAGCGCAGCCGGCGCGGCCCGGAGTCCCCGGTGGCGAGCAGTCCGCCGACGGTGGCGCCGGCCTCCTCGGTGCCGGGGTCGAGGGCCAGCCACTGCCCCTCCTCCGCCAGCAGGGCCTGCAGGTCGGCAAGCGGCATCCCTGCGCCGACGGCGACGGTCATGTCCGCCGGGTGGTAGGCCAGCACGCCGGACAACCGGGCGGTGTCCACGACCAGCGCGGGCTCGGCGGGGCGGCCGGCCCAGGCCCGCTTGGTGCCGGCGCCGCGGAACAGCAGCGGGCCCGACGACCCGCGCAGCAGGTCGGCGGCCTCGGCGACCGTGCCGGGCTGCTCGACGCGGGTCCGGGTGCCGCCCGCGACCGTCATGCCGGCCTCACAGCCGCTCGATGACGCCGGCCGCCTCCAGCGGGTGCGGGCGGTGGGGGCCGGGGCGCTCGCCGCAGAGCCGCGGGGTCGGCAGCACCTTGCCGGGGTTGCAGATGCCCTGCGGGTCGAAGGCGGCGCGGACCCGGGCCATGACGGTGAGGTCGTCGGGGCCGAACATCTTCGGCATGGAGCAGGCCTTGTCGCTGCCGACGCCGTGCTCGCCGGTGATCGACCCGCCCTGCTCGACGCACAGCTCGACGATCGCCGTCGCCAGGTGCTCGGCGCGCTCGGCCTCCCCCGGCACGGCGCCGTCGTAGAGCACCAGGGGGTGCAGGTTGCCGTCCCCGGCGTGGAAGACGTTGGCCACCCGCAGGCCGGCCTGCTCCGACATCTGCCGGATGCGGGTCAGCGTGCTGCCGAGCCGGGTCCGGGGGATGACGCCGTCCTGGACGAAGTAGTCGGGGCTGATCCGGCCCATGGCGGCGAAGGCCGCCTTGCGCCCCTTCCAGACCCGGGCGCGCTCCTCGGGGTCCGCGGCGATCCGGACGTGCGTGGTCCGGTTCCGCCGGCAGATCTCCTGGACCCGCTCGAACTCGTCCTCGACCTCGGCGGCCACCCCGTCGAGCTCGACGACCAGGGCGGCGGGGCAGCCCGGGGTGTAGCCGGCCTGCACCGCCCGCTCGCAGGCGTCGATCGCGAGCTCGTCGAGCATCTCCACGGCCGCCGGGACGATGCCGGCGGCGACGATGTCGCTGACCGCGTTGCCGGCGTCCTCCGCGTCGGCGAAGTCGGCGACGAGGGTGCGCACCGCCTCGGGGCGGCGCAGCAGCCGGACGGTGATCTCGGTGACCACGCCGAGCGTGCCCTCCGACCCCAGCACCACCGCCCGCAGGTCGGGGCCGACGGGGTCGGGCGCGTCCCCGCCGAGCTGCACGACGTCGCCGTCGGCGGTGACGAAGGTCAGGGCGAGCACGTGGTTGGTGGTGAACCCGTACTTCAGGCAGTGCGCGCCACCGGAGTTCTCGGCCACGTTGCCGCCGATGGTGCACACGACCTGGCTGGAGGGGTCGGGGGCGAAGTAGAGGTCGTGCGGCGCGACGGCGGCCGAGATGCCGGCGTTGGTGACCCCCGGCTGCACGACCGCGCGCTGGTCGTCGACGTCCACGGAGAGGACCGCGCGCATCCGGGCCAGGCCGATCACGATGCCGTCGGCGACCGGCAGGGCGCCGCCGGAGAGCCCCGTGCCGGCGCCGCGGGCGACGAACGGGACGCCGTCGCGGGCGCAGAGCCGGACGACGGCGGCGACCTCCTCGGTCGTCGCGGGCAGCACCACGAGCGCCGGGGTGACGCGGTACCCGGTCAGCCCGTCGCACTCGTAGGTGCGCAGCTGGGCGGGCTCGGTGATCAGGCCGCCGGGGCCCACGGCCCGGGCGACGTCCGCGCGGAAGGCCGCCGTGACTCGGCCGGCCGGCGGCTCCGGGAGGAGGTCGAGGTACTCGCCGGCGTACGTCGTCACGCCTCGCCCCTCCCCTGCACCGGGTGTGCTCCCCGACACAGTAGGGCGCGGGTGCACGGGGCGCAGCCCGCTGTGCGGGCCGGGACGCGCAGCCCGCTGTGCGGGCCGGGACGCGCAGCCCGCTGCGCGGGCCGGGGCCGGGCGGACCCGGCCCGCGCGGCGGGGTCGGCCTCAGGGTTCGACGGTGACCTTGATCGCCTCGCCCCTGGCGACGACGTCGAAGGCCTCCAGGGCCCGGTCGAGCGGCAGCCGCGCGGTGATGAGGTCCTTCACCGGCACCTGGCCGCTGGCGATGTACTCCAGCGCGCGCTTGTTGTGCGACGGCGCCGACCCGTTGGCCCCCATGATCATCAGCTCCCGGTAGTGCACCAGGTTGGAGTCGCACTGGATGAAGGGGTTGGTCTTGGGCAGCCCGCCGAAGAAGGAGATCCGCCCGCGGCGCGCCGCCATCCGGATCGCCTGCTCCTGCGCCACGTTCGCCGCCGTCGCGGTGATGACGACGTCGGCCCCGCGCCCGCCGGTGAGCTCCTTGACCCGCTCGACGACGTCGACCTCGCTGCCGTTGATGACCTCGTCGGGCCCGACCGCCTTGGCCGACATCGCCAGCCGCTCGGCGTTGACGTCGATGAGGAAGACCCGCTCGGCGCCGTTGGCCCGCGCCAGCCGGATGTGGATGCAGCCGATCGGCCCGGCCCCGAAGACGACGACCGTGTCGCCCTCCCCGACGTGCACCAGCTCCTGGGCGTTGATCGCGCAGGCGAACGGCTCGGCGACCGAGGCCTCGTCGTAGCCGATGTTCTCGGGGATCCGGTTGAGGCCGTCGACCTTGAGCACCTCGCGGGGCACGACCAGGTACTCGGCGAAGCCGCCCTCGTACTGGTAGCCGACGGAGGTCTGGTTCTCGCAGACCGCCATCCAGCCGCGGCGGCACTCGTAGCACTCGCCGCAGGGCACGGCGGCGATCACCTGCGCGCGGTCGCCGACCGACCAGCCGCTGACGTCCTCGCCGACCTGCACCACCTCGCCGGCGATCTCGTGGCCCATGGTCCGCGGTGGGTCGATGTTCTGGTGCCCGTTGTTGCGGATCTTGACGTCGGTGCCGCAGGTCGAGCAGTTGCGGACCCGCAGCTTGACCTCGTCCGGCCCGCAGACGGGCTCGGCCACGTCCTCGATCCGGACGTCCCCCGGTGCGTAGAAGCGCACGGCCTTCATCTGTGGTGTTCCTCCTCCGCCGGGTCGCGGGCTCGCCGTGCGGCGCGCGCCCCGGGACGTCGTGGGTGGGGTCAGTCCTCGTTGACCGAGTGGAGCAGCTGGTGGACCTCCTCGGCCGAGCCCGCGGCCAGGAGCCGGTCGACCTCGTCGGTGTCGGAGAAGACGACCGCCATCTTCCCCAGGATCTCCAGGTGACCGCCCTCGACGCCGGCGACGCCGACGGCGAAGCGGACCTCGTTGCCGTCCCAGTCGATGGGCTGGTCGTAGCGGACCACCGACAGGGCCGAGCGGTGGATGGACTCCTTGGCCTCGTTGGTGCCGTGCGGGATGGCCAGGTAGTTGCCCATGTAGGTCGACACCGACCGCTCCCGCTCGAACATGGCGTCCACGTAGGCGGGGTCGACCGCGCCGGCGTCGACCAGGATCTGCCCGGCCTCCCGGATCGCGTCGTCCTTGGTCCGGGCGCTGCCGGGGACCTTGACCTGGGCGGGCGTCAGGATCTCGCTCATCGTCTCGTGCACCTCACTGCTCGGGGTAACGGCCGGCCGGTGAGCTCGACGCTCCCGGCCGGCCGTTCCCGGGGCAACTCGGATCAGGCCGCGGCGGCCCTCAGCGGGACGGCCTCGAGCGGGACGGCCCTCAGCTGGACGACGAGGCGCCCTGCGTGTTCGTGGTCCGCAGCTGGTCCACGATCGCGTCGTACTGCGGGCTGTTCATGAAGTTGTCGACCGAGACGTGCTGGGCCGAGGGCGACATGCCCCGCGCGCGGGGCGTGAGGTCCTTGTGCGTGACGATGAGGTCGACGTCGTCCTGCAGGTTGGCGATGGCGATGTTGGTGACCTCGACGTCCGAGAACCCGGCCTTCTTGATCTTGTTGCGGAGGACCGAGGCGCCCATGGCGCTGGAGCCCATGCCCGCGTCGCAGGCGAACACGATGCGGTGGACCGGCCCCCGCTGCTCGCCGGCGGCGGCCGCCGCGGCGTCCCCGTGGGCCCAGCCGGCCGCCTCGTACTGGTCCTCGACGGCCTCCTCGGAGGCGGTGAGGGTGCCGGCGACGGAGCTCTTCTTGCCCTTCATGGCCTCCATCGAGGCGGTCGCCTCGGAGAGGTCCCCGCCCCTGTTGCGGCTGAGCCGCAGCAGCAGCGAGCAGATGACGAAGGACGTCAGGCAGGACAGGACCACCGACAGGATCACGCCCGCGAAACTGCCGCCCGGGGTCTGGGCGAGGACGGCGATGATCGAGCCGGGGGCGGCCGGGGCGCGCAGGCCGGCGTCGAAGACCACCAGGGTGCCGATGCCCACCATGCCGCCGGCGATGGTGCCCAGCAGCAGGATCGGCTTCATCAGCACGTACGGGAAGTAGATCTCGTGGATGCCGCCGAAGAAGTGGATGATCGCCGCGGCCGGGGCGGTGCTGCGCGCCATGCCGGTGCCGAAGAACATGTAGGCCAGCAGCACGCCCATGCCCGGGCCGGGGTTGGCCTCGAGCAGGAACAGGATCGACTGGCCGGTCTCGGCGGACTGCTGCACGCCGAGCGGGGTCAGCACGCCGTGGTTGATGGCGTTGTTGAGGAACAGCACCTTGGCCGGCTCGATGATGATGCTGGCCAGCGGCAGCACGCCGTTCTCGACCAGCCAGTCGACGCCGTTGCCGAGCGCGGTGGAGATCCCCTCGACGGCCGGGCCGAAGGTGAAGAAGCCGACGACGGCGAGCGCGGCGGAGACGATACCGGCGGAGAAGTTGTTCACCAGCATCTCGAAGCCGGGCTTGATCTTGCCGTCCCACAGCCCGTCGACCTGCTTCATCACCCAGGCGGCCAGCGGGGCCATGATCAGCGCGCCCAGGAACATCGGCTGGGAGGTGCTGACGATGACGCCCATCGTGGCCACCACGGCGACCACGGAGCCGCGGACGCCGTAGACCATCCGGCCACCCTGCGAGGCGATCAGCAGCGGAAGCATGTAGATGATCATCGGGCCGACCAGGCCGGTGTTCGGGTCCCCGGCGTCGTTCGTCCCGAAGCCACCGAGCCCACCGATGGGGGTCCACCCGGTCTCGATGAAGAAGGCCGTGATGAAGCCCCAGGCGATGAAGGCGGCGATGTTCGGCATGATCATCCCGGACAGGAACGTGCCGAACTTCTGGACTGCGACCCGGGCGCCGGAGGCCCCCGCGGGTGCTGCTGTCGACGTGCTCACTGGCTTCCCTCTCGATGGCAGACGGGTACCACCCCGTGACGGCCGTCCCCCGTGGAGGTGGGCGGCGTTCCCAGCTCGGTTGGCGGTGACCAGGGTCACGCACGACGAGCGGCGTGTCAACACCTTCCCAACGAAACCCACATCAACACAGATGGAGGCAACACAGTCGGGCGCGCACGGGCGACCGGGGCGCGCGGGGCCGCACACTCGGGGGGTGACGGGCGAGGACCGGGTACCCGGCGATCCGCGGGACGACGCCGGGGACGAGGCGGGCGGCGACCCGGCCTGCTGGCTGGCGCGGGTCTGCCCGGACTGCGGCCGGGTCGCGGACCGCGATCCCCCCACCCGCTGCGCCGGCTGCGGCCGGCCCCTGCTGCCGGCCTGACCGCGCTGCCGCCGCCCCGGGCACGCCTGCGCCCGCCGCCCCGGGACGGACCCCGGGGCGGCGGGCGCGGGTGGAGCGGCGGGGTCAGCCCCCGCGGACCCCGGCCGGGGCCTCGTGGACGAAGTGCCCGGCGTCGTGCGTCCGGAAGTTGTCCTCGAGCTCCTCGAGGGTCCGGCCGCGGGTCTCCGGCGCGAACTTGGTGACGAAGACGATCGAGCCGGTGTTGACGAGCGCGAACAGGCCGAACGTCAGCGTCGCGCCCAGCGCGGCGACCAGCGGCGGGAAGGCGAAGGAGATGGCGGCGTTGACCGTCCAGAGGACGAACACCGCGATGCCCATGGCGAACCCGCGGATGGTCATGGGGAAGATCTCCGACAGCAGCAGCCACACCAGCGTCCCGATGAACGTCTGCACGAAGAAGACGACGAGCAGCATGGCGGCGAGGATCAGGTAGCTGCGGAGGTCGGACTCGGCCAGCAGGAAGCACAGCGCGAGGATCGCGTGCCCGGCCGCCACCCCGACGAAGCCGGTGATGATGAGCGGCCGCCGGTTGACGAACCCGAGCAGGATGATCCCGATGATCGTGCCGATGATCGCGATGACGCCGACGGTGATGGTGAGGACCAGGCTGGCGCTGGCGCCGAGGCCGGTGTCCTCCAGGATCGTCGGCGCGTAGTAGTTGACGGTGTTGATGCCGGTGGCCTGCTGGACCGTGGCCAGCCCGCAGCCGATCCAGAGGACCCGGCGCATCCACGGGTAGGCCCGCAGGTCCTGCAGCGCCCGGCCCTTGTCCTCGGCGAGGTCGCGCCGGGCGTGCTCGGCGACGACGTCGTACTCCTCGGCGGCCTCGGCCGCGGGCCGGCTGAGCTCCAGGACCCGCCGGGTGTCGTCGAGCCGGTCGCGGACGGCGTACCAGCGCGGCGAGTCCGGCAGGACGAACAGGCCGACGAAGAGGGCGATCGCCGGGATGGTGGCGACGCCGAGCATCCAGCGCCAGACGTTCGGGTCGTCGATGACCGCGTCGAGGACGGCGTTGGTCGTGAAGGCGAGGAACTGCCCGGTCACGATCATCAGCTCGTTGATCGTCACCATGCGGCCGCGCTTGGACACCGGCGCCATCTCGGCGAGGTACAGCGGGACGACCGCCGCCGCGGCGCCGACGCCGAAGCCGAGCAGGACGCGGCCGGCCACCATGATCGGGACGTTCGGGGCGACCGCCGTGATCAGGGCCCCGAAGAGGAAGAGGACGGCGCAGACGAACAGGGCACCGCGCCGGCCCAGCGCGTCGGCCAGCCGGCCGCCGAGGAGTGCGCCGAAGGCGGCGCCGGGGAAGAGCAGCGAGCTGACCACGACCGCCTCGCTGAGCGGTGTCAGGTCCAGGTCCTCGCCCATGTAGAGCAGGGCGCCGGAGATGACCCCGGTGTCGTAGCCGAACAGCAGGCCGCCGAGCGTGGAGATGACGGTGAGCTTGACGAGGAACCGGTTGTGGCCCGGGGGGCCTCCGGTCCCGGCGGGGGTCCCGCCGGGGGGGTGGTGGATCGCCGACATGGCGCCTCTTCTCGGGAGGGGGGCCGGTGCGGCCCCGGGTGCGGGGAGGGGACGGGGGTGGAGGGAGCGGGGCGGGTGATCGCGCGGGTCAGGGCGCCCGACGGCGGATCGGCACCCGCCGCACCGCGGCCGCTGTGGGCGAGCACACCCCCGCCCGGGGGAGCCGTCGGCGGTTCGGGCACCACCGGCGCCGGGGACCGGGGACGATGGGGACGTGACCGCGGGACCCCGGAGCCGGCCGGCACCCGGGGGACCCGGTCCCGCCGGAATCGTGGCGCTGCTCCGCCGGCGCGGCCGCTCGGCGGCCTCCCGTGCGCTGCGGCTGACGGCCGCGACGGTCGCGGCCTACCTCGTCGCGCGGGCCCTGGGGCTGGCGGACCCGCCCCCGCTGATCGCCGCGCTCACCGCGCTGCTGGTCGTCCAGGCCACGCTCACCGGCACCGTGGTCAACGGCGTCCAGCGGGTGCTGAGCGTCGTCTCCGGCGTGGCCCTCGCCGTCCTGTTCGTCGCGGTCGTGGGCCTGACCTGGTGGAGCCTCGCGGCGCTCGTCGCGGCGTCGATCCTCGTCGGCCAGCTGCTGCGCCTGGGGCCGCACCTGGTGGAGGTGCCGATCAGCGCGATGCTGGTGCTGGGCGTGGGCGCCTCGACGGCGGGGACCGTCGGCGCCGACCGCGTCCTCGAGACGCTGGTCGGGGCGGCCGTGGGCATCGCCGTCAACGCCGCCGTCCCGCCCGCGGTGCAGACCCGGTACGCGACCCGGTCGGTCGGCCACTTCGCCGCGGAGATCGCCGGGCTGCTGCACGGGGCGGCGGCGGAGCTGCGCGCGGGCGCGGTGGGGGTGGAGCAGTCGTCCCGCTGGCTGCAGGACGCCCGCCGGCTCAACCGGCACGTCCCCCGGCTGGACCGCGCGCTCGCCGACGCCGAGGAGAGCCGCCGGCTCAACCTGCGGGCGCTGCGGGCGCCGTGGGTGCCCGACGGCATGCGAGCCGGGCTCGACGCGCTGGAGTACACCTCGGTCTCGCTGCGCACGCTGTTCCGCGCCATCGACGACGCCACGCGGGAGCGGACCGGCGTCGCCGCCGACGCCGCCTACGCCGACACGGTCCGGTCGAGCACCGCGGCCCTGCTCGAGCGCATGGGGGACGTGGTCGACGCCTTCGGCCGGCTGCTCACCGAGCCGGCGCGGGGTCCGGAGGACGACCGGGCCGGGCTGCTCGCCGGCTCGCTGGCCGCGCTGGGCAGCGACCGCGCCCTGGTGCGGGACCTGCTCCTCGAGGACCCGCGGAGCCGGGCGGGGCTGTGGGAGCTGAACTCCGCGCTCCTCACGACGGTGGACCGCATGCTCGACGAGCTGGGCCCCGTCCCCGGCGGAGGTGCGGTGACGAGGCGCCGCGCCGCGCTGCAGCTGCGGGTCGGTCGCCGTCCGCTCTGATCGCGGTGCGGGCATGGCTGGTCTCCAGACGGGCGGGGGCGGGCCGGGCGGGGCAGGGCCAGGGGCGGGCCGGGCGGGGGCAGGGCCCGGGGTCAGAGGTCGCCGTCGAGGAACTGGGCGCGGCCGAGCCCGAAGGACCAGTCGGCCCGGGTGTTGGCGGTGACGGAGACGACGAGGTCGCCGGGCGCCAACCCGGTCACCTCGCCCAGGCGCTCGCACAGCCGGGCGTAGAGCGCCCGCTTCTGCTCCTCCGACCGCCCCTGCTGGACGACCTGGAGCACCACGAGGTCGTCGGTGCGCTCGATGCCCAGCCCGGTGTCCTCGCAGATGAGGTGACCGGGCCGGTGCTCGGTGAGGACCTGGTAGCGGTCGCGGGGCGGTGCGGCGAACACGTCGAGCAGCACCTCCTGGACGGTGTCGGCCAGGAGCCGCAGCTGCTCGGGGGTGCGTCGTCCCTCGACGACGTCGATGCGGACCAGGGGCACGGGAACTCCCTCGACGGCGGGATCGGCCGGCGTGACGCCAGCCACACGTCGAGGACTATGTCAGGACATTACGTCTTTGTGAAGAGGGAGCCGGAAGATCCTCAGCGGCCGACGAGCGTGGTCTCGAAGTCGTAGCGGGACGCGCGGTAGACGTGCCGGCCGTGCTCGACGGCGGCGCCCTTGTCGTCGAAGGCGGTGCGCTGCATGGTCAGCAGGGCCGACCGTGGCGGCTCCTCGAGCAGCCGCGCCTCGTCCGCACGCGCCAGCCGCGCGCCGATGCGCTGGTGGGCCACCCGCAGGTGCACCCCCTGCCCGCGCAGGTACTGGTAGAGCCCGCGCTCGGTGAGCTCCTCGAGCGTCGGCTCGAAGCGCCCGGGCAGGTAGTTGGTGAGCAGCGCCAGCGGCTCCCCGCGGGTCCGCCGCAGCCGGCGCAGCGCCACCACCTCCTCGCCCGGCGCGAGGTCCAGCTCCTCGGCGACGTCGGCCGGCGCGGGCACCCGCTGCAGCGAGAGCACCTCGGTGGTCGGCTTCTCGCCGCCGCGGGCCAGGTCGTCGTAGAGGCTGGTCAGCTCCACGGAGCGGCGCACGTGCGGCTGGATGACCTGCGTCCCGACCCCGCGCTTGCGCACCAGGAGGCCCTTGTCGACCAGTTCCTGGACCGCGCGCCGCACGGTGGGCCGCGACAGCCCGTAGCGCTCGGCGAGGGAGAGCTCGTTCTCCAGCCGCGACCCGGTCGGCAGCCGCCCCTCCGAGATGGCGCTCTCGATGGCGTGCGACAGCTGGAACCACAGCGGCGTGGGGCTGGAGCGGTCGATGTCGAAGGTCGGCACGTCGGCCACCTCGTCCTCCTCGTCCTCCTCGTGCGGGCGGGCGCGCGGCCGGAGCGGCGGCGACACACCCGCATGATCGCACCGGGCACCGGGTCTGCCCTCACCTCATCGGGGCAATCGGTCGTCGACACAAAAGTTCGTCCGTATGTCAGGACAAAGTCTTGACGGCGTGCTGTGCGGTGGCGCACAGTCGCAGACGACCGACGACAGACCGCCGACAGGACGGAGCGCACCGTGGAGAACGCCCACGACGTGGTGGTGATGGGCCGCAGCGGCGTCGACGTCTACCCGCTGCAGACCGGGGTCGGCCTCGAGGACGTCGAGACGTTCGGCAAGTTCCTCGGCGGCAGCGCGGCCAACGTGGCCGTCGCCGCGGCCCGCCTCGGGCACTCCCCCGCCCTCGTGACCGGCGTGGGCGAAGACCCCTTCGGCCGCTTCGTGCGCCGGGCGCTGCGCGACCTCGGGGTCGACGACCGGTTCGTCGTCGTCGACCCCGACCACCCCACGCCGGTGACCTTCTGCGAGGTCTTCCCGCCCGACGACTTCCCCCTCTACTTCTACCGGCGCCCCACGGCCCCGGACCTGCAGGTCCGCCCCGAGGACCTCGACCTCGACGCCGTCCGGGGTGCCGACCTCTTCTGGGCCACGGTGACCGGCCTGTCCGAGGAGCCCAGCCGGTCGGCGCACCACGCCGCCTGGGCCGCCCGCGGCCGGCGCCGGCACACCGTGCTGGACCTCGACTACCGTCCGGTCTTCTGGGCCTCCCGCGAGGAGGCGAGCGCCCAGGTGCGTGCCGCCCTCCCCCACGTCACGGTGGCCGTCGGCAACCGCGAGGAGTGCGAGGTCGCCGTCGGGGAGACCGACCCCGACCGCGCCGCCGACGCCCTCCTCGACGCCGGGGTGGAGCTCGCCGTGGTCAAGCAGGGGCCGCGCGGCGTCCTCGGGAAGACCCGCACCGAGCGGGTCGTCGTCCCCCCGACCCCCGTGGACGTCGTCAACGGCCTCGGCGCCGGCGACGCGTTCGGCGGCTCGCTGGTCCACGGCCTGCTCACCGGCCGGCCGCTGGAGCAGCTGCTGCACGCGGCCAACGCTGCCGGCGCCCTCGTCGCCTCGCGGCTGGAGTGCTCGACCGCCATGCCCACCGCCGACGAGGTCGCCGCGCACGTCGCCGCCCACCCCGTGCCCCGCCTGGAGGAGACCCGTGCCTGACACCGCCCTGACCCTGGACGAGGTGGCGGCACCCGCGCCCCGCTGCCGCACCTACGCCGAGATCACCGAGCTGCGCAGCCGCGACCCGTGGGCGGTCGGCCGCGCGCTGGCCGACCGCCGGCGCCGCGCCTCGTTCCTGCCCGAGGACGGCCGGCTGATGCTCGTCGCCGCCGACCACCCCGCCCGCGGTGCGCTGTCGGCGCAGGGCCGGCCCACCGCGATGAACAGCCGGACCGAGATGCTCGACCGGCTGCGGACCGCCCTGGCCCGGCCCGGGGTCGACGGGCTGCTGGCCACCGCCGACATCGCCGAGGACCTGCTCCTGCTCGGCGCCCTGGAGGACAAGGTCGTGGTCGCCTCGATGAACCGCGGCGGGCTGGCCGGGGCGACGTTCGAGCTCGACGACCGCATGACCGGCTACGACGTGGCCGGGGTCGTCGACGCCCGGTTCGACGCGGCCAAGATGCTCAACCGCATCGACCTCGACGACGCCGGGACCGTGGCCATGCTCGAGAGCGCCGGCCGGGCGGTGAGCGAGCTGGCCCGCGCGGGCGTGATCGCCATGCTCGAGCCGTTCCTGTCCCGGCGGGTCGACGGCCGGGTCGTCAACGACCTCGGCCCCGACGCGGTCATCAGGTCGGTGCACATCGCCCAGGGCCTGGGCGCCACCTCCGCGTTCACCTGGCTCAAGCTGCCCGTGGTCACCGAGATGGCCCGGGTCATGGACGCCACCACGCTGCCCACCCTGCTGCTCGGCGGCGACCCCTCCCGCCGGCCCGAGGAGACCTACGCGCAGTGGCAGGACGCCCTGGCCCTGCCCTCGGTCCGCGGCCTCGTGGTGGGCCGGACGCTCCTCTACCCCCCGGACGACGACGTCGCCGCCGCCGTGGACACCGCGGTCGGGCTGGTCCACCCGGGGGGCGCCCGGTGACCGCGACCACCCGCTCGCTGCACCTGCCGGCCGGCAGCGCCGCCTCCGGCCCGTACGCCGTCGAGGTCACGCCGGGGTCCGCCGGCTGGGGCCACGCCGGGCTGCGCGTCCTCGAGCTGCCCGCCGGCGGCGTCCACACGCTCGGCACCGGGGACGACGAGGTGCTCGTCGTCCCGCTGTCCGGCTCGCTCACCGTCCGCTGCGAGGGGCAGGCGCTGACCCTCGCCGGCCGGGCCGGTGTCTTCGCCGGGCCCACCGACTTCGCCTACCTGCCGCTGGGCAGCACCGCCGAGCTCGCCAGCGAGAGCGGCGGCCGGTTCGCCCTCTGCAGCGCCCGCGCCTCCCGGCGGCTGCCGGTCCGCCACGGCCCGGCGGCCGGGGTACCGGTGGAGCTGCGCGGCGCCGGGCGGTGCAGCCGGCAGGTGAACAACTTCGCCACCGCGGGGGTGTTCGAGGCCGACTCGATCATCGCCTGCGAGGTCCTCACCCCGGGCGGCAACTGGTCCTCCTACCCGCCGCACAAGCACGACGAGACCTCGGCGGAGGAGACCGAGCTCGAGGAGATCTACTACTTCGAGGTGGCCCCCGGCCCGCACGGGGAGGCCGGCCTCGCCTACCACCGCGTCTACGGCACCCCCGAGCGGCCGATCGACGTCCTCGCCGAGGTCCGCGACCGCGACGTCGTCCTCGTCCCCCACGGCTGGCACGGGCCGTCGATCGCCGCGCCCGGCCACGACCTCTACTACCTCAACGTCATGGCCGGCCCCGGCCCCGAGCGCGCCTGGCGGATCGTCGACGACCCGCAGCACGCCTGGGTGCGCGACACCTGGGCCGGGGAGGACCTCGACCCGCGCCTGCCCCTCACTCCCCCCGCCGGCCGACCCCAGGACGGAGCGTCCCGACCGTGAGCGACCACTTCCCGCCGCCGGCCGCCGAGGAGACGGTGCGGCTCACCGTCTCCCAGGCCGTCGTCCGCTTCCTCGCCCAGCAGCACACCGAGCGCGACGGGCAGCGGCAGCGCCTGTTCGCCGGCTGCTTCGGCATCTTCGGCCACGGCAACGTCGCCGGGCTCGGCCAGGCCCTGCTGCAGGCCGAGGTCGACGAGCCCGGCGCGCTGCCCTACGTGCTGGGCCGCAACGAGCAGGCCGTGGTGCACACCGCCGTCGCCTACGCCCGGGCCCGGGACCGGCTGCAGACCTGGGCGGTCTCGACCAGCGTCGGCCCCGGCGCCACGAACATGGTCACCGGCGCGGCCCTGGCCACCATCAACCGGCTTCCGGTGCTGCTGCTCCCGGCCGACACCTTCGCCACCCGGTCGGCGAGCCCGCTGCTGCAGGAGCTCGAGCGGCCCGACAGCGGCGACGTCACGGTCAACGACGCCTTCCGCCCGGTCTCGCGCTACTTCGACCGGATCTGGCGGCCGGAGCAGCTGCCGGCCGCCCTGCTCGCGGCCGTGCGGGTGCTCACCGACCCGGCCGAGACCGGCGCGGTCACCCTGTGCCTCCCGCAGGACGTGCAGGCCGAGGCCTTCGACTGGCCGGTGGCGCTCTTCGCGGAGCGCACCTGGCACGTCGGGCGCCCGCTGCCCGAGCCGGCCGCCCTGGCCCGCGCCGTCGAGGTGATCCGCTCGGCCCGCCGGCCGCTCGTGGTCGCCGGCGGCGGGGTCGTCTACTCCGGCGCCACCGACGCCCTCGACGCCTTCGCCCGCGCCACCGGCATCCCGGTCGGCCAGACCCAGGCCGGCAAGGGCGCCCTCCCCTACGACCACCCGCAGTCGGTCGGCGCCATCGGCTCGACCGGCACCACGGCCGCCAACGCCCTGGCCCGGGACGCCGACGTCGTCATCGGCATCGGCACCCGCTACCAGGACTTCACCACCGCCTCGCGGACGGCGTTCAACGACCCGGGCGTCCGCTTCGTCAACGTCAACGTCGCCGCGCTGGACACCGTGAAGAACGCCGGCGTCGTGGTGCAGGCCGACGCGCGGGAGGCGCTGACCGCGCTGACCGCGGCGCTGGCCGGCTGGTCGGTCGACGACGGCCACCGCGCCCGCACCGCCGAGCTGGCCGCGGAGTGGGACCGCATCGTGGAGGCCGCCTACCACCCGGCCACCCCGGGTGCCGGGGAGGGCGGCCGGCTGACCCAGAACGAGGTCATCGGGCTGGTCAACGACGTGTCCGCGCCGCGGGACGTCGTGGTGTGCGCGGCCGGCTCGATGCCCGGCGACCTGCACAAGATGTGGCGCACCCGCGACCCCAAGGGCTACCACGTCGAGTACGGCTACTCCTGCATGGGCTACGAGGTCGCCGGCGGCATCGGCGTGGCCATGGCCAGCCCCGACCGCGACGTCTTCGTCATGGTCGGCGACGGCTCCTACCTGATGATGGCCACCGAGCTGGTCACCGCCGTCCAGGAGGGCGTGAAGGTCGTCGTCGTCCTGGTGCAGAACCACGGTTTCGCCTCGATCGGCGCGCTGTCCGAGCAGCTCGGGTCGCAGCGCTTCGGCACCCGGTACCGCTACCGCGACGCCCGCGGCCGGCTCGAGGGCGACGTCCTCCCGGTCGACCTGGCCGCCAACGCCGCCAGCCTGGGCGTCGACGTGCTGGTGGCCCAGGACGGCCCGAGCCTCGAGGCCGCCCTGCGCAAGGCCAAGGCCGCCGACCGCACCACGGTCGTGCACGTCGAGACCGACCCGCTGGTCGACGCCCCGTCCAGCGGGTCGTGGTGGGACGTCCCGGTCGGCGAGGTCTCCACCCTGCGGAGCACCCAGGAGGCCCGGGCGGTCTACGACCGCTGGAAAGCCGTCCAGCGCACCCCCCTGGCGCCGTCCGAGCGGCCCACCACCGAGTCCTGAGCACCCCACCCCGGAGGAGAGACGAATGACCGCGCAGAGCTCAGCGGCGAGCACGCCGACCGGCCCGGGCGGCCCCCGGATCCGGGTCGGGTCGGCCCCCGACTCGTGGGGGGTGTGGTTCCCCGACGACCCCGTGCAGGTGCCCTGGCAGCGCTTCCTCGACGAGGTGAGCGCCTCCGGGTACGAGTGGATCGAGCTCGGCCCCTACGGCTACCTCCCCACCGACCCGTCGCGGCTGGCCGACGAGCTCGGCGCGCGGGGGCTGAGGGTCTCGGCCGGCACGGTGTTCGAGCACCTGCACCGGCCCGACTCGTGGGACGCGGTGTGGCGCCAGGTCACCGATGTCGCGGCCCTCACCCGGGCCGTGGGCGGCACCCACGTCGTCGTCATCCCCGACGTCTGGCGCGACCACCGGACCGGTGCGGCCGTCGAGCCGCGCGACCTGCCCGCCGAGGGGTGGGCGCGCCTGGCCACCGGGATGGACCGGCTGGGCCGGGCGGTGCAGGAGGAGTACGGCCTGTCCGTCGCCTTCCACCCGCACGCCGACAGCCACGTCGGCCACCAGCACGACATCGAGCGCTTCCTGGCCGAGACCGACCCGTCGTACGTGCCGCTGTGCCTGGACACCGGTCACGTCAGCTACTACGGCGGCGACAACCTGGACCTGATCCGCCGCTACCCCGAGCGGATCGGCTACCTGCACCTCAAGCAGGTCGACCCGGCCGTGATCGAGCGGGTGCACGCCGAGGACATCCCCTTCCCCCAGGCGGTGCAGCTGGGCGCCATGATCGAGCCGCCGAACGGCGTGCCCGACCTCCCACCGCTGCTCGAGGCGGTGGAGGAGCTGGGCCTGGACGTCTTCGCGATCGTCGAGCACGACCTCTACCCCTGCGACCCGGACCTGCCGTTCGGCATCGCGCAGCGCACCCACCGCCACATCGGCTCCTGCGGGCTGCGCTCGCTGGAGATCGGCACGCCGCGCACCGCGGTCCCCGGGGGAGGCCGGGCATGACCACCGCCGAGACCGTCGCGGGCGTCCTGCCGGCCCGCACCGAGGTCCCCGCCACCGAGCTGCGCGTGGCCGTGCTGGGCGTCGGCCTGATGGGCGCCGACCACGTCGCCCGCCTGCACGCGCGGATCTCCGGCGCCCGGGTGGTCGCCGTCAGCGACGCGTCCGCCGAGCGCGCCGAGCAGGTCGCCGGCACGGTGCCCGGGGCCCGGGTGGTCACCGACCCGCTCGCCGCCATCGCCGACCCCGAGGTCGACGCCGTCGTGATCGCCACGCCCGGGCAGTTCCACGAGGAGCAGCTGCTCGCCTGCATCGACCGAGGCCTGCCGGTGCTCTGCGAGAAGCCGCTGACCCTGGACGCGGCCAGCTCGCTGGCCGTCGTCCGGGCCGAGGACGCGTACGCCGCGCGGACCGGGCGACGCCTGGTCCAGGTCGGCTTCATGCGCCGCTTCGACCCGGAGTACGCCCAGCTGCGGGCACTGATCGCCTCCGGTGGGATCGGCGAGCCGCTGCTGCTGCACTGCGCTCACCGCAACGCCGCCGTCCCACCGCACTTCGGCAGCGAGCTGACGATCACCGACTCGGTCGTGCACGAGGTCGACGTCACCCGGTTCCTCCTCGACGAGGAGATCACCGCGGTGACCGTGCTCCGGCCGCGGGCCACCCGGCACGCGCTGCCCGGGCAGTCCGACCCGCTGCTGGTGCTCCTCGAGACCACCGGCGGCCGGCTGGTGGACGTCGAGGCCTTCGTGAGCACCGGCATCGGCTACGAGGTGCGCACCGAGGTGGTCGGCGAGGACGGCAGCGCGGTCATCGGCCTCGACCAGGGCCTGGTGCGGGTGGGTGCGGGGCCCCGCGGGGCCGCGCGCAGCACGACGATCGCCCCCGACTTCCGCGTGCGGTTCGGGCGCGCCTACGACGTCCAGGTGCAGCGCTGGGTCGACGCGGCCCGCCGCGGCGGCACCGACGGCCCGGGCGTCTGGGACGGGTACGCGGCCGCGGCCGTCGCCGAGGCCGGCGTCGAGGCCCTGCGCAGCGGCCGGCGCACGGAGGTCCGGATGGCACCGCGAGAAGGCCGGTCATGAGGATCGCCCTGGACCCGCAGATGCTGCGGACCACGCCGCTGCTGGAGCTGCCCGACGTGGTGGCCTCGATGGGCTACGAGTGGATCGAGCTCTCGCCGCGCGAGGACTTCATCCCGTTCTTCAAGCACCCCCGGGTCGACCTGGCCACGGTGCGCGCCTTCCGGTCGAGGCTGGCCGACGCCGGGGTCGGCGTGACCTCGCTGCTGCCGGTGATGCGCTGGTCGGGGCCGGACGAGGTCGAGCGGCAGGCCGCCGTCCGCTACTGGCGGCGGGCCATCGAGATCTGCGCCGAGCTGGGCGTGGACACGATGAACAGCGAGTTCAACGGCCGCCCGGAGGCGCCCGAGCTCGCCGAGGCGATGTTCTGGCGCTCGATGGAGGAGCTGCTGCCGGTGTTCGAGCGCGAGGGCATCAGGCTCGCCCTCGAGCCGCACCCGGACGACTTCATCGAGCTCGGGTCCCCTGCGGTCGACATGGTCCGCGGCATCGACTCGCCGTGCGCGTCCTTCCTGTACTGCCTGCCCCACACGTTCCACCAGGGCGACGACGCGCCGGGGATCATCGCCCGCGCCGGCGAGCTGCTGACGCACGTGCACGTCGCCGACTCGATGGACCACCGGGCCTCCGACGGGTTGCGCTACATCACCAACCCGCCGGGCAACACGACGCGCGTCCACCAGCACATGGAGATCGGCCGCGGCGACGTGGACTTCGACGAGGCCTTCGCGGCGCTGGCCGGCGTCGGCTTCGACGGCGTCCTCACCACCTGCGTCTTCGGCTGGGACGACCAGGCCCGCGAGTCCGGCATCCGGATGCTCGAGGCCATCCGGGCGCTGGTCGCCGAGCACTTCCCGAACGCCCCCACCCCCTGAACCTCCGACCCCCTGACCCCGAGAGAGGCACCCATGCCCACGTCCATCCCGCACTGGATCGACGGTGCCCGCCGCGAGGGCACCAGCGGCCGCACCACCCCCGTCACCGACTCCGCGACCGGCGAGGTCACCGGCGAGGTCGCGCTGGCCTCGGTGGAGGAGGTCGACGCCGCGGTCGCCGCCGCGTCGGCGGCCTTCCCGGGCTGGCGCGACACGTCGCTGACCAAGCGCACCGCCGTGCTGTTCCGCTTCCGGGAGCTGCTCAACGCCCGCAAGCCCGAGCTGGCCGCGATCATCACCGCCGAGCACGGCAAGGTCCTCGACGACGCCCTCGGCGAGGTCTCCCGCGGCCAGGAGGTCGTCGAGTACGCCTGCGGCGTGCCCTCGCTGGTGCGCGGCGGGTTCACCGAGAACGCCTCGACCAGCGTCGACGTGCACTCGGTGCGCCAGCCGCTCGGCCCGGTCGCGATCATCAGCCCGTTCAACTTCCCGGCCATGGTGCCGATGTGGTTCTTCCCCATCGCCATCGCCACGGGCAACACCGTCGTCCTCAAGCCCAGCGAGCAGGACCCGTCGGCCGCGCTCTGGATCGCCGAGCTGTGGAAGGAGGCCGGGCTGCCCGACGGCGTGTTCAACGTCGCCCAGGGCGACAAGGTCGCCGTCGACCGGCTGCTGGAGCACCCCGACATCCAGTCGGTCTCCTTCGTCGGCTCGACCGCCATCGCGCGCTACGTGTACGAGACCGGCACCCGGCACGGCAAGCGGGTGCAGGCCCTCGGCGGGGCGAAGAACCACATGATCGTGCTGCCGGACGCCGACCTGGACCTGGCCGCCGACCAGGCCATCAACTCCGGCTTCGGCTCGGCCGGCGAGCGCTGCATGGCGATCAGCGCGGTCGTGGCCGTCGGGGGGATCGGCGACGACCTCGTCGCCCGGATCTCCGAGCGCGCCCACACGCTGCGCACCGGCGACGGGCGCAAGGGCTGCGACATGGGCCCGCTGATCAGCCGCACGCACCGGGACCGGGTCGCCTCCTACGTCGACGCCGGCGAGGCCGACGGCGCCAAGGTCGTCGTCGACGGCCGGCAGGTGACCCCCGACGGCGGCGAGGACGGCTTCTGGCTGGGCCCGACGCTGCTGGACCACGTGCAGCCGCACATGAGCGTCTACACCGACGAGATCTTCGGCCCGGTGCTGTCGGTGCTGCGCGCCGACACCTACGAGGAGGCCCTCGCGCTGGTCAACGGCAACGAGTACGGCAACGGGACGGCGATCTTCACCAACGACGGCGGCGCCGCGCGCCGGTTCGCCCACGAGGTGGAGGTCGGGATGATCGGGATCAACGTGCCGATCCCGGTCCCCATGGCCTACTACTCGTTCGGCGGGTGGAAGAACAGCCTGTTCGGCGACTCCCACGCGCACGGCGCCGAGGGCGTGCACTTCTTCACCCGCGGCAAGGTCATCACCTCCCGCTGGCTGGACCCCAGCCACGGCGGGTTGAACCTGGGCTTCCCCCAGAACGCCTGACAGGGCCCTCCTGCCCACCACGCGCGAGCTCGCGGCGGGACCCCCGCAGGAGGCTGCGGAGGGTGGCCGGCGCCGACGGGACGCGTTCCCGACGGCGCCGGCCACCCTGCGCCGCTGCCCCCCCACCCCCACTGCCCCCCCGACAGACGAGGAAGAGACATGACAGAGCCGTCGTTCGACCCCGGCCGGTTCGCGGGCCGGGTGGCCTTCATCAGCGGCGCCGGCCGCGGGCAGGGTCGCCAGTTCGCCGTGGACCTCGCCAAGGAGGGCGCGGACATCATCGGCTTCGACATCTGCGAGGACATCCCCGGGGCCAGCACGCCGATGGCCACCAAGGCCGACCTCGAGGAGACCCGCGCCGCGGTCGAGGCCGCGGGCCGCCGGATGGTGGCGGAGCAGGCCGACGTGCGGGACTACGCCGCGGTCGAGGCCGTGCTGAACCGGGGGTTGGCGGAGTTCGGCCGGGTCGACATCGTCGTCGCCAATGCCGGCATCCTGGCCGGCGCCGCGCCCTTCTGGGAGATCGGTCTCGAGGACTGGCGGTCCACCGTGGACACCGACCTCACCGGCGCCTGGCACACCGTGCGCGCGGCCACACCGGCCATGATCGAGGGCGGCCGTGGCGGGGCGATCGTCATGGTCGCGTCCGCGGGCGCCACCAAGGGCTTCCAGAACATCACGCACTACGTCGCCGCCAAGACGGCTCTGGTGGGGATGCTCAAGCCGATGGCCGCCGAGCTCGGCCCGCACTTCATCCGGGTCAACGCCCTGTCGCCGACCAACGTCAACACGGCGATCTACATGACCGAGACGAACAAGCGGCTGTTCCTCCCGGACAACCCGGCCCCCACGGACGAGGAGTACGAGCTCGCCTCGCGGCCGCAGCACGTGATCCCCATCGGGTGGATGGAGACCCGCGACACCTCGGCCGCCCTGCGCTGGCTCGTGTCGGACGAGGCGCGGTACGTCACGGGGCTCGAGCTCCGGGTGGACGCGGGCGTCGTCCTCCGCTGACCGGGGCGGTCTGCGTCCGCTCGGCGCCCCGGGGCGGTGACGAACGCCCGTCCCGGGGCCCGGGGGCTCGCGCGAGCGCGCGGAGCCGTCATGCTCACCGCAGTGCCGGGCGGAGCGGTGGCAGCTGCGCGTGCCTGCCCGGCTCCGTCCCGAGAGGAGACCCGTGGCAGCCCTGGCCGATCCCCGGACGGCATCCGATCCCACCGCAGCCTGGACCGCGTTGATCACCCGCTACTACGACGGCTGCAGCGCCGGTGACGTCGACCGGGTGCGGGAGACGCTGCACCCGGACGTCGTCCACTGGTTCCTGGCGCCGAACACCGGCTCCGCGGCCGTGGCCGGGGCCGAGCACCTCGCCCGCTACTGGCGCAAGGTGGCCCGCACGCTGCAGGCCCGCTGGGTCGTGGAGAGCATCTGCGCCACCCCGGAGCAGGCGGTCGTCGAGTGGACGATGTGGTGGCAGCCCGAGGGCGCTCCGGCGCGGGTCGCCACCCGCGGCACCGAGTGGTTCACCTGCGCCGACGGGCTGATCCGGGAGATCCGCTCCTACCACCAGCTGCGGCCGGTGACGACCGAGCTCGACGGGTTCCCCTACGCCGAGCGGGGCTACTCCGTGCCCGGCTCCGAGCACAGCCGCCTGCACGCCGACGCCGACTCGCACGGTCCCGCGGACGTCACCTGAGCTCCCGCGGCCCCCGGTCTCGCCCGGTGCCGGTGCTCCACCACGCCGGGCTGCGCCTCACCCGGCCGATCCGGCGTCCGCGGTGTACGGCCTGCCCGGCCAGTACGCCCACTCCTCGAAGTCCTCGACCCGGCCGTCCGCCGCGAAGCGCAGCACCCACAGGTCCCGGTACTCCCGGGGCTCCGGGTCGCCGTACCGGACCTCCAGCCGGACCACCGCCTCGCGTCCCTCGACCGCGACCGGCTCGGCGGCCACCGTGAACGTCCTGCCCTCGTCGTCCCGCCAGAACTCCCGGATCTGCGCGTGTCCGACCTTCGACGGCTCGTAGGGCGACCGCCGGTAGCGGGCGTCGTCGGTGAACAGCCGAGCGACCGAGGCGAGATCACCCTCGCGCCACGCGCGCTCGTAGCCGGCGACCCACTGCATCACGCCGGCGCGGTCCACGGGGGCACGCTGCCACGTCCCGGGGCGACGCGGCGGACCTCCGTGCACGGGACCGGTCGGCGGGCCGGAGCAGGAGAACGCTCGTGCCACAGGTCGCAGCACCGTCACCGGTCGCGGGGTCAGTACGGGCAGTCCTGGTCGCCGTAGGGGGGCGGGTCGGTGGTGGCGGTCAGGCCGGCGGGGGTGGTGACGGTGAGCGCAGCATCGCCGCTGGGGGTGTGGGTCCAGCCGGGGGCCTGGTGCTTGCCGCGGTGGTGGCCGGTGCAGAAGCCGGCCATGTTGGCCGCGGCGGTGGGCCCGTCGGGATAGCGGATGCGGTGGTCCAGCTCGCCGCCGGCGGGCACCCGGCGGCGGCAGCCGGGAAAGCGGCAGCGGCGGTCGCGGGCGCGCAGGAACCGGTCCAGCGCGGCGCCGGGCCGGTAGCCGGCGGTCGAGCCGGGCGCCCCCAGCCCGGGCCGGCCGGTGAGGTCGTGCGGGCAGCCGCCGGCCGGGGCGCGCCGGCAGCCGGGGCGGGCGCAGGCGCCGGTGCGGCGCAGCGCGGGCAGGTCGGTGAGGGCGATCAGCGCGCCGGTGAGGGCGTCGACCAGGGCCAGGCGGGGCCGGTCGGCCAGCCCGCCGCCGGCGGTGGCGGCCAGCAGCGCGCCGAGGGCGGCCCGGTCGGCGGCGCCGGCGGCGGCCAGCGCGGCCAGGCTGGTGGCCGCGGCGTCCAGTGCGGCGGCCGGGCGGGTGCGCCAGGTGTGCTCGTCGGCGGCGGCGGCGTGCTCGGCGGTGCGCACCAGCCGGCGGGCCCGGGCCAGGGCCAGCAGCGCCTGGTGGGCGGCGGAGGCGGCGTCGGTGACCGCGGCGTCGGCCGCCGCCCACCAACCCGACCCCACCGCCGCGTCACCGGGCGCGGTGTCACCGGGCGCGGTGTCACCGGGCGCGGTGTCACCGGGCGCGGTGTCACCGGGCGCGGTGTCACCGGGCGCGGTGTCACCGGTCCGGTCGCCGGGCGCGGCGGGGCCCGGCGGGGGCGCCTCCGGTGCAGGTGGGCCCGGCGGCCACTCCTCCGGCCCCGGCGGGCCCGGCGAACTCGGCGCGAGGAGGTCGTCCACCATCCCCGCGCCGAATCCGGGCATCGGGTCATCGCCGAAGACCTCGCCCTCGCCGAAGACCTCGCGGTCCCGGTCGGCCCACCAGCGGGCCTCCGCGGCGGCCAGCGCGCGCCGCTGGGCCGGGGTCAGGTCCGGGGCCAGGGCCGGGTCGTCGTCACCGGCCCAGTCCAGCCACCCCGCATCGCCCCCGGCCCCGGCCCCGCCCGCGGGCCCGGCCCCGCCCGCGGCGCCGGTGCCGGTGTCGCCGGGGTCGTCGGGGTCGTCGGTGGGGTCGTCGGTGGGGTCGTCGCCGGTGCCGGCGGGGGTGCCGGTGAGCAGCCGCAGCAGCTGGCGAACCATCTCCGCCGAGATCACCTGCCCGTCCAGCTCGCCGGGGGCCTCCCCGCCCAGCACGGTCTCCAGCGAGGCCACCAGCGTCAGCGCCACCTGCACCGGCGGCCACGCCCCCTCACCCGGGCGCAGCACCAGGTCCACCAGGCAGTCGGCCATCCGCTCGCCCCGGGACCGGGCGTCACCCGGGTCGGCGGGCAGCGCGTCGACGCAGGCGCCCAGCGCCGCGTGCACCGCCCGGGCCTCGGGCAGGGTCAGCAGCGCCGACAGCGACGCCATCCCCGCCGTGCGCTCCGCCACCACCGCCACCCCGCGGGCCCGGATCGCCGCCGCCAGGTCCTGCGCGGCCTGCCGCAGCCCGCGGCCGGCCAGCACCCGCCGGGCCTTGTCCCGCAGCTGCGCCGGGGTGGTCACCCGCCCGCCGGCGGTACGGGCGGCCACCCAGCCCAGCAGCTGCGCCTCCACCGCGGCGCGCACCGCGTCCTCGGCCAGCGGTGCCACCAGGTCCAGGAACACCCACAGCTGCCCGCGGTGCAACCGGCCCTCCTGCAGCGCCGCGTGCACTCCCGGCAGCCGGAGCACCAGCGTCAACGACCGCTCGAGCAGCAGCTCAGCCGACCGCTCGCTGCACGACAGCGCCACCGCCAGCTCCGGGGCGGCCCACTCACTGACCTCCCGCAACAGCTCCGGGCGCGCCGCCCACCGCTCCGCGCTCATCGCCCCCCGCTGACCCTGCGGCCGGTCGACCGAGGCAGGCCGGGCGTCGGCGAACTCCGCCACCGCGGTCGCCTGCACCGCCACGAGGCGGGCCATCTCCCGCTCCGCGGCCTGCACCACCCCCAGCGGCCCGGACGCCCAGCCCGCCGCCGGCGCCACCACCGCCGGATCGGCGGGCGGAGCGGCGACGGGCGGCATGCATCGATCATACGTTCGAGAACTAGCCACAGGCAACCGCTGTGGACAAAGAATCCGCAGGTCAGCCGGCAGCACCCCAGGGACCAGGGAGCCGGCGGGACCTCAGCTCGGCACCCGTCCCAGGAAGGCCGCGAGGCGGTCGTAGGGACCGGCGTCCGCCGGGACGGGCACCGGCTCACCGAAGGCCGCCGACTCCCCGCGGAGCTCGGCCGGAACCAGCCGCTCGGCGAAGCCGAGCGCAGCGGTCGCGAGCCCCTCGTCGAGCGGCCGGCCGGACGACGTCGCGACGGCCAGGTCGTGCGTGTGCGCGACGACCTCCAGCACGAACCCCGACAGGCCGGCCGGCGCCGGCACCGCCCCCCAGGGGGCCGGGACGTCGACCGGCGCGCCGTCCGCCGCCCACGCCTCCCGCGCCCGCCGCGCGGACGCCGCGAAGGTGGACGCCCAGCGCCCGCGCGGGTCGACGACGGCGACCGCCGGAACGGACGACGCCGGGCGTCCCCGCGCCACCCGCTCGGCCCGCCGGACCGCGGCCAGCAGGTGCCCGAGCAGCGCCCGCACGTCCCAGTCCGCGCACGGGGTGGGCAGCGGCAGGTGGTCGGCGGTCACGTCGGCGACGACGCGCTCGGCCTGCGCCAGCGCATCGGCGAAGAGAGTCGCGGCGTCCGGGGACCGGGCCGCGAGGGCGACCCGGGCACGCCCCGGTCCCGCGGGCACCGGCTCGGCAGCGCCGGCCGGCTCGGCGACCACGACCGGTTCCCCGACCGCGGCCGGCTCGGGAACGGCAGCGGGGAGCCCGAACAACCGCCGCGTGTTGTTCTCGAGGAAGGCTCGCAAGACGTCCGGCTCCAGCAGGCGGGCCAGGCGCAGGAGGCTGGTGTTGTAGTTCTCGACCAGCTCGATGTTCGGCGGCGTCCGGACGAAGTGGGCGGGCCCGTCGACCGCCGCATCGGACCCGAACAGCACCCGGTCGGGCCCCACCTCGTCGATCAGCCGCCGGACCTCCTCCGAGCGGCACCACGACGTCTCCAGGTGCAGGTTCGGCAGCTCCCGGGCGTGCCGGGCCGCCCGCCGCCGGCCCTCCGGGAGGCCGAGGAAGGTGTGGTACAGGACGACGGGCACGGTGGGGAACCGCTCGGCCAGCCGGCGGATCAGGTCGGGGTCCGAGGGCCCCGGCGCGGTGTGCACGGTGACCGGCACGCCCGTCTCGGCCGCGACCCGGAGGAACGGGTCCAGCGCCGGGGTGTCGGCCGGGTACTCGTCGTAGGAGGGGTGCAGCTTCAGCCCGACCGCGCCGTCGGCCAGCCGCCGGCGGACCTCGTCGGGGTCCGGCCCGCCCGGGCTCACCCAGACCAGCCGGGTCAGCCAGGGCACCCCCGCGGCCACCCCGTCCACGAAGGCGTTGTCCTGCCAGGACACCAGCCCGTGCGTCATCCCCCCGGAGGCCAGCGCGACCCGCAGGCTCTCGAACCCCATCTCGTCCAGGCCGGGCGTCCGCACGTGCACGTGGGAGTCGACCGGGTCCAGGCCGATCCAGAGCCGGTGGTCGGCCCCGCCGTTGTTGTCCCACTCGCCGTCGGCGGTGGCGACGGCGCCGTCGAGCAGGACGTGGCCGCCGGTGTCCGGCACCTCGCCCACCCAGCTGCCGTCGTCGGCGCGCTGCAGGGGGACGGCGGTGAACGGCGGGCCCGCGCCGTCGAGACCGAGGTGCAGGTGCAGCGGCCGGTCGGCGCCGGCGAGACTCCCTCGGTAACGCACCCACCCCGTCGGGGCCCGCTCCTCCACCGGCGAGGCCCAGCTCAGGGGCAGCACCGTGCTCACAGGGTGATCGTCCACCCGGCCCCGCCGTTGTCCTCCCAGGCCTCCGCGTCCTCCTCGGGCCGCGGGCTCCCCGCGCGGACCAGGTGGACGACGTAGCGGACGTCGGCCCCCCGCGGCCCCCACACCAGGCCCCGGAAGACGTGCGGCAGCGGCTGCGCCCGCACGAACTCGTGGATGGGGGAGGGCTCCGGAGGCGCGCCGGCGCCGGCGTCCTCGAAGGTCAGGCCGTCCATCGCGGCGGCGGTGTAGTTCGGTGCGGCGAGCCCGGGGGCGCCCGGGGACACCCCCCAGCCGATGCCCACGTGCGTCCAGTCACCGGTCTCGTCGGTCCAGGTCACCTCGCGGGTGACGACCTCCTCGGTGAACACCGGCGAGCTGACCCACTCGGTGCCGCGGACCACGTAGAAGAAGTGGTGCAGCAGGTACTCCCGGCTCCCGTCCAGCTCCCGGGGCACCTCGAGGACCGCGGTCCGCAGCCGGGAGAGCTCGCCCGGCGTCATCACCCGGGACTCGGCCGACTCCCAGTCCGGTTCCCCGTCCGGGGGCGTCCAGGCGAAGTGGATCTGCACCATCTCGATGCCCGGCGCGGGGTCCCACCACGTCTTGCGCAGGCCGAACAGGTGGTCGGCCCCGGCGTGCCGGGCCCCGGCGGCGCCGGCGGTCAGTTCGCTCACGGGTCTCCCGTCCTCACAGGTGCTGGACCCACCAGTTGCCGCCGGGCGCGGACCGGCCGTCCGGCCCCAGCCAGAACTCGTCCTTCTCCTCCGGCGGGTGCATGCGGCCGATGTGGTACTGCTGGACGAGCGTGGCCCCGCGCGGCCCGTACATGCGGGCCTGCCAGCGGTGCGGCCGCTCCATCGCCTGGAGCATGTGGAACTTGTCGTGGTGGAAGCGGTCCTTGTCCCAGTAGGAGTAGTACCGCGTCGACCGGAACTCGGAGTCCGCCGGGAAGCGGGGGTCCTCCATCGGGCTGTAGACGGGGGCGCCCCAGTCCCCCACCGACCAGTAGATGCAGATGTTGGTCGCCCAGCCGTGGTCGTCGACGTACTCGAGGTCGCGGTAGACGATGTCCTCGCTGAACAGGTCCGTCGTCCAGCGGGCGCCGTCCTGGAAGACCTCGAAGTAGTAGTGGAACCGGTACTCCGGGGTCGACCACCCGTGCTCCATGTCCCAGACCTCGCGGGGCATCCGCAGCACCTTCAGCCGGGTGCGCGGGTACCCGCCGCGGTCCTCCAGGACGCGGGACCCGTGCCCCCAGGACCAGTCGGGGTACTGGCCCGGCGGCGTGCAGGCGTAGTGGATGAGGACCTGCTCGACGCCGTCCTCCTGGTCGGTCCAGCCCTTCGGGTAGTACCAGCTCACCGCGCACCACCGCCCGCGGGCGCACCGCCGTCCGCGGGCGCACCGCCGTCCGCCCACGCCGCGGCGCCGTCGTCGCCGGACCCCAGCACCTCGTACGTGCGGACGCTCGGCGTCCCCATGAGCAGGTCGGTCAGGGCCCGGTAGAAGCGCTGGGTCACCTCCTGGTCCAGGTAGCGCGCGACGTCGTCGGCGCTGCGCCAGCTCGAGACGGCGAGCACCTGGTCGCCGCTGCGCAGCGCCTGCGCGAACAGCGCACCGGGGGCCGAGGAGACCACCTGCTCGTTCTGGCGGACGAGGAGCTCGGCGAGGCGGTCGAGCGCGCCGGGGCGCGCCCTCGCCTCGAGGATCCGGAAGACGGCCATGACCCCTCCTGCTCGGACGGTCACCGGGCGGTGCCGCCACCGTAGGGCGGTCGGCGGCGGGGCGCAGGCCGAGGAATCCTTGGGGGGCCAACCATTGGGGTACCACACGTGTACGGTCGGTGGCGTGCGGACGACGACCGACCCGGCGGCACCACCGGACCCGCTCGCCCTCGACCAGCAGGTCTGCTACGCGCTCTCCGTGGCCGCCCGCACCGTCGTGGCCGTGTACCGCCCCTGGCTCGAGCCGATGGGCCTCACCCACCCGCAGTACCTCGTGATGCTCGCGCTCTGGCAGCACGGGCCGCTGGCCATCCGGGACCTCAGCCGGCTGCTCCAGCTGGACCCGGGGACCCTCTCCCCGCTGGTCAAGCGCCTGGAGGCCGCGGGCCTCGTCCGCCGGGACCGCGACCCCCGCGACGAGCGCGCCCTCGCCATCGCGCTCACCCCGGAGGGGCGGGCGCTGCGCGCCCGGGCGGAGGAGATCCCGGCGGGGATCGTGGCGCACCTCGGCCTGCCGGTGGAGGACCTGGTGTCCCTGCACGGGGCGCTCACCCGGGTCATCACCGCGGCGCAGGGGGCCCTGGAACGCCGGGGGCCGGACGGATCGCCGGGGGACGACGAGCCCGAGGGGGCCCCGTGACGCAGCCGGCCCTGCAGCGGCCGGGGGTGCTGCGCTGGCTCTGGTACGCCCTGGGCGGCGGCCTCCCCGAGCGCCACCGCACCTGGGTGCTGCACGACACCACGACCCGGACCTGGGCGCTGCGGCACGTCGGCCGGGCCGTCGTGCAGATGGCCGTCCCGATCGCCCTGGTCCTGCTCGTCGTCCCCGGCCCGTTCTGGATCCGCGGGATGGCGGCGCTGGGCGGCATCGCCCTCGGGCTGATCTTCTCGCTGGCCTACATGCCGGAGGCGACGGAGAACCGGGTGGTCAAGGCCGGCTACCCGGCCGGCACCGCGACCGCCGTGCGCGAGGAGGCGGCCCGCACCCGCGAGGCGGAGGACTCGGCACGCCGCCGGGCCGCCGCCGCCCGGCGGGCCGCCCGGTACCGGGAGCGCCAGGGCCGCTGACACCGGCGGGACCCGGCCCGGGCCCGCGGTCAGTCGACCCGGAAGCCGATCTTCAGGACGACCTGGAAGTGCGCGACGTCGCCGTCCACCACCTGGCCGCGGACCTGCTGGGTCTCGAACCACTCGATGTTGCGGACCGTCTCGGCCGCCTTGCGGATGGCCGTCCTGATCGCGTCGTCGACGCTGGTGGTGCTGCTGCCGACGACCTCGCTGAGCCGGTAGACGTGGTCGCTCACGGGGTCCTCCTCGCCGTCGTGGGGACCGGACCGAGGCTAGGTCAGCCGCGCCCCGGCCGCAGCCCCCCGGAGCCGTGCGGTCGGTCCAGCGCGACGCGCAGGGAGGACTGGACGGTCGCGAGGGTCGGTGGGGTGCCCACCGGCCACGGCACGGCGGGGAGGGTCGAGCGGACCTCGGCGGTGGGGGTGCCCGGGTCGACGATCGTCCGGCTGTGCCCCGTGCCCGGTAGCGAGGAGAAGGTGGCCGGCACGCCGGCCCCGGCCAGCGCCGCGAACAGCAGCTCGCTCCGGTGGCGCGGGACCACGGCGTCCTCGCGGCCGTGCGCGATGAGGAACGGCGGGGCCCCCGGGCCGACGTGGGTGACCGGGTTGGCGGCCCGAACGGCCTCGGGGCCGGTCCCGATCGGCCGGCCGAGCAGCAGCGACTCGGGCGAGGCCGGGTCGCCGTGGCAGCCCGACAGGCCGAACACCGCGTCGAAGTCCTGGCAGGCCCCCGGGAGCACGTGCTCGTCCATCTGCAGGAAGTCGGTGGGTCCGTAGAGGTCCACGACGGCCTGGACCGCGCTCGGGTACCCGGCGTTGCCGCCGACGTCCCCCTCCAGCGCGGCCACGTCCCCGGTGACACCGGCCATGGCCGCCGTCCACCCGCCCGCCGGCTCGGCGGGCGCGTACGGGACGCCGGTGTGGACGGCGACTGCTCGGTCCGGTGGCGGCACGTGTGGCAGTCTCCGGGGCGGCGAGAGGGGACGGCATGGCGGGGCCCGACGGCACGGCGGGGCCCGGCGACCGGGTGGGGCCCGGCGACCGGGCGGGGATCGACGAGGTCCGGCGGCGGATCGCCGCGTCCTCCGCCGCGGACGTCGTGGCCGCGAGCCTCGAGCGGGCCCGGGGGGTCGCCCACCTCGGCGCCTTCACCACGATCGCCGACAGCGCCGCGGGCGGGGACGGGCCGCTGGCCGGCGTCCCGGTCGCGGTCAAGGACAACCTCGACACCCAGGACCTGCCCACCACCGGCGGCACGCCGGCGCTGCGGCACTCCCACCCGGCGCACGACCAGCACGCGGTCGGCCGGCTCCGGGCGGCCGGTGCGGCGGTGGTCGGGAAGACGAACCTGCACGAGCTCGCGCTCGGCATCACCAGCAACAACGCCGCCTTCGGCCCGGTCCGCAACCCCGCCGACCCGGGCCGGTCGGCCGGCGGCTCCTCGGGCGGCTCGGCGGTCGCGGTCGCCACGGGCGTCGTCCCGGTCGCGCTCGGCACCGACACCGGCGGGTCGGTGCGGGTGCCGGCCGCGCACTGCGGGCTGGTCGGCTGGCGGCCGACGGTCGGCCGGTGGGGCACCGGGCGCACCGTGCCGATCTCCAGCACCCGCGACACCGCCGGCGTCCTGGCCACGCGCGTCGCCGACGCCGTCCTGGTCGACGGGCTGGTCACCGGGGAGCCCGCCGGCGCGGCGCCGGACCGCCCGCTGCGGCTGGGCGTCCCCCGCACCGGCTTCTACGACGACCTCCACCCGGAGGTGGCCGACACCGCCCGGCGCGCGCTCGACCGGCTCGCCGACGCCGGGGTGCGGCTGGTCGAGGTGGACGTCGCCGACGCGCACGCGCTCGACGCCGAGTGCGGCTTCCCCATCGTGTTCTTCGAGATCGCCCGCGAGCTGCCCGCCTACCTGGCCACGCTGCCCGGACCGGAGAACCGGCTGACCCTGGCCGAGGTGATCGAGCAGGTGGCCTCCCCCGACGTCCGCGCCGCGCTCGAGATGGCCGCCTCCGGCAGCGTCACCGAGGAGCTGTACCGGCAGAACCTGGAGGTCCGCGCGCGGCTGCGGCAGGCCTACGGCGCGGCGCTGCGCCCGGCCGGCGGCGAGCGGCTCGACGCGCTCGTCTACCCGACGGTGCCGCTGCCCGCCCCACCTGTCGGGGACGACGAGACCACCGAGCTCAACGGCCGGCAGGTACCGGTCTTCCTCACCACCATCCGCAACACCGGCCCCGGGTCGACCGCCGGCATGCCCGCGATCTCGCTGCCCGCCGGCGCCACGGCGGCCGGCCTGCCGATCGGCGTCTCGCTGGAGGCGCTGCCGGGCGACGACGCCGCCCTCCTCGCGGTCGCCGGCCGGGTCGAGGCGCTCCTCGCGGCCGGCTGACCGGGCTCCCGTGGGCGCGCGCGCGTACCGGACCCGGGAGCGGGCCGGCACCGTCACCGGCGGGGTGTCGTTCTGGTACCGGCAGATCGGCGTCCCGGAGCGCGGCCCCGCGCTGCCCGGCGACCGGACCGCCGACGTCTGCGTCGTCGGCGGGGGCCTCACCGGTCTGTGGACCGCCTACCACCTCGCCGGGGCCCGGCCGGACCTGCGGGTCGTCGTGCTGGAGAAGGAGTTCGCCGGCTACGGCGCCTCCGGCCGCAACGGCGGCTGGCTGTCCGCCGAGCTGTCCGGGGACCTCGGCCGCTACGCCGCGACCGGCGGCCGGGACGGCGTGCGACGCCTGGTCCGGGCGATGGAGCGGGCGGTCGACGAGGTCATCGACGTCTGCCGGCGCGAGGGCATCGACGCCGACGTCGCCAAGGACGGCGTCCTGCTCGTCGCCCGGTCCGAACCCCAGCGGGCCCGCCTGCGGGCGGGGCTCGACCACCACCGCGCCTGGGGCATCGGCGCCGACCACGCCCGGTGGCTGACCCGCGGCGAGGTCCGCGACCGGGTGCGCGTGGAGGGTGCGCTGGGTGGGGTGTACAGCCCGCACGGTGCCCGCGTGCAGCCGGCGGCGCTGGTCCGCGGGCTCGCCGGGGCGGTGCGCCGGCGCGGGGTCACCGTGCACGAGGGCACCGAGGTCACCGCGGTCTCCCCCGGCCGCGCGGTCACCCGGCACGGGACGGTCCGCGCCGAGGTCGTGCTGCGCTGCCTGGAGGGCTGGACCGCCGCGCTGCCGGGGCAGCGGAGGGCGTGGCTGCCGATGAACAGCTCGATGGTGGTCACCGAGCCGCTCCCGGCGTCGGCCTGGGCGGAGATCGGCTGGGCCGGTGCGGAGCTGGTCGGGGACGGCGCGAACGCCTACAGCTACGCGCAGCGGACCGCCGACGGGCGCATCGCGATCGGCGGCCGCGGCGTCCCCTACCGGTTCGGCTCGCGCACCGACACCGATGGCGTGACCCAGCGCCGGACGGTCGAGGCCCTCACCGCCGTCCTGCACAGCCAGTTCCCCGCCACCCTCGACGTCCCGCTGGCGCACGCCTGGTGCGGGGTCCTCGGCGTGCCCCGCGACTGGTGCGCCAGCGTGACCCTGGACCGGCGGACCGGGCTGGGCTGGGCCGGCGGGTACGTCGGCAGCGGGCTGACCACCGCGTACCTGGCCGCGCGCACCCTCGCCGACCTCGTGCTCGGCCGGGACACCGAGGCGGCGTCACTGCCCTGGGCGGGCCGCCCGGTCCGGCGGTGGGAGCCCGAGCCGCTGCGCTGGCTCGGCGTCCGGTCGATGTACGCCCTCTACCGGGCGGCCGACCGGCGGGAGGCGGCCGGGCTGCGCCGGCCCAGCCGGATCACCGACGTCGCGGACCTGCTCACCGGCCGGTGAGGCGGGCGCGGCTCAGCGCCGGGACCCGCCGCGGGCCTGCAGCATGCGCAGCTCCGCGGTCATGACCTCGGGGTACTGCAGCGGGAGGAAGTGGGTGCCGAGCAGCTCCCGGAAGCGGGCGCCGGGGACCGCGCGGGCGGCGGCCCGCACGTCCTCCACGTCGACGAGGGAGTCGAAGCGACCGGCCAGGAAGGTCACCGGGCAGCGCACCCGGGCGACGTCGAGCGGGGCGTGGTCGCCCGCGGCGACCGCGAGGTGCCGGAACCACGACCAGTCGTGCCGGGAGAACTCGCGCAGCACCGTGGCCAGGGCCGCGGGGTGGGTGGCCTCGCGCGCCGGGCCGCGGAGCGCGTCGGCGGAGAACGCGCTGCCCCACGACGGCAGGCTGGCCACCAGCACCGGCAGCACCGGGCCGACGAGGGGCAGCAGGCGGGAGCTGAGCCGGCCCAGCGGCGGCCGGAGCGGCCGGGGCACCCCCTGGGGGCCGAACAGCGCGGAGAAGCTGCCGCCGGGCACCCCGGCCACCGCGAGGACGCCGGACACCCGGTCCGGGTCGGTCAGGGCGAGCTCGAACGCCACGTTGACCCCGAGCGACCAGCCCACCAGGAGAGCCGAGTCGACGCCGTACGCGTCGAGCACCGCCCGGGCGTCGTCGGCGTGGTCCTCCACCCGCACCCGGGAGCGGTCGCGGGGCCGGTCGGAGCCGCCCAGCCCCCGCTGGTACCAGGTGACCACCCGGAAGCCGCTGCCGCGGGCCACGACCCCCGGCCAGGCCTGCGGCGGGGTGCCCAGGCCGTTGCACACGAGCACCGCCGGGCCCGCCCCGTCGTTGCACCAGGCCCGCAGCACCGTGCCGTCGCGGCTGGTCACCCTCGTCTCGCCCACCGGCACCCCTCCCCTGCCCGGGGACCGTCGTCCCCGGGCAGAGCATGCCGCGCGCGGGCCGCCCCCGCGCCGGCCGGACCCGGCAGGATGGGTGCACCACCCGCCCGCAGGGAGGAGCGCGATGCCCACCGGACCGCTGCTCGGCCGCGTCACCCGCCTCGCCGACCAGGGCGGGCACGCCGTCACCGGTGCGGCCCGCGCCTGGGCCGGAGCGCTCCGGCAGCTGGGCGAGGTGGTGCCCGACCCGGAGACCGCGGTGCGCGCCTCCTACGACGTCGCCGCGGAGGTGCTGCGGGCCCAGCGGGACCTGACCCTCGAGGTCCTGCGGGTGGTCCGCAGCGGCAGCGGGCGCCGGGGTGCGGGGCGCGGGGGTGCGGGAGGCTAGGAGGCGATCCCGACGTCGCGGCGGCTGCGCCGCGCGACGTCGGCGAAGATGACCGGCCAGTGGTCGCGCAGCGCCTCGGTGCCCATGAACAGCCCGAGGTGCCCGCCCGCGGTGGTCGCGGCGCGGATGTCCGCGACCGGCGTCCCGACGTGGGCGGCGGCGGCGAAGACCTGGGCCGGCGGGGTGATGTGGTCGGTGGCGCCGCCGAGCAGGTGCAGCGGGCAGGTGATCCGGGCGAGGTCGACCCGCTGCCCGCCCACGACGAGCTCGCCGCGCACCAGCTCGTTGTCGCGGAAGAGGTGCTGGACGATCCAGAGGTAGAACGCGCCGGCGACGTCCTGGGTGTGCTTGAACCAGTCCTCGAACTCGCGGTAGCGGGCCACGTGGTCGGGGTCGTCGAGGTGGGTGAGCAGCTGCAGCTGGCGCTCCACCTCGGCCTCCGGCTTGAGCGCGATGAACCCGCCGAGCTGGTAGCGGCCGGGCAGCACCCCGCCGCCGCTGGCCACCAGCGCGCGGTAGAAGGCCATGTCGCCGGCCTCGAGCACGCCGATCCAGTCCCCGACCTGCGGGGCGCCGATGACCGTGTCGATCGGCGCCCCGGCCAGGGTCAGCGTGTGCACTTTCGCCGGGTGGAGCGCGGCGTAGATGGCCGACAGCCAGCCGCCCTGGCAGTCACCGACCAGGTTGACCCGGCCGCCCAGCGTCTCCACGGCCCGGTCGACGACGGCGACGTGGTCCTCGATGCCTGCGTCGCGGGTCTCGTACGTGGCGCCGATCCAGTCCAGGGACCACAGCGCGGTCAGCCCGGCGGCTCGCGCCGCCCGGACCTGGCTCTGCTGCGGGCTGAAGTCGACGATGCAGGAGTCGTGCCCGGCCTGCGGCGGCAGCAGCAGCGTGGGGACGACGTCGTCGCCCGCGCCGTCGGTGAAGTCGCGGAGGCGGGCGATGGGCGTGCTCCAGACGACCTCGTTCGGGCTGTGCCAGACCGGCGGGCGGCGGTCGAGGACGATCGCGGCCCACCGGCCGAGGTCGGCGAGCACGGTCAGGGGCGGGAACCCGCGGCGCGGCAGCCGGGACCAGTAGCGCCAGCCCTCCGAGAGCCCGACCCGGCCGATGGCGAGGGCGCTGGCCACCGCGCGACCGGCCAGGGTGGGCGGGTCGGGCGCCTCGGCCGTCGGGAAGAACCCCGCCTCGGGCTCGGCGGGCGGGTCCGCGGCCCCCGCGCGCGTCTCGGTCATGCGCCTGCTCCCGTCCCGCGGTCCCGCCACCCCGTCGTGTGAGACCGCACACGACTGTAGGCCCGCGGGCGTGTCGCGGGGTCGGTTCGGCACGCTGGCCCCCGCGCCGGGAGCGCGGCCGGCGCCGTGCCACTACCGTGTGATCTCGATCACGAGGTCACCCGCGACACGGCCGCCCGCACCGGCGGCCAAGGGGAGGCGACATGGTCAGCGAGCCCACGAGGACCGCTGGGGCCGGGAGCGGCAGCACGGCCCGGGAGGGCGCCGAGGCGCCGCCGGGGCTGCTCGAGGAGGCCGCCGCCGAGGCCGTGCTCGGCGCCAACCCCTTCGTGGGGCTCAACGTCCGCCAGGTGCTCGCCGCCGCCGGTCGGCTGCTCACCCGCCTCGGGCTGCGCCCGCGGGTGGTCGCCCGGCAGCTGGGCCTGCTCGCCCGCGACCTCGCGCTGGTGGCCGCCGGCCGCTCGGAGCTCACCCCGGCCCGCGGGGACAAGCGCTGGGCGGACCCGGCGTGGCAGGGCAACCCGGCCTACCGGCGGATGCAGCAGACCTACCTGGCGGTGACCGCGGCGGTCGACCGCGCCATCGAGGAGGCCGACCTCGACGTCAAGAGCGAGATGCGGGGCCGGTTCGCCGTCGGGATCATCACCGAGGCCCTGGCCCCGACCAACAACCCGCTGCAGCCCGCCGTCCTCAAGCGGGTCATCGACACCGGCGGCGGGTCGCTGCTGACCGGCGCCCGGCACCTCGTCTCCGACCTGCGGCACAACGGCGGCATGCCCAGCACGGTCGACCGCCGGCCGTTCGTCGTCGGCGAGAGCCTGGCCGCCACGCCCGGGCAGGTGGTGTTCCGCAACGAGGTGCTCGAGCTCATCGAGTACGCACCCACCACCGACACCGTGCACGAGGTGCCGCTGGTCTACGTGCCCCCGCAGATCAACAAGTACTACGTCCTCGACCTGGCGCCCGGGCGCTCCCTCGTCGAGCACGCCGTCGGGCAGGGCGTGCACTGGTTCACCGTCAGCTGGCGCAACCCCGGCCGCGAGCACGCCGACTGGGACCTCTCCACCTACGCCGGCGCCCTGCTGGAGGCCCTGGACGCGGTCGAGGAGATCACCGGCCGGCCGTGCGCGCACGTCCTCGGCCTGTGCGCCGGGGGGATGACGGCGGCAGGGCTGCTGGGCCACCTGGCCGCCACCGGGCGGCTGTCCCGGGTGCGCACGCTGACGCTGCTGGTCAACATGCTCGACACCTCCGCGCCCACCCAGCTGGGTGCGCTGGCCTCCCGCCGGTCGGTGGCCGCGGCCGTCGCCCGGGCCCGGCGCCGCGGCGTGCACTCCGGCCGCGACATGGCCCGGGTGTTCGCCTGGCTGCGCCCCAACGACCTGGTGTGGAACTACGCGGTCAACAACTGGCTGCTCGGCAAGGAGCCGCCGGCCTTCGACGTCCTCGCCTGGAACGCCGACACCACGGAGCTGCCGGCCGCGCTCTACGCCCAGTACCTGGAGCTCTACGAGGGCAACCTGCTCGCCACCCCCGGCGGGCTGACCGTCCTCGGGACGCCGGTGGACCTCTCCAAGGTCGACGTGGAGACCTACGCCATGGCGGGCAGCACCGACCACATCGTGTCCTGGCGGGCCGCCTACGCCACCACCCAGGTCCTCGGCGGCCGGGTGGAGTTCGTCCTCTCCAACGCCGGCCACATCCAGTCGATGGTCAACCCGGTCGGCGGCGCGAAGGCCTCCTACCGGGAGGGCCCCGACACCGGGCCGGACCCCGACCGCTGGCTCGAGGCGTCCACCGAGCACCGGGGCAGCTGGTGGGAGCACTGGATCGCCTGGCTCGCCGAGCGCAGCGGCCCGCGTCGCGCCGCCCCGGAGCAGCCCGGCAGCACCGCCCACCCGCCCCTGGGCCCGGCGCCCGGCACCTACGTGCGCGCCGACCGCCGCTGACGACCGCACCCCCACCCCGAGCCGCCCCACCCCAGCCGCCCACCCGAGCCCAGGAGGAGACCCATGACCACGACCTCGTCCACGAGCACGGAGTTCCGCGAGAACACCGCGCAGACCGACGCCGCGCCCGGCACGGCGGCCGCGGGCAGCAAGCTGCGCGACCGGGTCGCCTTCGTCACCGGCGGCACCCGGGGCATCGGCGCGGCGATCTGCCGCAGCCTGGCCAGCCAGGGCGCCGCGGTCGCCGCCGGCTACAGCGGCAACGACGAGGCCGCCGAGCGCTTCCGCACGGCCTTCTGCTCCGACTTCCCCGACCAGGGCTTCAGCGTGCACAAGGGCGACATCAGCGACGCCGACGACTGCCGGCGGACCATCCAGGAGGTCATCGACCAGCACGGCCGGCTCGACATCCTGGTCAACAACGCCGGGATCACCGCCGACCGCACCGTGCTGAAGATGACCGACGACGACTGGCGCCGGGTCATCGACGTCAACCTCTCCGGCGCCTTCTACCTCTCCCAGGCCGCCCTGCGGCACATGCTCGAGCGGGGCACCGGCCGGATCATCAACATCTCGTCGGTCATCGGCGAGATGGGCAACATCGGCCAGTCCAACTACGCCTCGGCCAAGTCGGGCCTGTTCGGGCTGACCAAGACGCTGGCCCGCGAGGCCTGCTTCCAGCTCCAGCGGTCCGGCAAGCTCGGCGAGGGCATCGGGCTGACGGTCAACACGGTGACGCCGGGCTACATCGCCACCGAGATGGTCGAGGCGGTGCCGGAGAAGGTCCTCGAGAAGATCACCGCGCAGATCCCCATGGGCCGGCTCGGCCGCCCCGAGGAGGTCGCCCGCATCGTGCACTTCCTCGCCGCGGACGCCTCCGGGTACGTCACCGGCCAGGTGTGGGGCGTCAACGGCGGCCTCGACATGTGACCGCGGACGGGGGGCGGGCGCGCCCGCCGGGGTCAGGCCGGGAGGATGTTGACGACCCGGGCGAGCACCACCACCAGGACGCCCAGGGAGATCGCGGACTGCACCGCCATCAGCCCCTTGGCCCGCAGGGTCAGCGGCAGGGTGTCGGTCGGGCTGAAGGCCACCAGGTTGGTGAACGCGAGGTACAGGTGGTCCCCGAACCGGGGCCGCCAGCCCGGCGCCGCCAGGGCCGGCGCGGTCGTCTGCGGGAACTGGAAGTCGGGCAGGGGTGGGTGATCGGCGACGCGCCCGGCCGGCCCGCCGCCGTCGAGCTGCCAGTAGAGCAGCGCGAAGGTGACCACGTTGGTCAGCAGCACCAGGGCGCCCGCGACGAGCAGCCGCTCCGCGGTCAGCGCGGCGCCGTCGACCTCGCCGCCCTCCAGCACCAGGACGACCAGCCGCGTCGCCGCGGACGCGTTGGCGCACACCAGCACCCCGAACAGGGCCAGGACGACGGTGCGGGCGGTCCGCGGGACGGGGCCCGGTCGCGCCGCGATGCCCACCAGCACGAGCAGGACGACCGCCTCGACGACCGGCACCACGAGGGGCGGGCCCACCCGCCTGTCGGCGGGCACCAGCACCTGGGCCGCGATGACGACGGCGATCGAGAACAGCGGCCAGGTGAAGCTCTCCTGGACGTCGCGACCGACCGCACGGCTCACCGCGGCACCGCCCCTTCCCTCCCGGAGGAGGGTGCGGGCGCGGAGGGGCCGGCGCGTCACCCCGCGGGGACGAACCCGCGCGACGCCGGTGGCGGTGGGCCGACCGCCACCGGCTGCCCCCGGGCTGCGCCCCGGTCCGGGGGCGCGGACCCCGCACCGCTCCCGGCCGGGTTCGGCGCCTGCGGGGACTGCGCCTACCGGGCCCGCGGCACCTCGGCGGTCTGCTTCGCGTGCGCCCGCTCCCCCGGGGCGGCGGCCGGGGGGCCGGCGTGCGCCGTCTGCGGCGAGCCCTGCGACGCCGGCGGCCGGTGCCCGAACACCGTGTGCGGCATGGCCGACCGCCACTTCTCCCGCATCTACGCCCTGACCGACCGGCAGGAGGCGATGTGGGGCGCGGTGGCGGCGTACAAGTACGGGGACGACCGCGGCTGGGCCGAGATCCTCGGGCGCATCCTCGCGGGGTTCCTGGACGAGCACCGGGAGGACCTGGCGCGCTTCGACCTGATCACCACCGCCGCCGCGTACGTCGGACCCCCGGCGCCCCGGTCGTGGGACCACCTGCGCCTGATCGTCGAGGCGGCCGGGCGGGCCGCTCCCGGCTGGCCGTTCGCGCCCGGCCTCATCGTGAAGTCGGTGCCCACGCGGCGCTTCCTCGGCATCGGGCCGGGTGACCGCCGGACCGTCGCCGAGGGACCGCTGCGGGCGGCCCTGTCCGTGCCGGAGCGGTCCCGGGTGGCCGGGCGCCGGGTCCTCGTCTTCGACGACGTCTACTCGGAGGGCTTCTCGCTGCGCGAGATGGCCCGGGTGCTCCTCGAGGCCGGGGCCGCGGAGGTCGCCGGGCTGGTGCTGACCCGCCGGAAGGGCTGCTGAGCAGCGCCGCGGGCCGGCGCCGGCCGCCGGGGCGCCGGCCGGACGCGCGGCCGGGGCGTTGACACCCGCGTCACGCCTCCGTAGACACCGGGGGGTGGACGAGCCGCGCCGGGTGGCGCTCGAGGTGTCCGACGGCGTGGCGACGGTCCGGCTGGACCGGCCGGAGAAGCTCAACGCCCTCGACCCCGCGATGTTCGAGGCACTGGTGGCGGTGGGCCGGGAGCTGGTCGAGCGGGACGACGTCGGCGCGGTCGTGCTCACCGGCTCCGGTCGCGCGTTCTGCGCGGGCCTGGACCTCGGCTCGTTCGCCGCGATGGCCGAGGGGGGCGCCGGCCGCGTCGTCGTCCCCCGGGAGCCGCTGGGCGCCGCCCGCGCCCGCGGCCAGCAGGCCGTGCACGTGTGGTCGCTGGTCCCCGCCCCGGTGGTCGCCGCCGTCCACGGGGTCGCCTTCGGCGGCGGCCTGCAGATCGCCCTCGGCGCGGACATCCGAACCGTCGCCCCGGACGCGCAGCTGTCGGTGATGGAGGTGCAGTGGGGGCTGGTGCCGGACATGTGCGGGACCCAGCTGCTGCCCGAGCTGGTCGGCCGCGACGTCGCCAAGGAGCTGGCGCTCACCGGCCGCCGGGTGCCCGGCACCGAGGCGGTGCGGCTCGGCCTGGCCACGCGGGAGGCCGCCGACCCGCTCGCCGCGGCGCAGGAGCTGGCCGCCGAGATCGCCGGGCACAGCCGCAGCGCCACCCGCGCCACCAAGCGGCTCCTGGACCTCGCCGGCCGGGTACCGCTCGCCGAGGGGCTGCAGGCCGAGCAGGACGAGATCGGTGCCCTCATGGGCTCCCCCGAGCAGGTCGCCGTCGTCCGCCGGAGGCTGGGCACGGTCACCCGGTGAGCTGGCGGCCGACCCGCTGCCCGCCGGGCCCCCGACGTGGTCCCCGGGCGGGTGATCGGGCCAGTACGCTTCCGGGCACGACCAAGGAGCCCGTATGACCGTCCTGGCCGGCTACCTCCCCACCCCCGAGGGGGACGCCGCCTTCCGCGCCGCCCTCGGTGAGGCGGTGCGCCGCGGGGAGCGCCTGGTGGTGCTCAACTCCGCCCGCACCGGCGCCCCGGTGAGCGCGGACGTCGCGCCGGAGGCCGCCGTCGCGGAGATGACCGCTCGCGCGCGGGACGAGGGCGTCGACATCGAGGTCCGGCAGTCCGCGCACAGCGGCGAGGTGGCCGACGAGATCCTGCGCGTCGCCGACGAGACCGACGCCTCCGTCATCGTCATCGGGCTGCGCCGGCGCTCCCCCGTCGGGAAGCTGCTCATGGGCAGTTCCGCCCAGCGCGTCCTGCTCGACGCCCACCGCCCGGTGCTCGCCGTCAAGCCGTAGGCCGCGGCTCCGGTCGCAGGGCCGGCCACCACGCCGGGGCCCGGGAGGGGTCCGGGGCGCCGTCGTCCGCACCCGCGGCGGGACGCGGGCCCTCAGCCCGGCGGGGTGCCGTTCCGGGTGACCCGGATGGTCTGCGCGCTGCGGGTGGTCCGGGTGGGGACGACCTCACCGAGCTCGGCCAGCCGCTCGACCGCGGCCTCCTTGTCCACCTGGGTGCGCAGGCCGCCCCCGGTCCACTCGCAGTGCAGGTCGTCGGCCGGGCCGGACCGGCCCCGCAGCCGTTCCCGCGCGTACTCCTTGTGCCGACGGGCCTCGTTCTCGGCGGCCCGCCAGGCGTCGTAGTCGTGGACCGCGGCGACGTAGTCGTCGTCGGTGACCGTCAGGCGCGACTGGCGCGAGACCTCGCCCTCCCTCGCCGGGTCGACCGGCGGGCCCCAGCACAGGTCGAGGAACGGGCACCAGTCGCACATGGTGTCCACGCCCGGCCCGAACCCGTCGCGGGGGACGGCGTCCACCCCGTCGTCCTCCACGGTGGCGTAGACGTCGGTGAGCCACAGGATCGCCTCGGCGGTCAGCGCGGGGTCGTGGTCGGCCTCGAAGACGACGTCCTCGCCGGAGTCCCGGGACAGGTAGCGGATCCGCAGCCCCTCGACGTCCTGCGCGCCACCGGCCGGCAGCCGGCGGTCGGCGGTCTGCCCCGTCCGCAGCAGCCAGGCGTAGACGGCGACCTGGAACCAGTGCCGGACCGGCACCCCGCGGGTCAGCACCCGCTCGAACCCGAAGCGGGAGGTGGTCTTGAGGTCCTCGACGACGGGGGCGTGCCACCAGTCGCAGCGGCCCTTGACCTGCTCGCCCCTGAGCGCGACCTCGGTCAGCCCGCCGTACTGGCGGCGCAGCGCGCGCAGCACCCCGCGGTGCAGCTCGGTGCCCATGAAGGCCTGCAGCCCGGTGCGGGTGTTGGTCGGCCGGCGGCGGGCGACCCGGTAGGCCGCCCGCCGCCGGCACTCGCCCAGCTCCGAGGCACCGATCATCCGCTGGCGGGACCGGGCCCGGCGGCTGTCCAGGTCGCGGACCGCGGCGGCCAGGCTCGGGGCGGCCCGGCGCTCGGCGGCGCTGGGCCGGGCGGGGAGGACGGCGGTCACCACGTCCTCCCCGCGGCACGAGGGGTGGGGCGGGGCCGGTGGACCGGCCCCGCCCCGGCGGCGTCGCTCACGCGACGATCTCCTGCTGCCCGGTCAGGCCGGCCCGCTGGACGGCGATGACCTCGCGGACGAGGGCGGTCAGCCGCCTGGTCGCCACGTGCTCGACCGGCCGGCCGAACCGCTCGCCGATCTGCTCGCCGGTCACGCCCAGCGACTCCAGGCTGGCCAGCACGCCCCGGCGGGCCGCGGTGAGCCGGCGCTCCCTCGGGTCGTCCGGCGTCGGCGAGGCCTCCAGCAGCGGGTTCGCCGACGGGGGCTGCTCGCCGCCCGCGGCGCCGGCCGCCGTGCCGGAACCGCTGCCGGCGGCCGGGCGGGCGGCCGCGGAGGCCGCGCGCGCCGACGCGAGCACCGCCTCGGGCGTCCGGTCGGCGGGCGGCGCCGAGCGCCGCCCGGCCGGGTGGGCCTGCACCGACGCCTCGAGGAACTCCTCGTGGCGGGCCTGGATCAGCTGGGCGAGGGTGTACGAACCGCCGGGGGTCGGCACCTCGACCTGCAGCAGGCCGCCGCGGTTGGCCTCGGCCCACACCTCCCGCAGCTCGTCGTCGTCACCCGCCTCGCCGATCCGCGCGACCAGGTCGGCGACGTCGGCCTCGTCCGGCCGGCGGGTGCGCCCGGCCGCGGCGTCCTCGGTCCGCTCGTGGTCGAGCAGCCCGCCGCCGTGGAAGGGAACCAGGTCGCGGACGTGCGCGGTGCCCGGGTCGCACTGGAGCGCGTCGAACACCAGCCACTCCAGCAGCCGGCCGGTGGCGGCCTTGTCGGTGACCTCCTTGGCCGGGTCGGTGTTGGGCTTGATGCCGACGTGCACGCTGCGCGCGCCGACGATCAGCGGCCGGCGCCCGCGCCGCAGCCGCAGCCACACGCTGGCCGCGTACGGGAACTCGCGGTGGGTCTGCACCGACCAGGTCTTCTGCCCCTCGATCGGGCGGCCGTTGGCGTCGACCTCGGTGACCTCCTTGCCGCGGGCGGTCACGACGACGATGCCGGGGAAGGTCAGCAGCTCGGTCTGCAGCTTGCGCCAGCGGGCGCCGGCGTCGTTCCACAGGTTCTGGCTGATGGTGATCTCGGCGTTCGGGTCGCGCTTGAGCAGCTCGCGGTTGCGGGCCGACTTCGCGGCGCGCTCGCTGGCCCAGTCCTTCAGGCCGTCCCAGATGGCCGAGCCGGTGTCGATGCCGAGCACGACCGGCGGCTCGCCGGCGTCGGCGGCCCGGCGCGCCTGGGCCTTGACCGCCTGGACGGCGGCCAGCACCGCGGCGTAGGAGCCGTCGTGCTCGATGATCTGGTAGTTCGCGCCGGGGATGGCGCCGTACTCGTCGCCGGCGCCCTCGTTGAGGTCGATCCAGTAGAGGGCGCCGATCTTGTCGCTGGTGCTGAACTGGGCCAGCGCCCAGCTCTTGCCCGCCTTCTCCTCACCCTCCAGGAGGATGCAGGGCCACGGCACGCGGCCGGTCGGCTTGCGGGTCTTGAGGCCGGAGACGGCCATGGTGAACTCCTCGTCGACATGGGGAAGATGTCGATCCGGAAGCTACGGAGGGGTACTGACACACAGATCCGGCCGTGACGCAAGCGCATCCACCTCTCCGAGGTGACGTCGCAGGTCAGGAGCGTGCCAAGGACGTCACCGGCGTGTCGGGTGTTCGCTGTCGGCGTAACCGGGGCCGGCGTCGTGCCCGGCGGAGCCGAAGATGTCGTCCCCCGACCTCACGATCACGAGGTCCGGGGCGTCTACCCGGTATGGAGATGCGAACGATGAGCAGGACGCACACGGTGGTGCCCTCGCCGATCGGCCCGCTGACCGTCGTCCAGGAGGACGGGGCGCTGGTCCGGCTGGCCATGTCGCCGCCCGGGCGCTTCGCGGACGCCGAGGTCGGCGAGCGGTCCGGGGAGGGGTTCGCCGACGTCGTCCGGCAGCTGGGCGAGTACCTCGCCGGCGAGCGGACCGCCTTCGACCTGCCGCTGCGGCCGGTGGGCAGCGACTTCGAGCTGGCCGTCTGGGAGCAGCTGACCCGCATCCCCTACGGCGAGACCCGCTCCTACGGCGCCGTCGCCCGGGCCGTCGGCGAGCCCGGCGGGGCGCAGGCCGTCGGGGCCGCGAACGGTCGCAACCCGCTGGCGATCGTCGTCCCCTGCCACCGGGTGATCGGCGCGGACGGCAGCCTGGTCGGCTTCGGCGGCGGGCTGGCCCGCAAGCGGTTCCTGCTCGACCTGGAGCAGCGCGACCACCGGCTGTTCTGACGTGCGGCTCGAACCGTTCGAGGCGGTCGTGCGACGGCACGGGCCGGCGGTCCTGCGGGTCTGCCGCGCGGTCGTCGGCCCGGACGCCGCCGACGACGCCTGGTCCGAGACGTTCCTCGCGGCGCTGCGGGCCTACCCCGTGCTGCCGCCGGGCAGCGACGTCGAGGCCTGGCTGGTGACGATCGCGCACCGCAAGGCGGTCGACCAGCTGCGCGCCGCGGCCCGCCGCGCCGTCCCCGTCGCCGAGCTGCCGGAGGTGCCCAGCGCCACCGGCCTGCCCGGGGAGCGGGACGGCGAGCTGTGGGCGGCGCTCGCCGCGCTGCCGGAGAAGCAGCGGCAGACCGTCGCCTACCACCACCTCGCCGGCCTGCCCTACGCCGAGATCGCCGCCCTCGTGGGCGGCACCCCCGAAGCCGCCCGCCGCGCGGCCGCCGACGGCGTCGCCGCGTTGCGCCGCACCTACCGAGGAGCCCTCGATGACGACCGCTGACCTGGACCGCCTGGCGGCGCGGCTGGCGTCCGCCGCCGACGACGCCGGCCTGCTCGACGTCGCGTTCACGACCCTGGACACCCCGGTCGGGCCGCTGCTGCTGGCCGCCACCGACCGGGGCCTCGTGCGGGTGGCGTACGCCGCCGAGGACCACGACGCCGTCCTGCAGTCCCTCGCCGACCGGATCAGCCCGCGCCTGCTGCGGGCACCGGCCCGGCTCGACCCCGCCGTCCGGCAGCTCGAGGAGTACTTCGCCGGCGGGCGCCGCGCCTTCGACCTACCGCTGGACCTGCGGCTGTCGGCCGGGTTCCGCCGCGACGTGCTGGCCCGGCTGCGCGAGATCGGCTACGGGACGACGGCCAGCTACGCCGCCCTGGCGGCGGCCGCCGGCAGCCCGCGGGCGGTGCGCGCGGTGGGGACGGCGTGCGCGACCAACCCGCTCCCGGTCGTCGTCCCCTGCCACCGGGTGGTGCGCAGCGACGGTGCGCTCGGCAGCTACGTGGGCGGCGTCGCGGCCAAGCGGACGCTGCTCGGCCTGGAGGCGGCGGCATGAGGGACCGCGTGGACGCGGCCGGGCGGCCCGGGCGCCGGCCGGTCCGATGCGGCACCGGGTGAGCACGGTGCGTTCGCGGGTGCGGCACTCCCCCGGCCTCGTCCTCCTCGGCGCGGCGGGGAGGCGTGCCGCAGGATCGCCCCGTGTACACCCTCCTCGGCGCCGACGGCCGGCCCTACGCCAGCGAGCACCGCGGCACGCTGGGCGGCAACTCGAGGCTGCGGATCTACGGGCGGCTCGACTGCTGGAGCGCTCGTCGTGCCCTCGGCCGGGGCTACGAGCGGATCCGCGTCTTCTTCGCCGACGAGGAGACGGCCACCGCGGCCGGCTACCGGCCGTGCGGGCACTGCATGCGGGCGCAGTACCGGGAGTGGAAGAGCCGGCAGCCGGGCCCGGCGTAGTCCACGGCGCCCACCGGGTGGTCGGATCGCCGCGGCGCCGGTCCGCAGGCCCGAGGGCCGGTTGAGAAAGTCCCGCTCACCCCCCGGAACTGTCGTACCCCGCCCGTAGCTTCGGGGCATGACACCGGCCGGCACCGCGCCCTCACCGCTCGAGGCAGCGCTGGTCGGCCGGCTGCTCGAGCTGCCGCCGACCAGCGCTCGGCTGCCCGTGGCGCTGCTGAGCCGCGAGCAGAAGGCCGCCGAGTTGCAGCGGGTGCAGGCCCGCAAGGCGATGGAGGCCGCCTACGAGGCCGAGCTCGTCCTGGGCCTGGCCGACGACACCCCCGACACGGCCGACCCGCCGCCGGGCCACCCCGGCGCGCGCACGGGCTCGTGGGCGCCCGACACCGAGCTGCCCGGCGTGTCGGAGTTCTTCCCCGCCGAGCTGGCGGTCGTGCTCAACTGCGGCCGCGGCACCGCGTCGCACGTCGCGCAGCGCGCCTGGACCTACCGGGAGAGCCTGCCCGGCACCTGGGCCGCGATGGCCGCCGGCGCGCTCGACGAGGCCCGCGCGAAGGTGCTCGTCGACGTGCTGCAGCACACGACGCCGGCCGTCGCCCGGCAGGTCGAGTCCCGGCTGCTCCCCGAGGCCGCTCAGCTGTCGACCGGGCGGTTGCGGCGCCGCGCCCTGGCGCTGCTCCTGGAGCTGGACGCCGACGCCGTGGATGCGCGCCGCGAGGACGCGCAGCGGCAGGCCGACGTCCGCGCCCACCCCTCGCACCGGGAGGGCATGAGCACGCTGGCGGCCGATCTGCCCACGGACGAGGTCGCCGAGGCCTACGACGTGATCAACCGGCTGGCGGAGATGGCCAAGGCCGACGGCGACCCCCGCCCGATCGGTCAGGTCCGGGCCGAGGTCTTCTCCGTGCTCCTGCGCCGCCCCGGGGGCTCCGGGCTGCCCGGGGTCACGGCGGCGGTGACGATCACCGCCGCGCTGACCGCCCTCGAGGGCACCGCGGCCACGCCGGGCGAGGTCGACGGCCTGCCGATCACCGCCGCCCACGTGCGCGAGCTGGCGGCCCGCATCGGAGCCCTCGGCCTCTGCGCGCCCGAGGGCGGGGCGCTGCGCCTCGCCCTCACCGGCGCCGACGGGCGCCTGCTGGCCACCACCACCCCGGAGCAGCTCGAGCGGCTGGCCCGGTCCGGCTGCCGCCGGCACCCCGACGGCGACTGCGGGTGCGCGGTACTGGGGCGCCCGGTGGCGACCGCGGCGTACGCGCCGACCGCCGCCCAGTCCGCGTTCGTCGACGTGCGCGACCGCACCTGCCGCTTCCCCAACTGCGGCCGGCGCGCGGGCTGGGCCGACCACGACCACGTCGTCCCCCACGCCTGCGGCGGGGCGACCGACTGCACCAACCTCTGCTGCCTGTGCCGCAGCCACCACCGGCTCAAGACGCTGGCCCGCGGCTGGCGGTTCGTGATAGAGGCCGACGGCACGCTGCACGTGACCACACCGTCGGGGGTCACCCGCACCACCCGACCGCCCGGCCTTCGGCCACCCGCACCCGAGCCGCCGCCACCGACGCCGACACCGACGCCGACGCCATCGAGCGACCCGCCCCCGGACGACGACCCGCCACCGTTCTGACCGCCGTCAGCCGAGCTGCTCGGCCAACGCGACGATGATCCCGGCGGGGCCGCGGACGTAGCAGAGCCGGTGGCTGTCCTGGTACTGCGCCACCTCTCCGACGAGCTTCGCGCCCTGGGCCCGCAGGGCGGCGACAGCGGCGTCGACGTCGTCGACGGCGAACATGATGCTGCGCAGGCCCAGCGTGTTCCCCAGTGCGTCCTCCGGCTCGGCGCGGACCGCCTCCGGGGAGTGGAACTTCGTCAGCTCGAGCCGGCCGTGGCCGTCGGGGGTCCGCATCATCGCGACGTCGACGCGGACGCCGTCGAGCCCGTTGACGCGGTCCACCCACCGTCCCTCGATCGGCGCCTCGCCCTCCAGCTCCATGCCGAGCTCGACGAAGAAGGCCTTGGCGGCCTCGAGGTCGTCGACGACGACGCTCACGTGGTCCATCCGCTGGATCGTCATGGTGTCCTCCTTCGTCGCGCGGCCTGGCGTGGCCACCGCTGCCCCCGGGACGGAGCCGGCACCGCGTTCGTGACATCCCGGCACGTGCAGGGTCCTCGGCAATGGCCCGCGGCGCCGTCCTACCCGGCGGCCAGTACGGCGGGCGCGGCGCGGGTGCGGCCCGGGTCCCCGCGGAGGCGGTGGGCGAGGGCGGTGTGCCGGCGCCCGGAGCCGCCGGCGCGCACGGCCTGGGCGAGCGCCCGCGGCGAGCCGACCAGGACGACCAGCTGCTTGGCGCGGGTGACGGCGGTGTAGAGGAGGTTGCGCTGCAGCATCATCCAGGCGCTGGTCGTCAGCGGGACGACGACGCAGGGGTACTCGCTGCCCTGGGAGCGGTGCACGGTGACGGCGTAGGCGTGCACCAGCTCGTCGAGCTCGGCGAAGTCGTACGCGATGGTCTCGTCCTCGTCGGTGACGACGGTGACGGTCTGCTCGACGGGGTCGACGGCGGTGACGACCCCCTGGGTGCCGTTGAAGACGCCGTTCCTGCCCTTGTCGTAGTCGTTGCGGATCTGGCTGACCTTGTCCCCGACCCGGAACACCCGGCCGCCGAAGCGCTTCTCGGGCCGGTCGGGGCCGGCCGGGGTCAGCGCCTCCTGCAGGAGCTCGTTGAGCGCCACGGCGCCGGCCGGACCGCGGTGCACCGGCGTCAGCACCTGGACGTCCCGGCGGGGGTCGAGGCCGAACCGGACCGGGATGCGGCGGACGACGACGTCCACGGTGAGGCGGGCGGCCTCCTCGGCGTCGTCGGTGCTGAACAGGAAGAAGTCGTCCAGGCCGCGCACCTGGGGCGGGCGGCCGGCGTTGATCCGGTGGGCGTTGGTCACCACCCCCGACCGGCTGGCCTGGCGGAAGACCTGCGTCAGGCGCACGTGCGGGACCGGGGTGCCGTCGGCGAGCAGGTCACGCAGCACCTGGCCGGCGCCGACCGAGGGCAGCTGGTCGACGTCCCCCACCAGCAGCAGGTGCGCCCCCGGCGGGACGGCCCGCACCAGCTTGTTGGCCAGCAGGAGGTCCAGCATCGAGGACTCGTCGACCACGACCAGGTCGGCCTGCAGCGGCCGCTCCCGGTCGAAGGCGGCGTCCCCGCCCGGCCGCAGCTCCAGCAGCCGGTGCACCGTCACCGCGTCGACCCCGGTCAGCTCGGTCAGCCGCTTGGCCGCCCGGCCGGTGGGGGCGGCGAGCAGGATCCGCGCCCCCTTGGCCGCGGCCAGGGTGACGATGGAGCGGACCGTGAAGCTCTTGCCGCAGCCGGGGCCACCGGTGAGGACGGCGACCCGCTCGGTCAGCGCCAGGCGCACCGCCTCCCGCTGGCCGGGCGCCAGCTGCACGCCCGTGCGCCGGTGCAGCCAGCCCAGGGCGGCGTCCCAGTCCACGGCGGCGAAGCCCCGCATCCGGTCGGCGTCGGCATCGGCCAGCCGCCGCAGCCCGGCGGCGAGCGAGACCTCGGCCCGGTGGAACGGGACCAGGTAGTACGCCACCGTCGGCTCCCCGTGCGCACCGGGGAGCTCCTCGCGGATCACCCCCTGCTCGGCGACCAGCAGGGCCAGGCAGTGGCCCACCAGGCCGGCCGGGACCTGCAGGATCTCGACGGCCTGGGCGACGAGGTGCTCCTCGGGCAGGAAGCAGTGCCCCTGCCCGGTCGCCTCGGAGAGCACGAACTGCAGCCCCGCCTCGACCCGCTGCGTGCTGTCGTGCGGGATCCCCACCGCGGCCGCGATGGTGTCGGCGGTCCGGAAACCGATGCCCCACACCTCGGCGGCGAGGCGGTAGGGCTCGGTGCGGACCACGCCGATCGAGGCGTCGCCGTACCGCCGGAAGATGCGCACGGCCAGCGAGGTCGACACGCCCACGCCCTGCAGGAAGACCATCACCTCCTTGATGGCCCGCTGCTCCTCCCAGGCCGCGGTGATGAGCCGGGTCCGCTTCGGGCCGAGGTTCGGCACCTCGGCCAACCGGGCCGGCGCCTCCTCGATCACCCGGAGCGCGTCGGTGCCGAAGTGGTCGACGATCCGCTCGGCCAGCCGCGGGCCGATGCCCTTGACCAGCCCCGAGCCCAGGTAGCGGCGGATGCCCTGCACCGTGGCCGGCAGCACCGTGCGGTAGTCCTCGACCTGGAACTGGCGGCCGTACTGCGGGTGCGCCCCCCACCGCCCCCGCAGCCGCAGCGTCTCCCCCGGTTGCGCGCCGAGCAGCGAGCCCACCACGGTCACCAGGTCACCGCCGCGGCCGGTGTCCACCCGGGCCACGGTGTAGCCGGTCTGCGGGTTGGCGAAGGTGATCCGCTCCAGCGTCGCCTCGAGGACCGCCCCGCTCCGTGCCTGCTCCACCGCCGCCCCTCGCCTCCGCGGTTCCCGCCGTCCCGAGCGTGGCACGGCCCGCCGACAGATCCGCTGCACCGCGGGTGTCGAGAAGGCTCGCCGGTCGGACGGCGCGGGAATGTCGGTGGTCGCCCATAACCTCCGGGCGCTCACCCGAGCGCTGCACCGACACACACGGAGGACCGGATCATGGCCGGCGAGACTGTCATCACCGTCATCGGCAACCTGACCAGCGACCCCGAGCTGCGCTGGACGCCCTCGGGCGCGGCGGTCGCCAACTTCACCATCGCCTCGACCCCGCGCACCCTGGACCGCCAGACCCAGGAGTGGAAGGACGGCGAGGCGCTCTTCCTGCGCTGCAGCGTGTGGCGGCAGGCGGCCGAGCACGTCGCCGAGTCACTCACCCGCGGCTCGCGCGTGATGGCCCAGGGTCGCCTCAAGCAGCGCTCCTTCGAGACCAAGGAGGGCGAGAAGCGCACCGTCGTCGAGCTGGAGGTCGACGAGATCGGCCCGTCGCTGCGCTACGCGACCGCGACCGTCACCCGGGCCGGCCGGTCCCACGACCGCCCCGGCGACGAGGCCGGCGGGGGCGCAGCCGGCAACGGTGGCGCGGGGGCCGGCCGGGGCGGCTCGGAGGACCCGTGGGCGGCACCGGCCGGCGCCCTGAGCGAGGAGCCGCCCTTCTGACCTCGACGGCGGGCGCACCGCGCACCGGAGGAGGGCGGGGACCCGTCAGCGGGCCCCCGCCCTCCTCGACCGACCGGGTCAGGCCACGGGGCGCTGCCCGTCCGGCGGGGCGAGGAGCCACGTCGTGCGGCCGTGCAGCGGCGGGGTCTTGGTCCCGTCGGTGAACCAGACGACGACCCCGCCGTGCGCCCTGCAGTGCGCGCGGACGGTCCGGACCCGGCTCCCCTGGCGGGTCCGGGTCGGCCGGACCAGCGGGAGCCCGAAGTCGCTGCCCACGACGTCGGTGGTCAGGACCGGCTCACCGGAGGGCAGGTGGGCCGTCGGGACGGTGACCGCCCGCTCCGGCGCGGCCCGCCGCACCCGGGCCCGCGGAGCGGCCCGGTCGGGGGCGGGCGCAGCGGCCCGGGGCGGGGCGGGCGTGGTGGTGCGGTCGGAGGCGCGTGCAGCCTCCCGGGCCGGGCCGGGCATGGCGTCCCGGGCCGGGGCGGGCGCCCCGCGGTGCACGGCGGCGTTGCGGCTCCTGCCGCAGGAGCAGCGCCAGGCGACCTCCCCGGCGGCCCGGCGGAAGGGGTGGGCGGACGTGGGCTCGGTCATCGGGACCTCTCCGGGATCAGGGGGCGCCGGGGCCGGCCGGGCACCGGACCGACCCGGGCGAGCCGGGGTGGCAGCAGCGCGGAGGTGGGCGACGGGGCCGGCGCCCCGCCACCCCGGCCGAGGAGCGACCACCAGGGTACGAACACGTGTTCGATTGTGCGCCCGGGTGTGACAGTCCCGCCGTCCCGGGGCCGCACCCCGGCGCCCGCAGGACGGGTGGCGCCCTGACCGCCGAGGCGGCGGCCCCCGGCCGACCGGTAGCCCTCCCGTGCGACCGCTCGTCCGGTCCTGGCGCTCGCGACTGGACAGACGGCCGCGGCGACCCGAGTGTGGGCCGGTAGGCCCCGCCCACCGGCCCCACCGGCGAGCCCCACCGGCAGGGTCCACCGGCGAGGCCCACCGGTCCCGGCCGCCGCCCGCTGCCCACCCCGAACGACGAGGCGAGTCCCCCATGGTCCTGCACGAAGCGTCGCCCCTGTCCCTCGACGACAAGTTCACCGTCGAGGACGGCACCATCTACCTGACCGGGGTGCAGGCGCTGGTCCGCCTGCCCCTGGTCCAGCGGCGGGCGGACCTCGCGCGGGGGCTGGACACGGCGACCTTCATCTCCGGGTACCCGGGGTCGCCCCTCGGCGGCTACGACCTGGAGCTGCAGCGCCGCCGGGCCCTGCTCGCCGAGCACCACGTCGTCCACACGATGGGCGTCAACGAGGAGCTGGCCGCGACGTCGGTCATGGGCAGCCAGCTGGCCCAGCAGCTGCCCGATCCGCGCTACGACGGCGTCGTCGGCATGTGGTACGGCAAGGCCAACGGCTTCGACCGCGCCATGGACGCGCTGCGCCAGGCGAACTTGTGCGGCACCACGCGGACCGGCGGCGCGCTGGCCCTGGTCGGCGACGACCCCACCGCCAAGTCCTCCCCGACCCCGGGGGCCAGCGAGGTCGCCGCCGCGGCGCTGATGATGCCCATGCTCTACCCCGGGGACGTCCAGGAGGTCCTGGACCTGGGGCTGCACGCGATCGCGATGTCCCGGTGCTCGGGCCTGTGGACCGCGCTGAAGATGTCCACCCCGGTCGCCGACGGGTCGGGCTCGGCGCTGGTGTCGCCCGACCGGGTAGACCCGGTGATGGTCGCCGCCGAGCTCGACGGCCGCCCCTACGAGCACGTGCCCTCCTCCCACCTGTACGGGGAGAGCGTGCTGCAGCTGGAGCGCTCGATGGTCTACGCCCGCATCGAGGCGGCGCTGGCCTACGCCCGCGCCAACGACATCAACCGGATCACCGTGCGCACGCCCGGCGACCGGCTGGGCCTGGTCGCCTCCGGCAAGACCTACTTCGAGCTGCGCCAGGCGCTGCGCGAGCTCGGCCTGGACGACGGCGAGCTGCGCCGCCTCGGCGTCCGGCTGCTGCAGCTGCGCATGCCCTACCCGCTCGACGGCCGGGTCGTCCGGGAGTTCGCCTCGGGGCTGGAGGAGGTCCTGGTCCTGGAGGACAAGCGGCCGTTCGTGGAGCTGTTCCTCAAGGACGAGCTGTACGGCCTGACCGACCGGCCGCAGGTCTTCGGCAAGCTCGACGAGCGGGGCGCCCACCTCGTGCCGATCCACGCCGAGCTGGACACCCGGTCCATCGCCCGGCTGGTGGCCGGGCGCCTCCGCCGCTTCGCGGAGGTGCCGGCCGTCGAGGAGCGGCTGGAGCGGCTGGCCGGCGGACCGCAGCTCGCGCCGCTGGCGCTGTCCCGCTCGCCGTACTTCTGCTCCGGGTGCCCGCACAACTCCTCGGCCGCGGCCGTGCCCGAGGGGGCGGTCGTCGGCGGGGGGACGGGCTGCCACGTGCTCGCCGTCTTCATGCGCCCGGAGGACGTCGGCTCGATCATCGGCATCACCGCGATGGGCAACGAGGGCGCCCAGTGGATCGGCGCCGCGCCGTTCACCGGCCTGCCGCACCTGATCCAGAACATCGGGGACGGCACGTACGCCCACTCCGGCACCCTCGCCATCCGCGCCTCGATCGCCGCCGGCACGAACATCACCTACAAGCTGCTCTACAACGACCACGTCGCGATGACGGGGGCGCAGCCGGCGATCGGCATCCAGGCGGTGCCCCAGCTCGTGCAGGAGCTGCTCGCCGAGGGCGTGAAGCGGGTCGTCGTCACCACCGAGGACCTCGACCGGTACGCCGGCGTGCGGCTGCCGGCGGGGGTCGAGGTCTGGGACCGCGACCGGATGGTGGAGGCCCAGGAGCTGCTGCGCGGCATCGAGGGCGTCACCGTGATCGTGCACGACCAGGAGTGCGCCGCCGAGAAGCGCCGGAAGCGCAAGCGCGGCAAGCTCGAGGACCCCGCGCTGCGCGTCCTCATCAACGAGCGCGTCTGCGAGGGCTGCGGGGACTGCGGCGTCCAGTCCAACTGCCTGTCGGTGCACCCGGTCGAGACGGAGTTCGGGCGCAAGACCCAGATCCACCAGCCGTCCTGCAACAAGGACTACTCCTGCCTGAAGGGCAACTGCCCCTCCTTCCTCACCGTCGTCCCCGGGAAGCAGGGACCCCGGCGGTCCGCCGTGGCCGAGCTCGACGGCACGGAGCTGCCCGAGCCCGAGCTGCGGGTGCCCACCGACGAGTTCGGGATGCGGATCACCGGCATCGGGGGAACCGGGGTGGTCACCGTGGCGCAGACGCTGGCCACGGCCGCCCTGCTGGACGGCCGGTTCGTCCGCGGCCTGGACCAGACCGGGCTGGCGCAGAAGGGCGGCCCGGTCGTCTCCGACCTGCGGATCACGACCGCCCCGGTCGACCAGGCCAACAAGCTCACCGCGGCCGACTGCGACCTCTACCTCGCCTGCGACCTGCTCGTCGGCGCCCAGCAGGGCAACCTCGCGGTCACCGACCGGGCGCGGACGATCGCCGTGGTGTCCACCGCCCAGGTGCCGACCGGGCAGATGGTCGTCGACACGCGGACCACCTTCCCCGACCCCGGCGTGCTGTTCCGCCGCATCGAACGGGCGGCCCGGCCCGACGCCGCCGTCGGGCTCGACGCGCAGGCCGTGGCCGAGCGGCTGTTCGGCGGCGACCAGGCCGCCAACATCCTGCTGGTCGGCGCCGCCTACCAGAGCGGCGCCCTGCCGCTGAGCGCGGACTCGATCGAGCAGGCGATCGAGCTCAACGGGGTGGCGGTCGCGACGAACCTGCAGGCCTTCCGCCGGGGCCGGCAGGCGGTCAGCGACCCGGAGGGGCTGGAGGCGGCGCTGACCCCGGCGACCGGTGCCGGCACCCCGCAGCCGGTCCGCTCGCGCACCGCGCGCCGGCTCGCCGCCCTCGTCCGGTCCGAGCCCGGCTCCCCCCTCGAGCACCTGGTCGACGTCCGGGTGGCCGACCTCGTCGGCTACCAGGACGCGGCCTACGCCGAGCGCTACGCCCGGGCCGTGGAGCGGGTGCGCGCCGCCGAGGCGGACCGGGTCCCGGGGCACTCGGAGCTGGCCGAGGCCGCCGCCTCCGGCCTGCACAAGCTGATGGCCTACAAGGACGAGTACGAGGTCGCCCGGCTGCACCTCGACGACGCCCTCGCCACGGACCTGCGGGCCCGGTTCGGCCCCGACGCCAGGTTCGGCTTCATGCTGCACCCGCCGACGCTGAAGGCGCTCGGCATGCAGCGCAAGATCACCGTCCCGGGGCGGGCGGGCCTCGCGGCGTTCCGGGCGCTGGCCGGGATGAAGCGGCTGCGCGGCACCCGGCTGGACCCCTTCGGGCGCGACCACGTCCGGGTCGTCGAGCGCGGGCTCGTCCGCGAGTACGAGCAGCTCCTGGAGGAGATCGCCGACCGCCTCACCCCGGCCGACCACGAGCTGGCGGTGGAGCTGGCCCGGCTGCCCGACGTGGTCCGCGGCTACGACGAGATCAAGCTGCGCAACGTCGAGATCTACCACGAGCAGATGGACCGGCTCCGGGCCCGCCTGACCGACGGCCGCCTCCGGGGCGGATCGCTCCCGGTGGTCGGCTGACGCGGGCCCGTCCACACCCCGCACAGCCGGCACCCTGCCCGACGAGGAGGTCCCCGTGGCCCTGCTACGACGCTGGCTCACCCACCTGCCCACCCGCGGCCGCCGCGGCCGGCCGGGCGCCCGGGACGACGACGGGCTCGAGGCCGACCCGGCGGTCGAGGGGCGGCTGGAGCCCAACACCGCCGCGCTCACGGAGGGGGCGCCGCCCGCGGGGGCGGGCGGCCGGGTCCAGCCGAGCGGGACCTCACCGGACCCGCGCGACCCCCGGGGGCCCTCGGAGGGGGACGTGCAGAACCTCCCCGGCTGACACCGGGCCGGCCCGCTGCGCCGATCCCCCGGTGCGCCACCATGGCGTCGTGCTGACCCGGCTGGACGACATCGACCGGCGCATCGTCGACGCCCTGCGCGGGGACGGGCGACTGTCGGTCCGCGCCTTGGCCGAGCAGGTGCACGTCTCCCGGGCGGCCGTGCACGCCCGGGTGCAGCGCCTGGAGCGGGAGGGCGTGATCCGTGGCTACCAGGCGGTCGTCGACCCGGAGCGACTGGGGCTGGCGGTCTCGGCACTGGTCCACCTGCGCATCGCCCAGCAGACCTGGAAGGACGTGCGGGAGGCCATCGGGGCCATCCCGGAGGTGTGGCACGCGACCTTGGTCTCCGGCGACCACGACCTGGTGCTGCTGGTCCGCACCACCGACGCGACAGCGCTGCGCGACCTCGTGCTCAACCGGCTCCAGGCGATCCCGGGGGTCCGGGCCACGCACACCCTCCTGGTCCTCGACGAGATGGGGGACGCCCCGGCCGGGCGCGGCGACGCCGGCCGGCCGTAGCCGCCCCCCGCCCGGGTGCTCCCGGCCGGAGGCCGGCGGGGCACCATCACCGGGTGACGCTGCTCCTGGTCCTCGACCTCGTGGGCACCTTCGCCTTCGCGCTGAACGGCGCGCTGACCGCCGTCCGCGCCGCGGACCTGGACATCGTCGGGGTCGTCGCCCTGGCCATGACCACCGCGCTCGGTGGCGGGATCCTGCGCGACATCGTCCTCGACGACCTGCCCCCGGCCACGTTCAGCGACTGGCGCTACCTCGCGGTGGCCGCCGGCGGCGGCCTGCTGGTGTTCGGCTTCGCCCACCACCTGGAGCGGCTGCGCACGCCGATCACCGTGCTCGACGCGGCCGGCCTGAGCCTGTTCGCGGTCACCGGGGCCAGCAAGGCGCTCGACTTCGGCCTCGGCCCGGTGCAGGCGGTCCTGCTCGGGGCGCTCACCGGGGTCGGGGGCGGGACGCTGCGCGACGTCCTCGTCCGGCGGGTCCCCGCCGTCCTCACCAGCGACCTCCACGCGATCCCCGCGCTCGCCGCGGCGGCGGTCACCGTCGTGGCCGGCCTCGCCGGCGTCTACGGGGTGCCCGCCGCGATCGGCGCCGCCGCCCTCTGCTTCGGCGTCCGCCTGCTCGGCGTCCGGTACCACCTGCACGCACCGGGCCCGCCCCGCCGGCGCCGACGGGAGAGCAGCGGGGACGGCTGACGGTCAGGCGCCCAGGTCCCGGGCGATCGCCGCGGCCGCGGCGGTGAGGTGGGTGGCCCAGCCCGGCCACCGGTCCGCCGAGCAGCGCACCGTGGGCGCGGCCACCGACAGGGCGGCACCGCCGATGCCGCCGGCCGGCGGGACGGCGACACCCACCGCGGTCAGCCCCTCCTCGGTCCCCTGGTCGTTGACCGCGAACCCGCGGCGCCGGACGGTGCGCAGCTCCCGTGCCAGCCGCGCCGCCCCGGCCTCCCCCAGCGGGGCGAGGAGCGGGGCGAGCTCCGCGCCCCCGAGCGTGGCCAGCACCGCCTTGCCGGCCGAGCTCAGGTGGGCCGGCAGCGTCCGGCCGGTGCGGTCCCCGACCCGCAGCACCCGGTCGCACTCCACCGTCGCGACGAAGCGCACGTCCGGGCCGGCGAGCACCACGACGTTGGCCGTCTCCCCCACCGCCTCGACCAGCGCCCGCAGGTGCGGCAGGGCCACCTCGCGCAGCCGGGCGACCGGTGCCTGGTGCAGCACCCCCCGCCGCAGCACCGGCCCGGGCCCGTACCGGCGGTCGGGCAGCTGCTCGGCGAAGTCGCGGTGGACGAGCATCCCCAGCAACCGGTGCGCCGTGGAGACCGAGACCCCCAGGCGCGCGGCGGCGTCGGTCACGCGGAGTGGACCCTCCTGCTGGAGCAGGGTGGCCAGCAGCAGGGCGGAGTCGACCGACCCGATCGCGTAGGCCGGCCGGTTCCTCACAGCAGAAAAGGCTATCCCCCCGTGCGGGACGTCCGGGACCGTCGGGAGGACGTCGGACGTGCCGAGGGAGTCGAGTCGTGCAGTTCTACCTGGACGGATACCGGACCGGCGACCCGCTGGTCGAGGAGCCGCACCCCGCCGTCGCCGGGCGGCCCGAGGGCCTGCCCGAGGAGGCCGACGTCGTGGTCGTCGGCTGCGGCCCGGCCGGCCTGGTCCTGGCGGCGCAGCTGGCCGCCTTCCCCGACCTCCGCACGGTCGTCGTCGACCGCCGGGACGGGCCGCTGGAGGTGGGCCAGGCCGACGGCGTCGCCGTGCGCACCGTCGAGGTGTTCGAGGCGTTCGGCCTGGCGACCCGGCTGGTCGACGAGGCCTACTGGGTCAACGAGGTCGCCTTCTGGCGCCCCGACCCGGACGACCGCAGCCGGATCACCCGCACCGGCCGCGTCCGGGACACCGAGGAGGACCTGTCGGAGTTCCCGCACGTCATCGTCAACCAGGCCCGGGTGCTCGCCTGGCTGCGCGAGCACATGGCGCGGTCGGGCGGCCGGCTGCGCCCCTCCTACGGCCTGCACGCCACCGCCGTCGACATCGACCCCGACGCCGCCGACCACCCGGTCACCCTCACGCTGCAGCACCTGGAGGGCGGCCACCCGACCGGCCGGACCTCGACCGTCCGGGCGAGGTACGTCGTCGGTTGCGACGGCGCGCGCAGCAGCATCCGGACGGCGATCGGCCGGGAGCTCGTCGGCGACCCGATGAACTCCTCCTGGGGCGTGATGGACGTCCTGGCCGTCACCGACTTCCCCGACATCCGGCTCAAGTGCGCCGTCCACTCGGCCAACCAGGGCAACCTGCTGATCATCCCGCGCGAGGGCGGGTACCTGGTCCGGCTCTACATCGAGCTGGACGCGGTGCACGACCGCGAGCTGCTCGACCGGCGCACCGTCACGCCCGAGAAGCTGGCCGCGGTCGCCAACCGGATCCTGCACCCCTACACGATCGACGTGCGCGACGTCGGCTGGTGGTCGGTGTACGAGATCGGCCAGCGGCTCTGCGACCGGTTCGACGACGTGCCGGCCGCCGAGACCGGCACCCGCCTGCCGCGGGTGTTCATCGCCGGCGACGCCTGCCACACGCACAGCGCCAAGGCCGGTCAGGGCATGAACGTCTCCATGGCCGACGCCTGGAACCTCGGCTGGAAGCTCGCCGCCGTCCTGCGCGGCACCGCCCGCCCGGAGCTGCTGCACACCTACACCGAGGAGCGGCAGGCGGTCGCCCGGGAGCTCATCGACTTCGACCGCGAGTTCGCCCGGATGTTCAGCGCCCCACCGAAGGACGGCGACGGCACCGGGGAGGGCGCCGGGGAGGGCGAGGGGGTCGACCCCGCGGAGTTCCAGCGGTACTTCGTGCAGCAGGGCCGCTTCACCGCCGGCGTCGCCACCCGGTACGCACCCTCGATGATCACCGGCCCCGCGACCCACCAGCACCTCGCCGAGGGCTTCCCGCTGGGCATGCGCTTCCACTCCGCCCCGGTGGTCCGGCTGGCCGACGCCCGGCCGGTCCAGCTCGGGCACGCCGCCCGCGCCGACGGCGCCTGGCGGCTCTACGTCCTCGCCGACCGGGCCGACCCGGCGTCGGCGGGCTCCCGGGCCCGGGCGCTGCTCGACGCGCTCGCCGCCGAGGGGTCACCGCTGCTGCGGCACACGCCGCCCGGCGCCGACCCGGACGCGGTGATCGACGTCCGCGCCGTCTTCCAGCAGGGCCACCGCGACCTCGCCGTCGAGGCCCTGCCGGCGGTGCTGCTGCCCCGCAAGGGCAGGTTCGGCCTGGTCGACCACGAGAAGGCGTTCTGCGCCGACCCGCGGGCGGACGTCTTCGACCTGCGCGGCGTCGACCGGGAGCGGGGCTGCGCGGTGCTGGTCCGGCCGGACCAGCACGTCGCCGCCGTGCTGCCCCTGGAGGCGCACCGCGAGCTGGCCGACTTCCTGTCCGGCGTGCTCCTCGACGCCCGGTAGCCGGGCGCCGGGTGGCCGCGGGAGCCCGGCGCTCGCGGCACCGGGCGTCCCTGAGGCTGTCGGGAGCGGCCGGTGGTCGTACGTTGGTCGCATCGGCCCGGACCGGCCCCGGTCCGCGCGACGAGCGGCACACGGTCTGGAGGAGACGGATGGCCAGCGACCGGCCCGACCCGGGCGAGTTCCTCGAGCTGGCGCAGCGGATGCTGCGCCAGTTCCTCGGCGACCAGGGCAGCGACCAGGGCAGCGACGAGCCGTGGGCGCAGGCGACGCGCGGTTCCGGGCGCACCCGGATCCCGCCGGCCGAGCGGGAGCCGAGCCCCGAGCGGCAGCGCGAGAACCTCACCTTCGCGCTCGGGACGCGCGCCGTCGAGGCGCTCGAGGACCTCGCGCTCAACGTCGCGGCGATCCGCCAGCGCCTGGAGCGGATGGACGCCCGGGCCCCCGGGGTGCGGCTCGGGAAGGACCAGGACGCGGACCAGCAGGGGGACGGCGACGGGGACGGGCGCGGCCCGGAGGGAGGTGCCGCCGGCGGGCGGTGACCGGGGGCCGCCGCACCCGCCGGCGGGCTCAGGGCACGTGCCGCCCCAGCACGGTGGCCACGAAGACGTCGGCCGGCTCCGCGAGCGCTTCGTGGGCGGCCACGAAGAGTTCGTGCGCGCGGGGACCGGGCCAGTCCTCCGGCAGCAGCTCTCCCGGCAGATCGGGGTCGCGGAACGGGAAGTGCCGGTAGCTGGCGACCAGCTCGATGCGCAGCCGCAGCGCCTCGCGGCCGGGCATCGTGGCCAGTTCCGACGGCGCGGGCAGCCCCTCCAGGCGGGAGATGAGGTCCTGGTAGTCGCGGCCGAGCGCCGTCAGGTGCCAGCACCGATCGACCATGTCGAGATCGGTCGCCCGGTTCCGGGACCGGCAGGTCAGGAGGTCCAGCCGGGCCGACGTGCCCGGCAGCGCGCGCTCCACCTCGTCGAGCCGCTCGTGCGGGCTCACCCACGTCGCCGTGGCCAGCGGCCCGAAGCCCAGCCAGGCCAGCGTCCGCCGGAGTCGCTCGCGTTCGGCGCGGTCCTGGTCGGAGACCGCGTAGATGACCATGCGCCACTGCCCGTCCCACGGCGGGTGGGCGCGCTCGAAGATCCTGGTGCGCCCCTCGTCCAGCAGCCGCCAGGCCCGGTCCGTCAGGGCGTACACGGCCTGACGTCCCTCGCGACGGGTGTCGAACCAACCCTCCTTCCGCATGCGCGCGAGGGCTACGCGCGCGGTCGGCTCCCCGACGTCGAACACCGCCAGCAGGTCGACCAGCGCCCGGGTCCGCGCCGCGCCGCCGTGGTAGCGCAAGTGGTCCCCGAACAGGTCGAAGACGACGGACCGCGGCTTCATCCAGCTCCCTCGGCGCGCACTCGTGGTGTTCGTCCGACCAGCACGCTGCGACGGCACCCGTGCCGGCAGGAGGTTGCCCCGGCGAGACGTTCTGTGTCAACGTTGCGCTACTCGACGCCGCACATGACACATGAGGGCCCGAGGGGGGCGCACGATGCGCATCGCGGTAGTGGGCGGTGGCCCCGGGGGCCTGTTCGCCGCCACTCTGGCCAGAGCCGGCAGACCAGATCGTGAGGTCACCGTCCTCGAGCGCAACCGGGCCGAGGACACGTTCGGCTTCGGCGTGGTCTTCTCCGACGCCGCGCTCGAGGGCATCCACGCGGCCGACCCGGTCGTCCGCGACGCGCTCACCGAGCACGGCGTGCACTGGGACCCCATCGAGGTCCGGCTGCACGGTGAGCGCTTCCTCTGCCACGGCAACGGCATGGCCGCCGTGGAGCGGAGGACGCTGCTGCACCTGCTGCAGCGGCGCGCCGTCGAGGCCGGCGTCGAGGTCCGCTTCTCCACCGAGGTCGATCCCGACGCACTCCTGGCGGCCGGCTACGACCTGGTCGTCGCCGCCGACGGCGCCCACTCCCGCCTGCGGGACCGGTTCGCCGACGTCTTCGAGCCCTCGGCCGAGACCGCGACCGCCAAGTTCGTCTGGCTGGGCACCACGTACCCGTTCGAGCGTCTGACCTTCCTCCACGAACGCGGGCCGCACGGGGTCTTCGCGGTGCACGGCTACCCGATCGGCACCGGCGTCGGCACGTTCATCGTCGAGACCGACGAGGACTCCTGGCGCGCCGCCGGCCTCGACGGGTTCGACGTCACCCAGCCTCCGGGCCCGAGCGACGAGAGGACGAAGGCCTACCTGCAGGACCTCTTCGCCGGGCAGATCGCCGGGCACCCGCTGCTGGTCAACAACTCGCGGTGGGGCAACTTCCGCACCCGCCGGGCCCGCCGCTGGCGGCACCGGGTGGGCGGCACCGCGGTCGCGCTGCTCGGCGATGCCGCGCACACCGCCCACTTCTCGGTCGGCTCCGGCACCAAGATGGCCATGGAGGACGCCGTCGCGCTGGTGACCGCCCTGGACGAGCACGGGGACGACGTCGACGCCGCCCTGGCGACCTACGAGACGGTCCGGCAGCCCCAGGTCGCGAGGATCCAGGACTCCGCGCGTCCCAGCCTGTCGTGGTGGGAGCACTTCGGCCGCTCCCACGACACCCTCCCGGCGTGGCAGTTCGCCTACCACTTCTTCACCCGCAGCCTGACCGAGTCGAAGCTGCGCCGCCGCGACGACGCGTTCGTCGCCGGCGTCCACGACCGCTGGCGCGCGGTCCACGGGGCCGAGCCGCTGGACAGCCCCCTCGAGGTCGCCGGTCAGCGGCTGGCGGGGCGGGTCGTCGTGGTCGGCGACGGGGCGGCCCACCTGCCCGGCGGCCCGCTCCCCCTGCGGCCGGGGCCCGCCGACGACGGCAGCCCCTGGGGCCTGCAGGTGGCTGCTCCCGACCGCGAGGACGGGCTGCTCGCCGCCCTCGACGCCGTCGCGAAGGGCGTCGCCGCCGGTACCGCCCTCGTCGCCGCCGGCGGCGGCACGGCGCTCACCCGCCGGCTGCTGTGCGAGGCGGCCCGGCTCGAGCACGGAGCGGTGAGCCTGCTGGTCGAGGAGGTCGACCCCGGTTCCGCCCGGGACGTCGCCGTGACCGCCGTGGTGTCCGGCCGCACCGACCTGGTGAGCGCACCCGCCGAGGAGGCGGGCCGGTGAGCCGTCTGGACCCGCTGTTCGCCCCCCGCGGGATCGCGGTCGTCGGGGCCTCGCGCGACCCGGCCAAGCTCGGCGCGGTCATGGCCCGCTCCCTGGGCCGCTTCACCGGCAGCGTGGTGGGGGTCAACCCCCGCGACGTGGACCCGGCGGCCGGCCGGTACGCCACCGTCGCCGACGCCGCGGCGGCCTCCCCGGACCCGATCGACCTGGCGGTGCTCTGCGTGCCGGCCGCGGTGTCCGCGCCGGCCGTGGCCGACGCGGCGCGGGCCGGCGTGCGCGCCGCCCTGGTCTGCTCCGGCGGCTACGCCGAGGCCGGGGGCCCGGGAGCGGGCCACCAGCAGGACCTGGCGGCAGCGGCCCGGGACGGCGGCATCGCGCTGCTGGGCCCGAACACCTCCGGCTTCCTCGTCCCCGCCCGCGGCCTGACCGCCAGCTTCGTGCCCGGGGCGGGCGCGGTGCCCGCCGGCCCGGCGGCGGTGGTCGCGGCCAGCGGCGGGGTCAACCACGCGCTGGCCTTCCTGCTCGCCGAGGCCGACGTCGGGGTCTCGCTCGCCGTGGGCCTGGGCAACGCCGTCGACGTCACCGCCGCCGACGTTCTGGCCCACCTGTCCGGGGACGGGACCACCCGGGCCGTGACCCTGCACGTGGAGACGGTTGCCGACGGCGCGGCGCTGACCGCCGCGGTGCGGACCCTGACCGCGCGGGTCCCGGTCGCCGCGCTCGTCGTCGGGCGCACCGACGTCGCCGAGTTCGCCCGCTCGCACACCGGCGCCCTGGTCACGTCCTGGCGCACCACCCGGGCCTCGCTCCGGGCGGCCGGCGCGGTACTGGTCGACGACGAGCGCGAGCTGGTCGACGCGGTCACCGCGCTGTCGGCGCTGCGGCTGCCGCCGGTTCCCGCCCCCGGGGTCGGGGTGGTCACCGCCCAGGCCGGGCCCGCCCTGCTGCACGTCGACGGGCTGCGCGGCCGCGGCGTCGCGGTCCCGCCGCTGGCCGACACCACGCAGGCCGCGGTGCGCGAGCTGCTGCCGCCGCTGACCTACCAGGCCAACCCCGTGGACACCGGCCGCCCCGGCCCCGGCTTCGGCCGGGTGATGGCCACCGTCGCCGCGGACCCGGGGGTCGACCTGGTCAGCGTCTACGCCCTCTCCGAGCCCGACGCGCTCGACCTCCCGGCGGCCGTGGAAAGCGCCCTCGCCGACGGCGCCGGACCGGTCGTCGTCGGCCTGGGCGGCCCGGCCGAGCAGGTGGCACCGCAGCGCCAGGCGCTGCGCAAGCTCGGCGTGCCCGCCCTCGGCGGACCGACCGCCTTGACCGTCGCGGTCGCGGCCCTCGTCGAGGACGCCCGCGCCCGGGGTCGCGCGGCGACCGCGGCTCCGCGCCCGCCGGTGCAGGCAACCGTCCCCCATCGCGCCCTCGACGAGGACGAGGCCAAGACCCTCCTCGGCCGGCTCGGGGTGCCCACGCCACCCCGGCGGGCCTGCGCCGACCGGGCGGGCGCGCACCGCGCCCTCGCCGAGCTGCCCGGGCCGGTCGCGGTGAAGCTGCTCGACCCCACGGTGACCCACAAGTCCGACGTCGGCGGCGTGCACCTCGGCATCCGGGACGCCGCCGGGCTCGACGCCGCCCTCGACGCCCTGGCGGGGATCGGAGCCGAGCGTTTCCTCGTCGAGTCGATGGCGCCCTCCGGGGTCGACCTCGTCGTCGGGGCCTCCCGCGACCCGGTCTTCGGGCCGGTCGTCCTGCTCGGGCTCGGCGGCGTGGTGGCCGAGGCCCTCGCCGACGTGGCGGTCGCGCCGGCGCCGCTGGGTGTCGAGGAGGCCGGGGCGCTCGCCGACGAGCTCGGCGGCCGGGTGCTGCTCGACGGCTTCCGCGGCGGCCCGGTCGCCGACCGCGCCGCGCTCGGCCGCGTCCTGGCCGCCCTCGGGGACCTGCTGGCCACCCACCCCGAGGTCGAGGACGTGGAGATCAACCCGCTGCGCGTGACCGCCCGCGGGCTGCTCGCGCTCGACGCCGTGCTGACCCTGGGCGACCCCACCGGTAGCAGGGAGGAGCGACCGTGACCCGCGCCCGCGCCGTTCCGCCGATCGCCGAGGGCGTCGTCCCCTGGCCCGAGGAGTTCGCGCGGCGGTACACCGAGCGGGGCTGGTGGCGCGGGGTCGCGCTCGGCGCCGACCTGCTCGCCGCCGCCGACGCGCACCCCGACGCGGTCGCCCTGGTGGACGGCGACGTCCGGCTGACCTACCGGTCGCTGGTCGCGCGGGCGGACACGCTCGCGGGCCGGCTGGTCGACGACCTCGGCCTGGTCCGCGAGGACCGCATCGTCGTCCAGCTGCCCAACTGCTGGCAGTTCGTCGTGCTCACCCTGGCCTGCCTGCGCGCCGGGATCGTGCCGGTGATGGCCCTGCCGGCGCACCGCCAGCACGAGCTCGGCCACCTGGCCGCGCACAGCGCGTCGGCGGCCCTGGCGGTGCCGGGCACGCTGCGCGGGTTCGACCACGCCGAGATGGCCGAGGAGCTGCGCACCGGGTCGGAGACCCTCGAGCACGTCCTCGTGGTCGGGGACCCGGTGCGCCCGGGTCACGTCGACCTCACCGCGCTGTGCGCCGAGCCCGACGACCCGGCCGCCGTCCGCTCGCGGTGGGACGCCGACCAGCCCGCCGGCCGCAGCGTGGCGGTCTTCCTGCTCTCCGGCGGCACGACCGGGCTGCCGAAGCTCATCGCGCGCACCCACGACGACTACGCCTACAACGCCCGCGCCAGCGCAGAGGTGTGCGGCCTCGGCCCGGACTCGGTCTACCTGGTGTCGCTGCCGGCGTCGCACAACTTCCCCCTGGCGTGCCCGGGCATCCTCGGCGCCCTGCTGACCGGCGGCCGGGTGGTCATGCTGCCCTCCCCCGAGCCGGAGCGCGCCTTCGCCACCGTCGCCGCCGAGGGCGTCACCGTGACCGCGGTGGTGCCCGCGGTCGCCCAGCGCTGGCTGGCCTCCGCCGCCGAGCAGGGCGCCGGCCGGCTCGCCTCCCTGCAGCTGCTGCAGGTCGGCGGTGCCCGGCTGGCCGACGAGGTCGCCCGGACCGTGCGCCCGGTGCTCGGCTGCACCCTGCAGCAGGTGTTCGGCATGGCCGAGGGCCTGCTCAACTACACCCGCCTCGACGACCCCGCGGACGTCGTCTGCACCACCCAGGGCCGGCCGATGAGCGAGGGCGACGAGGTCCGCGTGGTGGACGAGCTCGACCGGGACGTCCCCGACGGCACGCCGGGTGCCCTGCTCACCCGCGGGCCCTACACCCCGCGCGGCTACTACCGGGCGCCGGAGCAGAACGCCCGCGCGTTCACGCCCGACGGCTGGTACCGCAGCGGCGACATCGTTCTCCGCCGACCCGACGGCAACCTCGTCGTCGCGGGTAGGGACAAGGACATGATCAACCGCGGCGGGGAGAAAATCAGCGCCGAGGAGGTCGAGAACCTCGCCTACCGGCTCTGCCCGCAGGTGGCGCACGTCGCCGCCGTCGCCATGCCCGACCCCCGGCTCGGCGAGCGGGTCTGCCTGTACGCCGTGCTGAGGCCCGGGACCTCCCTCACCCTCGACGCCGTCCGGGCGTCGATGGCCGCCGCCGGCATCGCCTCCTTCACGTGGCCCGAGCACCTCGAGATCGTCGACGAGCTGGCCACCACGAAGGTCGGGAAGATCGACAAGAAGGCGCTGCGCGAGGACATCGCCCAGCGGCTCACCGCACGAGAGGACGCCCTGCCATGACCTCGAACCTCGCCTCGCCGGTCTCGCTGACGGCGGTCGACGCGCCCGACCAGCCGACGCCGACGCCGGAGCTGGCGGAGCTGTACCGCGGGTTCGAGCGGGAGCTGCTGGTCCCGCTGTGGACCGAGATCGGCGACCTGATGCCGGTGCACCCGCGCTCGCGGGCGGTGCCGCACGTCTGGCGGTGGCAGCAGCTGCTGGAGCTGGCCGACCGGGCCGGGCACCTCGTGCCGGTCGGCCGGGGCGGGGAGCGGCGGGCCATCGCGCTGGCCAACCCGGCGCTGGGCGGCAAGCCGTACGCCACCCCGACGCTGTGGGCGGCGATCCAGTACCTGATGCCGGGCGAGGACGCCCCGGAGCACCGGCACACCCAGCACGCGTTCCGCTTCGTCGTGGAGGGCGAGGGGGTGTGGACGGTGGTGGGCCGCGACCCGGTGCCGATGAACCGCGGCGACTTCCTCCCGCAGGCGGGGTGGAACTGGCACGCCCACCACAACGCCGCGAGCCGGCCGATGGCCTGGATCGACGGCCTGGACATCCCGTTCCAGTACGCCACCGAGTCACAGTTCTTCGAGTTCGGCCGCGACCGGATCAGCGAGGCCGAGCACAGCACCCCGGAGCGGTCCCGCTCGCAGCGGCTGTGGGGCCACCCGGGCCTGCGCCCGGTCTCCGCGCCCGGCGCGACCCCCGGCACCCCGCTGTTGAACTACCGGTGGGCCGACACCGACGCCGCGCTGGCCGACCAGCTGGAGCTGGAGGCCGAGGGGCACCCCGGCACCGTCGAGCCCGGGCACGCCGCCGTCCGCTACACCAACCCGACCACCGGCGGCGACGTGCTGCCGACCATCCGGGCGGAGCTGCACCGCGTCCGCCGGGGGACCGAGACCGCGCCGCGCCGGGAGGCCGGCTCGTCGGTCTGGCAGGTGTTCGACGGCAGCGGCACCGTGACCGTGGGCGACGCCTCGTGGCGGGTCGGGCGTGGCGACCTGTTCGTCGTGCCCTCGTGGCAGCCGCTGACGGTGCGGTCGGAGGCCGGTACCTCCGACTCCGACTCCGGTGCCCTGGACCTGTTCCGGTTCAGCGACACCCCGGTCCTCGAGGCCCTGCACCTCGACCGCGTCTCCGTGGCCGGAGCTCGGTGAGGCCGGCACCCTCCGCCGTCACCGGCGGTCCGCTGCACCCGGTCGCAGGCCCGGTGTCGCTCAGTCCCAGCAGCTCCGGGGGAACGTCGTCAGGCGGACGGTCTCGGGCAGCTCCCGCAGCGCGGCCAGCAGGGCCGGGGGCAGCTGCCCACCCACGTCGGTGACGACGTAGCCGAGCTCCCCGCGGGTGGCCAGCACCTGGCCGTCCACGTTGAGCCCGTGCTCGCCGACCAGCGCGTCGACGCGCGCCATGACGCCGGGCACGTTGCGGTGCAGCAGCGCGAACCGGCCGGCGGAGGACCCGTGCAGGGCGACCGCGGGCAGGTTCACGCTCAGCGTCGTCGTCCCGGTGCGCCCGTAGTCGGCCAGCTTGCCGGCCACGAACCGGCCGATGTCGTACTGCGCCTCCTGGGTGGACCCGCCGACGTGCGGGGTGAGGATGACGTTGGGCAGCCCGCGCAGCACCGAGTCGAAGGGGTCGCCCTGCTCGCGCGGCTCGTCGGGGAAGACGTCGACCGCCGCCCCGGCGATGTGGCCGGACAGGACGTGCTCGCGCAGCGCCCCGTGGTCGACGACGAAGCCGCGCGAGAGGTTGAGGAACAGGCTGCGCCGGCGCATCCGGGCGAACTGCGCGGCGCCGAAGAGCCCGGCGTTGCCGGCCCGCCCGTCCACGTGCAGCGACACGGTCTCCGCCCGCTCCAGCAGCTCCTCCAGGCTGCCGCAGGCCTCGGCGTTGCCGAGGGCGAGCTTGTCCTCCAGGTCGTAGAACAGCACCCGCATGCCCAGCGCCTCGGCGAGCACCGACAGCTGGCTGCCGATGTTGCCGTAGCCGACGATGCCCAGCGTCCGCCCGCGGATCTCGTGGCTCCCGGTCGCCGACTTGTCCCAGACCCCGGCGTGCAGCGCCCGGTCCCGGTCGTTCAACCGCCGCGCCAGGCTGATGATCTCCGCGATCGCCAGCTCGACGACGCTGCGGGTGTTGGAGTAGGGCGCGTTGAACACCGCCACGCCCGCCCCCGCCGCCGCGGCCAGGTCGATCTGGTTGGTGCCGATGCAGAAGGCCCCCACCGCGGCGAGACCGGGGTGCCGGTGCACGACCTCCGCGGTCACCTGCGTCTTCGACCGGATGCCGAGCAGCTCCACGCCGTCGAGGGCGGCGACCAGGTCGGTCTCGTCCAGCGCGCCCCGCCGCGCCTCCACCTCGTACCCGGCCGAGGACAGCAGGTCCACCGCCACCGGGTCGATGTTCTCCAGCAGCAGGGCTCTGGGCATGTCGGACTCGTCCTCCTCGGGATGCGGGCTCGCCCGATCCTCGCAGGGCCGCGCGCGGGCCCCGCCGTCGACCGGGCGCCCCGGGCGCTGGGATCATCGGCGGGTGTGCACCGTGGTGGTCCGCTGGGCCGCCGGACGCCCGGTCCGGGTCCTCGCGCTGCGCGACGAGCTGACGACTCGGGAGTTCGACGACCCGGGCCGGTGGTGGCCCGGGCTGCCCGAGGTCGTCGGCGGGCGGGACCGCGCCGCCGGTGGCACCTGGTGCGCCACCGACGTCGGCACCGGCGTCACCGCCCTGGTGCTCAACCGGCCGCAGCGGCCGGCCGCCGCGCCGGGCGCGGCCAGCCGCGGCGTGCTCCCCCTGCGGGGGGTCGCGCACGGCGCGGACTGGCCGGCGCACGTGCGGCTGGAGGGGATGGCGAGCTTCCTGCTGGTGCTGGCGGCCCCGGACGGGCTGACCACCTGGGACTTCGACGGTGCCGCGCTGACCCGCACGGCCCACGCCGAGGGGACGACGATGATCACCTCCGGCGGCCCCGAGGACCGCAAGGCCGACCGCCACCTGGCCGCCTTCACCGCGGCGGCGGTCCCGGAGGGCTGGCGCGCGCTCGTCCAGGGGGCGCCACCCCAGGACGACCCCGGTGCGCTGGTGGTCCGCCACGAGCGGGACGGGCTGGTCTTCGCCACCGTGTGCGGCCAGCTGATCGAGGCGCGCCCGGGTGCCCTGCGCCTGGAGTTCAGCCGACGGCCCTGGACACCGGGTTCCTGGCAGGCCCTCGACCTCGCGGCCGCGCCGGGCCGGGCCAGTTCTTGACCCGTTCAAGGTAAGCGGCGAGGATGGAGCCGTGCCGGACGCCGCGGAACTCGAACGCCTCCTGCGGGCGGCGGGGCTGCGGGTCACCCGCCCGCGGCTGGCGGTGCTCGACGCCGTCCACGCGCACCCGCACGTCGACACCGAGACGCTGATCGGGGCCGCCCGCGCCCGCATGGGGGCCGTGTCGCACCAGGCCGTGTACGACGTGCTGCGCGCCCTGACCGACAGCGGGCTGGTGCGGCGCATCCAGCCGCAGGGCTCGGTCGCGCGCTACGAGGCGCGGGTCGGCGACAACCACCACCACCTGGTCTGCCGGTCCTGCGGCGCCATCGTCGACGTCGACTGCGCCACCGGTACCACACCCTGCCTGACCCCCTCCGACGACGGCGGCTTCGTCATCGACGAGGCCGAGGTCGTCTACTGGGGCCGCTGCCCGTCGTGCGCGGCCGGCCCGTCCCCCGCCCCACCCGACCGCACCGCAGCAGAGAGAGGGACACCGTGAAGAGCGAAGAGAACAAGGTCCGGACCGACAGCACCAGCGAGAGCGAGAACCCGGCGATCCCGTCGCCGACCGCCGACACCAGCCAGCGCCCCCGCACGAACCGGGACTGGTGGCCCAACCAGGTGGACCTCTCGGTGCTGAACAAGCCCTCGAAGGACTCCGACCCGCTGGGTGCGGACTTCGACTACAAGGCCGAGTTCGCGAAGCTGGACGTCGAGGCGCTGAAGCAGGACCTGCGCCGGCTCATGCGCACGTCGCAGGACTGGTGGCCGGCCGACTGGGGCCACTACGGCCCCCTGTTCATCCGGATGTCGTGGCACGCGGCCGGCACCTACCGCATCGCCGACGGCCGGGGTGGCGGCGGCCAGGGTGCCCAGCGCTTCGCCCCGCTCAACAGCTGGCCGGACAACGCGAGCCTCGACAAGGCCCGTCGGCTGCTGCTGCCGATCAAGCAGAAGTACGGCCGCACGCTGTCCTGGGCCGACCTGCTCGTGCTCGCCGGCAACGTCGCGCACGACGACATGGGCCTGCCGACCTTCGGCTTCGCCTTCGGCCGCGAGGACGTCTGGCAGCCCGAGGAGGTCTTCTGGGGCCCGGAGGACACCTGGCTCGGCGACGAGCGGTACGCGGGCGAGGAGCCGCTCGACCTCGACGAGGGCCCGCTCGCCAACGTCACCATGGGGCTGATCTACGTCAACCCCGAGGGCCCGAAGGGCAACCCCGACCCCCTCGCCTCGGCGCACGACATCAAGGTGACCTTCCGCCGGATGGGCATGACCGACGAGGAGACCGTCGCCCTGATCGGTGGTGGCCACACCTTCGGCAAGACCCACGGCGCCGGCAACCCCGAGCTGATCGGCCCGGAGCCCGAGGGCTGCCCGGTGCACGGCAACGGCCTGGGCTGGATCAGCCAGTACGGCACCGGCAAGGGCGCCGACACGATCACCAGCGGCCTCGAGGGCGCCTGGACCCCGACGCCGACCCAGTGGGACAACTCCTACTGGGACACGCTGTTCGGCCTCGACTGGGAGCTGACCGAGAGCCCGGCCGGCGCCAAGCAGTGGCAGCCGAGCAACCCCGAGGCCCAGGAGCTCGTGCCCGACGCGCACATCGAGGGCAAGAAGAACCCGCCGATGATGTCGACGGCCGACGTGGCCCTGAAGGTCGACCCGGAGCTGCGCCGGTACGCGGAGCGGTTCCGCGGCGACCCGGAGTACTTCCAGGACACCTACGCCCGCGCCTGGTTCAAGCTGCTGCACCGCGACATGGGCCCGAAGAGCCGCTACCTCGGCCCCGACGTCCCGGCCGAGGACCTGATCTGGCAGGACCCGGTGCCCGCGGTCGACCACGAGCTGGTCGGCGAGGCCGAGGTCGCCGCCCTCAAGCAGCGCCTGCTCGCCTCGGGCCTGACGGTCTCGCAGCTGGTGCACACCGCCTGGTCGGCCGCCGCGTCCTACCGCGGCACCGACAAGCGCGGGGGCGCCAACGGCGCGCGGCTGCGGCTCGAGCCGCAGATCGGCTGGGCGGTCAACGCGGGCGTCCGGGACGTGCTGCCGGTGCTCGAGCGGGTCAAGGGCGAGTTCGAGCAGCAGACCGGCACGAAGGTCTCGCTGGCCGACCTCATCGTGCTCGGCGGCACCGCGGCGGTCGAGAAGGCCGCGGCCGACGCCGGCGTGCCGGTGACCGTGCCGTTCTCCCCGGGGCGGACCGATGCCTCCCAGGAGCAGACCGACGTCGAGAACTTCGGCTGGCTCGAGCCGCGGGCCGACGGGTTCCGCAACTGGATCGTCCCCGACACCAAGATCGCGCCGGAGACCCTGCTCGTCGACAAGGCCTACATGCTGGAGCTGACGCCCAAGGAGATGACCGTCCTGGTCGGCGGGCTGCGGGTGCTGGGCGCCAACACCGGCGGCGTGCCGCACGGCGTCTTCACCGACCGGCCGGGGGTCCTCTCCCAGGACTTCTTCCAGAACCTGCTCGACCTGGGCATCTCGTGGTCGACCTCGGCCGAGACCGAGGGCGTGTACGAGGGCCGGGACGCCGACGGCACCGTCGTCCGCACCGCCACCGCGGCCGACCTGGTGTTCAACTCGAACTCGATCCTGCGCGGCATCGTCGAGGTCTACTCGTCCGACGACGCGAAGGAGAAGTTCGTGCAGGACTTCGCCGCCGCCTGGGTCAAGGTGATGGAGCTCGACCGCTTCGACCTGCGGTAGACCCCACCTCCCCGGACGCCCCGGCCCGCACCCGCGGGCCGGGGCGTCCGCGCGTCCGGGCTGCTCAGCGCTCCACGACGTTGCGCAGCCGCCGGCCGGCCAGCAGCGCCGCGGCGTTCGCGGCGATCAGCTCGTCGGCGCCGACCGGCCGGCCCCCTGCGGCGTGCGGGGTGAGGAGGAGGCCCGGCGCGTCCCACAGCGGGGAGTCCGGCGGCAGCGGCTCGGCCCCGGTCACGTCGAGCGCCGCGCCGGCGAGGCGGCCCTCGGCCAGGGCGGCGGTGAGCGCCGCCTCGTCGACGGTGGAGCCGCGGCCGACGTTGACCACGAGGGCGTGCGCCGGCAGCGCGCCGAGGCGGCGGGCGTCCAGGGCGTGCCGGGTGCCGGCGGCCGCGGGCAGGATCATGACCAGCACGTCGGTGCCGGCGAGCTCGCGCTCCAGGTCGGCCTCGGCGGCGACGGGGAACCCCGCCCGCTCCCCCGCGCTGCGCGCCACGCCCCGCACCCGGGCGCCGAGCGCGCGCAGCACCGGCGCGAGGGTCTGGCCGATCGACCCGAAGCCCCAGACCAGCACCCGGGCGTCGATGAGGGTGGTCACCGCACCCTCGGGGTGCAGCGGCTGGAGCCCCCCGAGCTCCCCGGCCCAGCGGTGCGCGGCCTGCGCCCGCCCGGCCGCGGGCAGCCGGCGCACCAGCGCGAGCACCAGGGCCAGCGCGTGCTCGGTGACCGTCCGGTTGTGCAGCCCGGCTCCCGAGGTGAGGACGACGCCCTCCGGGAAGCCCGCCGCGAGCACCGCGTCCGGCCCCGCCGCCAGGGTCTGCACCCAGCGCAACCGCGGCATCCGCCCGGCGACCGCGGCGAGGTCGTCCTCGGAGCTGCCCCACACCACCAGCGCCTCGGCGTCCCGGTGCTCGTCGGGCACCGGTGCGCCGGCGTCGTAGCCGACCGCCCGGACGCCCTCGGGCAGGTCCGGGGACAGCGGGACCGAGTCGGGCAGCAGCAGCTTCACGTCGGATTCCTCCCTCGCGCCCCCCGCGGCACGGGGGGCCGGCATCCGGCTCCTCGACCGGCCGGCTCCCGTACACCTTGCCGAGGACCGGCCCGGTCGGCTCGGGGGGACCCCGGTCCCGACCGTCAGCCGGAGAGCCGCTGCGCCCACTCCCGGAGGACGTCGGCGCGGATCTTGGTGCCGTTCGTGCCGCTGGTGGTGGGCATCGCCTCGAGCACGTGCACCGCAGCGGGCACCTTGAACCCCGCCAGCGCCGACGCGCACCACCGGCGCAGCTCGGCCGGGTCCGGGGCACGGCCCCCCGCGGCCTGGACGAACCCCACCGCCGCGGTCGCACCGTCGGCGTCCTGGACCCCCACCACCTTGGCGATCCCGACGTCGGGGTGCGCGACCAGGCGCTGCTCGATCTCGGCGGGGTCGACGAGGAACCCGCGCAGGCGCAGGGCGTCGCCCATCCGGACGACGTACGCGAACGCGTCCACGGCGGTCTGCAGCCCCAGGTCACCCGAGCGGAACCAGCCGTCGGCGGTGGACGACCGCCCGGCCACTGCTGCGTCACCGAGGTAGGCGTCGACCACGTTGGGGCCGCGGAACTGCAGCTCGCCCTCCCGCCCGTGCGGCAGCACCGCACCGGTCACCGGGTCCGCGACGCGGACCTCGATGCCCTCGTGCACCACCCTGCCGCCGCCCAGCCAGCGACCGGGAGCCGGCTCGTCGAGCGGCCGGACGGCCGTCAGGGCGAACAGCTCCGAGGAGCCGTAGACCCCGCAGGTGGTCGTCCCGAAGGTCTCGGCCGCCCACGCCGCCAGTTCCCCCACGCGGCCCTGGAAGTCCGCGGCGCCCCACCAGCGCCAGGAGGAGAGGTCCCGCGGGTGCTCCTGCCAGGCCTCGGCGAGCCGGGCCACCAGGTCGTCGCCGGACGCCACGTGGGTCACCGCGTGCGCGGCCATGTCGTCCAGGACGGCCGCGGGGTCGAACACCGGTTCCAGCACGCACACCCCGCCCGCGGCGAGCGCCGCCATCGCCAGGGTGTGGCCGAACGTGCCGGACAGCGGCAGCGCGCACAGCACGTGCTCGCCGGGGCCGATGCCGAGCACGGCCGCGTCCGCGACGGCGTGCGACAGGACGCCGGCGGCCGTGTGCGCGGCCAGCTTCGGCATGCCGGTGGACCCCGACGTGGTGAAGGCGACGGCCAGCGCGCCCGGGTCCGGGTCGGGGAGCGCGGGGGGTGCCGCGGTGCGGCTCGGCGTCCAGGCTCCGCCGCCGACGTCGGCAGCGGCGACCGCCGCGGGATCCGGCCGCCCCCGGCCCGGACCGGGCACCAGCGCGACCCCCGGCGCCGGCCACGGGGCGTGCGCGACCGCCTCCCGCAGGCGTCCCACCAGGTCCAGCCCGTGGAAGTCCTGCGGCAGCGCCACGAGCCGCGGCCGGGCCCGGCCGAGGACGTGGGCGACCTCGCCGACGTTGTAGCGCGTGTTGATCCCGACCACGTGGGCCGAGCGGGCGGCGGCGGCGAACTGCCACGCCAGCGCGTCGCTCCAATTCGGCAGCCACACGGCCACGCAGTCCCCCGCGCCCACACCGGCCGCACCCAGGTCCCGGGCCAGGGCGCCGACGCGCTGCCACAGCTCGCGACGGGTCACCGGCACCGTGCCCCCGTCGGGCCCCTTGTCCAGCGCCACCACCGCGTCGGGGTCCTGCCGCACGAGTCGGCCCAGGAGGTCGGGCAGGTCCCGCGGCCGTCCCGACCGGCGTGCCTGCGTGCCCATGGTCGCCCCTCCCCTGGTGCCGGCCGGCCCTCAGGCCGTCGCCCGCGCGGCCGCGATGTGGGCGCGCAGGCCCGACTCGAGGTCGTAGCGGCGCTGGTAGCCGACCAGGTCGGCCAGGGCCCGGCCGCTGACCCGGGTGGCCAGTCCCGCGACGTCCGGCTGCCCGTCCGAGGTGACCTCGAGACGGGCCTCCGGCACGATCTCCCGGACCAGCGCGGCGAGCTCCCGCACCGTGGTGGCATCGCCTCCGGTGTTGAAGAAGTGGCGGTCGGTGAACGCCGTCGCGTCGAGCTCGACCAGCCGGACGAGCTGCTCGGCGACGTCCTCGACGTGGACCAGGCTGATCCGCGCATCGCCGCGGTCGACCGTGACGGTCCGCCCTGTGGCGGCCCCCTCGATGACCCGGGAGAGCCAGCCCGACACCCCGCGCACACCCCCCGGTCCGTAGACGGGGCTCGGCCGGATCCCGACGCCCAGCAGGCCGTGGGTCGTGCGGTACACCCGGGCGAGCTGCTCCAGGTAGAGCTTCCCGGCGCCGTACAGCGGCATGCCCGGGGCGAGGCGGGTGGCGGCGTCCTCGGTGAGCGGGAGCTCCGCCGGGGCGTAGGCCCCGTCGGATCCGTAGACGGCGATGGAGCTGGCGAGCACCACGCGGTGCACGCCGAACAGCCGTGCCGCCTCGAGCACCGTCGCGGTCCCCTGGACGTTGAGCTGCGTGGCGGCGTAGGGGCGCCGGTTCGTGGCCTCGCCGAGGCTGTAGGCCAGGTGCACGACCACGTCGACGTCCCGCGCCGCGGCGCCGACGTCCCCGAAGGAGAGCACGTCACCCGCCACGACCTCGACGCCGTCCCCTCCGCCGTTGCGCGCCACCGCGACCGGATCGGGGGCGAGGTCGAGCAGCCGGACCCGGTGACCCCGGTCGGCGAGCTTGCGGCCGCTCAGGCTGCCGATGATCCCGGTGCCACCGGTGACGAGCACCCGCACGTCCCCTCCTCGGACCTCAGACGGACATGTCGCGCCGGAGCTGGCCGGCGTAGGTGCGGAAGTCGACCTCGAGGCGGTAGCGCTCCGAACCGACGAAGGTCGCCCGCACCCAGCGGCGGTGCGCCGCGATCTCCTGCGCCATCGCGTCCCGGCCGGGCAGCACGACGTCCCCGGTCAGCACCCGGGCCAGCCACCGGCCCTGGACCTCGACCAGCGGGATCGTCGGGCCGACCGGCTGCACCAGGCCGGCGAAGTACAGGCCGGGGGCGTCGGGGTGCACGATGCGGCGGTACAGCCGCCCGCCGTGCTCGGCCCGCGCCACCAGGTCGGCGGGGAGGAAGGGGAACGACGGGTCGTACCCGGTCGCGTAGAGGACGACGTCGGCGGTCGTGCTCGTGCCGTCGGTGAAGCGCACCCGGTCCCCGTCCAGCGAGGCGATGTCGGGCCGCACCCGGATCCAGTCGTAGGCGACGTACTGCAGCAGCTCCTGGCCGATCGTGGCGTGCTCGCGGTGGACGGCGTGCGCGGGCCTCGGCACGCCGAACCGCTCCTGCGGCCCGACGGCCAGGCGTGCCAGCGACGCCACCAGGTTCCGGGCGACCGGGGTGGGCAGCCGCAGGCGGCGCGTGAGGAAGGCCGACCAGCGGTCGGTCGGCACGCCGAGGAGGTACTTGGGGAGGATCCACGCGCTGCGGCGCGTCGAGAGGTGCACCTGACCGGCGACCCGCGCGAGGTCGACGGCGATGTCGCAGCCGGAGTTGCCCATCCCGACCACGACCACGCTCCTGCCGCTGAACGGCTCCGGCGTCCGGTAGTCGTGGGAGTGCAGCTCCTGGCCGCTGAACGTGCCCGGGAACCGCGGGCGCCGCGGCACGCTCAGGTGCCCGTTGGCGACGACGACGGCGTCGTACCCGCGGGTGCCGTACCGGTCCGTCGTCACCGACCACCGGCTGCCCGCGGGCTCCACCGAGGTGACCTCGGTGGAGGTCTGCAGCGCGTCGGCGACACCGAACTCGGCCGCGTAGCGCTCCAGGTACTCCAGCACCTGGCGCGCGCGGAGGTACGCCGGCCACTCGCGGGGCACGGGGAAGTCCGGGTAGGCGAGGCTGCGCGAGCTGGTGTCGATCTGCAGCGAGCGGTAGGCCGAGGAGGTGTCGCTGTCGTTGTCGTAGCGCCAGAGGCCGCCGAGCGCCGAGCCCTTCTCGAACCAGTCGAAGGCCACACCCCGCTGCCGGAGGCTCTTGGCGACGGTCACGCCGGAGGCGCCCGCGCCCACGATGCACACCTTCACTGCAGATCCTCATCGCTCGGTGGCCCGAGGATTCCTACCGGCCGGTCGGAAGGCTAGGTCGGCGCCATTCGGGCTGTCAACTCGCTGGTAATCTGCGCGGCCGTGACCAGCGACGGAGCCGTGAGACCGCGGCGGGCCCAGATCCTCGAGGTTGCGACCGAACTCTTCGACCGGCTCGGGTACCACGAGACCACGATGCAGGCGATCGCCGACGGGACGGGGATCCGCAAGGCGTCGCTCTACCACTACTTCCGCAGCAAGGACGAACTCCTGGTCGAGCTGCACGGGACGCTGATGGCCGTCGTCATCGGCCGCCACCTGGACCGGCAGGGCGCGGGTGGGCGCGGACCGCGGGAGGAGCTGCGGGCCATGATGCGGGACGTCATCGGGTTGATGGACTCGCACCCGGGCTACCTGCGGATCTTCTTCGAGAGCTACCGGGAGCTGCCCCTCGAGGCCCGCATGTCGGTGGCGGTCCAGCGCTCCCGCTACCGGCAGATGGTCGTGGACGTCATCGCCGCCGGCAAGGAGGCCGGTGAGTTCGGGGACGTGGACCCCGGGCTGGCCGGCCTCGCCGTGCTGTCGCTGGTGAACTGGACCTACCAGTGGTTCGACCGCGGCGGCCCGCTCTCCACCGACGAGGTGGCCGACCGCTTCTGGTCGATGCTCCTGGAGGGCATCGGCGCGTGACCCACCGCCGCGGGCGCCGGTCGCACCGCCGCGGGCGCCGGTCGCACCGCCGCGGGCGGCCGCGGGGTCGGCCCGCCGGGCCTACCGGCAGGGGGCGGGCCTCTGCGGCGGGAAGGTCACGACGTCGCGGCCGAGCGGCAGCTGGTGGCGGTGGACGCCCGGCTCGACGGAATCGATCGGGACGGGCGCCCCTTCCGCGACCAGCTGCGCGACGCGGTCGTCCAGGACGGGGAACCGGCCGGTGAGGGTGAACTGGTCGAAGACGTAGGGCAGCCCGTCGGCGTCGAGCGTCGGACCGGTCGCCACGTGGAAGTGCAGGTGCGGGCCGCTCGAGCTCCCCGAGTTGCCCAGCCGGCCGATCTGCTGGCCGCGGCAGACCCGGTCCCCCGGCTCGACCGTCACGCTGCCCGGGGCGAGGTGGGCGTACAGCGCGTAGCGGCCGTCCCCCAGGTCGAGCACGACGTGGTTGCCGTCGGCCTCCTCCAGGCCCACCGGCGCCGGCGCGTCCGGGACCTGGTCGGCATACCCGTCGACGGCCACGACGACCGTCGCGTCGGCGACCGACAGGACCGGCGCGCCGTGGAAGACCCAGCTCTCGTTCCGGTCGACCGGCCCGGTCGCCATCCGCCCGTCGGCGTCCACCCCGTTCCAGTCGACGGCGAAGCGCTGGGCCAGGGTCAGGTGCCCGTTGATCGGCTGCAGGGCCCGGCGGTGGGGGCCGTCGCAGCAGCTGCCCACGGCGACCCAGCCCGGGCCGACCAGCGGGGGCCCGAGGCCGACCGGCGCCCGGCGGTCGACCTCGACCGCCGCACCGGTGTAGGTGATCGTGCCGGGCACCGGCAGCTCGGGTGGGACGGACACGGTGACCGTGTGCTGCAGCCGCTCGGGGACCGCGGACGGACCACCGGGCACGGGGAGGTCGAGCCAGACGACGCCGGCAGCCGACGGCGGGACCGTCGTGGCGGGCTCACCCCCCGAGGTCATGAGCGACGTGGCCGCGGACAGGTCGGCTCCGGTCAGGCTCGCCAGGGGCGGCCCACCGGGCGGTCCGACCTCGACCGCGGTCACCGTGACCGGCGCCGGGAAGGCGTTGAGCAGCTGCAGCTCGTGGACGATCCGGACCGTGCCGTCGCTGCCCTCGAACCACCTCGGTGTGGACAGCACCGTCGGCACGAGCGGGGTGTAGGACACGCCGGCCGGACCGGCAGCGGCCGGTGCGGTCCCGACCACCTCCGGGGCTCGGGGACCCGACGCGCAGGCCCCCAGCAGCACCGCGGCCAGCACGATCCCGGTCACCGGGGAGGTGCGGCGCCGTGAGGTGACCGAGGGTGTCCACATGGCCGCTCCTCGACAGACCGGGACGCGAACGCTACACCGCGACGCCGGGCCCGCCCCCGCCCACCCCCGGCCGGGCCGTCCGGCCGGCTCGGGGCGGGGGCGGCCGGGTCAGCGGAAGACGACCGTGCTGTGCCCGTTGAGCAGCACCCGCCGCTCGCTGTGCCACCGGACGGCGCGCGACAGCGCCAGCGCCTCGGCGTCCTGGCCGACCGTGGCGAGCGCGCGCGGGTCGTGGGTGTGGTCGATGCGGATGACCTCCTGCTCGATGATCGGCCCCTCGTCCAGGTCGGGGGTGACGTAGTGCGCGGTCGCGCCGACCAGCTTCACGCCCCGGTCGAAGGCCTGGTGGTAGGGCTTGGCGCCCTTGAAGCCCGGCAGGAACGAGTGGTGGATGTTGATCGCCCGGCCGTGCAGGGCGGCGCACGTCTCGTCGGAGAGCACCTGCATGTACCGCGCGAGGACGACGAGGTCGGCCCGGTGCTCGTCGACCAGCTCGAGCAGCCGCGCCTCGGCCGCCCGCTTTGTCGCCGGGGTCACCGGGACGTGGACGAACGGCAGCCCGGCCGCTTCCGCCATCGGGCGCAGGTCCTCGTGGTTGGACACCACGGCGACGAGGTCGGCGCCGAGGCTGCCGGCCCGCCAGCGGAAGACCAGGTCGTTGAGGCAGTGCCCGAGCTTCGACACCATGACGAGCACGCGCTGCGGCCGGTCGCCGCTGACCTGGTAGCTCATGCCGAACTCGTCGGCCACGGCGCGGAAACCCGCCGACAGGCGCTCGCAGTCGGTGTCCTCGGCGCAGACGAAGGCGGTGCGCAGGAAGAGCTGGCCGCGGACGGCGTCGTCGAACTGCTGGTGCTCGACGATGTCGCAGCCGTGCCCGAACAGGAACGAGCTGACCGCGTGCACGATGCCCGGGCGCTCCTGGCAGCTGAGCGTGAGGGTGAACGGGTGGGACACGGGTGCCTCCTCAGCACTCGACGATGTTGAGCGCCAGCCCGCCCCGGGCGGTCTCCTTGTACTTGTCCTTCATGTCCGCACCGGTCTCGCGCATCGTCTTGATCGCCTTGTCGAGCGGGACGTGGTGCCGGCCGTCGCCGCGGACGGCCATGCGCGCCGCGGTGATCGCCTTCACCGAGCCGACGGCGTTGCGCTCGATGCAGGGGATCTGCACCAGCCCGCCGACCGGGTCGCAGGTGAGCCCGAGGTTGTGCTCGATGCCGATCTCGGCGGCGTTCTCCACCTGCTCCGGCGTGCCGCCGAGGACCTCGGCCAGGCCGGCGGCGGCCATGGAGCAGGCCGAGCCGACCTCGCCCTGGCAGCCGACCTCCGCCCCGGAGATCGAGGCGTTCTCCTTGAACAGCAGGCCGACCGCGGCGGCGGTGAGCAGGAACCGCACCACCCCGTCCGCGGAGCACGAGCCCACGAAGTCGCGGTAGTAGTGCAGGACGGCCGGCACGATCCCGGCCGCGCCGTTCGTCGGGGCGGTGACCACCCGCCCGCCGGCCGCGTTCTCCTCGTTGACCGCGAGGGCGTAGAGGGTGACCCACTCCATCGCGCGCAGCGGGTCGGCCTCGTCCGGGTGGGCCTCCAGCTGGGCCCGCAACGCGGCCGCGCGCCGACGGACCTTGAGCCCTCCGGGCAGGACGCCGGTGGTGCGGGTGCCGCGCTCCACGCACTCCTGCATCACAGACCAGATGTGCAGCAGGCCGGCGCGGACTGCGTCCTCGCTGCGCCAGGCCAGCTCGTTGGCCAGCATCACGTCGCTGATCCGCAGCCCGGTCTCCCGGGTGCGCGCGAGCAGCTCCTCGCCGGTGCGGAAGGGATACCGCACGGGCGTGGGGTCCTCGACGATGGCGGGGTTCCCGGCGTCGTCCTCGTCGAGGACGAAGCCACCACCCACCGAGTAGTACTCGCGCCGGTCGACCTCGTCGCCCGCCGCGTCCAGGGCCCGGAAGAGCATGCCGTTGCTGTGGAACGCCAGCCGCCTGCGCCGGTGCAGCACGACGTCGTCGTCCACCGAGAAGGCGATGACGTGCTCGCCGACCAGGGCCAGTTCGCCCTCCCGGCGGACGGCGTCTACCCGTGGCCCGGCCGCCACCGGGTCGACGAGGTCCGGCTGCTCCCCCTCGAGGCCGAGGACGACCGCCGGCACGCTGCCGTGCCCGTGCCCGGTCGCCCCCAGCGACCCGAACAGCTCGCAGCGCACTCCGGCGACCCGGTCCAACCGGCCCTCGTCGCGGAGCCGGGACGCGAAGGCGCAGGCCGCCCGCATCGGGCCGACGGTGTGCGAGCTCGACGGGCCGATCCCGACCTTGAACAGGTCGAAGGCGCTGATGGTCACCCGTGCCTCCCTCTCCCCGCCGCACCCACTGCGAAGCTAGGTACACAGCTGGTATATCAGATGTAGTGTGACGGTATGTCGATCCCTCTGACGAGGCAAGGTCCGGTGGCCGCCAACCTCTACGATCTGGTCGTGAGCGCTGCGCCCCTGGACCTCGACCCGTCCGCTGCCGCGTCCCTGGCGGACAAGGCCTACGTGGCGATCCGGGATCGGCTCATCATGCTCGACATCCGGCCGGGCGATCCGATCGACGACGACGACCTGGCCCAGGACCTCGGGGTGGGCCGGACCCCGGTCCGCGAGGCGCTGAAGCGCCTGGAGGGCGACCGGCTCGTGGTGTCCTACCCGCGGCGGGGGACCTTCGCGACCGGGATGGACATCTCCGACCTGGCGCACATCTCCGACATCCGCGCCCAGCTCGAGCCGCTGGCCGCCCGCCGTGCCGCCGAGCGGGCCGTCCGCACGGCGCGCGCCGAGCTCGAGGACCTCGCCTCGCGCATCCAGCACCTGGACGTCGGCCGGATCGACCGGACCGAGCTGATGCGCTGGGACCTCGCGGTGCACCGGTCCATCTACCGGGCCGCGGGCAACCCCCACCTCGAGGACGTCCTGATCCGCTACGACAACCTGGCGACCCGGATCTTCTGCCTGTTCCTCGACCGGCTGCCCACGGTCGACGAGCACGTCCGGGAGCACGTGGACCTGCTCCGCGCGATCGCCGCCGGCGATGCCGATCGGGCCGACGACCTCGCCCGCGAGCACGTCCTGGGCTTCGAGCGGGCGATCCGCGAGGTGATCTAGGGGAACCGGCGTCCGGCTCATCGCTCGTCGGCCCCTCTGCCGGCGCCGGTGGGGGGCGGAGGGGGCCTTCCTCACACCGGGCCGACGGCGTCGAGCACCGTCAGGACGTCCCTCGTGGCCGCGACGTCGTGCACCCGCAGCACCGCGGCACCCCGCTGGGCGGCGGCCACCAGGGCGCCCGGCGACCGCAGCGCCCGGACGTCGTTGACCATGCTCGCCCCGGCCGCGACGGCGGCCCGCATGACCTCGGGCCGCGAGGTGTCCACGGACAACGGCACGGGGACCCGCGGCGCGAGGGCCTCGACCACCGGGACGACGCGCGCCAGTTCCTCGGCCGTGGTCGGCGGGCGCGAGCCGGGCCGGGTCGACTCCCCGCCGACGTCGATGATGTCGGCACCCTCGGCGGCCAGGGTGAGCCCGTGCTCCACGGCCCGGTCGGAGCGGCAGTAGCGCCCGCCGTCGGAGAAGGAGTCGGGGGTCACGTTGAGGATGCCGCAGACCAGGGGCCGACCTGCGCGGAGGACCCGGCCGAGGGGGTGCGTCGCGGTCCGCGTGCCCACGGGCGGGCGGGCGGCCAACGCCGTGCCGGTCATCTGACTGCTCCGATCTGTGCGGGGCGGGTCGCGACCGGCCCCGTCCAAGGGCTCGCCGCGAGCCTGCGAGCGGTGCGGAGGACGGGTCCTCGTTCAGCCGCGGAGCCGGGTCATGCCCGGGTCGACGAGCGGCTCGGCGGCGACGGTGGCGCGGACCCGGGTGCCGAAGTACTCGATCTCGACACCCGTGCCCACGGTCGCCGAGGCCGGCAGCCAGGCGTAGGCGATGGGCCGGCCGACGGTGTGCCCGAAGGCCGCGCTGGTCACGTAGCCGGCCGGTCGGCCGTCCACGAACACCGGCTCGTGGCCGAGGACGACGCTCCGGCCGTCGTCGATCGTCAGGCAGGACAGCCGGCGGCTCACCGTGTCGTCCCCCCGTCCGGCGACGGCCTGCCGCCCCACGAAGTCGGCCTCCTTCTGCCTGCGGACGGCGAAGCCGAGGCCGGCCTCGTAGGGGTCGTGCTCGGTGGTCATGTCATGGCCCCAGGCGCGGTAGCCCTTCTCCAGCCGCAGGCTGTTGAAGGCGGCCCGGCCCGCCGCGACCACCCCGAGGTCCTGGCCGGCACGCCACAGCACGTCCCACAGCCGCCGGCCGTTGTCGGCGCTCGTGTAGAGCTCCCAGCCGAGCTCGCCGACGTAGGACAGCCGCATCGCCGTGACCGGCACGCCGCCGATCCGGGCCCGCTTGGCGCGGAAGTACCGCAAGCCCTCGTTGGTGAAGTCGTCGGCGCTGACCCGCTGCACCAGGTCGCGGGCGCGCGGACCCCACAGCCCGATGCAGCAGGTGGCGCCGGTGACGTCCCGGACCTGCACGCTGCCGTCGTCCGGCGCCTCGCGCAGCAGGAGGTCGTGGTCGAGGGGCCCGTTGGCGCCGACCTGGAACAGCTGCTCCCCCAGCCGGGCCACGGTGAGGTCGCTGCGGATGCCGCCGGCCTCGTCGAGGGCGAGCGTGTAGGTCACCGACCCGACGGACTTGTCCATCTCCCCGGTCGTCAGCCGCTGCAGGAGTGCGAGGGCGCCGGGTCCGCTGACCTCGAGCCGCTTGAGCGGCGTCATGTCGTACATGGCCACGGCGGTGCGGGTCTTCCACGCCTCTGCCGCCGCGATCGGGGACCAGAACCGCCCCGCCCACGCGTCGCGCCCCGGCGGCACCCACTCCGCGGGCAGCTCGTCGACCAGCGCGGCGTTGGCCTCGTACCAGTGCGGCCGCTCCCAGCCGGCGGCCTCGAGGAAGACCGCGCCGAGTTCCTGCTGCCGGGCGTGGAAGGGGCTGACCCGCAGGTCGCGCGGCGACAGCCGCGGCTCCAGCGGGTGGAGCACGTCGTAGACCTCCACGAAGTTCTGCTGGGAGGTCTCGCTGACGTACTCCGGCGCGAGCTGGACGTCCTCGAAGCGGTGCACGTCGCAGCCGTGCAGGTCGACGTCCGAGCGGCCGTCGACGAGCAGCTGGGCCACCGACCGGGCCACCCCCGCCGAGTGGGTCACCCAGACCGCCTCGGCGATCCAGAAGCCGGCCACGTCCCGCGACTCCCCGATCAGCGGCCCGCCGTCCGGGGTGAACGAGAAGATGCCGTTGAAGCCGTTGTCGATCTTGGAGGAGCGCAGCGACGGCAGCAGCAGCCGGCTCTGCTCCCACGCCGGGGCGAAGTCCTCCTCGGTGAAGGGCAGCATCGAGGGCATCGACGACTCGTGGACGCCGTCCCCCTGGGGCAGCTCGCGCAGGTCGACCGGCATCGGCCGGTGGGCGTAGGAGCCGATGCCGAGGCGGTCGGCGCGTTCCCGGTAGTAGAGGTCCTGGTCCTGGTGGCGCAGGATCGGCAGGCTCGCCTCGCTCAGCTCGTCGTTGCGGCCGACCAGGTCGGGCACCTGGCCGGTCCAGACGAACTGGTGGGCCAGCGGCAGGAGGGGGACGTCCATCCCCACCATCGCGCCGAGCTCCTGCCCCCAGAAGCCGGCGCAGGAGACCACGACGTCGGCGGGGATGACGCCGTCCGGGGTCCGGACGCCGGTCACCCGGCCGCCGGTCTGCTCGATGCCGGTCACCCGGGTCGAGCCCTGGAAGACCGCACCCCGCGCCTCCGCGCGGCGGGCCAGCGCGACGACCGCGCGCGACGCCTTGGCCAGGCCGTCGCTGGGGATGTGCAGACCGCCGAGGATGCGGTCGCGGTCGACCAGCGGGTGCAGCCGCACGCACTCGTCCACGTCGACCACCTGGGCCTCGACGCCCCAGGAGGTGGCCCAGCCCTGCTTGCGGTGCAGGTCGGCGAGCCGCTCCGGCGTGGTGGCGACCTCGAGGCCGCCGACCTGGTTGAAGCACCAGGCGCCGTCGACGTCGAGGTCCAGGAACTTCTCGACCGTGTAGCGGGCGAAGGCCGTCATCGTCTTGGAGGGGTTGGTCTGGAAGACCAGCCCCGGCGCGTGCGAGCTGGAGCCCCCGGTCAGCGGGAGGGGGCCCTGGTCGACCACGGTGACGCGGTCCCAGCCGCGGGCGGTCAGCTCGTCGGCCAGGTTGGCGCCGACGATCCCCGCTCCGATGATGACCACTCGAGGGGTGGTGGACATTGCTCTGCTCCTGACGTGCCGGTGGGTGTGGGTCGGCCCCTCTGCAGGGTCCCGCCGCGAGCCTGCGAGGGGCGGGGGGCAGAGGGGTCCTTCATCAGCGGTCGGGGGTGGGGGTGAACTCGAGGGCCGCGTCGAGCAGCCAGTCGGCGAGGTAGCCGGCGAAGGACGACCGGACGAGGACGAGGACGTCGTCACCGGCGTCGGAGAGGGCCAGCAGCACGACTCCGGCCTGGCCGAGCAGCGTCTGCGCACTGCTGCCCCGGCCGAACACCCGCGGGTGCAGGTCGATCGAGCAGCCCTTGACCAGCACGTCCCGCACCCGCGCACCGGTCAGCCGCAGGCCGATCCGCTGGGCGGAGACGTCCGTCGCGGACCCGCCCAGGCCGGCGACGGCGGCGCGCACCCGGGCCTCCAGCTCCTCGGGCGCCTCGGTGGTGCTGGTGAGCAGCCACTCGTCCGGGCCGAGCCAGACGGCCCGCCCGGCGCCGGCCGGCACCCAGGTGCCGGGCGTCGTCGGCAGGTCGACGCCCAGCGCCGCCGACGCCTCGGCGCCGACCGGAGCCAGCCGGACGTCGACCATCGCCACGTACGGCTCGACCGTGATGCGGACGGTGTCGGGCAGGCGCTCGAACCGGGTGGTCCAGCCCTCGAGCGGGTGGGTGCGCAGCAGCTCAGCCATCGCGACGGGCTCCTTCGGGGTCGACCAGCACCGAGCCGGTGACCTCGGCCGGGACGAGGGTGCCGTCGACGGGGACGTGGACGGTCTCGCCGATGCGCTCCCGGCCGCCCCTGACCAGTGCGAGGGCGAACGGGCGGGCGAGCTCGGCGCTGCGGTAGCTGGAGGTGACGTGGCCCAGCATCGGGACCGGCGGCGGCGGTAGCTCGCCGTCGGCGAGGAACTCGACGACCTGCGAGCCCTCCGGCAGCACGGTCTCCCGGTCCACGGGCAGCAGCCCCACCAGCTGCTTGCGCAGCGGGTCGGCGTTGGCCGGGCGCGCGAAGGAGCGCTTGCCGATGAAGTCGGGCTTCTTCTTCGACACCGCCCAGGCCATGCCCAGGTCGTGCGGGGTGACGGTGCCGTCGGTGTCCTGCCCGATGATCGGGTAGCCCTTCTCCGCGCGCAGGACGTGCATGGTCTCCGTGCCGTACGGCGTGATGCCGTGCGGGCGCCCGGCCTCGAGCAGCCGCTGCCACACCGCGACGGCGTACCAGGGGTTGACGTAGACCTCGTAGGCCAGCTCGCCGGAGAAGCTGATCCGGGCCAGCCGGACCGGCACCCCCTCGAGGGAGGTGTCCCGCCAGGTCATGAACGGGAAGGCCTCGGCCGAGACGTCCACGCCGGGGAAGACCGCGCCGACGACGTCGCGGGAGCGGGGGCCGACGACGGGAAGGGTGACCCACTGCTCGGTGACGGAGGTGCAGTGCACCCGCAGGTCCGGCCACTCCGTCTGGACCCACTCCTCCATCCAGTCGAGCACCTTCGCCGCGCCGCCGGTGGTGGTGAGGACGAGGAAGCGGTCCTCGGCCAGGCGCAGCACGGTGCCGTCGTCGATGACCATGCCGTCGACGCCGCACATGACCCCGTAGCGGACCGAGCCGACCTTCAGGCTGCTCATCATGTTCGTGTAGAGCCGGTCGAGGAGGACGGCGGCGTCCGGGCCCTGGACGTCGATCTTGCCGAGGGTGGAGCCGTCGAGGATCCCGACGCCGGTCCGGGCCGCGGCGCACTCCCGCAGGACCGCGGCCGCCATGTCCTCGCCGGGCCGCGGGTAGTAGCGGGGCCGCTTCCACTGGCCGACGTCCTCGAAGACCGCGCCGGCCGCCACGTGCCACTCGTGCAGGGCCGTGACCCGCTCCGGGTCGAACAGCCGGCCGCGGTCGCGGCCGGCCAGGGCGGCGAAGGCGACCGGGGTGTAGGGCGGCCGGAACGTGGTGGTCCCGGTGTCCTGCACCGGGATCCCGAGCAGCTCGGCGGTGATCCCCGAGGTGAGGACGCCGGAGGTCTTGCCCTGGTCGTGCGCCGTCCCGATGGTCGTGTAGCGCTTGACGTGCTCGATGGAGCGCAGGCCGGCGCCGATCGCGCGGGCGATGTCGGCGACCGTGGCGTCGCGCTGCAGGTCGACGAACGACGTGCTGCCGTCGGCGCCGGAGGTGTCCGGCACCCGCCACAGCACCAGCGGCGCGGTCGGGACGGCGGACTCCGGGGCGGCGGGCAGCCGGTCGTCGGCCGCCGGCGTGATCCCCAGCGCGGTCAGCGCCGCGCGCGCTCCGCGCCGCCCGTCGGCCAGGCACCCGGCCAGGTCGAGCACGCCGGCCGCCGAGCCGGCGACGGTCAGGCCGTCGAGCCGCTCCCCCGGGAGGAAGGCGCCCAGGACCTCGTCGTAGCGGAGCCGGCCGCGGGCCTGGCTGTACAGGTGCACCGCGGGGTTCCAGCCCCCGCTGACCAGGAGCAGGTCGCAGGCGATCGCGCTGCCGGCACCGACCGCGCCGTCCGCGAACGGCGCGACGAGGGCGTGCGTGACCCGCTCGACGCCCTGCGTGCCGGTCACGACGGCGCCGGGCAGGAGTCGGATGCCGGCGGCTTCGCACTCCTCCCGGCGCCGCGGTGAGCCCTCCGGCCGGGCGTCGACCACCGCCTGCACGTGCACACCCGCGCGGGACAGGTCGAGGGCGGTGTCGTAGGCGCTGTCGTTCGTGGTGAACACGACGGCCGCGCGGCCGGGCAGCACGCCGTAGCGGTGCAGGAACGTCCGGGCGGCGCCGGCGAGCATGGTCCCCGGGCGGTCGTTGTCGGCGAACACGACCGGGCGCTCGTGCGCCCCGGTCGCGACGACGACCGAGCGCGCCCGGATGCGCCACACCCGCTGGCGCGAGACGTGCCGGGGCGCGGCGGCGCCCAGGTGGTCGGTGCGCCGCTCCAGCGCGAGGACGAAACCGTCGTCGTAGCTGCCGAACGCGGTGGTGCGCTGCAGGTGCAGCACCTCCGGGGAGCCGGCCAGCTCGGCGACCGCCGCGGCGACCCACTCCAGCGCCGGGGCGTCGTCGAGCCGCTCGGTGCCCGACAGCAGGGAGCCGCCGGCCTCGGACTGCTCGTCCACCAGGGCGACGCGGGCACCGGCCCGGGCGGCGGTGAGCGCGGCGGCCAGCCCGGCAGGGCCGGCTCCCACGACCAGCACGTCGACGTGGTGGTGCACCGCGTCGTAGCGGGCGGAGTCGGGGACGTCGGCGAGGCGGCCCTGCCCCGGCAGGCCGTGGGCGACCAGCCCGTCGAAGAGCTCGACGGTGGTGGCCAGCAGCATGGGCTCGGGGAAGGGCTCCTCCACCTGGACCAGGCCGCCCGGGTCCTCGGCCCAGGCCGCGGCGATGCCCCGAGAACGGCCGAGCGTGATGCTGGTGGCGACCTGGTGCCGGCCGTGGGCGAGCAGCGCCGAGGCCAGGGTGTCGCCGGGGTGACCGGTGAGGGTCTGCCCGTCGAAGATGAACTCGACGGCGGTGGCGCGGTCGATGCGGCCGCCCGAGGCGGTGCGGAAGGGGGGGCTCACGGGGCTGTGCTCCTTCGCGACCTCGCGAGCTCGGTCACGGGCGGCTTCGGGTCGTCGAGGCGGTACACGCTCTCGAAGCGGTAGGTGGTGGTGTCGCGGATCGCGTTGAACCAGCGGCGGCAGCCGGTGGTGTGGTTCCAGCGCTCGGCGAAGCGGCCCTTGGTGTTGTCGCGGAAGAAGACGTAGAGCGCCCACTCCTCGTCCGAGAGCTCGGCGGGGCTGTCCGGGTAGGGGACGTGGGCCTGGCCGCCGTAGTGGAACTCGACCTCCTCGCGGGGGCCGCACCACGGGCATGCGATGAGTTGCACGGGGACTCCTGGATCAGTGGGCTGCGGCGTCAGTGGGCAACGGCGGCGGCGCCGTGCTCGTCGACGAGTGCACCGGTGACGAACCGGTCGAGGCTGAACGGCGCCACGAGCGGGTGGGGCTCGTCGTGCGCGATGGTGTGCGCCAGGGCCGAGCCGATGCCGGGCGTGGCCTTGAAGCCGCCGGTGCCCCAGCCGCAGTTGAGGTAGACGTTCTCGTAGGGCGTGCGCCCGACGATCGGCGAGGCGTCGGGGCTGACGTCGACGATGCCGCCCCAGGTCCGCAGCAGGTGCGCCCGCGCGAACACCGGGAAGAGCTCGACCGCGGCAGCCATCTGGCGCTCGATGACGTGGAAGGCGCCCCGCTGGCCGTAGCCGTTGTACGAGTCGACGCCGGCGCCCATGACCAGTTCGCCCTTGTGCGCCTGCGAGACGTAGACGTGGACGGCGTTGGACATGACCACCGTGGGGTGCACCGGCTCGAGCAGCTCGGAGACCAGCGCCTGCAGCGGGTGGCTCTGGATCGGCACGCGGATGCCGAGCATGTCGGTGAGCACGGAGGTGTGGCCGGCCGCGCAGAGGACCACGGTGCCCGCGCCGATCGCGCCGCGGGTGGTCCGCACCCCGGTGACCCGGTCGCCGTCGGTGGTGAAACCGGTGACCTCGCAGTCCTGGACGAGGTCGATCCCGGCCTCGTCCGCGCGGCGGGCGAAGCCCCAGGCCACGAAGTCGTGCTTGGCGATGCCGGCGCGCGGCTGGTAGGTGGCCCCGAGCACCGGGTAGCGGATGTCGGTCGAGGTGTTGACGACCGGGCAGACCTTGCGGACCTCGTCCGGCTCCAGCCACTCCGCGTCGACGCCGTTGAGCTTGTTGGCCTCGACCCGGCGCACGCTGTCCCGGACGTCCTGCAGCGTGTGGGCCAGGTTGAGCACGCCGCGCTGGCTGAACAGGATCGGGTAGCCGAGGTCGTCCTCGAGCCCCTCCCACAGCTTGAGGGCGTGCTCGTAGATGCCCGAGCTCTCGTCCCACAGGTAGTTGGACCGGATGATCGTGGTGTTGCGGGCCATGTTGCCGCCGGCCAGCCAGCCCTTCTCCAGCACCGCGACGTCCGTGATGCCGTGGTTCTTGGCGAGGTAGTGCGCGGTGGCCAGGCCGTGCCCACCGCCGCCGACGATCACCACGTCGTAGGTGCGCTTCGGCTCCGTGTCGCGCCAGAGGAGGTCGGGGTGTTCCGGCAGGTCCGCGCCGGGGGTGGGGGGGGTGCCGGTGGCGTGGGAGGAACCGAGGCTCATCGGGGGACCTCCGTCAGGTCGGGGTAGAGCGGGTGGCGGTCGGCGAGCCGGGTGACCTGGCCGCGCAGGTCGGCGAGCCGGCCCCCGCCCACCGAGGGCCGCAGCGCGGCGGCGATGACGTCGGCGACCTCGGCGAAGTCCTCGAGGTCGAACCCGCGCGCAGCCAGGGCCGGGGTGCCGATGCGGACCCCGGAGCTGACCATGGGCGGGCGGGGGTCGAAGGGCACCGCGTTGCGGTTGACGGTGATGCCGATCGCGTGCAGCCGGTCCTCGGCCTGCCGGCCGTCCAGCTCCGACTCGCGCAGGTCCACCAGGACGAGGTGGACGTCGGTGCCGCCGCTGACCACGTCGATGCCCGCCGCTCGGGAGTCGGCGGCCAGCAACCGGTCGGCCAATATCCGGGCGCCGGCGAGGGTCCGCTCCTGGCGCTCGCGGAAGTCCGGCTCGCCGGCCAGCCGGAAGGCCACCGCCTTGGCGGCGATAACGTGCTCCAGGGGCCCGCCCTGCTGGCCGGGGAAGACCGACGAGTCGAACTTCTTGGCCAGGTCGGCCGTGGCCAGGATGAACCCGCCGCGCGGGCCGCCCAGGGTCTTGTGGGTGGTCGAGGTGACCACGTGCGCGTGCGGCACCGGGGAGGGGTGCAGCCCAGCGGCGACCAGGCCGGCGAAGTGCGCCATGTCGACCATCAGGTAGGCCCCGACCTCGTCGGCGATCCGGCGGAACCCGGCGAAGTCCAGGTGGCGGGGGTAGGCCGACCAGCCGGCGACGATGAGCCTGGGCCGGCGTTCCTGCGCCAGCTCCTCCACCTCGGCCATGTCGACCCGGTGGTCCTCGCGGCCCACGTGGTAGGCGGCGACGTCGTAGAGCTTCCCGGAGAAGTTGAGCCTCATCCCGTGGGTCAGGTGACCGCCGTGGGCCAGGTCGAGACCCAGGATGGTGTCGCCGGGGTCCAGCAGGGCGGACATCGCCGCGGCGTTGGCCTGCGCTCCCGAGTGCGGCTGCACGTTGGCGTACTCCGCGCCGAACAACGCCACCAGCCGGTCGATGGCCAGCTGCTCGATCACGTCGACGTGCTCGCAGCCGCCGTAGTACCGCCGGCCGGGGTAGCCCTCGGCGTACTTGTTGGTCAGCACCGAGCCCTGGGCCTGCATGACGGCCACCGGGGCGAAGTTCTCGCTGGCGATCATCTCCAGGGTGGTCTGCTGACGGGTCAGCTCGGCGGCGATCGCACCGGCGACCTCCGGGTCGGTGTCCGCCAGCGACCGGTCGAGCACCTGGCTCGGAGCGGTCGGGGCCTGGAGCGCTGCGTCGACCTGGATCACCATGCCGGGATCCCTCCTGCCAGGAGATGTAGTCAAGGACTGGTATATCAGTCGTCTAACACCGTAGGGTGACGGCCGGACGCGGTCAAGGGGTGCTGGGCACGACCTCTCGGCTAGGCCAGGGCACGGCCTGCGGGGACGCCGCCGCGTCGGGTCCGCACATCCGCGAGAGAGGAGACCCACGACCATGGCCTACGAGGTGAAGGGCGTCGTCGCCCGCAGCAAGGGAGCCCCGGTCACCGTCGAGACGATCGTCGTGCCCGACCCGGGCCCGGGGGAGGCCGTCGTCGACATCGCCGCATGCGGGGTCTGCCACACCGACCTGCACTACCGCGAGGGCGGGATCACCGACGAGTTCCCCTTCCTGCTCGGCCACGAGGCCGCCGGCACGGTCGCCGCGGTCGGGGAGGGCGTCACCGACGTCGCCGTGGGCGACTACGTGGTGCTCAACTGGCGGGCGGTGTGCGGGCAGTGCCGCGCCTGCCGCAAGGGGCAGCCGCAGTACTGCTTCGACACCCACAACGCCGCGCAGCAGATGACCCTGGCCGACGGCACCGCGCTGAGCCCGGCGCTGGGCATCGGCGCGTTCGCCGAGAAGACGCTGGTGCACGCCGGGCAGTGCACCAGGGTCGACCCCGCCGCCCCGGCTCCCGCCGCCGGGCTGCTCGGCTGCGGGGTGATGGCCGGCGTCGGCGCGGCGATCCACACCGGCGGCGTGCAGCGCGGGGAGACCGTCGCCGTGTTCGGCTGCGGCGGCGTCGGGGACGCCGCCATCGCCGGCGCGAAGCTGGCCGGGGCGAGCACGATCGTCGCCGTCGACATCGACGACCGGAAGCTGGCGTGGGCGAAGCAGTTCGGTGCCACCCACACCGTCAACTCGAAGCAGACCGACCCGGTCGCGGCGATCAAGGGCCTCACCGGCGGCTTCGGCGTGGACGTGGCCATCGACGCGGTCGGCCACCCCGCGGTGTTCGAGCAGGCCTTCTCCGCCCGCGACCTGGCCGGCCGGGTGGTGCTGGTCGGCGTGCCCACCCCGGACATGACCATCACCCTGCCGCTGATCGAGGTCTTCGGCCGCGGCGGGGCGGTCACGTCCTCCTGGTACGGCGACTGCCTGCCCTCCCGGGACTTCCCGATGCTGGTCGACCTCTACCTGCAGGGCCGCTTCCCGCTGGCGGACTTCGTCACCGAGACCATCGGCCTCGGCGACGTCGAGGCCGCCTTCACCAGGATGCACTCCGGCGACGTGCTGCGCTCCGTGGTGGTGCTCGACGAGTGAGCGGCCTCGTGAGCCCACCGGCGGGAACGGCGGCGCGGAGGCGAGCCGTGCCCACCGAGGTCCGGGACGGGACCCGTGCACCGACACGGGCGGGGCTGCCAACCCCCGCCGACGGGCCGCCGACGGGGCACGGTGCCCGCACCGCGCTGGAGCGGGCGCTGCGAGCGGCCAGCTACGAGGTCCTGCCGCTGCGGGGCGCCGAGGAGTCGGTCGTCGAGCACGTCCCTCGAGCCGTGCCCCTCACCGTGACGGTGACCGAGGCCAAGGGTCTGGTCCCGACCCTCGAACTGGCCGAGCGGCTGACCGGTCACGGGTTCACCGCGACGCCCCACCTCGCCGCCCGGCTGGTCCGGGACGCGGCCCACCTGGCCGAGGTCGTCGCCCGCCTGCGCGCCGCCGGGGTGTCCGGGGTCTTCGTCGTCGGGGGCGACGCCGCCGAGCCCGCCGGGACGTTCCCCGACGCGCTGAGCCTGCTCGAGGCGCTGGACACCACCGGCTCCCGCTTCGAGACCGTGGGGATCGGCGGCTATCCCGAGGGGCACGGGCACATCGACCCGGAGCTCATCGACCGCGCCCTCGAGCAGAAGGCCCCGCACGCGACGCACGTGACCACGCAGCTGTGCTTCTCGGCCGCGACGACGGTGGCCTGGGCACGAGAGGTCAGCCGGCGGGGGGTCGACCTGCCGATCCGGGTGGGGCTCCCCGGCGCGGTGACGCGGCAGAGGCTCGTGCGGATCTCGGCCCGGCTCGGGCTCGGCCGGTCGGCCCGGTTCCTGGCGAAGCAGCAGGGCGTGCTTGGGCGCTTCTTCCTGCCCCACGGCTACCGGCCGGACCGCCTCGTGGACGGCCTCGCACCCACCCTCGGTCGGCCCGAGCACCGCGTGCAGGGCTTCCACTTCTTCACCTTCAACGAGGTGGCGCGCACGGAGGCGTGGCGGCAGGAGTGGCTGGCCCGGCTGTCCGACGCGGGCACGGGGTGACGGGGGTGGGCGACCGGCGGGAGGACGGCACGGGCAGGCCCGTGGGGTCCTCCCTCAGCCGGACAGGCGCTGGGTCAGCCAGTGGTGGAACTCGCCGATGTGGTGCTCGGACGGGACAAGGACACCGCCGTTGGCGTAGGCCCGGGACGACATGGCCGGCTGGGTCCGCTCGCAGGCCGCGAAGTCCTGCTCGTTGACCCGGTGGAACAGCTCCACCGACCGGGACACGTCCTTCCCGGACTCCACCACCTCGCGGGTGTACAACCAGTCGCACTCCACGATCGTCCGGTCGACCGACACCGGGAACATGCGGTGGAAGATCACGTGGTCGGGCACCAGGTTGACGAAGACCGTCGGCCGGACGGTGATCGCGTAGTAGCGGCGGTCGTGGTCCTCGTCGACGCCGGGGAGCTTGCCGAAGCCCTCGCTGCCGTCGACGGTGAAGCCCTGGACGTCCGCACCGAACTCCGCGCCGTGCCCGACGTAGAACTGCGCGGCGTAGCCGTCGGCGAACTCCGGGAGCACCTCGGTGAGCTCGGGGTGGATCGTCGCGCAGTGGTAGCACTCCATGAAGTTCTCGATGATGAGCTTCCAGTTGGCCTGCACGTCGTAGGTGATGCGGCGGCCGACCGTGAGCGAGTCCAGCTCGTAGTCGTCGATGGCCTCCCGGCTCCCGAGGCGGTCGGCGATGGCGCCCACGACGTCGTCCTCGAAGGACGGGGGCTGCTCGGCCAGGGAGACCCAGGCGTACCCGAGCCACTCCCGCAGGTGCACCGGCACCAGGCCGTACCGCACGCGGTCGATGTCGGGCATCTTGGTCAGGTTCGGAGCCGCGACCAGCTTGCCCGAGAGGTCGTAGGTCCAGGCGTGGTACGGGCACTGGAAGGCCCGCTTGACCTCGCCGGAGTCGTCCGTGCAGATCTGCGCGCCCCGGTGCCGGCAGATGTTCAGGAAGGCCCGCAGCCGACCGTCACGGCCGCGGACGACCAGCACGCTCTCCCGGCCGACCTGGACCTTCCGGAACGTCCCGGGCGTCGGCAGGTCGGCCGACCGCACCGCGCAGAACCACATGGCCTCGAAGACCCGGGTCTGCTCGAGGGCGAAGATGGCCGGGTCCGTGTAGTACTGGCCCGGCAGCGTGGAGATGAGGCTCGCGGGCAGGTCGGTGGTGGTCATACGGCACCTCGGGGTTCCGTCGGGCGATCGGGGTACGCCGGAAGTCGGGCAGCACGGGTCTGCGACACGCCTCGGCCGTCGCCTGCCGACGGGCTCAAGACGACCGATGTGTTGCACATTACTCAGCGGATCGCGCACAGCGCAACAAGCATCGGACGGACGACCCGACCCGACATTCCTCGGGAACTCCGAGCCGGACGCCCTCCCGCCGCACCGGCCTGCTGACGTGATGACGTGCGCACGAGGCACGCCCCCCACGCCGGCCGCGCCGCGCGGTGTGGACACAGCGCGGACGCGGGGAGATGCGCGGTGTGGACACAGCGCGGACGCGGGGAGATGGCCAGGTCGGGCGGAGTGCCGGCCGTCCCGGGAGCGGCCTCCCGCCCGGTCAGCGAGCCCGGCCGAAGTGGCCCAGCCTCCTGCCCAGCTCGTCGGCGCCCGACACCACACGCCGGGCGAGCATCGGGAAGTCCTCGGCGTCGATGCGGAAGGACGGCCCCGAGACGCTGAGGGCCGCGACCACGTCGCCGTCCGCGCCCCGGACGGGCGCCGCGACGGCGTTGAGCCCGACCTCGTACTCCTCGACGGTGGCACCCCACCCCTGCTCGACGATCCGGTCGAGGTGCTGGTGCAGCACCTCGGGATCGGTGATCGTGGCCGGGGTGAAGCTCTGCAGCTCCCGGGAGAGCACCTCCTTGCGGACGGCGTCGGGAGCGTACGCCAGGAGCACCTTGCCGCTCGATGTCGCGTGCACAGGGGTGCCCTGGCCCACCCAGTTGTGGGTGCTGAGCGCTCCCGGCCCGCGGACCTGGCTGACGTTCACCGCACGGTCGCCGTCCAGGATGGCGATGTTGACCGTCTCCTCGAGGTCGGCAGCCAGCGCGTCGCAGATCGGCCGCCCCTCCCGGGCGATGTCCAGCTGCGCGGCGGCCGCGCCGGCCAGGCGCACGACGCCGAAGCCCAGCCGGTACTTGCCCCGATCGGCCAGCTGCTCGACGAAGCCCCGGCTCTCCAGCGCCGCCACCAACCGGAAGGCCGTGGACTTGTGCACCCCGAGCTCGGCGGCCACATCGGTGACGCCGGCCTCACCGTGGGCCGCGAGGATCTCGAGGACGCTCAGCGCCCGATCGACCGACTGGACGACGGCGACCGAGCCCCGCTCCCCGTTCTCACCCTGCGGACCACCCATGACCTCAGCGTAGGTGGCGAACCGCGGGACGCCGCCGGCGTTCCCCTTGACGATGGGGTGAAGCCCAGCCATGCTGTTGCGCACAAGGCAAACAGTTGCGGTATCCGCAACAGTCGATGAGCCTGGAGCACCCATGATCCCGGTCTGCCCCACGACCGCGTTGCCGCCCGGCGAGGCCACCCGCATCGAGGCCGATGAGCCCATCGCGGTCTTCAACGTCGACGGCGAGTTCTACGCGATCGACGACACGTGCACCCACCAGGACGCCTCGCTGGCCGACGGCTGGCTGGACGGCTGCTCTGTGGAGTGCCCGCTGCACGCCTCGTGTTTCGACCTGCGGACCGGGAAGGTCTCCGGCCCGCCGGCCAAGACACCGGTCCGCACCCACCGGGTCGTCGTCCAGGACGGCATGGTCTACGTGCAGCCGGGGACGACCGGGGACGGCGTCGCGTGAGCTCCACGATCGCCGTGGTCGGGGCCTCCCTGGCCGGCCTCTCCGCGGCGCGCGCGCTCCGGGAACAGTCCTACGACGGCCGGATCGTCGTGGTCGGCGACGAGGTGCACGCCCCCTACGACCGCCCGCCCCTGTCCAAGGAGTTCCTGGCCGGCACGGCGTCCCTGGAGGACATCGCCCTGGGCGCGCCCGACGACGAGGACCTCGGGCTCGAGTGGCGGCTGCACACCACCGCCGTCGGGCTGGACCACCCCAGCCGCTCGGTGCTGCTGCACGACGGCAGCACGATCCGGGCCGACGGCGTCGTCCTGGCCACGGGGGCCCGGGCCCGGCGCCTCCCCGGCAGCGAGGGGCTCGACGGCGTGCACGTGCTGCGGTCGCTGGACGACGCGATCGCGCTGCGGGAGGACCTGGCCGCCGCCGGGCGTCTCGTCGTGATCGGGGCCGGCTTCATCGGGGCGGAGGTGGCCGCCACGGCCCGCACGCTCGGGCTGGAGGTCACCGTCGTCGAGACGCAGCCCGTCCCGCTCGCCGGCCCGCTGGGCGCCGACATGGGTGTGGTCTGCGCCGGGTTGCACGCCGACCACGGCACCCGCCTGCTGCTCGGCACCGGGGTCGCCGGGCTGGTCGGCACCGGCAGGGTCGAGGCCGTCGAGCTGACCGACGGCACACGCCTGCCGGCCGACGTGGTGGTCGTGGGCATCGGCGCCGTCCCGAACATCGGCTGGCTGGCCCGCTCCGGCGTGGCCCTCGGCAACGGCGTCCTCACCGACGCACGCTGTGCGACCAACATCCCGGGCGTGGTCGCGGTGGGCGACTGCGCCGCCACGTGGTCGGCCGCCGCGGAGCGGCACGTCCGCATCGAGCACTGGACCAACGCGCTCGAGCAGCCGGCCACCGCGGTCGCCACCCTCCTGGGCGCCGGGGGGCCGGCGCCGACGCCCGTGCCGTACTTCTGGTCCGACCAGTACGGCGCCCGCATCCAGTTCGCGGGGTCGCGCCGCGAGGGCGACGTCGCCCGCGTGGTGGAGGGCAGCTGCGCCGACCGCAGCTTCCTGGTGGTCTACGAGCGCGACGGGCGACCCGTCGCCGTCCTGGGCATGAACCAGCCCCGGCTGTTCACCCGCTGGCGCCGCCAGTTGCGCGCAGCCGTGCCGGCTGGGTCCTGACCCCCCGGCCGGGCGAGCCGGCGCTCCTCCGTCCGCGGGCCCGCCGCGCCGGGAGCCCGCCGACGGCCGGTCTGCCGGTCCCGGCCCCCGGCGCGGCCGGCAGACCGGGCACCCGGGCCTCGACGGCCCGCCCCCGGACGCAGCAGGAGCCTCCCGGCACCGGCGCGGCTGGGTGCCGCTCCGGTGCGGGGGGCTCCTGTCCTGCCCGTCCGGGCGCCTCACCTGTCAGGCGCGCGGGTTCCGGGGGCGGCCGAGGGCCTCCTCCCTGGGCTGGCCCTGCGGTGGAACGGCCGCGATCCCCTCCGGCGCCACGAAGTTCCCGTTGGGGCTGACCGACGGCCGGCCACCCACCTCCGCGGACGGCCGTTCCGGCGCGGCCGCAGCGGCCGGCGCCGCGCCCGGGGTCTTCTCCACGACGAGGACGAAGTCGTCGCCGTGACGGGTGATGCCGTCGACGACGGCCTGCTCGATGGCCAGGGTGGCGTAGCTCCCGCGCAGCACGATGGGATCGTGGCGGAGGTCCTTGACCAGGCTCACGGCCATCGCCGCCATCACCAGCGCGAAGGGCAGCGCCGCGATGATCGTCAGGTTCTGCAGCCCCGTCAGGGCGGCGCCGTCCTCGCCGAGGAGCAGCATGATCGCGGCGACGGAGCCCATCACCACACCCCAGAAGACGACGACCGAGCGGCTCGGCTCCAGGGTGCCGCGCTGCGAGAGCGAGCCCATGACGATCGAGGCCGCGTCCGCACCGGACACGAAGAAGATCGCCACGAGGACCATGACGAGCACGGTCGCGGCGGTGGACAGGGGGTACTGCTCGAGGACGGCGAACAGCTGCCCCTCCGTGGTGCCCTGGCCGGCGACGTCGACGCCGCCGCGCTGGGCGGCGATCCCGGCGCCGCCGAAGACGGCGAACCACAGCAGGCTGACCAGGCTCGGCACCAGGAGCACGCCCGTGACGAACTGCCGGATGGTGCGGCCGCGGCTGATCCGGGCGATGAACAGCCCGACGAACGGCGTCCAGCTGATCCACCAGGCCCAGTAGAAGACCGTCCAGCCGCGCAGCCAGGTGGCCATCGGGTCACCGCCGGTGGCCTCCGTGCGTGCCGCCATGTCGCCGAGGTCGGAGAAGTAGCTGCCGACCGCGTCCGGGATCAGGTTGAGGATGAAGATGGTCGGGCCGAGGACGAAGACGAACACCGCGAGCAGCAGCGCCAGGACCATGTTGGTGTTGGCCAGCCACTGGATCCCCCGCTCGATGCCGGAGACGGCCGAGACGACGAAGGCCGCGGTCAGGATCGCGATGATCGCGACCAGGACGCCGTTGCCGACGTCACCGGCCCACCCGAGGATCTCGACGCCGCTGCCGATCTGCAGGGCACCCAGACCCAGGGAGGCCGCCGACCCGAACAGCGTCGCGAAGATGGCCAGGACGTCGATGACCCGGCCGGCGGGCCCCTCCGCCCGACGCCGGCCGAGCAACGGGATGAAGGCGGAGCTGATCAGCTGCCGGCGTCCCCGGCGGAAGGTGCCGTAGGCGATCGCCAGCCCGACGACGGCGTACAGCGCCCACGGGTGCAGCGTCCAGTGGAACAGCGTGGTCGCCATCGCCGTCTCGATCGCCTGCGACGTCTCGGGCTCGGCCGTGAGCGGCGGTGGGGCGACGTAGTGCGACAGCGGCTCGGCGACCCCGAAGAACATCAGCCCGATGCCCATGCCGGCGCTGAACATCATCGCGCACCACGAGATGGTGCGGAACTCCGGCCGCTCGCCGTCCCGGCCCAGCGGGATCCGCCCGTACTTGCCGGCCGCCAGCCAGATCACGAACACCACGAACGCCGACGCCAGCAGCACGAACAGCCAGCCCAGGTTGCCGGTGATCCAGCCGAGGAGCGAACCGCTCACGGTGCCGAGGCCCGTGGGGGTGGCGAAGCCCCAGACGACGAAGCCCAGCGCCATGACCGCGGCGATGGCGAACAGGACGCGGTCGACGGCAGCGTGCCGGTCGGCGACGCAGGGTGGCGGCTCCGCGATGGCCGGGTGGGTCCCGGTCACGGTCACGTCCGTGGCGTGCACCCCGGTGCGCCGCTCCCCTGCCCCGGCGGCGCCATCCACCGGCGCCGGCTCGGCTTCGGGTCCACCCGGTCGGCGGTGGGCCGGGCCCTCCGTGCTGTGCGGTTGCTCCATGACACTCCCCTCTCTGTTGCGTCATCCGAGACCGGCTTCGCATGAGGGAACCAGAGGCCGCGGCGGCGGACAAGGGCCGAACGTGATTCTTCACACACCGCCGCTCCGGCGGGAGGTCTGTCACGTCGGTGGAACGCGCCGGACACGCCAGGCGGTGACGCCGGGGTGACGGGCGGGTGACGCGGCAGCGCCTAGCGTGCTCGCGCCGGATCGCCGCGGACCGACTCCCGGCAGGGGCCGGGACCACGTCGGACCGTCGTCACCACGACGCCCGGGAGGGGAGTTCAGGTGCCCGAGCAGAAGACCTTCTACGCCGGCCTGGGGTCAGGACTGGAAGCGGTCGACGTCGAGGAGGTGTACCAGGCCACCGCCGACAAGGCCGCCGCGGAACGCGTGGCCGGCACCGACAACCCGTTCTGCATCGAGGTCCGCTTCCTCGGCGGCCTCACGGAGGAGCAGAAGGGGGCCTTCCGGACGGCCGCGGACAGGTGGGCCCAGGTCATCGTCGGTGACCTCGAGGACGTCGTCCTCCCCGACGGCACGAAGGTGGACGACGTCCGCATCGACGCCGCCGGCGTGTCCATCGACGGGCCCGGGCGCGTCCTCGGCCGGGCCGGCCCCCGCCTGCTGCGGCCGGCCGGCAGCACGCACGAGTTCCTGACGATCACCGGCATCATGGAGTTCGACGTCGCCGACATCCCGACCATGATCGCCCAGGGCCTGTGGAACACCGTGATCATGCACGAGATGGGTCACGTCATCGGGATGCTCGACTTCGTCTGGAACGCGAAGGGCTTCGTGGCCAACCGGAACACGCCGCAGTGGTCCTTCACCGGACCGACCGCCATGGCGGAGTTCGGCAAGCTGCAGGACCCGTGCGCCGGCACCGCGATCGCCCGGCTGCCCGACCTCCGGGCGGCGGCCGGAGCCGGCGACGGCGGGGGCGGGGGCGTTCCCGTCCCGATCGAGGACAACTTCGGTCCGGGCACCATCGGCAGCCACTGGCGGGAGAGCGTCTTCGGGGCCGAGATGATGACCGGCTTCGTCAACCAGGGCGCGAACCCGCTCAGCAGGGTGACCGGCGGCGCGCTGAAGGACCTCGGTTACGAGGTGGACCTCGACGCCTGCGACGACTACACCCTCCCGTCCCCCACCGCGCTCGCCATCATGGGCGTGCTCACGGCCGGGCGGCTGCACGAGGCCATCGGGGAGGTCGGCGGCACCGGCGGTTACGTCGAGCACCCGACACCCGAGGTCGCCCCGACCTCGGTGCTCACCCACCGGTAGCGGGCTCCGGTGCAGCGGCCCGGCGAGGAGGACTGGCGGTGGATCGACGAGCACGTCGAGCACCCCGTCCCCGAGGTCGCCGGTGACGAGGTCCGCGTCGTCGGACGCGAGGAGAGCCCCTCCCCCGGCCCGGACGCGGCCGATCGGGAGGGGACCGAGGACGGGTCGGCGCGGACGGACCGGGACCGGCCGGCGGACGCGGACGGGGGCCGCTGACGTCGGTCGGCCCCACCGGCCGAGGGCCGGGCCGCCTTCGCCGACCGGGTGGCCCGGCAGTGCTGAGGAGTGACGATGGACCCACGGACCGGCGCGGTGGTCTTCTTCGACATCGGCGGCACGCTGGCCTCGGCCAGGCTGTCGGCGAGCGGGGACCGGATCGAGGAGCTCGCGGTCTACCCGTACGTGCGCGGGGTGCTCGCAGAGCTCCGGGAGCGCGGCGCCCGCCTGGGGATCCTCTCGGACCCCGGTCCCCTCCCCGCCGACGAGGTCGACCGGGCGCTCGAGGACGCCGGCCTCCGCAGCTCCCTCGAGCCCGACCTGGTCCTCTACGGGCCGAAGGACTCCCCCCGGCTCTTCGAGCAGGCCCGGGAGCGCGCGGGCGGCGCGGACCGCGTGCTGTTCGTCGGGGAGGACCCGGACGAGCGGGCGCAGGCCCTGCGCGCCGGGCTGCTGGTCGCGCCGCACCCCCGGCTGGCGGCCGCGGTGCTGGACGACCGGGAGCACCTGCGCTACCTGCGGCTCACGGTCCCGCCGGCCCACGCCGGCGAGGACTGGCGGACCGCGCTCGGCGACCTGCCGCTGGTGCCGCTGCACGTCACCGGCCGGGCCGGCACCACGGTCTACGCGATCGGGACGGCGGCGGCCGCCGCGCGGCTCGACGACCTGGGTTTCCGGGTGGACCGCCTGGGCGCCGAGGACGAGCCGCTCACGACGGAGCTGTACCTGCTGCGCGACGACCGCCAGGTCGCCAGCGGCTTCCTGGCCCTCGACGGGAACTCGACCGACTTCTTCGGGGCCGGTCCGGCCGCCCGCGCCGTCCTCACCTCCACCGACGACGGCCTCGTGGTCGCCGTGCCGGCGGGGCGGTCCGTGGAGGACTACCACTTCGACGGGACCCGGCACGGGCACAACCTGAAGCTGGCACCGACCGCCCCGGCGGTCCGGCCGGTCGACGAGCGCGCCGCGGCGGCGGAGGCCGGCGCCGTCCCCCCGGTCCTCTCCCCCGCGGAGAAGGAGGTCCTCGACGCCCGGATCGGGCCGAAGGAGCTCACCGACCACCTCGCGCGCTACACCGGGGCCGCCCCGGCCCCCGGGGACGGCGGGGTCATCGCCAGCAGGCACATCCACCACCCGCACAACGCGCGGGCGGTCGCCGCGCTCGTCGCGGACCTGGAGCGGATCGGCGGTGGGCGCTTCGCCGTCCGCCGGCACCGGTTCCCGCACCAGGGGCGCCGGCTGGAGAACGTCGAGGCCGAGCTGCCCGGGACCGGGCTCGACGGCGTCGTGCTGGTGACGGCGCACATGGACTCCACGGGAGCCCTGCACCGGGGCTACCGGCCGGCGACCGACCCGGCTCCCGGGGCCGACGACGACGGCAGCGGGGTCGCCGGGGTGCTCGCCGCGGCGGACGCCGTCCAGGCGCTGGACGCCGCGCTCGGACCGCCCCGCCGGGCGGTGCGGTTCGTCCTGTTCAACGCGGAGGAGCACGGTCTGGTCGGCAGCCTGGCCTACGCCCGCGACCAGGCCCTGCTCGGCACCGACGTCGTCGGCGTGTTCCAGATGGACATGATCGGCTGGGACGTGCAGCCCGAGCGCACCTTCGAGCTGCACGCCGGCTTCGGCGACTCACCCGCGGTCGAGCAGCGGTCGCTGGCCCTCGCGCGGACCGTCGCCGCGCTCGTCCCGCAGGTCTCGCCCTCGCTGCCGGCCCCGCAGCTGTACCCGCACCCCGGGGAGCCCGACCCGGCGGAGGCGCGCAGCGACCACTACAGCTTCCAGCTCAACGGCTACACCGCGTGCCTGGCCTCGGAGGACCTGTTCGCCGGCCCCGGGCCGGGTGCGCCGCCGGCCGAGATGAACCCCCACTACCACACGCCCGCGGACGACTCGATCGACGCCGGGTACGCGGCGGACATCGCCCGCCTGGTCACCGCCGCCGCCTGGCTGGCCGCCACGCGCTGACGCGTGCACCGACCGCACCGGACCGGGGGCATCGACCCCGGGGGTGTGGTCCCCTGGGAGCCCTACCGGGGGGCGGCCGGCGAGAGGTGGGTGGCAGTCGTGGCGGTGCTGGACATCGCGCTCGAGGAGGGGTTCGAAGGCGACTCCGTGGTGGTCGAGGTGGACGGCCGCCGGGTCTTCGAGCGGGACGGCGTCCGCACCCGCATGCAGATCGGGCTGGCCGACACGGTGGAGGTGCCGGCCGGCGACGGGGGCGACGTCGACGTCGAGGTGCGTCTGCCGTCGCGCCCGGTCACCGGCCGGCTCCGGGTCCACGTCACCGACCGGCTGCACGTCGGGGTCTCGGTCCACGGGGACGCCGTGGTGTTCCGGACCTCGCCGACGCCGTTCGGCTACGTCTGATCCCCGCCTGTCCGACCCTCCGTCAGCCCACCGCGGCCCGCGTGTACCGGTCCCGCTTGCGCGCCAGCTCCTCGAGGACCGACGGCAGGACCCGCCGCCGGTCCACCACGCGGCGGACCAGGGTGTCGTGGGCCACGCCCATCAGCCGACCCGCGACCTCCGGGTCGTCGGAGGTGCTCAGCCGCTCCGAGGCCGTCTCGGTCTCCTGCGCGAACCGGATGTGGCCCAGCGTCGCGGCCGCCTCGTCGGCGCGGTCCACCAGGGCCTGCTCGAGCAGCCGCCGGGCCTCCTCCGGCCGGGCCCTCCGGACGTCGACCGACAGGCCGGCCGGGGACTCGGGTCGCGCCGTCGCCACCTTGTAGTCGGCGGCGGCGGGCAGGGCGAGGGCGAGCGCCGCGTGGACGGCGACCCGCCGGTCACCCAGGCGGTCGACCACCGTGGACAGGGTGTCGTTGGCCTCCTCGAGCACCGCGGTGCCGCCGAAGGCCAGGGCCCGGGCGACGTCCTCGGTGAAGACGTCCGGGGCGAGGGCCTCCTCCTCGCGGCTGGCCGGGGCGGCCACCCGCAGGGTCAGCGGCTCGCACACCACGTCCTCCCCGCCGTGGCGGAGGGCGGCCTGGACCCGGTAGGTGCCCGGCTCGGCGATCGCCTGGCCCTCGACGCCGGCCGAGACCAGCAGCGAGGAGTAGAGCGACTCCCCCGGTCCGAGCACCATCGTCTCCGGGGCGTGGCAGTAGCGGGCGAACGGGACGTGCCGGCGGGCGGGCCCGCGCGGTGGCAGGACGACCAGGGTCATGTCGTCCAGGGAGTCCAGCACGTGGGCGTCCACCAGCTGGGGGCTGCCGGAGGTGTTGGTCAGCTTGGCCTCCAGGACCACCGGCTCGAGGAACTCGTAGACGGGGCGCTCCCGGTTGACCCGCAGCTGCAGCCGGAGGGCCGGCTGCACCGGGACCCGGGCCTCGCCGAACCCGTGGTGGTCGAACCAGGCGGCGTCGCCCATCCGGACGAAGCGCTCGGGCGAGTGCCGCAGGAACAGCAGCTCCTGGTCGCTGAACCGGAAGCCGAAGTCGGCGAAGAACGCCGCCTGCCCGCCGGCCACCCGGAACGGGTAGTTCATGAAGCTCCGGGCCTCCGGTTCGTCGGGGAGACCGGGCACCCACGGCGTCCCGAGGGACTTCTGCCAGGAGTGGGCCAGGTTGAAGGCGTGGCCCATCTCGTGGCAGGCGGTCCAGAAGATCATCCGCCGGACCCAGGCCTGCGGGTTGGCGTCGCCCGCGGGTGCCTCGGCGATGAACGAGTCGTTGAAGATCGCGGTGCCCTGGCGGTGGTTCGGGCCGATGTCGTCGAACATGATCCCGCCGAGGCCGGTCCCCCGCTCGTGCAGCGAGGCGAAGAAGACCCACATGGCCCACTGCGCGCTCGACGAGAAGCGCGACCAGAAGACCTGCATGGCGTCGTGCATCTCCGCGTCGCTCCACCGGGCATCGGCCCCGGCGCCGGCGATCGGCACGGTCCCGCCGGGGGACTCCGTGGCGTCGAAGCCGGCCCGCTGGAACACGGTCCGGATGCTGAGCTGCTCGCACGGCAGCGCCCCCGGCCGGTTCGGGTGGGCGCAGGTGTTGATGCTGGTCGTCGCCGACTCCCCGGTGGCGGCGTCGAACTCGAAGTCGACGGTGTGGAAGTACCGCGAGGAGTACCGGTAGCGGCGGGTGCGGCGCAGCCCCCCCGGGGCCTCGAACCGGGCCATGGCCCGCATGTCCCCCGCGTCGCCGTGGCCGCCGACGTGGATGGTCACGGTGGTGTAGGGGAAGGCGGCGGTGGGGCCGTCCTTGTAGTGGACGGGCCCACGCCACCGGCGGGGACCCATCGGCGTGAGCGCGGCGATCCAGTGCACCCGGTCCAGGCCGAGGCCGAGGACGCCGCTGGCCACCTGCTGGGCGTGGGGGCCGTCGACGTCGAGGCGCAGCTCCTCGCGCCCGGCCTGCGAGACCAGGGTCACCGGTACCGCACGGGCCATCCCGTCGAGGCCGCCGTCCACGGCGCCGTCCAGCGCGGCGACGCCGTCGGCCGCGTCCCGGATGTCGATCGAGACGTCCTCGGAGTCGTGGGGACGGGCCTCGTACAGGCCGCTGACCTGCTGCTTGAGCGGCTCCGGTCCGCCCTGGAACTGGATCTCGGGCATCCCCTCGACGCTGACGTCGGCCGTCGAGGGGGCATCGGGCTTGACGATCATGTCGCTCTCCCTTGGAGGTGCGCGCGGTGCGGGCCGCGCGGTGCGGGCCGCGCGGTGCATGGCCGCGCGGTGCGCGCCGAGCCTCTCCAGGGAGGCGTCACCGATCCGTCATCCCCGCGTCACCGGCACCCGGGCCGTCCGGGTGAGGGCGCGGTGACGCCGACGTGACGCGCCGCCGCCTACCGTGCGAGCGCCGTCGGGCCCCCGGGGGACGGGAGGCCGCGGTAGTCGACCGAGGAGGCCAGGATGACCCGGACCGTGGAACCCGCTGCACTCGCCGCGGGGACGAGCATCGTGGGGACGTGGAACGTCGTCATCGTCGACTGGGGGTGTGCCGGCAGCCCGCTGCGCGCCAGCCCCTTCACCTTCAACGCCGACGGCACGTGGACCTACCAGTTCGGCGGAGGCCGCTGGTTCCAGGTCGAGGGCATGGCCGTGTGGACCTTCACCAACGCCCCCGGGCTGGTCTACACCGCCACCGTGACCCGCAACTCCCTCGCCGGGATCCAGGGGTACGCGAGCGCTCCCCCGAACCCGGGGACGGGCTGCTTCTACGCGCTGCGGCAGGCCTCCCCCGCCGTGGCGGAGGAGTTGGCCGCCGCTCCGGAGGCGGATCGCGACGCCGCCGTCGGCTGACGTCGCGGGTGCGCGGGGGCGGCGACGGTCGCCGAACGGGGTGCAGCCGGCCCCGCCCGCCGAGCGGCGGAGCGGGGCCGGGTCTCGCGCTCCCCGTGCCTCAGGGCAGGACCACCGCCAGGTGGAAGGACCGGTCCGCGTCCTTCCCCGTGCTGTCCGACGTCTGCACGAAGACGCCGTTGGTGGTCCCCACGCGGAGGTTGACGATGATCTCGCCGGGCGGGGACTGGCCGGCGTCGGCGGACAGCCCGATGGTGCTCAGGAAGGCCCCCCGGTTGATGGTGCGGTTGAAGAGGACCTGGTACTCGCCCGTCGCGGGGAGCTTGGTCGCCGACACCGCTCCCGAGCCGCGGGCCAGGGTGCCGTTGCCGTTCACGACGGCGAACAGCATCCCCGGGGCCGCCGCGGCGGACTCGTCGATGGCCGCACGGGCCTGCTCCTGCTCCTCCTCGCTCAGTGGTGGCTGCTGGCGTTCGGGCTCGGCCATGAGCTGCTCCTCTCTCCGGTGAGCGGCGCCCTCGTCGGGCTCGCGGACCGCTCGGGCACGAGCCTGCGCGGGGATCGTCACGGGACCGTCAGCGCTCCGTCACCGCGCCTCCTCGGCACCGGGGTGGCCGGTCGACGCACGAGTCCCGGCGTTGCACCCGCCCGGTAACGGGTAGGACGGCCGCATGGCAGGGCAACTGGTGCGTCCCCGTTCGCAGCGCGTCATCGCCGGTGTCTGCGCCGCGCTGGCCGACCGGTTCGGCCTCTCCCGCACGCTCGTGCGCATCGGCTTCGTGCTGTTCGGCCTGTTCGGGGTGGGTGAGCTCGCCTACATCGTGCTGTGGATCCTCATCCCCAAGGGCCCGTGACCACCGCGCCGGGCCGGGGGCGGCTGCCTAGGGTGGCGCCGTGTTCTTCCTCTTCGGCTTCGGCACGAGACAGCGGGACCTGGGCCCCGGAGAGGTCCGCACCTGCCCGCGCTGCGCCAACACCACCCGGTGGGCGCGCGTGCGCCGGTTCACGCAGGTGACCGTGTTCTTCGTGCCGGTCGCCCGGTGGGGACGACGGCGGCTGGAGGTCTGCGGCATCTGCGGCACCGCCGTCGAGACCTGAGCCCGGCACCCCGGGTCACCGCAGGACGCGGATCTCGATCCGGGTCCACGTGACCTCGACCTGGCCGGGGACCGGCTGCCGCGGCACGTCGCCGACCGCGGCCTGCCAGGCCATCCGCCCCGCCAGCTGCGCCACCTTTGCGGCCGCCACCGCGGTGAGCGCGAACGCCGACGCGGCGAGGACCGGCCCGGCGCCGGCCAGCCGTACCAGTGCCGGGATCCTCGGCACGGACGGGAGCGGCGCCCTGCCGTCCCCCGCGCGGCGGGACGCGATCGCCGTCCCGTCCCCGTCGATGATCGCGTCGGGCTCCACAGGCCGGTGATCCGTCATCGCATCCTCCGTACGCGCGACCCGCTGCACCGCGGGCTCCCCGCCCTCGAGGGGGTACCCCACGATGCCGCACCCGACCGCACCGCGCCTCCAGGAGGCGGCCCTGCCCGAGGACCACGTCCCGCTCGCCGGTCCCGGTGCCCGGCCGGTGTCGCCGGACCGGTCCAACGGCTACGGTCGACCCGGAAGTGACCTGAGTCACAAGGGGGACCGGTGACGACCACGACCTCGCACCAGCGCCCGGGCCGCCGCACCGGCCCGATCAGAGCCGTCCCGCAGACCGAGTCCGAGGCGCTGGCCTCGGTGGAGAGCGCCGAACCCGTGGGCCTGCCGACCCCGCGGGGCATGGTCCGCGGCGTCCTCGCCACCCTCACCCAGCCCCGCCCGGTCGCCCGGGAGGTCGCACACCTGGCCCGTGACTCCGTCCGGATCCTGCGCGGCACCGCCGAGATCGCGCCGAGGCCCGGGGACAAGCGGTTCACCGACCCGGCCTGGACCCTGCACCCGGGCTACCGGCGCCTGCTGCAGTCCTACCTCGCGGTGGCCGGGTCGCTGGACCGGCTGCTCGCCGACCACGAGGCCGGCGGAGCCGATTGGCGCGAGGTCGAGCAGGCGCGGTTCGTCCTCACCGCGTTCACCAGCGCCATGGCGCCCACCAACACGCTGCTCGGCAACCCGGCGGCCCTCAAGCGCGCCTTCGACACCGCCGGCCGGAGCCTGGTCCGCGGCACGCGGAACGCCCTCTCCGACCTGGTCCGCAACGGCGGCCTGCCCACGCAGGTCGACCGCAGCGCCTTCACCGTGGGCGAGGACCTCGGGATCACCCCCGGCTCGGTCGTGTACCGCGACGAGGTCGTCGAGGTGATCCAGTACGCCCCCTCGACACCGCGGGTCCGGCGGCGCCCCCTGGTGATCGTCCCGCCCCCCATCGGGCGCTTCTACTTCCTGGACCTCCGTCCGGGGCGCAGCCTCGTCGAGTACGCCGTGGCCCAGGGCCTGCAGGTCTTCATGATCAGCTGGCGCAACCCGACCCGGGAGCAGTCCGAGTGGGACCTGGACACCTACTCCGGCAGCGTCCTGCGGGCCGTCGACGTCGCCCGGGAGGTCACCGGCTCCCCCGACGCGATCACCATGGGCTTCTGCGCCGGCGGGCAGATCATGACCACCGCGCTCAACCACCTCGCTGCCACCGGCGACGACCGGGTCTCCGCCGCCGGGTACGCGGTCACCCTGCTCGACTTCTCCAGCCGGGCGCCGCTCGGTGCCTTCTCCGGACCGCGGCTGCTCCAGCTCGCCCGCCGCAACAGCCGCCGGCGCGGGGTCATCAGCGCCCGGGACATGGGGGCGGTGTTCACCTGGATGCGCCCCGACGACCTGGTCTTCAACTACGTGGTGAACCAGTGGCTCATGGGCGAGGACCCGCCCGCGTTCGACATCCTGGCCTGGAACGCCGACGGCACGAACCTGCCCGCCCGGCTGCACGAGCAGTTCCTGGACATCTTCGGCGGCAACGCGTTGGTCCGGCCGGGCGCGCTGCGGGTGCTGGACACCCCGGTGCACCTCAGCCGGATCACCATCCCCATGTTCGTCACCGGCGCCCTAACCGACCACCTGACCCCGTGGGACGGCTGCTACCGGACGACCCAGCTGCTCTCCGGGCCGAGCACCTTCGTGCTCAGCTACAGCGGTCACATCCAGAGCCTGGTCAACCCGCCCGGCAACCCCAAGGCGCACTACTGGACCGGCGGGGAACCCGGGCCGGACCCGCACTCCTGGCGCGCGGAGGCCGAACGGCACACCGGCAGCTGGTGGGAGCGGTGGGCCGGGTGGACCATCGAGAGGTCCGGGGACGAGGTGCCCGCGCCGGACTCCCCCGGCAGCGCCGCGCACCCGCCGCTGGAGCCCGCCCCCGGCTCCTACGTGCGCGACCGCGTCCCGGCCTGATCCCGCGCGGGCCCGCCCGGCAGCCCGCGGCGGGGGCCCTCTGCCGCGTCCCGCCTGCTCGGCCTCGCGGCCAGCCACGCCTGCCACTCCGACCGGCTGTTCCCGGCGAGCCCGATCGCCCCGGCCACCAGGAGCAGCAGGGCCGCGAGGACGACGAGCGCCACGAAGGTCGCGACGTCCTCCCACCCGTGCAGCAACGGGACGGTCATGCTGCCGGGGGCCGGCGTGGGCGGAGCGGGCGCCATGCCAGCAGCGTGCCCGCCGTCGCGTGCGTCCGGACGCCCGGAGCGGGTCCGGTCACCCGCAGGGGGGATGGCTCGGCGTGAGGGGCACCCGACGAGGGGCCCGGATCGGCGGGTGCGCCCCGCCCCTCCGGGTGAGGCGTCCTGGAGATCCGGCTCACTCCCGGTCCCGGTCGACGTAGCGTCCGCCCTCCACCCGGCGTGCGTGGGGAGGCAGGTGCGATGAGCGTCGAACTGGACGCCGAGGAGGGCGCTGCCCGCCTCCCGGGCGCGCCGTGGGCGGGCCCCGCGCCCGACCCGCCGGGGAGCCGGCCCCCGAACGTCTCCGGCGACCTGCCCACCGTCCTCGAGGCCGCCGCCCCCATGTTCCGCCGGACCCTGGCCGGCTACGACCGCTTCCAGGTCGACACCTACGTGCGCTGGGCCGAGGACGAGCTCGCCGCGGCCGAGCACGAGCGCGAGCACCTCATGGCCGGCCTCCTGCGCACGCGGCAGGAGCTCGAGGAGGCCCAGCGGCTGGGCGCGCACTCGTCCGACGGCGCGGAGCTCCTGCGGTTGTCGGACCGGATCGGGTCGATGCTCGCCGCCGCGGCCGACGAGGCCTCGACCATCCGGGCCGAGGCGGCGGCCGAGCTGAGCGCCGCGGCGGCCCGGGCCAGGCGCTTGCGCGCCGAGGCCTCCCGGATGCGGGCCGCCGCCCGGGCCGAGGCCCAGCGGGTGCGCGCCGGCGCCCGCGCCGAGGCCGAGCGGCTGCAGGCCGAGGCCGCGCGTGCCCTCGACGCGGCCGGACGCGCCCGGGAGGAGGCCCGCGCCGCCGCCGGGATCCGCCTGGAGCAGGTGCGCGCCCTCGAGGAGCGCGCCGCCGCCGACGCCGAGCAGGTCCGGCAGCGGGCCGCCCGGGACGCCGAAGACGCCCGGCTGAACGCCCGGGACGAGGTGGTGCGGATGCTGGGCGCCGGGTGGCGGGAACGGCTCCGGGCGGACGGCGAGGCCGTCGCGCGACGGGAGGGCCGGGACCGGGACGCCGCGACGCGCACCGCCTCGCTCCTGGCGGAGGCGGCGGACCTCGAGCACCGCCGGGACACCCTCCGGGCGGAGGTGGAGCGGCTCGCGCGGCAGGTCGCCGCGACCTCCACCACGCCGGAACCCCACCCCCGCCGGCGCCTGCAGGGCCTCCGGCGTCGAGCCCGGACACCGCGCGCGCCCTGACGCGAGCCGGGAGGCGGAAGGGCGACGGGCCGAGGGCAGCGGACGCCGCAGGGGCGGGCCGGAGGTGGCCCCACCGCCCTCGCCGGTCGACCCGTCGACCCGTCGACCGGCGAGAGCGGACGCGCTCAGGCCGACAGCCGGTGCACCGCACCCGCGCTGAGCGTCAGACCGGCCGTGGTGAACGCGGTCAGCAGCCGGTCGGCCCGCTCGCGGAGCAGCCCGGACGCCGCCGCGTCGAGGACCTCGACCCCGTCGTCGAGGCAGCGCGCGATCAGCGCCAGGATCTCGGGCGGCGGGCCGGCAGCGGGCCGCTGGCGGGCGGGGATGCGGGTGACCATCCCGCAGGGGCACGCCCCTCCGGCCCTCGGGGCCACGTGGTTGCCACCGGAGCACCTACCAGGTTCGAACATCGCCGAACTCAACTCCTCAGTGAGGCTGGCCCCTACGCCGTCCGTCATGGGCCGCAGCACAAGAGTCCCGCCAGCCACTCCTGTCACAGGGCGCGCCACACCCGTGCGTATCCATGTCGTGACTTCCGACACACGGTTGTCCGTGCGGACGGGGCGCGACGCTGCCGTGCACCGGGCCGCTGGATGGTCGCCGTGGTGCCGATCACCGGGCAGCACCACGGGCGTCCACCCGTCCCAGGCCCTGCTGCCGGCTGTCCCTGTGTCACAGGCCGAGGGCGCGCACCATCGCGGCGCGGGTGCGGGGTCCCACCAGGCCGTCGGCAGTGAGCCCCTGGGCACCCTGGAAGTTCCGGGTGGCCTGCTCCGTCATCGCCCCGAAGACCTCGTCGACGTCGAGCCGCCTGTCGAGGGCCTGGGCGAGCCGCCACTGCCAGGTCGCCACCGCAGCTCCGCGGTCACCGCGGCGCAGCAGCCGGTCCCCGGTCCCCGGTTCGGCGTGGACGACGTCGACGGCGACGCGGGTCGGGCTGCGGAGCGTGGTGACGCGGAGCCCCGTCTCGGCGGCCACCCCGATGCCCCAGGTGAGCACGGCCTCGGAGTCACCGGCGTCGGCGATCTGGCGGAACGCCGCGAAGCCCGTCACGTCCGGGAGCGGGCCGGTCCACGTCGGTGTGCCGTCGTCCCGGTGGGCTGCCGCGGGCTGCAGGGTGATCTCGACGACCGCTCGACCGCGGAGGGGGACCGGGTCGCCCGTCCCGTCCTCGACGAGCCGGTCCACGTACTGGACGCGGAACCCGGGGAGCGGGCCCGCGAAGTCGAGGACGAGCCGGTCGAAGTCCTCGTTCCGGCCGGCGCGGACGCCCACGAGGAGGGTCCGCTCGTCGTGGTCCGCCCCCGCCTCCTCGATCGGGCCCGTCGTCAGGGTGCCCGAGATCGCCTGCCCCAGGAGTTCGGTCATGAGCCCCACCGAACCCTGCCCTCGTCACGGGTCCGTCACGTGTGCATCACGGCCTGACCTCCGGCTCGTCCGGGCCGTGGCCGTCGTGCCACCGGTGAACCCAGCGGAGGCGGCCCGGCCCGCGACGGGGCAGGGCGCCGAGGACCAAGGTCCCCGCGGTGACGACGAACGGCTCCGCACCGCCAACTCCGTGGTACACAGCGGCATGGGCGGACGCGGTGCGGCCGCGGGTGTGGTCGCCGTCTTGTCGGTCGTCTCCCTCGGCGCCTGCGCCGAGGCGGGCGGGTCGTCCGGTGGGGATCCCACGGACGGGAGCTCGGAGGTGACCACGACGTCGGTCACCACCAGCCAGGCCGACGGGGGCGAGTTCCCCACGCGCAGCGGGACGATCTTCCCGACGTCCTCCCCGCCGCCGCCGGTGACCCCGGGCCCGACCACCACGGCGAGTCCGCCCCCGACGACCACGCACCCGATGACCACGCCCCCGACGACCACGCCCACGACCACCACGCCCACGACCACCACGACGACCACGACGCCGTCCCCCTAGCGTCGGCCACTCGCGCGGGACGGACGGGAACGGTCGGCGATGGCGCGGCAGGCCGGCCGGGTGATCAGCAGGGGCCCACCCGGTCGTGGCCCCGAGCGGCCTTTCCCGCCGCGGCGGACGAACGCCGGGAGCGCCGCGGCCGGCCGGGGACCGGCAGCGGAGGACGAACAGGCGCGCAGCCCGGCCGAACTGCTGAAGGTGGTCATCGGGCAGTTCAGCATCGCGACGGCGCTCGCGTTCTACCTCGGCTGGGTGCGCAGCGCCGCCTACTACGGCTACTTCGGCCTGAGCACGTCGATGGTCGGGCTCTCGACCTCGGAGTACGTGCTGGGCAGTGTCGGCGCCCTCTACCTGCCGCTGATGGGCGTGGGCCTGGCGACGGCCCTCGTCACCGCGCTGCACCCGCGCGTCGTGGCCCTCCTCAGGAGGCTGCCCTCGGCCAGGAGCCTCCTGCCTGCCGGCCGGGCGGTGGGTTGGGGGCTCGTCGCGCTCGCCGCGGCCGGCTTCTTCGCGGCGCTCGCCTGGCGGATCTCCTGGGGACGACCGGCGATCCCCTGGCTGATCACCTGGGGCGCCGGTCTGCTCGCCTACCTCGAGCTGGTCCGTTCCTCCCTGGCCGGGAGGCGGTCAGGCGTCGGCGTCCAGCTCATCGCCCTGGCCGCGCTGGCGCTCGGTGGCGTCTTCTGGCTCCTGGGCGACTACGCGGGGTACGCCGGCCGGGCCCAGGCCCGGGAGGACGCCGCGACGATCGCCTACCGGACGGACGTCACCGTCTACAGCGCTCAGCAGCTCGCCCTCGGCGGGCGCGCCGGGATCGTGGAGGACGTCGCGCGCAGCGAGGGCGGCGCCTACCGCTTCCGGTACACCAACCTCCGCCTGCTGGTGTACGCCGGCGACCGGTACTTCCTGCTGCCGGTCGACTGGCGGCACAACGGCGCGGACCCGGTGATAGTCCTCTCCCCGTCAGAGACGATCCGGGTGGAGCTCATCGGCTCCCCGTTCCGGTGACGGCACCCCCGGGCGTGCGCGGGAGGGCGGCACCCTGTGCTGCGCGATCCTGCCGGACCTGTTCGGGGAGTTCGAGGCCACCCACCGACGCGGCGGCCGGGACCACGCATCGAACCGCGACCCGGACGGGCTCGTGGCCCCTCGCCGCCCGCCGCCAGCTCACCGCCCACCCCTGCGAGGCCGTCGCCGGCCGCTACGGGTTCGTCGTCGAGCCGCTCGCTGAACGGGGCGGTCCGGGGGACGGGGATCAGTAGCCCACGTGGACGTGGTTCGTGTGGCCGGCGACCACGCCGGACACGCCGATCTGCAACCGGAGGGCGTCCGGGTCGACCCGGACGCCCTCCGAGCAGATGACCTGACGGGGTGCGAGGTCGGTGCCCAGGAGCCCCTCAGCGCCTGCATGAACCTCACGGTCTCGGGCTTGGCGGCGTCACCACGTAGGCGCGCTGGACCGTACGACCAGATCCACAGGTTCGTCAGGATGGACTGACCGGCTCGACGAGGCCGGGCTGTCAGCCCGGCAGATCGCCGACCACCTCGGCCACAACCGCCCCAGCCTCACCCAGGACGTCCACCTCGGCCGCGGCACCGCCACCCCAGGAGCGCCGCGGTCATCCGCCGGGCTCCGTAGCGCCCCCGCGCTCGCGCACGCTCTGCTGCGCCTCACCACTGCCGAGCACCTGCCAGGGACGGCGACCACGCCCCTGGCCGGCTCACAGTCCGCGGCCACCTGGAGCTATTCCGAGCCCAGGTCCGCACACTGCCCGAGGTCGCAGCCAGGGGCCATCGCCCGTCCTCACAGTCCGGGGTTCGTTGCGACGGGCGAATGCTGGTACGGACCTGGAGCCGCCCACGGGTCGCTGACCTGAGGTGATGCTCCCCCGACCGGACGTGGACCAGTAACCCTACGAGTTGATCTTGAGATCGTCGGCAGGCAGTGGCTGGCGATGGACACGCAGGTCGAGCTGCCTGTCGGTCACTGGACGCCGTGGCCGTCGTCGGCCGCTGAGGGCGGTTCGTCGGTCGTGAGTCGGTCGCGTCGCCGAGGGAGCACCCGACTCCACCCCGTGGGCCCGACCGGGCGGGGGACTGGACCGCCAACGATGGTCTGGTCATACTTCTGACCATGGCGACGCTGTCCCTGGCCGACGCGAAGGCCCATCTGTCCAAGCTCGTCGCGCGGGTCAGCGGGCAGCACGAGCGCGTCTACGTGACCGTGCACGGCAAGCCGTCTGCGGTCCTGATCGCCACCGAGGACCTCGAGTCGCTCGAGGAGACCATCGAGGTCCTCGCCGACGCCGACGCCATGCGCCGGCTGCACGCCTCCGAGGCCGAACTCGCCCGCGGGGAGGTCGAGAGCCGCGCCGAGCTGGACGCAGCCATGGCCCGCCGGCGCAGCCAGCAGCGGTGACCGGCGACGGCGACCCCTACCTCCTGGCCATCACCCCCACCGCCCGTCGCCAGCTCACCGACCACCTGCCCGAAGCCGTCGCCGCGGCCGCACACGAGTTCATCACCGGGCCGCTGCCGGACAACCCCCACCGCGTCGGCAAGCGGCTGCGCCCGCCGCTGGAGGACCGGCACAGCGCCCGCCGCGGCACCTACCGGGTCGTCTACCGCATCGACGACGAGACCCGCACCGTCACCGTCCTCGACATCGCCCACCGCCGCGACGCCTACCGAACCCGCGGCTGGTCGTGACATGAGACCCCATCCCGAGTGACCCCTCCGAGCACAGGGGCAACCGATCCGCACCCGGCACGGCAGCCATGCCACGGTGAGCGCCCTGCACCGCCGCGACCCTGGTCCGTTCGGGCTCGCCGGCACCCCTCCCCGCTCCACCGGCTCAGGACCAGTCGCAGCGCCGCGTCGAGCGGTCGCACCTCGGCGACGCCGAGGCGGCCGGCGCCGGCCCCGGTCCCCTGCGGGCCGACCGCGCGATCTGCTCGGCGGCACCCGCATCGGTTGCCCATCGATCTCCACCTCCGGCCGGACGGTCGCCGACCGCGCCGCCGTCGAGGTCGGGGTCGAGGCGACCAGCCAGGCCGACAACGCCGGCTCTCCGGCTGCACCACCACCCGCGGACCGCCCCTCGGACTGCTCGTGGCCCCGCGCCTCGCGAGTTGCGGAGTCACCCCGCCGCCCCGGATCACTGCCCTCCACCCGGCCTGACCTGCACCGATACGCCTACGGAGGCCGCCGAAGCGTGTAGTGACACGCCTCTGCCTCATTCTGCGGCACGTCTCCGCAGGTCAACCCCGGAATTCAGTTGTCTCGTCGACCTACGGACTGCGGAACCCGGGGCTCACGGCAGCAAGCAAGAGGCTCCCGAGGGCCCCGTGCGGTACACCTCAGCGGGCTCGCCCGCACCACGGTGTTCCGGCGTCGCCGGACGACAGGAGCATTCTCATGGCCAAGGGCAGCGATCAAGATCACAAAGGCTTGCACCTCATGCCTCCAGGGAACCTGCGGGCCGGAGCGTGTGAGGGGTCCGCACGCGGATCCTGCGCTGCAGGGACTGGCGGGCGGGTCGGGTCTTGTTGTTGGCGACTTCCGTCTGAAGCCATGATCGAGCGTGGGACGGTCGACGATCCCCTGGTCGGGTGGGATCCCCGACGCCGCGCCGCCCTGGAACGCATCTGGCAGCGGTTCCGGGAGGCCGGGGCCGACGTCCGCCTCATCGACGAACTCGTGGCCGAACGCCGACAGGACGCCCGGGCGGCCGGCCGTGCCGGCATCGGCGCAGAGGGCGGCGTCGAGCGCGGCTCCGCGTCCCGGTCGGCTGATGGCGGTCCGAGCGGCGAGTGATCGTCCTCGACGCCTCCGCGCTGCTGGCCCTGATCAACCGCGAGCCCGGCTGGGAGGTCGTGGCCCGCGTCGCGGCCGGCGACGACGCCACGATCAGCGCGGTCAACTACTCGGAGGTCCTGCAGAAGGCCGCCCGGGTCGGCATCGCCGGGGAGATCGATTCCGCGCTCGACGAGCTGACCTCACCGTCACCCCCTTCGGGCGGCTCGACGCCCGGCTGGCGGCGTCCTTCTACCGGCACCGGTCCGACCTGAGCCTGGCCGACCGGGTCGGCCTGGCCTTGGGGCGCAGCCTGTCCAGGCCCACGAACACCACCGACCGCGACTGGTTGACCTGGGCCGACGAGCTCAGTGTGCACGTGGTCGTCATCCGCTGACGCGGACGACGACGCCGGCCCCTCCTGCTTCGACCGACGTCGCCGCCACCCAGTCGCAGCGCCGATCTCCAGTCCTCCTCCGGTACGGGCTGCCGGTCCACGCGCGGAGCCGCCGGCCCCACCCACGACCCCTGCTGCAGAACGACCGGAGGGCCGCCGACAGGCTGGAGGAAACCGGCGACAACCGGAATCCCGACCGCGCGAAGCCGGAGTCACGACCCGAGCTGTCAAGCCGGCTTCCACAGGTCTCGGTCCGTCCCCAGCCGCTGCTCGGGTCGCTGGTCTGGCACCGCGGCGCCGCGGACGCTGGCCGGGCGGCGGGCGCAGCTCAGCGTCGAGCAGACCGCGGAAGGGCGAGGAGTCGTCATGGGAAGGCCGCCACTGCCGGTGGGGACCTTCGGCGCCATCCACCTCCGGGTGCTCGGCCGGAACCGGGTGCAGGCCGGCGCCAGCTTCCGCGACCTGGACGGCCACCACCGCTACGTCGTCCGCAACGGGCCGACCCGGGCGCAGGCTGAGCGGCGGCTGCGCGAGGCCCTCCGTGACCGCGGCCGCACCGACACCCCGCCGGTGCCGGTCGACAGCCGGCTCGGCGCTCTGGCCGCCCGCTGGCTGGCCGAGGTCGAGGCCTGCGAGCTGGCCGCCGGCACCAAGCGGCTGTACCGGTTCGCCGTCGACGCCTACGTCCTGCCCGGCCTGGGCGAGCTGCGGCTGCGCGAGATCACCGTCCCGGCCATCGACCGGCTGCTCACCTCGATCCACGCCGAGCACGGCCCCGGCGCGGCCAAGTCCACCCGCAGCGTGCTCTCGGGCATCCTCGGCCTGGCCGTGCGCCACGACCTGCTGACCACCAACCCGGTCCGCCGCACCCCCGCCCACCGCACGGCCCGCACCCCCCGCGGCCCCCGGGCGCTCACCGTCACCGAAGCCGGCCTGCTCCACGACCGGCTGGCCACCGACCCCGCGGCGGCCCGCCAGGACCTGCCCGACCTCGTCGCCTTCCTGCTCGGCACCGGCCTGCGCATCGGCGAAGCCTGCGCGCTCCACTCGTCCGCGGTCGACCTGGACGCCGCCAGGCTCACCGTCACCGGCACCGTCATCCGCGAGCCCGGTCGCGGCCTGCTCATCCAGGACACCCCGAAGACCACCGCCGGCCGGCGCACCATCGCCCTGCCGGCGCGCACCGCCGACCTGCTCCGCCGCCGGACCGCTCCAACGACCGCCGAGGACCACCCGGTGGCCTTCCCCAGCCCGCAGGGGCGGCTCCGCGATCCGAGCAACACCAGCGGCGACCTGCGCAAGGCACTCGACCGGGCCGGCTTCGACTGGGTCACCTCCCACACCTTCCGCAAGACCGTCGCCACCCGGCTGGACGAGGCCGGGCTGTCAGCCCGGCAGATCGCCGACCACCTCGGCCACAACCGCCCCAGCCTCACCCAGGACGTCCACCTCGGCCGCGGCACCGCCACCCCAGGAGCGCCGCGGTCATCCGCCGGGCTCTGTAGCACCCCGCGCGCACGCTCTGCTGCGCCTCGCCACTGCCGAGCACGTGCCGGGCATGGCAACCACTCCCCTGGCCGGCTCATCGCCAGCGGCCCGTGAGGCCGGCCAGGCCCGCAGACCCCGAGGTCGCAGCCGGGGGCGTTGCGCGCCCCAAAGTTCCGGGCTTGTTGCGACTCCGGCGAACACTGGTAGCGTCCAGAAGCCGCCAACAGGCCGCTGACCTGCGGCTTTGCTCCCCCGACTGGACTTGAACCAGTAACCCTGCGATTTCGCGAGAGTCTCTGACCGCGGTTGTCCGCCCAGTACCGAGCATGCCCTTGACGTGCAGAGATGTGGCGTCATGAGGGGCCGCCCCGTACCGTGACGCACCACCGCGATCCGTCATTTTTCAGGGGTAGATCATGGGTAGGCCTGGTCTCGCACTGGGGACGGCAGGCAAGGTCCGAATACACGCCACGCCGTCCGGCCACCGCGCCGTCGCCTGGTACCGGGACTACGACGGCAAGTGTCGTCAGGTCGAACGACACGGCAGGACGAAAGCAGCCGCCGAGGCAGCGCTACGGCTCGCTCTGCGAGACCGTGCCCGCTTCGACGTCGGCGGGGACATCACCCCCGACACACGCGTCAACGTCCTGGCTGAGGCGTGGTTCGCCGGCCTGAAGAACCTCAGCCCCACCACGATGCAGGCCTACCGCAATCGCCTCGACCAGCAGGTGCTTCCCGGCCTCGGCAACCTCCGGGTGCGCGAGCTCAGCGTGGGCACGATCGATCGGCACCTGCGTCTCATCACCGACAAGCACGGGCCTGCGATGGCGAAGATGACCAAGAGCGTCCTGAGGCGCGTTATCCCGGGTTCCGCAGTTCGTAGGTCGACGAGATGGGCGAATTCGTGCGTTGACCTGCGGAGATGTGCCTCGGCGGGAGACAGGGGCGTGTCACTACACGTTCCGGCGGCCTCGGTAGCGGTATCTGTG
>NZ_QVQH01000049.1 GCF_003428645.1 Geodermatophilus marinus | reverse complement strand
AAGGTAGCGTCAGGCACGTCGAGGCCTTCCGGATGGGCAGTGTGAGAACTTCCATCTTCGGAAGGCCTCGACGTCTATCCCGGGACCGACGCGCCAGCCCGATCTACACCCTCAACTACGAAGAGCCAGTTTGGAGTCGCTACAGTCGACCCTGCCTCATGCTGCCGATGTGCGTCGAAATCGGCACCTTTGGAGTCGGTGCGATCGCTCCCCGTGCATAGTTTGTTGGGCAGCCTCTTGCGGGACTTCGTGGGTCGGGAGTCAGCTCAGGTCAGCCGCCCATCGAAGGCTGCCCAGTCCGAGACCTTTTCCACCCTAACAGGGGGACCCGCGTGCTCGGTGGCTGGGAGCCGATAGGTATAGGTCTCCGACAGCGTGAGATTCAGCTGCGGCAGCGTGCCAGTGACCAAGAAGAGGAGCGCCCGCTCCGCGTGCGGCCTCGCAGCTCTCGATGAGGTGTCGCAGCCCTTGAACACCAAACTCAGGGGACCCTGAAAGCGTGGGGCGGGTATATTTACCTCGCCAGGAAGGGGTTCGACGGTCCGCAACCCCCAGACTCGTCCGCTGTCTAACCTGGGATCATCCCGCATGATCCATGCCCTCACCCTTACGTCGACGACGTCAAGTTTCGTTGCAAGATAGCACCTAAAGGTGACGTCTACCCTACCGGGCACCGTTTTGGATGGCTCGATGTAGACCTTCTCCGACTGAATAAAGACCCGTGGATAGGTGAAAATCTTAAAGACTACCGCTCCCAGCAGGACGACAGGCAAGATCAGGCGGATAATTGCAAGTATCAGCAGCAAGACATCGCGGTCGAATGTCCCGCCGATGCCTTCGACGATCGTCCTGTCGATGCCAAGAAGTTCCAACGAAGCTTCACGGAGCACTGTCAGGAACCGCTCATCGGAATAGCCTCCAATCTGAATCCAGAGGGCGACGATGAGTGCCGCGGCTAGTTCGATCATCAGGAAGTACAGAATCAGGGCGACCAGTGGGGTCCGTGCGAGCATGGATCTGTAAGAATCACGACGCCTCGGGTGTTGGCGTCCCCAAGTCGGCCACTTGGTCATCTGTCCCCGCCACCTAGCAGTCGGCGGAACCGTCCCAGGGAGACTCATCGGTTCTGCGATGCAACGATAAGGCAGTGTGCTGGACTATAGGTGTAGCTAGTGCGCCGCGCCGGATAGAACACTGTCTCGCCCCGGGTCTGATGGAGGCTCTCAATCCACGGAGGATGAGAGTCATGGCGGCACCCGGGAAGTACCCCGACGAGCTGCGGGGAGCGGGCGACCCGGATGGCGGTCGAGGCGCGGCGTGACCCGGCCACCCGGGCGGGGGCGTTGAAGCGGATCGGCGAGCAGCTGGGCATCAACCCCGAGACGCTGCGCAACTGGGTCATCCAGGCCGAGATCGACGAGGGCGACCGGCCAGGCACCACGACCGATGACGCCACCCGGCTGGCCGAGCTGGAGCGGGAGAACCGGGAGCTGCGCCGGGCGAACGCGATCCTGAAGAGCGCGTCGGCTTTCTTTGCGGCGGAGCTCGACCGCCCGTCTCGCTGATCGTCGCCTTCATCGATCAGCACAAGCTCGTGCAGGGGGTCGAGCCGATCTGCCGTGTCCTCACCGAGGCCGGCGTCAAGATCGCCCCGAGCACCTACTACGCGCACCGCACGCGGCCGCCCTCGGCGCGGTCGCTCACCGACGCGGCGACCACGGCGGTGATCGAGCAGGTGCACGAGGAGAACTTCGGTGTCTACGGCGCCCGCAAGGTGCACGCCCAGTTGCGCCGGCAGGGTCACGCGGTGGCCCGGTGCACGGTCGAGCGGCTGATGCGCGCCGCCGGGCTGCGCGGGATCACGCGGGTGAAGGGTCCGCGGACCACGGTGCCCGGGGCCGGCCCGGACACCCGCCCGGACCTGGTGGAGCGGGCGTTCACCGCGACCGGCCCGGACCAGCTGTGGGTTGCCGACATCACCTACTGCCGGACCTTCTCCGGCTGGGTGTACGCCGCCTTCGTCATCGACGTGTTCTCCCGCCGGGTGGTGGGCTGGCAGCTGTCCAAGAGCCTGCGCACCGACCTCGCGCTGGACGCGCTGGAGATGGGTATCTGGACCCGCCGCCGGGCCGGCCGCGACGTGACAGGGCTGGTGCACCACTCGGACAAGGGCGGGCAGTACCTCGCGGTGCGCTACACCCAGCGCCTCGCCGAGGCCGGCGCGGTTGCCTCGGTCGGTTCCACCGGCGACTCCTACGACAACGCGCTGGCCGAGGCGTTCAACTCGCTGTTCAAGGCCGAGCTGGTGCGCAACCGGGGCCCCTGGAAGGGCATCGACGACCTCGAGTTCGCCACCGCCGAGTACATCGACTGGTTCAACCACCGGCGTCTGCATGGCGAGATCGGTCTGATCCCACCGGCCGAGCACGAGGACACCTTCTACCGGCACCACCCCGCGGCGACTACCGTCGCCGCGTCAGTTCCGAGCCTCCACTGAACTCGAGGCGAGACAGCATAGACCGCCTTCCAAGTGTCCACGTCCACGATCGCCTCGCAGTTGCCGGGGTGTGGAGCAGTAGACGACGCTGTCCACCTCCCCGGCGCGGACAGCAGTCATGAGTGCCTCGTAGGCGGGCCGCCACTTCCGGCCCGCGTCGATGCCGAGATGTCGTTGTCCACGTGAACATGGCGCGTCGGTTGCAGGCTCCAACCGAGCCGTGCGGCATGCGCCTTGCCGTCGGGGACCTTGCGCTCGACACCGGCGGCCCTGGTTGCGGTCATGGCCCTCATCTCTGCTCGGTTGGCCTACAGGAGCTCCGGGCGCCGCCACTCCTGGCCGAGCACGTGCTCCGCCAGGAAGGCCAGCACTGTTTCGTAGAAAACAGCGGCATTGCCGGGGGTGAGCACCCAGTGGTTCTCGTCGGGGAAGTACAGGAACCGGGAGGGCACCGCCCGCTTCTGCAGGTCGTACCAGAGCCGCAGCGCCTCGCCGATGGGCACCCGGTAGTCGCGGTCGCCGTGGATGACCAGCACCGGGGTGCGGATCGCGTCGGCGAACCGGTGCGGCGAGTGCTGCTCGTAGCGCTTGGGCTGGGTGAGCGGGTCGCCCCACTCCTTCTCCCAGTAGTAGGCCGCGTCGGTGGTGCCGGTGAACGCGTCCATGTCCCACAGGCTGGCGTGGGTCACGATGGCGCGGAACCGGTCGGTCCGGGTGGCCACCCAGTTGGCCATGTACCCGCCGAACGACCCGCCCATGGCGGCGGTGCGGGTGGCGTCGACGTCGGGGCGGGCGACGGCCGCGTCGACCGCGGCCATGAGGTCGGTGTAGGGCTCCTCGCCCCAGCGCCCCCAGCCGCGCCGGACGAAGTCCTGCCCGAAGCCCTGCGAGAGGGCCGGGTTGGGCAGCAGGACGGCGTAGCCGCGCGCGGCCATGACCCAGGGGCACCACCGCCACGACCAGGAGTTCCAGCTCATCAGCGGGCCGCCGTGGATCCACAGCAGCAGCGGGGCGGGGCGCTCGGCCGACGCGCCCTCGGGCAGCACCAGCCAGGACTGCACCCGGCTGCCGTCCTCGGCGGTGGCCCCGACCTCGTGCAGCGTGCCGGGCAGGCCGGGGAGGGTCCCGGGGTTCGGCAGCGGCGCCGGGTGCTGGCCGGTGGCGTGCGGGTCCAGCCGCACCGGCGCCGGCGGCTCGTCGTAGGCCGAGCGCAGGGCGTAGAGGGCGCTGCCGTCCCGGGCCACCTGCAGGTCGGAGTAGGCGCCGTCGGTGGTCATCCGGACCGGCTCGCCGCCCTCGGCCGGCACCCGGAACAGCGCGTGCCGGCCGTCGTCGTCGGCGAGGAAGTAGACCGTGCGCCCGTCGGCGGAGAACTGCGGCGCGCTCGGCCAGCGGTCGAAGCCGGCGGTGAGCTCGCGGGCGGTGCCGGTCGCCGGGTCGACGTGCAGCAGCGTGTAGTCCGGCGGCTCCTCGTAGCTCGACATCGACTCCCGGACGCAGACCACCGCGGCCCCGTCGGGGGAGAAGCGGGCGGAGTGGACGTCGGCCAGCGGGTCGTCGACGAGCACGCGGGGCTCGCCGGTGCCGGTGTCCTGCACCACCAGGCGGTCGCGGCGGCCGGCCGGCCCGTCGGGCACCGTCTCGGTGCGCAGCGCCAGGCGGCCGTCGGGGGAGAGGTCGACCGCGTCGCCGGCGCCGTCGGGGGGCGCGGCGCCCGGGGTGAGGTCGCGCAGCACCACCGGCTCGGCCGCGTCCCCCGCCGGTGGCTCGGGCGGTACCTGCCCGACCCAGAACAGGTGCGACGTGGCGGGTCCGAGGTCGGCGTCCCAGTGGCGCACCGGGTAGGCCTCGTGCAGGACCGCGGTGACCCCGGCCTCCTTGCGGGCCTTGCGGCGCGCGGCGTCCTCCTCGGGGTCCGCGGCGCCGGGCATCGCCTCGGCCAGGAGGACGACGTCCCCGCTGCCGGCGGCCACGGCGAACCCGCCGACCCCGCCGGGGTGGGTGGCCAGCACCCGGGCCTCGCCGCCGGCGGGGGGCAGCGCCCACAGCGCCGGCTTCGGGTCCTCGCCACCGGGGGCCGCGCCCGGGTCGGGGCGGGCCGAGGTGAACAGCAGCGACCCGTCGGGCGCGAAGGCGGGGGAGGCCTCGCCGGGGGCGCTGCGGGTCAGCCGCCGCGCCTCCCGGCGCCCCTCCGGGTCGACCTCCCACAGCGCCGACCGCCACCGGGTGCCCTCGGCGTCGAGGGTCTGCACGGAGACCACCAGCCGCCGGCCGTCGGGCGACAGCGCCAGCCCCGCGACGCGGGGGAGGGCGACGAAGTCGGCCAGCCGGGCGAACGGGGTGGACGGGGCCCCGGTCGGGGCGGAGGTGGCGTCGGGCTGGCTCACGCGGGCCTTCTCTCGGGCGGGGGGACGCTCCCCGGCCGGGGAGGCGTCGCCCCACCGTAGGAACCGCGGGAGCGAGGCCCCCTCACAGGGGCCCGGCCGCGAGCGCGCGGGTGGCGGAGGCGAGGGCGCCCTCCCTCAGAGCCGCGGGGCGGCCTGCACGGCGGTGAGCTCCTCGTCGAGGGCGCTGACGAACACGTGCTGGGCGACACCGGCCGGCAGCGCCCGGCCGTCCAGGCTGATCGAGCCGGAGACCAGCTGGGCGACGACGACCGCCCCCGGCCGCAGGCCATGGTCGGCCAGGACGCGCATGAGCTCGGAGTCCTCCTGCAGCTGCTCGCTGATCCGGCGGATCTCCACGCGGCGCCCCTCCGGCGTGGCCGTCGTCGAGAGCAGGGTCAGCGAGTCCAGCACCGCCGAGGTCTCCCCGCCGAGCGCGTCCAGCCCGGGGATCGGGTTGCCGAAGGGGGAGACCGTCGGGTTGCCGAGCAGGGTGAGCAGCTTGCGCTCCACCGCCTCGCTCATGACGTGCTCCCAGCGGCAGGCCTCCTCGTGGACGTCGGCGTAGTCCAGGCCGATGACGTCCACGAGCAGGCACTCGGCCAGCCGGTGCTTGCGCATGACCGCGGTGGCCAGCTGGCGGCCCTGCTCCGAGAGCTGCAGGTGCCGGTCGCCCTCGACGGTCAGCAGGCCGTCGCGCTCCATGCGGGCGACCGTCTGGCTGACCGTGGGGCCGCTCTGGTGCAGCCGCTCGGCGATGCGGGCGCGGAGGGGGACGATCCCCTCCTCCTCCAGCTCGAAGATGGTGCGGAGGTACATCTCGGTGGTGTCGATCAGGTCGTTCACAGCTCTCCTCCGTGTCGGACCTGATCGTACGGGGGGTCGCGGCCGCTGCCGAGCACGTTCGGGGGCCGGGGAACGCGCGCGGCGGTAGCGTCCCGGGCAGGACGGGGACGCCGGCTGCAGGCCGGCGCCGGACGCCGGCGAGGAGGGGCCGTGAGCGACTCGGTCGCGGTCGTCTGGGACGACGCGCTGCTCGGCTACACGATGGGCGGGGACCACCCGCTGCACCCGGTCCGGTTGGACCTCACCATGCGGCTGGCCGACTCCCTCGGCGTCCTCGCCAGCGACCGGCTCGAGGTGGTGCAGCCCACCCCGGCCGGCCCGGACCTGCTGACGCTGGTGCACGACCCGGTCTACCTGGACGCGGTCCGGCGGGCGCCCGCCGAGCCCGGCATCGGCTTCGGGATGGGGACGCCGGACAACCCGATCTTCGACGGGATGTACGACGCGGCCGCGCTGATCACCGGCGGCAGCGTCCTGGCCGCCGAGCGGGTCCACACCGGCCGCGCCCAGCACGCGGTCAACATCTCCGGCGGGCTGCACCACGCCATGCGCGACCGCGCCTCAGGGTTCTGCGTCTTCAACGACGCGGCGGTCGCGATCGCCTGGCTGCTGCGCCAGGGGTACCAGCGGATCGCCTACGTCGACGTGGACGTGCACCACGGCGACGGGGTGCAGGCCGCCTTCTACGACGACCCGCGCGTGCTCACCGTGAGCGTCCACCAGACGCCGCTGACGCTGTTCCCCGGCACCGGGTACCCGGAGGAGACCGGGGACCCGGACACGGCGCTGGGCAGCGCGGTGAACCTGGCCCTGCCCAACGGCACCGACGACTCCGGCTGGCTGCGCGCCTTCACCGCCGTCGTGCCCGGGGTGCTGCGGGCGTTCCGGCCGGAGATCCTGGTGACCCAGTGCGGCTGCGACGCCCACCACGAGGACCCCCTCGCCGACCTCGCGCTCACCGTCGACGGGCAGCGCGCCAGCTACCGGGCGCTGCACGACCTGGCCCACGAGATCTGCGACGGTCGGTGGCTGGCCCTCGGCGGCGGCGGGTACGGGCTCGTCCGGTGCGTGCCGCGGGCGTGGACCCACCTCATCGCCGAGGCCTCGGGCGACCGGCTGGACCCGGCGACGGAGATCCCGGAGTCCTGGCGGGAGGACGTCGTCCGCCGGGGGTTGCGGGCCCGGCCGCCCACGCACATGACCGAGGGCGGGTACACCGGCTTTACCCGCTGGGACCCCTTCACCGAGTCCCGGGTGGACCGCGCGGTCATGCGCAGCCGCCGGGCCTCGTTCCCCTACTTCGGCCTCGACCCGGACGACCCCCGTGACTGAAGAAGGACCCCGTCCTCCTCACCACTCGCAGGCTCGCGGCGAGCCTCGGGACGGGGCCGCCCGTCCTCCTCACCACTCGCAGGCTGGCGGTGAGCCTCGGGACGGGGCCGCCCGTCCTCCTCACCACTCGCAGGCTGGCGGTGAGCCTCGGGACGGGGCCGCGGGCGCTGCGGCGCGGCCGGCCGCGGGCGTTGCGAAGGGTCCACCCCCGGCCCGGCCCGACGCCGCGCCCCAGCCGCCGGCGCACTGGGAGGCCGACATCATCGCCGCCGACGGCGGCACCGTGCACCTGCGGCCGATCCGCCCCTCGGACGCCGACGGTCTGGTCGGCCTCATGGACCGCAGCTCCGACCAGACCCGCTACTACCGCTTCTTCGGGCCCATGAAGCGGCTCTCGGAGCGGGACCTGCACCGCTTCACCCACGTCGACCACGACGCGCGGGTGGCGTTCGTGCTCGTCCTGGGCGACCACGTCATCGGCGTCGGCCGCTACGACCGCTACCCCGGCACCGCCGACGCGGAGGTGGCCTTCCTCGTCGAGGACGCCCACCAGGGCCGCGGGCTGGGGTCGGTGCTGCTCGAGCACCTGGCGGCCGCGGCGGGTGAGCGGGGCATCGAGCGCTTCGTCGCCGAGGTGCTGGCGCAGAACAACCGGATGGTGCGGGTCTTCCTCGACGCCGGGTACACGCCCACCCGGTCCTACGAGGACGGCGTCGTCCACCTGAGCTTCCCGATCGCGCCCACCGAGACCGCCCTCGCGGTGCGCTACGAGCGGGAGCAGCGCAGCGAGTCGCGGTCCATCGCCCGGCTGCTCACCCCCTCGTCGGTGGCCGTGGTCGGGGCCAGCAACGACGAGGACAAGGTGGGCCACGCCGTCCTGCGGCACCTGCTCGACTACGGGTTCCGCGGGCCGGTCTACCCGGTCAACCCCGGCACCCGCCACGTCCGCGGGGTGCCGGCCTACGCCGGCATCGAGGCCATCCCGGACGACGTCGACCTCGCGGTGCTCGCCGTCCCCGCCGACGAGGTGGCCGGCGTCGTCGAGGCCTGCCGCCGCAAGCAGGTGCGCGGCCTGGTGGTCATCTCCGGCGGCTTCGGCGAGTCCGGGCCCGAGGGGCAAGCGGCCGAGCGGCGGTTCGTCGCGGCCGCGCGCGCGTCCGGGATGCGGGTGGTGGGCCCTAACTGCCTCGGCATCGTGAACACCGACCCCGCGGTCCGGCTCAACGCCAGCCTCGCGCCGCGGGTGCCCGGCCGCGGCCGGGTCGGGTTCTTCGCGCAGTCCGGGGCGCTCGGGTCGGCGCTGCTCGAGCAGGCGCGGACCCGCAACATCGGGCTGTCGAGCTTCGTCTCGGCCGGCAACCGCGCCGACGTCAGCGGCAACGACATGCTGCAGTACTGGGCGACCGACCCGGGCACCGAGGTCGTCCTGCTGCACCTGGAGAGCTTCGGCAACCCCCGCAAGTTCGCCCGGCTGGCCCGGCGGGTGGGCCGGACCAAGCCGGTCGTGGCGGTGAAGAGCGGCCGGCACGTGCGCATGACCGCGGGCCTGGCCGGCACCTCCGTCGCGGTGCCCGAGGAGTCGGTGGGCGCGCTGTTCGCCTCGGCCGGCGTCATCCGGGTCGACACCCTCGCGCAGCTCTTCGACGTCGGCACCCTGCTGGCCCACCAGCCGCTGCCGGCCGGCGACCGGGTGGCCGTCGTCGGCAACTCCACGGCGATGGGCGTGCTGGTCACCGACGCCGTCCTCGAGGAGGGCCTGGAGCTGGCGCACGAGGCGCCCACCGACATCGGTGCGGCCGGTTCGGCGGAGGAGTTCCGGGCCGCCCTGCAGGGGGCGCTCGACGACGACGCCGTCGACGCTGTGGTCGCGGTCTTCCTGCCGCCGCTGCGCCGGGGGTCCGACGCGTTCGGCCGGGCGCTGCGCGAGGTGGCCCGCGCCGCCACCAAGCCGATCGTGGCCACCTTCCTGTCCACCGAGGGCATCCCGGGCGAGCTCGCCGTCCCCGGCGAGGACGGGACCCCGGCCCGCGGCTCGGTGCCCTCGTTCTCCACCCCGGAGCGGGCGGTGATCGCGCTGGCGAAGGTGGCGCAGTACGCCCGCTGGCGGCGCCGGCCGGTCGGCGCGCTACCGCAGCTCGAGGGGGTCGACGAGCAGGCCGCCCGCGCCGTCGTCACCGCCGCGCTGGGCGACGACGCCGGCGGGCGCCCGCTCACCGACGACGAGACGATCGCGCTGCTGGCCGCCTACGGGGTGCCGCTGCTCGGCACCCGCACCGTGACCGACGCCGAGGCGGCGGTCGCGGCCGCCGGGGAGATCGGCTACCCGGTGGTGCTCAAGTCGACCGCGCCGTGGCTGCGGCACCGCTCCGACCTGGGCGGGGTCCGCCTGGACCTGCAGGACGCCGAGGACGTGCGCGCCGCCTACGCGGCGATCCCCGCCGGCGACCCGGTGATCGTGCAGGAGATAGCCGCACCGGGCGTGGCGACCGTCGTGGAGATCGTCGACGACCCGTCCTTCGGCGCGCTGGTCAGCTTCGGCCTCGGGGGGGTGGCCACCGACCTGCTCGGCGACCGCGCCTACCGCACGCTGCCGCTCACCGACACCGACGCCGCCGAGCTGGTGCGCGCGCCGCGCGCGTGGCCGCTGCTCAACGGCTACCGGGGGTCCGAGCCGGTCGACGTCGCCGCGCTCGAGGACCTCCTGCTGCGGGTGGCCCGGCTCGCCGACGACCTGCCCGAGGTGCTGCGGCTGTCGCTGGAGCCGGTGATCGTCGGGCCGCCGAACCCGTGGCACGGCGGCCGCTCGCTGGTGATCGCCGGCGCTTCCGTGCGGGTCGGCCCGCCGACGGCGCGGGTCCCGCCGGGCCCCCGACGGATGCGCAGCCCCGGCGACCACCTCTACTGACCGCGGCTCAGGCGCGTTATGTGGGTTGCCGTCGGCAACTGATGGCTTGACATGAGGGCGCCTCTGCGGAGCGTGGTGGTTGTCGAAGCCCCTCGCCCGCAGAGGCGCCTCTCATGCTCCCCACCGAGGACCTGTT
>NZ_QVQH01000048.1 GCF_003428645.1 Geodermatophilus marinus | reverse complement strand
CGGTGAGGTGTCGGCGGTCGTCGTCGGCGCCCCCGGCACGGCCGCGGCGGTGAAGGACGCCCTGGCCGAGTACGGCGCGGCGAAGGTCTACGTGGCCGAGTCCGAGGAGGTCGACTCCTACCTGGTCACCCCCAAGGCCGAGGTGCTGGCCCAGCTGGTCGCCGACAAGCAGCCGGCCGCGGTCGTCATCCCCTCCTCCCCGGAGGGCAAGGAGGTCGCCGGCCGGCTGGCCATCAAGACCGGCAGCGGGTTCCTGACCGACGTCACCGAGATCGCTCCTGATGGCACCGCGACCCAGGTCGCCTTCGCCGGCGCGACGATCGTGCACTCCAAGGTCACCACCGGCACGCCGATCTACACGGTGCGCGGCAACTCGGTCACCCCGGAGCCCGCCCCGGCCGCGGCCGAGGAGGAGCAGGTCGCCGTCTCGCTCTCGGACGCCGCGAAGCAGACCAAGGTGCTCGACCGGGTGGTGGAGCAGAAGTCCTCCCGCCCGGAGCTCACCGAGGCCGCCATCGTGGTCTCCGGCGGGCGCGGCGTCGCCTCGGCGGAGAACTTCTCGGTCATCGAGGGCCTGGCCGACTCCCTCGGCGCGGCCGTCGGGGCGTCGCGGGCGGCGGTGGACTCCGGGTTCTACCCGCACACCTTCCAGGTGGGCCAGACCGGCAAGACCGTCTCCCCGCAGCTCTACATCGCCGTGGGCATCTCCGGGGCCATCCAGCACCGGGCCGGCATGCAGACCTCGAAGACCATCGTCGCGGTCAACAAGGACCCCGAGGCGCCGATCTTCGAGCTCGCCGACTTCGGCGTCGTGGGCGACCTGAACACCGTCGTCCCGCAGGCCACCGACCTGGTCGCCGCCCGCTGAACGGCCGGGAGGTGACCAGCGCCGCCATCCGAGGACGATGACCGCGACGCTCGGGGCACCCGCCCGGGAGTGCGCCCTCCCGCCGTCCGTCCGCGACGTCGGCGAGCAGGGCGGCCGGCCCGGCCGCCACACCCGTGGGCGGTGTCGTCCGGCGACGCTCACGGCAGCGCGCCTCACGGCGGGGTTGACGATGACCCAGCTGGCCCGGGCGGTGCACGTGAGCCGGCCGAACGTCTCCCTGTGGGAGAACGGAGGACGACGACCGGCCCGGCAGTACTGGCCGGCGCTCGGCGCGGCTCTCGGCCTGCAGTTCCACGAGGTCGAGGCATTGTTCGCCGATCACCCACCGGCCCGCCTGGACGGTGAGCCATTGCCGTCGCTGGGGCTCGTGCGGCGGCAGCGAGGGTTCACCCAGCGAACGCTGGCCGGACTGGTCGAGGTCGCACCCACGACCCTGGCGATGTGGGAGACCGCTGGTGTGCGCGTGTCCCCCGGTGTTGCGGAGGAGCTCGCGCGCGTGCTGGACGTCGAGGTCGCCCGGCTGGCCGCGCGGCCCCGGGCGGTTCCCGCCGTCGATCCGCGGCCGCTGCGGCGGCTCCGGAGGCAGGCGGGCATGACCCAGCGCGAGGCGGCGGCTCATCTGCGGATCGCCCTCGGCACGCTCGCCCGCTACGAGGCGGGGGCGCGGGTGCCGCCGGTCGCCGTCGCCCGGCGGATGGCCACGGCCTACCGGCGACCGCCGGAGCAGCTGCTGGCCGCCTGTGGCATCGAGCTCCCCGACCTGCCGGATGGAGCACCGTGGCGTGCCGCCGATCTCCCAGAGGCGATACGGGTGGCGCGGATGGCCGCCGGGATGACCAAGGTGGAACTCGGGCGCGTGCTGGGCAGGTCGGGGCAGGCGGTGCGCAGCTGGGAGGTGGGGAGGAGCCGGCCGAGCGAGGTGACGTGCCGGCGGCTGGAGGCCGTTTGCGGCCTGCCCGCCGGGAGCCTGTCTGCCTGATACCCACGGCTCGGGTGGCGAGAGCTCACCGAGGAGAGGCCGCCGGTGGCGAGACGAATGACGGCGGTGGGGAAGTCTTGGACCTCGTGAGCGGAACAGCAGTCATGAGTGATCGTGAACACGCATCCGGCCCGGTGGCCGTGGTAGTCACCATCATCGGGATTCAGGACCGCGACGGCGCGGTTCGGGTGCTGACCGCCCTGCGGGCGAAGGTCGCCACCGGCCCCAACATCTGGGCCGGCGGCGGCTACGCCGGACGCCTGGTCGCCTGGGCCAAGACCGGACCTCGTCGGCCCTCGCCGAGTCGCAGCACCCGGCAGCGCAGCCCCTCCGCCGGGGGGCCGGTGCTCCTCGATCCGGGGTAGCCGGGGCCCGGGTATGGGGCGGCCGGCGGGGTGTCGGGAGAGGATGCACCGGTACCCGACAGGTGAGGGACGGAGCATGCCGAGCGATCGATACCCCGGACTGGCCGCCGTGCTGGACGCCATCCGCCGCGAGGACGGCGTCACCCAGCCGATACTGGTCGAGCGGGTGGGTCTGGGGCGCAGCGTGGTGGCGCAGCGGGTGGCGGAACTGGAGGAGGCCGGGCTCGTCGTCTCCCGGGGGCTCGGGCCGTCCACCGGGGGCCGGGCTCCTCGCCGACTGGGACTGCGCGCCGACGCCGGTCGCGTCCTCGGCGCCGACATCGCGACCAACGAGGTCGTCGTCGCGGTCGCCGACCTGGCCGGCGATCTCCAGGCGACGCGGCAGGAGGAGATCGACGTCACCGACGGCCCGGACATCGTGATCGGCATCGTGGAACGCATGGCGCGCGCCATCGTCGAGGAGACCGGCACCGGCGGTGAGCTGTGGGCCATCGGTCTCGGCATGCCCGGCCCGGTCGCCTACGACGGTGGGGCGGCGGCGACCATGCCGACGATGCCCGAGTGGAGCCGTCACCCGACGGTGCAGCGGATGGCGTCGGCCTTCGGGGCGCCGGCTTGGATGGACGACCGGGTGAACCTGTCCGCGCTCGGTGAGCGGCGGGTCAACCCCCTTGCGGCGGCGTCCCGAAACCTGGTCTACATGGGCGGCGGGTACGGCATCGGCGCCGCCGTCGTGGTCGGCGGTCAGCTGCACCGTGGCGCGCACGGGCTCGCCGGGGCGATCGACCACATGCCGGTGCCGGGTGTGGAGGGAGTCGTCTGCGGCTGCGGCAACCTCGGGTGCCTGGAGGCCGTCGCGGGCGGTGCGGCCCTCGCCCGTGACGGGCGCCGGCTCGCGGAGTCGGGCGAGAGCCCGGTCCTGGCGGAGGTCCTCACCCGTACCGGCCGCATCCGGCCGGGCGACGTGACCGCGGCGGCGGGCCGGGGCGACCCGGCGGCCCGGGCGTTGCTGCACCGGGCCGCTGTCGTCCTCGGTGCCAGCCTCGCCACGCTGGTCAACGTCTTCGATCCGGACCTGGTGGTGATCGGCGGGGGTATCGCCCGCGCCCGAGCCCACGTGCTCGCGGCGATCCGCGAGGAGATCTACCGGCGGGCGATGCCCGCGGCCACCCGCGACCTGCGGATCGAGCCCTCGGCGGTGGACCAGGAGGTCGCCGGCGTCACTGGAGCGGTCGAGTTCGCGCTCGCCAGGCTCTTCGAGCCGGGAAACCTGCCGAGCGTCCTCGACGCACGCCTCCGGGCGCGCCCGGAGGCCGCACCGGGCGAGGGCGCCGGCCTGACGGCTTGACGCTTCCGCCGGGTACGTCCTTACTTCTGCCGTTGCCCGGAGGAAATAGGTAGCATCCGTCCGTGACCGGATGTGAGCAGGCTGCATGGGGGCCGGACCGTGCCGGCTGAGCGGGTCGACGGACTGGTCGCCGTGCTCAATGCTGTGCGCTCCGCGCCGGACGGCATCACCCAGGCGCAGGTGGCGCAGCGGATAGGCCAGGGGCGTAGCTTCGTCGCCCAACGCGTCCGTGAGCTAGCGGCAGCTGGACTGATGACCTCCGACGGGCTCGCCCCGTCGACCGGTGGGCGCGCCCCCCGGCGACTGAGGTTCCGCACCGAGGCCGGGATCGTGGCCGGCGCCGACATCGGTGCGACGGGGATGGTCGTCGGGCTCGCCGACCTCTCCGGGGCGGTCAAGGCGCATGCGACGGAGGCGGTCGACGTCGCTGACGGGCCCGAGGTCGTGCTCGGTCGCGTCGAGCAGTTGATCGAGCAATTGGCCGACGGGTTCCCCGGCTCCAGGCCCCTGTGGGGGGTGGGAGTCGGTGTCCCAGGGCCGGTCGAGTTCGCGACCGGACGCCCGGTGGCGCCGCCGATCATGCCGGGCTGGGACGGCTACCCCATACGCGAACGCATGGCGCGACGGTTCGAGGCGGCGGTCTGGGTCGACAACGACGTGAATCTCCTGGCGCTGGCCGAGTTGCGGACCAACCCGCAGGCTGCCGCCAGCGGAGACGTGCTCGTCGCCAAGGTCGGGACGGGGATAGGGGCCGGCCTCGTGTCCGGTGGGCGGTTGCACCGGGGGGTCAACGGCTGCGCGGGCGACATCGGGCACGTGGCCGTCGCGGAGGCGGAGGCGGTCGTCTGCCGCTGCGGAAACAGGGGGTGTCTGGAGGCGCTGGCCGGGGGTGCAGCCCTGGCCAGGGAGGGGCAGCGCCTGGCCGCGTGCGGGGACAGCCCGGTCATGGCCGAGATGTTGGCGGCGACGGGCGGGCTGACGGCCGCCGATGTCACCAGGGCCGCCGACCGGGGGGACGTGGCGGCCAGGCTGCTCCTGGCTCGGGCTGGGCGCCTCATCGGCGGCACCCTGGCCACGCTGATCAGCTTCTACAATCCCGGCCTGGTCGTCCTGGGAGGCGGGGTGGTCGCAGCAGGGGACCACGTCCTGGCCGCGATCCGGGAATCGGTGTACCGCCGGTCGCTGCCGCTGGCCACGCGGACGCTGCGCATCGAACCGTCGCTGCTCGGGGAGTCGGCGGGCCTGGTCGGGGCGGTGCACCTCGTGCTCGATGCCCTGTTCGCCCGCGACTGCCTCACCTCCTGGCTGCGGGAGGGGAGTCCGGCCGGCCGACCGGAACTCGCCATGGCCACCCCAGCTGCCGCCTGACGTCGACGGCCGGTTCGCGCACAACCGGTATCGATCGCGTGGATGCGCTGTATCGACGGTGTTATGCCCCCGACCCGTTGACTTCGTCCGTTGAAAGGCAGAAGTATGTGGTTGCCATCACGCGCGGCGAATCGCCGCCCACCATCCCTCGATCCCCGGTCTCCCGGGCTCGTCCGAAGGGGAGCTACATGACCCAGCAAGGCCACGGGAGGCTCCGCCGTCTCGGCGTCCTCGCCGCCGCGCCCGCCCTCGGCGCGCTGACGCTCGCGGCGTGTGGCGGGGGTGACGACAACGCCTCCGCGTCCGGCTCCGGCGGCGCCGCCGACAGCTTCACCTTTGCCTTCGAGAACGCCAGCGGTGGTGCCGAGAACCCCTGGCTGATCCTCGCCGAGGAGTACTCCGAGGAGATCGGCGTCGAGATCGAGACGAACCCGCTGCCGCCGGACAGCTACGGGTTGACGATGCGGACCCAGCTGCAGGGCGGGAACGCGCCGACCCTCATGATGTTCGCCCCCGGCTCAGGCCAGTCGAGCTCGGTGATCCCGCTGGCCGAGGCTGGGTACCTGGAGCCCCTCGGCGAGGAGGCTGCCTCGCTCGTCCCGGAAGGCAGCGAGTCCCAGTTTGGGATCGACGGGGAGATCTACGCGCAGCCGACCAGCCTCATCCCGGTCGGCGTGACGTGGAACGTCGGCGCCGCTGAGGAGGCGGGAGTCGAGTACCCCGAGGACTTCGACGCTTATCTGGAGGCCTGCCAGTCGCTGGCCGACCAGGGAAAGTCCATGGCCGTGATCGCCGGCGCCGTGCCGCCCAACCCGGGGCTCATGGCGATGGCGATCTCGGCGACCCGCGTGTACGCGGAGACCCCGGACTTCAACGACCAGCTGGCCGCAGGAGACGCCTCCTTCGCGGAGAGCGAGGGCTGGCAGGACACGCTCGAGACGATCGTCGAGATGAACGAGGCCGGCTGCTTCCAGCCGGGTGCGCCCGGTGCCGGCTTCGACGGCATCACCCAGGGCATCACGCAGGGCACCTCGCTGAGCGCGTTCCTGCCCGGTACCGCCGCCAACGAGCTGGCCAACGCCACGCCGGGACTCGAGCTCGACACCCGGGCCTTCCCGCCGGCCGACGGCGACCCGTACCTGCTCGCGAGCCCCAACTACGTGTTGAGCATCAACGCCGACGCCGAGGAGGCCCAGAAGGAGGCTGCTCTCGACTTCCTGAACTGGATGTCCGAGAACGCCGAGCGCGTCACCGAGGTCCAGGGTGGCGTCCCGATCACCGGGCCCGGCGAAAACCTCAACCCCACGTACGAGCCGGTGCGGGACCTGCTCGAGTCAGGCGACTATGCGCCCCTGCCCAACCAGGGCTGGCCGAATCCGAGTGTCTATGGCGCTCTGGCCACCGGAGCCCAGGGGCTGCTGACCGGCCAGGGCGATGTCCAGTCCGTGCTCGAGGCCATGGACGAGGCCTACAGCCAGTAACGGCACAGCCGCTGCCGGATCGACACGAGGGACGAATGATGACTGCAACCACGGGAACACCGCAGGACACGAGTCCCGTCGTCCGGGGGGCGGCAGCGGGCGCCGGGGGCGGAAGGCTATTCCGCTCCCGGCGGGCCCGCCCGCTCATCTCGCACGGCCGGTGGTGGTGGGCGCTCCCCGCCGTCCTGATGGTCGTGCTGATCCACTACCTGGCCACCGCCGGCGGCGCCCTCTACGCCTTCACCGATTGGTCGGGGGTCGGCGACTTCAACTTCATCGGCCTGGAGAACTTCCGGCGCATCTTTGCGGATCCCGCGATGATCGGGTCGCTGACGAACACCCTGTTCCTCGCCTTCGGCTTCCTCATTGCGACCAACGTCGTAGGACTGGTCCTGGCGCTCGCGCTCAACCGCACGCTGAAGACCCGCTACCTGCTCCGCGTGCTGTTCTTCATGCCGGTGGTCCTGAGCCCGCTGGCGGTGTCCTACGTCTGGAAATTCATCTTCGACTTCAACGGCCCGCTCAACGGCGTCCTGGGCTGGGTCGGCATGGAGCCGCAACTGTGGCTGGCGGACGCGAACCTGGCGCTGTGGGCGGTGCTGGTCGTCATGGCCTGGCAGACCACCGGCATGGTGATGGTCATCTACCTCGCCGGCCTGGCCACCGTGCCGACGGAGATCGAGGAAGCGGCTGCATTGGACGGCGCCGGTAACTGGCGACGATTCCGGCACATCACCCTGCCGTCGATCCGGCCGTCGGTTGCGATCGCCTCGACGCTCATGCTCCTCCAGGGCCTACGCGTCTTCGACCAGGTCATGGCGCTGACCGGCGGCGGTCCCGCCGGCGCCACCGAGACCCTGGCCACGCAGGTCTACAAAGAGACCTTCGCGTTGAGCAACTTCGGTTTCGGCGCGGCCCTGGCTCTCCTGCTGACCCTGATCATGCTCGTCTTCGCCGTCCTCCAGCAGGCGGCCACCAAGGACCGTTCGTAAGGGGCCCGGATCATGTTCCGCTACACGAAGATGACGGCCCTGCGCGAGGGGTTCGTCTGGCTCGTCGCCTTGCTGACCCTGCTCCCGTTCTACTTCCTCGTCATCACCGCGCTCAAGCCCGACGAGGAGCTGCTGAGCACGGGAACGTCGGAGCCGCCTGGCCGGCCGACCTTCGAGAACTTCGTCGAGGTGCTCTCCAGCGGCGGCGACAACAACATCCTGATGGCACTGGTGCACAGCATCCTGATCACTGTCGGCAGCATCGCCGGATTGGTCGCCTTCGGATCGCTCGCCGCCTACGTGCTGGCCCGCAGCACCGCCCGATGGGGCAGCGTCACCTTCTACCTGTTCCTCATCGCCATCCTGCTGCCCACGCAGCTGGGCCTGGTGCCGCTCTACATCGGTGCCCGGCAGCTGGGGCTGGTCGGTTCGGTGTGGGGGATGGTGCTGCTGTACGTCGGCACCTTGATGCCGCTGGCGGTGTTCCTCTACGCCGGGTTCTTCCGCAACCTGCCCCGCGACTACGAGGAGGCCGCGGCGCTGGACGGGGCCGGTCCCGGCCGGGTCTTCCTCCGTGTCGTCCTGCCGCTGATGGCCCCGGCGACCGGAACGGTCGCGATCCTCACCGGGCTCATCGTCTGGAACGACTTCTTCACCGCGTTGATCTTCCTCGGCGGCTCGGACAACCAGACGCTGCCGGTGTCGATGTACTACTACGTCGGCTCGCTGGTCTCGGCCTGGAACAAGATCTTCGCCATCGTGATCATCTCGATGGTGCCCATCCTGGCCTTCTACCTCTTCGCGCAGAAGCGGTTCATCCAGGGCTTCGCCGGCGGCATCAAGTAGGCCCTCGCCGCCTTCGGCGCGCGATCCCCGCACCCGTCCCGCTCAGGCCGTCGGGTCGGCTCGTCCACCGGTCTGCCCACCACCCACCTTCCGTGGCCGCGGCCACCAGCCTCGCGAGGAGTTCCTTCCCATGGCCGACGACGTCGGTGCCGGCATGGCCGGCCGCGGGTCCACCGGCACGGTGCACGACCGCACCCTCGGCCGCTGCGCGCGCGTCGTCCCGCTGGTCGAGGCGTACCGAACCGGTCGCTGGATCGAGGTCGGCGCCTGACATGACGCAGCTCGGGATGACGCTGTTCTCGCTGACCCCGCAGTGGCGGGAAGGGGCCGACGCGGTCGGACTGCTGGAGCAGGTGGCTGCTGCCGGGTGCGGCCCGGCGGTCGAGCTCATCGGCCACCAGGCCTGGCGCGGCTTCCCCACGGTTGCGACGGAGGACGAGCGCGCCTTCCGTGGCGCCGTCGAGCGGCTGGATCTCGTGCCGGTCGCGCTGGGGGTGTACACCGACCTCTTTCGGCATCCGGGCCGACCGAGGACGGTGGAGCAGGCCTTCGACGACGTCGCCCCCCAACTGGCGGCCGCCGCCCGGCTCGGTTTCCCGACGGTGCGCGCGACGCTGGGGATGGAGCCGCAGCTGCTGCACCGGATCGCAGCCGAAGCGGAGCGGATTGGCGTCGTCCTCACCTTCGAGGTCCAGGGCGCGACCTCACCCGACGCTCCCGCCGTGGTCGAGCTCGCGGACCTCCAGCAGCGGACCGGGAGTCCCTTCCTCGGCCTGACAATCGACTTCAGCCTGACCACGCCCGCCCTCCCGGCGGCCCTCGGTACGGCGCTGCGCCGGCTGGGTCTCCCGGCACCGGGGGTCCGCGCGGTGCACGAGGCGTGGGACCAGGACGGACCGATCGGCCCGCGCATCGGAGCCGCGCTGGCGGTGGTCGCGGGGCACCCCCGCGAAGCAGAGCTGGTCCCGTTGGTCGCCGGGGTGCTCGGCCGGTGCGGCCGGACGGCGCCGGGGGAGTGGTCCGAACTCCTGCCGCTCGTCCGGCATGCGCACGCCAAACTCTGGGACACGGACGTCGAGGCCGTCCGCGGCCCGCACGGAGAGTGGCTGCGAGCGCTGTCCGCGGTCGGCTACCAGGGCGCCGTCCTGAGCGAGTGGGGCGGCCACGAGCTGCTCGAGCGCGACGAGGCGGACGCGATGGCCGTCTCGGTGGCGCACGTCGCGCTGCTGGCCGAACTGGCCGGTGACCGGACGGCGGCGACGGCATGACGATGACCGAGGGCATCCTGCACTCCGATGCGGTCTCGGTCCGAGCCGGCCGCCTGCACCTTGCCGTCCACCTGCCCTGGTACCGGTCGTTGCCGGTCTCCTGCCTGGAAGCGGTGGAGGTGACCGTCGACGGTGCTCGGGCACCTCTGCGTTCGGTCTCGACCGGCGGTTTCACCGGCCCGCTCGCCGACGCCGTCGGGTCCGCCGCCTGGTGGGACCTGCGCGATGCGCTCGACGTGGCGCTCGACGTGCCCGCCGCCTTCGGGGTGACCCACCAGGTCGGGCTCGCCCTCGCCGTGCGCATCCCCTACATCCAGCAGGCGCCCGGCGTGCCGCTCGTGCAGCGCGCGACCGCCCAGATCGAAGGGACCGTCCGATGAGCCGACTCACCGTCGGTGACACCGCCCCACCGCTCGCGTTGCCCGGTACGGACGGCGCAATCGTCCGTCTCGACGCTGCCGGTCATGACGCGACGGTCGTCGTCTTCACGGCCAACGGCTGCCCCTACGCCCGTGCCTGGCACGACCGGGTCCAGGAGGTCGTCCGGGACTACGGCACGCGGGGCGTCGCCGTCCTGCAGGTGACCAGCAACGACGAGTCCGACCACCCCGAGGACTCCGTGGAGGGGATGCGGCAGCGGGTCGCGGCCGGTGAGGTGGCGGGGCCTTTCCTGCGGGACGCCGAGCAGGTCGTCGCCCGTGCCTACGGCGCGACGGCCACGCCCGAGGTCTTCGTGATCGACCGGCACGGCACGGTGCGGTACCACGGCGCGCCGGACGGCGACCACGACGATCCCGGGCAGCGCGCCCGCTGGCTGCGGGACGCGCTCGAGGACGTGCTGGCCGAGCGCGAGGTGGCCAGGCCGATTACGTCACCGGCCGGGTGCTCGATCAAGTGGCGGGTGGAGCTCCGCTGGTGGGCTGGTTGCCCCACGCGCGACCGGGCTGCCCACGTGCTGCGCGAGGTCCTCGCTGACCTGGGGCGCGACGAGGTGGCTGTGGTCGAGCGCGAGGTGCGTACCCGTGACGAGGCGCAGCGGCTGGGGTTCCCCGGCTCCCCGACGTTCGCGGTGGGCGGCAGGGACCTGTTCTCGACCGCGGCGCCGCCGGCGCTCACCTGCCGGCTCTACAGCCGCCCGGACGGTCGCAGTTCCCCGTTGCCCGACACCGCCGACCTGGCCGCAGCCCTCCGCGAGGCGCTGGTCCGGCCGTGGGAGCTGCCCGGCTGGGTCGACTTCCGCACCCATTCCGCACGCCCGTCGCGAAACACCATCGACTGAGGAGTAGTCATGGCATCGATCACGTTCGACCACGTCACCAAGCGGTACCCGGACGGGACGCAGGCGGTTTCCGAACTCGACATCGCCATCGCCGACGGCGAGTTCCTCGTCCTGGTCGGGCCCTCGGGCTGCGGCAAGACGACGGCGTTGCGCATGGCCGCGGGCCTCGAGGAGATCTCCGACGGCCGCCTGCTCGTCGGTGACCGGGTGGTCAACGAGGTCCACCCCTCCCAGCGGGACATCGCGATGGTCTTCCAGAGCTATGCCCTCTACCCGCACATGACCGTGCGCGAGAACATCGCCTTCCCGCTGCAGTGCTCGGGGGTGGCCAAGGCCGAGGTGACCGAGCGCGTCGAACGGGCGGCGGAGGCCCTGGGGCTGTCCGATCTCCTACACCGCAAGCCCAAGGCGCTCTCGGGTGGTCAGCGGCAGCGCGTCGCGATGGGACGGGCCATCGTGCGCCAGCCGCAGGCCTTCCTCATGGACGAGCCCCTGTCAAACCTGGACGCCAAGCTGCGGGGGCAGATGCGCGCGGAGATCCGCAGTCTGCAGCGCCAGTACGGGGTCACCACCCTCTACGTCACCCACGATCAGGTCGAGGCCATGACGATGGGCGACCGGATCGCCGTGCTGCGCAAGGGGGTGCTCCAGCAGCTCGGCACGCCCGACGAGCTCTACGACCAGCCGGCCAACCTGTTCGTGGCCGAGTTCATCGGCTCCCCGCCGATGAACGTCATGAGCGCGACGGTCGTCCGCACGGCGGACGGCCACGAGCTCATCCTCGGGTCGCAGCGCTTGCCGCTCCCCGCCGGGCTCCTCGACGCCTACCCACAGCTCGCCGGCGCCAATGCCACCCCGGTCGCCCTGGGGCTCCGCCCGGAGGCGCTGCGTGATCCCGCCACCGCTGCTCCCGACGCGGTGCGGCTGGTCGCCGACGTCGAGCTCGTCGAGAACCTGCCGCCGGAGAAGCTCGTCCGCCTGCGGCTCGACGCGGAGCCAGTGGTCACCGACGCGATCATGGAGATCGCGGAGGACATGGACCCCGGCGCGTCGGGCGACCTGCGCAGCCTCGCCGGCGGAACGGCGCTCCAGGCGCGGCTACCCGGGTCCTCCGCTGTGCGCGAGCGCGCCCGTGCCGAGTTCGCCGTCCAGCCGGCCGCCCTGCACTTCTTCGACCTGTCCACGGGACAGGCCATCGGCCCGACCTCGCCGCGGCCGGCCGCGGCGGCCGTCTGAGAGGACCCCGTGACAGCACCGGCCCACAGCATCAAGCGGGGCGTCAGCCTCTACTCCTTTCAGGAGGAGTACTTCCTGCGCACCCTTTCCGTCGAGGACTGCATCCGCGAGGCGGCTGCCTTCGGTGCCCGGGGGATCGAAATCATCCCCGAGCAGATGATCCCCGGCTTACCCCGGGTGGACGACGAGTTCGTCGACTCGTGGTTCAGCTGGATGGAGCGGTACGGGACGACACCGGTCGCCACCGACCTCTTCCTCGACACCAAGCGTCACCGCGACCGGTGGCTGACCCTGGACGAGCAGGTCGCCTCCTTCCACCGCGACATCGACATCGCCGTCAGGCTGGGTGTCTCGGTGGTCCGCGCAATCATCAACACCCCGCCCGAGGTGATGGAGTCCGCGGCGCCCTACGCCGAGGACGCCGGCGTCCGCTTGCTGCTGGAGGTGCACGCGCCGTTCCACTACCAGCACCCGTGGATCCTCCAGCACCTCGAGGTCATGCACCGCACCGGTTCGCCGGCTCTCGGCCTCATGCCGGACATGGGCACGTTCGTGGAGCGCTTCCCCCGGGTGGTCAGCGAGCGGGCGCTGCGCGACGGCGCCAAGCCCGAGCTGGTCGATCTGATCGTGCGCACCTACGACGAGCACGGCGACACCCACGCCCTAATGGACGTCGTCAACTACCGCGGCGGCGGTCCGGTCGACTTCGGGCTGGCACGGCAGGCGACGCACTACATCTGGACCGAGCCGAAGTCGATGCTCGAGCACATGCCCCTCATCGGGCACATCCAGGCGAAGTTCTACGAGATGACCGACGACGAGATCGAGTACTCGATCCCCTACGACCGGATCGTCCCGGTGCTCGTCGAGGGCGGCTTCGACGGCTACCTGTCCAGCGAGTACGAGGGCAACCGGCACATCCAGGACGCCTTCCCCGTGGACAGCGTCGAGCAGGTCCGCCGCCAGCACGCCATGTTCGCCCGCCTGCTCGGCGAGACCACCGGAGAGGACGCCTGATGTTCGACCAGTACATCGTCTGCGAGGAGGGGTTCCGTCCCCTGGACGACGGCCGCACCGGCGGCGTCGTCGAGGTCCGGATGCCGTACTACCGCGGACTGGCGCTGTCCATGGTGGAGGCCGTCGACCTGGTGCTGGACGGCCGTCCCGTCCCGCCGTCGCGGACCACCTTCACGGTGCACCACAACACCTACACCTTCGACCAGCTGCCGGGGACGACCGACGACCGCTGGGAGATGGGCGAGCGAGCCCAGCTCGCCTTCGAGACCGACGAGCCGCTCGCGCCCGGAGAGCACGACGTCGCGGTGGCGGTGCGTCTCCGCATCTCGTACATGCCTGTGCCGGGAGGGGGCCGCGACAGCAAGCGGCTCACGCTCGCTGCCTGATCCCGCGTCCCCTCTCCTCGAGGAGTTCCCGCATGACTTCCCCCGGACACCCGACCCTCGGCGTCGGGCTGATCGGCCACGCCTTCATGGGCGCCGCCCACTCCCACGCGTGGCGCACCGCCCCCCACTTCTTCGACCTCCCCCTCCGCCCGGAGCTCGCCGTCCTGGCCGGCCGCGACCCCGGCCGCGTGGCCGAGGCCGCCGCCCGGCTGGGCTGGGCGGCCACCGAGACCGACTGGCGGCGCCTGCTCGAGCGCGACGACGTCGACCTCGTCGACGTCTGCACGCCGGGCGACACCCACGCCGAGATCGCCATCGCCGCGCTCGAGGCCGGCA